>NZ_JBIVUG010000001.1:0-1670172 GCF_044757065.1 Actinosynnema sp. NPDC091369 | reverse complement strand
TCCGGACCCGCCCCACGCCACCCCGTCGGCAGGAAGCACCCCAAACCAGACACACCAAAACGAGTCAGAACCAAACAACCCGGTTAAAACTCAAGCTGAACGTAGGACTCACGCGACTTGGACGTAGGACTCACGGCGCGGATGGCGTCGGGGAGGGAGTGCAGGAGGGAGGTGGCGGGGATCGGGGCGCCGTCGGCGGCCAGGTCGGCGGCGAGGACGTGGACCTTCGCGGCGCAGCCGGCGGCCAGGACCGGGTCCAGGCCCGAGGCCAGGAGGGAGCCCAGGACGCCGGAGAGGACGTCGCCCGAGCCGGCGGTCGCGGCCCACGACGTGCGGGCGCGGTTGACCAGGACGCGGCCGTCCGGGCCGGCGACGACGGTCGCGTGGCCCTTCAGCAGCACGACGGCGTTGAACCGCTCCGCCGCCTTCCGCGCGGCCGTCACCCGATCAGGGCCGACCGGCCCGGCCAACCGCTCGTACTCGCGGTCGTGCGGCGTCAGCACGAGCGGCGTGTCGGGGTCGCGCGCGTCCCACAGGTCCGGGTTGTTGGCGAGCATGGTGATCGCGTCGGCGTCCGCGCACACCGGGACCCCGGCCTCCAGGACCGCCCGGAGCACCGACTCCGCGCCCAGCCCGGTGCCCAACCCCGGCCCCACGACCCACGCCTGCACGCGGCCGGCGTCCGTGATCGACCCCGTGCAGATCGCCTCCGGCCACCGCGCCCGCACGTTCTCGGCCGCCGCACCGGCGTACCTGACCAGCCCGGACGTGGACAGCAGCGCCGCACCGGTCGCCAGCACGGCCGCACCGGGGTACGTCGACGACCCGGCCGCCACACCCGTCACGCCCTGCGTGTACTTGTCGTCCTCCGGCCCCGGCACCGGCCACGCCATGCCGACGTCGTCGACGTCGAGCTCCATCAGGTCCGGCCCGTGCAGCTCGCCGCCCAGGCCGATGTCGACCAGCCGCACGTCACCGCAGTCCGCCAACGCGTGCACGGGCTTGAGGCACCCGAACGTCACGGTGGTGTGCGCGCGCACCGCGGGACCGGAGGTCGCGCCCGTGTCGGGGTCGATGCCGCTGGGCAGGTCGACCGACAGCACGGGCGCGTCGAGGTGCGCCACGTGCTCGGCGGCGTCCGGCCGCAGCGGGCCGCGGGCCGAGAGCCCCACGATCCCGTCGATCACCAGGTCGACGTCCACCAGCCGGTCGACCACCCGCCCGCCAGCACGACGGAACGCAGCCAAGCCCTCCGCGTGCACACGATCAGGCGTCAGCAGCACAGCGGACACGGCGACACCGCGTTTGCGGAGGTAGTAACCCGCCCACAGCGCGTCGCCACCGTTGTTGCCCGCGCCGACGAGCAGGCCGACCCGCCGCTTGCCGGCCAGCAGCTCCGCCGCGACGACCGCCACGCCGAACGCCGCCCGCCGCATGAGCGCGCCGGGCGGCACGACCGCCATGACGCGTTCTTCCGCCGCCCGGACCCGTTCCGTCGTCCACAGACCCCGCATGGGGCCAAGCCTGCCCTACTCGACCGTGACGGACTTGGCGAGGTTGCGCGGCTTGTCCACGTCGTAACCGCGGCTGCGGGCGATCTCCGCGGCGAGCACCTGCAACGGCACCGTGGAGATCAACGGCTGCAGCAGCGTCGACACCGCCGGGATCTCGATCAGGTGATCCGCGAACGGGCGAACCGTCTCGTCACCCTCTTCGGCGATCACGATCGTGCGCGCGCCGCGTGCCTGGATCTCGGAGATGTTCGACACCAACTTCGAGTGCAGCACCGCGCGACCCTTCGGCGACGGCATCACCACGACCACCGGCAGGCCCTCTTCGATCAACGCGATCGGCCCGTGCTTCAGCTCGCCCGCCGCGAAGCCCTCGGCGTGCATGTAGGCGAGCTCCTTGAGCTTCAACGCGCCCTCGAGCGCCACCGGGTAGCCGACGTGCCGGCCGAGGAACAGCACGGCCTTCGAGTCGGCCAGCTCGCGGCCCAGCGCGCGGACCTGCTCGACGGTGCCGAGCACCTTCTGCACGGCGTCCGGCATGGCTTCGAGCTGGTGGAACTCCTGGGCCACCTCGTCGGGGTACTTCGTGCCGCGCGCCTGCGCCAGGGCCAGGCCGACCAGGTAGTTCGCCGCGATCTGGGCCAGGAACGCCTTGGTCGACGCGACGCCGATCTCGGGACCCGCGTGCGTGTAGAGCACGGCGTCGGACTCGCGCGGGATCTGCGCGCCGTTGGTGTTGCACACCGCCAGCACCCGCGCCTTCTGCGACCGTGCGTGCCGGACGGCCTCCAACGTGTCAGCCGTTTCACCCGACTGGGACACGGCGACGACGAGCGTGTCGCGGTCCAGCACCGGGTCGCGGTAGCGGAACTCGCTGGCCAGCTCGACCTCGACGGGCAGGCGCGTCCAGTGCTCGATGGCGTACTTGGCGACCAGGCCCGAGTGGTACGCCGAGCCGCAGGCCACCACGAAGACCTTGTCCACGTCACGCAGGTCCTGGTCGGACAGGCGCTGCTCGTCCAGCACGACCCGGCCGTCGCGGAAGTGGCCGCGCAGCGTGTTGGCCAGCGCTTCCGGCTGCTCCTCGATCTCCTTGAGCATGAAGTACTCGTGGCCGCCCTTCTCGGCGGCGGACAGGTCCCAGTTCACCGTGAACGGCTTGGCCTGCGCGTCGGCGCCGTCGAAGTCGGTGACGCGGTAGCCGTCGCGGTCGATCACCACGAGCTGGTCCTGGCCGAGTTCGACGGCCTCGCGGGTGTGCTCGATGAACGCGGACACGTCGCTGGCGACGAACGTCTCGCCCTCGCCGACGCCCACCACCAGCGGTGACGAGCGGCGGGCCGCGATGACCACGTCCGGGTGATCCGCGTGCGTGACGACGAGCGTGAACGCGCCTTCGAGGCGGCGGACGACCGAGCGGACGCTGGCCTCCAGGTCGCCCTTGGTGTCGCCCTCGTCGTACGCGCGGGCGATGAGGTGCGCGGTGGTCTCGGTGTCGGTGTCGCTGGCCATCTCGACGCCGACGGCCTCGAGCTCGGCGCGCAGGGCGGCGAAGTTCTCGATGATGCCGTTGTGGACGACGGCGACGCGGCCCGTGACGTCGCAGTGCGGGTGGGAGTTGCGGTCGATCGGCGCGCCGTGCGTGGCCCAGCGGGTGTGACCCATGCCGGCGGTGCCGGTGAAGGCGTCGCGGCCGACCTCGTCCAGGCGGGCCTCCAGGTTCGTCAGGCGGCCGGCCTTGCGCTCGACGGCCAGGCCGCCGTCACCGTCGAGGACGGCGACGCCCGCCGAGTCGTAGCCCCGGTACTCCAGCCGCCGCAGCCCGTCGAGCACGACGTCCAGCGCCGACCTGTGTCCCACATATCCCACGATTCCGCACACGCCGCACAGCGTAACTAGACCAGGGCCATCCCTCGAACGGGCCGGTTGACCGCGTTGCCGCAGGTCACGCCCGGAATTGGTGTAGACCAATCGGAGCGTGCGCGCCGTCACCTCGATCGACTACCGTTCGCGTGGTGAGCGGCTACTCGGCGAAGCAGGTGCTCGACCAGCTCAGCAGGCCCGGTGAGCACCCCGTGCTGCGGGGCGACCTGGCGCTGGTCGGGCTTCCGGGCCTGGTCTACACGCCCGAGGTCGGGCTGGGACTGCCCGCGGTCGCGTTCGGCCACGGCTGGTTGCAGCCGGTCAACCGCTACCGCGCGCTGCTGCGGCACCTGGCGTCGTGGGGCTTCGTGGCCGCCGCGCCGGGGACCCAGCGCGGGCCGCTGATGTCGGCGCGGCTGCTGGCCGGGAACCTGCGGACGACGCTGGACGTGTGCACCGGCGTGCGGCTGGGCGACGGCGGGATCAGCGTGGACGCGTCGCGGCTGGCGGTCGCGGGTCACTCGATGGGTGGCGGCGCGGCGGTGCTCGCGGCGGCGGACGACGAGCGCGTGCGGGCGGTCGTGACGTTCGCCGCATCCGAGACCCGGCCGTCGGCCCTCGACGCGGCCCGCCGGGTGACCGCGCCCGGGTTGCACCTGGCCGGCGGGGAGGACCGGATCGCGCCGCCGGTCGGGCACGCGGAGGCGATCGCGGAGGCGTGGCAGGGGCCGGTGCAGCTGCGGTCGTTGCCGAAGGCCAGCCACCTGGGGTTCGCGGAGGGGCGGCACTGGAGCGAGCTGCTGCTCGACGGCAAGGGTGAGCGGGCGGCGCAGAAGTTGGCGCGGGCGCTGATGACGGCGTTCCTGCTGCGGACGCTCAAGGGCGACAAGCGGTGGGACGCGCTGCTGGACGGCGACGTGAAGGGTGCCGTGCTGACCTACCAACGCGGCCCGCTGGTGCGCGGCTGAGGGGTCGGATCGAGCGTTCGCGCGGCGAGGCGCGGCGCTGACGCGATTCGCGGCGGACGCGCGAGATCCGCTGGGGCCTGGGCGCGACGACCGGGCCGAGAGCGGCTGCCGGCTGCGCGATGGCTGCCGGGCTGTGCGGCGACTGCGGGCTGTTTTCAGGCGAAGCCAGGCCAGGCGGCGGTGCGGGCCTGGCGGGTGGTGGTGGTGGTGGCGGCGTTGGTGGTCGTCGTCGTGGGGTTGGGCAGGTGGCTGAGGTCCTGTGGCCCCTCGTCGGGTCCGGTGGACGTTTCCCGGTGGCACGGTCGGCGCGGTGGTGGGCGTCGGCGGTGGTTGTCGGGGGGCGGTCTCGTTCTAACCGAGGTACGGGAACGGCGTTTCCGTACATTGTCGGGCGATGTTCACCCGATCGGTTGGTAGGACGCGACGAGGGGCCTGGGGGACGTCAGGTCAGCCAGCTCTGGCCGCCGAAGTCGTCGTCATCGTCCACCGGGGCCGGGCGGCGGGGTGCCGGGCGGGCCGGGGGCGGTGGCGGCGGGACGGCGGCCGGGGGTGCCGGCGGGGGTGGCGGGGTCGGGGACCAGGAGGTGGACACCGGCGGCGGGGTTTCGTAGGTCGGCTCGTCGTCTTCCGCGCCGAACTTGTACTCGCCGCTCTTCTTCTCCGTCGCCGCCTGGGTGTTCCAACCGCCGGCGGCCTTCTGCGCCTTCTCGGCCTCGTTCAGCCGCTCGACGATCTTCTGCGCGACCTGGCCCTGCTTGGCGAAGCTGTCGCTCGCCTGCTCCTTCGCCTCGCGCGTGCGACGTTCCCGCAGCTCACGCCGGTCGGCGTGCTCCCGCGCGATCTGGTCCATGCGGCTCATCGCCACAGCCAGCCGCTCCGACGCGACGCTCATCGGCCCTCCTCACCCAAGACACCCTGGACGCGGCTGAGGCTGGCGTCGTCGTCGAACAGCGACCCGGTCGTGCGCCACTGCCCGGGGCTGTTGCGCTCGCTGTCGCCGCCGCCGCCCTGCTGGCCACCGCCGGGCATGCCGCCACCCATCATCCCGCCGCCCATCATGCCGCCACCGACGGCGGAACCGCCGGGCTGGCCCGCCGCCTGCGACTCCTGCATCGACGGGAGGGTGGCCGAGCCGGCCTGGCCCGCCTGCGACGCGTTCGTGTCGGCCGCCAGGCCCTGGTCGGCGGCGCCGGCCGGGGAGTTGTTCCACGTGTGGTCCGAACCGGACGCCGACGAAGCGCCGCCCAGCACGGAGTCCGCGCCGTTGAAGCCGGAACCGCCGCCGAGGACGGAAGCGCCGGACGTCGACGTGGTGCCCTCGGTGTTGTACTGGGTGAAACCGCCGTCGAACGCCGCCGGCGGGGCCTGGAAGCCCGGGGCCTGGAAGCCGGGCGCCTGGAACGGCTGCGCGGCCGGTGGCTGGAACGCCGACGGTTCGGTGAAGCCGCCCGCGATCGGGGCCGCCGCCGGGGCGCCGCCGGTGAAGGCGGCGTGGTCCGGTGCGGGCATCGGGGTGGCCGACGGCTCGGTGAACCCGCCCGAGAAGCCCGGGTCGGGTGCGGTCGGCGGGCTGAACTGCGGTTCGGTGAACCCGCCCGAGAAGCCGGGGTCCGGTGCGGTCGGCGGGCTGAACTGCGGCTCCGTGAAACCGCCGCCGCCGAAGCCCTGGTCGGGGGCGGGCACCGCGCTGACCTGCGGCTCGCCGAAGCCACCGCCGCCGACGGCCGCGCCCACGGCCGGTTCCGGCTGCCCGATCAGCGTGTCCGCCTGGGCGGGCATGGTGGTGACGTCCGCCGGCAGCGGCACGGCGTTGTCCATCCCCGGGATGCCCGGCGTCGCGCCGGAGTCGGCGTTGTCCTCGCCGAACTCCACGCCGTACTCCTCGGGCGAGCCGTCGCCGTTGTCGACCGTGAGGTTGATCTCGCCGGTCAGCGGGTCGACCTCGGCGGTGATGGCCAGGCCGTCCAGTTCGATCAACGCCTTGCCGTCCGCGCCCGCCTCGACCGGGATCGCGCCGTTCGCGCCGCCCTCGGCCGGGCCCGCGACGACACCGGCCGCGCCGACCGCACCGGGGGTGCCGCCGGGCACCGCGCCCGTGGTCGAGGTCGCGCCGGCCACCGCGCCCGCCAGCGCCGCCGCGCCGTTCTGACCCATCAGGGCCTTGAGCGCGTCGGGGTTGTTGCTGAAGTCGACGTCGTAGGTCTTCGGCTCGCTTTGCGGCGTGTCGACGGTGATCTGCACGTGGCCGTTCTCGTCCGGCTCCGTGATCTTGATCTCGTTGTCGCCGCTCTTGATGGTGACGGTCTCCGGGGCCTCTTCGTCGCCCTTCAACCCGTCGGGCTTGCCGGCCTGGTCGTCCGGCTTGCCGTCGCCGTCGAGGTCGTCGATCTTGCCGTCGCCGTCGGTGTCGCCGGGCAGCTTGATCTCGTCCGGCTTGCCGTCGCCGTCCTTGTCCAGCGGGTTCTCGGGCTTCGGCATCTCGGGCACGGGCGGCGTGCCGCCGCCACCACCGGAACCGCTGCCGCCGCCACCCGTGCCGCCGCCGGTGCCGCCACCGCCCCCGGTGCCACCGCCGGTGTCGCCGCCCTTGTCCCCGCCCTTGTCGCCGCCCTGGTCACTCGCGGGCGCCGGGAACGGGTTCTCGAACTCCGCCATGTAGTTGGCGAGGGTCTCCCACTGGGCGTCCACCGAGGACTTGGTCTCGGTGCAGCACGTCTTGAACTGCTCGTAGAGCTGCCAGAACTCGCGGTTGAACGACTCGCGGATCCACTTCTTGCACTGGTTGATCGCGTAGTCGCGGTTCTCGTCGTTCAGGCTGCAGTCGTCGGAGTGGATCCGGTCGGCGATGTTGCTGCCGGTCTTCGAGTCGACCCAGCCGGCGATCTCCAGCACGCGGTCCTTGGAGTAGTCGCCCTCGCCGCGCGCGAACGAGACGACCTTCTCCGCCATGTACGTGTCGGCCTGGCCGATCTGCTCCCGGTACATGCCCAGGACCTCGTCGGCCTTGCTCTTGCACAGGTCGTACACGCCGCGGACCGCGGTGCGGGTCAGCTTCGCCGCGCCCTCGAACGCGTCGGCCAGCTCGGTGATCTTCGGCGAGAGCTCGCCGGTGTAGTGCTCGTGGGACTTGGTGGCCGCCTGGCCCTCCCACTCGCCGTACAGCGCCTTGAGCTGGTTGTCGACGTCGGACTTCATCTCGTCGATCTTGCTCTTGGCGGTGCTGAACTCGTCGGCTTCCATCAGCAGCTTGTGGAAGTTGATCCCGCGCTGCTCGTCGTACGGCTTCTGGATCTGCTCGGCGTAGTTGATCGCCGTGGTGTTGCCCATGCAGTCGCCGGGCCGGTTGTTCCAGATGCCCTCGAACTTCTCGAAGACCTTCAGCCCGGCCTTGCCCGCGTCGAACAGCTCGTCGGACAGCTTCACGCCCGAGCCGGACGCGGTCGGCGGCTGCTTGGCGTCCAGGTCCTGCTGGCCGTCCTGGACGGCCTTGGTCTGCTCCTGGCTGTTGTAGCTGTTGGACTCGCCCTCGGCCTTGGCCTCGTCGTAGCGGTTCTGCAGGCCGTTGTCGGCGGACGCGCCGTCACCCCAGTTCCAGAAGCTGGAGGTGTCGTAGCGGTCCTTGTAGGCGTTCGCCTCGTCGGGGATGTTCCACGGCGCGGTCTCGGACACGTAGGCGTGCATGAGCTCCGCCTTCTTGTCCTCCGAGACGTTCGGGTCGTCGAGAACGGCCTTGACGTCGTTCCAGCTCGGCTCGGCCATCAGTACTGGCTCCCCAAGTCGGCAGCGTTCGTGGATTCGACGTCGCCGTAGGTCGTGGCACCGGAAGCGATCTTCCCGGCGAATCCGCCGAGGACGCTCGTCATGTTCGTGATGCCTTTGCCGAAGTTGTCGATGCCCGCTTTGTAGTTGGTGAAGTGCTGCTGGTGCGCTTCCCCGAAATCACGGGCGACCGTCTGGGTCTGACCGACGTCCTTCAACCCGTCGGCCGTCTCCTTCGCCGCATCGGAAATGCCCTTCGAGGCTTTTTGCATCGCCTCGGTACTGGTGCCGTAACCGGCCACGGCGCTCCACTCCCCTCCGTGGCGCGAAGGCCACGACCCAACTCGACGACTCGCCCCTTTTCGACGCGACGCTTCGGTGTGCGGTTCCCATCGTGGCACCCCGGCGGGCGGCCTGACGGCGGTTCCGCACGGGTCCTTGCAGGTGTAAACGCGCCGGTGGCGGCTACTGCGGCGGACCGGCGGGCGGCTGGGGACCGTGGGGAGGGTTCGGGCCGTGCGGCGGCTGGCCCGGCTGGCCGGGGTAGGGGCCACCGGGCTGCTGCCCCGGCTGACCCGGGAACTGCTGACCCGGGAACTGCTGACCGGGGAACGGCTGTCCCGACTGGCCCTGACCGGGGTGGCCCTGGCCGGGGAACGGCTGACCCGGGTAGGGCTGGCCGGGGTAACTCTGGCCGGGGTGGGGCTGACCGGGGTAGGGCTGGCCGGGGTAGGGCTGGCCGGCGTGATGACCCTGGTACGGCTGCCGACCCCGGTTGCCGCCGCTCTTCTTCACCAGCACCACGATGCCCACCACGACGGCGATCACCACGATCGCGATGATCCCCATCTCGGCGAAACCCAAGTTGCCCATCCCCGAACCCCCCGAACGACTCGCGCGTCAGTGCACCGAGGAAACCACACCGGCGAGCCGCTGCGCCGCGGACTCCGCCAGTTCGTGCGTGGCCGCCTCGACCATGACCCGGACCAGCTGCTCGGTGCCGGACGGCCGCAGCAGCACCCGGCCGGTGTCGCCCAGCTCGGCCTCGACCGCGGCGACGGCCTCCTTGACCGCGGCGTCCTTCGCCACCGCCGCCTTGTCACCGACGACCACGTTGATCAGCACCTGCGGCAGCCGGCGCATCACGCCCGCCAGCTCGGCCAGCGGCTTGCCGGTCTCGGCCATCCGGGCCATCAGGCGCAGCGCGGTCAGCAGACCGTCGCCGGTCGTGGCGTGCGCGGGCAGGATCACGTGCCCGGACTGCTCGCCGCCCAGCGCGAACCCGCCCGCGCGCAGCTCCTCCAGCACGTAGCGGTCGCCCACGGCGGTCGTCTTGAGCGCGATGCCGTGCTCGCGCATCGCCAGGTGCAGGCCGAGGTTGCTCATCACGGTCGCGACCAGCGTGTCGTCGGTCAGCTCGCCGGCTTCCTTCATGCCCAGCGCCAGCACCGCCATGACCTGGTCGCCGTCGAGGTCGTTGCCGTCGGCGTCGACCGCGACGCAGCGGTCCGCGTCACCGTCGTGCGCGATGCCCAGGTCGGCGCCGTGCTCGACCACGGCGGCACGCAGCTTCGCGACGTGGTTGGAGCCGCAGTCGTCGTTGATGTTCAAGCCGTCGGGCGCGGCGTGGATCTCCACGACCTCGGCGCCGGCGCGGCGGTAGGCGTCGGGTGCGGCCACGGACGCGGCGCCGTTCGCGCAGTCCACCACGACCTTCAGGCCGTCCAGGCGGTGCGGCGTCACCTTCAGCAGGTGCTGCACGTACTGGCCCTCGGCGTCCTCGATGTCGCGCACGCGGCCGATGCCCGCGCCGGTCGGGCGGTGGTCGCGCTCGCCCAGCTTCTGCTCGATCTCGTCCTCGACCGCGTCGGGCAGCTTGTGCCCGCCCGCGGCGAACAGCTTGATGCCGTTGTCGGGCATGGGGTTGTGCGAGGCGGAGATCATCACGCCGACGTCCGCGCCCAGCGCCGACACCAGGTAGGCGACGGCGGGGGTGGGCAGCACGCCCGCGCGCAGCACGTCCGCGCCCGCCGAGGTGAGGCCGGCCACCACGGCCGCCTCCAGCATCTCGCCGCTGGCCCGCGGGTCGCGGCCGACCACCGCGACCGGGCGGTGCGAGCGGTCGTGCTCGGCCAGCACCCGTGCCGCGGAGGCGGCGATGGACAGCGCGAGTTCCGGGGTCAGGTCCGCGTTGGCGAGACCGCGTACGCCGTCAGTGCCGAACAGCCGAGCCATGATCGCCGTGACCTCCATGTAGCGAGGAAAAGAGGGGAAAAACACTGCGGGAGCAGCAGTTCGACGAAGAACTGACTGCTCCCGCAGGATGGTGCTCGCTGGACCCGGGTGAGGGGTCAGCGCTTGCTGTACTGAGGCGCCTTGCGGGCCTTCTTGAGACCGTACTTCTTCCGCTCCTTGACCCGGGGGTCGCGGGTGAGGAAGCCGGCCTTCTTCAGCACCGGGCGGTCCTCGGAGTCGACGGCGATCAGCGCACGCGCGATCGCGAGGCGCAGCGCGCCGGCCTGGCCGGTCGTGCCGCCGCCGCGCAGGTTCGCGATGACGTCGAACGTCTCCGGCTTCTCGGTGGTCACCAGGGGCTCGCGGATGAGCTGCTGGTGCACCTTGTTCGGGAAGTAGTCCTCGAGGGACTTCCCGTTCAGGGTGAACTTGCCGCTGCCGGGGAGCAGCCGCACGCGGACGATGGCCTGCTTGCGCCGGCCGACGGTCTGCGCGAGGTGGTGCGCACCCGCGTTGAGGGTGTGCCGCACGACGGGCGTGGCCTCGACCTCGGCGGAGTCCTCGACCTCGTCGGACTCGGCTGCCGGGGTGTCGGCGTCGGTGGCCTCGGCCTCGGTGGCCTCCGCCTCGACGGCTTCGGTCTCGACGGCGTCCGTCTCGACGGCGTCGCTCTCGGCCTCAGGGGTCGTCACGTCGATGTCCTCGGTCTGGTGCTCGGTCACTGGGCGACCTTCTTGATCTCGAACGGCTGCGGCTGCTGCGCAGCGTGCGGGTGGTTCGGGCCCGTGTAGACCTTGAGCTTGCCCGCGATCGCGCGGCCGAGGCGGTTCTTGGGCAGCATGCCCTTGATCGCCTTCTCGACCAGCCGGTCGGCGCGGGTGTCGAGCACCTCGCCGAACGAGCGCTGGCTCAGGCCGCCCGGAAAACCGGAGTGCCGGTACACGAACTCCTGATCACGCTTCTTGCCGGTCAACGCCACCTTGTCCGCGTTGATGACGATGACGAAGTCACCGGTGTCAACGTGTGGGGCGTAAGTCGGCTTGTGCTTGCCGCGCAGCAGCGTCGCGGCCTGGGTGGCGAGCCGACCGAGCACCACGTCCTGGGCGTCGATCACGTGCCAGGTTCGGGTCACCTCGCCGGGCTTCGGGCTGTACGTGCGCACGGGTCTACCTCGTCGTCACTTGCGTCTGGGGTCATTGCGGCGGTTGCTCAGGCCAGAGACCCCAGGTGGGCAGAGGACCAGAACACGCGGCACGCATACTGCGCACCAGTTACCGCACAACAACGTAGGAAGATACCGGTTGGGGTCGGCGTGGGTCAAAACGGGGGTCCCGAACCGGCCGCGAACAGACGCGTGGCCCCGGAACCTCGAGGTTCCCGGGGCCACGCGGGGGGTCACACCGAGGTGACCGAAGTCACCAGCGAGCGGCGTTCTTCGACTCCGCGGCCTGGTACGCGTCGGTCGCGGACTGCACGGCCGTGCCGATCTGGGCCAGCACCTGCTGGAGGCCGGCGGCGGACTCGTCCCACGCGCGCTGGGCGGCCTGGTAGTTCTCCGACGCGCCACCGCCCCACTGGGCGATGACCGGCGCGAGGCGGGACTTCAGGTTGTCCAGCTCGGACTGGATCTTGCCGGCCTGGTTGGTGATGTCACCGGCGGCGCTGCTCAGCGAGCCGAAGTCGACCTTGATCTGGTTGGTGTCCATGGTCTCCCCTTGGAGGTGAAGTCAGAAAGAGAAGGAAAAGCGAAAGGAACGGAAACGAGGCGCCAATGCGAAGCGTCAGCCACCGAGGCGGTTGGTGATCGCCGACATCTCCTGCGCCTGCTCCTCTTCCTGCTGGACGTAGGTCTGCGCGCTGCCGTCCATCTGGTCGGCGATGTCGAGCAGCGCCTTCTGCAGCTTGTCGGCGTCCTCGCGGAAGCGCTCCATCAGCTTCTGGAACGCGAGGGCGGCGCCACCGCTCCACGCGCTGGACAGACCGTCGATCGTGCCGCCGAGCTGACCCAGGACGCCCTGCACGTTGTTGTTGGTGCTCACGATGTCCTTGGCGGCATCGAAGAGCTCCTGTGATCCAGTCTCGTAACCGGCCATTTGGGTGCGACCCCCTTGGTAGATGAGATCAGGCGTTCTCGCTTGGTACGCCTCTTACGACGCAGACCTTGCCATGTCCGGTTCCACGCTGTCCCGACTTCTTCGGAAGTCGTTGCGGTTGTAAACGCAGGAGACGTCGGAGCCCGTTCAGTAGAGGATTCGCGCTTGCGAAAAGTCCTCGTCATCGCCCCTTTCGGGGGGAAGTTGGCCGCTGGGGCCCGCCACCGGGCGGGAACCGAGCACGGGCCGCGGCGGAACCGGATTTGCATTAGCGTCCGTTTGCTCTCGCGATTTCTCCGGCGCGAGCAGTTCGGGGCCCGACGGCAACTCTTCGACGGGCAGGCCGCGGTGCTGCCGAAAACCGGCGGCGACCCGCTGCACGTCCGGCGACGTGGGCGCGTGCCGGTCGGGCCGGACCTGCCGCGCCTTGGCCTGCTCGGCGAGCTGCCGGTTCCGCTCGCGCTGGGCCGCGCTCCGCTCGCCCGCGGCGGCGGCGGCCCGCCTACCTCTGGTCACCGCCGCGTCGAGGTCGGCGCGGAACCGGGCGAAGACCTCCGGGATGCCGGTCATCACATTCCCCACACAGTCACTTGGTCACGGTCAGCGTGCCGACCACCTGTTCGCACGCGGGGCGGACCCGGTCGCGCCCGTCCTGCGGGTACTGGCACCCGACGCTGACCTGGACGTCGTCCTGGAACAGCACGTACCAGTCGATGACGGCCGACCCCGCCTGTTCCCGGTAGTAAACGACATCCTTGGCGCCGAAGTCCGCGGAAGGGTCGAAATCGGACACGTTCTCGCGCTGGTCGTACTGGTCGCGCAGCTCGGTCTCGGCCCGGCCCCGGTCCTCGGTGGCGTTGTAGTTGAGCAACCGCTCCTCCACCGCGATGACGTCCAGGTCGGACCCGGCCGCCTCGGGCTTGAGCAGCACCTTGCGGGTCTCGACCTGGCCGCCGGTCTGCTGCCAGCCGCCGGGCGCGACGAAGCTGTAGTCGTACTGCGCGATGGTCTTGCCCGTGACACCGGACGCGGTCGTGGTGGGCGCGGCGGGCGTGGTCGCCCCGCCGCCGATGTCGTTCTCCCTGGTCAACGCGTACGCCACGGACGCGCCGACGATCGCGACCACCACGGCGACGGCCGTCACGAGCAGCGGCACGCGGCTGCGGCGGGCCGGTGCGGGCGGGGGGACGGGCGGCGGGAAGTACCCGGGCTGCGGGAACCCGGCGGGCGGCGAGGGCGGTGTGATCCGCCGGGTGATCTTGCGGGTCTGGTTGTCGGTGATCTTCTGCGTGACGTCGCCCTGGCCGGCGGGCAGCGCGCCCGTGCGCAGCGGGTCCACGCTCACCGCCCGCAGCGCGCCCCGGGCCACCACGGTCTCCGGCTGGTCGATGCTCGTGGGCACCACGCCGGACTGCTCCAGGACCAGGCGGGCCACCAGCGGGATGCGGCTGGACCCGCCGACCAGGAACACCCCGGCCAGGCCGCGCGGGTCGAGGCCGGCGTCCCGCACGGCCGTCACCACCAGGGCGGCGGCGCGGGTCAGCGGCGTGCTGATCAGGCGTTCCAGGTCCGTGCGGGTGACGTGGGCGTCGGGGAACGGCGGCGGCATCGGCACGTCGGTGTAGGCGTGCCGGGACAGCGTCTCCTTCGCGCCGCGCACGTCCTGGCGCAGCACCCGGCGCTTGCGGCGGTCGGCCAGCTCGCGGCCCTCGACGAGCTGCCGCCACGCGTCCGGGTCGCCGGGCGCGACCAGCGAGCCGACGTGCTCCAGCAGCGCCTGGTCGACGTCCGCGCCGCCGAAGCCGGGGTCGCCCTTGGTGGCCAGGACTCGGAACGTGCTGCCCTGGCGGGTCACCACGCTGGCGTCCACCGTGCCGCCGCCGAGGTCGAGCACGGCCAGCGCCGCGCCGTCGGGGATGGCGTGGGTCGCCGAGTGGAACACCGCCGCCGCGACCGGCTCGGGCACCAGCCGGATCTCCTGGCCCAGCCCCCGGGCGGCCTGGAGCAGCACCCTGGTGCGGATCGCGCCCCAGTCCGCCGGGTGGGTGAGCACCAGCAGGTCGACCCGGGCGCCGCCGGCCACGTGCCGCGCCTCGTCCACGGCCCTGGTCAGCACGGCCCGCACGACGTCGACGACGGGCAGCACGCTGGAGCCGAGCAGCAGTTCGCCCTCGTCGACGCGGCGCTTGGGGTGCGGCTCGTAGCGGGACGGGTCCACCGCCGCCTGGCGCTCGGCCTCCTGTCCGACGAACAGCGTGCCGTCGGCCGCGGCGAACACCGCGGAGGGCACGATCGGCTGCCCGTCGACCACGACGACCTGCGGTTCGCGGCCGTGCCGGGACATGGCGACGCAGGTGCTGGACGTGCCGAAGTCCACCGCCACGTGCAAGCTCATCCGTCATCCCCTCGTCGGCCGGGGCGGGCCTGCATATGCATACCTCACGGGACCGACGGTGCGCCGCCGGGTCGCGGGACCACCGCCGAGGCCCGCCGGAAGGCCCGCCGCATCCTCTCGGTCGCCTGGGCCGCGCCGACGTCCCGGTACTCGCGCATCGCCGGTTCCAGCTCGCGCACCGCGTCCTCGGGCCTGCCCAGCTCCAGGTAGCCCTCGGCCATGGACGCCACCGCGTCCACCACGCCGACGCCTTCGCCGATGTCGACGAAGATCCGGTGCGCCCGCCTGGCGAGGCGCACGCCCTCGGCGTGGTCGCCGACGGCCAACTTCACCCGGCCGGCGAGGTTCGTCACCCAGCCCGCGGCCCGCGGGTCGTCGATCGTCTCGATCAGCCGCACCGCCCGGTCCGCCGCTTCGACCGCCCGGTCCAGGTCGCCGTTGTCCAGCGCGCACCGGGCGATGCCGTAGTGCACCTGCGCCTCGGGGAGCGTCAGGCCGAGATCGCGGGAGATCGCCAACGCCTCGTCGAAGCAGGACAGGGACTCCTGATGTCGACCCGACTCGCCGAGGATCAGGGCCAACTCCCGCACCGTCGAGCAGTAGGCGGTCCGGGAACCGCTGGCGCGCCCGACCTCGACCGCGCGACGGGCCAGGTCGATCGCCGACCCCTGTCCGTTCATGTGGCAGTAGTGCGCCAGCGTCGCCAGGGCGATCGCCTCCTCCACGGTGTCGCCGTACCGCCGGAACACCTCGGCGCACTGCTCCAGCTGCCGCAACAAGCCGTCCTCGACGGACCGCTTGAGCAGCTGGTACGCCCGGTGGAACTCCACGCGCCACGTCAACCGGACGTGGCCCTCGGCGTGCAGGACGCCTTGGACCCGCTCGGCCAGCTCCACCACCCGGTCCAGGGGGATGAAGACGTCGAGGTACCTGACCGTGCGCTCGTAGAGCCAGGCCGCCGCCACACCCCAGCCCTCGCGGCAGGCCACCTCGACAGCGCGTTCCAGCTGGACCTGTTCGACCAGCAGCCACTTGGCGCCGTCCGCGGTCAACCGGTCGACCTCCGGCGCGGTGAGCACGTCCGACGGCTTCACCGGGAGCAGGGGCAGCTCGTCCACGGTCACCGCCAGCCGGTGGCACGCGGCGTCCGCGAGCGCGGTCAGCGCGTCGAGGTAGGCGCGCAGCGCCGGGGCGCCGCCGTCGTCGTGGTCGACCAGCTCGGCGGCGTAGACGGCCAGGATGTCGTGCAGCCGGTAGCGCGGCTCGCCGGTAGCGTCACGGCCCACCTCCTCCAGCAGGTTGGCCTCGACCAGCTGCTCGATCGGCTGCTCCGGGTCGGCCAGCCCGGTCAGCGCCTTGACCGCCCAGGACGCCACGTCGGACGCGCCGAGCAGCCCCAGCCTGCGGAACGCCAGCGCCGCGCCGGGCGGCAACGCCTCGTAGCTCAGCTCCAGGCCCGCCCGGACCTCCAGGTCGCCCGCGGCCAGCTCGTCCAGCCTGCGGCGTTCGTCGGCGAGCCGGTCGGCCAGCTTGGCCAGCGGCAGCGACGGGCGCGCGGCCAGCCTGGCGCCGACGATCCGCAGGGCCAGCGGCAGGCCGCCGCACGCCTGCGCGATCGAGACCGCGGCCCCGGCCTCCGCCTCCACCCGGTGCTCGCCGATCACCCGCGACAGCAGGGCGAGTCCCGCCGAGGCGGTCAGCGGCGGCACCCGCAGGGAGCGGACACCGGGCAGGCCGGCGAGCCGGTGGCGGCTGCTGATCAGCACGGCGCTGGTCGCCGTGCCGGGGAGGAGGTGCCGCACCTGCTCGAAGCCCGCCGCGTCGTCCAGGACCAGGAGCACCGCGCGGTCGGCGACGCGGGACCGGAACGCGGCGGCGCGGGCCTCCAGCCGGTCCGGCATGGCCGCGGGGTTGAGGCCGACCGCGGTCAGCAGCTCGGCCAGCACCTCGGCCGGGTCGCGCGGCACGGCGCCGGCCCCGTCCAGGCGGACGAACAGCTGGCCGTCCGGGAACCGGTCCCGCAGGGCGTGCGCGACGCGGACGGTCAGGGTGCTCTTGCCCGTGCCGGGCGCCCCGGTGATCGCGACCACCGGCACCGCCGTCCGCGATGGGACGGTGAGCAGCGCCGACGCCCGCGCGCAGAGGTCGTCTCGGCCGATGAAGTCGGCCGTGTCGGGAGGCAGCTGGCACAGGGCGGTCCACGGCGTGAGCGCGGGCCTCGCGTCACCGGCCAGCACGGTGCGGTGCACCGCGCGCAGGTAGTCGCTGGGGTCGACGCCCAGCTCCTCGGCCAGCAGCTCGCGCACCTCGCGGAACGCGGCCAGCGCCTCGCCCTGGCGGTCGCTGTCGTGCAGGGCCAGCACCAGCTGACCCCAGAACCGCTCGCGCAGGGGGTGCGCCCTGGTCAGCGCCCGCAGCTCGGGGACGAGCCCGGCGGTCCGGCCCGCCGCCAGGTCCGCCTCGACCCGTCGTTCCAGCACCACCAACCGCTCGTCGCGCAGCGGCTCGACGTCTTCGCGGTGCAGCGCGTCCGACTCCACGTCCGACAGCGGGTCGCCGCGCCACAACGCCAACGCCTCGGCGTGGCGGCCCTCCGCCGCCAGCCGGCGGAACCGGTGCAGGTCGACCGACTCCGGGTCGACCTCGGCCACGTACGCGTTGGTGGCCGTCCGCACCACGTTGGCGGCACCGAGCGCCTGGCGCAGCCGTCGGACCACCATCTGCAACGTCGCCTTGGCCCGGTCGGGGTTCGGCGCGCCGTCGTCCCACAGCCGGTCGACCAGCGCGTCCACCGGCACCGGCTGGTTCGCCCGCAGCAGCAACGTCGCCAGCAGCACCCGCGCGCGGCCGGCGGGGATCGGCACGGGCACGTCGCCGTGCCACACCTCCAGCGGGCCCAGCACGTTGAACCGGACCTGCGGGCGCGCTCCCGCGGCGGTCACGGCGATCCCGCCTTGGTCCGGACGCGGTCCGCGGCGGCGTGACCCAGGTCGTCCAGCACGAGCACCGCCTCGGACCACATCCGGCGCGCCGCGTCGCGGTCGCCGGAGGCGGCGAGCGTGTCGCCGAGCCGGTCCAGGGTGAGGGCCTCCTCGTAGCGCTCGCCGATGGACCGGTACATCGTCAGCGCGACGTCGTAGCTGCGCACCGCGTCGGCCGGGTTGCCGAGGTGGTGGTGGACGTAGCCCAGGCTGTCCCAGACGACCGCCTCGCCGGACACGTCGCCGGCCTCGCGGTGCAGCGCCAACGCGCGACGGCAGTGGTCCAGCGCGGTGCGGTGGTCGCCCAGGAGGGCGTGCAGCCAGCCGACCGAGTTGAGGGTGCGGCGGTAGAGCATGGCGTCGCCCAGCTCGTCCGCGATCCCCAGGGCCTCCCGGGCGTGGTGCAGCGCCTCGACGTGCTGCCCGTCGTCCTCGTGCAGGACGCCGAGGTCGGCGTGGATGGTCGCCTGGGCGCGGCGGTCACCGGTGGCGCGCGCCGAGGCCAGCGCCCGCTCGAAGTGCGCCGCCGACTCCTCGAAGTGCCCGAGCACGACGTGGATGCGGCCCAGGCCGCGGTGGACCGCCAGGAGTGCGGCCCCGTCGTCGAGCTCGCGGGCCGAGTCCAGGGCCAGCCGGTGGCAGCGCAGCGCCTCCCGCCAGTACCCGCGCCGGCCGCAGAACGACGTGAGCCACGAGGTGAGCCGCCAGGTGTGCGCGGGGAAGCCGTGCCGGGACGCGTGCTCGACCACCCCGAACACCGTGGCCTTCTCCAGCTCCAGCCAGGCCAGCGCGTCGTCGCGGTCGGCGGCGCCGGTCACGACCACGTCGGGCAGCGGCGGGTCGAGGGGCGTGTCGGAGTCGCGATAGGGGGCGCGCACGCACTCGACCTCCTTCACGGTGTGCAGGTAGTGGTCGAGCAGGCGGTGCAGGGCGGTGCGCCGCTCCGCGTCGCCGAAGCGCTCGACCACGACCTCGCGGGCGTAGGTGTGCACGAGGTCGTGCAGGGAGAAGCGGCTCGGCCGGTGCTCGACCAGCAGGTTCATCCCGCTCAGCTCGCGCAGGCACGCCCGTGCGCCGCGCACCGCGATCCCGGCCAGGCTCGCGGCGGCCGGGACCGACACCTCTGGGCCCGGGGTGCAGGCCCAGCAGCTCGAACACGCGGCGGGCGGCCGGGGTGAGCCGCTCGCACGACCACGAGATGACGGCCTTGACGCCGGCGACCTCGTCACCGGTGTCGAGCGCGTCGAGCCGGGTGCGCTCGTCGGCGAGCTCGGCGGCCAACGCGGGCAGCGGGAACTCCGGGTGCGCCGCCGCCCGTGCGGCGACCACGGCCAGCGCCAGCGGCAGCCCGGCGCAGTGCGCCACCACCTCCCGCGCGGCCTCGGGCTCGGCCGCCACCCGCTCCTCGCCGAGCTGCCGCCGCAGCAGCGCGAACGCGTCGGCGTCGGTCAGCACGCCCAGGGCCAGCGGCCGGGCGCCCTCCCGCACGATCAACCCGTCCAGCCGACGCCTGCTGGTCACCACGGTGGAGCAGCCCGGCCCGCTCGGCAGCAGCGGCCGGACCTGCTCGCTGTCGTGGGCGTTGTCCAGCACGACGAGGACCCGCCGGTCGGCCGTCGCACTGCGGTACAGGCCGACCAGCTCGTCCGTCGTCGACGGCATCCGCTCCCGCGCCACGCCCAGCGCGCCGAGGAAGCCACGCAGCGCCTCGCCGGGGTCGGCCGGTGAGCCGCTCGGGTCGAACCCGCGCAGGTCCGCGTAGAGCTGCCCGTCGGGGAACCGGTCGGCGTGCCGCGCGGCCCAGTGCAGCGCCAGCGTGGTCTTGCCGATGCCGGCAGCGCCGTCGACCGCGGAGATCACCACGGTGCCGCCGCCCGCGCCGGACGCCGGGTCGAGCAGCCCGGCCAGCAGGTCCAGCTCAGGGCCGCGGCCGACGAAGAACCGGGTGTGCGCGGGGAGCTGGCGCGGCGCGGACACGGCGGCCGAGGCCGTCTCCTCGGACGTCACGATCCGCCGGTGCAGCTCCTGCAACCGCGGCGCCGGGTCGACGCCGAGCTCGTCGACCAACCGGCCGCGCAGCGCGTCGTAGACGGCCAGCGCCTCGGCCTGCCGGCCGGACCGGGCCAGCGCCAGCATCAACTGGCCCCAGAACCGCTCGCGCAACGGGTGCTCCCGGGTCAGCGCGCGCAGCTCCGGCACCAGCTCGGCGGCCCGGCCCGCGGCCAGGTCGACGTCGATCCGGCGTTCCAGCACGGTCAGCCGCTCCTCCAGCAGCGGCGCCACGTCCTGCACGTGCGGCACGTCGGACAGCGGGTCGCCCCGCCACAGCGCCAACGCCTCGGCGAACCGCTCCTGCGCCACCAACGCGCGGAACCGGTCCAGGTCCAGCGCGTCCGGGGGCACCTCGGCCAGGTAGCCGTTCGTGGCCGTGCGGACCACGTTCGCCTCACCCAACGCCTGCCGCAGCCGCCGCACCACCATCTGCAACGTCGCCTTCGCCCGGTCCGGGTTCGGCGCGGCGCCGTCCCACAGCCGGTCGACGAGCTCGTCGGCCGTCACCGGGCGGTTCGCGTTCAGCACCAGCACCGCCAGCAACGACCGCGCCCGACCCGCCGGGACGGGCACCAGCACGTCGCCGTGCCACACCTCCAGCGGCCCCAGGACGTTGAACCGCGTCGTCGTCACGCCCACGACCCTCTCATGCCCGTCCGCGCAGCTCACGCCGCTCGTCCGCGGTCACCCCGAGCGCGGCGAGCCGGGCCCGCAGTCCGGTCTCGTGCGGCAGGCCCCGCTCGACCGACAGGTCCAGCGCGCGGACCAGGTGGGTCCGGGCCGCCTCCGGGTCGTCCATCATCAGCAGCAGGTCGGCGTAGTTGGCGTGCAGGCGCACCAGGTTCAGCCCGCTCCACGCCTCGGTGCCGTGCGCCAGGATCGCCCGGTACGTGTCCGCCGCCTCCCGCAACCGGCCCAGCTCCGCCAGGATCCGCGCCAGGGTGTCCTTCACCGCGCCGAAGTCCGGCTGGTCGGGCATCCGCTCGCTGAGCGCGACCGCCCGCAGGCAGACCTCCAGCGCCTGCTCCGGGTCGCCCGCGAGCAGCAGCGTCCCGGCGTAGTTGTTCAACGTCACGACCAGGCCGGCGAGGTCGCCCAGCTCGGCGCGCCGCTCGGCCGCGCGCTTGCTGTGCTCGACGGACAGCTCGTAGCGGCCCAGCGCCTGGTACGCGCTGGCCAGCTCGGTCAGGGTCACCGCGATGCCGTGCTCGTGCCCGATCTCCTCGCGGATCTCCAGCGCTTGGCGCAACAGCGGCACCGCCTCCTCACCGCGCAGCGTGTTGCGGTGGATGCTGCCGAGGGTGTGCAGCGCGACGGCCTCGGCGAACCGGTTGCCCAGCAGGCACGCCGAGTCCAGCGCGACCCGGGTCAACGTCGCCCACTCGGCCCAGTGCGACGACAGGTACAGGTAGCCCCACAGGCCGGTGGGCAGCTGCCAGGCGTGCTCCAGCCTGCCCCGTTCCCGCGCGAACCCGATCAGCACCCGCAGGTTCGCGAACTCGTCGTCCACCCAGCCCACGGCGCGCCGGCGGTCGGGGAACGCCACCAGCGGCACGGCGTCGGTCAGCGGGGTGAGCGGCAGCTCGGTGCGGCTCTTGCGCAGCACCCGGTCCGCCCGGTCGACGTTGTGCAGGAAGAAGTCGAGCAGCCGGTCCACGGCCCGGTCGCGCTCGTGCTCGGTCTCGTCGGTCCGGGCGCGGCCCTCGGCGTGCAGCCGCAGCAGGTCGTGCAGCGCGAACCGGCCCGGCCGGTGCTGCTCCAGCAGGTGCGCGCGCAGCAGCTCGCCCAGCGTCGACCGCGCCTCCGCCACGCCGACGCCGGTCAGCGCCGCGGCGGACTCGGCGGTGAAGTCGCGGCACGGCGTGACGCCGAGCAGCCGGAACAGCCGCTGCGCGGCCGGCGTCAGCTTCCGGTACGACAGGTTGAACGTCGAGCGGACCGCGGCGGGCAGGTCGCCGGGGATCTCCAGCTCGGCGAGCCGGTCGCCCGACCGCAGCGCGGCCACGTAGTCCGCGACGCCGCCCGGCTCGACGGTCAGGGTCGCCGCGGCGACTCGCAGGGCCAGCGGCAGCCCCGCGCACACGTCCACCAGCTCGGCGACCGCGTCCGGCTCGGCGTCCACCCGGTCCGGGCCCAGGATGCGGCGCAGCAGGTCCACCGCCTCGGCCGGGGCGAGCCCGTCCAGCCGGACGAGCACGGCGTCGTCCAGCGCGACCAGGCCGCGCAGGTCGTCGCGGCCGGTGATCACGGTGAAGTTCCCGCCGCCGGGCGCCAGCAGCGGACGCACCTGCGCCACGTCGGCGGCGTTGTCCAGCACGACCAGGGTGCGCCGGTCGGCGACCACCGACCGGTACAGCGCGACCTGGTCGTCCAGCCCGAGTGGGATTCGCTCCGGTGCCACGCCCAACCCGCCGAGCAGGTGGGTCAACGCCTGACCGGGGGTCAGCGGCCGGACGTCGTGGTCGTAGCCGCGCAGGTTGACCACGAGCTGCCCGTCCGGGAAGCCCGCGGTCACGCGGTGCGCCCAGTGCACGGCCAGCGCCGTCTTGCCCAGCCCGCCCATGCCGGTGATCGCGACCACCCGCGCGTCACCCGCCACCCGGTCCAGCTCCGCGAGCTCCCCGTGCCGCCCGGTGAAGCTGCGCACGTCCGCCGGGAGCTGCCGGGGCGCGATCGGCCGGCCGCGTGGCCCGACCCCCGCGCCCAGGACCTCCTGGTGCGCGTCGCCCAGGCGTTCCCCGGGGTCCACGCCCAGCTCGTCGGCGAGCAGCGCGCGCACCTCCTGGTGGGCCGCCAACGCCTCGACCGTGCGCCCCGACCGGTGCAGGGCCAGCACCAGCGCGGCCCAGAACCGCTCGCGCAACGGGTGCTCCCGGGTCAGCGCGCGCAGCTCCGGCACCAGCTCGGCGGCCCGACCTGCCGCCAAGTCCGCCTCGACCCGGCGTTCCAGCACGGCCAACCGCTCCTCGAACAGCGGCGCGACCTCCTCGGGCCGCAGCACGTCCGACAGCGGGTCGCCCCGCCACAGCGCCAACGCCTCGGCGAACCGCTCCTGCGCCACCAACGCGCGGAACCGGTCCAGGTCCAGCGCACCCGGAGGCACCTCGGCCAGGTAGCCGTTCGTCGCCGTCCGCACCACGTTCGCCTCACCCAACGCCTGCCGCAACCGCCGCACCACCATCTGCAACGTCGCCCTCGCCCGGTCCGGGTTCGACGCGGCGCCGTCCCACAACCGGTCCACCAGCTCGTCCACCGACACCGGCCGGTTCGCCCGCAGCAGCAACACCGCCAACAACAACCGCGCCCGACCGGCCGGAACCGGCACCAGCACGTCGCCGTGCCACACCTCCAGCGGACCGAGCACGGCGAACTCGATCACCAGACCCCCTCCACCTCGGCGTTGACATGGTTCACGACGTGCCGCCGGGTGGCTACTCGGTTGTCGCGGCACGCACCAGCCGGACGAAGTGGTCCCACTCGGACCGGAGCCACGCCGACGCCTCGGCGGTCGACGTGAACTCGTCCGGCCGCACGCAGTCCCGGGCGGGAAGGGTCTCGGCGACCTGGTCGGGCAGCCGGCCGACGGCGTTGGCCGCCGTGTGGGCGTACCAGGTCAGCGCCCGTGCGGTGGCCGCGTCGGCGTCGTCGCCGGCGGTCTCGGACAGCTCCGCGGCGTACCGCCGCAGCAGCGGGTGGGTCGAGAAGCGGCCCTCGGCCGGCTCGGTCAGCAGGTGGGCGTCGGTCAGCTCGGCCACCGCGGCCACCGCGTCGGGCACGGGCAGGCCCGCCAGCGCCGCCGCCGCGGACACCGGCACCGCCGGCACGGGGTGGCGGCCCAGCAGCCGGAACAGCCGGGCGGCGGCCGGCCCGAGCAGCCGGTACGACCACGAGAACGCGGTGCTCAGGCGGGCGTCGTCCTCGCCCGCGTCCAAGTGCTCCAACGGGTCCTGCCCGTTCGCCAGCTCGTCGGCGATGTGCGCCAACGTGAAGTGCGGGTTGACCGCGGCCCGGGTCGCCACCAGCGCCAGCGCGAGCGGCAGGCCGGCGCACAGCTCCACCAGCGTCCCCGTCGCGGCCTCCTGCGCCTCCACCCGGTCCCCACCGAGCCTGCGGTCCAGCAGCGCGCGCGACTCCGAGTCGTCGAGCGGCCCCAGGGTGATCGACCGGGCGGCCAGGCCGGTGAGCCGGTTGCGGCTGGTGACCACCACGAACGCGCCGTCGGGCAGCAGGTGCCGCACCTGGTCCGCGTCACGGGCGTTGTCGAGCACCACCAGCAGCTTGCGGCCCTGCACCGCGCGGCGGAACAACGCCACCTGCGCCTCGAACGACGCGGGCACCCGCGCGGCTGGCACCTCGAGCGCGTCCAGGAAACCCCGGACGACCTCACCCGGCGGCACGGGTTCGGCCGACGAGTCGACCCCGCGCAGGTTCACGTACAGCCGACCGCCGGTGAACGCCTCGGCGGCCAGGTTCGCCCAGTGCACGGCCAGCGCCGTCTTCCCGATCCCCGGCATGCCGTCGACCACCACCACGCCCGGCCCGGCCTCCGCGCACGCGGTCAGCTCGGCCAGCGCCGCGTCCCGGCCCACGAAGTGCGGGCCGCGCGAGGGCAGCAGGTGCGGCACCACCGACCGCGCCGGCGGCACGTCCGGGTTGGCGACGAGGATCCGCTCGTGCAGCTCGCGCAGCGCGCGGCCCGGCTCGACGCCCAGCTCGGCGGCGAACACCTCGCGGGCCGCGCGGTAGGCGGCCAGCGCCTCGGCCTGCCGCTCCGACCGGTACAGCGCCAGCATCAGCTGCGCCCAGAACCGCTCCCGCAACGGGTGCGCCCGGGTCAGCGCCCGCAGCTCGCCGACCAGCTCGGTCGCCGCACCCGCGGCCAGGTCTGCGTCGACCCGCCGGGCCAGCACGGACAGCCGCTCCTCCTCCAGCGGCACGACCTCCAGCCGGTGCAACGCGTCCGACCGCACGTCCGACAACGGCGTGCCGCGCCACAGCGCCAACGCCTCCGCGTACCGCCCCTCGGCCGCGTAGGACCGGAACCGGCACAGGTCCAGCGCGTGCGCGGGCACGTCGGCGACGTAGCCGCCGCCGGCGGTGCGCACCGCGTTCGCGGGACCGAGCGCGCGGCGCAACCTCGTCACCGTCATCTGGAGCGTGGCGCGGGCGCGGGCGCGGGCCGGGTCGGGCGGGCGGTCGTCCCACAGCCGCTCGACCAGCTCGTCGGCGGTGACGACCTCGCCCACCCGCAGCAACAGCGCGGCCAGCAGGACCCGCGCCTTGCCCGCGGGGACGGCGACGGGGTGGCCCGCGTGCCGGACTTCGAGCGGTCCGAGCACCTTGAACTCAGTCGTCACCGGCCCCCCTCGCACGGTGACGAGTGTACCGGCGTGATCACGGGCGGTGACCTCACGACGACAGTCGGCTGATCTCGCCGCGCAGCGACTCCGCTTCCTCCGGGTCCAGCTCGGTGAAGATCGCCAACGCCTGGCGCGCCGCCGCCACCGCCTCGTCGACCGCGCCCCGATCCCGCTCGGCGTGCGCCAAGCGGCGCAGCGTGTACGCCTCCTCGTCCCGCGAACCGGTGTCGCGCCACAGCTCCACGGCCTCGCGGAACCGGGCGACCGCCTCGTCCGGCCGGCCCGAGTGGTGCAGGGCGTGCCCGAGGCTGTCGAGCGCGTTCGCCTGGCCGAACCGGTCCCCCACCGCCCGGAACACCTCCAGCGCCTCGCCGCAGTGCTCCAGCGCCGCGTCGTGGTCGCCCAGCAGGGAGTGGAACCAGCCGACCGCGTTCAGCGCGCCCGCCACCGTGCACGCGTCACCCGTTTCGCGGAACAGCTCCAACGCGCTGCGGCACTCCCGCAACGAGTCGGCGTACCGGCCCTGCCGCTCGAACACCGCCGCCAACCCGCGGTGCGCGCGGGCCCGGCCGAACGCGTCGCCCAGCTCCGCGGAGAGCTCCAGCGCACGGCGGTAGTGCTCGGCCGCGTGGTCGAGCTCGCCGAGCTTCATCCGCACCAGGCCGATGTTGCGGTGCGCCCGGACCTGCGCGTCGAGGTCGCCGAGCTGCTCACCGGACGCGAGCGCGATCCGCTGCGTCGCCAGCTGGTCGTGCCAGTGGCCCCGGCGCTGGAAGTAGGTGGCGCAGGACCACGCGAGCCGCCACGCGTGCGCGGGGAAACCCCGCTCGTGCGCCCAGCCGATGAGCGTCACCAGCACCTGGTGCTCGGCCTCGAACCAGGCCAGCGCGTCGCGGTGGTCGGCGAGCGGGGTCAGCACCACCGCGTCGTCCGCCGGGTCGAGGTCGAGCGGGTCGCGCTGCGGGTAGAGCAGCCGGTCGGCCCGGTCGGCGGTGTGCAGGTAGTGGTCCAGCATGCGGCGCAGCACGTCGCGCCGCTCGGCGTCGGTGAGGTGCTCGCGCGCCTGGGCGCCCGCGTGGAGGCACACCAGGTCGTGCGAGAGGACCCGGCCCGGCGAGGGCTGGGACAGCAGCCGGGACCGCACGAGCTCGCGCAGCGGCTCGCGCAGCCGTGCCGGCGGCAGGCCGGCCATGCTCGCGATCACCTCCGCGCTCCGGTTCGGCCCGGGGTGCAGGCCCAGCAGGCAGAACACCTCCGCGGCGAGTGGGCTCAGCTGCCCGCTCGACCAGGACAGCACGGCCCGCAGGTCGGTCGTCGGGCCACCCGCGTCCAACGCGGCCAGCCTCGTGCGCTGGTCGGCGAGTTCGGCGGCCAACGCGCTCAGCGGCAGCGAAGCGTCCGCCGCGGCGCGGGCGGCGACGATGGCCAGCGCGAGCGGCAACCCGCCGCAGTTCCCGACCAGCGCGGCCAGCGCCTCCGGTTCGGCCGCCGCCCGACGCGCGCCGACCTGCCGCTCCAGCAACGACCGCGCGTCCGGCTCGGCGAGCAGGCCCAGCGGCAGCGGCACCGCGCCCTCGCGCACCACCAGGCCGCTCAGGTCGTTGCGGCTGGTGATCAGCACCCGGGGCAGCGCGCCGCCGGGCAGCAGCGGCCGCACCTGGTCGCTGTCGCGCGCGTTGTCCAGCACCACCAGCACCCGGCGGTCGGCCAGCACGGTCCGGTACAGCGCGGCGCGGGCGTCCAGGTCGACCGGCAACCGGTCGCCCGGCACGCCCAGCGCCTCCAGGAAGCCGCGGATCGCCTCACCCGGCGGCACCGGCTCGGCCTCCGGGTGGAACCCGCGCAGGTCCACGTACAGCTGCCCGTCGGGGAACCGGTCGGCCACCCGGTTCGCCCAGCGCAGCGCGAGCGTCGTCTTGCCGACGCCCGCCGCGCCGCCGATCGCCGAGATCACCACCGTGCCCGCGTCGCCGTCCAGCAGGTTGTCCAGCTCGCGCAGCTCGGCGTCGCGGCCGACGAACAGCCCGTGGGACGCGGGCACCTGCCGCGGCACGGGCCGCGCGTCGAGCAGGTCGCGGTGCAGCCGCCGCACGTTCGGCCCCGGGTCGACGCCCAGCTCCTCGGCCAGCCGCGACCGCAGCTCCTCGTACGCGGCCAGCGCCTCGTCCCGACGCCCGACGCGGGACAGGGCCAGCATCAGCAGGCCCCAGAACCGCTCGCGCAACGGGTGTTCACGGGTCAGCGACCGCAGCTCCGGCACGAGCCCGGCGGCCCGTCCGGCCTCCAGGTCGGCCTCGATCCGGCGTTCCCGCACGACCAGGTGCTCTTCCAGCAGCGGCGCCACGTCCTCGGCGTGCAGCAGCGGCGACGGCACGTCCGACAGCGGCTCGCCACGCCACAACCGCAGCGCCGCCGTGAAGTCGCCCGCCGCCACCAGCTCCCGGAACCGGTGCAGGTCCAGCGCGCCGGGCGGGACGTCGGCCAGGTAGCCGTTCGGGGCCGTGCGCACCACGTTCGCCTCGCCCAGCGCCTGCCGCAGCCGAGTCACCGCCATCTGCAACGTGGCCCTGGCCCGGCGCGGGTTCGGCGCGTCGCCGTCCCACAGCCGCTCGACCAGGTCGTCCACCGCCACCGGCCGGTTGGCGCGCAGCAGCAACGTCGCCAGCAGCACGCGCGCCCGCCCCGCGGGCACGGGCACCGGCCGCTCGCCGAGCCGCACGTCCAGCGGTCCGAGCACGCCGAACCGGATGTTCGCCGTCATGCCGGGCAGCCCTCCGCTCCACGTCGTGTCGACGCCGCATGTGTACCCGACCCCGGCGCCCGGCGTCGCCGGAGATTCCCGTCCCCGTGAGGACGCCGTGAGCCGACTGTGAGGCCCGCCGCGCACAGTGGTCACGTGCACCGCCGCGACCCCCAGTGGGCCGCGGGACCGGAAGTCCGACCCAGGGGGGAAGCCGGTCCCGGTGGCGGGCGGGTCGTCGGGGGGCGACGCGCTCGCCGGCCCTCGCCGCGGTGACGACCGGATCGCGGGGTCGCCGACTCCTCCCCGTCGGCGCCCCGCGACGTCGGCCCGCGCTCAGCCCAGGCCGGCCAGCCGGGCGCGGATCTCGGCCTCCTGCGGGAAACCCGCCTTGACGCACAGCTCCAGGGCTTGGGCCAGGTGCACCCGCGCGGTGCCCGGGTCGCCCAGGCGCAGCAGCAGGTCCGCGTAGTTCAGGTGGGTCCGCATGGCGGACAGGCTGTTCAGCTCGCCGACGCCCCGCGTGAAGATCCGCCGGTAGGTCGCCGCCGCGTCGGTGAGCCGCCCGAGGCCGATGAGGACCTGCGCCAACGTCTCCTCCACCACGCCCACCGCCAGCCGGCCGGGCAGCCGCAGGTACAGCTCGACGGCGCGCAGGCACACCTCCAGCGCCTGCTCGTGGCGACCGGCCGCGCTCAACGTGCCGGCGTGGTTGTTCAACGCGATCGCCAGCGCGGGCTCGTTGCCCGACCCGGCCCACAGCTGCACCGCCCGCTCGCCGAACCGGACGGCCTCGTCGTACCGGCCGAACGACTCGTAGGCGCCCGCGAGCTCCAGGCAGCTGGCCGCCATGCCGTGCACGTGGCCGATCTCCTCCCGGATCGCCAACGCCTGGTGCAGGTGGTCCAGCGCCTCCTCGGGCCGCATGTTGCGGGTGATGCCGCCGAGCGTGTGCAGGGCGACCGCCTCGGCGAACCGGTTGCCGAGCCGGCGCGCGGACGCCAGCGCGATCTCGGTGAACTGCCGCCACTCGGTCCACACGTAGTGGCGGTACAGGTAGCCCCACAGCGCGGTCGGGATCTGCCACGCGTGCTCGTCCCGGCCGCGCTCGCCCGCGTACGGGATCACCAGCCGCAGGTTCGGCATCTCGCCGTCCACCCAGGCCACCGCCTCCTCCTGGTCGACGAACGCCAGCAGCGGCACGGCGCCGTCGACCGGGGTCAGCGGCAGCTCGGTGCGGGTCGGCCGGATCACCCGGTCCGCGCGGTCGATGTTGTGCAGGTAGAAGTCGAGCAGCCGGACCACGGCCGACTCCCGCTCCTCCACCGGCTCCTCGGCCTGCGCGCAGGTCTCCGCGTGCAGCCGCAGCAGGTCGTGCAGCGCGAACCGGCCCGTCCGCGGCTGCTCCAGCAGGTGCGCGCGCAGCAGCTCGCCCAGCGCCCGCCTCGCCTCGACCGGTCCCACGCCGGCCAGCGCGGCGGCGGTCTCGACCGTGAAGTCCCGGCACGGCGCGACGCCGAGCAGCCGGAACAGCCGTTGCGCGGCCGGCGTCAACGCCCGGTACGACAGGCGGAAGGTGCTGATCACCGCGGACGCCGGGTCGCCGGGGATCTCCAGCTCGGCCAGCGGGTCGCCCGCCTTCACCGCGGCCACGTAGTCGGCCACGCCGCGCGGCTCGCCCGCCAGCGTCGCCGCCGCCACCCGCAGGGCCAGTGGCAACCCCGCGCACACGTCCACCAGCTCGGCGACCGCGTCCGGCTCCGCGTCCACCCGGCCCGGGCCGAGGACGCGGCGCAGCAGGTCCACCGCCTCGGCCGGCGCCAAGCCGTCCAGCCGGACCAGCACGGCGTCGTCCAGCGCCACCAGGCCGCGCAGGTCGTTGCGACCGGTCAGCACGGCGAAGTTGCCCGCGCCGGGCGGCAGCAGCGGACGCACCTGCGCCACGTCGGCGACGTTGTCCAGCACGACCAGGATCCGCCGGTCGGCCAGCACCGACCGGTACAGCGCGACCTGCTCGTCCAGGGCCGCGGGCACCCGTTCCGCGGGCACGCCCAGCCCGCCGAGCAGCTGGGTCAGCGCCTGCTCGGGGGTCAGCGGCGGGAAGTCCGGGTCGTACCCGCGCAGGTTGATCATCAACTGCCCGTCGGGGAAGTCCGCCGCCACCCGGTGCGCCCAGTGCACCGCCAGCGCCGTCTTGCCCAACCCGCCCATGCCGGTGATCGCGACCGAGGTGGCGGCCCGCGCGTGCGCCGCCAACCGGTCCAGCGCGGCCACCTCGTCCCGCCGCCCGGTGAAGCTGCGCACGTCGGCGGGCAGCTGCCGGGGCGCGCCCACCCGGCCGGGCGGCTCCGGCGCCGCGCCCAGGGCCAGCCGGTGCGCCTCCCGCAACTGCTCGCCCGGCTCCGCCCCCAGCTCCTCGGCCAGCAGCACGCGCACCTCCTGGTACGCCGCCAACGCCTCAGCCGTGCGCCCCGACCGGTGCAGGGCGTGCACGAGCATCGCCCAGAACCGCTCCCGCAACGGGTGCTCTCGGGTCAGCGACCGCAGCTCCGGCACCAGCTCGGCGGCCCGGCCCGCCTCCAGGTCCGCCTCGATGCGCCGCTCCAGCACCGTCAGCCGCTCCTCCAGCAGCGGCGCGACCTCCTCGGCGTGCAGCACGTCCGACCGCACGTCCGACAGCGGCGTGCCGCGCCACAGCGCCAGCGCCTCGGCGTACCGGCCCCGCCCCGCCAGGTCGCGGAACTCGTGCAGGTCCAGCGCGCCCGGCGCGACGTCGACCAGGTAGCCGTGCGTCACCGTGCGCACCACGGTCGGATCGCCCAGCGCCTGCCGCAACCGGGCCACCACCATGTGCAGCGTCGCCCTGGTGCGCTGCGGGTTCGGTTGCGCGCCGTCCCACAGCCGCTCGACCAGCTCGTCGACCGTCACCACCTGGCCCGCCCGCAGCAGCAACGCGGCCAGCAGCGCCCGGCCCCGCCCGGCGGGCACCACCACCGGCTCGTCGCCGCGCCACACCTCCAGCGGCCCGAGGACGGCGAAGCGGGTCACCGGCCCGGTCACGGCAGACCGGCCGCTTTCGCCCGCAACGCCGCCACGTTGCCGTGCCCCAGCTCCTCCAGGATGTCCAGCGCCGCCTGCCACGCCTCGCGCGCCGCCTCGTGGTCGCCCGCCAGCACGTGCGTGTCGCCGAGCCGCTGCAGCGTCGCGGCTTCCTCGTAGCGGTCACCGCTCTCCCGGTACCGCGGCAGCGCCTCCCGGTAGCAGCGGACGGCCTCGTCCAGCTCGTGCAGCCGGTGGTGCACGTAGCCGAGGCTGTCCCACGTGGCCGCCTCCGCCAGCACGTCGTTGACCTCGCGGGCCAGCACCAGGGCCCGGCCGCAGTCGGCCAACGCCCCGCGCAGGTCCTCGCCGAGCATCGCGCGGGCCCAGCCGACGGCGTTGAGCGCGCGGGCCGTGCCGGGCCGGTCGCCCAGCCGCTCGAACACCGCCAGCGCCTGCTCGGCGTGGTGCAGCGCCTCGGGCAGCCGCTCCCACGCCTCGTACAGCCCGCCGAGGTGGCGGTGGATGTGCGCCTGGCTCTGCCGGTCGCCCAGCTCGCGCGCCAGCTCCAGTGCGGCGGTGAGGTGCACCTCGGACTCGGGGAACCGCCGCAGCACCACGAGGATCCGGCCCAGGCCGCGGTGGGTGGACGCGAGCGCGACCCGGTCGCCCAACCGCCGCGCCGACGCCAGCGCGATCTCCAGGCACCTGGCCTGCTCGTGCCAGTACGACCGCAGCCGGGCGAACGCCGTGGTCGTCCACGCCAACTGCCAGGCGTGCGCGTCGAAGCCGTGCGCGGCGGCGTGCCCGACCGCGGCGAACAGCGACGCCTGCTCCAGGTGGAACCACGCCAGCGCGTCGGCCCGCGTGGTCAGCTCCGTCACCACCGCGCCCGGCGCGGGCTCGGCCAGCGGCACCTCCTCGCGCTGCGAGTACAGCAGCCGGTCGGCCGTGTCCGCGGTGTGCAGGTAGTGGTCGAGCACCCGCCGCAGCGCCTCCCGCACCCCCGCCCGGTCCTCCTCCGCGGCGACCAGGTCACGCGCGCAGGCGTGCACCAGGTCGTGCAGCGTGAAGCGGCCCGGCACCGGCTCGGCGATCATGTGCAGCCTGCTCAGCTCGGCCAGCGCCTGGCGGGCGGCCCGCGGCGGCACGCCCGCGAGGCTCGCCGCCGACGGCACCGACACCTCCGGTCCCGCGTGCACCCCCAGCAGCACGAACATCCGCGCCGCGGCCGGGCTCAAGCGCGCGTAGGACCAGGAGAACACCGTCTTGACGCTGGTCGCCGCCTCGCCCGTGTCCAACGCCTCCAGCCGGGTCCGCTCGTCGGCCAGCTCACCGGCCAGCTCGCCCAGCGTGAAGTCCGGGTGCGCCGCCGCCCGCGCCGCGACCACCGACAACGCCAGGGGCAACCCGCCGCAGTGGCCGATCAGGTCGCGCGCCGCGGCCGGCGCGGCGTCCACCCGCCGCGCGCCCAGCTGCCGCACCAGCAGCTCGGTCGACTCGCCGTCCGACAGCACGCCCAGCGGCAGCGGTCGCGCGCCCTCGCGCACCACCAGCCCGTCGAGCTGGTTGCGGCTGGTCACCAGGGCCAGGCACGCCGAGCCGCTGGGCAGCAGCGGCCGGACCTGCTCGCTGTCCGCCGCGTTGTCCAGCACCACCAGCACCCGGCGCTCGGCCAGCAGGCTCCGGTACAGCCCCACCTGCTCGTCCAACCCGGACGGGATGCGCTCCAGCGGCACGCCCAGCGCGCCGAGGAAACCGCGCAGCACCTCGTCCGGGCTCGTCGGCACGCCCGCCGGGTCGAACCCGCGCAGGTTCACGTAGAGCTGCCCGTCCGGGAAGCGGTGCGCGTTGCGGCCGGCCCAGTGCAGCGCCAACGCCGTCTTGCCCACGCCCGCCGCGCCGTTGATCACCGGGATCACCGCCGCGCCCGCGGCCTGGTCGAGCAGCGCCGACAACGCGGCCAGCTCCCGCTCCCGGCCGACGAAGTACCGGGTGTGCATCGGCAGCTGCCGCGGCGCGGACACCGGCTGGGGCGCGCTCGACGGGCGCGCGGCGACGTCCGGCGCGGCGGTGAGGACCCGCTGGTGCAGCTCTTGCAGCCGCGGGCCCGGGTCGACGCCGAGCTGCTCGGCCAGCAGCGCGCTCACCGACCGGTAGGCGGCCAACGCCTCGGCCTGCCGGTCCGAGGCCGCCAGCGCCTCCATCAGCTGACCCCAGAACCGCTCCCGCAGCGGGTGCTCGCGGGTCAGCGACCGCAGCTCCGGCACCACCTCCGCGGCCCGGCCCGCCACCAGGTCCGCGTCGAGCCGCCGTTCCAGCGCGTCGAGGCGCTCCTCGAGCAGCGGCGCGACGTCCTCGCCGTGCAGCACGTCCGAAGGCACGTCCGACAGCGGCGCGCCCCGCCACAGCTCCAGTGCCTCGGCGAGCCGGTCGCGGCCCACCAGCTCGCGGAACCGGTGCAGGTCCAGCGCACCCGGAGGCACCTCGGCCGCGTACCCGCCCACGGCGGTGCGCACCACGTTCGCCTCGCCCAGCGACTGCCGCAGCCTGGTCACCACCATGTGCAACGTCGCCTTGGTGCGGGCGGGGTTCGCCGACCGGCCGTCCCACAGCCGGTCCACCAGCGCATCGGTCGGCACCACGTCACCCGCGCGGAGCAACAAACTCGCCAGCAGCACGCGCGCCTTGCCCGTCGGCAACACCACCTGCCTGCCACCGTGCCAGACCTCAAGGGGCCCCAGCACCTTGAACTCGAGCTCCACGCGCCACCCCCCAACGTGCGCGCCGAAGCATAGGGCAGCGCCCCGACAGCCCTCTGTGACGGCGTGAGTCAAGTGTGAGCGCCGTTCGGCAGAGTCGGACCCGTCCACCGCACCGGCCGCACGGCGGCCTGCGACACCGGGGGGTGCCGCCGTCCGGGCGGGTGGGGCGGCGCGGTGCGACGACGGCCCGCGCGCGGCACGACGCACTCCCGTCGAGCCGCGCGCGGGCCACCGGTCCGCGGCAGACACGCGGGAGGCCCCGCCGCGGCGGGGCCTCCCGGTCGTCCGGTACCCGGTCAGTCCGGGTCGATCCACGCCACCTGGATGCGCTGCTGGCCCAGCTTGCGGGTGACCAGCGTGCCCCGGCCGGGGGGCTGCGGTGACGCCTTGAGGTTGCCCACGATCGCCCCCTCCTCCTTCGAGCCGGAGCCGACCATGATGGGCGCCGAGATCTCCTTCAGCTTGCCCAGGATCGGGTCGTACATCGCCCGCGACGCGCCACCCATGCGCCGGACCGCGACGATGTGCAGGCCGACGTCCTTGGCCTGCGGGATGAACTCCGCCAGCGGCTGCAACGGGTTCTGCGCGCCCTGCGGGGCGACCAGGTCGTAGTCGTCCACGACCACGAACAGCTCCGGGCCCTTCCACCAGGAGCGGTTCTTCAACTGCTCCTGCGTGACGTCCGGGCCGGGCAGCCGGTTGGCCATCGAGCCGCGCACGTCCTTGATCATGTCCGTGAGCTGCGCCGAGGACACCGCGTAGGACAGCAGGTGGTCGGTCTCGATGTAGCCGAGCATGGTGCGCCGGTAGTCGACCAGCATGATCAGCGCCTCGGTCGAGGTGTAGCTGGTCATGATGCCGCGCACGATCGTGCGCAGCAGGTTGGTCTTGCCGGACTCGCCGTCGGCCAGCGCCATGAAGTGCGGGTCCGAGTCGAAGTCCAGGTACACCGGCGCGAGCTCGTCCTCGTTGACGCCGATCGGCACCAGGTGGCCCCGGTTCGGCCGCTGCTGCTGCACCTGGCCCAGGAACTCCTGGTACGGCAGCAGGTCGGGCAGCAGCCGGACCTGCGGCGCGCGCGGGCCGCGCCAGGCGCCGCTCACCTTGGCGATCATGTCCTGCACGCCCGCCGCCACGTTCTCCGCGTCCGACGAGGCGTCGATGCGCGGCAGCGCGGTCAGGAAGTGCAGCTTCTGCGGCGACAGACCGCGACCCGGGCGGCCCGGCGGCACGTTGACCGCGACCTTGCGGTCCACCTCGGACTCGCTGACGTCACCGAGGCGCAGCTCGAACCGCGTGCCGAGCAGGTCCTTCATCGCGGGCCGGATCTCCGCCCACCGGTTCGCCGCCACGACCACGTGCACGCCGTAGGACAGACCCTGCGCGGCCAGCGCCTGGACCATCGGCTCCAGCACCTCGAACTCCTGCCGGAAGTTCATCCAGCCGTCCACGACCAGGAACGCGTCACCGAAGTCGTCGTCGCGGATCTCGCCGCGCCGCCTGCGGTTGCGGAACTCGACCATGGAGTCGATGCCCTGCGCGCGGAACCGCTGCTCGCGCTCGGCGATCAGGCCCGACAGCTCGGCCACCATCCGGCGCGCCTTGTCCACGTCCAACCGGCTGGCGAACCCACCGACGTGCGGCAGGTTCTCCAGCGACGCCAGCGTGCCGCCACCGAGGTCGAGGCAGTAGAACTGCACTTCCTGCGGCGTGTGCGTCAACGCCATCGCGGTGATCATCGTGCGCAGCATCATCGACTTGCCCGACTGCGGGCCGCCGACGATCGCGCCGTGGCCCGCGGCGCCGGAGAAGTCCGCCCACAGCAGGTCGCGCCGCTGCTCGAACGGCTTGTCCACCACGCCGAGCGGCACCTGGAGCTTGCCGTTGGAGAAGAAGCCGGGCGGGGTCAGGCCGCGGTCCTCGGTCGCCTGCAACGGCGGCAGCAGCGTGTCCAGCGACGGCGGCTCGTTCAGCGGCGGCAGCCACACCTCGTGCGCGGGCGGGCCCTGGCCCACCAGCCGCTCGACGATGACCTCGAGCTCGGAGGGCTCGTTCGAGTCCTCCTCCTTCTTCTCCTGCTTGACCGGCTCGACCGGCCGCACCGGCTCCTTGGGGATCTCGATGTAGTCCGGCACGAAGTAGCGCGGCCGCTTGTCGCTGGTCACCGGCGCGGACGGGCCCGCGACCTGCAACCCGGCGGGCCGGTACGGGCCGGACACGTACAGCGCCTTGAACCGGGTCAGCGGCGAGCCCTGCACGCCCAGGTACCCCGAACCCGGGATGGGCGGCAGCTCGTAGGCGTCCGGCACGCCGATCGCGGCGCGCGACTCGGCGGCGGAGAACGTCTTCAGACCGATCCGGTAGGACAGGAACGTGTCCAGACCGCGCAGCTTGCCCTCTTCGAGGCGCTGCGAGGCCAGCAGCATGTGCATCTGGAGCGACCGGCCGACGCGGCCGATCTGCAGGAAGATGTCGATGAAGTCCGGCTTCGCGGTCAGCATCTCGGAGAACTCGTCGATGCAGATGAACAGCGCGGGCAGCGGGTCGAGGTCGGCGCCGTTCTCGCGCGCCTTCTCGTAGTCCCACACGTTCTTGTAGTTGCCCTTGGCCAGCACTTCCTGGCGCCGGGACACCTCACCGGCGATGGCGTCCTTCATGCGGTCGACCAGGGTCAGGTCGCCCGCCAGGTTGGTGATCGTCGCGGCGACGTGCGGCGCCTTGTCCAGGCCGAGGAACGTCGCGCCACCCTTGAAGTCGACCAGGATCATGTTGAGCGAGGTCGAGGAGTGCGTGGCCAGCATGCCCAGCACCAGCGTGCGCAGGAACTCGGACTTGCCGGAACCGGTCGCGCCGATGCACAGGCCGTGCGGGCCCATGCCCTCCATGGCCGCTTCCTTGATGTCCAGCTCGACCTGCTGGCCGAACTCGCCGATGCCGAACGGCACCCGGTAGCGGTCGCGCACCGGCCGCGGCCGCCAGGCCGCCTGCACGTCGAAGGTCATCGGGTCGCCGGGGACGCCCAGGAACTCCAGCAGCGGCGGGTTGTTGCTCATCGACAGCGGGTCCTCGTCGCTGCCGCCAGCGTCCACGCCGCCGATCCGGTACGGCGACAGCCGCCGGGCCAGCGCCTCGGCCTCGACCACGCTCAGCCAGTCCGGCGAGCCGAACCACTCGACGCCGCTGGCGCTGCGCGCGCCCAGCTTGCCGTCCTCGATCACCAGCCGCAGGCCGCGGCGGGCGGTGAGGTTGCCCAGGGACTCGGACAGGTCGAGCAGCGTGACGCCGACCAGGCCCTCCTCCAGGATGATCTGCTCTTCCCGGGTGACGTCACCGTCGTCGATCACGATCACGACGTGCGGCTGGTCGGCGGGCGGCGGCGCGTTGCGGGTGAACCGCTGCCGGTCGCGCAGCTGGTCGTCCAGCATCTGCTCGACCTCGGTCAGCGAGCCCGCCATCATCCGCATCTGCCCGATGCCGTCGACGATCGTCGGGTGCTGCACGTGCGGCAGCCACTTCATCCACTCCCACTCGGCCTTGGTGCGGCCGGTGGTGACGACGGCGATCAGCAGGTCGTCCGGCGAGTGGAAGGTGACCATCTGGGCCAGCAGGGCGCGGGCCAGGCCGCGCTTGTGCTCGATGTCGCCGAGCAGGCCGACGGCGGCGAAGCCGCGCAGCGCGATCGAGATCGGCAGGTCGGGCACCAGCGAGTGGGCGCGCACGAACCGGCGCAGCGCCAGCGTCGCGATCGGCTCCAGCTCCTCGACCGGGCCGGTCTGCGGCGGCACGAGCCGGGTGGCCAGCCGCTGCGAGCCGCGGCCCGCGCGCAGGTGGCAGAAGTCGGGGTCGTTCTGCCGGCGCTCCCACATGCGCCGGGTGGTGGCCAGGGACCACAGCATCTGCGGGTCGGGGTGCACCCACTCGCGCTCGGCGCGCTGCTCGTTGGCGGCTTCGCGGGCGCGGTCGCGCATCTGGCCGAGGTAGCGCAGGTAGTCCTTGCGGTCCTCGTTCATCTCGGCCTTCTTCTGGCCCTTGCCACCGCCCATGCCGCCGGCCATCATGCCGATGGTCGAGACCAGCATCATGCCGGGCATGATCATCGCAGCGGGGCTGCGCCCGCTGTAGCTGAACATCAGCACCATCATGCCGACGGACGACACGATCATGACGACGGGCATCGCCTTCATCATGATGTTGCCGGGGATGACCCGGGGCACCTCGGGTGGCGGTTCGAGGTGGACCTCACCGCCCGGAGGGCGGGGGGCGGCGAGGCGTGCCGTGCGCTTGAACTGCAGCGTGCTCACCTAACAGGCACCTCTTCAGGTCGATCCAGAAACCAACACCCCGACTGCGCTCCACTGCCTCGGCCCGCCACAGTCGCACCGACACTATGGCGCATCGGAACCCCGCACGACGGGGGGTCGGTGAAATCCGCGGCCAACGTGTTGCGCGGAACGGCCGTGCCGCGGCGGCCGGTGGCCCCATACTGGGTCCGCTCCGCTAGGGGCGGGCCGAACCGCGTCCGACCGGACCAATAGGGTCGGGGCGGACCACAGCACACACTGATCAGGACATTAGGGGGCGCTGGTGGCGACCGGTACGACGGTGTTCAGCCGGGTGACGGTGGTTGCGCCGCGAACGCGTATCGACGTCGCGCTGCCCGCCGACGTCGCGGTGGCCGACCTGCTGCCGATGCTGCTGGACATGGCCAAGGAGGCCACTCCGGACGGTGGCGTGCGGCACGGCGGTTGGGCGTTGGCCAAGCTCGGCGACGGCCCCCTGGACCCCAGCCGCACGCTGGCCTCGCTCGGCGTGGTCGACGGCGAGCTCCTCCAGCTGCGCAAGCGCAACGAGAACCCGCCGCCCCCGCTGTACGACGACGTGGTCGACGCGATCGCCGAGTCGGACCCGGACAGCTTCCGCCCGTGGACCAAGGACACGGCACGGCGCTACGGCCACCTCGCGGGCGCGCTGGCGCTCGTCACGGCCGCCATCGCGGTGCTGATGGCCGGTCCGCTCGCGGGCGGCGGCAACCTCGCGCCGGCCATCTGCGCGGGCGCCCTGGCCGTGGTCGCCATCGCGGCGGGCGCGGTCGTGGCCCGGTCCTACGGCGCGACCGGCACGGGCGTGCTGATCGCCGCGGCGGGCGGCCTGCCCATGGCCTACGTCGCGGGCCTCTACATCGTGCCGGGCCCGATCGGCCGGCCGAGCCTGCTGCTGGCCAGCGTGCTGGTGCTGATCTTCGCCTCGGCCGCGATCCTGCTGATCGGCCGCGGCATCACGGTGTTCATCGCCGCCGCCACGGCCGGCGCGCTGAGCGCCCTCGCGTTCCTCATCGGCATCTTCGTCGACCACCCCGTGCAGGGCATCGCGGCGGCCACCGCGGCGGTCTCGCTGGCGGCGCTGTCCGTGCTGCCCCGGCTGACGATCCAGCTGGCCAAGCTGCCGCTGCCGACCGTGCCCGGCAGCGCGGAGGACCTCAAGGAGGACACCGGTTTCCCGGAGTACTCCGTGATCGAGCGGCGCACCGCGAACGCGCACGAGTACCTGACCGGCATGATCATCGGCTGTGGCGGCACGGCCGCCCTGTTCGCCGTCATCGCGGCGGGCAACGGCACCATCTGGGGCCCGCTGCTGGCGATCGTGGTGACGCTGGTGCTGCTGCTGCGCGGTCGCGCGTACGCCAACGGCGCGCAGGCGGTGGCGCTGCTGGCCAGCGGCATGGTCGCGGGCGCGGGCGTGCTGCTCGGGTGGCTGGTGGAGTCCTCGCCGGGCGACCGGCTGCTGTACGTGTTCGGCACCCTCGTCATCGTGGGCGCCGCCGCCCTCGTGCTCGGCGTGATCTTCCCGAACCAGAAGTTCTCCCCGGTGCTGCGCCGCACCGTCGACGTGCTGGAAGCCATCCTGATCGCCGCGGTGCTGCCGCTGGCGCTGGCGGTGATGGACCTGTACGTGGCCATGCGCCAGCTCATCCCCGCGTGAGGACCCGATGCGCATCCGCAAGCTCGCCGCGCTGACCGCGGCCGCGGTCACCCTGGTGACCGCGCCCGGCGCGTACGCCCAACCGTCCACGACGAACGCCAACGCCCGGCCGAACTCGCAACCGCCGCCGGTGGACCGGTCGTTCCTGCGGCAGCCCGAGCCGCCCATCGAGGACGTCAACTACACGAAGAAGACCGAGTGCGTCACCTCGGGCACGGGCAACCGCCCGATCCCGAACAAGCCGTGGGGCCAGATGCAGCTCCGGCTGGAGGAGGCGCACCGCTTCGCCACCGGCAAGGACGTCAAGCTCGCGATCATCGACACCGGCGTCAACACCCACCCGCGGTTGCAGGGCCGCGTCATCCCGGCCGGCGACTACGTCGAGACCGAGAAGAGGGGCAACGACGACTGCGACGGCCACGGCACCGAGGTGGCGGGCGTCGCGGCGGCCAGCAAGGATGAGGAGACCGGCTTCGTCGGCGCCGCGCCCGAGGCGACCGTGCTGGCGTTCCGGCAGACCAGCAACCACTTCAAGTTCGAGGACCCCGCCAAGAAGGACAACCGGGACTCCGCGGGCAAGGTCGCCACGCTGGCCAAGGCCATCATCTCCGCCGTCGACCAGGGCGCGCGGGTCATCAACATCTCGCTCACCGCGTGCGCGGCGCCGAGCGCGCCCAGCGACCAGGAGCGCGAGCTCCAGGCCGCGATCGACTGGGCGGTGAACGACAAGGACGTCGTCATCGTGACCGCCGCGGGCAACATCGACTCCAAGGGCGGCTGCCAGGCCCAGAACGACAACCAGGACCCGAACACGGTCAACGTGGTCGCGTCGCCGCCCTGGTACGCCGACAACGTCCTGTCGGTGGCGTCGATGAACATGGAGGGCGAGGTCTCGTCGTTCTCCGTGTGGGGCCCGTGGGTCAGCGTGGCCGCGCCGGGCGAGAACATCGTCACCCTCGACCCGCGCGGCCAGGGCCTGACCGACGCGAACTCCGACGAGAACAAGCGGCTCACCGCGATCCAGGGCACGAGCTTCGCCTCGCCGTACGTGGCGGGCGTGGTCGCGCTGGTGCGCGAGCGGTTCCCGAACCTGAAGGCGCGGCAGGTGATGGACCGGATCAAGGCGACCGCGCAGCACCCGGGCAACCCGAGCGGCCGCGACCACAAGGTCGGCTACGGGATGATCAACCCGGTGGCCGCGCTGACCGCCGAGCTGCCGTCCGAGCGGCAGGGCGCGAAGCCCACCACGCCGGAGCAGCTGATCACCAACCTGGGCCCGCTCAACCCGCCGAGCAGCACGCCGATGATCGTGGCGCTGTCGGGCACGGGCGCGGGCGTCGGCCTGCTCCTGCTGACCCTGTTCATCGTCCACACGGTCAATCGCAACCGCGCCAAGCGCACCCCCGCCCCGAGACGCTCGGTGATCTGATCCCGCTCGCGCGAAAGGGCCGCCATCCCGGCGGCCCTTTCCCGTGAGTCCTACCTCCAGACCGCGTGAGTCCTACGTTCAGAACGCGTGAGTCCTACGCTCAGGACCCCTGAGTTCAACGCTCGGAACGCGCTCAGTCCTCGCCCAGCACGGGCGGGGCGGACTTCTTGGGCTTGCCGAACACCTGCTCGGTCGAGCCCGCCAGCTGGACCTTCGACTTGTGCTCCTTGTCGCCGCCCTGCTGGCCGCCGGCGCCCATGCCGCCCATCATCCCCGCGCCCATCATCCCGGCACCGCCGGCCGCGGGCGGACCGGACGGGCCCGCCGCCGCGGCGGCGGCCGGACGCGGCGCGGATTCCACCGGACGCGGCTCGGACACACCCGTCGACCCGCCCTGCTGCAACCGCTCCGCGGCCCCGCCGCCGGGCACACCGCCCCCGCCGGGCACGCCACCGCCACCACCGGGAACGCCACCACCGCCGCCACCCGGCACGCCGCCGGCCGACGACCCCGACCCGGCGCCACCGGACCCGGCCGGCTTCGTCTCCGCCGGGGGCGTGGTGGCCACCGGCTCCGGCGCGGTCGGCTTCGCGGGCGGGGTGTACGACCAGTTCTGCTCGGGGTAGCGGTGCTCCATCTTCACGTCGGCGAAGTCGTCCGAACCGGACACCCCGTCGCACAGCCGCAGGAACGCCTCCAGCACGTCCCGCACCGACTCGTGCAGCTCCTTCGCCGGGTCGTGCAGCTCGTCCAACGCCTCCACCACGCGCCGGTCGCCGTCCACCGGCAGCGCCGCCGCGCCGGACACCGTGTCGGCCGCCTCGGCGAACACCCGGGACATGTCCTGCACGATCTCGCGGATGCCCTCGGCGGTCTGGTCCAGCGCCTCGCCCATCGCGTGCATCGCGTCGGACATGTCGTGCCCGGCCAGGCCGACCTTCTGCATGTGCTCCACGAACGAGTCCGCGTCCTTGCCCTGCCACGCCGAGTCGAGCTTGCCCAGCGGCTTGGTCAGGTCACGCGTCACGTGCTCGGCGACGAGCCCGGCCTTGCGCCAGCGCTCCGCCTCCTCGTGCAGGTCGTTCCAGTCGCCCACCACGGGCGCGAAGTAGTCGGCCACGAGGTCGCGCACGCCGAGCCGCCTGCTGATCCCGGACAGGTAGTCCAGCTCGGGCCCGACCTCGGCGGCGATCTGCCTGCCGTCCTTGCCGCGCATCAGCCCAGCCCCGCCCGCCGGTCGATCCCCTTGATCAACGCCACCGCGTCGTCGTCCTGGGCGCCGTAGTGCTCGGCCACGTCGTGCAGGCCCTTCGCCGCGGACGTCAGCACCTCGCACGCCCGGTCGAGCTGCTGGTGCAGCAGCCCGGCGGCCCGGCCGTACGCCTCGGCGCTGCGCAGCGTGCGCCCCAGCTCGCCGAAGCTCCGGGGACCCATCGGCGCCTCCCGCAGCTCGGCCCGCGCGCGGGTCAGCTCCTCGGCCGCCTCCTCGACGCGCTGCGCGTACAGCTCCAGCCAGCGCGGGTCGACCGAAACCTGCCTGCCGCCCGCCGGCCCGCGTGTGACCTCGTTCACCCGGACACCTCCTGCACCCTCTGACGGGAACCGGCGCGCGCCGGTTCCCCCGAAGGGCTCAGCACCGGAAAGTCAGCTGCCCTGCTTCTTGGCCTTCTCCTCGGGCAGCACGCCGTTGTTCTTCGGCACCGGGATCGAGTCCCAGCTGCGGGAGGCGTCGTTGCGGTTGAGCTGCGGCCCGTTGGGCAGCAGCCGCAGGATCGACTCCGGCCCGGGCGCGAACCCGTCCGCGCCGAGCCCGAGCGCGGCGCTGGTCGTGACGTCCGGGATGCCGTACTTCACGCCGCGGCCGGTGATCAGGTGGATCGGACCGCTGTCGAAGTCCTGGGTGGACGTCGCGCTGCGCACCACGGCCGACTTGCCCGGCGCCATCACGAACTGGCTGACGACCTCACCGGTCGCGCCGACCTGGTTGATCTCCACCGGCACCACGCTCGACGGGATCGGCAGCGACGGCGCGATGGTCACCTTGGTGTGCTGCGACTTGTTGTCCGACGTCACGTTCTGCGCCTGCCAGCCCAGGCAGAGCACCCGGTTGTTCTGGTTCGGCTCCAGCACCTCGGGCACGTCCGGCGGGTAGTCGTCGAAGTCGAGCTGGTCCACGGTCGGCGCGTCGTTGGTGCGCGCGATGTCGACCAGCTTCGGCTCCGCGCCCTGGGCGTAGGCCGCGCGCAGCAGGTCGGCCGCGGCCCGGCTGATCTTCTGCAGGCCGTCCTTGAGCACCACGTGGAACTCGGAGTCCGCGCCGGAGCGGCGGACCTCGATGACCGCGCCGATCTTCAGGTTCTCGCCCTGCACGTAGTTCACGTTCTGGCCGCGGCCCGGGATCTCGGGCGCCACCAGCGGCTTCGCCTCGGGGATCGCGTTGAGCAGGCCGGAGCTGATCGCGCGCGGCTTCTTCTGGCTCAGGTTGAGCGCGGTGCGCACCTCGGCGTTGGTCAGGTCGACCTTGGCCCGCACGGTGGACGTCGAGGTGATCTTCGAGTTCACCGGGGCCTTGTAGATCAGGTACGCCTGCTTGTCGTCGGTGCCCGCGCGCACCAGCAGTGCCCGGTTGCCGTCGAGCAGCTCGCCGCCGCCGCTGTAGCCCGCCAGGACGGTGGTGGTGAACTTGCCCGGCGCGGACGGGTCGTTCAGCGACTCGTCCAGTTGCAGGGTGTCGCACACCGACCAGTCCGACCCGATCCGGTCGGCGGGCTTGGGCAGCACGTCGGGCCCGTCGGGGATGCCGGTCAGCCGCCCCTTGGGCAGCTTCGCGAGCGCCTTCTCGCTGACCAGCTTCGGGTCACCGCCCGCGACCTGCGGTCCCGCGTTGACCTGGCCCGCCGCCGCGTCGCCGCCCGCGACCGCGGCCTGCCCCTTGTCCGGGTTGGACCGCTGAAGCAGCAGCAGCCGGGCGGACGCGAGGTTGGTCATCGGGATCAGCGTCTTGTTGTTGCCGACCGTGTGCACGACGTAGACCTGGCCGGTCTCCTTGGAGATGGCGATCTGCGTCTGGTCGTCGACCTGCGGGTCCGGCGAGAAGAAGCCGAAGATCAGGAAGCCCAGCAACCCGATGACGCCGAGCAGGACGCCCACCGCGGTCGCACGCGAGTGCGTGCGCATGGGGTCGTGCAGCATCACCGCGTCTCTGCGCACCAGGGCGGACTGCATCCTGCGCAGCACGAAGCGGTATGCCTGGACCTGTGACTTGGTGGTGGGTGTTGATGCCATTCTCGGCTCGCTGCTCTCCCAGTCGCGGTACGGTCTGCACGATAGCCGGACGGCGGGTGGTCCGTGTGCGGGTTGGTCAGACCCGGTCGGTCCACCCGGCGCACGCCGACGGAAAGAGAACCAGAGCGGATGTCCGTGACCACCCCACATCCGGGCCAACCCAATCCCGCCGCGGCACGCGCGCAGGCGGCAGGCGGCGCCGTGCGCGCCGCGCTGCTCCGGGCGCGTCGCCGCACCGCAGGCGCGAGCCTGGGCGCGCTGCCGGTCGCCAACCTGGTTGTCCTCGAGGTCGGCGTCGCCATCGGCCTGGTCCTGATCGCGGTCGGCGCGACCGGTGACGGTGTCGCGCCCGTGCCGATGTACGTCGCCGGCGGCATCGTGCTGATCGCGTTGATCCTCGCGTTCACCAGGTCCCGGGGTCGCTGGCTGACCCAGTGGATCGGCCTGGTGTTCCGCTACACCTTCCGCTCGCACAGCCGCACGGCCAAGCGCACCGGCCCGGTGGAGATGAAGCCGCCGTCGGAGGAGGAGTCCTCGGTCATCGGCCCGGACGACCCGCGGGTGGCGCTGCTGCGCCTGGCCGTGCCGGACCTGGTCGTGGCCCGGGGCGTCGACCACGAGCGCCGTCCGCTGGGCATGGCCTGGCACCAGGGCGCGTGGACCGCCGTGCTGCTGGTCGACCCGGCGCCGGGTCTGATCACCGCGGTGGGCAGCGCGCCGTCGCTGCCGCTGGGCGCGCTCGCGCCGACGCTGGAGGACCGCGGTGTGGTGCTCGACGCGATCTCGGTGATCTGGCACTGCTACCCGGGCAGCGCGGCGCTGCCCTCGAACTCGCCCGCGCTCAACTCCTACATGGAGGTGCTCGGCCCGCTGCCCGCGGCGGCGCGCCGGACCACGTGGATCGCGGTGCGGCTGGACCCGCGGCGGTGCGCGGCGGCGATCCGGGAGCGCGGCGGCGGCGTCGTGGGCGCGCACCGGGCGTTGATCGGCGCCCTCTCGCGCGTGCGCAACGCGTTGGAGTCGACGGGCGTGTCGATCCGACCGCTGGACCCCGACGAGCTGATCCGGGCGGGCATCTCGGCCGCCGAGCTCACCTCGGTGGCCGGGTCGAACAACTCGGTGTCGTTGCGGGAGAAGTGGTCCGGTGTGACGGCGGGCGGCGTGGGCCACGCCAGCTACGCGATCACCGGCTGGCCGTCCAAGGGCATGCGCAACAACCTCAACGCGCTGACCGGCGTGCGCGCGCTGTCCTCGACGCTGTCCATGACGATCTCCCCGAGCAGCGAGCAGGGCCAGGTCGGCCTGCGCGGCATGGTGCGGGTGAGCGCGCGGACGCCGACCGAGCTCGACCGCGCCGACGACCGGCTCAAGGCGCTGGCCGACAAGCTCGACATCACGCTGACCCCGTTGAACGGCCTGCAGGTCGCCGGGCTGGCCGCGACCCTGCCGCTCGGAGGTGTGGCGTGAGCAACTCCCGGTTGATGGACTCGCACGGCAAGGGCATCGCGCCGGAGTTCCTGGTCTCCCCGCAGATGCTGGACGTGGTGAGCCCGTCGGGCGACCGCGGCGGCATGGTGCTCGGCTCCGGCCTCCAGGGCGAGCCGTTGACGATCTCCGTGCTGCGGTCCGCGCCGACCCGCATGGTCGTGGTGGGCGGGCTGTACCTGGCCCGGCAGATCGCGTTGCGGGCCATGGCGACCGGCGCGTGGATCACCATCGCGACGGGCCGCCCGGCGGCCTGGCAGCCGGTGGTGCGCGCGGCGGGCGCGGGCGCGGACGGCAGGCCGTCGCCGCTGGTGCAGCTGCGCCGGCTGAGCCCGGTGGAGCTGCCGCGGCCGTCGGAGGACACCCCGCTGCTGGTCGTGCACGACGGCGGCCACGTGCCGCAGGAGCTGTTCCCGCCGCGGTCGCCGTGGCAGACCACGATGTACGTGTTGCCCTATTTGCACCCCCAGGCGGCGACCACCGCGAATTCCGCGGACCTCGTGCTGCTGCAACGGCTGCCGGTCGGGCAGGCGCAGTTGGCGAGCCAGATCTGGCGGCTGCCGCCTCAGATGGCGCACCAGCTCACCACGCTCAAGGACGACCAGGTGATCGCGCTCGGCACGAACCTGTGGCGGCCGCTGCGACTCGTCACCACGCCCGGTGAGCAGCAGATCCTGGGTGCGGTCCGCCGCGGCGACTGACCCGCCCGACCCCCCGACGTGCCCCCGGACGATTGTCCGGGGGCATATTTTATGAGCCCGGTCCAGTCACTCCCCGCAGCAATTCGTTCACAGCACGAATAAAACTGTGGAGGAGCCGTTCGTCGGTTGTTGCCACCAAATTCTTGCGCCTCACCCGCAGGGCGAACTAGGAACAACTCACCGTGTCCGGTCGGTTTCGGGGGCGACACCGACCGGACACCCACCCTGCGAAGAGGAGAACCCCGCCATGGGAGACGTTCGCGCGTCCTGGACGAGACGGCTGGCCGGTGTCGGGCTGGCCACGGGCACGGCGTTCGCGGTCACGGCCGCACTGACCACCTTCACCTCCGCCGCCGCAGAGGGGCAGATCGTCGGGGCCGCCGCGCCCAACGCGGTCAAGGACAGCTACATCGTCGTGCTCAAGGACATGAGCACGAGCAGCGTCGGGACGTTGAGCGCCAAGTACCAGGCGAACGTCAAGCACACGTACACGAGCGCGCTGCGCGGCTTCTCGGCCACCATGTCCGAGGCCCAGGCCCGCAAGCTCGCCGCCGACCCGTCGGTGGCGTACGTGCAGCAGGACGGCGAGGTGAAGATCTCCGGCACGCAGGCGCCGACCCCGTCGTGGGGCCTGGACCGGATCGACCAGGCCGCGCTGCCGCTGGACAACTCCTACACCTACCCGAACGAGGGTGAGGGCGTCACCGCCTACATCATCGACACGGGCATCCGGTTCTCGCACAGCGACTTCGGCGGTCGCGCCGTGTCCGGTCGCGACACCGTCGACAACGACAACGACGCCACCGACTGCAACGGCCACGGCACGCACGTCGCCGGCACCGTCGGCGGCTCGACCTACGGCGTGGCCAAGAAGGCCAAGCTGGTCGGCGTGCGGGTGCTGAACTGCGCGGGCTCCGGCACGTACGCGGGCGTCATCGCGGGCATCGACTGGGTGACCGCCAACGCGGCCAAGCCGGCGGTGGCGAACATGTCGCTCGGCGGCGGCGCGGACGCCACGGTCGACCAGGCCGTGCGCAACTCCATCGCGGCGGGCGTGACCTACGGCCTCGCGGCGGGCAACGACAGCGGCGCCAACGCGTGCAACACGTCCCCGGCGCGCACCACGGAGGCGATCACGGTCGGCTCCACCACCAACACCGACGCCCGGTCGTCGTTCTCCAACATCGGCACCTGCCTGGACATCTTCGCGCCGGGCTCCAACATCACGTCGGCCTGGTACACCAACGACACGGCCACCAACACGATCAGCGGCACCTCGATGGCCACGCCGCACGTGGTCGGCGCGGCGGCCGTCTACCTGGCCGCCAACCCCACCGCCACGCCGCAGCAGGTGCGTGACGCCCTGGTCAACGGCGCGACGAACGGCGTGGTCGGCAACGCGGGCACCGGTTCGCCGAACAAGCTGCTGCGCGTGGTCGGCTCGTCCACCCCGCAGCCGGGCAACTGCGCGCCCAAGACCAACGCGACCGACGTGGCCGTGCCGGACCTGGGCACCGCGACCAGCCCGATCTCGGTGACCGACTGCGCCGGCAAGGCCGGCTCGACCGCCACGGTCGAGGTGCACGTCAAGCACACCTACCGGGGTGACCTGGCGATCGACCTGATCACGCCGAGCGGCGCGGTCAAGCAGCTGAAGGTGACGTCCGGTTCGGACAGCGCGGACAACGTCGACGCCACGTACACGCTGAACCTGTCGGCGGAGAACGCCAACGGCACCTGGCAGCTGCGCGTGCGTGACGCGTACAGCCAGGACACCGGCTACATCGACACCTGGACCCTCGACCTGTAAGCCGGTCGCCTGATCCAGTCGCTCCACAGCGGCCCCTCACCACTTCCGCCGGTGAGGGGCCGCTCCGCGTTTCACCTGATCAGGCACTGCATCGCCCCGGTGGGACTGTGCCAGCGTCATAATCAAGTCGATCGTGGAGGTTGGAAACCATGTCCGCAGCGCTGCAGGAAGAGTCCCGGGCGCGACAGGAAGAGGCCACCCTGCCGAACCCGTTGATCGGCCCGCACACCCTTCAGGAATGGCTCGAGCTGCCCTCTCCGGAGGACGGCTCGCGCGTCGAGCTGATCTTCGGACACTTCCACGTGACTCCCCCACCCTCCGGCGAGCACCAGCTCGCGGTGACCCGCCTCATCCGGCCGATCGAGGATTCGATCTCCGCGGCCGGTCGGACAGACCTCTACGCGGTGATCGGCGTGGGGGTGAAGATCTCGTCCACTCTCCGCAACGGGTTCATCCCCGACGTGGTGATCATGGACCGGCCGCCGGTCGGTGCGAGCTTCCCCGCCGAGGCGCTGCGACTGGCGGTCGAGGTCTGGTCACCCGGCAACGACCGGAACGAGCGCGAGGCGAAGATGGTCGCCTACGCCGCTGCCGGCGTGCCGTTCCTCTGGACGATCACCCGCAAGGGCGATCACCCGGGCCTCGAGCTGATCGCGCACCGGTTGCACGAGGACCAGTACGCGGTGGAGAACACCGTCCGGTCCGCCGGAGCCGCGACCATCACCGCCGCACCGGTCCCGATCACCCTCGACCTGGCCGACCTCGTCTTCTGACCCCTCACACCCGCGCCGCGCACGACCGCAGGGCCTCCAGCACCCGCGGCCACGTGCAGTGGGTCGGTTCGGTGGCCCGGTTGTGCGCCGCGATCCGCAGGCGCTCCTCCCGGTCGTGCACCAGGCGCGCGATCCCCGCCGCCAGGTCGTGCGTCAGCAGCCCCTCCACCCCGTCGCGCACGAAGTCCGCCACCCCCGTCCCCGGCCGCGCGACCACCGGCACCCCCGCCGTCCGCGCCTCCAGCGCCGCCAGCCCGAACGCCTCCTGCGACGCCGGGTTCACGAACACGTCCGCCCCGGCCAGCAGGTGACCCACCCCCTGCCGGTCGAGCCGCCCCGGCAGGCTCACCCACCCCATCCCGTGCCGCTCGACGTACCGCCGCAGGACAGCCATCTCCGGTCCCGCACCGGCCACCGTCGCCCGCAGCGGCACGTCGGACGGCACCGCCCGCAACGCCCGCAGGAACGCCATCGGCTCCTTGCGCGCCGCCAGCCGACCCACCGACACCACGTGCACCGCGTCGTCCGGCCGCTGCGTCGGTATCCCGCGCCACGCCGACGGCACGATCCCGTTCGGCACCACCCCCACCGGCAGCCCCGGCGCCACCGCCCGCACCCGGTCCGCCGCGGCACGGCTCACCGCCGCCACCGCCACCCGCGCCGCGCTCCACGACACCAGCCGGTCCAGCGCCCGGTAGCACCGCTGCACCACCGGGTCCCACATGCTGTGCACCACGACCACCGCGGGCACCCCGAGCCGCAACGCCGACCGCACCCCCGACCAGGCGAACGGCGAGATCGCGCCGACGTGCACGTACACCACCGACGGCCAAAGCCCGACGATCACGCGGTCGAGGTGCGAGCCCGCCCGCGGGTGCACGGGCAGGTCCCACGGCAGCCGCACGGCGATCCGGTGCACCTCGTACCCGTCCCCCGGTGACGCGTTCCTGGTCGCGGTCACCACGTGCACGTCCTCGCCGGAGCGCGCCTGCTCCCGCGCCAACCCGGCCACCTGCACCTCGATCCCGCCCAGGCGCGGCAGGAAGCAGTCGGTGACGTGAACGATCGACAAGTGCACTCCCGTCAAGCCGCCGAACGGACCAACTGACACTCTTGCACCCGTGAGCCGAACGTGCGTCTTCTTCCACGCCCACCCAGACGACGAAGCCCTGCTGACCGGCGGCACGATGGCGCGCCTCGCACGAGAGGGACACCGCGTCGTGCTCGTCGTCGCGACCGCCGGTGAACGAGGGCTGAGCGCGCACCGCACCGATCTCGGCGCCGTGCGCGAGAAAGAGGCACACGCGTCGGCCCGCGCCCTCGGCTGCGCGCGCGTGGAGTTCCTCGGCTACCCCGACTCCGGCCTGGACGGGCGGCGCGGTTTCGCCCGCGCCGACGTGGGCGAGGCCGCCGAACGGCTGGCCGAGCTGCTGCACGAGGAACGAGCCGACCTGCTCACCACCTACGACCCGCACGGCGGCTACGGCCACCCCGACCACGTGCAGGTGCACCGGGTGGGCGCGCTGGCCGCCGAGCTCGCGGGCACGCCCCGCGTGTGGGAGGCGACGATCGACCGCACGTGGCTGCTGCGCGGCCTGCGGCTGGCCCGCCTCGTCCGCGAGTTCGACCTGGAGCCGTTCGAGCGCGCCTACACCGCCCGCGCCGAGATCACCCACTCGGTGGACGTCCGGCGGTACGCGGGGGCGAAGCGGCGGGCGATGGCGGCGCACGCCACCCAGACCACCGGCGGTGACTCGCCCCGGACCCTCGCCACCCTGCTCAAGCTGCCGCCACCGCTGTTCACAGTGGTCCTGGGCACCGAGTGGTACGTCGAGCGCAAACGATTGCGGGCGCGATGAGGCGGTGGCCGCGCATCGCCGCGTCGCTGGCGTCCCTGGGCCTGGCGGCGTGGCTGGTGGTCGCCCTGGTGCCCGCGGTGGGCGGGGTGGCGTGGACGGCGGTCGGAGAGCAGCTGCGCGCCGTCGGCCCCGGCACGGCGCTGGGGTTGACCGCGCTGTGGCTGGCCGGGCTCTGGGCCTACACCTACGTGCTCACCGGCTCGTTGCCCGGCCTGCGCAACACCCAGGCGTTCAGCCTGAACGCGGCGGGCAGCGCGATCAGCAACGTGCTGCCGTTCGGCGGCGCGGCCGGGGTGGCGGTGACCGCGGTGATGGCGTCGAGCTGGGGCCACTCGGCACGGGCGATCACCACGTCGGCGATCGTGAGCGGCCTGTGGAACGCGCTGTCCCGGGCGGTGCTGCCGCTGCTCGCGCTGGCCGTGCAGGGCGCGGTGGTCTTCAGGGACGGCGTGCTGGTCGCGGCGGTCACGGCGGTGGCCGTGCTGCTGCTCGCGGTGGTGGCGTTGACGCACCTGCGGTGGCTGTGCCGCCTCCTCGGCGGCCGGGCGGCCCGGTTCCTGCTGCGGCTGCGCCGCCAGACCGGCGAGGTCGTCCGGACCGGGTGGCGGCGGATGACCGCGGGCATGCTCGCCTACCTGCTGCTGCAAGGCGTGCTGCTGTGGTGGTGCCTGGCCGCCGCGGGCGTCCACCTGGGACTCGGGCCGGCGGTGGCGGCCTTCGCGGTGAGCAGGCTGCTCACGCTGGCCGTGGTCACGCCCGGCGGCGTCGGCGTCACCGAGAACGGCACCATCGCGCTGCTCGTCGGCCTGGGCACGCCCGCCGCGCCGGCCGTGGCAGGCGTGATCCTGTTCGCCTTCTTCACGTACCTGGCGGAGATCCCGCTGGGCGGCGCGGCCTGGCTCAGCTGGTCGGCGCGGCGCGCACGTTCCGGGTGACGGCGGCCCGCGCGGCCAGCTCGTCGTCGGCCGGGTAGTCGACCCGGACCAGCGACAACCCGTGCGGCGGCGCGACGGTGACCTCGCTGGACCGCGCGGTCAGCGACAGCAGCGACGCGGGCCAGCCCACCGGCTTGCGCCCCTCGCCCACGGCCAGCAGCGCGCCGACGAGGCTGCGCACCATCGAATGGCAGAACGCGTCCGCCGACACGCGCGCGGTCAGCACGGCGCCGTCGCGCACCCACTCCAGGCGTTGCAGCTCGCGGATCGTCGTCGCACCCTCGCGGCGCTTGCAGAACGCGCAGAAGTCCCGTTCGCCCAACAACAACTGCGACGCCGCGTTCAACGCGTCCAAGTCGAGGGGACGCGGCCAGGCCAGCGTGTCCAGCCGCCGCAACGGGTGCGCCCCGAACGCGGCGTCGGTGACCCGGTACTCGTAGTGCCGGCGCAGCGCCGCGAACCGCGCGTCGAACTCGGCGGGCACCACCCGTGCCGAGAACACCCGCACGTCCGCGGGCAGCGCGCGGGCCAGGCGCTTCGGCAGCCCGGCGACGTCCACCGCGGCGGGCAGGTCGACGTGCGCCACCTGCCCCGACGCGTGCACGCCCGCGTCCGTCCGACCCGCCACGGTCAGCTGCACGTCCTCGCGCAGCACCGTCGACATCGTGTCCTCCAGGACACCGCACACCGTGCGGCGGTCGGGCTGCCGCGCCCACCCGGAGAACTCCGTGCCGTCGTAGGCCAGGTCCAGTCGCACACGAACGAGCCCGTCGTCCCCAGCGGGAACGACGGGCTCGTCGGTGAAGTGCGCGTCCGTCAGGACTCGTCCTTCTTGTCCTCGGCCTTGTCGTCGGCCTTCGCCTCGGCGGAGGTGTCGTCGGCGCCCTCGGCGGGCTCCTCGGACGCGTCCTTCGTGGCCGACTCGGGCGCCTCGGCGTCCTGGTCGGCGGCGTCGGTGACCTCGGTCTCCGCAGCCGCGGCCTTGGGGGCCTCGTCCTTGGCGAACTTGGTCTTGCGGGCGCGCTCCGCCTCGGAGGTGACGGTGGACTCCGCGACCAGCTCGATCACGGCCATGGGGGCGTTGTCGCCCTTGCGCGGCAGCGTCTTGGTGATGCGGGTGTAGCCACCGGGGCGGTCGGCGAACTGCGGACCGATCTCGGCGAACAGCTTGTGCACGATGTCCTTGTCGCGGATGACCTTGAGGATCTCACGACGGTTGTGCAGGTCGCCGACCTTCGCCTTGCTGATCAGCTTCTCGGCGTACGGGCGCAGCCGCTTCGCCTTGGCCTCGGTGGTCGTGATCCGACCGTGGGTGAACAGGGACGTGGCCAGGTTGGCCAGCATCAGCCGCTCGTGGGCCGGCGAGCCCCCGAGACGGGGTCCCTTGGTGGGGGTGGGCATCGAATTGCTCCTCGGATTTCTTTCTGATCCTCTGCTCCGGCCCGGCCGCTAAGCGACCTCAGAGCTGCTCGGTCTCCGCGTAGTCCTGGCCGTCGTCGTGGGAGTCCACGGCGGTGTCCGTGCCCCAGCCTTCGGCCGGGTAGTCGGACGCGGCGGCCGACGGGTCGAACCCAGGAGGGCTGTCCTTCAGCGCGAGGCCGAGGCCGACGAGCTTCATCTTGACCTCGTCGATCGACTTGGCGCCGAAGTTGCGGATGTCCAGCAGGTCCGCCTCGCTGCGCGAGACCAGCTCGCCCACGGTGTGGATGCCCTCGCGCTTGAGGCAGTTGTAGGACCGGACGGTGAGGTCCAGGTCCTCGATCGGCATCGCGAACGCCGCGATGGTGTCCGCCTCGGCGGGCGAGGGGCCGATCTCGATGCCCTCGGCGTCGACGTTCAGCTCGCGAGCGAGACCGAACAGCTCGACCAGCGTCTTACCGGCCGACGCGACGGCGTCGCGCGGCGTGATGGACGGCTTGGTCTCGACGTCGAGGATCAGCTTGTCGAAGTCGGTCCGCTGCTCGACACGGGTGGCCTCGACCTTGTAGGTCACCTTCATGACGGGCGAGTAGATCGAGTCGACCGGAATGCGGCCGATCTCGGCACCGGCCTGCTTGTTCTGCACGGCGGGGACGTAGCCGCGACCGCGCTCGACCACGAGCTCGATCTCCAGCTTGCCCTTGCCGTTCAGGGTGGCGATGTGCAGGTCGGGGTTGTGCACGGTGACACCGGCCGGAGGCACGATGTCGCCCGCGGTCACCGCGCCCGGCCCCTGCTTGCGCAGGTACATGGTCACCGGCTCGTCCTCCTCGGAGCTGACGACCAGCTCCTTGAGGTTGAGGATGATGTCGGTGACGTCTTCCTTCACACCGGGGACGGTCGTGAACTCGTGCAGCACACCGTCGATGCGGATGCTGGTCACGGCCGCGCCGGGGATGGACGACAGCAGGGTGCGGCGAATCGAGTTGCCGAGGGTGTAGCCGAAGCCCGGCTCCAGCGGCTCGATGACGAACCGGGAACGGGTCTCGTTGACCGCTTCCTCGCTGAGCGAGGGGCGCTGGGAAATCAGCACTGGGTTCTTCCTCTCTGACCCCGACGCCCGCTATTTGACGTCGTGGGAACCGGTCGCGGAGACCGGCAAACGCATGCGGCACACCATTCCGTGCCGCCGCGGGACCCGACTGGAGGGGCGACCGGGGGCCGCCCCTCCAGGAGGATCACTTCGAGTAGAGCTCGACGATGAGCTGCTCGGTGACGGGCGTGTCGATCTGCGCCCGCTCCGGCAGCTGGTGGACCAGGATGCGCAGGTTGGACTGCACGACCTGGAGCCACGCCGGGATCGGCCGGTCGCCGAAGGAAGCACGCGCGGCCTCGAAGGGCAGCGTGGGCAGCGACTTCGGCTTCACGTCGATGATGTCGAACTTCGACACCCGGAAGCTCGGGATGTTGACCTTCTGGCCGTTCACGATGAAGTGACCGTGGCTGACCAGCTGGCGGGCCTGACGGCGGGTGCGCGCGAGACCCGCGCGGTACACCACGTTGTCGAGCCGGGACTCCAGGATCTGCAGCAGGTTCTCACCGGTCTTGCCGGGACGACGAACCGCTTCCTCGTAGTAGCGCCGGAACTGCTTCTCCAGGACGCCGTACGTGTAGCGGGCCTTCTGCTTCTCCTGCAACTGCAGCAGGTACTCGGACTCCTTGATCCGACCGCGGCCGTGCTGGCCGGGCGGGTAAGGACGACGCTCGAACGCCTGGTCCCCGCCGACGAGGTCGACCTTGAGACGGCGCGAGATGCGAGTGGCCGGTCCGGTATAGCGAGCCATGTTGTCTTACTCCTCCCCGTGCCTCAGACCCGGCGCCGCTTGGGCGGGCGGCAGCCGTTGTGGGGCTGCGGGGTCACGTCCTGGATGGTGCCGACCTCGAGACCGGCGGCCTGCAGCGAACGGATCGCGGTCTCGCGGCCGGAGCCGGGACCCTTCACGAACACGTCGACCTTGCGCATGCCGTGCTCGGCGGCCTTGCGGGCGGCGTTCTCGGCGGCCATCTGCGCGGCGAACGGCGTGGACTTGCGAGAGCCCTTGAAGCCGACGTGGCCGGCGGACGCCCAGCTGATCACGTTGCCCATCGGGTCCGTGATGGACACGATGGTGTTGTTGAACGTGCTCTTGATGTGCGCCTGGCCGTGCGAGACGTTCTTCTTTTCCTTGCGCCGGACCTTCTTGACCCCGGCGCCCGTGCGGGACTTGGGTGGCATGTCTGGGTGAACTCCTACTTGCTAGAGACGCGAGGTCTTACTTCTTTCCGGCCTTCTTCTTGCCGGCGACGGTCTTCTTCGGACCCTTACGAGTGCGCGCGTTCGTCTTGGTGCGCTGCCCGCGGACGGGCAGGTTGCGACGGTGGCGCAGCCCCTCGTAGCAGCCGATTTCCATCTTCCGGCGGATGTCGGCCTGAACCTCGCGGCGGAGGTCACCCTCGACCTTGAAGTGGTTCTCGATGTAGTCCCGCAGCTTCGCCAGGTCGTCGTCACCGAGGTCCTTCACCCGGATGTCCGGGGAGATCTCGGTGGCGGTCAGCAGCTCCTTCGAGCGCGTCCGACCGATGCCGAAGATGTAGGTGAGCGCGATCTCCAACCGCTTCTCGCGGGGGAGGTCGACGCCAGCGAGTCGTGCCATACGGCGCTTGCTCCTAACAGTGGTGTCGCTCCAGGTCTGCTCCTCGCCCGATCCCGGGACTGACTCGCTGTGTCAGTTCCGGTCGCTCTCACGACCGGTGTCCCGGCCCCGGCCTGGAGTCCGGGGGTGTGCCGCACGTGGTGCGTGGTGCGCGGCAGGTGCGAGGAGGCTTACTCGGTGTCGCGTCCGGTGAAGACTCGACTCGTGCTGGTCGTGCTCCGCTCAGCCCTGGCGCTGCTTGTGGCGCAGGTTCTCGCAGATCACCATGACCCGACCGTGGCGGCGGATCACCTTGCACTTGTCGCAGATCTTCTTGACGCTCGGCTGGACCTTCACGCCTGAGCTTCTCCTGCGTCAGCCGACGAGCCCGTGCTGGGGCGCGTCGGAGGTCACTTGTAGCGGTAGACGATGCGCCCGCGGGACAGGTCGTAGGGCGAGAGCTCCACGACAACCCGGTCCTCAGGGAGGATGCGGATGTAGTGCTGACGCATCTTGCCGCTGATGTGTGCCAGGACCTTGTGACCGTTCTCCAACTCGACGCGGAACATCGCGTTGGGGAGCGGCTCGACTACGCGGCCCTCGACCTCAATGGCCCCGTCCTTCTTGCCCATGTCCTCCGCGTTTCGTGACGGTGGGTGTTACTTCCGGAGTGCGGGCACGCGGCACCCCGACTCCTCCAGGCCCTTGCGAACCCTTGCCAGCCGACGGGGAGCAGATCCCCGGGCATGCCGGAACCGGCGCGACGTATGCGCCACCTGTCCATAGTACGCGGGTCAGCTCGAACGCCCAAATCGGCCCTGGTGACCGAGCAGCAGGACCAGCCCCCAGGGGCCCGCCACCCAGACCCACCAGGGGTGGAGCACCTCCCCGAGGGAGAGACTGATGATGCCCCAGATGAGGAAGTTGATCGCACTGGCCGCGAACCACGCGCCGGTCATCACCTTGGAGAACGCGTTCGACCGCCGCTTGACCGGAGGGGTGGCGACGGGAGGCAGGTCGGCGGTCAGCGAGGTGAGCTCGGCGTAGGTGCGAGCCCGGTAGACGGCACGCGTGCGCTCGTCGAACTCGGCCAGGGTGAGCCTGCCCTCGGCGTGGGCGCGGGCCAACTCTTCGGCGACCGCCGCCCGGTCGTGGTCAGCCGCCCGGGTGAAGGACTCGTACACGACACCACCTCCGTCCACCGCTATCGTAACAGCGTTACCGTTGCGGCTTGGTGCTCAACCAGATCACCCCGAGCACCGCTCCCGGCGGCACCGCGACCCAGAGGAACCACGGGTGCACCAGCCCGTCGCCGCCGAGCAGGCTGACGAGCAGCCAGAGGGCCAGGTTGAGCGCGCTGACGCTCATCCAGATCGTGGTGAGCACCTTCAACGCCTTCCGCCCGTTCCCCCTCTTCACCGGAACGGGTGGTGGCGGGGGCGGGATGCGCAGGGCCGGCGGGGTGGGGTGCACGGTGGGCAGGTCCGCCGTGAGGACGGCCAACTCGCCCCGGGTCCTGGCCTCCCAGGCGCGCACCACTCGGGCGTCGAACTCGGCGAGGTCGAGGCTGCCGTCGGCGTGCGCTCGGTGCAGCCACTGCTGGACCAGTTCGCGCTCGGCGTCTGAGGCCCTCATGTCCTCGGGCCGGACAGGCTGGGTCACCGCTCAATCGTGGCTGGGCGGGTCCGCTCGGAACAGGGGGCTAACCCCCGGTTCCCGGCCTCCGAACGGCGCTGGGCGCGGGTCCGGGGAAGGGACGCCGGACGGCGGGCACGGGACGGCAGGGCGCGAGGGGCGAGGCGCAAAAGATCGAAAGCGTCCTCGCCGGACGGGCAGATCAGCAGGATGACCCCAACCACCTCCGAAATCTCCTGTTTCGTCGTGGGTCGGGTTCCGTGTCATCCCATGGGAAGGGCAACCCCAACGCGGCCGACCGCGCCCGACCCGTCCGCACCCCGGTGGCGACCGGCGACCCCCGACCCACCTCGCTGTGCGTCTTTGCTGCACAAGTAGGGCTTCGTGTCATCCAGCCGACCTGGCGCAGCCCTACCTCACGTGTCCAGGGGGGCGTAGTCCACTGCGGGTTACGGCGTCCACTGATGTCGCTCCCCTTGACGCGTGTGGCAGCCCTCGTGGAGGTCAATGGGATGACACGGAACCCGGACCCACGACGAAACAGGGGCCATCAGCGGGGGTTGGGGTCATCCTGCTGATCTGCCCGTCCGGCGAGGACGCTTCCAATCTTCGGAAGCTCCAGCTCCCACTCCAGAACCCCGACAACACAAACGCCGGTGGACTGAAATCAGTCCACCGGCGTCGGCAATAAGTACAGCGGCGCTACCCGACGACGGTCAGTCGTCCAGCGCCGTCAGGACCCAAGGCCCGTCATCCGTGATCGCCACCGAGTGCTCCCAGTGCGCCGCGCGCGAACCGTCCGCCGTGATCACGGTCCACCCGTCATCCAGCTCGACCGTGCGCTCGGTCCCCAACGTCAGCATCGGCTCGATCGCGATCGCCATGCCGGCCTTCAACCGGGGCCCCTTGCCCGGCTTGCCGTGGTTGGGCAGGAACGGGTCCATGTGCATCTTGGTACCGATGCCGTGCCCGCCGTACCCCTCCACGATGCCGTACTCGACCCCGTGCTCGTCACCAGCGCGAATGGTCGCGGTCTCGATCGCGAACGAGATGTCGCTCAGCCGCGCGCCGACCACCGCGGCCTCGATGCCCGCGAGCATGGACGCGCGCGTCGCCTCGGACAGCTTCAGCTCGGCGTCGGTCACCGAGCCCACCGGCAGGGTGATGGCCGAGTCGCCGTGCCACCCGTCGAGGATGGCCCCGCAGTCGATCGAGATCAGGTCACCCTCGGCCAGCACCTGCGTCCGGCCGGGGATGCCGTGGACGACCTGCTCGTTCACCGACGCGCAGATCGACGCCGGGAAGCCGTGGTAGCCCTTGAACGACGGGATGGCGCCCGCGTCGCGGATGTGCTGCTCCGCCAGCTCGTCCAGCTCGGCCGTGCTGACGCCCGCCTTGGTGTGCGAGGCCAGCAGCGCCAGCGTGCGCGCCACGACCAGCCCGGCAGCCCTCATGGCTTCGAGCTGGCCGCGGCTCTTGATCTCGATCATGCGAGCCCGACCGGGAACGACCTGGGCGACCCGACGCAGCGCATCGACAAGTCCACCGCTCACTTCAGGTCGCGCAGCGCGCGGAGGGCGCGCTCGCTGATCTCGTCGACCTCGCCCACCGCGTCGATGCTCACGACGATGTCGGCGTAGTAGTCGAGCAGCGGGGCGGTCTCCGTCCGGTACACCTGCTGGCGGTGCCGGATGACGTCTTCCTTGTCGTCCGTGCGACCCCGGGCGAGCAGCCGCTCGACCACGACGTCCTCGTCGATCCGGAACTCCAGCACCGCGTCCAGCTTCTGGCCCTCGGCCGCGAGCATCTCGCCCAGCACGCCCGCCTGGGCGGTGTTGCGCGGGAAGCCGTCGAGGAGGAAGCCGTTGGCGGCGTCCGGCTGCGAGAGCCGGACGCGCACCATCTCGTTGGTCACCTCGTCCGGCACCAACTCGCCCGAGTCCAGGTACTCCTGGACTTCCTTGCCGAGATCGGTCTGCTCGCTGATGTGGGCGCGGAACAGGTCCCCGGTGGAGATGTGCGGCACGCCGAGCTCACGGCTGAGCGTTTTGGCCTGGGTGCCCTTGCCCGCACCGGGCGGGCCGACGAGAACGAGTCGCACTAGCGGAGGAACCCTTCGTAGTTGCGCTGCATGAGCTGGCTCTCGATCTGCTTCACGGTGTCGAGGCCGACACCGACCATGATCAGCACCGCCGTGCCGCCGAACGGGAAGTTCTGGTTCTGGCCCTGACCGGTGAGGTCGAGGAACAGGTTCGGCAGGATGGCGACGATGCCCAGGTAGAGCGAGCCCGGCAGCGTGATCCGCCCCAACACGAAGCGGAGGTACTCGGCGGTGGGACGTCCCGGCCGGATGCCCGGGATGAACCCGCCGAACTTCTTCATCTCGTCGGCACGCTCGTCCGGGTTGAACGTGATGCCGACGTAGAAGTAGGTGAAGAAGACGATCAGCAGGAAGTAGAGCGCGATGTGGACCGGGCTCGACTGGCTGACCAGGTGGGTGGCGACGAAGCTCTCCCACCAGTTAGGCGCGGAACCGTCGGTGGAGGCGGTCAGCCTGGAGATGAGGTCGGGCAGGTACAGCAGCGACGAGGCGAAGATGACCGGGATGACACCGGCCTGGTTCACCTTGAGCGGCAGGTAGGTCGACGTGCCGCCGTACATCCGGCGACCGATCATGCGCTTGGCGTACTGGACCGGGATGCGGCGCTGGGCCTGCTCCACGTAGATGACGCTCGCGATGATCAGCAGGGCCGCGACGCAGACCAGGAAGAAGGTCAGGCCACCGCGGTCGAGGATGATCTTGCCCTCGATCGGGATGCGGGCCGCGATGCCGGTGAAGATCAGCAGCGACATGCCGTTGCCGATCCCCTTCTCGGTGATGATCTCACCGAGCCACATGATCACGCTGGTGCCGGCGGTCATGGTGACCACGAGGACGACCAGGTTGAAGATGCTCTCGTCGGGGATGACGGGCACGTCGCAGTTCTGGAAGAGCTGGTCCCGCACGGCCAGGGCGATGATGCCCGTGGACTGCAGGACGGCGAGCGCGATGGTCAGGTAGCGGGTGTACTGGGTCAGCTTGCCCTGACCCGCCTGCCCTTCCTTCTTCAGCTGCTCGAACCGCGGGATGACCACGGTGAGCAGCTGGATGATGATGCTCGCCGTGATGTACGGCATGATGCCGAGCGCGAAGATCGACAAGTTCAGCAGCGCGCCACCGCTGAACAGGTTGATCAGGGAGTAGATCCCCTGCTGGTCCACCTGCTCGACGCACTGTTTGACGTTCTTGAAGGAGACGCCCGGCGCGGGCATGGTGGCGCCCAACCGGTACACCACGACGATCCCGAGTGTGAACAGGATCTTCTTGCGTAGGTCCGGCGTCGCGAGAGCCGAGCGGAATGCGCCGAGCACGCGAACCTCCATCAGCGTTGCCGCCCCACTGGGGTCGGCATCCTGCGGTGCCGGCTGTGTTGCCGGCACAGTCTTGCGGACATGCCGTCGACCCATCGCCGACGGTGGCGGAAGCGACGGATAGCCGCGACCGACCCGGAGGGCATCCGGGTTCAGCCCGCGACTTTAACAGTCGCCTGGCCGATCGCCGTAGTCAGTCTTCCCTCACACTTCGTACCCGATCGACTACGGCCGCCGGCAAGCCCCCGAATGGATCAAGTTCGACCCGTGGCCAGCAGGCCCGCCATGCCCAGCAGGACGGCCGCCGTGCCCTTGTCCAACCGGGCCCTGGCCCGCCGCGTCAGCCCGGCCCTGCGGATGCCGGCGCCGAGCGCCACGTAGGCCGTGCCGGCCAGCGCTTCCGCCGCCAGGTAGACCGCGCCCAGGGTCGCGAGCTGCAGCGGGATGGGCCCGCGGGCCGGGTCGACGAACTGCGGCACGAACGCGGTGAAGATCAGCAGCGCCTTGGGGTTGGTGATCGCCACCAGGAACTCCTTGCGCAGCGGGGTGCCCTTCCCGACCGGCGCTGCCGCCGCCCCGGTCTCGGTCACCAGGATGCGCACGGCCAGGTAGACGAGGTAGGCGACACCGGCCCACTTGATCACCGTCAGGGCGGTGTGGCTGGCCGCCAGCACGGGCCCGAGCCCGGCCACGACCGCGCCGACCATCAGGGAGAAGGCCGCAAGGCGGCCCAGGAGCGCCGTAGCGGCCCGCAACGGGCCGTGGTGGACCCCGTGGTGCATGCCGAGGAGGTTGTTGGCGCCAGGCGTCAGTGCGACCAGCACCGAGGCGCCGAAGAAGACCGCGAGCCACATGGGGGCACGCTAACCCGGCCGCCAACTGCTTTTACGCCCTGCGCGAACGGCCGTCTCAGCAGCGGTCCGACCGCCGGCGAGACACCCCCGCCCAGCCGGCAACCGTCAAAAACCGACCGGCCCGACGCACCCGGGCGGAACCACCCGGGAACGCCGAACGGCCCCGGAGCGGGAGGCTCCGGGGCCGTTCGTCAGTGCTTCGCGCGTCAGAGCACGGTGGTGGTGCCACCGGCGGCGGCGATCTTCTCGACCGCGCTGCCGGAGAACTTGTTCGCCACGACGTCGACCTTCACGCCGTCCAGGTCACCGTTGCCGAGGACCTTCACGAGCTCGTTCTTGCGCACCAGGCCCGCGTTGATGAGGGCGTCCACGTCCACCCGGCCACCGTTCGGGAACAGGCGGGCGATGTCGCCCACGTTCACGACCTGGTACTCCGTGCGGAACGGGTTGCGGAAGCCCTTCAGCTTCGGCAGGCGCATGTGCAGCGGCATCTGGCCACCCTCGAAGCGCGGGGAGACGTTCTTCCGCGCGCCGGTGCCCTTCGTACCGCGACCGGCCGTCTTGCCCTTGGAGCCCTCACCGCGACCGACACGGGTCTTCGCGGTCTTGGCGCCGGGGGCCGGACGCAGGTCATGGATCTTGATGGTCACGACTGGACCTCCTCGACGACCACCAGGTGGCGCACGGCCTGGATCAGGCCACGAACCTGCGGCGTGTCCTCGCGGACCACCGACTGGCGGATCTTGCGCAACCCCAGGGTCCGGAGGGACTCACGGTGGTTGTGCTTGGTACCGATGCTGCTCTTGACCTGGGTCACCTTGAGCTGAGCCATGGTCACACCGCCCCTGCACGGGCACGGAGCATGCCGGCGGGAGCCACATCCTCGAGCGGCAGACCGCGACGGGCGGCCACCTCCTCGGGACGCTGGAGGCCCTTCAGGGCCGCCACCGTGGCGTGCACGATGTTGATGGCGTTGTCGGAGCCCAGCGACTTGCTCAGCACGTCGTGGACACCGGCGCACTCCAGCACCGCGCGGACCGCGCCACCGGCGATGACACCGGTACCGGCCGAGGCCGGGCGCAGGAGCACGACACCGGCCGCCTTCTCGCCCTGCACCGGGTGGGGGATCGTGCCCGCGATGCGAGGGACGCGGAAGAAGTTCTTCTTCGCCTCCTCGACACCCTTGGCGATCGCCGCGGGAACTTCCTTGGCCTTGCCGTAACCGACACCGACCATGCCGTCACCGTCGCCGACCACGACCAGCGCGGTGAAGCTGAAGCGACGACCACCCTTCACGACCTTGGAGACGCGGTTGATCGCAACCACGCGCTCCAGGTGCGGGGTCTTCTCCTGGGCCGCTCCGCCGCGGCCACCGTCACGGCGGTCGCGGCGCTCTCCGCGCTCGCCCCCGCCGCCTTCGCGACGCGTGCGTCCTGGCATCAGGCGTCCCTCTCAATTCGGTTCATGTGCATTGTCAGAACTCCAGCCCCGCCTCGCGAGCGGCATCGGCCAGAGCGGCGATCCGACCGTGGTAGGCGTTGCCGCCGCGGTCGAAGACCACCTTGGTGATCCCGGCGTCCTTGGCACGGGCGGCGGCCAGCTGGCCGACCTTCGCCGCACGGGCCTTCTTGTCGCCGTCGATCGACCGGACGTCCGCCTCCACGGAGGACGCCGCCGCCAGGGTGTGGCCGGCGAGGTCGTCGATGATCTGCACGGTGATGTGCTTCGACGACCGGTGCACGACCAGGCGCGGGCGCTCCGGCGTGCCGCTGACCTTCTTGCGGAGGCGGAAGTGACGGCGGGTCTTGGCGATGCGGCGAGTGGTCGAGATGTCCTTGCCCACCGGCTTCCGCCCCGAAGAAACGGACTTCGTTGCAGTCTCGCTCATGTCACTTACCCGTCTTTCCGACCTTGCGGCGGATCTTCTCGCCCGCGTACCGCACGCCCTTGCCCTTGTACGGGTCGGGCTTGCGGAGCTTGCGGATGTTGGCGGCGACCTCGCCCACGAGCTGCTTGTCGATGCCGGACACGGAGAAGCGGGTCGGCGTCTCCACCGCGAAGGTGATGCCCGCGGGGGCCTCCACCTTCACCGGGTGGCTGTAGCCCAGCGCGAACTCCAGGTCGGAGCCCTTGAGCGCCACGCGGTAACCGACGCCGTGGATCTCCATCTTCTTCTCGTAGCCCTGGGTCACACCCACGACCATGTTCTGCACCAGGGTGCGCGACAGGCCGTGCAGCGACCGGCTGCGACGCTCGTCGTTCGGGCGCTTCACCTCGAGGGTGCCGTCGTCGGCCTTCTCGATGATGATCGGCTCAGCGATGTTGAGCGACAGGGTGCCCTTGGGCCCCTTGACGCTCACAGCCTGGCCGTCGATGTTCACGTCGACCCCGGAGGGGACGGTGATCGGCAGTTTTCCGATGCGCGACATTGCCTAGTCCCCCTTCCTCACCAGACGTAGGCGAGGACTTCTCCGCCCACGCCCGACTTGTTGGCCTGGCGGTCGGTCATCAGACCGCCAGAGGTCGAAATGATCGCGACGCCCAGACCGCCCAGCACCTTCGGCAGGTTGGTCGACTTCGCGTACACGCGCAGACCGGGCTTCGACACGCGGCGGAGGCCGGCGATGCTGCGCTCCCGGTTCGGGCCGTACTTCAGCTCGATAACCAGGTTCTTGGCCACGTCGCCCTGCTCATCGCGGTAGCTCGCGATGTAGCCCTCGCGCTTGAGGATCTCGGCGATGTTGGCCTTCAACTTCGAGTGCGGCATCACGACCTTGTCGTGGTAAGCCGAGTTCGCGTTCCGCAGACGCGTCAACATGTCTGCGATCGGGTCGGTCATCGTCATGGTGACCTGGTCAACCTTTCTCGCTGCGGTTCCCCAGCCAGGGTCCGAGCCGGTCTTGCGGCCGGCTGGTCGTGGACGGGCCTACAGCGAAGTGATGAGTCAAAAAACCTGCCGCCGAGCCGGACTTACCAGCTGGACTTGTTCACACCGGGCAGCTCGCCCCGGTGCGCCATCTCGCGGAGGCAGATCCGGCACAGGCCGAACTTGCGGAACACCGAGTGCGGGCGACCGCAACGCTGGCAGCGGGTGTAACCCCGCACCTTGAACTTCGGCTTGGCCGCGGCCTTGTTGATCAGCGCCTTCTTGGCCATGATCAGTTCTCCTTGAACGGGAAGCCCAGGAGCTTCAGCAGCGCCCGGCCCTCTTCGTCGTTGGTCGCGGTCGTGACCACGGTGATGTCCATACCGCGGGGACGGTCGATGGCGTCCGGGTCGATCTCGTGGAACATCGACTGCTCGTTGAGGCCGAACGTGTAGTTGCCGTTGCCGTCGAACTGCTTGCCCGACAGACCGCGGAAGTCGCGGATACGCGGCAGCGCGATCGTCAGCAGGCGGTCCAGGAACTCCCACATGCGGTCGCCGCGCAGCGTGACGCGCGCGCCGATCGGCATGCCCTCGCGCAGCTTGAACTGCGCGATGGACTTGCGGGCCCGGCGGACCTCGGGGCGCTGACCGGTGATGATCGAGAGGTCCTTGACGGCGCCCTCGATCAGCTTGCCGTCGCGGGCGGCGTCACCGACACCCATGTTGACGACGACCTTCACCACGCCCGGGATCTGCATGACGTTGGCGTACTCGAACTGCTCGCGCAGCGAGGCGACGATCTCCTCGCGGTAGCGGGCCTTCAGCCGCGGCATGGTCTTCTCAACGGTGGTCATCAGATGTCCTTCCCGTTACGACGGGAAATGCGGACCCGCTTGCCCTCGTCGTTCGTCCGGTAGCCCACACGGGTCGGCTTGCCGTCCGAGTCGACCACCATCACGTTGGACACGTGGATGGGGGCCTCCTGGGTCACGATGCCGCCCGACTGCGCGCCGCGCTCGGTCTGCGTGATCCGGGTGTGCTTCTTCATGCGGTTGACGCCCTCGACCAGGACGCGGTTCTCAGCGGGGTAAGCCTGGATGACCTTGCCGCGAGCACCCTTGTCCTTGCCGGCGATAACCACGACGGTGTCGCCCTTTTTCACCTTCATGGTCAGAGCACCTCCGGCGCCAACGAGATGATCTTCATGAACTTCTTGTCGCGCAGCTCACGACCGACCGGGCCGAAGATGCGGGTGCCCCGCGGCTCGTTGTCGTTCTTGATGAGCACCGCGGCGTTCTCGTCGAACCGGATGTAAGAGCCGTCGGGACGGCGCTTCTCCTTGACGGTGCGGACGATGACCGCCTTGACGACGTCGCCCTTCTTGACGCCGGCACCCGGGATGGCCTGCTTCACCGTCGCGACGATGATGTCCCCGATGCCCGCGTAGCGGCGGCCCGAGCCACCGAGAACACGGATGCAGAGGATTTCCTTCGCACCGGTGTTGTCGGCGACGCGCAGCCGCGACTCCTGCTGGATCACTTACCTGCTCCTTGACCATTCCTGGCCCGCCAGATTTCCGACCTGACGGGCTCGGTCGTACGACTGGCTACTTGGCCTTCTCGAGGATCTCGACGAGGCGCCAGCGCTTGGTGGCCGACAACGGCCGCGTCTCCATCAGCAGGACGCGGTCGCCGACGCCGGCGGTGTTCTGCTCGTCGTGCGCCTTCACCTTGGTGGTGGAGCGCATGACCTTCGAGTACCGGCGGTGCTTCTTGCGGTCCTCGACCGCCACCACGATCGTCTTGTCCATCTTGTCGGACACGACGTAGCCCTCGCGGACCTTGCGGTCGTTGCGAACCTCGGTGGTCACTTCGTTGTTCTCGCTCATGCCGCACCCTCACCAGTGGAAACCGCGTCGGGAGAGGCCGACAGGCCCAGCTCCCGCTCCCGCATCACGGTGTAGATCCGGGCGATCTCGTGCCGGACCGTGCGCAGGCGGCGGTTGTTGTCGAGCTGCCCGGTGGCCATCTGGAAGCGGAGGTTGAACAGCTCCTCCTTCGCCTCCCTCAGGCGCAGCACGAGCTCTTCCTCGGTGAGCTCACGCAGCTCGGAAGCGGTGGTACCCGCTGCCATCAGAACTCACCACCCTCACGCGTAACGATGCGGCACTTCATCGGGAGCTTGTGGATCGCGCGGCGCAGCGCCTCGCGGGCCACAGCCTCGTTCGGGAAGCTCATCTCGAAGAGCACCCGACCCGGCTTGATGTTGGCCACCCACCACTCCGGCGAACCCTTACCGGAACCCATGCGGGTCTCGGCCGGCTTCTTGGTCAGCGGGCGGTCCGGGAAGATGTTGATCCAGACCTTGCCACCACGGCGGATGTGCCGGGTGATCGCGATACGAGCCGACTCGATCTGCCGGTTGGTCACGTAGGCGGGCTCCAGAGCCTGGATGCCGTACTCGCCGAAGGTGACCCTCGTGCCGCCCTTGGCAGCACCGGACCGTCCGGGGTGGTGCTGCTTGCGGTGCTTAACCCTGCGCGGGATGAGCACGACTCAGCCCTCCGTCTTCTCTTCGGTCGGTGCGGCGGCCTGGTCGCCCGCAGCGGCCCGGCCGGCCTCGGTGCTCGTCGCGGTGGTGCCGCTCGCGCCCGAACGACGGGCCCGGTTCGGGCGCTCGTTGCGGTCGCGGCGCGGTGCGCGGTCGGCCGCCGGAGCGGCGTCACGCTCGCGCTTGGCGCTGATGCCACCGACGATGTCGCCCTTGTAGATCCACACCTTCACGCCGATCCGGCCGAACGTGGTGCGGGCCTCGAAGAAGCCGTAGTCGATGTCGGCACGCAGCGTGTGCAGCGGCACGCGGCCATCGCGGTAGTGCTCGGAGCGGGACATCTCGGCACCGCCGAGACGACCGCCGCACTGCACGCGGATGCCCTTGACCTGGGGCGAGCGCATGGCCGACTGGATGGCCTTGCGCATCGCGCGGCGGAACGCCACGCGGTTGGACAGCTGCTCGGCCACGCCCTGCGCGACGAGCTGGGCGTCCGACTCCGGGCTCTTCACCTCGAGGATGTTGAGCTGCACCTGCTTCTTGGTGAGCTTCTCCAGCTCACCGCGGATGCGGTCGGCCTCGGCGCCGCGGCGGCCGATGACGATGCCCGGCCGGGCGGTGTGGATGTCGACGCGGACCCGGTCACGGGTGCGCTCGATCTCCACCTTCGAGATGCCGGCCCGCTCCATGCCCTTCGAGAGCAGCTTGCGGATCTTGACGTCCTCCGCCACGTACTCCGCGTACTGCTTGTCGGCGTACCAGCGGGACTTCCAGTCCGTGGTGATACCAAGTCGGAAGCCGTGCGGGTTGATTTTCTGGCCCACTACCGAGCCCCCTTCCTGTCAGCGCCGGCCTTCGCGCTGGTCTTCTTCGGACGGCTCTCCACCTCGACGGTGATGTGGCTCGTCCGCTTGCGGATCCGGTAGGCGCGGCCCTGGGCGCGCGGGCGGAACCGCTTGAGGGTCGGACCCTCGTCCACGTAGACCTTCGACACCCACAGGGTGTCGGGGTCCAGGGACAGGTTGTTCTCGGCGTTGGCCACGGCGCTCTGCAGCACCTTGCGGACCGGCTCAGATGCCGCCTGCGGCGCGAACTGGAGCACGGCCAGGGCCTCGCTGGCGCTACGACCCCTGATGAGCTCGACGACGCGACGCACCTTCATGGGCGTGTCACGGACGTAGCGAGCCCGAGCCACGGCGCGCGGGAACTCCGGCGCTTCGGCTTCGTTACGGGCGTTCATCGCTGCTTCCCCTTGCTCTTCCTCTAGTTCGTCGCCTAGCGACGGCGCGACTTCCGGTCGTCCTTGATGTGGCCCTTGAACGTGCGGGTCGGGGCGAACTCGCCGAGCTTGTGCCCGACCATCGCCTCCGTCACGAACACCGGCACGTGCTTGCGGCCGTCGTGCACCGCGATCGTGTGGCCCAACATGTCGGGGATGATCGTCGACCGGCGGGACCAGGTCTTGATGACGGTCTTCTTGCCCGACTCGTTGAGGACGTCCACCTTCTTGAGCAGGTGGTCGTCCACGAAGGGGCCCTTCTTAAGGCTGCGAGGCATCCTTCACTCCCTCCCTGCTCAGCGCTTCTTACCGGTGCGACGACGCCGGACGATGAGCTTGTCGCTTGGCTTGCGGCGGCGGGTGCGACCCTCGGGCTTGCCGGCCGGGTTCACCGGGTGGCGACCACCGGAGGTCTTGCCCTCACCACCACCGTGCGGGTGGTCCACCGGGTTCATGGCGACACCGCGGACGGTGGGCTTCTTGCCCTTCCACCGCATGCGGCCGGCCTTGCCCCAGTTGATGTTCTGGTGCTCGGCGTTGCCGACCTCGCCGACCGTGGCGCGGCACCGGACGTCCACGTTGCGGATCTCGCCCGAGGGCATCCGCAGCTGGGCGTAGGGGCCGTCCTTCGCGACGAGCTGCACGCTGGCACCGGCCGAGCGGGCGATCTTCGCGCCGCCGCCGGGGCGGAGCTCGATCGCGTGGACCACCGTGCCGACGGGGATGTTGCGCAGCGGCAGGTTGTTGCCCGGCTTGATGTCGGCCTTGGGGCCGTTCTCCACGACGTCGCCCTGCTGCAGCTTCGACGGGGCGATGATGTAGCGCTTCTCGCCGTCGAAGTAGTGCAGCAGCGCGATGCGCGCGGTGCGGTTGGGGTCGTACTCGATGTGCGCGACCTTGGCCGGCACGCCGTCCTTGTCGGTGCGGCGGAAGTCGATCAGGCGGTAGGCCCGCTTGTGACCGCCACCCTTGTGCCGCGTCGTGATCTTGCCCGACGCGTTGCGACCACCACGGCCGTGCAGCGGGCGGATCAGCGACTTCTCCGGCGTCGTCCGAGTGATCTCGGCGAAGTCGGAGACGCTCGCACCGCGACGACCGGGGGTCGTCGGCTTGTACTTGCGAATGCCCATCTCTACGCAGTCCTCGTCGTCATCAGGCGGCCGGGCCGCCGAAGATCTCGATCGGCTTGCTCTCGGCGGACAGCGTCACGATGGCGCGCTTGGTGTCCTTGCGCTTGCCGTAGCCCGTCCGGGTGCGCTTGCGCTTGCCCTGGCGGTTGATCGTGTTGACGCTGACGACCTTGACGCCGAAGACCTTCTCCACGGCAATCTTGATCTGGGTCTTGTTCGAGCCGGGAGCCACCACGAAGGTGTACTTGTTCTCCTCGAGCAGCCCGTAGGACTTCTCGGAGATGACCGGCGCGAGCAGGATGTCCCGGTGGTCGGGGATCACTTCGCGGCCTCCTCGTCAGTCTCGGACGACGACGCCGTGGCCTCGGCGGAACCCTGCCCGTGCTGGGACTTGCTCGCGAGGAACACGTCGAGCGCGTCCTTGGTGAACACCACGTCGTCGTTGACCAGCACGTCGTACGTGTTCAGCTGGTCCGGCGCGATGATGTGCACGTGCGGCAGGTTGCGCAGGCTGACCCACGAGACCTCGTCGGTGCGCAGCAGCACGGCCAGCACGCGGCGGGCCTCGGTCACCGACTCCAGCACCTTGCGGGCCGACTTGGTCGACGGCGTGTCGCCCTCGACGAAGCTCGTCACCACGTGGACCTGGCCGGCACGCGCCCGGTCGGAGAGGGCGCCACGCAGGGCGGCGGCCTTCATCTTCTTGGGGGTGCGCTGGCTGTAGTCACGCGGCTGCGGGCCGTGGACGACGCCACCACCGGCGAACTGCGGCGCGCGGGTCGAGCCCTGACGGGCGCGGCCGGTGCCCTTCTGCCGGTACGGCTTCTTGCCACCGCCGCGGACGTCGCCGCGGGTCTTGGTCGCGTGCGTGCCCTGGCGGGCCGCGGCCAGCTGGGCCACGACGACCTGGTGCAGCAGCGCCACGTTCGCCTGCGCGTCGAAGATGGCGGCGGGCAGCTCGACGGAGCCGTCCGCCTTGCCGGCCGGGGTGCGGATCTCAACGGAAGTCATGATCAGGCACCACCCTTCGCAGCGGTCTTGATGAACACGGTGCCGCCCTTGGGGCCGGGCACGGCGCCCTTGATCAGCAGGAGGCCGGACTCGGCGTCCACGCGGTGCACCTTGAGGTTCTGGGTGGTCACCCGCACGTGGCCCATCCGGCCCGCCATCCGCAGGCCCTTGAACACGCGGCCGGGCGTGGCGCAGCCGCCGATGGAACCCGGCGAGCGGTGCTTGCGCTGCGTGCCGTGGCTCGCGCCGAGGCCGCGGAAGCCGTGGCGCTTCATGACACCCGCGGTGCCCTTGCCCTTGCTGGTGCCGACCACGTCGACCACCGCGCCGGCCTCGAAGACCTCGGCGGTGACTTCCTGGCCGACCGTGTACTCGGACGCGTCCGTGGTGCGCAGCTCCGCCAAGTGGCGGCGGGGCGTGACGCCCGCCTTGGCGTAGTGGCCCGCAACGGGCTTGTTGACCTTGCGCGGGTCGATCGCGCCGAAGGCCAGCTGCACGGCCGAGTAGCCGTCGTTCTCCTGGGTCCGAACCTGGGTGACCACGTTCGGCTCGGCCTTGACGACGGTCACCGGAACGATCCGGTTGTTCTCGTCGAAGACCTGAGTCATGCCGAGCTTGGTGCCCAGGAGGCCCTTAACCTGCCTGTCAGACATGGGTCTCGTTACTCTCCGCCCCAAATGGGATCAACACTGCCGCGTCCAACGCTTACTGGATGTTGACGTCGACGCTCGCCGGCAGGTCGATGCGCATGAGCGCGTCCACCGTCTTCGGCGTCGGGTCGAGGATGTCGATCAGACGCTTGTGCGTGCGCATCTCGAAGTGCTCGCGCGAGTCCTTGTACTTGTGCGGCGAGCGGATGACGCAGTAAACGTTCTTCTCAGTGGGCAGCGGCACAGGCCCGACGACCCGAGCGCCGGTGCGCGTCACGGTCTCGACGATCTTGCGCGCGGACGCGTCGATCGCCTCGTGGTCGTAGGCCTTGAGCCGGATGCGGATCTTCTGTCCCGCCATGATGGCTTGCCGTTCCTCTGCTTCTAGTACCGCTGCGGTGCGGGCACCTTGCACGAGGTCACGGGACCTCCGGCGCGCTCCGCCCCCTATTCAGGATTGACACCGAGCGGTGTCACGGTGCCCGGTCCACGCGGTCGGGCGTGTCGCGCCCCAACACATAGACCGGTCCCACTGATGAAACCTGTGGGATTGTCTTGCTCGATCAAACCCCACTCGTGGCGGGGCGGCCGAGTCCAGAACTCGAACCGGCCGCCCCGACGAGCAACCCGTCAATGGTCGCACACCGGGGTGCGCAGACCAAATCGGGGGGTGAGATTTAGAGCCAGGTCACTTGATGATCTTGGTGACCGAACCCGCGCCGACGGTGCGGCCACCCTCGCGGATGGCGAACCGCAGGCCCTCGTCCATGGCGATCGGCTGGATCAGCTTCACGGCCATCGACGTGGTGTCGCCCGGCATGACCATCTCGGTGCCCTCGGGGAGGGTCACGACGCCGGTCACGTCGGTCGTGCGGAAGTAGAACTGCGGGCGGTAGTTGTTGAAGAACGGCGTGTGACGGCCACCCTCGTCCTTCGACAGGATGTAGACCTGCGCCTCGAACTCGGTGTGCGGGGTCGTGGTGCCCGGCTTCACGATCACCATGCCGCGCTCCACCTCCTCGCGCTTGATGCCGCGCAGCAGCAGCGCCGCGTTGTCGCCGGCGCGACCCTCGTCGAGGAACTTCTTGAACATCTCGATCGAGGTGACCGTCGTCTTCTTCGAGGTCTCCTTGATGCCGACGATCTCGACCTCTTCGTTGACCTTGATGATGCCGCGCTCGATGCGACCGGTCACCACGGTGCCACGACCGGTGATGGTGAACACGTCCTCGACCGGCATCAGGAACGGCCGGTCGACCTCGCGCTCGGGCTCCGGGATGTTCTCGTCCACGGCGTCCATGAGGCCGATGAGCTTCTCGCCCCACTCGGCGTCGCCCTCCAGCGCCTTCAGCGCGGAGACGCGGACGACCGGCAGGTCGTCACCGGGGAACTCGTACTCGGAGAGCAGCTCGCGGACCTCGAGCTCGACGAGCTCCAGGATCTCCTCGTCGTCCACCATGTCGGCCTTGTTCAGGGCGACCACGATGTAGGGCACACCGACCTGGCGGGCCAGGAGGACGTGCTCCTTGGTCTGCGGCATCGGGCCGTCGGTCGCCGCGACCACCAGGATGGCGCCGTCCATCTGCGCCGCACCGGTGATCATGTTCTTGATGTAGTCGGCGTGACCGGGGCAGTCGACGTGCGCGTAGTGGCGCTTGTCGGTCTGGTACTCGATGTGCGCGATCGAGATCGTGATGCCGCGCTGCTTCTCCTCCGGCGCCTTGTCGATCTGGTCGAACGGCGTGAAGGGGTTCAGGTCCGGGTACTTGTCGTGCAGGACCTTGGAGATGGCAGCCGTCAGCGTCGTCTTACCGTGGTCGATGTGACCGATGGTGCCGATGTTGACGTGCGGCTTCGTCCGCTCGAACTTCGCCTTCGCCACTGGAATGTCCTCCTGGACTTCTATTGCTTAGCCCGGCGGATGGGTTCCCACCCGCCGGACTTCACGTCAGGGTCGGTTGTGCGGACCCCGGGGCATCCCCCCGGAGAGCCCGCGTGGTGCTGCGGTGCTCCGGTTGGGGTTACTCGCCCGTCGCCTTCGCGATGATCTCCTTCGCGACGTTCGCGGGAACCTCGGCGTAGGAGTCAAAGGTCATCGAGTAGTTCGCGCGACCCTGGGTCTTGGACCGCAGGTCGCCGACATACCCGAACATCTCCGACAGCGGGACCAGCGCCTTGACGACGCGGGTGCCGCTGCGCTCTTCCATGGCCTGGATCTGGCCACGGCGGGAGTTCAAGTCGCCGATCACGTCGCCCATGTACTCCTCGGGCGTGGTGACCTCGACGGCCATCAACGGCTCGAGGATCGCCGGGCTCGCCTGCCGGGCGGCTTCCTTGAGCGCCATGGAGCCCGCGATCTTGAACGCCATCTCCGACGAGTCGACCTCGTGGTAGGCGCCGTCGACCAGCGTCACCTTGACGCCCACCAGCGGGTAGCCCGCCAGCACGCCGTACTGCATCGCGTCCTGGGCGCCCGCGTCCACGGACGGGATGTACTCCCGCGGGATGCGACCACCGGTGACCGCGTTGACGAACTCGTAGAGAGCGCCGTCCTCGGTCTTCTCCAGCGGCTCCAGGTCGATGAGGACCTTCGCGAACTGGCCGGAGCCACCGGTCTGCTTCTTGTGGGTGTAGGAGTACTTCTCCACCTTGCGGCGGATCGTCTCCCGGTACGCCACCTGGGGCTTGCCGATGTTGGCCTCGACCTTGAACTCGCGGCGCATGCGGTCCACCAGGATGTCCAGGTGGAGCTCGCCCATGCCGGCGATGATCGTCTGGCCGGTCTCCTGGTCCAGGTTGACCCGGAACGTCGGGTCCTCCTCGGCCAGCTTCTGGATCGCCGTGCCCAGCTTCTCCTGGTCGGCCTTCGTCTTGGGCTCGATCGCCACCTGGATGACCGGCTCGGGGAAGGTCATGGACTCCAGCACGATGGGCGCCTGCGGGTCGCTCAGCGTCTCACCGGTGGTGGTGTCCTTCAGACCGATCACGGCGTAGATGTGACCGGCGATGGCCTCGTCGACCGGGTTCTCCTTGTTGGCGTGCATCTGGAAGATCTTCCCGATGCGCTCCTTGCGGTCCTTGGTCGAGTTGATGACCTGGGTGCCGGAGGCGACCCGACCCGAGTACACCCGGATGTAGGTCAGCTTGCCGAAGAAGGGGTGCACGGCGATCTTGAACGCCAACGCGGAGAACGGCTCGGCGCTCTCGGGCTTGCGGAAGGCCGGCGTCTCGCCGTCCTGCAGCGTGCCCTCGACCGGCGGGAGGTCCAGCGGCGACGGCAGGAAGTCGATCACGGCGTCGAGCATGGGCTGCACGCCCTTGTTCTTGAACGCCGAGCCGCACAGCACCGGGTACGCGGAACCGTCGGAGACGATCTTGCGGATGCCGTTCTTGATCTGCTCGACGGTCAGCTCTTCGCCACCGAGGTAGGACTCCATCAGGGCGTCGTCGGTCTCGGCGACGGCCTCGATGAGCTGCTCGCGGTACTCGTTGGCCTTGTCGACCAGGTCCGCGGGGATCTCCTCGACGGTGTAGTCCTCGCCCTTCTGGACCTCACCGCGCCACGTGAGCGCCCGCATCTCGACCAGGTCCACGACGCCGATGAAGTCGCTCTCGGCGCCGATCGGGATCTGGATCGGCAGCGGCTTCGCGCCCAGGCGCTCGGAGATGGTGCGGATGGTGAAGTAGAAGTCCGCGCCCAGCTTGTCCATCTTGTTGACGAAGCAGATGCGGGGGACGTCGTACTTGGTCGCCTGGCGCCAGACCTGCTCGGACTGGGGCTCGACGCCCTCCTTGCCGTCGAACACGGCAACGGCGCCGTCGAGGACGCGGAGGTTGCGCTCCACCTCGACGGTGAAGTCGACGTGGCCCGGCGTGTCGATCAGGTTGATCTGGTGGTTCTTCCAGAAGCAGGTCGTCGCGGCCGACGTGATCGTGATGCCGCGCTCCTGCTCCTGCTCCATCCAGTCCATGACCGCGGCGCCGTCGTGGACCTCGCCGATCTTGTAGCTGATCCCGGTGTAGAACAGGATCCGCTCGGTCGTCGTGGTCTTGCCCGCGTCGATGTGGGCCATGATCCCGATGTTGCGGACCTTGGCCAGGTCGGTGAGCACGTCCTGTGCCACGGGTGTCTTCCCCTGTCTTGAGCTAGCTGGTAGCAGGCTCACTAGGGCTGGGAGAGCCCCGCCGGCCCTCTCGGGACCAGCGGGGCGTCACATCACCAGCGGTAGTGGGCGAAGGCCTTGTTGGACTCGGCCATCTTGTGCGTGTCCTCGCGGCGCTTGACGCTCGCGCCGAGGCCGTTGCTCGCGTCGAGCAGCTCGTTCATCAGGCGCTCGATCATGGTCTTCTCACGGCGCTGCCGGGAGAAGGTGATCAGCCAGCGCAGCGCGAGGGTGGTCGAGCGGCCGGGCTTGACCTCGACCGGCACCTGGTAGGTGGCGCCACCGACGCGGCGGGACTTCACCTCGAGCGCGGGCTTGACGTTGTCCAGGGCGCGCTTGAGCGTGACGACCGGGTCCGTGCCGGTCTTCTCGCGGGCGCCTTCGAGGGCGCCGTACACGATCCGCTCGGCCACGGAGCGCTTGCCGTCGACCAGCACCTTGTTGATGAGCTGGGTCACCAGCGGAGAGCTGTAGACCGGGTCGGAGATCAGCGGCCGCTTCGGGGCCGGTCCCTTGCGGGGCATCAGCTCTTCTCCTTCTTCGCGCCGTACCGGCTGCGAGCCTGCTTGCGGTTCTTCACGCCCTGCGTGTCGAGGGAACCGCGGATGATCTTGTAGCGGACACCGGGGAGGTCCTTCACACGACCGCCGCGCACGAGCACCATCGAGTGCTCCTGGAGGTTGTGGCCCTCACCGGGGATGTAAGCCGTGACCTCGATACCGCTCGTCAGCTTCACGCGGGCGACCTTGCGCAGCGCCGAGTTCGGCTTCTTGGGCGTGGTCGTGTAGACGCGGGTGCACACACCGCGCCGCTGCGGGCTGCCCTTGAGCGCCGCGGTCTTCTGCTTGGCGACCTTGTCCTGCCGGCCCTTGCGGACCAGCTGCTGGATCGTTGGCATACGCCGGCTGCTTCTTCCCTTTACGTGCCCGCCGCGTGGGCGACGAGCCCTGTTTACTTGGTCCCTCTCTGCACCCGAGGTCGGGCGTGTCGCCGCTTCCGGCGGTGCCGAAAGTGCGTGCACTGCGCCCCAGGTCCGCAGGCGACATCCCAGGATGCCCCTACGCGTGGAGGTCACCGCGGCCGGCTTTCCAGCACCACTGGCGCGTAGGCACGCGGAGCGGCCCGACATGGGTCGGGCACGAGTACCAAAGATACCCCGCCTGGTTCCCACGGGTCAAAACGGGGGCACCTCGGAGCCTGTTCACGCGGACGACGCGACGTGTGCCGGTTCCACCCGCAGGTGTGGTTTTGTGACGGCGCTCGCAGCCGACCGCCCGGCCGGGCCCGCAGTCGGGGGCCGATGGGTGGCTCAGTGCCCAGAAGAACACGAATGCGCGGGACGCGCCGGTCGACGTGACCGCTATTTCACTCGAACGAGTGGTGCGCGGGGTTGCACGCGAATCGGGTCACACTGGTCCGGTGAACTCCGATCTCATCGCGGGCATGGCGGCGCTGGTGGCCGCCGACGCCTCGCCCGAGGTGCTCGCGGTGCGCGGCGACGTCGTCGTGATCCGGGTCGCCGACGTGGTGCTCAAGGCGCACGAGCGCGGCACGGACCTCGGCCTGCTCACCGACCGGCTCCGGCTGGCCGCCGACCCGCGGCTGGGCGGGCTGCTGCTCGCGCCCCGGTCGGCGCCCGCGGTGGTGCTCGGCCGGGTCGTGACGGCGTGGCCGATGGGCACGCCCGTGCCGCAGAGCGCGCCCGAGGACCTGCCGATGGAGGCCGCCGGGCGAATGCTGGCCGCGTTGCACCGGTTCACCTCGGCGGACTTCGCGCCGCCCGTGCCGGCCGCGGGCGCCGTGCCACGGATGCGGCGGGCGGTGCGCGACCTGGCGCTGGACACGCCTGCCGCCGACCTGGTGCGCCGGGCGTTCGCGACGTTGCCGGAGTTCGACGGGGGCGGGACCACCCTCATCCACGGCGACTGGCACCTGGGCCAGCTCGTGCGGCGGGACGGGTACCGGTTGATCGACGTGGACGACCTGGGCGTGGGCGACCCGGCGTGGGACCTGGCCCGGCCGGCCGCGCTGCACGCGGCGGGCGTGCTCGACGCGCAGGCGTGGGGCCGGCTGCTCGGGGCGTACCTGGACGCGGGCGGCGCGGGCGTGCCGCGGGCCGACCCGTGGTCGGTGCTGGACGCCCCGGCGCGCGCTTTGGTCGTGCAGATGGCGGCGCGTGCCCTTTCCGCTGCGGAGCGCGACGGAACCGAGTTGAACGACGCCCAAGAAGCGCTGATCGACGCGTGCGCGCGGATCGTGTCGACACACGAACCCATTCGGCGCGGCTAATATCGAATCCATCGCGTCAAGAGCAGGAGGCTCACACGATGCAGTGTCCCAAGTGTCATGCGAACATGCGCACCTTCGACCGCATGGGCGTGCACATCGAGCAGTGCGATGGCTGCCGCGGGGTCTTCCTCGACTACGGCGAGCTGGAGGCCATCACCCGGCTCGAGCAGCAGATGGCCGCTCCGCCGCCCCCGCCGCCGGTCGCGCCTCCTGCGCAGGTGCACTACGTGCAGCAGCCGGCTCCGCAGCCGGGTTGGGGCTACGGCGGCGGCCACTACGGCCACCGGAAGCACCGCGGCCTGGGCGGGTTGTTCTTCTCGTCCTGATCTTCACCCTCGGTGGCCCCGCACCCCGGTGCGGGGCCACCGTTGCTACTACCGAAAAACCGGGCGATACTCGGTAGTGAACCCGAGGAGGCCCGTCATGTCCGTCGCCACCGAGGCTGCGCAGATCCGCGACCTGTTCGACCAGATCGAGGAGATCGAAGAGGTCGCGTCGAGCTTGTCCGAGGACGACGAGCGCCGGCGCAAGCTGCGCGGCGTGGTGGCGAAGGCCCTGCGCAAGGCGCCGCCGGTGCGACCGGTGGTGGCCGGTGAGCTGCTGGAGCTGACCGAGAAGACGGTCAAGGCGTGGGCGCGCGAGGGCGTGCTCGCCATCCACAGCCAGGAACCCCGGATGCTGCTGGACGCCGAGCGGCTGCACGAGGTGCTGCACGTCGTGTCGGACCTGAGGCGCGCGGGCAAGAGCCGCGGGTTGCTGGACGAGGTGCACCGGCGGTTGAGCGACGCGGCGCTGCTCGACCGCGCCGACCTCGCCACCAGCCTGGAGCAGCTGCACCGCGGTGAAGGACGCGTAGTTCGCTGATCACCGTCGTCGAAACGCCCGTCGCGGCCGGTCAGGCCGCCGGCCTGCGCGGTGCCGCCCGCATCGCCTACGACCGGTTCCTGGACGAGCTCGCCCACAGCGGCTGCCTGGCCCTCGGCTACCGGGTCACCGGTCCCGAACCCCTGCCGCGCCTGTGCGTGAAGCACCTCCGCGGGCCCGACCGCGTCGTCGTGGCCTTCCCGTCCCCGCGCACCGCGTGGGTCCTGCTCGTCGGTCCGCACGACGACGACCCCGGTCGCGACCTCTACGAGGCGCTGTACGAGCTGGCGGGCGTCCGCCCGAAGCTGACCGAGAAGCGCACCAAGCCACCGTGCTGCTCGGACGCCACTCCCCCGCTCGCGGACTCCGACCTGGTCGACGACCTGGTCGCCCGCGCCCGCTCGCTGGCCAAATCCCGCCGCCGCCCCACCTGACCTCGCGCGAGTCGAACCTCCAGACCCCGCGAGTCGAACGCTCAGGCCCCGAGAGTCGAACCCTCAGGCCCCGAGAGTCGAACGTTCAGGCCCCCTGAGTTCAACGTTCAGAACGCACCGGCGGGCCACAACAGCGGCATCCGCGCGTCCTGAGCGTTGAATTCGGGGTACCTGAGCGTTCGACTCTCGGGGCCTGAACGTTCGACTCACGGGAAAGGCCCCCGGAGCGGGAGGCTCCGGGGGCCTTTCAGCCGACTGGTTGCTTCAGCGGTAGTCGCGGCCGAAGTCGTAGTCGTCCAGCGGGACCGCGGCACCCGTACCCGTGCCGAAGACGTCCGGCGTGTAGTAGCCGTCGTCGTAGCTCGGGATCGCGTACGCCGCCGCACGCGCTTCCTCGGTCGGCTGCACCTGGATGTTCCGGTACCGGTTGATGCCGGTGCCGGCCGGGATCAGCTTGCCGATGATCACGTTCTCCTTCAGGCCGATGAGCTTGTCCGAACGCCCGTTGATGGCGGCGTCGGTCAGGACCCTCGTCGTCTCCTGGAAGGAGGCCGCCGACAGCCACGAGTCCGTGGCCAGCGACGCCTTCGTGATACCCATCAGCACCGGACGGCCGGCGGCGGGCTCGCCACCCTCGGCCACCACGGCCCGGTTGCCCGACTCGAACTCCGCGCGCTCGACCAGCGAGCCCGGCAGGAACTCGGTCGCACCCGAGTCGATGATCGTCACCCGGCGCAGCATCTGCCGGACGATGACCTCGATGTGCTTGTCGTGGATCGCCACACCCTGGGCCCGGTAGACCTTCTGGACCTCTTGCACCAGGTGCAGCTGGGCCTCGCGGGGCCCCATCACGCGCAGCACCTCGTGCGGGTCGGGCGTGCCCTCCAGCAGCTGCTGGCCCACGTGCACGTGGTCGCCGTCCTGCAACGGGCCGGTGGCCGTGTTGGCCAGCCGCTGACGCTTCGACAGCTTCTCGAAGACGATCTCCTCGGACCCGTCGTCCGGGATGAGGGTGATCTTCCAGAACCGGTCGCCGTCCTCGATGCGCACCCGGCCGTCGACGTCCGCGATGGGCGCCTTGCCCTTCGGCACGCGGGCCTCGAACAGCTCCTGCACACGGGGCAGACCGGTGGTGATGTCGTCACCGGCCACACCACCCTGGTGGAACGTGCGCATGGTCAGCTGCGTGCCGGGCTCACCGATGGACTGCGCGGCGACGATGCCGACGGCCTCGCCGACGTCGACCAGCTTGCCGGTCGCCATCGAACGGCCGTAGCAGGACGCGCACACACCGACCGCGGACTCGCAGGTCAGCACGGAGCGGACCTTGACCCGGGTCACGCCCGCCTCGACGAGCGTGGCCAGCGCCGGGTCGCCCAGGTCGTCACCGCGGTTGAGCACGATGTTGCCATCGGCGTCGGTGATGTCCTCGGCGATGGTCCGCGCGTACACGCTGGTCTGCGCGAACTCGTGCAGCACGACCTTGTCGCCCTGCCGCTCGCCGACCGTCATGTTCACGCCGCGGCTGGTGCCGCAGTCGACCTCGCGGATGATGACGTCCTGCGAGACGTCCACCAGACGACGGGTCAGGTAACCCGAGTCGGCGGTGCGCAGCGCGGTGTCGGCCAGACCCTTGCGGGCGCCGTGCGTGGCGATGAAGTACTCCAGCACCGACAAGCCCTCGCGGAACGAGTTCTTGATCGGACGCGGGATGTACTCGCCCTTCGGGTTGGTCACCAGACCACGCATGCCGGCCAGCGACCGGACCTGGGTCATGTTGCCCGCCGCCCCGGACTTCACGATCATGCGGATCGAGTTGTCCTCGGGGAAGTTGGCCTCCATGACCTCGGCGACCTCTTCGGTGGCCTTGGTCCACACCTTGACGAGCTCGTTGTTGCGCTCGGTGTAGGAGAGCTGACCGCGCTGGTAGCGCTTCTCCACCGCGTCCGCGAGCTTCTCGTACTCGTCCAGGATGCCCTGCTTGGCCTCCGGCACGAGCACGTCGGAGATCGCGACCGTGACGCCCGACCGGGTGGCCCAGTAGAAACCGGCGTCCTTCAGCTTGTCCAGCGTCCGGGCGACGGTGACCATCGGGTACCGCTCGGCGAGGTCGTTGATGATCGTCGCCTGCCGCTTCTTCGGCATGACCTCGTTGATGAACGGGTAGTCCTGCGGCAGGACCTCGTTGAACAGCACGCGACCGAGGGTCGTCTCGGCCAGCCACGGCTGACCGGGCTCCCAGCCCTCCGGCTCCTGGCCCTTCGGCGGGTTCTTGTCCGTGATCCGGATCTTGACCATCGCCTGGAGGCCGAGCACCTTGCGGTCGAACGCCATCAGCGCCTCGGCGGGCGAGGAGTACGCCTGGCCCTCGCCGAGGTCGTTCTCCTTGTGCCGGGTCAGGTGGTACAGGCCGGTGACCATGTCCAGACGCGGCATGGCCAGCGGCTTGCCCGACGCGGGCGAGAGGATGTTGTTCGACGACAGCATCAGCACGCGCGCCTCGGCCTGCGCCTCGGCGGACAGCGGCAGGTGAACCGCCATCTGGTCACCGTCGAAGTCGGCGTTGAACGCCTCGCAGACCAGCGGGTGCAGCTGGATGGCCTTGCCCTCGACCAGCTGCGGCTCGAAAGCCTGGATGCCCAGCCGGTGCAGCGTGGGCGCGCGGTTGAGCAGCACGGGGTGCTCGGTGATGACCTCTTCGAGCACGTCCCACACGGCGGGGCGCGCGCGCTCCACCATCCGCTTGGCGGACTTGATGTTCTGCGCGTGGTTGAGGTCGACCAGCCGCTTCATGACGAACGGCTTGAACAGCTCCAGCGCCATCTGCTTGGGCAGGCCGCACTGGTGCAGCTTCAGCTGCGGGCCGACCACGATGACCGAACGGCCCGAGTAGTCGACGCGCTTGCCGAGCAGGTTCTGGCGGAACCGGCCCTGCTTGCCCTTGAGCAGGTCGGACAGCGACTTGAGCGGCCGGTTGCCCGGACCCGTCACCGGCCGGCCGCGGCGGCCGTTGTCGAACAGCGCGTCGACGGCCTCCTGCAGCATCCGCTTCTCGTTGTTGACGATGATCTCGGGCGCGCCGAGGTCGATCAGCCGCTTGAGGCGGTTGTTGCGGTTGATGACGCGGCGGTACAGGTCGTTCAGGTCGGACGTGGCGAAGCGGCCACCGTCGAGCTGCACCATCGGGCGCAGGTCCGGCGGGATGACCGGGACGCAGTCCAGCACCATGCCCTGCGGGTTGTTGCGGGTCGCCTGGAAGGCGGCCACGACCTTGAGCCGCTTGAGGGCGCGCAGCTTCTTCTGGCCCTTGCCGCTGCGGATGGTCTCGCGCAGCACGTCGGCCTCGGCGTCGACGTCGTAGTCACCCAGGAGCTTCTGGATGGCCTCCGCGCCCATGGCACCGGTGAAGTAGTCGCCGTAGCGGTCGTACAGCTCGCGGTAGAGCAGCTCGTCCGCGATCAGCTGGGCGCGCTCGAGCTTGGTGAAGGTGGACCAGATCTCGTCGAGCCGGTCCAGCTCGCGCTGGGCGCGGTCGCGGAGCTGGCGCATCTCGCGCTCGCCGCCCTCCTTGACCTTGCGGCGGACGTCGGACTTGGCGCCCTCCGCCTCCAGCTCGGCCAGGTCGGCTTCCAGCTTCTGCGCACGGGCCTCGACGTCGGCGTCACGCCGGTTCTCGACCCGCTTGCGCTCGACCTGCATCTCGTTCTCGAGCGTGGGCAGGTCGTTGTGGCGCAGCTCGGTGTTCACGCCCACGATGACGTAGGCGGCGAAGTAGATGATCTTCTCGAGGTCCTTCGGGGCCAGGTCGAGCAGGTAGCCCAACCGGCTGGGGACGCCCTTGAAGTACCAGATGTGCGTGACGGGGGCGGCCAGTTCGATGTGGCCCATCCGCTCGCGGCGCACCTTGGCGCGGGTCACCTCGACGCCGCAGCGCTCGCAGATGATGCCCTTGAAGCGGACGCGCTTGTACTTGCCGCAGTAGCACTCCCAGTCCCGGGTGGGACCGAAGATCTTCTCGCAGAACAAGCCGTCCTTCTCCGGCTTGAGCGTGCGGTAGTTGATGGTCTCGGGCTTCTTGACCTCGCCGTAGGACCACTGGCGGATGTCGTCCGCGGTCGCGAGACCGATGCGAAGCTCATCGAAGAAGTTGACGTCGAGCACGTCTACTCTCTTCCCCTTTTTGGTTCGGTGCTGCTTGGGGTGCTGGTGGCTGGGTCACCGGGACCGCCCCCCGACTGGGCAGGGGGCGGGCGCCCGGTGACCGGCGAGCGTCAGTTGACGACGTCGTCCACGGACGGCGACTCGGACCTCGACAGGTTGATGCCGAGGTTCGCGGCCGCGCGCTCCAGGTCTTCGTCGTCGCCGTCGCGCATCTCGATCGCGGCGCCGTCCGAAGACAGCACCTCGACGTTGAGGCACAGCGACTGGAGCTCCTTGAGCAGCACCTTGAAGGACTCCGGGATACCGGGCTCCGGGATGTTCTCGCCCTTGACGATGGCCTCGTAGACCTTCACGCGGCCGAGCACGTCGTCGGACTTGATCGTGAGCAGTTCCTGGAGCGTGTACGCGGCGCCGTACGCCTGCATCGCCCAGCACTCCATCTCACCGAAGCGCTGACCACCGAACTGCGCCTTACCACCCAGCGGCTGCTGCGTGATCATCGAGTACGGGCCGGTGGAACGAGCGTGGATCTTGTCGTCCACCAGGTGCAGCAGCTTCAGGATGTACATGTAGCCGACCGACACGGGGAAGGGGTACGGCTCGCCGCTGCGCCCGTCGAGGAGCACCGCCTTGCCGTTCTCCTTGACCATGCGCTCGCCGTCGCGGTTCGGGATCGTCGAGCCGAGCAGGCCCGTGATCTCGTCCTCGCGCGCGCCGTCGAAGACCGGCGTGGCGGTCTTCGTGCCCGGCTCCACGTGGTAGAGCTCCTCGGGCAGGTTCTTCGCCCAGTCCGGGTCGCCGTTGATGCTCCAGCCCTGCTTGGCGATCCACCCGAGGTGGGTCTCCAGCACCTGGCCGATGTTCATACGACGCGGCACGCCGTGCGTGTTCAGCACGATGTCGACCGGGGTGCCGTCCTCGAGGAACGGCATGTCCTCGACCGGCAGGATCTTGCCGATGACGCCCTTGTTGCCGTGGCGGCCGGCGAGCTTGTCACCGTCCTGGATCTTGCGCTTCTGGGCCACGTAGACGCGCACCAGCTCGTTCACGCCGGGGGGCAGCTCGTCGTCGTCCTCGCGGCTGAACACGCGGATGCCGATGACCTTGCCGTACTCGCCGTGGGGCACCTTCAGCGACGTGTCGCGCACCTCGCGCGCCTTCTCGCCGAAGATCGCGCGCAGCAGCCGCTCCTCCGGGGTCAGCTCGGTCTCGCCCTTCGGCGTGACCTTGCCGACCAGGATGTCGCCGGGCTGGACCTCGGCGCCGATGCGGATGATGCCGCGCTCGTCGAGGTCGGCCAGGACCTCCTCGGAGACGTTCGGGATGTCCCGGGTGATCTCCTCGGCGCCCAGCTTGGTGTCCCGCGCGTCGATCTCGTGCTCCTCGATGTGGATCGAGGTCAGGACGTCGTCCTGCACGAGGCGCTGCGACAGGATGATCGCGTCCTCGTAGTTGTGGCCCTCCCACGGCATGATCGCGACGAGCAGGTTCTTGCCCAGCGCCATCTCGCCGTTCTCGGTGCACGGGCCGTCGGCCAGGACCTGGCCCTCCTGCACCCGGTCGCCCTCGTTCACGATGGGCTTCTGGTTGATGCAGGTGCCCTGGTTGGACCGGCGGAACTTGTGCAGGCCGTAGGTCTGCCGCGAGCCGTCGTCGGCCATGACCGTGACGTAGTCGGCGGAGATCTCCTCGACCACACCGGTCTTCTTGGCCACCACGACGTCACCGGCGTCGACCGCGGCGCGCAGCTCCATGCCGGTGCCGACCAGCGGGGACTCGCTGCGCAGCAGCGGCACCGCCTGCCGCTGCATGTTCGCGCCCATCAGGGCGCGGTTCGCGTCGTCGTGCTCGAGGAACGGGATCATCGCGGTCGCGGCCGACACCATCTGCCGCGGCGAGACGTCCATGTAGTCCACGTCGGACGGGTCGATCTGCTCGACCTCGCCGCCCTTCTTGCGGACCAGGACCTTCTCCTCGAGGAAGTTGCCCTCGTCGTCGATCTTGGCGTTCGCCTGCGCCTTGACGTAGCGGTCCTCTTCGTCGGCCGTCAGGTAGTCGATCTGGTCGGTGACCCGGCCGTCGACGACCTTGCGGTACGGCGTCTCGATGAAGCCGAACGGGTTGACCCGCCCGTAGGAGGACAGCGAGCCGATCAGGCCGATGTTCGGGCCTTCCGGCGTCTCGATCGGGCACATGCGGCCGTAGTGCGACGGGTGGACGTCGCGGACCTCCATGCCGGCGCGCTCACGCGACAGACCACCCGGGCCCAGCGCCGACAGGCGGCGCTTGTGGGTCAGGCCCGCGAGGGGGTTGGTCTGGTCCATGAACTGCGAGAGCTGGGACGTGCCGAAGAACTCCTTGATCGCCGCCACCACCGGGCGGATGTTGATCAGGGTCTGCGGCGTGATGGCCTCGACGTCCTGGGTCGTCATGCGCTCGCGGACGACGCGCTCCATGCGGGACAGGCCGACCCGGATCTGGTTCTGGATCAGCTCGCCGACGGTGCGCAGGCGGCGGTTGCCGAAGTGGTCGATGTCGTCGACCTCGACGGGCACCTCGACGTCGCCGGGCTTCATCGTCGTCTCACCCGCGTGCAGGCGCACCAGGTACTCGATCGTGGTGACGATGTCTTCCTCGGTCAGCACGCCCGTGGTGATGGGGGTGGACAGGCCGAGCTTCTTGTTGACCTTGTACCGGCCGACCTTCGCGAGGTCGTAGCGCTTGTCCTTGAAGAACAGGTTCTCCAGCAGCGCCTGCGCGGACTCCTTCGTCGGCGGCTCGCCCGGGCGCAGCTTGCGGTAGATGTCGAGCAACGCCTCGTCGGTACCCGCGGTGTGGTCCTTCTCCAGCGTCGTCAGCAGCGTCTCGCTGAACGAGAAGCGCTCGCGGATCTGCTCGGTCGTCCAACCCAGCGCCTTCAGCAGCACGGTCACCGGCTGGCGGCGCTTGCGGTCGATGCGGACGCCGACGGTGTCGCGCTTGTCGACGTCGAACTCCAGCCAGGCACCCCGGGACGGGATGATCTTGACGCTGAAGACGTCCTTGTCGGTCGTCTTGTCGATCGCGGTGTCGTAGTAGACACCCGGCGAGCGGACGAGCTGGGAGACCACGACCCGCTCGGTGCCGTTGATGATGAACGTGCCCTTGTCGGTCATCATCGGGAAGTCACCCATGAACACCGTCTGGCTCTTGATCTCGCCAGTGGTGTGGTTGGTGAACTCCGCCGTGACGAACAACGGGGCGGCGTACGTCATGTCCTTGTCCTTGCACTCCTCGGTCGAGGCTTTGACCTCGTCGAAGCGCGGGTCGGAGAAGGAGAGCGACATCGAGCCGGAGAAGTCCTCGATCGGGGAGATCTCGTTCAAGACCTCCTCGAGGCCGCCCGTCGGCGCCTCGTCACCCTCGTCGACGCGACGCTGGAACCACGCCTCGTCGCCGGTGAGCCATTCGAACGACTGGATCTGCAGGTCGAGCAGGTTGGGCGTCTGAAGCGGTTCGTGGATCTTCGCGAAAGAGACTCGCTTCGGCGCTCCGGGGATCCCCGACGTGGAGTTGGTCGCAGCAGTGGCCTTGGTCGCGCGAGAGATCGCCAAGATGCGTCCTTCCAGGGACAGGTAGCTGGCTAGTCAGCGGAACTAGCACGGCTGTCAAGGGTGCGGCGATGCCCGGCAATCCAGCTCTCGGCGAAGGGCAAACGGAAAGAGGGCAGCGCAAAGGAGCAGTCTAGCCACGCGCGCGGCAACTGTCGAGAGGCACCTGGAAGGACCTTTCTCGTGCTCACCGACAGAGTGACCCGGCCAACGCCCACAGTCAAGATGCCACGCGGCGATCACTCCACTGGCGCAAGGCCCGATAACGCGGAGTTACCGCTTTGACCTGCGAAAATACATGGACGTGAGCCCGCGTGAACCTTTGGCGGGTGTTGCGACCCCGAAGGGAGATGCCGGCGATCCCGTTCGGTCACCGATCGAAAATGTGGCGCAGATCACGTTGTGCTGAGGCTTGAAATCGGGTTCGCAGTCCTGAGTGGACGCCCCGGGCGACCACCCGGCCGCCCCCGGATCAGCACTTGGCGGTCTCGGCCGCCTGGTCGCCGCTCTGGCCGAACATCTCCATGTTGTCGACCTTCCACCGGCCGTCGACCTTCTGCGCGCCGACCCGCATCATCGCGATGCCGCCGCCGCTCTGGTTGTCGGTCGTGCGGGTGGTGACCTGGTCGAGGAACAGCAGCACGGTGGCGCGGTCGCCGTCGAGCGTGGTCACGCCGCTGGACACGGCCTTCACCGTGACCACGAGCTTCTGCTCGGGCGCGAGCGCGCGGACCGGGCCGAAGATCGCGTTGTACTGGCACTTGGCCTTGCCGACGAGCAGCTCGTTGGCGGCCTTCTCGGTCGCGGAGACGTCGGCGAAGTTGTAGGAGAACGCCTTCTCGACCGCCTCGCGGGCCTGGCCCGCGACCTCGGTCGTGCCGCCGCTGTCCACCAGCGCCTGGTTGTAGCGGACCTCGCCCGCCTGGTTCTGGAACCACAGGCCGAGGCCGACCAGCAGGACCGCGAGCACGATCAGGGAGAGGGGCAGGATCATGCCGGACCCGCGGTCGGTGTGGCGGGCGGCCCGGTCGTCGGCGTCGTCCTTCTCGCGCTCGGGCTCGTCGTCGTCCAGGACGCTGGGCGCGACGGCCTCGCCGGTGCGCTTGCGCCGGCCGGTGGGGCGGGGACGGTGCTCGGGGGCCTCGTCCGCCGGCTCGTCGGTCTCGCGGGGCTCGATCAGGCCGGTGTACGCGTACGGCAGGTCCGCGGGACCGCCCTCCGCCTCGGCGGCTTCCGCACCAGGTCGCGCGGCGGTCGCGGCGGGTTCACCGGCGGTCGACCCGGCACCGGTCGGTCCGGCGGCGGTCGATCCGGTACCGCTCGGGGCGTTACCGCTGGTCCCGGTGCCCGAGGTGGTCGTGTCCCCGGTCCGGGTGCCCTCGGCCGACGTCGGCTCGGGGTTCGCGGTCGGCTCGGGGTTCGGGGTGGAGGCCGGGTCGGGGCGCTTGCGCAGGCCGGCGACGCGCGGACGGGTGGTCGGCGTGGTCGGGACCGGGCGGCGGCGGGACGGTGGCACTGACGTCATCTCCTCGGTTCACGCGCCGCCGGCCGCGACCGGCCCCAGCGCGCTGAGCTTCCAACCGGCATCGGTGCGGGTCAGGTCCGTCTGGTACCGGTTGACCTTCTTCACCGACTGCCCGCCCTCCGGCGTCACCGTGGTCTCCACGACGGCGATCAGGTGCGCCTTGCCGGCCCGGTCGTCGAGCTCGGTGACGGCCGCGTCCAGCACCCGGCTCACGGTCACCGTCCGGGCGTCCTCGATCTGCTTCTTGCGGCTGTCCCGACCACCCTCGATCTCGGCGCGCAGCTCGCCCGTCGACGACTCCAGCCACCGGTCGAGGTCGGCGTCGACCTTCTTGTAGTCGAGGGTGGTGAAGTTCGCGATCCCGACCTGCCCCACCCGCAGCACCTCGTCCCGCTCCCGCGAGAACGCCACCGAGTCGTTGGACGTCGCGCCCCACCACGACACCCCGGCCCACACCGCGTACCCGGCGGCGAGCACCGCCAGCACGGCCGCGACCGGCAGCACCCAGTTCCTTCGGACCGAACGTCGCACGTCCACCCGTCCCTCTCCTCAGCCCGGCAGACCGAGCAACTGCCCCAGGCTGGTCAGCAGCGGCGCCTCGGCGGCGGCCTGCCCGGTGGTCGGTTCCCGGCCCGGCTGCGACGTCGCGTCACCCGTCGGCGTCGTCACCGGGATGCCACCGTAAGGCGCGTTCTGCGCACCCCGCACGCCGGTGGCGCTGCCGGGCGCCAACGCGCAATAGGCTTGCGTGTTCAACTCCGCCGGGGTGGTGTCGGTGCCCTGCCGGATCGTGGTGCCGTCGTAGCCGACCGTGCACGGCGGCGGGTCGAACACGTTCAGGGCCAGCCCGAAGTGCGCGCCCGTGCCGTCGCCCTTGGCCACGGTGAACCCGCCGCCGACGATGATCGGGTACGTCACGGCGATCTGCTCCAGTCCGTCCAACCGGCTGACCAGGATGTTCCCCGTGGTCAGCAGGTTGGCCAGCACCACGCCCAGGTTCGGCCCGGTCTCCCGCAGCAGCGCCGACACCTGCTCGGCGGCCTGCGGCGAGACCGCGATGAGCCGGCGGATGTCGGTGTCGGAGTTCTTCAGCTGCTCGGCCAGCGACCGCAGGTCCGCGGAGAACGACCGGATCGCACCGCCCTGCGCGGCCTGCGTGTTCAGCACGACCAGCCCGCTGTCGAGCAGCGCCTTGGTCTGCGGCAGGTGCTCCGTCGCCGCCTGGGTGAACACCTTCGTGTTGTCCAGCAGCACCTGGAGGTCGGGCCCGGTGCCGTTGAACGCCAGGTCCAGCTCGTCCACCACGGTCCGCAGCGACTCGGTCGGCACGGACTTGGCGAACGCGTCGAGGTTGGTCAGCAGCCCGTCCACCGGCGGGGGCGTCCTGGTGGCCGAGCGCGGGATGACCGACCCGTCCGCCAGGAACGGGCCGTCGTCGGCGCGGGGCCGCAGGTCGACGAACTGCTCGCCCACCGCGGACCGGTTGGCGACCACGGCCTCCAGGTCGGCCGGGATCGACGGCGCGCTCGGGTCGATGTCGAGGTCGACCTCCAGCCCGTCGGAGGTCAGCCGCATCTGCCCGACCCGCCCCACGGCGACGCCGCGGTAGGTGACCTCGGCGTTGGTGAACACGCCGCCGGACTCGGCGAGCTGCATCGTCACCACGTACCCGGACGCGCCGAACACCCGGCCGAGGCCGACGTACCGCGCGCCCACGTAGCTCACGCCGACCAGCGCGATCAGCACGAACGCGCCGATCTGGAGCTTGATGCGACCGGGGATCACCGCTTGCCTCCCAGCAGTCCGCCGAGCAGGTCGCCCAGCCCGGAGCCGTTCGACACGCCGGGCAGCGGCAGGTTCGGCAGGGGCAGCGGCAGCGACGGCGCGGTGCCGTCGACGCCGGGCAGGCCGGGCAGGGTCGGCAGCGGCGACTGCCGCGAGCGGCCCAGGTTGTCCACGATCGAGCCCAGGTTCAGGTCGATGTCGGCGTACAGGTTCGTGTAGTCGCCCTTTATGGCGTCCACCGCCGAGTCCGGGAACGGGTAGGTCAGCAGCAGCTCGAAGCCGTGCGGCAGGTTCGTGCCCGCCTCGGCGAGCTTCTGCAACGTCGGCGTCAACGCCTTCAGGTCGGCCACCAGGTCGTCCTTGGACTTGTTCACCGTGTCCACCGCGACGTCGGACAGCGCGTCCAGCGACTGGAGCAGCGTGACCAGCTGGGTGCGCTGCTCGCTGAGCACCTTCAACCCGGGCTCCAGACCGTCCAGCACACCGGTGATCTGGTCGCGCTGGGCGTTCAGCGTGCCGCCGAGCCGGTTGACGCCGTCCAGCGCGCGGGTGATCTCGCCCTTGTGCGAGTCCAGGTCCCCGACCAGCTGGTTCAGGTTGTCCAGCAGCGACCGGATCTGCGGCTCGTTGCCCTCCAGGGCCGCGTTCAGCTCCCGGCTGATGTCCTGGAGCTGCGCGATGCCACCGCCGTTGAGCAGCATGGACAGCGCGCCGAAGACCTCTTCGACCTCGGGGTTGCGGTTGGTGCGCTCGACCGGGATGACCGAGCCGTCGGCGAGCGCGCCCTCCTCCCGCCCTTCGGCGGGCCCGGCCAGCTCCACGTACTTCTCGCCGAGCAGCGCGGACTGGCGCAGCCGGGCGACCGCGTTGCCCGGCAGCTTCACGTCCCCGTTGACCAGCACGGTCACCTCGGCGGTCCAGCCGTCCGCGCCCAGCGCGATCCGGTCCACCCGGCCGACCGGCACGTCGTTGACCTTCACGCCGGCCTGCGGCACGAGGTCCAGCACGTCCTTGAACTGCACCTTCACCGCGTACGGGCGGTCACCGACGTCCGCGCCGCCGGGCAGCGGCATGTTGTAGACGCCGTCGAACCCGCCCGAGCCGCAGCCGGTCAGCACCAGGGCGCTCGCCACGAGCACCGCGAATCGCCTCACCGGGGCACCCCCGCGAGCGGCAGGGGCAGCGGCAGCTTGCCCTGGGAGAGGTCGGACACCACTTCGGCGGGCGTCTTCAACGGCACCGCGCCGCTGAGCAGCGGTTCGAGCTGGCGGCACGTCTGCGCGAGCACGCCCGGCACCCGGCCCGGCTCCACGCCCTGGATGAGCTTGCAGACCAGGACGATCGGCGGCTGGTTCAGCTCGTTCAGGTCGGCCCTGGTGTCGAGCGTGCCGGAGGCCGCGTTGTAGGCGTTCTGCAGGTTGCCCAGGGCCAACGGGCCGACGTCGAGCGCCTCGGCGAGCGACGCGCGCTGGTCGACCAGGACCTGCGTGATGCCGGCGAGCTTGTCGACGTTGGACTTGAGCGCGGCCCGGTTGTCCTGGATGAAGCCCTGCACCTGGCCCAGCGCGGTGGCCAGCTCGGTGAGCGCGGCGCCCAGGTTCTCCCGCTCGTCGGCGAGGAACCCGGCGACCTCGGCCAGCTGCCGGTTCAGGTCGCGCACCTGGCTGTCGTTCGCGGCCAGCATGCCGGTGAACTTCTGCAGGTTGTCCACGGTGCCGAACAGGTCGTCCTTCGAGCCGGACAGCGTGCGGGTGGCGTCACCGAGCTGCTTGATGGTGTCGCCGAGCGCCTGCCCGTTGCCCTGGAGGTTGTCCGCGGCCGAGTCGAGCAGGTCCGACAGCGCGCCGTCCTGGTTGGCCCCGTTCGGGCCGAGGGCGGTGGTGAGCTTGTCCAAGCTCGCGTACAGCTCGTCCAGCTCGACCGGGGTGGCGGTGCGCTCGCGCGGGATGGTCGCGTTCTCGCCCAGCACGTCGCCGCCGGTGTAGGCGGGCGCGAGCTGCACGTACCGGTCGCTGACCACGCTGGGCGCGACCACGACCGCCTGCGCGTCCGCGGGCACCTTCACCGCCCGGTCGAGCGACATCACGACCTTGACCGTCGAGCCCTGCGGCTCGACCTCGTCGATCGTGCCCACCCGGACGCCGAGCACCCGCACGTCCGAGCCGGGGTAGACGCCGACGGCCGCGCCGAACACCGCGGTCACCCGGCGGCTGTTCGCGCCCGCGAACACCCACCACATCGCGGCCGCGGCCACGAGCGCGAGCACGCACGCCATCGCCACCGCACGGGCCAGGTCGCGGCCCACCTTCGTGGTCGCCACGTCAGTTCCCTCCCCCGGACGTCGTGGAACGCTGCACGCCGGGAGGGAGGCAGCCCTCTTCGTTGAAGCCGACCACGCCGAGGTTCACCGACGGCGGCAGCAGGCCGCAGATGTAGACGTCGAACCAGCGGCCGTTGCCGAGGGTGTTGGCGAACACCCGGAAGAACGGGCCCATCAGCGACAGGCTGCGGTCCAGCGAGTCCTGGTTGCGCTGGAGCATCGTGGTGACGCGCTCCAGCTGCTCCAGCGCGGGCCGCAGCTGCGCCGAGTTGTCGGCGACCAGGCCGGACAGCTCCTTGGACAGCTCACGGGTGCCGTTGAGCAGGGCGCTGATCGCGTCCCGCCGCTTGCGCAGCTCGCCCAGCAGCAGGTTGCCGTCCGCGAGCAGCTTCTCGAACTGCTCGTTGCGGTCGGCCAGCGTCTTGGTGATCTGGTTGGTGTTGGCCAGCAGCTGCGCCAGCTGCTCGTCGCGCGACGAGATCGTCTTCGACAGCGCCGACAGGCCGTCCAACGCGCCGCGCACGCTGTCCGCCGAGCCCTCGAAGGTCTCCGAGAGCACCTGGAAGCTGTCCGCGAGCTGGTCGGTGTCGATCTGGCCGACGGTGTCCGCCAGCCCGTTGAACGCCTCCTGCACGTCGTACGGCGACAGCGTGCGCTCGCGCGGGATCGGTTGGCCCGGGTCCAGCGGCTGCGAGCCCTGCGGGTCCAGGGCCAGGAACTTCTGCCCCAGCAGCGTCTTGATCCGGATCACCGCGGTGGTGCGGTCGCCCACCCAGGCGTCCTTGACCCGGAACGACACCTTCACCTTGTCGCCGTCGAGCTCGACGTCGGTCACCTTGCCGACCTTGACCCCGGCCACCCGCACCTCGTTCGAGGGCACCAGGCCCGCGGCCTCGGTGAACTCGGCCGAGTACGTGGTGCCGCCGCCGATGATCGGCAGCTCGTCGGAGTGGAACGCGGCGAGCAGCAGCAGGGCGATCACGGTGAGGCTCACCGCGCCGACCGTGACCGGGTTGCGCTGCCGGTTGTGGTTCTGGGCGGGCTTCATCGGCGGCACCTCGGTTGCGTGACCGGCAGAGCCGTGATCGGGATCGGGTCGTTGATGATCGGCGGCACGGCGAGCTGCCCGCTGCCCTCGCACAGGAAGAAGTTGAACCAGGACCCGTAGGACGCGGTCCGCGACATCGCCTCGATCTTGCCCGGCAGGTTGCGGATCACGCCCTCCACGATCGACTCGTGGTCGGCCAGCGTCTGCGACACCAGCCCGAGGTTCGCGATGTCGTCCTTCAACGGCTGCCGCGACCGGTCGAGCAGGTCGGCGGTCGTCGTGGTCAGCTCGCCCATGGCGCTGATCGCCTCGCCGATCGGCTCGCGGTCGCCCGCGAGGCCCGTCGTCAGCTCCTGCAACGTCGTGACCAGCGTGGACACCTGGTCGCTGCGCGAGTTCACGGTGTCCAGCACGGCGTTGAGGTTGGTGATCACCTCGCCGATCACCTGGTCGCGGCTCGCCAGCGTGGACGTCAGCGACGCGGTGTGGCGCAGCAGGCTGTCGATCGTGCCGCCCTCGCCCTGGAGGACCTGGATGATCTCGTTGGACAGCTTGTTCACGTCGTCCGGGTTCAGCGCCTGGAACAGCGGCTTGAAGCCGTTGAACAGCACGGTGAGGTCGAGCGCGGGCTTGGTGCGCTCCAGCGGGATGACGTCGCCGGGCCGGAGCGCGGACGCGTCGCCCACGCCGTGCTCCAGCGAGATGTACCGCTGGCCGACGAGGTTGCGGTACTTGATCGTCGCGGTCACCGACGCGGGCAGCGTGCGGTCGCCCTCCAGCGAGAACTCCACCTCGGCCAGCCGCCGGTCGACCACCCGGATCTCGTCGACCTGGCCGACCCGCACGCCCGCGATGCGGATGTCGTCGCCCTCGTTGAGGGCCGTCACGTCGGTGAACCGGGCCGTGTAGCCGGTGGCGCCGTTGAAGTTGACGTTCGAGATCGTCACCGCGAGCAGCGTGGTCGCCACGATCGTGATCGCGGCGAACACGCCGAGCTTGATCAGCGGCGCGGCCAGGGACCTCATGCCGTCACCTCCGCTCCCCGGTACAGGGGTCCGAGCAGCAGCGCGGTGAAGCTGGGCATCTCCCGCTCCTTCAGGCCGAACTGCGGCGCCAGCAGCGCGGCCAGGAAGTCCTGCTCCTCCGGCGAGTTCGCCAGCGACGGCACACCGCTGTAGGACGACACGACCGTGCCGTCGTCGCGGATCGTCCCCGTGTTCGGCGGCAGCACGCCGTCGGTGGCCGACCGCGCGGGCGGCGGCGACGTGGAGCCGTCCTTCACCGGGCCCTCCGGCGGGTACTGCGGGAACGGGTCGGGCCGCGGCACGATGTCGTAGCAGCGCGGGCCGCGCTTGTCGGCGTACTCCGGGTCGTCCTTGCCCGGCTCGTACTTGCCGCGGCTGGCGGTGATCTCCAGCGTGATGTGCAGGCCCGGCTCGTCCGTGCCCTTGCCGAACACCTGGTCCATGATCGGCTTGAACTCCGACAGGCCCTTGAGCAGGCACGGGTACTCGGGCGCGTACTTGGCCAGCAGCTCCAGCGTCGGCCTGCTGACGTCGGAGAGCTGGATCAGGTTGTTCTTGTTCACCGCGAGGAAGCTGTTCAGGTCCAGCGACGTGGTGGTCAGCGTGCCGTACAGGGCCAGCAGGTTGTCGCGCTGCTCGACCAGCGTGCGGCTGGTGACGGTGGCGTCCGACAGCGCCTGCACCAGGTCGGGCGCGGCGTCGGCGTAGACGTTCGAGACGTCGGCCAGGCGGCTGATGCCGTCCTTGAGCTTGGGCAGCTGCGGGTTGAACTCGCCCAGGTAGGCGTCGAGCTGCACCAGCGTCTCGCCCAGCGGCTTGCCCCGGTTCTCCAGCGCCTGCGACATCGCGGTCAGCGTGGTGGCCAGCTTCTCCGGCTGCACGGCCTGCAACACCGGCATCAGGTCGTCGAGCACCCGTTCCAGCTCGATGGCGCTGCTGGAGCGGTCCTGCTCGATGACGTCGCCCTCGGCGAGCGGGTCCTGGCGCTCGGCGGGCACCACGAGGTTCACGTACCGCTCGCCGAACAGCGTCTTCGGCAGCAGGCGCGCGGAGACGTTCGCCGGGATGTGCCTGACCTGGTCCGGGTCCAGCGCCAGGTCGAGCTCGGCGCCGTCGCCCGTGGTCCGGATGCCCTTGACCTGGCCCACGACCATGCCGCGGACCTTGACGTCGGAGTCGACCAGGAGCTGGTTGCCGACCCGGTCGGTCTTCAGCGTCACCTTCACGACGTCGGTGAACGCGTCGTTGTACATCGCCACCGTGACCGAGAGGAACAGGGCGATGACCGCGATGAACACGACTCCCAGGAGCCGCCGCCTCAGCATGTCGCCGCCTCCGCTGAGAAGAACACGTCGGCCCTGCCGGTCGCCGCCTCCGCTGAGAAGAACACGTCGGCGGTCATCCGGCGATCCTCACCGTCGTCGTCGTCCCCCAGATCGCCATGCTCAGGAAGAAGTCCAGCAGGCTCGTCGTCACGATCGCGGTGCGCACCGCGCGACCGACCGCGACACCCACGCCCGCCGGGCCGCCGCTGGCCCGGTAGCCGTAGTAGCAGTGGGTCAGGATGATCACCACGGCGAACACGAGCACCTTGCCGAACGACCAGAGCACGTCGACCGGTGGTAGGAACAGGTTGAAGTAGTGGTCGTAGGTGCCCGCGGACTGCCCGTAGAACTCGACCGTGATCAACCTCGCCGCCAGGTACGAGGTCAGCAGGCCGATCACGTACAGCGGGATGATCGCGATGAACCCGGCGATGATCCGCGTGGTCACCAGGAACGGCAGGCTGGGGATGCCCATGACCTCCAGCGCGTCGATCTCCTCGGAGATCCGCATCGCGCCCAGCTGCGCGGTGAAGCCGGAGCCGACGGTCGCGCTCAGCGCCAGGCCCGCGACCAGCGGCGCGATCTCGCGGGTGTTGAAGTACGCGGACACGAAGCCCGCGAACGCCGACGTGCCGATCTGGTTCAGCGCGGTGAAGCCCTGGAGGCCGACGACCGTGCCGGTGAACACCGACAGGCCGACCATCACGCCGATCGTGCCGCCGATGACGGCCAGCGCGCCCGACCCGAAGCTCACCTCGGCCAGCAGCCGCAGCGTCTCGCGCAGGTAGCGGGTCAGCGTGCGCGGCGTCCAGCACAGCGCGCGGATGTAGAACCACAGCTGGTCGCCGAACGTGTCCAGCACGCTCAACGGCGCGTTCGCGGCCTTGCGGAACCGGTCGTTCATCGCGGCCATCTCAGCTCCCCTTCGCCGGGACGACCTGGAGGTAGATCGTGGTGAGCACGAAGTTCACGAAGAACAGCAGCAGGAACGTGATGACGACGGCCTGGTTGACCGCGTCGCCGACGCCCTTCGGCCCGCCCGCCGGGTTCAGCCCGCGGTAGGCGGCCACGATGCCCGCGATGAACCCGAAGATCAGCGCCTTGATCTCGGAGATCCACAGGTCGGGCAGTTGCGCCAGGGCGCTGAAGCTGGCCAGGTAGGCGCCGGGCGTGCCGTCCTGGAGGATCACGTTGAAGAAGTAGCCGCCCATCACGCCGACCACGCTGACCATGCCGTTGAGCAGCACGGACACCAGCATCGCGGCCAGCACGCGCGGCACGACCAGGCGCTGGATCGGCGAGACGCCCAGCACCTCCATGGCGTCGATCTCCTCGCGGATCTTGCGCGAACCGAGGTCCGCGCAGATCGCCGAGCCGCCCGCGCCCGCGATGAGCAGCGCCGTCACGATCGGGCTGGCCTGCTGGATGATCGCCAGCACGCTCGCCGCGCCGGTGAACGACTGCGCGCCGATCTGCCGGGTCAGCGAGCCGATCTGCAACGCGATGACCGCGCCGAACGGGATCGACACCAGCGCCGTGGGCAGCACCGTCACGCTCACCACGAACCAGCACTGCTGGATGAACTCCCGCAGCTGGAACGGGCGGCGGAACGTGTTGCGCACGACGTCGATGCCGAGCGCGAACATGCGCCCGGTCTCGCGCAGCGCCCCCACGCCGGGGAACGTCGCCGGTGAGCTCACAGCACGCCCCCCTGCCGCGGCCGCGGACTGGGCGCGCTCGGGGTGGCGGTGATCGGGCCCGTGCGGTCGCCCGCGCCCGCCATCACCCGGTAGTGCCGGCGCTCGTCGGGCGTGAGGCTGTTGATGATGCTCTGCTGCGCCTGCGCCGGCAGCGTGTGCAGGATGCTCATCACGCGGTCCTTGCGCCGCCGCACCGCGCCGCGCGGCGGGAGGCCGGGCGTCGGTTCCAGCTGCGGCACGACACCGCGCACGTCCTCGTCCGGCGAGCCGTCCGAGTGGCCCGCGTCCCGGTGCGCCAGCTCGGCGGCCATCGTGGCCTGGTCCTTCTCCTCCGACATGCCGATCGGGCCGATGCGGCGGCCGTTGAGGAACTGCTCGACCACCGGCTCGTCGCTGGTCAGCAGCACCTCACGGGGGCCGAACATGACCAGCTCGCGGCGGAACAGCATGCCGAGGTTGTCCGGGACCGTGCGGGCCACCGTGATGTTGTGCGTGACGATCAGGATGGTCGCGTCGATCTGCGAGTTCAGGTCGATCAGCAACTGGCTGAGGTAGGCCGTGCGGACCGGGTCGAGGCCGGAGTCCGGCTCGTCGCACAGGATGATCTCGGGGTCCAGCACGAGCGCGCGGGCCAGGCCCGCCCGCTTGCGCATGCCGCCGGAGATCTCGCCGGGGAGCTTCTTCTCCGCGCCGACGAGGCCGACCATCTCCATCTTCTCCAGCACGATCCGCCGGACCTCGGCCTCGGTCTTGCGGGTGTGCTCGCGCAGCGGGAAGGCGACGTTGTCGAAGAGGTTCATCGAGCCGAACAGCGCGCCGTCCTGGAACAGCACGCCGAACAGCTTCCGGATCTCGTAGAGCTTGTGCTCGGAGCAGCGGACCAGGTCGACGCCGTTGATGACGATCCGGCCCTGCTCCGGTTTCAGCAGCCCCACCAGGGACTTCAGGAAGACCGACTTGCCCGTGCCCGACGGTCCGAGCATGACGCTGACCTCACCCGGCGGGAGGGTGAGCGTGACGTCCCGCCAGATGGTCTGCTTGCCGAAGGACTTGGTCAGGCCCTCGACGACCACCTCGACGCCCATCGCACCTCCAGGTCAGCGGCCGGCTTCGCCCGACGCCGGACAGGCCGGCGTCATACCGGTGCAACGAGGCCGCCGCGTCGTGGTTACTCACCAGTTGGGTTAACGCGGTTTCGGATGGGTAACGGTGTGAGCAGGCTCATCCCGCGCCCTCCGCCCGATGGTGGGGCACCCGGCCCGAGGTGGTCAAGATCACCGGCCCCGGACAGCACGAAGGCGGGCACCCGGTTCGGGTGCCCGCCTTCGCGAGGTGTGGAGCTAGATCACTTGAGCGAGATCTTGGCGCCGGCAGCCTCGAGCTTCTCCTTGGCGGCGTCGGCGACGTCCTTCGCCACGTTCTCCAGCAGCGGCTTCGGAGCGGACTCGACCAGCTCCTTGGCCTCCTTCAGGCCCAGGCCCGAGACGACCTCGCGGACGACCTTGATGACCTGGATCTTCTTGTCGCCGGCGCCCTCGAGGACGACGGTGAACTCGTCCTTCTCCTCCTCGGCGGGGGCGGCCGGGCCGGCGGGGCCGGCCTGCGCGACGGCGACCGGAGCGGCGGCGGTGACCTCGAAGGTGGTCTCGAACTCCTTCACGAAGGCCGAGAGCTCCAGGAGGGTCATCTCCTTGAACGCGTCGAGCAGCTCGTCGGTGCTGAGCTTCGCCATGATGGCGGTCCTTTCTCTTTCAACGCCCGAACTGCGGCCGGGACGCGGAGTTTCTGGGTGTGATCAGCTTTCGGCCGGAGCGTCGGCCTCGGCGGCGGCAGGCGCCTCCGCGGCCTTCTTCTCCTGCAGGGCAGCAGCCAGGCGAGCGACCTGGGAGGCGGGGGCCTGGAACAGACCCGCGGCCTTGGCCAGGTTGCCCTTCATCGCGCCCGCCAGCTTGGCGAGCAGCACCTCACGGGTCTCGAGGTCCGCGATGGCGGTGACCTCGTCGACCGAGAGGGGGCGGCCGTCCATGTAGCCGCCCTTGATGACCAGGGCCTTGTTGTCCTTCGCGAAGTCACGCAGGGCCTTGGCCGCGTCGACCGGCTCGCCTTCGACGAAGGCGATGGCGGTCGGGCCGACGAGCAGGGCCTCGAGCCCCTGCACGCCCGCGTCCTCGGCGGCACGCTTGACCAGCGTGTTCTTCGCAACGGTGTACGTGGTGCCCGCGCCGAGAGCGCGACGCAGCGTGGTGAGCTGCGCCATGGAGAGGCCGCGGTACTCGGTCACGACAGCGGCCGAGCTTCCACGGAACTTGTCCGTGAGCTCGGCGACGGCCGAAACCTTGCTGGGCTTCGCCATGATCGCCTCCTCTCTGGGCTGGTGACGCGCCGGTCGAGCCGAGAGGGCCGCGCAAAGCAAAAACGCCCCTGCGCAGCAGCACGGGGCGTCACGAGCGTGCGAACACGCTCAAGTCTTCCTCGTTCTCCTGCGCGGGCCGCCCGCTTCGCGGGACCTTCGTTCCCCGTCACGTGGACAGGGATGACCAGCGGTCTTTGGTGAACCGTCGCCCAGCCTACGGGACGTGTCCCCACCGCTCCAAATCGGCATGATGTGACGCGTGACCGAAGAGCCGCCGCGGAACCCCCCGCCACCGGACATCGACCCGGAACAGCTCCGGCAGTTCCAGGAGTTCCAACGGTTCCAGGAGTTCCAGCGCTTCCAGCAGGCCCAGGGCGCCACCCCGCCACCGGGCCTGCCCCCGGGCTCCGCCCCACCACCGGGCCTCCCACCGGGCTCGATCCCCCCACCGGGCCTGCCCCCGGGCTCCACCCCGCCTCCCGGCCTCCCACCCGGCTATCCCCCACCGGGCTACCTCCCACCCGCCACCCCACCCCGCAAACCGCTGTGGAAGGTCCTGCTGCACAGCAAGCTCTTCCGCCGCCTGGTGTACCTGGTCGTGGTCCTGCTGGTGCTGTCGTACTTCTACGAGCAGTACTTCGGCGGCGACGACCCGGGCGGCGTGGCGGTCGACAGCGGCGGCGTGGAGAACAACGTCATCGCGCCGCCCACCCCGTACGGCATCACGGGCACGGTCGGCCAGTTCTACAAGCACGTGGGCACCGGCGACGGCAACCAGGCGTGCCTGTACTTCAAGGACGACGGGCCGAAGAAGGCGTTCGCGGAAGCCTTCGGCGCGTCCGACTGCGCGGCCGCGGTGGCGAAGTTGAAGGGGCAGGTCACCGACGTGAGCACCTACCGGCAGCTCGGCTTCCCCACCACGATGGTCACCCCGCCGGCGTCCGGCTCGGTCGAGGTCAGCTCGTGCGCGCTGGTCGTGCGCAGCGGCCCGAAGCTGGGCAAGTTCGTGCTGACCAAGCAGACCAGCGGCGCGTGGGCGATCACCGGCTACGAGGCCGAGCCGTCCTGCCCCTGAACGGCGAAGCGCCCCTCGGCGGGAGGCCGAGGGGCGCTTCGGGGTGCTTCGGACGGGTCGTCGTCAGACGGTGGCCTCGTCGGAGAGCAGGTTGCGGGTGCGGTTCGGGTCGACCGGGATGCCGGGGCCCATCGTGGTCGAGACCGTGATCTTCTTCAGGTACCGACCCTTGGCCGCGGACGGCTTCGCGCGCAGGATCTCGTCCAGCGCGGCGGCGTAGTTCTCGACCAGCTTCTCCGGGTCGAACGACACCTTGCCGATCACGAGGTGCAGGTTGGCCTGCTTGTCGACGCGGAAGTTGATCTTACCGCCCTTGATGTCCGCGACGGCCTTGGTGACGTCGGGCGTCACAGTGCCGGTCTTCGGGTTCGGCATCAGGCCGCGCGGGCCGAGGATGCGGGCGATGCGACCGACCTTCGCCATCTGGTCGGGCGTGGCGATCGCGGCGTCGAACTCGAGCCAGCCGCCCTGGATGCGCTCGATCAGGTCCTCGGAGCCGACCGCGTCGGCGCCGGCGGCCTCGGCCTCGGCGGCCTTGTCACCGGTCGCGAAGACGATCACGCGGGCGGTCTTGCCCGTACCGTGCGGCAGGTTCACGGTGCCGCGGACCATCTGGTCGGCCTTGCGGGGGTCGACGCCGAGCCGGATGGCGACCTCGACGGTCGCGTCCAGCTTCACCTTGGAAGTCTCCTTGGCGAGCTTGGCTGCCTCCAGCGGCGAGTAGAGCCGCTCACGGTCAACCAGCTCAGCAGCGTTCTTGTACGCCTTGCTGCGCTTCATGCTTCTGTCCTTAAAGTGGATCAGTTGTGGTGACGAGCCAGCGCTCGGCTCTCCCACGACTACGAAAGAGAAAAGGTCAGCCTTCGACGGTGATGCCCATGGAGCGGGCGGTGCCGGCGATGATCTTCGCCGCCTGGTCCACGTCGTTGGCGTTGAGGTCGACCATCTTGGACTGCGCGATCTCGCGCACCTGGTCCATGGTCACCTTGGCGACCTTGAGGCGGTGCGGCTCGCCCGAGCCCTTCTCCACACCGGCGGCCTTGAGCAGCAGCTTCGCGGCCGGCGGGGTCTTGAGCTTGAAGTCGAACGAGCGGTCTTCGTACACGGAGATCTCGACCGGCACCACGGTGCCGCGCTGCGACTCGGTCGCGGCGTTGTACTGCTTGCAGAACTCCATGATGTTGACGCCGTGCTGGCCCAGCGCGGGACCCACGGGCGGCGCGGGGTTCGCGGCCCCGGCCTTGATCTGCAGCTTGATGATCGCTGCGAGCTTCTTCTTCTTGGGAGGCATCTCGGTTCCTTTATTGCGGTGTCCGCGCGCGGCCCTGCCAGCCGCAGCGTGGCTGCCGGCTCCCGCCCGTCAGGAGGGGAGCCGGAGTCTTGTTGTCCTGGTCAGATCTTGGAGACCTGGCTGAACGACAGCTCGACCGGGGTCTCGCGACCGAAGATCGACACCAGGACCTTCAGCTTCTGGCCGTCCGCGTTGACCTCGCTGATCGTCGCGGGCAGCGTGGCGAACGGGCCGTCCATGACGGTGACCGACTCGCCGACCTCGAAGTCCACCTCGACGGTCGACTTCGCGGGCGCGGCGGTGCTCTTCTTGCCGGCGGCGGGCTTCTGCTCGACCTGGGGCAGCAGGAACTTCAGCACCTCGTCGATGGTCAGCGGCGACGGCTTGGACGTCGCGCCGACGAAACCCGTCACACCCGGCGTGTTGCGCACCGCGCTCCACGACGCGTCGTTGAGCTCCATGCGGACCAGGATGTAGCCGGGCAGCACCTTGCGCTGCACCTGCTTGCGCTGGCCGTTCTTGATCTCGGTGACCTCCTCGGTCGGCACCTCGACCTGGAAGATGTAGTCCTCCATGTCGAGGGTCTGGATGCGCGTCTCGAGGTTCGTCTTGACCTTGTTCTCGTAACCGGCGTACGAGTGCACGACGTACCAGTCGCCGGGCGCGCGCCGCAGTGCTTCGCGCATCTCCTCGGCGGGGTCCGCGGGCTCGGCGTCGATGTCCACGACGGCGGCCTCGACGTCACCACCGGACTCGATGTCGCCACCGGACTCGACGTCACCGCCCGACTCGACGTCGTCGGACTCGCTCTCGGTGTCGTCGTCGTCCGACTCGACGTCGCCGCCGGACTCGGCCTCGACGGTGGCGGACTCCTCGGTGTCCTCCGACGCCTCCGCCTGCTCGACGTCCTCGACGCCACCGTCGAAGTCCTGCTCGTCGGTCAGGTCGTTCAGCTCCTGGGCGTCAACGCCGCCGTTCTCGGAGGTCACTGTGGGTCTCGCTTCCTCTCATGCATCACATGTCCGCCGCCACCCGGGGCGGCAGGTGATCGGCTCAGCCGAACACCCTGAACATGCCCCAGGCGAAGGCCGAATCCAGGCCGAACACCAACGCCACCATGAAGGCCACGAAGACCAACACGACTCCGGTGTAGGTGATCATCTGCTTGCGCGTCGGCCAGATGACCTTCCGCAGCTCGCTGACCACCTCGCGGACGTACCGGACGATCCGGGCGAAGAAACCGACCCGGGTCTTCTCCGCTTCCGCCCGCGAGCGCGTGGCGCGGCCCTTCTTGGCCTCCTCGGCGTCGGAGTCGGCCTCGGCCGCCTTCTTCGCCTCCACGGAGTCCTTGCGGCCCGCCGGACGCGCGGAACCACGGCGCTCGCGCCGCGCTGCGGCGGTAACCGGCCGGGACGCGCCCTCGCGCTCTTCCGGCTGGTCCTGCTCGCGGCCCTCGCTCATGCCGTCCTCCGCTCACCATCGCGCTTCGACGCAGGGGCGACAGGACTTGAACCTGCAACCTGCGGTTTTGGAGACCGCTGCTCTGCCAGTTGAGCTACACCCCTTTGGGACCCGAACGACTACCGGATCCCCTGGCTGGAGACGTCCCGCACCCTCCTCACGTGGCCCGTGAGGCAGCGACTGGACGTTCCAAGACCGGAAGCATACGGCACCAGGTGCCCCTCCTTCCAACTGGCCCGGTCAGAGGGGGTGCCGGCGGCTTACCCGGTTGTGCGATCTGCCACGATTGGCGGCATGGGCACGCCTGAGACGACCACCGGGACCAGTACCTCCGAGCACCCGCGGATCTCCAAGCGGATCGGCGACATCGCCGAGTCCGCCACCCTCGCGGTCGACGCGAAGGCGAAGGCGCTCAAGGCGGCGGGCCGACCGGTGATCGGCTTCGGCGCGGGCGAACCGGACTTCCCGACCCCTGACGCCATCGTAGCCGCAGCTCAGGCGGCGTGCGCGGACCCGAAGAACCACCGCTACACCCCCGCCGCCGGGCTGCCGGAGCTGCGGGAAGCCGTAGCCGCGAAGACCAAGCGCGACTCGGGCTACGAGGTCACCGCCGCGCAGGTGCTGATCACCAACGGCGGCAAGCAGGCCGTGTACCAGGCGTTCGCCACCGTGGTGGACCCGGGCGACGAGGTGCTGCTCCCCGCGCCGTACTGGACCACCTACCCCGAGGCGATCACGCTCGCGGGCGGCGTCCCGGTGCAGGTCACGGCGGACGAGTCGACCGACTACCTGGTGACGGTGGAGCAGCTGGAGGCGGCGCGCACCCCGAAGTCCAAGGTGCTGCTGCTGTGCTCGCCGTCCAACCCGACCGGCTCGGTCTACACCCGCGAGCAGATCACCGCGATCGGCGAGTGGGCGCTGGAGCACGGCCTGTGGGTCATCACGGACGAGATCTACGAGCACCTGGTGTACGACGGCGCCGAGTCGGTGTCGCTGCCGGTGGCCGTGCCCGCGATGGCGGACCGCACGATCGTGCTCAACGGCGTGGCCAAGACCTACGCGATGACCGGCTGGCGGGTCGGCTGGCTGATCGGCCCCACCGACGTGGTGAAGGCCGCCGCGAACCTCCAGTCGCACCTGACCTCGAACGTCGCCAACGTGTCGCAGCGGGCGGCGCTGGAGGCGGTGTCCGGGCCGCTGGACGCGGCGCACGAGATGCGCGAGGCGTTCGACCGCCGTCGGCGCACGATCGTCGACCTGCTGTCGGCGATCCCCGGCGTGCAGTGCCCGACCCCGAAGGGCGCGTTCTACGTGTACCCGTCGGTGAAGGCGTTGATCGGCAAGCGGCTGCGCGGCACGACGATCACCGACACGGTGCAGCTCGCGGCGCTGATCCTGGAGCACGCCGAGGTGGCCGTGGTGCCCGGTGAGGCGTTCGGCACGCCCGGCTACCTGCGGCTGTCGTACGCGCTCGGTGACGACGACCTGAAGACCGGCGTGACCCGCATGGCCGAGCTGCTCGCCGAGGTCGAGTAGCACACAGATTCGACGTCCCGACCGCGGAAGGCACCCCGATGGGGTGCCTTCCGTCGTAGTGAGACTCATTCGCATCACCCGGTGTAACTGTGATGTGTACCACCGGGCCGGAGTGGAGGAGTCATGGCGGACGCGCAGCGCAACGCCCCCGGCACCACGGGCCTCGTGCTCGGGGTGCTGGGCCTGGTGTTCGGCCTCATCCCGGCCGCCGGCCTGGTCGCTTGGCCCCTGGTCGTCGTCGGGCTGGTACTCGGTGTGCTCGGCGTGGTCAGGACCCGTCGCGGCGAGGGTGGCAACAAGGGCGTCGCCGTGGCCGCCGTGGCGCTGTCCGCGCTCGGGCTGGCCGTCTGCGTCGCGTGGGTGGCGCTGTTCGGCCGGGCCGCCTCCGACGCCGAGAACGCGCTGGAAGATCTGCGCGCGCAGACCGGCAGCAGCGCCGAGCTGGTCTACGAGGTGACCGGCGACGCGGCCGAGGCCACGATCAGCCACGCCACCTCCTCGTCCGTCGAGCACGAGATCGCCCGCCCGCCGTGGACCAAGGGGTTCACCGTCAAGGGCGGGTTCCGCGGCGGCACGCTGGACGTCACGGCCGGCCCGGGCGGCGGCACGATCACATGTCGGATCACGGTCGACGGCGTGGAGCACCGGACCGCGACCGCATCCGGTCCGCACGCGTTCGCGAGCTGCTCGGGCTAACCATGCGTAACCCCTTTGGGTGACTGGTGTAACCGTCGGTAGAACTACCCCGATGGTCCATTCAGTCCGACCACCCGGCACCCGAGGAGCCCAAGCCCATGACGGAGTCCGCCCCACCCGAGCGCCCGGCACGCAAGTGGCTCGTCATCACGGCCTCGGTGGCGCTCGTCGTGGGCGCGCTGGCGCTCGTGCTGTGGACCGCGGCGCCCGAACCGCCGGTGCGGATCGTCTACCAGGTCACCGGCACCGCGGCGCGGGCCACCGTCACCTACTCGACGTTCCACGGCGCTGAGACGCGCCAGGAGGAGCTGACGGGGCTCCCCTGGAGGCTGGAGATGGTGGCCACCGGCGAGCCCGAGCACGGCGTGCTGACCGTCACGATCGGGCCCGACGGCGGCGAGGTGGCGTGCGAGGTGCGGGTGGCCGAGGTCGAGCGGCGCTCGGCCACGGCCACCGGCGCGCGCACCAGCGCGTTGTGCGACTTCTAGGCGGGCGGTTCCCGGGCGAGGTCCTAGGCCGGCAGGCGGACCAGCGCCGACGCGCCGCCGAGCACGGACTTGCCCTCGAAGGTGGCCGTCAGGTTGACCTTGACCGTGCCGTCGTCCAGCACCTTGGTCACCTTCGCGGTGACCTCCACCAGCGCGCCCTTGTCGTCGTCGGGCACCGGCACGGGCCGGCCGAACCGCACGCCGTACTGCACGACGGCGCCGGGGTCGCCCGCCCACTCGGTGACGATCCGGGCGGCCATGCCCATGGTGAGCATCCCGTGCGCGATCACGCCGGGCAGACCGACCTCGCGGGCGAAGCGCTCGTTCCAGTGGATCGGGTTGAAGTCGCCCGACGCGCCCGCGTACCGGACCAGGTCGGCGCGCGTGATGCGCAGCGACAGCGGCGGCAGCTCGTCGCCGACGGAGACCTCCGAGATGCGGATCACGCGTCCTCCCCCCGCACCACGAGCGTGCACCGGCCGGTGGTGACGGGCTCGCCGTCCTCCGTGCTCAGCTCGGCCCTGATCGACAGCATGTCGTTGCCCATGCGCGCGGTGATGCCGTCCACGTGCAGCACGGTGGTGAGCCGGTCGCCCGCCACGACGGGGCGGTGGTGGACGAACGTCTGGTCGCCGTGCACCACGCGGCTGTAGTCCAGTCCCAGCTCGGGGTCGTCCACCAGCACGTCGTTCGCCTTCAGCGACACGATGATCGCGAACGTGGGCGGCGCGATGACGTCGCGGTACCCGGCCGCGCGGGCGGCTTCGGGATCCCGGTGCAGCGGGCTCGCCTCGCCGACGGCGTCGGCGAACTCGCGGATCTTCTCGCGGCCCACCTCGTAAGGCGGCGACGGCGGGTAGGAACGTCCGACGAACGACTGGTCGAGAGGCACCCGAGGAGGTTATACGCGGGGCAGGTCACACGCGACGAGGCCCGCCCCGGATCCCGGGACGGGCCTCGCACGTGCGGTCTGGCTACCGGCTCAGCGGGTTTCCTTGTGAGCGCGGTGGGTCTTGCAGTTCGGGCAGAACTTCTTGATCTCCAGGCGGTCCGGGTCGTTGCGCCGGTTCTTCCTGGTGATGTAGTTCCGGTGCTTGCACTCCTCGCACGCGAGGGTGATCTTCGGGCGTACGTCGGTTGCAGCCACGGTCCTTGCCTTCCTAGAGCTCGTGTGCCCCGACCCGACCGGGCGCCCAGTGCGGGCTTACCGCCTGGCGGGGATCCTGCTGAGTAGCGGTGGCCGGACTTGAACCGGCGACACAGCGATTATGAGCCGCTTGCTCTACCAACTGAGCTACACCGCTTTACACAACACGGCCGCGATGCTCGTGCACCGCGGCCAGTTGTTGAGCCCCTTTACGGAATCGAACCGTAGACCTTCTCCTTACCATGGAGACGCTCTGCCGACTGAGCTAAAGGGGCTTGCTCTTGCGGAGCCAAGAGAACTCTACAACAGGCGTGCCGCAGAAAGGAAATCGGGGGCCCCTCCTAGTGGACCAAGGTGAGCACCGTCTCATCGCGGGCACCCCTGACCTGCACGGTCCGCGCCCGCAGCCAAGCCTCGAAGCGGTCCTCCGACAGCGGCCGGGAGATCAGGTAGCCCTGCGCCACGTCGCAGCCCATGCCGACGAGCTGGTCGCGCGCGGCGTCGTCCTCCACGCCCTCGGCGACGACCGTGAGGCCCAGCGAGTGGCCCAGCTCCACGATCGAGCGGACCACCGCCATGTCGCCCAGGTCGGTGCCCATGCCGAGCACGAAGCTCTTGTCGATCTTCACCTCGTCCACCGGGAGCTGCCGCAGGTACGCCAGCGACGAGTAGCCGGTGCCGAAGTCGTCCACGGCCAGCACGACGCCCATCTGGTGCAGCCGCCGCAGCACGGGCAGCGCGCGTTCGGGGTCGGCCATCACGCCGGACTCGGTCAGCTCGAACGTCAGCAGCTCCGGCGGCACGTCGTGGCGCTTCAACGCCGCCGCCACGCGGTCCGGGAACTCCTCGTCGGCCAGCGTCCGCACGGACAGGTTCACCGCGATGGACATGCGCAGCCCGCGGTCGACCCACAGCCGCACCCGCGCCAGCGCGGTGTCCATGACGAAGTCCGTGAGCACGTCCACCAGCCCGGTGGCCTCGACCGCGGGCACGAACTCATCCGGGTCGACGCGGCCGAACTCGGGGTGCTTCCAGCGCACCAGCGCCTCCGCGCCGACCACCTGGCGGCTCGGCAGCGCGACCTTCGGCTGGTAGTGCACGGAGATCTGGCCGGTCTCCACCGCCGACCGGAACTGGGTCACCAGCTGGAAGCGGCGCAGGAAGATCTGGCCCATGCTCGGCGCGTACTGGCGCAGCGGCTCGTTGTCGCTGGTCGCCCGGACGGCCACGTCGGCGCGTTGCAGCAGCGCGTCCGGGTCCGGGTCCTCGATCTCGCAGTCGGCGGTGGTGGCCCAGCCGACGACCGCGCCCGCCTCGACGGTGAGCCGGTCGACCGGGTAGGGCACAGACAGCGCGGCACGCAGCCGTTCGGCGATCTCCTGGATCTGCTCGGCCTGCCGGTCCAGCAGCAGCGCGGCGAACGCGCCGCCCTCCAACCGGGCCAGCGGCACCTCGGGCCCGAGCTCGTCGCGCAGGCGGCGGCCGGCGGCGACCACCATCCGGTTGCCCCACGCCTGGCCGAGCGCGTCGGACACGGTGGACAGCACGGTGAGGTCGACGCGGACCACGACGGACGCGTCCGCCTCGCGCATCGGCTCGGTGGCGGCCTCGCGGAAGCCGGGCCGGTTGAGCAGGCCGGTCAACGGGTCGTGGTAGGCGTCGTGGCGCAGCCGGGCCAGCAGGCGCCGGTTGTCCACCGCGGTGGACAGGTGGCTGGCCAGCGTGCGCAGGAGCTGGATGTCGGCCTTGCCGAAGCCGCGCCACCGGCTGAGCCGGTCGTGCACCTCGACCGCGCCGAGCAGCTGGGTCGCCCCGCGCAGCGGCACGACCAGCGCTTCCTGCGCGTCCCGGCGGACCAGCGCCTCGGAGACCTCTTCGCCCGCGTCCACGATGCGGAAGTACCGCACCTGGGCGCCGGGCAGCTGGAGCATGGCGTCCTCGCGCAGCACCCGCGGGTCGTCGCGGCGCATGCCCGGCGGCAGCGGCTCGCCCGCGACCAGCGTGCGCATCGGGGTCTGCGGGTCGGTGCGCAGCCGCAGCACGACCCGGTTGGCGTTGAGCTGCTCGCGGATGCGCTCGGCGATGAGCTGCCAGTCGTCGTCCTCGCCGCAGCCGTCGTCCTCCTCCGGCGCGGCGCCGCGCGGCCCGGTGGCGTGGCGGCCGGAGCGGGCCACCCGCAGCGAGACCTCGCTGAGCGCCTCCAGGTCGCGCTGCTCGCGCAGCAGGCCGGAGTAGGCCAGGTAGATCGCGGTGATGCCGAGGAAGACCAGGCCGATCAGCAGGCCGCCCCACGGCGCCTTGTCGGCGATCTCGTAGCCGGCGAGGCCCGCGGAGGTGTTGAGCAGGGCGACCACGAGCGTCTGGAGCACCAGGCGCAGGCTCGGCGCGACCCGCATGCCCTTGCCCATGATCCGCAACGCGGTCAGGCCGAGCACGCTGGCCAGCAGCGGCACCGCGATCGTGCCGACGAACGCGCCCGCCCAGAACGGGCCCTCCGCGCCCAGGAACCGCTTGACCAGCTCGGCGACCGCGAAGGCCACCGAGATCTCCATGAACATCAGGCCCGCGTTGTAGACGGCGCGGTCGAGTACGCGGCGGCCGAGCAGCGTGCCGACGCCCGCGACCACGTGCGCGGCGAGCACGATCTCGAACGGCGCGACCAGCAGGCCGAGCACGAGCGGGATCTCGGTGAACGAGATGGTCCAGGCCACCCCGCTGCGCACGTCGACGTTGATGGCGAGCTGCTCGGCCAGCAGGAAGCCGATCACCAGCAGCGGGCCGGTCCACCACAGGTCGACGTCGGGCGGTGTGTCGGGCAGCCAGGAGCCGACGAGGAACGCGGACAGCGCGCCCGCGACGAGGAGCAGGACCGCGAACACGCTGAACGCGCGGTTCGTGGACCGGGTCGGCGCGCTGGGCGCCGTGGCCGACGCGTGGTCGGACATCCAGCCTCCTCGTCGGCCGTCGTCGCGGCGGGCCGGGTCGCGGCCTGCGGGCTCCGGGCGTGACTGAGGGGTCCCGAACACCGACCAGGACCCCTCCAAGGCTGCCAATGTACCCCGGTCGGGGGACGAAATGGCAGGTCGTGTAGCGGAATGCCACCAGAAGTAACAGCCCGGTTCACACGATCAGTCGACCTTGGATCACCGTCACGGCCTGCCCGGCGAGCCGCACCCGATCGCCGTCCAGAGTGGTCCGGACCAGCCCTCCGCGGGCCGACGCCTGCTCGGCCAGCAGGTTCGGCCGACTCAGCCGCGGCGACCACCAGGAGGCCAGCGTGCAGTGCGCGGAACCGGTTACGGAATCCTCCGGGACTCCGTAGGAGGGGTAGAAGCACCGGCTCACGACGTCCAGCCCCGGCCGGTCGCCGGGTGCGGTGACGATCACACCGCGGCCCGGCACCTCGGCCAGCGCGGCGAAGTCCGGGCGGAGGTCGCGGACCTCGTCCGCCGAGTCGGCTTCCACCAGCACGTCGGACACGGCCTGCGCGACGGCCTTCACCGTGACGCCCGGCAGGCCCGCGCGCAGCGGCGTGGTCACCTCGATCGGCTCCGCCGGGTCGGCCGGGAAGTCCATCTCCACCCAGCCGTTGTCGGCGGTGCAGGTGAGCACGCCACTGCGGGTGTCGAAGCTGCGGCCACCGCCCAGCACGTGCGCGGTGGCCAGGGTGGCGTGGCCGCACAGGTCCACCTCGACGACCGGCGTGAACCAGCGCAGCGGCAGCGGGTCCGGCCGGTCGACCCGCACGAACGCCGTCTCGGCGTGCTTCATCTCGGCGGCGACGGACTGCATCCACCCGTCGTCCACCGGCCCGTCCAGCAGCACCACGCCCGCCGGGTTGCCCGCGAACGCGCGGTCGGTGAACGCGTCGACCACGTAGAGCTCCACAGCGGCAATCTACGTCCGCAACCGGTTAGCTGGCAGGCGTGGACCCGTTGCTGCCCGACCTGGCCCCCGTCGACGACCCGTACTCGTTCTCCGAGCTGCCGGAGGACGACCTCAACGCCTCGTGGATCGCACTGCGCACGCACTCGCTGCACTGGCACCCCGGGGCGGACCTGGAGGACCTGCTGCGCCGGTGGCCGCTGACCGGCGAGGGCGACCCCGAGACGGCCGCGATGGTGACCGTGCCCAGCCGGGCCGTCGAGGCCGCGGACGTGCTGTCGCGGCACGGCTTCGCGCCGATGGTGGTGGTCGCGGCCCGGCTGCCCGGCCGCGGGCGCGCAGGCCGTTCGGCGGTGGCGATCCGGCCGCTGGCGCCGGAGGACGTGGACGTCGCCGTCGAGCTGCACCTGGAGACGATGCGGTTCGACAGCCGGTTCGGCATGGTCACCGCGCGGCCGTCCAGCGAGGCGCGGCTGCGCGAGCACGTCACGTCGCTGCTGGAGCGCCCCGAGCCGTGCGGGTGGCTGGCCGAGAGCGGCGGCGAGGCCGTCGGGTTCCTGTACTGCGACCTGCCGGGGCACTCGGACTGGATCGCCTCGCGGACGTCCGTGCGGCCGGTGGCCTACATCGGGCTGCTGGGCGTGCGGGCGGACTCGCGCGGCAAGGGCGTCGGCGCGGCGCTGGTCGACCACGCCCACTCGGTGCTGGACGGGGCGGGCGTCGGCGTGACGCTGCTGCACCACGCCCTGCCCAACCCCCTGTCTACGCCGTTCTGGTACTCCCACGGCTACCGGCCGCTGTGGACCACCTGGCAGCGGCGGCCCGCCCGCTAGACCTTCGCCAGCTCCCCGCGCTCCTGCCGCAGGCCGCCGCGGATCTCGTCCAGCACTTGGCGCGCCTGCGTGGCGGCCACGTGCTGCGCCGCGCCGCTGCCGATCGCGTCGCGCAGCGCCAGCCACACCGCGGCCTCGTCCTCGCGGACCGCGGTGAGCAGGTCGCGCTGCTCGGGGTAGGGGTGCAGGGCGATCCGGTCGGTGCAGGACTTCAACGTGGCCAGCGTCGCCCCGGGCACCTCACCGGTCAGCGCCACCCGGTCGAGCTTCGCGGGCAGGTCCACCGCCGCGAGCTCGGACAGCGACAGCGGACCGAAGTCGAGCACGGTGTTCAGGCCGTACTCCAGGTCGTCGGCGGCGTGGAGCAGTTCGCGCGAGTCGGCGCGCGGGGGCTCGGCTCGCCGCCCCGAGGACCGGACGACCAGGCCGAGGGCGACCCCGGTCGCGAGTGCGGCGAGGGCGATGAGGATTTCGCTCATGTGTTCCAGTCTCGACGCCCCCTCGGTCCCGCTCGGACCAACGGGCGACAACGGGTCGATCGGAGCGCCGGCCGGTCACGGGTAGTTCGGTTGGGCTGATCGGCTCAACCGGTCGGCGTGGCGACGTAGTCCGAACGGCGCAGGAGGGGACAGTGGGAGGCGGCCTCGTCCGCCTGAGTGAACTTGTCCGGCCGGGGTACTCGAAGTACAGGTCCAGACCTCCTACAAGGTGAGGGAAGCAGGCGGAAAGGATGGGCGAGGGGGTCGCCATGAACGTTGCGAGGGAGCTGTCCGGGCGGGCGAAAGCCATGCTCCGCGCCGTTGCCGCAGGTAGGGCTCAGCTGACCGGGGGACGCGAGCCGGACCTGTACGTGGACGGGTTGCCGTGCTGCGACCAGATGGTCACGCACGACCTGGTGCACGCGGGGCTGCTGCGGGCGCGGCGGGCGGTGGGTCTGGACGAACGCGCGGACGCCGAGCTGACGGAAGCGGGCCGAGCCGCCATCGCTTAACCCTCGAACAGGCGTTCGATATGGGTTATGCTGCACATGAGGCCGGCACGCAAGCGAGAGGAAGCGCTTGCGCGCCGGCCTCACCTACATCCGGTAACACCACCCCGACGCCGGACCCGACACCCGACTCGCCCCTCACGAACGGGGGTCCGGGGGCAGCGCCCTCCGGGCGGGGTCCGGGGGTCGCACCCCCGGAGGGCACAACGCAAAACCCCTGCTCGCGCTTTCCGCGAACAGGGGTCTGCGTTTCGTGTGGCGGGTAGAGGATTCGAACCTCTGTAGCTTTCGCGACGGATTTACAGTCCGCTCCCATTGGCCGCTCGGGCAACCCGCCCCGCCCCCGGTGGTGCCGGGTGCGGTGCAGACAATACATAAGCCCGTGGGGGGATGTGCAACCGGGTTCCCCGGTAGGCTTCCGGGCGGTTCCAGACCCACCTACGCGGAGGTACCGGGCACGTGGCAGACCCGTCGTTCGACGTGGTGAGCAAGGTCGACCGCCAGGAGGTCGACAACGCGCTCAACCAGGCCGCCAAGGAGCTGAGCACGCGGTTCGACTTCCGCGGCACGGGGACGCAGGTGTCCTGGGCGGGCGAGGAGGCGATCACGTTCCAGTCGGAGACCGAGGAGCGCTGCCGGGCCGCGATCGACGTCTTCCAGGAGAAGCTGGTCAAGCGCGGCATCTCGATGAAGGCGTTCGAGATCGGTGACCCGACCCTGTCGGGCAAGGTGTTCAAGGTGACCGGCAACGTGGTCCAGGGCATCTCCAGCGAGAAGGCCAAGGAGATCGCGAAGAAGGTCCGCGACGAGGGCCCCAAGGGCGTGCAGGCGCAGATCCAGGGCGACCAGCTGCGCATCTCGGGCAAGAAGAAGGACCACCTGCAGGACGTGATCGCCCTGCTCAAGAACTCCGACTTCGGCATCGCCCTCCAGTTCACCAACTACCGATGAAGGGCATCGTCCTCGCCGGGGGCAGCGGCACGCGGCTGCACCCGATCACGCAGGCGGTGTCGAAGCAGTTACTGCCGGTGTACGACAAGCCGATGGTGTACTACCCGCTGTCGGTGCTGATGCTGGCGGGCGTGCGGGAGATCCTGCTCATCTCCACGCCGGTGGACCTGCCGCTGTTCCGCCGCCTGCTCGGTGACGGCTCGCAGTTCGGCCTGGACATCTCCTACGCCGAGCAGGCTCACCCGAACGGGCTGGCCGAGGCGTTCGTCATCGGCGCGGACTTCATCGGCGACGACGACGTGTCGCTGGTCCTGGGCGACAACATCTTCTACGGGCAGGGCTTCTCCAAGGTCCTCCAGCACCAGGCCACGTCGCTGGACGGCTGCGTGCTGTTCGGCTACCCGGTGAAGGACCCGGAGCGGTACGGCGTCGGCGAGGTCGACGCGGGCGGCAGGCTGGTCTCCATCGAGGAGAAGCCGGCGCGGCCGAAGTCGAACAAGGCCATCACCGGCCTGTACTTCTACGACAACGAGGTCGTGTCGATCGCCAAGGGCCTCGAGCCGTCGCCGCGCGGCGAGCTGGAGATCACCGACGTCAACCTGACCTACCTGCGCCAGGGTCGGGCGCAGCTGGTGGACCTGGGCCGCGGTTTCGCGTGGTTGGACACCGGCACGCACGACTCGATGCTGGAGGCGGGCCAGTTCGTGCAGGTGCTGGAGCACCGGCAGGGCGTGCGCATCGCGTGCCTGGAGGAGATCGCGCTGCGGATGGGGTTCATCAGCCCCGACGAGTGCTACGCGCTGGGCGAGAAGCTGGCGAAGTCCGGCTACGGCCAGTACGTGATGAACGTCGCACGGGAAGTCCGCTAGGGCGTCCGGCGGGCCAGCTCCTCGAGCCGCCGCACGCGGTCGGCGATCGGCGGGTGGGTGGAGAACAGCCTGGCCAGGTTCTCCCCCGCCCGGAACGGGCTGGCGATCATCAGGTGCGACTGGGCGACCACGGCCGGTTCGGGCGCCAGCGGCGCGGCCCGCGTGCCGAGGTCGATCCTGCGCAGCGCCGAGGCCAGCGCCAGCGGGTCACCGGTCAGCTCCGCGCCCGACTCGTCCGCCTGGTACTCGCGGGACCGGCTGACGGCCAGCTGCACGATCGCGGCCGCGACGGGCCCGAGCACGGCGATGAGCAGCAGCGCGAACGGGTTGGGCCGGTCCTCGTCGCCCTCACCGCCGCCGAAGACGCTCGCGAAGATCGCGAGGTTCGCCAGTGCGCTGACCGCGCTGGCCAGCGCCCCGGCCACGCACGAGATGAGGATGTCGCGGTTGTAGACGTGCGACAGCTCGTGCCCGAGGACGGCGCGCAGCTCCCGCTCGTCGAGCAGGTCGAGGATGCCGGTCGTGCAGCAGACGGCCGCGTTGCGCGGGTTGCGGCCGGTGGCGAAGGCGTTCGGCGCGATGGTGGGGCTCAGGTACAGGCGCGGCATGGGCTGGCGCGCGGTCATGGCCAGCTCGCGGACGATCCGGTACAGCGCGGGCTGCTCCACCTCGGACACCGGCCGGGCGCGCATGGCGCGCAGCGCGAGCTTGTCGGAGTTGAAGTAGGCGTAGGCGTTCACGGCGAGCGCCAGCAGCAGGCCGACCAGCAGGGCGGTGCGCCCGAACAGCGAGCTGATCGCCACGATCAGCCCGCTCATGGCAGCGAGCAGCAACGCGGTCTTCAACGCGTTGAAGTGCTTGTGCACGCTTCGCCTCCGGGTGTGCCTACGTCCCCTCCCTCAACGCGCCCGGTCGGCGCGTGGTTCCGGTACCGGGGCGTGCCGGGCGTGTGGCGGTGGTCTCCGGGGCCGGTTCGGCGCCCGCGTCCAGCGGCGGTGGCGGCGGCACGTGCGTGACCCAGGTGGCCAGCACGTCGCGTTCGTGGACGAGTTCGGCGACCGCGCCCTCGCCGTCCGGGCCGCCCGTGCCGGGGTAGGAGAAGTCCGGCGCCCAGTGCAGGGCGTCGAACGGGCACGCCTCGACGCAGATGCCGCAGTACAGGCACTGGCCGTAGTCGATGGCGAACCGGTCGAGCACGTTGCGCGCACGGGGCCGGGCCGAGCCGGGCTGCTGCTCGACCTCGGTGTGCGAGTCGATGTGGATGCACCAGTCGGGGCACTCGCGGGCGCAGATCATGCACACCGTGCAGTTGGCCTCCAGCAGCGCGATGACGCCGCGGGTGCGCGGGGGCAGGTCAGTCACGGATGTCCTCCTCGGAGCGCTCGTAGCGCGGTCCCCACGACGGGTCGGGGACGCCGGGCGGCGCGGTGCGCCTGCGGCTGGGCGCGGACGTGCCGTCCTCGCCCGGTTCGAGCCGGCCGGGCCACGGGCGCACGACCCGGGACGCCAGCACGAAGTCCTTGCGCAGCGGGTGGCCGCTGAAGCTGTCGGGCAGCAGCAGGTGCGCCGGTTCGCCGTCGGCGAGGGTGATGCCGAACATCTCCGCCGCTTCGCGCTCGTGCCACGCCGCGCCCGCCCACAGCCCGGCCACGCTGGGCAGGGCGTCGTCCGGTCCGAGCTCGGTGCGCAGCAGCAGGCCGTCCTTGGTGACCGGGTCGAGCACGTGCAGCAGCACGGCGTGCCGCTGCCCGGCCGCGCCGGGACGGCCCGCGTCCTCGACGCCGAGCCAGTCGAACTGCGCGCAGCCCAGCTCCTCGCGGGCGTGGCGGGCGGCGTCGAGCCACGCGTGCAGCGGCACGTGCGCGGTCGTCTGGCCGAACGCCGTCGTGACCCGGGCGTCGGGGACGCGGTCGGGGATGCGGGAGGCCGGTGCCTGCGACGCGGCGCTCACGACACCATCCGGTGCAGCGCGGCGAGGCCGTCGAGCAGGGCCTCGGGGCGGGGCGGGCAGCCCGGCACGGCGACGTGCACCGGCAGCGCCTGGTCGATGCCCTTGGTGACGCTGTAGGAGTCCCAGTACGGGCCGCCGGTGTTGCTGCACGCGCCGACCGAGATCACGTAACGGGGTTCCGGCATCTCCTGGTAGGTCGCGATCACCGCGGGCAACATGGCGTCGGTGACCGTGCCGGAGACGACGAGCACGTGTGCCTCGCCCGCCGCGTGCACCGGGTCGACCCCCAGGGCTTCGAGCTGGTCCGGGCGGTGGCCCTCCAGCGCGGCCATCACCTCGACGCCGCAGCAGGCCAGGCCGAGGTCGAGCACGGTGACCCGGTACGTCGTGCCCCAGTCCAAGGTGGAAACCGTCACGCGGGTGAGGTTAATACGTGGGGGCCCGTCGGGCTGCTGCCCGGCGGGCCCCCAACCCCCCAATACCCCCCTGATTGCTCCCACGTGAACAAGCACCTGGTTGCGGCAGAAGTCTCTTACGGATCGCGTATACCTGTCCAGGGAAATCCATCAAGATCTTCGGATAATTTCAGCACGAACTGTGGTCAAGTTCAGTACAACTAATCGGTAGAACATCACGCCCCGACCCGAGAGGCCCTGCATGTCCACCTCGGCCCAACTGCTCCTGCCCGCCGGCAACCAGCTCAGCAGGCTCCTGCACACCTCGCCGCTGCTGCTGGACACCACGTTGGACCAGCTCAGGACGCTGATCACGGTGTACGAGACGCGGTCGGCGCTGCGCGCGGCGCGGGTCCTCGGCCGGGAGCAGTCCAGCGTGCAGAAGCAGATCGACACGCTCAACCGCAACTTCAAGTCGTTGTGCGGCGAGCCGCTGGTCGTCAAGCAGGGCCGAGGAAAAGACGTGCTGATCACACCGACCGGCGAGGCGTTGGTTGAATTGGCACGGACCACGTTGAGCGAGTGGCTGGATTCGATTCACGAGTGCCGGCGCAAGCTCGGCACCACCGTCACCGTCGGCACGACGCGGTTCATGCTCGACTCGCTGGCCAAGGCGTGGCACCACGTGGCGGACGACTTCCGCCGCCGCGACGTGGAGCTGAAGGTCGTGCACATCCGCACGAAGGACATCTGGAAGAGCCTGGAGTCCAAGGAGGTCGACATCGTGTGCGGCAGCGTGGTCACGCACGCGGGCCGCAACAGCGGCGTCGAGGACTTCGACGTGATCGAGTGGCGGCGCGGCGGGTTGGCGCTGCTCACGAACCTGCCGGAGAGCAAGCTGGGCACGAGCGTCGGCACCGGGGAGTTGCCGAAGCTGCCGCTGGTGGTGCCCGGCGAGGGGTTGATCGCGGAGTTCCTGCGCGGCTGGTTCGGCCTGGACTACCGGAACGAGCTGGACATCGCGGCCGAGATCGACGAGATCCAGTACGGCATGTCGTTGCTGCGGTCCGGGCTCGTCGAGGGCTGCATGATCGTCACGTCGGGCCTGGGCGTGGTGGCGGCGAACAACGAGCTGCGCGAGGGGTCGGGCCTGCGGGTGGTCGAGCTGACCAACGACCGCAAGCCGCAGCTGGAGCGGCTGGTCGGGGTCTTCGCCCGCAAGGAGGAGCGGGCGAAGTTCCCGGCCGACCACCCGTTGAACCTGCTGTGGGCGGCGTTCCAGCGCGAGGTGTCGGACTAGCGGTCCCGGCCTAGCGCGCCGGGTCCGCCGGGCGTTCCTCGCGGCGCCGTTGGGCCTGGCGCACCAGCCACTCCAGTCCGGTCATCGGCTTGGGGACCTCAGGCTTCTGCCGTTCCACGGGCTCCTCCTGCTCCTGTTGCGGTTGGGGCGACGGACGCTGGGCGTCGAGGTCGTTCATGGCGCGCTCCCTACCTTGGTCGACAGCGAGTGCCGTCGATCGGAGCACCGACGGGGGTCCGTCCGCTAGGGCGATCAGCCCTATGGGTGACGACGGCGGCTCAGCGCCGACCGGTGGCGAAGGCGTCGCCGTAGCGCTCGGCGTAGCGGGTGGGCGTCTCGCCGAACATGGCGGCGAAGTCGCGGACGAAGTGCGGTTGGTCGGCGTAGCCGAGGTCCGCCGCCAGGGCCGCCCAGTCGATCTCACCGCCCGCCGCCATGCGCTCGGTCACCTCGTGCAGCCGGTACCGGCGGATCACCCACTTCGGGCCCACGCCGACGTGCTCGGCGAACAGGCGCTGGAGCCGCCGGACGCTGCCGCCCGCCTCGCGGGCCAGCACGTCGACCCGCGTGATCGAGGGGTCCTCGACGATCCGGTCGACGAGCTCCACCGCCTGCCGGGCCTTCGGGTCGGGCTCGGGCAGGTTGCGCCGGAGCATCGCCTCCACGCTGCCGAGGTCGGCGTGGGCGGGCAGGTGGTCGAAGACCGCGGCGGCGGGGACGGTCCGGTCGGTGAGCGACTGGACCGGCGCGCCGAGGAACGGCCGGAACGCGCCGGGGCGGAACGCGACGCCGAACACCCGGCCGGCGCCGTCGAGCTCCTTGGCCACGTGGCCGCTGGACACGCCGGTGACCAGCGCGTCGCCGCCCTGGAACGCCAGGTGGACGTTCGGGTACGGCACGATCAGCTGGCGGTAGGGCCGCTCGTAGCGCCACTCCACCACCCAGTACCGCGCCACGTGCCCGGCCAGGTCGGGCGACGGCCGGTGGAACTCGTGGCGCTGGTGCCGCCGCCACTCCAGTTCGCGCTCGTCCCTCGTCACGCGGCGAGCGTATGTCGCCTTTGTTCAATACACCCGCGAAGTCCCGTCCCTACAGTGCCCGCATGTCCCGTGAGCAATTGATCGACCATGCCGTGGCGACCGCGTTGGAGGTCCTCGGGAACGTCAAACCGGACCAGCTGGACGCGCCGACGCCGTGCACCGAATTCGACGTCCGCGCGCTCCTGAACCACCTGCTGTTCTGGGGTCCGTCGCTGAACGCGGCCGGGCGCAAGGAGTCCTCGGCGCTGCCCGCGGCCACCGAGGCGGAAGCGGACCTGACCGCGGGTGACTGGGAAGCGGATCTGACGGCCGTGCTGCGGGACCGGGTCGGCGCGTGGCGCGAGCCGTCGGCCTGGGAGGGCACGACGACGCTGGGCGGCCCGCAGGAGATGCCGGCCGCGATGATCGGCGCGATGGTGCTGGGTGAGACCGTCGTGCACACGTGGGACCTGGCGCGCGCGACCGGGCAGACGCCGTCGTGGGACGCGGAGCTGCTGGCATTCCTGCACGCCGACCTGCTCCAGACCGCGCAGATGGGGCGTGACATGGGCATCTACGGTCCGGAGGTGCCCGTGCCCGCGGACGCGCCCCTGATCGACCGGGTCGTCGGCCTCACCGGCCGCACGCCGTAGCGGCTCGCGCCGGCCGGACGATCCACGCCCGCTATCGGGAATGCCGATAGCGGGCGTTGTCGTGTCGTTCGTCGGCGCCGTGACGTGCGGCAGCACGGGTTGTTCGTCGGGGAAGGCGTCAGCGATCAGCTCAGCACCCATCCCACGTCAGGACGGCACGAGTGAGTGTTCCCGAGACCGCCCACCTGGATCCCGACACGCCCAACATCGCCCGCATCTACGACTACTACCTCGGCGGGGTGTTCAACCTTCCGGCCGACCGCGAGCGCGCGGACGTCATCAAGTCCGTGCTGCCGGGCATGGAGATGCTCGCCCGGTTCAACCGCGGCTTCCTGCGCCGCTCGGTGGCGTTCATGGTGGCGCGGGGGATCGACCAGTTCCTCGACCTGGGCTCCGGCCTGCCCACCGCGGGCAACACGCACGAGGTCGCCCAGGCGCTCGACCCGCGCGCCAAGGTCGTCTACGTGGACCACGAGCCGGTCGCCGTCGCGCTCGGCAGGCGCATCCTGCGCGACAGCCCGAACGCGGTGATGGTCGAGGCCGACGCCCGCCGGGTGGACGCGCTGTTCGCCCATCCCGCCGTGCGGGACGTGCTCGACCTGGACCGGCCGCTGGGGATCATGATGACCGGCGTGATGGTGTTCGTGGGCGACCACGAGGACCCGGTGGGGCTGATGAAGGCGTACCGGGACGTGTGCGCGCCGGGCAGCCACATCGCGCTGTCCCAGCTCACCGACGAGCGGGCGGACCCGGAGACCAAGCTCCAGGTCCACGCCATGGTCGAGGCTTACCAGGGCGTGATCGAACAGCTCCACGTCCGCGACCGGGCGGGTGTCGAGGCCCTGTTCGACGGGATGACCCTGGTTAAACCGGGCGTGACCCCGATGCCCGAGTGGCGGCCCCACCCGGACACCGACATCCCCACCGGCAGCCCCGCCCTCCACCTCGGCTACGCCGCCGTGGGCCGGGTGGACTGACCACCCCCGGCACGCGCCGGCCGGCCCTGCTCGGCACCGGCCGGCGCTCGGGGTGCTCTCAGTCGCGCAGTTCCATCGTGCAGCACTTCGGGCCGCCGCCGGACTTGCGCAGTTCCGAGATGTTCACGAAGACCGGGTCGAAGCCGCGGCGGGCGAGCTGGTCGGCCAGGGCGGTCGCCTCGACCGGCAGGACGACGTGGCGGCCGTCGCAGACGGCGTTCAGGCCCAGGCAGGCGGCGTCCTCCTCGGTCGCGATGACGGCGTCCGGGAACAGGCGGCGCAGCACGCGTTGGCTGCCCGGGGAGAAGGCGTCCGGGTAGTAGGCGATCAGGTCGTCGGCGAGGACGAACAGCGCCACGTCCAGGTGGTAGTAGCGGGGGTCCGTGAGCTGGAGCGAGATCACCGGGACGCCCAGGACCTCCTGCGCCTCGGAGTGGGCCAGCGGGTCCGTGCGGAAGCCCGTGCCGGCCAGCAGGTACCTGCCGGTCCAGGTGAAGTCGCCCTCGGCCTCGTTGGTGCGCTCGGGCATGACGACGTCGCGGTAGCCGTTGGCCAGGAACCAGCGGCGGAAGTGGTCGGCTTCGGCGGCGCGCTGGGGCGCCCGGAAGCGGGAGCCCAGGACCTGGCCGTCGATCACGGTGCCGGAGTTGGCCGAGAACACCATGTCCGGCAGGCCCGGCTGGGGGTCGATGGTCTCGACCCTGTGCCCCAGCCGCTCGTAGGTCTCCTTCAGGGCCGTCCACTGCTCCATCGCCAGCGACGTGCTGATCGGCTGCGTGGGGTCCATCCACGGGTTGATCGCGTACTCCACGGTGAAGTACGCGGGCGGGCACATCAGGTACCGACGGGTGGTCGGCACGCGCACCTGCGCGGCGGGCGTGGCGACGTCGAGCACGATCGGCTCGTCACCGGGGCCCGCGAAGGAAACCGAGGTCATGGATCGAAATGTAGATTGCCCTTCGACCCTCGAACAACGCCGCGATATTGCGTCTTCTAGGGCAGAATGTTGCGTGTGGACACGATCGACCAGCGAATCATTTCACGCCTGATGGCCAACGCCCGGTCCAGCTACGCCGACATCGGCAAGGAGGTGGGCCTGTCCGCGCCCGCGGTGAAGCGGCGGGTGGACAAGCTGCTGGACACGGGCGTGCTGCGCGGCTTCACGGCCGTCGTCGACCCCGAGCAGCTCGGCTGGGGCACGGAGGCGTTCGTCGAGGTGCACTGCCGCGGCAACGTCGCGCCGCACGACATCCAGCAGCGCCTGGAGACGATGCCCGAGGTGCGCGCCGCCTACACCGTCTCCGGCGCGGCGGACGCGATCGTGCACCTGCGCGCGGCCAACATCCACCACCTGGAGACCGCGCTGGAACGGCTGCGCGCCGTCGAGATCATCGACCGCACGGTCTCGACCGTCGTGCTGTCCCGCCTCCTGGACCGACCACCGGCCCCCTAGAGTCGCCCGCATGGCCGAAGTGCTCCTGCAACGCTCCGACCGCGTGGCGGTCATCACCGTGCACGACCCCGAACGCCGCAACGCGCTGACGCTCGACCTGTCCGACCAGCTCGTGGCCGCCGTCCGGACCTGCGAGGACGACACCGACGTCCACGCCGTCGTCGTCACGGGCGCGCCACCGGCGTTCTGCGCGGGCGCGGACCTCACGGCGCTGGGCGAAGCACGGGAGGAGGGCCTGCGGCGCATCTACGCCGGGTTCCTCGCGGTGGCCCGCTGCACGCTGCCCACCATCGCCGCGGTCGGCGGCGCGGCGGTCGGCGCGGGGCTCAACCTGGCGCTGGCCTGCGACGTTCGCCTGGTGAACGCGAACGCGAGGTTCGACGCGCGGTTCCTCCAGCTGGGCATCCACCCCGGCGGCGGGATGACGTGGATGCTCCAGCGGCTGGTCGGACCCCAGACGGCGACCGCCATGACGCTGTTCGGCCAGGTTTTGGGCGCGGACGCGGCGGTATCCCACGGGCTGGCCTGGTCACGCGTCGACGGCGGGCAGGACGAGCTCGTCGCCGCCGCGGTCGAGTTCGCGCGCCCTTCGGCCGAAGCTTCGCGCGAACTGGTGCGCACCACCAAGGCGTCCATGCGCACGACCGCGACCCTGGACGACCACGCCCAAGCGGTGGACACCGAGCTGGTGCCCCAGGTCGCCTCGATCGCGACCCCGGAGTTCCAGGCCAGGCTGGCGGAGATGAAGGCCAGGATCAGCGGTCGCCGGTGACCTGGACAGACCGCGCGGCTACCTGTAACTTTGAGTAACAGTTACCGGCCAGTACTACTCGATTCATGCCCAGTTGACGCCCCGCGCACCAGGTGGGACGAACCGTCCCGCAGAGTGGTACAGGAGAAACCGGCACCCAGTCGGGCACGACTACCCTCGCGGAGGGGCACGGGGGCAGCAGCCCCCAGGCGGTTGTGAGGAAAGGGATCGGCGTAGGACATGACTACCGACGTTGGTAACGGCGCCGCGCCAGGTGGCTCGCCTGAGCAGACCTCGCCTGGGCAGACCGGGCCCGGGAACACTGCTCCCGGGGGGAACGTGCCCGGGGGGAACGTGCCCGCGGGGAACGGCGCGGTCCGCAAGCTCGACCGCGTGGTGATCCGCTTCGCCGGCGACTCCGGCGACGGCATGCAGCTCACGGGTGACCGCTTCACCTCGGAAGCCGCCGCGTTCGGCAACGACCTCGCCACCCAGCCGAACTTCCCGGCCGAGATCCGGGCGCCACAGGGCACGCTCCCGGGCGTCTCCAGCTTCCAGCTGCACTTCGCCGACTACGACATCCTCACCCCCGGCGACCGCCCCGACGTGCTGGTGGCGATGAACCCGGCGGCGCTCAAGGCGAACATCGACGACCTGCCCAAGGGCGGGATCCTGATCGTCAACACCGACGAGTTCACCAAGCGCAACCTGGTCAAGGTCGGCTACGCGGCCGACCCCCTCGAGGACAACACGCTCACCGAGACCTACCAGGTGCACAAGGTCGCGATGGCCACGCTGACCATCGGCGCGCTGGAGAACACCGGCCTGGGCAAGAAGGACGCGGAACGGGCGAAGAACATGTTCGCCCTCGGCCTGCTGTCCTGGATGTACCACCGGCCCACCGAGGGCACGGAGCGGTTCCTGCGCGAGAAGTTCGCCAAGAAGCCCGACATCGCCGAGGCCAACGTGCTGGCGTTCCGGGCGGGCTGGAACTACGGCGAGACGACCGAGTCGTTCGCGGTCACCTACGAGGTCGCGCCCGCCAAGCTCAACCAGGGCACCTACCGCCAGATCACCGGCAACACCGCGCTCGCCTACGGCATCGTGGCGGCCGGTCAGCAGTCCGGGCTGCCCGTGGTGCTGGGCACGTACCCGATCACGCCGGCGTCGGACATCCTGCACGAGCTGTCCAAGCACAAGAACTTCGGCATCACCACGTTGCAGGCCGAGGACGAGATCGCGGGCATCGGCGCGGCGCTGGGCGCCTCCTACGGCGGCGCGCTGGGCGTGACGTCGACGTCCGGCCCCGGTGTGGCGCTGAAGTCCGAGACCATCGGCCTGGCCGTGATGACCGAGCTGCCGCTGATCGTCATCGACGTGCAGCGCGGCGGCCCGTCCACCGGCCTGCCGACCAAGACCGAGCAGGCCGACCTGCTCCAGGCGATGTTCGGCCGCAACGGCGAGTCGCCGGTCGCGATCGTCGCGCCGCAGTCGCCCGCGGACTGCTTCGACGCCGCGCTGGAGGCCGCGCGCATCGCGCTGGTCTACCGCACGCCGGTGCTGCTGCTGTCCGACGGGGCGATCGCCAACGGCTCCGAGCCGTGGCTGATCCCCGACCTGTCCGAGCTGCCCGACCTGGGCGTGGAGTTCGCCACCGAGCCGAACTCGCCCGACGGCGAGTCGTTCTGGCCGTACCTGCGCGACCCGGAGACGCTGGCGCGGCCGTGGGCGGTGCCCGGCACGGCGGGTCTCCAGCACCGCATCGGCGGCCTGGAGAAGGCCGACGGCTCCGGCAACATCTCCTACGACCCGGCCAACCACGACCACATGGTGCGGCTGCGGCAGCGCAAGATCGACGGCATCGAGGTGCCCGACGTCGAGGTCGACGACCCGTCCGGCGAGGCGCGCGTGCTGGTCGTGGGCTGGGGCTCGTCCTACGGCCCGATCGGCGCGGCGGCGCGCCGGGTGCGCAAGCTGGGCATGCCGGTGGCGCACGCGCACCTGCGGCACCTCAACCCGTTCCCCAAGAACCTGGGCGAGGTCCTCGCCCGGTACGACCGGGTCGTCGTGCCGGAGATGAACCTCGGCCAGCTGGCGCTGCTGCTACGCGCCAAGTACCTGGTCGACGCGATCAGCTACACGAAGGTGCAGGGCCTGCCGTTCAAGGCCGAGGAGCTTCAGGACGTGCTCGCCGACGTGATCAAGGGAGTGTCCGAATGACGGCGACGGAACTGGGCCTGCCGACCGTTGGGGGTCTGGTCGGCGTGCCCACGGCGGACGAGCCGCAGAAGGCCAAGGACTACAAGTCGGACCAGGAGGTCCGCTGGTGCCCCGGCTGCGGCGACTACGTGGTGCTCAACGCCGTGCAGTCGTTCCTGCCCACGCTGGGGCTCAAGCGCGAGAACATCGTGTTCGTGTCCGGGATCGGCTGCTCTTCGCGGTTCCCGTACTACATGAACACCTACGGCATGCACTCCATCCACGGGCGCGCGCCGGCCATCGCGACCGGCCTGGCCGTGGCCCGGCCCGACCTGTCGGTGTGGGTCGTCACCGGTGACGGCGACGCGCTGTCCATCGGCGGCAACCACCTGATCCACACGCTGCGCCGCAACGTCAACCTGAAGATCCTGCTGTTCAACAACCGGATCTACGGCCTGACCAAGGGCCAGTACTCGCCGACGTCGGAAGAGGGCAAGGTCACCAAGTCCACGCCGCTGGGCTCGCTGGACCACCCGTTCAACCCGGTGTCGCTGGCGCTGGGCGCGGAGGCCACGTTCGTCGGTCGCGCGGTCGACTCGGACCGGGCGGGGCTCACCGAGGTGCTGCGGCAGGCCGCCGAGCACCGCGGGTCGGCGCTGGTGGAGATCTACCAGAACTGCCCGATCTTCAACGACGGCGCGTTCGACGTGCTGAAGGACTCCGACGAGGCCGCGCGCCGGATCATCAACGTGGTCGACGGGCAGCCCATCACGTTCGGCAACGGCGAGTACTCCGTGGTGCGGGCGGGCTTCGGCCTGGCCGTGGCGAAGTCGGCGGACGTCTCGCCGGAGGACGTCGTGGTGCACGACGCGTCGGACCTGAACCTGGCGTTCGCGCTGTCGCGGCTGTCGACGCAGGACTTGCAGCACACCGTGACCGGTGTGTTCCGCAACGTCGCGCGGACGACGTACGACGACGCGGCGCGGGCGCAGGTGGAGCAGGCCAAGGCCGCGAAGCCCGCGGACCTGCGGGCGCTGCTGCACGGCAAGGACACGTGGACCGTGACCGGCTGAGACCCGTCGCGTGAGAGGGCCCCTGTTCCGCCTCCCGGAACAGGGGCCCTCTTCGTGCGGGCGATCGCTTCGCAGCGGCCCTGGCTCGTCGTGCCCGCGTTACGGGGCCTGGCGGAAGCCCGCCTTCTCCGCGTCCGCGGTGGTGCGGAACCAGACGTCGGCGCGGGTCTCGCGGAAGTTCGCCGACTCGTTGGTGAAGTAGCGGCGGCCGGTCAGGGTCGCCTTGACCTGGAACTCCGGCGCCGGGGCCAGGCCGTCGGACTTCGGCAGCACCGAGCCGGGACCGAACGGCGAGCGCGGGTTGAAGCCCTCCTGCTGGCCCTGGAAGCGGGTGCTGCCGGGCGCGGGCCTGCCGCCCGTGCTCGGGCTGAACCCGACCGGGCGCGGGCGCACCGGGCGCGGCGGCGGTGGCGTGACCGGCTTCGGCGACGAGAGCGGCGCGGGGGGCGGCGTGCGCGGGGCGCCCGCCGGGCGGGTCGGGCGCTGCGGCAGGCCGGTCGGGTTCATCGGCACCGGGTTGCCCGCCAGCAGCTCGGGCGAGAGCGTCGGCACGAACGGCTGGTCGTTGCCGGACGACGACGGCGACGGGGCTGGGCGGCGCTGTTCGAGCTCCGGCACCTGCTCGTCGTCCTCCAGCGGCTCGAACAGGCTGCGCGGCCGGGCCGGCTCGTCCTTCTTCGGCTCCGCCTTGGGCTCGGGCTGGCGCGCGGGCAGGGGCTGGTCGGCCGACTGCGGGACGAACGTCGGCTCGAACGCCGGGGGCTCGGGCCGCGGCTCGGGCTCCGGCGTCACGACCTCCGGCCTCACGGCCTCCGGCGTCACGGCTTCCGGCTCGGCCGGTTCGGGCTCCGCCTCGCGGGTGGGCTCCGCCTCCGGCTCGGCCGGTCGGGGGTCGGCCACGGCGCGGATGATGTCGGTCTGCGGCCCCTCGTCCTCACGGGACTCCGCGGGCCGGGGCTCCGCGGGCGGGCGCGCCTCGTCCTGGCGGCCGTCCTGCTGCCGCGCCAGGTCGTTCAGGAACGCCTCGTCGCTGGACGTGGGCGCGGTGGCCGGCTCGCTGCGGGCCGACTCGACCTCCACCGGCGCGAAGTGGCCGGTCAGGTCGTGCTCGGGCCACACCTGCGGCTCGGGCTCCTCGGTCCCCCGCTGCTCGCCGTCCACCTCGGCGATCGCCTGCGCCAGCGCGGTGGCCGGGATGAGCGCCGTCGTCTCGGTCGAGCCGGGCCTGCGCTCGGGCTCGTCCTCCTCCTCGTGGCCGGCGGTGTCCACGTCCTCGTCGTAGACCTCCTTGACCGGCTCCTCGCGCCACACCTCGCGCGGCTGGAAGACCTCGACCTCCGGCGGCGCGGTCGGCTCCTCCTGGCGCGGCGCGACCTCCGCGACCGGGCCGGACGGCACCGCGGGCATCAGGTGCGTGGTCGCCTCGGCGGGCAGCTCCGGCTCGTCCTCGGGCTGGTGGGGCCGCGGGCGGGGCCTGGGCTCCAGCGTCTCGCGGGTGTCCGCGCCCGGCGCGAGGCGGTCGAACAGGCTGCGCGGCGGCTCGGCGTCCAGCTCGGGGAAGTCGTGCTGCTCCTCGAAGTCCGACAGCGGCCGGTGCTCGTCGTCCAGCTCCTCCAGCAGCGAGTCGCGCTGGTCGAGCTTCATGTTCGACACGTCGTAGCGGACCGGCTCGGGCGCGGCCTCGAACCGGGGGCGTTCGGCGGCGACCTCGTACCGCGCGGGTTCGGGGGTCAGCACGTCGTCGGCCAGCGAGCGCGACGCCTCGACGTGCCAGTTGTCGAACTCGTCGACCGCGTCGGCCTTGGACGCGGCGGAGGACGCGGACGAGCCGGACGCGGGGCGCGGCGACGTGAGGAGGCGTTCCTCCAGGTCCTCCAGCTCCTTCTTGGCCGGACGCACCAGGACGAACCAGGTGAGGGCCACGCCTGCCACGAAGGACAGCAGGCTCCACAGCCACACCTGCCCGAAGAGCGAACTCACGGGAGACCCTCCCACTGCTGCTTGTCACACACCCCGACACGCTCCGCTCCCGAGCCTTCACCCGGTTGGGGAAGCGGTGCAAAACTACCCTGACCGCCGGGTCCGGCGCGTGGGGCCGGCCGGACCTGGGACCAGGGTTCGATAGTAGGCCACTCGGAGCAACTGACCAGCCAAAACGGTCGGCGTAGAGTAGTCCGTGTGCCGCCGCTGACCAATGCCTCCAGTGCTGCGACAGATGTCAACCGCACGAACCGGGGGATCGCTTTCGGCGTCGGCGCCTACTTCCTGTGGGGCCTGGTGCCCGCGTACTGGCCGTTGTTGCAGCCGGCCGGGTCGGTGGAGATCCTGGCGCACCGGATCGCGTGGTCGCTGGTCGTGATGGCCGTCATCACCGCGGTGCTGGGCCGGTGGTCGGGCATCCGCCGGCTGTCGGCGCGCGGGTGGGCGATGGTGGCCGCCGCGTCCGTGCTCATCGCGGTCAACTGGGGCGTCTACATCCACGCGGTGAACACCTCGCACGTCGTCGAAGCCGCGCTCGGCTACTTCATGAACCCGCTGGTCAGCGTGCTGCTCGGGGTGTTCGTGCTGCGGGAGCGGCTGCGGTGGCCGCAGTACGTGGCGCTGGGCATCGCGGTGGCGGCCGTCGTGGTGCTGGCGGTGGACTACGGCCGGCTGCCGTGGATCTCGCTGGCGCTCGCGTGCTCGTTCGGGGTGTACGGGCTGCTGAAGAAGACCGTGCCGCTGGACGCGACGGGCAGCCTGACCGCGGAGAGCATCGTGCTCGCGCCGATCGCGGTCGGGTACCTGATCTGGCTCGGACCTGCGGGGACGTTCCACTCGGGCGGGTGGGGGCACGCGCTGTGGCTCGCGTCGGCGGGCCTGGTGACCGCCGTTCCGCTGATCCTGTTCGGGGCGGGTGCCCGGCTCGTGCCGCTGGTGACCATGGGGATGTTGCAGTACCTGGCTCCCGTGCTGCAGTTCGCGTGGGGCGTGTTCGTGATGCACGAGCCGATGCCCGCGTCCCGCTGGTTCGGCTTCGCCCTGGTCTGGCTGGCCCTGCTCGTCTTCACCGCGGACACCATCCACGCCCGCCGCCGCCTCCCCCTCCCTGACCTGACCTGACCCGCGAGTCGAACACTCAGGTCCCGAGTGTCGAACGCTCAGGACCCTTGAGTTCCACGCTCAGGCCCCCTGAGTTCCACGCTCAGGACGTGCCGAATGTGGAACTCAGGGGACCTGAACGTTCGACTCGCGGGACCTGAACGTTCGACTCGCGGGACCTGAACGTTCGACTCGCGGGACCTGGAGGTTCGACTCGCGGGTCAGTGGGAGCGGGTGACGACGTAGTCGCTGACGGATTCGAGGGCGTCGCGGGCCGTGCCGGCCGGGAGGACGCGCAGGGTGGCGCGGGCGCGGGCGGAGTAGTCGTCCAGGGTCGCGCGGGCCCGGCGGAGGCCGGAGGAGGCGCGCAGCAGCGACAGGGCCTCGTCGACCTCGGCGTCGTCGGCGATCGGGCCCGACAGCAGCCTGGCCAGGCGCGAGTCCGGCTCGTCCTCCAGCGCGTACAGCATGGGCAGCGTCTTCACGCCCTCGCGCAGGTCCGTGCCCGGCGTCTTGCCCGACTCCTCAGACGGCGACGCGATGTCGATGACGTCGTCGGAGATCTGGAACGCGGCCCCGATGACCTCGCCGTACGAGCGCAGCGCCTCCACCTGCTCCGGCGTCACGTCGGAGAACATCGCCCCGAACCGGGCGGCGGTGGCGATCAGCGAACCGGTCTTCTCCGCGATCGTGGTCAGGTAGTGCGAGACCGGGTCCTCGCCGGGCCGCGGGCCCATCGTCTCCCGCATCTGGCCGGTCACCAGCTCGGAGAACGTCTCCGCGATGATCCGCGCCGCACCCGTGCCCAGGTCCGCGACCAGCGCGGACGCGTGCGCGAACAGGTAGTCGCCGGTCAGGATCGCGATGCTGTTGTCCCACTTCGCGTTGGCCGACTCCGCGCCGCGGCGCATGGTGGCCTCGTCCATCACGTCGTCGTGGTACAGCGTGGCCAGGTGGGTCAGCTCGACGACCGCCGCCGCCTTGATCACGCTCTCCCGGTCCCACGTGCCGCCGAACTGGGCGGACAGGATGGTGAACAGCGGGCGGATGCGCTTCCCGCCCGCGCTCACCAGGTGCAGGGACGTCTCCATCACCGGGTGGAACTCGCTCTGCACGACCTTGTGCAGGAGCTCTTCCACCTCGGCCAGCCCGTCCTGAACCACCTCCGCGAGCACGGGGTCCGCAAACCGGAACCCCGTCCCCGCCCGCTCGCTACTGGTCACGGCTACAGAGCCTACGTACCACTAGAAGATGAACGTTCCGGCACCCGCCCAATCGAGGGCAAACGACGGGAAGACGCCGAGCACGAGCGTGATCGCCGCACCCAGCGTGATGGCCACGGTGGTGAACGCGCCGGGCACGCTCACGGTCGGGCCGTCCGGCGCGGGCTCGCTGAAGTACATCAGCACGATCACCCGCAGGTAGAAGAACGCCGCCACGGCCGAAGCCACCAGGGCGATCACGACCAGCGGCACCATGTCGGCCTCCACGGCCGCCGCGAACACCACGAACTTGCCGACGAAACCGCTGGTCAGCGGCAGGCCGGCGAGCGCGAGCAGCAGGAACGTGAACACGCCCGCGACCACCGGGGACCGCTTGGCCAACCCGGCCCACTGGGACAGGTGGGTGGCCTCGCCGTCGCCGTTGCGGACCAGGCTGACGATGCCGAACGCGGCGATCGTGGTGAAGCCGTAGGCCATCAGGTAGAACATCGTGCCGGACAGGCCCTGGTCGTTCAGCGAGATCGCGCCGATGAGCAGGAAGCCCGCGTGCGCGACCGACGAGTACGCGATCATCCGCTTCACGTCGGTCTGGGTGAGGCCGAGGACCGCGCCGATCACCATGGACACGATCGCCACGCCCCACAGGACGCCGTTCCACTCCCAGCTCGACCGCTCGAACGCGCCGTAGAGCACGCGCAGGATGCCGCCGAACGCGGCGACCTTCGTGCACGCCGCCATGAACGCCGTCACCGGCGTGGGCGAGCCCTGGTAGACGTCCGGGGTCCAGGCGTGGAACGGGCCGACGGACGCCTTGAACAGCAGGCCGACGACCAGCAGGCCGAAGCCCGCGTACAGCAGCGTGTCGGACCGGTCGGTGGCCGTGGTGGCGGTGGCGATGTCGGACAGCTTCACCGAGCCCGCGAAGCCGTACAGCAGGGCCACGCCGTACAGGAAGAACGCCGACGCGAACGCGCCGAGCAGGAAGTACTTCACCGCGGCCTCCTGCGACAGCAGGCGGCGACGGCGGGCCAGGCCGCACATCAGGTACAGCGGCAGCGACAGCACTTCCAGCGCGATGAACATGGTGAGCAGGTCGTTCGCCGCGACGAAGACCATCATCCCGCCGAGCGCGAACAGCGTCAGCGGGAACACCTCGGTCTGCATGCCGAAGCGGCTCGCCTGTGCCCTGGTCTGCACGGCCGTGGCCCCGGAGCCCGGGTACAGCTGCGAGCCCTGGCCCGGCAGGATCGAGGCGTCGGCGACGAACGCGCCGCCCGGCTCGACCGACCGGTCGGCGATGAGCAGCACCGCGCCCAGGCCGAGCAGCAGCAGCGTGCCCCACAGGAAGATCACCGGCCGGTCGACCGCGATGGTGCCCGCGAAGGTCAGCTTGCCCTGGTCGGGCGTGGCCTCCGCGGACGCGTACAGGGCCAGCCCGGCGCCCGCGGCGGCGAGCGTGAGCAGGACCAGCACCACCTGCGCCGCCCACCGCTGGGCCTTGGGCAGGAACGCCTCGAAGAGCACGCTGAGGCAGGCCGCGCCGAGCACGATCAGCAACGGTGCGACGGCCCCGTAGTCGATCTCCGGGGCTTGCAGCCGTTCCACGTTCTGCGAGAGGAACGTCGTCACGTCACTTGCCTTCCTGCGCGACCGGGTCGGCCACCCCGACCTCGCTGAGCGTCGCCCCGACGGACGGGGTGATCACGTCCAACACCGGCTTCGGGTAGAAGCCGAGCACCAAGATCAGTGCCACCAGCGGCGCGAGCACGGCCAGTTCGCGCTTGTTCAGGTCCGGCACCGACGCGCGCTCCGGGTCGACCGCCGCGCCGGGCCCGCCGACCGCGTCGATCAGCGCCGTGCCGCGCACGGGGCCCTGGAACACGCGCTGGTACAGCCACAGGACGTACAGCGCGGCCAGCACCATGCCGACGGCGGCCAGCACCGTGTAGACCGGCTCGTTCGGGTAGGAGCCGATGAGCACCAGGAACTCGCTGACGAACGAGTTGGTGCCCGGCAGCGCCAGCGACGAGAGACCGGCCACGAAGAACAGCCCGCCCAGCACCGGGGTCAGCTTGGCCATGCCGCCGTAGTCCTCGATCAGGCGCGACCCGCCGCGGGCCATCACCATGCCGACGACCAGGAACAGCATGCCGGTCGAGATGCCGTGGTTGACCATGTAGAGCACCGCGCCGGTGCCGGCCTGCGAGCTGAACGCGAAGATGCCCAGCGCGATGAAGCCGAAGTGCGCGATCGAGGTGTAGGCCACGAACCGCTTCATGTCGGACTGGCCGACGGCGAGCAGCGAGCCGTACAGGATGCCGACGACGGCCAGGACGAGCACCAGCGGCGCGAGCTCCTTGCTGGCCGCCGGGAACAGCGGCAGGCAGTAGCGCAGGAACCCGAACGTGCCGATCTTGTCCAGGATGCCGACCAGCAGCACGCCCGCGCCGACCGGCGCCTCGGCACCGGCGTCGGGCAGCCACGTGTGCAGCGGCACCAGCGGCGCCTTGATCGCGAAGGCCACGAAGAAGCCGAGGAACAGCCAGATCTGCGTGGACAGCGGCAGGTCGCGGGTCACCGTGACCAGCGTCGCCCAGTCGAACGTGCCGTGGCCGATCTTGTCCGCGCTGACCACGTACAGGCCGATCACCGAGGCCAGCATGATCAGGCCGCCGAGCAGCGAGTACAGGAAGAACTTCATCGCCGCGTACTGCCGGTTCGGCCCGCCGAAGCGGCCGATCAGGAAGTACATCGGGACCAGCACGGCCTCGAAGAACACGTAGAACACGAACACGTCGGTGGCGGCGAAGACGCCGACCATGCCGGTCTGCATGGCCAGCAGCAGCGCGAAGAACCCGCCCGCGCTGCGACCCTCGGGCAGCTTGTCCGCCCACGAGCCGCCGATGACGACCGGCACCAGGAACGCGATCAGCGCGATCATCACCAACGCGATGCCGTCCACGCCGAACGACAGGTGCACGCCGAAGGCCGGGATCCACTCGGCCGAGCTGGTCAACTGCAACCGCTCGCCACCCGGGTCGAACGCCGTCCACGCCAGCACCGCCAGCACCAGCTCGGCCAGCGAGAACGCCAGCGCGACCGTCTTGGCCAACCGGTCGTTGCCCCGCAGGAACGCCACCACCAGGCTGCCGACGAGCGGCAGCAGGAGCAGCGCGATCAGCGTCCAGCTCACGAGAACCTCACCATCAGCAGCGCGCCCAGGACGAAGACCGCACCCAGGAGCATGGAGAGCGCGTACGAGCGCACGAACCCGGTCTGCAGCCTGCGCAGCCGGCCCGAGCTACCGCCGAGCAGCGCCGCCGACCCGTTCACCAGGCCGTCGACGCCCTTGTTGTCCACGAACACCAGCGCGCGGGTGAGCCAGGTGCCCGGCCGCGCGAACAGCGCCTCGTTGAGCGCGTTGCCGTACAGGTCGGCACGCGCGGCGCGGACCGGGAACGAGACCCGGGCCGGCCGTTCCACCGGCTGCTCCCCGCGCAGGAAGAGCAGGAAGCCGAGCGCGGCGCCGAGCGCCGACAGGGCCAGCACCAGGATGTTCACCACGCCGTGGTCCAGCACGCCGTGCTGCTCCTGCAGCTCGCCCAGCGACGGCGTGAGCCAGCCCGCCAGGTTGTGGCCGGAGGAGAAGAACCAGCCCGCGCCGACCGAGCCGACCGCCAGCACGATCATCGGCAGCGTCATGCTGACCGGCGACTCGTGCGGGTGGTACTCGCGGCCGTCCGCGGAGCGCAGCTCGGTGTAGCGGGGCTTGCCCAGGAACACCAGGACGAACAGGCGGGTCATGTAGAACGCGGTCAGGCCCGCGCCCAGGGCGGCCACGCCGCCGAAGACCCAGCCGCGCCACCCCTCCATGCTGAACGCCGCCGCGATGATGGCGTCCTTGGAGAAGTAGCCGGACAGGAACGGGAAGCCGATGAGGGCCAGGTAGCCGAGCGTCCAGGTGACGAAGGTGATCGGCATCTTCTTCATCAGCCCGCCCATGCGGCGGATGTTGCCCTCGTCGTTCATGCCGTGCATGACCGAGCCGGCGCCGAGGAACAGCCCGGCCTTGAAGAAGCCGTGCGTGAGCAGGTGCATGATGCCCAGCGCGTAGCCGATGGGACCGAGGCCGACGGCCAGGATCATGTAGCCGATCTGGCTGACCGTCGAGTAGGCCAGCACCTTCTTGAAGTCGTCGTACGCGCAGCCGATGATGCAGCCGATCAGCAGCGTGACGCCGCCGATGATCATCACGACCAGGCGGCCGTCGGCCGACAGGTTGTAGATCGGGTTGGAGCGGGCGATCAGGTAGACGCCCGCGGTGACCATCGTGGCCGCGTGGATCAGGGCGGACACCGGGGTGGGGCCCGCCATCGCGTCGGGCAACCACGCCTGGAGCGGGAACTGGCCGGACTTGCCGCACGCGCCGAGCAGCAGCAGCAACGTGATGGCCAGCACCTCGGCCGACGAGAACTCGCCGACGCGGGCGAACACCTCGGTGTACTGGGTGGTGCCCAGCTCCTTGAACATGATGAAGATGGCGATCGCCAGGCCCAGGTCGCCGACCCGGTTCATCAGGAACGCCTTCTTGGCGGCCGACGCCGCTTCCGGCTTGTACTGGTACCAGCCGATGAGCAGGTAGGACGCCAGGCCGACGCCCTCCCAGCCGAAGTACAGCGTGACGAAGCCGTTGCCGAGCACCAGCAGCAGCATCGCGGCGACGAAGAGGTTCAGGTAGGCGAAGAACTTCCGCCGCCCGGCCTCGTGCGCCATGTAGCCGATCGAGTAGATGTGGATCAGCGACCCGACGCCGGTGATCAGCAGCACGAACGTCAGCGACAGCGGGTCCAGGCGCAGGCCGAACTCCACGTCGAGCGCGCCGACCGGGATCCAGTCGAACAGGTGCACCTCGGTGGTGCGCGCGTCCGGCGCGAGCGCGACCGTGTCGAGGAACAGCGCGACCCCGTACGCGAACGCGGCGATCACGGTGGCGCAGCCCAGCAGGTGGCCCCACTTGTCGGTGCGCTTGCCACCCACCAGCAGCACGAGCGCGCCGAAGGCCGGCAGGGCGAGCAACAACCAGGCGAGACTGCCGATCCCGCTGGCGGCAACAACGCCCGAAGACCCGCTCGCGGGGTCGAGCATCAGCACAGTCGTCACCGTCGACCTCTCAGTACTTCAGCAGGTTGGAATCGTCGACCGAGGCCGAGCGACGCGTCTTGAAGATCGCCATGATGATCGTCAGACCGACCACGACCTCGGCCGCCGCGACGACCATCACGAAGAACGCCATCACCTGGCCGTCCAGCCCGCCGTTGATGCGGGCGAACGTGACCAGGCTGAGGTTCACCGCGTTGAGCATCAGCTCCACGCACATGAACACCACGATGGCGTTGCGCCGCACCAGCACGCCGACCGCGCCGAGGCTGAACAGCAGCGCGGACAGCAGCAGGTAGTACGTAGGGGTCACGACGACTCTCCCTTGAGCGCGTGCGCGTCGGGCTGGTGCCCGGTGCCGGACACCTCCGCGACGTCGTCCTCGAGAGTTTCCCTCGCGGTCGTCTCGATCAGCTCGGACAGCGACTCCGCCGCCACCGAGCCGTCCGGCAGCAGGGCGGGCGTGGCCACCGAGTTGGCGGTGGCGAACACGCCTGGGCCGGGCAGCGAGCCGGGGCGGTCGCCGCGGAAGCGCTCCTCGACGAGCTGGCGCTGGGTCTTCTTGGCGTCCTTGCCGGTGCGCGAGGTGAACGCGAGCACCATGGCGCCGACCGCCGCGGTGATCAGCAGCGCCGACGTCAGCTCGAACGGGAACAGGTAGTCGGTGAACAGCGCCTCGCCGATGTTGGCGACGTTGCCGCCGTTCTGCGTGTTCTGCGCGGCCAGCCCGACCGGTTCCACGTCGGTCAGCGCGCGGGCGACCGAGGAGACCACGATGCCCGCGAAGCCGACGCCGATGACCGCGGCGGCGAGCCGCTGCCCGCGCAGCACCTCGACCACCGAGTCCGAGCTGTCCCGGCCGACCAGCATCAGCACGAACAGGAACAGCATCATGATCGCGCCGGTGTAGACGATGATCTGCACGAAGCCGAGGAACGGCGCCTGCTGGACCATGTAGAGCACACCGAGGCTGAGCATGGTGAGCACCAGCCACAGCGCCGAGTGCACGGCGTTGCGGGCGAAGAGCATGCCCAGCGCGCCGGCCAGGGCCAGCGGTCCGAGGATCCAGAACGCGACCGCCTCACCGGTGGTGACGGTGTCGACCACGCGCTGGACCTCGTCGGGCTGCTGGAGCAGGAACGAGAGGCTCACTTGCCCGCCTCCTCGGGCCCGGTCTCCACCAGCGCGCCCGCGGGCACGCCCGCCTCGCGGGCCAGCTTCGGCCCGTTCACGTAGTAGTCCTGCTCGTTCTCGCCCAGCCGCATCGGGTGCGGCGGCTGCTCCATGCCGGACAGCAGGGGCGCGAGCAGGTCCTCCTTGGTGAAGATCAGCTTCTGGCGGTTGTCGTCGGCCAGCTCGTACTCGTTGGTCATGGTGAGCGAGCGGGTCGGGCACGCCTCGATGCACAGGCCGCAGCCGATGCACCGCAGGTAGTTGATCTGGTAGTCCTTGCCGTAGCGCTCACCCGGGGAGTAGCGCTCCTCCTCGGTGTTGTCGCCGCCCTCGACGAAGATCGCGTCCGCCGGGCACGCCCATGCGCACAGCTCGCAGCCGACGCACTTCTCCAGCCCGTCCGGGTGCCGGTTGAGCTGGTGGCGGCCGTGGAACCGCGGCGCGGTGACCTTCTTGACCTCGGGGTACTCCTCGGTGACGACCTTCTTGAACATCGTGCCGAAGGTGACGCCGAAGCCCTTGACGGGATCAAACACGCCCATCGCTGGCCTCCTTGTGTGAAGCTGCGGGTACCGCTGCCGGTTCCTGCGTCTGGTCGTCGGCGCCGGGCAGCTCGGCCACCCGCACCTGGCGGCGCGGCGGCGCCTTGGGGACCTTGAGGTCCAGCGGCGGCACCGGGAAGCCGCCGCCGGTGACCGGCACGGCGTCCGGGTCGTGCGCTTCCCGCTTGTCCGGCAGCAGGAACGCGATCACGAGCACCACCGCGAGGAACGCGCCGATCACGATCAGCGCCGTGCTGGTGTCCAGGCCGCCCTCGGTCTCCCACTCCTGGCGCAGGTAGCGCGCGAACGCCACCGCGACGAACCACACCAGCGCGATCGGGACCAGGAACTTCCAGCCCAGCCGCATGAACTGGTCGTAGCGCAGGCGGGGCAGCGTGCCGCGCAGCCAGATGAACAGGAACAGGAAGCCCAGCGTCTTGATCACGAACCACAGCAGGCCGAACCAGCCGCTGTTGAGCACGTGGTCGTCGCCGACGAACGGGAACCGCCAGCCGCCCAGGAACAGGGTGGTGGCCAGCGCCGAGACGGTCACCATGTTGACGTACTCGGCGAGGAAGAACAGCGCGAACTTCAGCGAGCTGTACTCGGTGTGGAAGCCGCCGACCAGCTCCGACTCGGCCTCGGGGAGGTCGAACGGAGCGCGGTTGGTCTCGCCGACCATCGAGCACACGTAGATGAGGAAGCTGACCGGCAGCAGGTAGAAGTACCAGCCGTTGCTCTGCGCGTCGACGATGTCCGAGGTGGACAGCGAGTGCGAGTGCATGACGACGGCGATGATCGACAGGCCCATCGCGATCTCGTAGGAGATCACCTGCGCGGCCGAGCGCAGCGCGCCCAGCAGCGGGTACGGCGAGCCGGACGCCCAGCCCGACAGCACGATGCCGTACACGCCGAGCGAGGAGCAGGCCAGCACGACCAGCACGCCGACCGGCAGGTCGACCAGCTGGAGCGCGGTGCGCTCGCCGAAGATCGAGACCTCACCGCCGATCGGGATCACCGAGAAGGCGACGAACGCGGGGATCGTGGAGATCACCGGCGCCAGGAAGAACACCCACTTGTCCGCCAGGACCGGGCGGATGTCCTCCTTGAACGCGAGCTTGAGGCCGTCGGCGAGCGACTGGAGCCACCCGCCGGGGCCGACCCGGTTCGGCCCGGGGCGCTGCTGCATCCGGGCCACCACCTTGCGCTCCCAGTTGATCATGAACAGGGTCATGACCACCAGGAACGCGAAGATGGCGACGACCTTGACGATGATCAGCCAGAGCGGATCGTCGGCCAGGAGTTCTGCCGTGCTCATGCCATGCCTCCAGCGGGCGACGTGATCGTCTCAGCGGAGCCCGTGACCAATGGGGAGACGGCCACCACGGAGCCGTGGCCGGCGACGAGGTTGCGCCGCACCGTGACCGCACCCGAGTTGCCGGGCAGCCACACGACGCCGTCGGGCAGGTCGGCCGCCTCGACCGGCAGCACCACCTCGCCCCGATCGGTGGAGACGGTGATCTCGCCACCGAGTTCGACACCCAGGTACGCGGCGGTGGCGGTGGACAGCTTGGCCACCACCGGGCGCGCGGTGCCCGCCAGGTTCGGCTCGTCGTCCTGCAACGAGCCGTTGTCCAACAGCCTGCGCCAGGTCGCCAGCACGGCCTGACCGGCCTTGGGCTGGGTCAGCAGCGGTGTCGGCACGGTGGGCGGGGCCGCCGTGACGGTCGCCGAACCCAGGCGCGCGAGGTCGGCCGCCGCGGCGGCCGGGGTCTGCGTGAACAGGTCCGCGTCCATCTCCACGGCCAGCGTGTCGAGCACCCGGCCGTCCGGCAGCGCGCCGGTGCCCTCCAGCGTGGTGACGAAGGGGCGCGGGCGGCCCTCCCAGTTCAGGTAGGTGCCCGCCTTCTCCACCGCGGGGGCGACCGGGAGCACCACGTCGGCGTGCGCGGTGACCGCGCTGTGCCGCAGCTCCAGGCTGACCACGAAACCGGCGAACTCCAGCGCCCGCTCGGCCAGCCCCGGGTCCGGCAGGTCGAACGGGTCGACACCGCCGACCACCAGCGCGTCCAGCCCACCGCTCGCGGCGGCGGTGAGGATGCCCGCGGTGTCGCGGCCCGCCTTCGCGGGCAGCGCGCCCGCCGCCAAGCCCCACGCCTGCTCGACCTCGGCCCGCGCCGCCTCGTCGCCGACCAGGCGACCGCCCGGCAGCAGCGTCGGCAGCAGACCGGCCTCCAGCGCGCCCCGCTCACCGGCGCGGCGCGGGATCCAGGCGACCTTGGCGCCGGTCCGCTCGGCCAGCGCGGCGACCGCGGAGAACAGGCCCGGCACCTCGGCGGCGCGCTCGCCGACCAGGATCACCGAACCCGGCTTCGCCAGCTCCTCGACCACGTCGGCGGCGTGCTCGGGCAGCGCGTTGATCGCCGACGGCTCGCCGCCGGGCACGCACGCGAGCAGCACGCCGTTCGTCTTCTCCACCGCGGGCGTCGTGTACTGGCCCAGGTGGTAGACCTTCGTCCGGTTCTTGCGGGCCGCCTTGCGCAGCCGCAGGAACACGATCGGCGACTCCTCCTCCGGCTCGAACGCGACCAGCAGCGCGGCGGGCGCGGACTCGATGCCCGCGTACGTGACGCCGCCGTTGTCCGGGTTCGTGCCGAGGACGGCGCTGGTCAGGAACTCCAGCTCCTCCGCCGAGTGGGCGCGGGCGCGGAAGTCGACGTCGTTGGTGCGCAACGCGATCCGGGCGAACTTCGAGTACGCGTAGGCGTCCTCGACGGTGAGCCGGCCACCGGCCAGCACGCCGACGCCCTTGCCGTCCCGCGCCTTCGCCAGGCCCTCGGCGGCGTACTGCAACGCCTCGGTCCACGACGACTCGCGCAGCTCGCCGCTCTCCTCGTCGCGCACCAGCGGGCGGCGGATGCGGTCGGCGGCGGTGGCGTAGGTGAACGCGAAGCGGCCCTTGTCGCAGGTCCACTCCTCGTTGACCTGCGCGTCGTCGCCCGCCAGCCGGCGCTGCACCTTGCCGCGCCGCCAGTCGGTGCGCGTGGCGCAGCCCGACGAGCAGTGCTCGCACACGCCGGGCGTGGACACCAGGTCGAACGGCCGGGCGCGGAACCGGTACGCGGCGCTGGTCAGCGCGCCCACCGGGCAGATCTGGATGGTGTTGCCGGAGAAGTACGACTGGAACGGCTTCTCCTGCGCCACGCCGATCTGCTGCTGCGCGCCGCGCTCCAGCAGCTCGATGAACGGGTCGCCCGCGATCTGCGCGGAGAACCGCGTGCAGCGCTGGCACAGCACGCACCGCTCGCGGTCCAGCAGCACCTGCGTGGAGATCGGGATCGGCTTCGGGAACGTCCGCTTGTGCTCGTGGAACCGCGAGTCCGCGCGGCCGTGCGCCAGCGCCTGGTTCTGCAACGGGCACTCGCCGCCCTTGTCGCAGATCGGGCAGTCCAGCGGGTGGTTGATGAGCAGGAGCTCCATCACGCCCTGCTGCGCCTTGTCCGCCACCGGCGAGGTCAGCTGGGTCTTGACCACCATGCCGTCGGCGACGGTCATGGTGCAGGAGGCTTGCGGCTTCGGCATCGGCCGGCCGCCCATCTCCACCTCGACCAGGCACTGCCGGCAGGCGCCCGCGGGCTCCAGCAGCGGGTGGTCGCAGAAGCGCGGCACGACGATGCCCAGCCGCTCCGCGGTGCGGATCAGCAGCTCGCCCTTGGGCGCGACGACCTCCAGGCCGTCGATGACGAGCTTCACGTGGCCCTCGGGGACCACCAGCTCGGCCTTCTGTTCAGGCGCGATCGTCATGCGCTAGCTCCCGCCAGGACGGTGCCGGTCTGGTTCTTGGCCGAGTTCTGGTCGCACAGGGCCAGGAACTCGTGCTTGAAGTACTTGATGCCGCTGGTGATGGGGCTGACCGCGCCGTCGCCGAGCGCGCAGAACGAGCGGCCCAGGATGTTGTCGCAAACGTCCAGCAACGTGTCGATGTCACTCGCCGTGCCCTCGCCGCGCACCATCCGCTGGAGGATCTGCACGAGCCAGTAGGTGCCCTCGCGGCACGGCGTGCACTTGCCGCACGACTCGTGCTTGTAGAACTCGGTCCACTTCATGACCGCCCACGGCACGGACACCGTCTCGTTGAAGATCTGCAACGCGGTCGTGCCCAGCATCGACCCGGCCTCGGCCGCGCCCTCGAAGTCCAGCGGCACGTCCAGGTGGTCGGCGGTGAACAGCGGGGTGGACGAGCCGCCCGGCGTCCAGAACTTCAGCGGGATGCCGTCCTTCATGCCGCCCGCCAGGTCCAGCAGCTCGCGCAGCGTGATGCCCATCGGGGCCTCGTACTGGCCGGGCCGCTCCACGTGGCCGGACAGCGAGAAGATCTTCGGCCCCGGCGAGCGCTCGCGGCCCATGGTGCGGAACCAGTCCGCGCCGCCGTTGACGATGTAGGGCACGCTGGCGATCGTCTCGACGTTGTTCACCACGGTCGGCGAGGCGTACAGGCCGGCGGTCGCCGGGAACGGCGGCTTGAGCCGGGGCTGGCCGCGCTTGCCCTCCAGCGAGTCCAGCAGCGCCGTCTCCTCGCCGCAGATGTAGGCGCCCGCGCCCGCGTGCACGACCACGTCGAGGTCGAAGCCCGAGCCGAGGATGTCCTTGCCCAGGTAGCCCGCCTCGTACGCCTCGCGCACGGCCGCGTGCAGCCGGCGGATGACGTGCAGCACCTCGCCGCGCACGTAGATCGCGGCGAAGTTCGCCCGGATCGCGTACGAGGTGATGATGATGCCCTCGATCAGCGAGTGCGGGTCCGCCATCATCAGCGGGATGTCCTTGCAGGTGCCCGGCTCGCCCTCGTCGGCGTTGATGACGAGGTAGTGCGGCTTGCCGTCGTTCTGCGGGATGAAGCCCCACTTCATGCCGGTGGGGAAGCCCGCGCCGCCGCGGCCGCGCAGCCCGGAGTCCTTGCACTGCTGGATCAGCTGGTCCGGGTGGACCTTGAGCGCCTTGCGCAGCGCCGTGTACCCCTCCAGCTGCTCGTAGGTCTTCAGCGTCCACGAGCGCGGTGACAGCCAGCGCTTGGTGAGGACGGGAGTCAGCGTGTCGACCATGTCAGCTCTCCCCTACCTACTTCTTCTCCGGCAGCGGCGGGAACTCCGCGTTGTCCGGCATGGCCGGCGCGGTCCAGCCGCGTTCCGCGGCGATCTTGGCCCCGCGCACCGTCTCCGGCGCGGCCGACGGGCCGTCCAGGTCCGCGTCCCGGCCCTCGAAGAACCCGGCCAGCTGCAACTCGGCCTGGCGGAAGTCGGTCAGCGGCGCGCCCCGCGTCGGGTGGGGCTTCTCCCCCGCCTGCAAGGACTTCACCAGCTCCAGCGCGCCGTCGGGCGTCTGGTTGTCGAAGTACTCGTAGTTCACCTGGAGCACCGGGCCGAGGTCGCAGGCCGCCAGGCACTCGGCGTGCTCCAGCGTGATCGAGCCCGGCGTGCCCGGCTCGCCCGCGGTCTCCTCGTGGCCGACGCCCAGGTGGTCCTTGAGCTTGGCGTAGATGGCGTCACCGCCGAGCGCGGCGCACAGCGTGTTCGTGCAGACGCTCACCAGGTGCTCGCCGCACGGGCGGCGCTTGTACATGGTGTAGAACGTCGCGACCGCGCTGACCTCGGCGTTGGTCAGGTCGAGCTGGTCGGCGCAGAACGTGATGCCCGCCTGGCTGACGTAGCCCTCGACCGACTGCACCAGGTGCAGCATCGGCAGCAGCGCCGACCGGGCCTGCGGGTAGCGCGCGATGATCGCCTGCGCCCGGTCCACGACCGACTGGTCGAACACGGCGGTGTCGGCGACGCCCTCGGTCACCAGCCGCTGCGTCTCGACGGGGTCGAGCGCCGAAGCCTCGTAGACCTCTTCGGAAGTGCTCATCGGTCACAACCACCCATCACCGGGTCGATAGAGGCCACCGACGCGATGACGTCGGCGACCATGCCGCCCTCGCACATCGCGGGCATCGACTGGAGGTTCACGAAACTGGGTTCGCGCACGTGCACGCGCATCGGCCGGGTGCCGCCGTCGGAGACGATGTGGTAGCCCAGCTCGCCGCGCGGCGACTCGATCGGCACGTACACCTGGCCCGGCGGCACCGCGAAGCCCTCGGTCACCAGCTTGAAGTGGTGGATCAGGGACTCCATCGACTGGCCCATGATCTTGCGGACGTGCTCGAGCGAGTTGCCCATGCCGTCCGCCCCGATGGTCAGCTGCGCGGGCCACGCGATCTTGGCGTCCTCGACCATGACGGGGCCGGGCGTGAGGTTGTCCACGGCCTGCCGCACGATCTTGAGCGACTGGTGGATCTCCTCCAGCCGCATCTGGTAGCGGGCGAAGGAGTCGGCGGCGTTCGACGTGGGCACGTCGAACTCGTAGTTCTCGTAGCCGCTGTAGGGCTCGACCTTGCGCAGGTCCCACGGCAGGCCCGCGGAGCGCAGGATCGGGCCGGTGATGCCGAGCGCGAGGCACGCGTCCACCGGCAGGTAGCCGACGCCCGCGAGGCGGTTGCGCCAGATCGGCTGGCCGGTGAGCAGCTTGTCGTAGTCGGGCAGCCGGGAGTCCATCACCTTGATGAAGTCCTTGATCCGCTGCTCCGCGCCCTCGGGCAGGTCCTGCGCCAGGCCGCCGGGCCGGATGAACGCGTGGTTCATCCGCAGGCCGGTCAGGAACTCCAGCAGGTGCAGGACCTCTTCGCGCTCGCGGAAGCCCGCGGTCATGCCGGTCAGCGCGCCCAGCTCCATGCCGCCGGTGGCCAGCGCCACCAGGTGCGAGCTGATCCGGTTGAGCTCCATGAGCAGCACGCGGATCGTCTGCGCCCGCTGCGGGACGGTGACGCCGAGCAGCTTCTCGACCGCCATGCAGTACGCGGCCTCGTTGTGCAGCGGGGCCAGGTAGTCCATCCGCGTCACGAACGTGACGCCCTGGGTCCAGTTGCGGTACTCGACGTTCTTCTCGATGCCGGTGTGCAGGTAGCCGATGACGCTGCGGGCCTGGGTGACCGTCTCGCCCTCCAGCTCCAGCACCAGGCGCAGCACGCCGTGCGTGGAGGGGTGCTGCGGGCCCAGGTTCATGACGATGCGCTCGTCACCCGCGGCCTCGGCCAGCACCTCGTCCCAGTCGCCGCCGGTCACCGTGTAGACGGTGCCCTCGGTCGTCTCGCGGGAGCCCGCGTACGCGTCGGGGTTCGCCGTGGTGCGGTTGGCGTCGTGGGAGTCGCTGTCGCGGCCCGGGTCGCTGGTGTCGGTGCCCGTGGTCACGTCGGAAATACGCTCGGTCATGAGTAGGACCGCCTCTGGTCTGGCGGGGGGATCTCCGCGCCCTTGTACTCCACCGGGATGCCGCCGAGCGGGTAGTCCTTGCGCTGCGGGTGGCCGTCCCAGTCGTCCGGCATGAGGATCCGGGTGAGCCCCGGGTGGCCGTCGTAGACGATGCCGAACATGTCCCAGGCTTCGCGCTCCTGCCAGTCCGCGGTCGGGTAGACCGAGACGATGCTGGGGATGTGCGCGTCGTCCACGTCGACCGCGACCTCCAGCCGGATGCGCCGGCGGTAGGTCATCGACGTCAGGTGGTAGACCGAGTGCAGCCGCTGCGGCGCGTCCACGCCGTAGTCCACACCGGACACCGAGCTGCACAGCTCGAAGCGCAGGGCCGGGTCGTCGCGCAGGATGCGCGCCACGTCGACGAGCTGCTCGCGCCGCAGGAAGAACGTGATCTCGCCGCGGTCCACGGTGATCTGCTGCACCGTGTCGGCGGGCAGGCCGCGCTCCCGGATCGCGCCCAGCAGCTCGTCGGCGACCTCGTCGAACCAGCCGCCGTAGGGCCGCTCGGACGGCGCGGCGACGTGGGCGGGCAGCCGCAGGCCGCCGAAGCCGGAGGTGTCACCGGTGCCGGAGATGCCGAACATGCCCTGCCGGGCCTTGCCCGCCACCACGCCGCCGTGCGCGAGGTGCTCCTCGTGCTGGGCCTCGTTCATGCCGGCCGAGCTGAGCGCCTCGTCGTTGCCCGGGGTGCCGGCGCCGGGGGTCTTGGCGACCTCGCCCTTGGCGTTGTTGTCGCCCGCGCTGGTCTCATTTGGCATTGCCGCTCACTTCTTCGCAAAGCGCTGGGAGGACGGGATCAGGTCCGTGGTGCGGCCCGACTCGGCCAGCGCCGCGGCCCTGGTCGCACCCAGCGGCTCGTCCATGATCTTCGCGTGGATCTTGAGGATCGCGTCGATCAGCATCTCCGGCCGCGGCGGGCAGCCCGGCAGGTACATGTCGACCGGCACGACGTGGTCCACGCCCTGCACGACCGCGTAGTTGTTGAACATGCCGCCGCTGGAGGCGCACACGCCCATGGCGAGCACCCAGCGGGGCTCGGGCATCTGGTCGTAGATCTGCCGCAGCACCGGCGCCATCTTGTTGGTCACCCGGCCCGCGACGATCATCAGGTCGGCCTGGCGCGGCGAGGCGCGGAAGACCTCCATGCCGAACCGCGCGAGGTCGTAGCGCGGACCGCCGGTGGTCATCATCTCGATCGCGCAGCACGCCAGGCCGAACGTGGCGGGCCACAGCGAGGACTTGCGGGTCCAGTTGACCAGCTTCTCCACGCTGGCGAGCAGGATGCCGTTCGGGAGCTTCTCTTCGAGACCCACTTCGATCTTCCCCCTCAGTTCCAGTCGAGGCCGCCGCGACGCCACACGTAGGCGTACGCGAAGCCGACCGTCGCGACGAACAGTGCGATCTCCACCAGGCCGAACAGGCCGAGCCGGTCCGCGGAGACCGCGAATGGGTAGAGGAACACCATTTCGATGTCGAACAGGATGAACAGCATCGCCGTGAGGTAGTAGGCGACCGGCATGCGGCCACCGCCCACCACGGGTTGCGGCGACGGCTCGATGCCGCACTCGTAGGCGTCGAGCTTCGCGCGGTTGTAGCGACGGGGGCCGATGTACGGCGCGGCCGTCACCGAGAACAGCGCGAAGGCCCCGGCGAGGACGAACATCAATACGAGGGGGAGGTAAGGGTCCAGCACTCTCCGTCGTCCTTTCCTCGCGTCGCGGTGGTGGTGCACCGCCGACCGTTGCGCACCCTAAAGGGTGTTCTTGCGGCCTCCGGAGGTTAGGCGGGCCTAACAATCCGCAGGTCGCTTGTGAAACACTTCACAAGCCATCTCAGCCGGTTGTGAAGTGATTCACAAGACCTGAGGGCCAGTGTAGAACGTCACACACAGGCGTGACGAGCACCCCTGCCATAGGTCCTGACCTGCACTTTCACGGTGCAGATCAACAGTTGGTCCACCCAGCAGTGAACGGGACCACACGGGAAAACGAAACAGCGCCGTCCCGGAGGACGGCGCTGCAACGGTTAGCGGAGGGCGGTTAGGCCGTTGGGGCGAGTTTCGTGGCGGCCGTGATGATGCGGTCGAACGAGTCGCCGTCCTTGGGGTCGTAAAGACCCGCGAGGAGCTTCAGGACCAGCTTCATCAGCGTCTTGCGGGGCAGGCCGTACTTGGTCGCCGTGCGCATGACGGTGGGGTTGCCGATCAGCTTGCTGAAGACGTTGCCGAGCCGGTAGTAGCTGCCCAGGGCCTGCTCGATGCGCACCGGGTAGCCGTGCAGCGCGCGCTCGCGGCTCGCGCCCTGGCGGGCCAGCGCCTGCACCACCGTCTCGGCCGCGATCCGGGCCGACTCCATCGCGTACCCGATGCCCTCGCCGTTGAACGGGTTCACCATGCCGCCCGCGTCACCGACGAGCAGCAGGCCGTCGCGGTAGTGGGGCTTGCGGTTCAGGCCCATCGGCAGGGCCGCGCCGCCGATCTTGCCGGTGGCGTTCTCCTCGCGGAAGCCCCACTCCTCGGGGGTGCCGTCCAGCCAGCTCTTGAGCAGCGCGCGGTAGTCCGTGGTGCCGTATGCCTTGGAGGTGCTGAGGATGCCGAGGCCGACGTTCACCGTGCCGTCGCCCATGCCGAAGATCCAGCCGTAGCCGGGCAGCAGGACGTCGTTGGCGCGGTCCCACAGCTCCAGGTGCGACTCCAGGTAGTCGTCCTTGGTGCGCGGGCTGGCGTAGTAGCGGCGGACCGCGACGCCCATCGGCTTGGCGTCGTCCTTCTGGATGCCGACGCTGAGGGCGAGGCGGGCGCTGACGCCGTCGCAGGCCAGCACGATCGGGGCGCGGTAGGTGACCGGGGTCTTGTCCGGCCCCTGCTTGGCCTCCACGCCGACCACGCGGCCGTTCTCCACGACCGCGCCGGTGACGGTGGTCTGCTGGTGCATCCGCGCGCCCGCCGCGACGGCGGTGTTCGCCAGCATCTCGTCGAAGTCCTGCCTCGGGCGCACCAGGCCGTAGGGCGGGAACGTGGCCAGCTCGGGCCAGTCCAGCTCGAGCGTGACGCCGCCGCCGACCACGCGCAGGCCGCGGTTGTGCAGCCAGCCCGCTTCCTCGCGGGTGTCGATGCCGAGGTCGATGAGCTGCTTGACCCCGCGCGGGGTCAGGCCGTCACCGCACACCTTCTCGCGGGGGAAGGTGCTCTTCTCCAGCAGCACCACGTCCAGGCCCGCGCGTGCCAGGTAGGTGGCCGCGGTGGAGCCGGCCGGCCCCGCCCCGACCACGATCACCTCGGCGTCCTCGCCTGCCTTGCGGCGGCTGGGAGTCGTCATCCCCGCTCCTTGTGCCCGTGTTCACAAAGTCCGGGTCGAGTCTACTTGCGGGTTGCTGAGGGCTCCCGCTACTGGGGCTTGGTGCCCCGGTGCAGCGCGACCATCCCGCCGGTGAGGTTCATCCAGGCGACGTCCTCCCAGCCGGCGCGGGCCACGATCTCGCCCAGCGCGCGCTGGTCCGGCCAGGTGCGCATCGACTCGGCGAGGTAGGAGTACGCCTCCGGGTTGGACGACACGAACCGGGCGATCAGCGGCAGGATCCGCAGCAGGTAGCGCATGTAGACGAAGCGGAACGGGCGGAAGGTGGGCGTGGAGACCTCGCACACCACGAGCCGTCCGCCCGGCTTGACCACGCGGGCCATCTCGCGCAGGGCAGCCTCGGTGTCGTTGAAGTTGCGCAGGCCGAAGGACACCGTGACGGCGTCGAACGAGTTGTCGGCGAACGGCAGGCGCAGGGCGTCGGCGGCGACCTTGGGCACCGGCCGGTGCGCGCCGCCGAGCAGCATGCCGAGCGAGAAGTCGGCCGCCACGCACCACGCGCCGGAGGCCGCGTACTCCACGGTGGACACCGCCGTGCCGGCGGCGAGGTCGAGCACCTTCTCGCCGGGCTTGGCGTCCAGCACCCGCCTGCTCCACTCGCGCCAGCGCCGGTCGAACCCGAGCGTCATGACCGAGTTCGTCCGGTCGTAGCCCCGGGCCACGCCGTCGAACATCTCGGCGACCTCGCGGGGGTTCTTGTCCAGACCTGCACGCGCCATGCCGGAAGCCTAGGTGACGCCCCCACCCCCGGCATTCCCTCCCACCCCTCGTGAGTCGAACGCTGAGGACCCGCGTGTCGAACGCTCAGGTCCCGAGAGTCGAACGCTCACGCCTCGTGAGTCGAACGCTCAGGACCGGTGAGTTCAACGCTCGGGTCCGGCCCTGGGGTACCTGAACGGTGAACTCGGGGGTCCTGAGCGTTCGACTCACGGGACCTGGAGGTTCGACACGCGAGACCTGGAGGTTCGACTCACGGGGTGGCGCGGAGGGCGGTCAGCATGCCGGTGACGGCGGCTTGCCAGGGGTACTGCTCGGCGCGGGCCCGGGCGGCGGAGCGGCGGGTCGGTTCCGGGCGGTCCAGCAGGGCGGTCACGGCCCCCGCGAACGCCGGCGCGTGGTCGGGCACGGCGGCGCCGCAGCCGGGCTCGACGATCTCGCGGAGCGCGGAAGAGGCGGAGACGACGACGGGCGTGCCGGAGGCCAGCGCCTCCAAGGCCGCCAGGCCGAACGTCTCGTGCGGGCCCGGGGCCAGCGAGACGTCGGCGGTGGCCAGCAGGTCGGCGACATCCGTGCGCCGGTCGACGAAGCCGAGGAACGTCACCGGCAGCCCGGCGGCACGCCGTTCCAGCGCCTCGCGGCGCGGCCCGTCACCGGCGATCACCAGCCGCACGTCGTGCCCGGCCGCGTGCAGCTCCGCCGCCGTGTCGACGCTGCGCTCCACGTGCTTCTCCGGCGACAACCGCCCGCAGTGCACGAGCAGCGCGTCCGCGCCCCGCGCCAGCTCCGCCCGCAACGACCGGTCGTGCCGGGTCGGCGTGAACGTGCGCAGGTCCACCCCCAGCGGCACGCGGGCGACGTTGCGCGCCCCGATGCGCTCGAACTCCTCCAGCGCGAACTCCGTCGTGCACACCACCGTGTCGTAGGACGCCGCCATCCGCGCGTTCGCCCGGTCCGCGACCCGCCGGGCCAGCGGCACGGGCAGCAGGAACTGCTCCAGCAGCCGGTCCAGCCGCTCGTGCGAGATCACCACGCTCGGCACGCCCCGCGCCGCCGCCCACCGCCCCATCCCGCGCAACGTCAGCCGGTCCGACACCTCCAGCCGGTCCGGCGCCAGGTGGTCCAGCAACGCCCGCACGCGCCACGGGTCCACCGCCCGGTACCCGCCCGTGCCGGGGATGCGCGGCGCGGGCAGCGTCACCCGCCGCACGCCCGGCGACAGCTCCTCGTCGGCGTGCGCGGGCCCCGGCACGACGAGCGTGACCTGGTGCCCGTTCGCCGCGTAACCGCCGCCGAGGTGGTGCAACGCGGTGCGCAGCCCACCGGAGCGCGGCCCGTAGAAGTTGGCCAGCTGCACGATCCTCATGCGGCGCGCCGCTCCGGCACGTCCAGCACGGCCGCGTAGTGGCCGAGCAGCTCGTCGCACACCGCCGACCACGTCCGCCCGCGCACCCGGAGCCGCGCCGCCCGCCCGAACCGCCGGCGGCGCACCGGGTCGCCCAGCTCCACCACGGCCCGCCTGAGCTGCGCGTCGTCGGAGAACAGGTACCCGGTGCCCGGTCGCACCAGGTCGCGCGGCCCGCCCGCGTCCGGCGCGACGACCGGCACCCCGCTGGCCAACGCCTCCTGCACGGCCTGGCAGAACGTCTCGTGCGGGCCCGTGTGCACGAACACGTCCAGGCTCGCGTAGGCCGTCGCCAGGTCCGTGCCGCTCTTGAACCCGAGGAACGCCGCACCGGGCAGGTCCCGCCGCAACCGCGCCTCCTCCGGCCCCTCCCCGACCACGACCAGCCGCACGCCGGGCAGGTCCGCGAGCGCGGCGAGCCGGTCCACCCGCTTCTCCGGCGACAACCGGCCGACGTACCCGACCAGCAGCTCACCGGCCGGCGCGAGCGCGGCGCGCAGCGCGTCGTCCCGCCGGGACGGGTGGAACAGCTCCGCGTCCACACCACGTCCCCACCGGTGCACGCGCGGCACGCCGTGCTCCCGCAGCACGTCCACCGCCCAGGTGGACGGCGCGAGCGTGCGGTCGGCCTGGGCGTGCAGCCGGCGCGTCCACCGCCAGGCGGCGCGGGCGGTGAGTCCGAGGCCGTAGTGACCGGCGAACCCGGCGACGTCGGTCTGGTAGACCGCGACCGTCGGCACGCCCAGCCTGCGCGCCGCGGACAGCCCCCGCGCGCCCATCACGAACGGGCTGGCCAGGTGCACGACGTCCGGCTCGAAATCGGCCAGCGCGGTCAGCACCCGGCGCGTGGGCACGCCGACCGGCAGCGAGCTGATCCCGGGCAGGTCCACCGACGGCACGCGCACGACCGGCGTGCCGAGGTGGTCGTCCGCACCCGCCCCCGGCGCCACGACCAACGCCCGGTGACCGTGCGCCCTGAGGTGGTCCAGGACCCGCAAGACGGAGTTGGTGACCCCGTTGACCCGGGGCAGGAAGCTCTCGGTGACGATCGCGACGCGCACGCCGTGAACCATGGGGTGCCGAGGACACGGCGGCGTGACCCCTCGGCGAACACCCGCCGAACTCTCCGCGTCCGGGTTGACGTTGGCCCCGGGTTCACCTGGAGTACGCGGCGCGGTCACTCCGTGCGGTGACACTAGGTCGGCATGACCGTCTTGTCGTCCCGGCCCGCGCAGCCCGTCGATCCCGGCCTGGTGTCGATCGCGCTGGAGATAGCGGGCCGACTCGCCAACGACGCGTCCGACGTGATCATGGCGACCGCGGGGCGCGGCGCGCGGCCCGACGACGAGGCGTCGCCGTTCGACTGGGTGACCGACACCGATCGGACGCTGGAGCGGCACACGCGGCGGGTGCTGACCGCCGAGTTCCCGCACATCCCGGTGTTCTGCGAGGACACCGACCCGGACGTGGCCGGCGACGCGGAGTTCCGCTGGGTCGTGGACCCGGTGGACGGGACCGCGAACTACGTCGCCGGCGTGCCGTGGTGCGCGTACAGCCTGGCGCTGGTCGACCGGTGGGGTCCGGTGGTGGGCGTGGTCGCCGACCCGTACCGGGCGCAGATCTACGCCGCGGCGCGGGGGCGGGGCATGCGGGCGAACGGCACGCCGGTGCGGCTGGGCGGCCAGGCCGTCAGCTCGATCGTGTGCACGGAGATGACGCGGACGGGCCCGTGGCCGGGCATGGGCGGGTTCATCTCCCGGGCCGCGGTGGCGGGCACGGGCGTGCGCGTGCTGGGCTCGAAGGCGCTGGCCGTCGCCCAGGTCGCCCTGGGCCACGCCGCGGCCGCCGTCCTGGACAGCTACCACGAGTGGGACGTGGCCGGCGCGGTCGCCCTGGCCGTCGAATCGGGCGCCGCCGTCCTGGACCGGCGGGGCGAGGACGACCCCCTGCCGGTGGACGGCCTGCTCGTGGCCGTGCCGGAGGTGGCGGAGGAAGTCCTGGGCTGGTGGCAGGCGTCGACGTCCCGTTAGACCGTTTGGCGGATCGATGTGTTCCGGGTATAGTTGGTCACGCCAGGCCCAGTAGGGCCTGGAAGTGAACCCGGTTCACCCGCCGGACGACGGGTTGCCGGGTTTCGCGCTGTCTAGGACCGGTCGAGGTCGACCACCTCGTCGAGCAGGGCCGAGGCGCGTCGCCGCCACTCGCCGCCTGCGCCATAGCACCACGCCAACGCGTCGCTCACCCAGAGCAGTGCGTCCTCGGCGGGCCGGAAGTGCTCGTAGCCCAACTCGCCACCGGCTTTGCGCACAGCTCTGGCGAGCGTCCTGCGATCTCGGACGTCCTGGTGCTGACAGCTCTCCAGCACCAGCCGCGACACACCCAGGTCGACCATCTTCGGCACGACCGCGCTCAGACACACCTCGCGCGCGATGACATCGTGGTTGTCCCGGCAGTGCCACACACGCCGCGAAGACCCAGGTCGGCGATCCGCGCCAAGAGGTCGCGACGGCGGCGGTCACCCTCGTCGTTGAAGTGGATCCGACGCTGCCCCGGCTTGGCCAGCCGACGCACGGCTGCTCGCGCTTCATTGCACTCGCGTGCCTGGACCACGACCACAGCGACCAGGTAGGTCGGGCCTCGGCGGGATTCGTCGAGGAACGCGTGCCACATGGCGAGATGATCGCAAAGGGCCAACCGGTTGATCCATTTGGTCTAACCATTGCCCAGGTGCGGCAACTGCTGTTCCAGGACTTCCAGGTCCGTGCGGACCGCGTCCAGGGAGGACTGGTTCAGCAGGCGGAGGGCGGCGCGGCCCACCTCGTCCTCGAACGACGTGAAGTCGCGGACGGCCGCGTTCAGGCGGTCGGTGACCGGGTGCTGGTGGTTGGCGTCCAGGGCGCGGCCCAGGTCGGCGATGCGGCGGACGTCCGCGAGTTCGGCGGCGAAGCGGCCGGCGATGCGCTCCAGCCACTCGCGGGCCGGTGACGGGGGCACGGTGGCCACGGCGGCGTGCACCCGGCGCACGGCCAGCTCGCAGCGGCCCACCATCGCCGACCAGCGGTCGTTCACCGGAGGTGGGGGCGGGGGTGGGAACATCGGCGGCGGTGGGGGCAGGACCATGGCGAGGCGGCGACGGCGCACCGCGCCGACCACCGCGCCGACGATGGTGCCGGGGACGCCGCCGAAGACCACGCCGACGATGCCGGACGCGATGACGCTCGCCAGCACGGGCGCCTCGGTGCCGTCGTCCGGGGACGCGGGCAGCGCGATGCCGAACATGATCAGGACCGTCATCAGCGCCGTGCCGATGATCAGTCCCCACAGCGCCGAACGTCCCATGCGCCCAATGTGCCAGATCAGGCGTCGTAATCCACGGTAATGGCCGGGGTCACCGCCACCGACTGGCACGTCAGCACGAAACCGGCCTCCACCTCGCGCGGCTCCAGCGCGTAGTTCCGCCGCATCTCCACCTCACCGGACACGACCAGCGCGCGGCAGGTCCCGCACACGCCGCCCTTGCACGCGAACGGCAGGTCGGCGCGCACCCGCTGGGCCGCGTCCAGGATCGGCACGTCGGCCGGCAGCGGCACCTCCGTGCTGCGGCCGTCCAGGATCACGGTGGCGACGCCGGCGGCGACCGAAGCGGTCTCGGCGCGGCGCGGCGGTGGCGGCGGTTCGTCCACGTAGAACAGCTCGTGGTGCACGGACGACGCGGGCACGCCGAGGGAGCCCAGCACGTCCTGCGCGTCGCGCACCATCCCGTAGGGCCCGCACAGCCACCACTGGTCCACGTCCGCCCACGGCACCACGGTCGAGAACAGCGCCCGCAGCTTCGCCGCGTCCAGCCGCCCGGTGAACAGCTCGACGTCGCGCGGCTCCCGCGACAGCACGTGCACGAGCTGGAACCGCGCCGGGTACCGGTCCTTCAGGTCCGCCAGCTCCTCGGCGAACATCACCGTGTCCGCGCGCCGGTTGCCGTACAGCATGGTGACCCGCGCACCGCCCGCCAGCGCCGACGCGGCGATGGACAGCGCGGGCGTGATGCCCGACCCGGCGACGACCAGGCCGTGGTGCGACCCGCCGGACGGGGTGAAGGTGCCCTGCGGCGGCAGCACCTCCAGCACGTCGCCGCGCTGCAGCCGGTCCACCAGCAGGGTGGAGAACAGCCCGCCGTCGACCCGCCGCACCCCGATCCGCAGCGGACCGCCGGCGGGCGCGCAGATCGAGTACGACCGCCGCTCGTCGCCGTTGCGCAGGGTCAGGTGCTGCCCCGGCGCGAACGCGAACTCGGCGGCCAGAGCCGGAGGCACCTCGAACGTCACCGCGACCGCGTCCGAGCACAGCCGCTCGACCGAGGCGACGGTCAGCTTGTGGAACACCGGCCGCGCCATCAGATCTCCTTCACGTGCTCGAACGGCTCGGCGCAGTCCGCGCACCGGCGCAGCGCCTTGCACGCCGTCGACCCGAACCGCGACACCTCCGACGTGCGCGACGACCCGCAGCGCGGGCACGGCACCCGCCGCGACGGCGGCGCCAGGTTCAGCGGCACGGGCCCGACCGCGCGCGGCCCGAGCCGGGACGGCGGCGCGATGCCCGCCTCCCGCAGCTTGCGCAGCCCGTCCTCGCTGATCCAGTCCGTGGTCCACGCGGGCGACAGCGACAGCCGCACGTCCACCTCCGCGTAGCCGGCCGCGTGCAGCGAGCGCCGCAGGTCGGCGGCCATCTCGTCCAGCGCCGGGCAGCCCGAGTAGGTGGGCGTGATGGTCACCGACACCCGCCCGTCGGACTCGGTCACGTCGCGCAGCACGCCGAGGTCGGCCAGCGTCAGCACCGGCAGCTCCGGGTCCCGGACCTGAGCGGCGACGTCGAGTGCGGTGCTCACCACTTCGCTCCCGGCAGCGAGCGGTGCAGGTGCTGCATCTCGGCCAGCAGGTAGCCGAACGCCTCGGTGTGCACGCCGTCCCGCCCGGCCAGCCCGTTGACCCGCGCCGCGGGGACGTCCGCCGGCCGGGTCAGCCCCGCCGCCGACAGCACCGCGTCCAGCACACCGTCCACTTCGGACTTGAGCTCGGCCGGGTCGACCGCGACGCCCGCCAGCCGCAGCTCCACGGCGTGCGGGGTGAACAGCTCGGCCAGGAACGGCCACACCCGCTCCACCCCGGCCTGCGCGCGCCGGTGCGACTCCTCGGTGCCGTCACCGAGCCGCACGACCCACTGGGCCGCGTGGTCGCGGTGGTAGGCCAGCTCCTTGACGGCCTTCGCCGCGACGGCCGCCAGCACCGGGTCGGCGCTGCCGCGCAACCGCGAGCACTGCGCGAGCTTCCACGACGAGAACACCAGCAGCCGGGCCATGGTGGTGCCGAAGTCGCCGCCCGCGAACGGGCCGCACTCGATCTCCACCAGGTGCACGTTGCGGAAGTCGCGCTCGTCGCGCAGGTACGCCAGCGCGTCCTCGTCCCGGCCCGCGCCCTCGACCTCGCCGGCGCGGGTGAGCAGCATGCGGGCCTGGCCGAGCAGGTCGAGCGCGATGTTGGCCAGCGCGACGTCCTCCTCCAGCTCCGGCGCGCGGGAGCACCACTCGGCCAGCCGCTGCGACAGGACCAGCGCGTCGTCGCCGAGCATCAGGCAGTACGCGGTCAGGTCGGCGCGGTCGACGTCGGGCACCTCGCGGTCCACCCCGGCCAGCGCCTCGGAGAACCCGGTGCCGAACGCCCAGTGCGCGTCCTCGTGCCCGTCGATCAGGGCTTCGTAGGCGTTGTCGAAGCTCATAGGTGCGGCACGTCCTCGGGGATCTCGTAGAACGTCGGGTGCCGGTAGACCTTGTCCCCGCTCGGCTCGAAGAACGGGTCCTTCTCGTCCGGCGACGACGCGGTGATCGCCGCCGCGGGCACCACCCAGATCGACACGCCCTCGTTGCGCCGGGTGTAGACGTCGCGCGCGTTGCGGACGGCCATCTCGGCGTCCGGCGCGTGCAGCGACCCGACGTGCACGTGGTTCAGCCCGCGCTTGCCGCGCACGAACACTTCCCACAGCGGCCACGACGAACTCATGCCACACCTTCCTGAACCGCGTGCTTGGCGGCGTGCGCCGCGGCGGCGGCTCGCACCCACTCGCCGTCCTCGTGCGCCTTGCGCCGGTGCGCGACGCGCTGCGCGTTCGCCGGCCCGTTGCCGCCGACGACCTGCCAGAACTCGTCCCAGTCCGGCTGGCCGAAGTCGTGGTGCCCGCGCTCGGCGTTCCACCTCAGCTCGGGGTCGGGCAGCGTCACGCCGAGCTTCTCCGCCTGCGGCACGGTCATGTCCACGAACTTCTGCCGCAGCTCGTCGTTGGTGTTGCGCTTGATGCGCCACTTCATCGACTGCTCGGTGTTGGACGACTCGGCGTCGGGCGGGCCGAACATCATCAGCGACGGCCACCACCAGCGGTTCACCGACTCCTGCACCATCGCGCGCTGGGCGTCGGTGCCGGACATCATCGTCATCAGCAGCTCGTAGCCCTGCCGCTGGTGGAAGGACTCCTCCTTGCAGATGCGGATCATGGCCCGCGCGTACGGCCCGTAGGACGTGCGGCACAGCGGCACCTGGTTGCAGATCGCGGCGCCGTCCACGAGCCAGCCGATCACGCCCACGTCGGCGTAGGACAGCGTCGGGTAGTTGAAGATCGACGAGTACTTCTGCCGGCCGGAGATGAGCTTCCCGGTCAGCTCGCCCCGGTCCGCGCCCAGCGTCTCGGTCGCGGCGTAGAGGTAGAGCCCGTGCCCGGCCTCGTCCTGGACCTTGGCCAGCAGGATCGCCTTGCGGCGCAACGACGGCGCACGGCTGATCCAGTTCCCCTCGGGCTGCATGCCGATGATCTCGGAGTGCGCGTGCTGCGCGATCTGGCGGATCAGCGTCTTCCGGTAGCCGTCGGGCATCCAGTCACGCGGCTCGACACGCTGCTCGGCCGCGACGGTGCGCTCGAACTGTGCCTCCAGGTCCATGCACCCGATGTTACACCTGGAGGCCGATTTTGGGCAGGACTGTCACAACCGGCTGGGCTCGGCCTTCCCGGGCACGCCTTTCCTGAGCGCGCCCCCTCTGGGCAACCACCAGATCAACGGCCCCAGCACCGCCCACACCGCGAGCAGGAACGTGCCGATCGGCAGCAGCGCCAGCACCGCCGTCCGCCCGGCGACCCGGGCCACCTCGGGGTCGGACGTGTCGTACTCGATGCGCACGAGCTGGCCGGGCTCCAAACCCTCCGGGTACAACAGGCCCTGCGACGGGCTGTGCACCGCGCCGTCCGGGGTGGCGAAGCGCACCACGGTCCGCTGGAACGAGACCGACACCACCTCGGCGGTCGCCTTGCCCAGCCGCTGCTCGATCATCAGGTCGTCGCGCCAGCACGCCGCGAGCAGGATCACCCCGATCAGCGTCACCACCGCGCCCAGCACCGCCAACGCCCGGCTGACCAGGCGCCGAGCCTTGGGGCGGGCACCTGTCCGCACTGCGTCGTCCACCACAACTGAGGAGTCTAGGGCGGCCTCCGCGCCGGATCTCAGCGATGAGTCCATACCCTCGACGCCGTGACCTCAGCTCCTGCCTCGCGGACCCGACAACGGCTGCGCGTGCACACCAGGCGCGCCGCGGGCGACAACCTGCTGGGCGGGCTGCCCGCGCCGACCGGTGCGCTGAGCTGGGTGCGCGACGGAACGGGCCTGGTCGGCTGGGGTGAGGCGGCCCGGTTCGAGGTCTCGGGGCCGGACCGGTTCGCCGCCGCCGACCGCTGGTGGCGCGAGTTCACCGACGACCTCGACGTGGACGACGAGCTCGGCGTGCCCGGCACGGGACCGGTCGCGTTCGTCAGCATGGCGTTCTCCGACCGGCCCGGCCACTCGGTGCTCGTGGTGCCGGAGGTCGTCATGGGCCGCCGCAACGGGCACGGCTGGCTGACCACCATCGGCGACAGCGGCACGCGGCGGGTCGAGCCGGTGCGCAAGCCGTCGGAGGTGCGCTACAGCGACGGGCAGGTGTCCGTCACCGGATACCGGGAGGCCGTGCGCGCGGCGGTGGAGCGGATGCGCGCGGGCGAGCTGGACAAGGTGGTGCTGGCGCACGACCTGGTGGCGGTCGCCGACATCGGCATCGACCACCGGTTCGTGCTGGAGGGCCTGGCCCGCCGGTACCCCGAGTGCTGGGTCTACGCCGTGGACGGCCTGATCGGCGCCACGCCCGAGCTGCTGCTGCGCCGCAGCGGGTCCGTGGTCGACTCACGGGTGCTCGCCGGCACGACGTGGCCGCACGACGGCATGTCGGACGACGAGCTGGCCGCCGCGCTGATGTCGTCGGGCAAGAACCGCGACGAGCACGAGTACGCGGTGGCGTCGCTGGTGCAGACGCTGCGGCCGTTCTGCGACACGATGTCGGTGGAGGGACCGTCGGTGCTGCGGCTGCCGAACGTGTCGCACCTGTCCAGCGACGTCATCGGCACGCTCAGCGGCACGCCGTCGCTGCTCGCGCTGGGCGAGGCGCTGCACCCCACGGCGGCCGTCGGCGGCACGCCCCGCGCGGACGCCATCGCCGTGATCGAGGAGCTGGAGGGCATGGACCGCGGCCGCTACTCCGGCCCGGTCGGCTGGATCGACGGCAACGGCGACGGCGAGCTGGGCATCGCGTTGCGCTGCGCGCAGGTCGACGGCCGCACGGCGCGCCTGTTCGCGGGCTGCGGCCTGGTCGCCGAGTCCGACCCGGACTCCGAGGTCCACGAGGCGCACGCCAAGATGCTGCCCTTTCGGGAAGCGCTCGAAGGCATGTGACACACGTCACCGGGATGCCTGAGGGCTCCGCGGCCAACCGGTACGTGACCACAGCACTGGACAAACCCCCCCGACCTGCGCGGGCCGGACGTCACGGGCGTGGTCACGACGGGCAGCGGGAAGGATTCCGCTGCGGGCACGTCCCCCGACGCGCCGGTGAACGTCGAACTGCTGTCCGCGCGGGAGTACCTGACGAAGGCGGCCGACGCGATCACCGCCGTCGACCAGCCGTTGGCACCCGGCCAGTACCGCTTCGTCGCGGTGCACGGGTGGTACTCGCACAGCGTGGTGACGGCGACGCCCGTCGGACAACCGGAGCAGCCCGGCGGCTACACGTACCTGGTCGAGTCGCGCTCCGGGACGTGGATCCCCCAGGACGTGACCCAGGAGTGGGTGACCCAGCGCATGTCGCCGGGGGGCGTGAAGTGGCTCGGCGGCACGGTGCCGCAGTCCGAGGCTCCGGCTCCGCAGCCCGACGCGTCCGGCGAACGCCGCGGCAGGTGCGGGAACTTCTTCCCCGAGGCCCAGCCGAAGAAGGTCTGCGGCGACCTGGAGGACTGGGACGATCCCGAGTTCTACACCCGGCTGCCCCGTGACCCGCAGGCGCTGCTCCAGTGGCTGCGGGAGTCCACGACCCAGCGCGACGGCGGGCCGGCCTCGGTGTTCCACTGGGCCGTGCAGCTGCTGGGCACCGGCCTGGTCCCCGCCGACCTTCGCGCCTCGCTCTACCGGGCGCTGGCGCTGCTCGACGGCGTCACGGTCGCCGACGGCGCGGCCAACCTCGACGGCCGCGTCGGCGTCGCGGTCACCATCGAGGACGTGCACGCGCGGCGCGAGCTGATCGTGGACCCGGCCACCGGCGACTTCATCGGCGAGCGCACCGTCGCCGGACCGCAGCCGCACGAGTCCTACCTCGCGCCGGGCACCGTCACCGGCTACAGCGCGATCACCACGAAGGTCGTCGACGGGCTCGGCCAGACCGGCTGACACGCGAAGGGCCGCCCCCCGGATGTCGGAGGGCGGCCCTTCGGCGTGCGCTCAGTGCTGGTGACCCGCGAGCAGCTCGTGCGTCTCCTGGATCTTCTTGAACGCCTTCGGCTCGGTCACGGTCGCGGCGCGGGCCGCGAACCCGGCCGCACCCGGCGCCGCGGCCGGCTTCCCCGGCGTGAACAGCCAGGTCCGGAACAGCTCGTCGAGCTGCTTGCCGGACAGCCGCTCGGCGAACGCGATGAACTCGTCCGTCGTCGCGTTGCCGTTGCGCTTGGCCGTCGGCCACTCCCGGAGCAGCTCGAAGAACGCCTCGTCGCCGATCTCGGCGCGCAACGCGTGCACGGTCAGCGCGCCGCGGTCGTACACGGCGCCGTGGAACTGGTTGGCCGCGCCCGGGTCACCGGGCAGCACCTGCCAGAACGGGTCGTCGGCCGGGTAGGAGGCGTAGACGAAGTCCGAGTTCTCCTGGACCGTGCCCTCGCCGACGTGCTCCGACCACAGCCACTCGGCGTAGCTGGCGAAGCCCTCGTTCAGCCAGATGTCCTCCCAGCCCCGCACCGACACCGAGTCGCCGAACCACTGGTGCGCGACCTCGTGCGCCACGACGTAGGTGTTCGAGCCGCGGCGGAAGAAGCCGGCGTCGTAGGTCGAGCGGGTCTGGTTCTCCAGCGCGAAGCCGATGCCCGGCGTCGCCACGCCGCCCTGCGCCTCGAACGGGTAGGGCCCGAAGTGCGACTCCAGGAACTCCGTCACCTCGGGCGTGCGCTCGATGCTGGCCACGGCCGCGCCGTAGTCCGCGCCGAGCCGCTCGGAGTAGGCGTTGAGCACCGGTTGGCCGTTCGGCGCGGTCGACTGGCGGACCTCGAACTGGCCGATCGCCAGGAACGCCAGGTAGGTGGCCATGGGCTCCAGGTTGCGGTAGCGCCACCGGGTCCAGCCGTTGATCTGCTGGGTCGTGCCGCCGAACGTGCCGTTGGAGATCACCTCGACGCCGGTGGGCACGGCCACCGAGACGTCGAACTTCGCCTTGTCGGCCGGGTGGTTGTTGCTCGGGAACCACCACGGCGCGATGTCGGGCTGGTCGATGGCCAGCGCGCCGTCCGGGGTCCGCTTCCACGACGTGTAGCCGTCCACGGCGTGCGTCGAGGGCACGTCGGAGTACGTGACGACGACCGTCACGTTCGAGCCCTCGCGCAGCGTGCCGCGCGGGTCGACCACGAGCTCGCCGGCGGACTGCGAGAACGCGGCCACCTTGTTGTTGACCCGGACCGAGCTGACCTTGAGCAGGAAGTCGAGGTTGAACCGGCTCAAATCCTGAGTGGTTTTGGCCAGGATCGTCGTGGTGCCGGAAAGCGTGTCGGTACCCGGCTGGTAGTTGAGCCTGATGTCGTAATGGGAAACGTCGTACCCGCCGTTGCCCGCATTCGGGTAGTAGGGGTCGCCGATGCCCGGTGCTCCCGGTTGCGCCGCCGTCGCCGTGCCGGCGAGCAGGAGCAGGGACGCCGCGGTGGCGGTACCGAGGGTCAGCTTCGCTCTCAGGGACATGCGGCGAAGCTAGTCGCGGCCCACCCCCCGCTGTACCCCCGTCGGTAGGATTTCGACTATTGGAACGCGGTTGACACCGCGGCCTTCAGCCGGGCGTGCAGATCGCGCAATTCGTGGCGTTCCGCCCGGATTTCCACCACTCGGATTCCGCTCGGCCGGTCGAGCGCGCGTCTCAACTCGTCCGGTGTGCGCGCCTCGGTGTGCGGCACGTGGTGCGCCGCGCACAACGACTCCAGGTCCACGCCGTGCGGCGTGCCGAACACGCGCTCGAAGGTCCGCTCGTGCTCCTTCGCGCCCTGCTCCAGCAACGCGAAGATGCCGCCGCCGTCGTCGTTGAGCACCACGACGGTCAGGTCCGGCCGCGGCTCGCCGGGGCCGATGAGCAGGCCGTTGGCGTCGTGCAGGAACGTCAGGTCGCCGATCAGGGCGTAGGTCGGGCCGCGGGTCAGCGCGATGCCCGCGGCGGTGGAGACGCTGCCGTCGATGCCCGCCACGCCCCGGTTGGCGAAGGTGCGCACGTCGCGGCGCGGCTCGGCGACCAGGTCGACGTCGCGGACCGGGTTGGACGAGCCGAGGAACAGGTTCGCGCCCGGCGGCAGCGCGGCGACCAGGTCGCGGGCCACGTGCAGGCCGGTCGGCCACGACTCGTGCGCCAGCAGGTCGTCCACCACGTCGGCGACCGCCTTGTCCGCGTGCTGCCAGGCGGTGAGCCAGTCGTCGTCCACGTCGTGCTCGCCCAGCACCAGGTCGGTGGACGTGTGCGTAGCGGTGAACTGCGCGTCCGGCCAGTCCAGGTCGTCGGACAGCACGTGCACGACCGGGGTCCGCGCGAGGAGCCTGGACACGCCCCGCGACAGGGTGGCGCGGCCGACCACGACCACGGCCTGCGGCCGCAGGTGGTCGGGCAGCTCGCCCGCGTTGAGCAGCAGCGCGCCGTGCCGCAGGCCGTGCCCGGTCGGTTCGGCGATCACCGGCCAGCCGGCGCGTTCGGCCAGGTCGGACAGGTCCTGCTCGGTGTCGCCGACGATCACCAGGGTGCGCGGGCCGAGGTGGTCGGCGGCGCTCGTGGCGGTGGTCGTGCGGTGGGCCGTGCGGGTCCACGGCATGTCGAACGGGCGGCCGTCCAGGCTCTCCGGCCAGTCGTCGCCGCCCTCGGGCACCAGGGGCTCGCGGAACGGGACGTTGACGTGCACCGGGCCCCGCTCGCGCGCGGTGGCCACCGCGCGGCACACCAGGGACCGCCACAGGCCGTTCTGGTTGTCCCGGCGCTCGGCGATGGGGAACTGGAGCGTGTCCGTGCCGAAGATGCGCTGCTGGTCCACGGTCTGGCTGGCGCCCGTGCGGTACAGCTCGACCGGGCGGTCCGCGGTGAGCGCGATGACCGGCACGTTCGAGTGCCCGGCCTCCAGGATCGCGGGGTGCAGGTTCGCCACCGCGGTGCCGGACGTGCAGGTGACGGCGGTCACCTCGCCGCTGCCCTTGGCCAGGCCCAGGGCGAGGAAGCCCGCGGTGCGCTCGTCGACGCGGACGTGCAGGGTGAGGCGTCCGGCCGCGGCTGCCTCGTGCAGGGCGAACGACAGCGGGGCGTTGCGCGATCCGGGGCTCAGCACGACGTGCCGGACGTCGTTGCGGATCAGCTCGTCGACGAGCACCCTGGCCTGCGCGGTGGACGGGTTCACCCCGACATTGTCGCTCAGCCCGCGACCAGGTGATTCCACGCGCTGAGCCGGACCGCGCCGCCTCTCAGCCGCCGTGCGGGCATATTGTCCGTGCCGTGGCAGATCAGGACGTATCCGAGCTGTTCGACCCCGCCCGCTGGAAGCAGGTCGAGGGGTTCGACTTCACCGACATCACCTACCACCGCGCGGTCGACCAGGGCACGGTGCGCATCGCGTTCAACCGGCCCGAGGTGCGCAACGCGTTCCGGCCGCACACCGTGGACGAGCTGTACCGCGCGCTGGACCACGCCCGGATGAGCTCGGACGTCGGCTGCGTGCTGCTCACCGGCAACGGCCCGTCCCCGCGCGACGGCGGCTGGGCGTTCTGCTCGGGCGGCGACCAGCGCATCCGCGGCCGCAGCGGCTACCAGTACGCGTCGGGCGAGACGGCGGAGACGATCGACCCGGCGCGGGCGGGCCGCCTGCACATCCTGGAGTGCCAGCGCCTGATCCGGTTCATGCCGAAGGTCGTCATCGCGGTCGTCCCGGGCTGGGCCGCGGGCGGCGGGCACAGCCTGCACGTGGTGTGCGACCTCACGCTGGCCAGCGCCGAGCACGCCCGGTTCAAGCAGACCGACGCCGACGTCGGCAGCTTCGACGGCGGCTACGGCTCGGCGTACCTGGCCCGCCAGGTCGGCCAGAAGTTCGCCCGCGAGATCTTCTTCCTCGGCCGCGCCTACTCCGCGGAGGACATGCACAGGATGGGCGCCGTGAACGCGGTCGTGCCGCACGCCGAACTGGAGTCCACGGCGCTGGAGTGGGCCAAGGAGATCAACGGCAAGTCGCCGACGGCGCAGCGGATGCTGAAGTACGCGTTCAACCTGATCGACGACGGCCTGGTCGGGCAGCAGATCTTCGCGGGCGAGACCACGCGCCTGGCGTACATGACCGACGAGGCGGTGGAAGGCCGGGACGCCTTCCTGGAGAAGCGCCCGCCGGACTGGTCCGACTACCCCTACCACTACTGATGACCGGCCACGAGCAGGTGCGCGACGCCTTGGCCGGCCGGGGCCTGGTGGTGGCGCACGGCGGCGACGTGCCGCCGTTGCGCGGCTGGGAGACCGGGGCGGTGCTCGCGGTCACCACGTCCGGTTCCACCGGCGAGCCGAAGACCGTGCTGCTCGGCGCGGACGCGCTCACCGCGTCCGCCGAGCTGACCCACGCCCGCCTCGGCGGGCCCGGCACGTGGCTGCTGGCCCTGCCGACCACGCACATCGCGGGCATCCAGGTGCTGGTGCGGTCGGTCGTGGCGGGCACCGAGCCGGGTGTGATGGACCTGACCCCGGGCTTCCGCGCCGCGGACTTCGCCGTCGCGGCCCGGCCGGTGCTGGCCTCGCCCGGTCGGCACTACACGGCCCTCGTGCCCACGCAGCTGGCCCGGCTGGTCGCCGCCGACGGGCCGGGGCTGGCCGCGGTGCGGCAGTTCGACGCGGTGCTGATCGGCGGCGCGGCCACCCCGCCGAGCCTGCTGGAGCGGTCCCGGCAGCTCGGGGTCCGGGTGGTGACCACGTACGGCATGAGCGAGACGTCCGGCGGCTGCGTCTACGACGGGCTGCCGCTCGACGGCGTGCGGGTGCGGCTGACCGGTGGCCGGATCGAGATCGGCGGCCCGGTGCTGGCGCTGGGCTACCAGGGCGGCGAGCCGTTCGGCGAGTGGTTCCGCACCGGTGACCTCGGGCGCGTCCGGGCCGACGGCACGGTGGAGGTGCTGGGCCGGGCCGACGACGTGATCATCAGCGGCGGGGAGAACGTCGCGCCCACCGCGGTCGAACGCGTGCTCGCGGCCCAGCCGGGCGTGCGGGAGGCGTGCGTGGTGGGGCTGGCCGACCCGGAGTGGGGTCAAGTGGTGGCCGCGGCCGTGGTGCCGGAGGATCCGGGTGACCCGCCCGACGCGGACGGGCTGTGCGCGGCGGTCGGCGAGGTGGTGGGCCGGTTCGCCATGCCGAAGCGGGTCGTGTTCGTGGCGGAACTGCCCCTGCGCGGGCCGGGCAAGGTGGATCGGAGGGCGGTCGCTAGCTCGTTTGGGTGAGTTTCTGTCTTATTAGCAAGATTGTTGGTTGACAGCTAACCACGCCAGGCGATTGGCTCGGCTGCGCCGGGACGCGCGGCCCTGCCGCGGTCACCACCGCACCGCGCCGTCCGGACGAGGAGTGCTGCGATGACCAGGCGCTACCTGATACCGCTCGCCCTCGCCACCGTCCTGACCGCCGGGCTCGCGGTGCCCGCCGCGGCCGCGGGCGAGGTCGAGTGGCGAGCCGACCTGTCCACCGTGGACGCCGACGACAACGGCGTCACGACGCACGACGGCACGGTGCGGCTCGACCGCGCCGCGCCCACCCCCGCCAGCGCGCGGGCGGCCATCCGCACCGGTTTCCTGCAACTGGCGCCCCGCACGTTCGACGCGCCGGTCAACGCCGTCGCCGCGAGCGTGGCGAGCGACGTGCCCGCCGGCGCGGAGGTCGCCGTCGACGTGCGCGGCGCGGTGGGCGACGAGCAGTGGACCGAGTGGGTCGAGGCGCGGCCCGACACGCCCGCCGTGCTGCCCACGTCGGTCACGACCGTGCAGGTCCGGCTGGCGCTGACGGCCGAGAAGGCGTCGCCCTCGGTGAGCCGGCTCGACCTGCGGGCGTTCACCACGACCACGGCCGCGGGCGTCGTCGCGGAGGCCGCGGGCCTGTCCTACCGGATCTTCGCCACCCGCGAGGGCCTGGTCGGCGGCACCACCGCGAACGGGCACGTGATCGTCAGCCGCGACCACTTCGTCGCCCTGCCGTCGCGGCGCGGCCTGTCCGCCAAGGGCACCGGCACCTACAGCGTGCGGGTGTGCGCGGGGAACGGCCGGTGCGAGTGGGCGCCGGTGTGGGACGTCGGCCCGTGGAACACCAAGGACGACTACTGGAACCCGTCGTCCACCCGGGAGATGTGGAAGGACCTGCCGCAGGGCAAGCCCGAGGCGCAGGCCGCCTACCAGGACGGCTACAACGGCGGCAAGGACCAGTTCGGTCGCGCCGTGGCCAACCCGGCGGGCATCGACCTGGCCGACGGCACGTTCTGGGACGGCCTGAAGCTGACCGACAACTCGTGGGTCACCGTCACCTACCAGTGGACCGGCTCGGGCCCGGCCGGGTTCATCCGCACCGCGGGCGACCCGCTCAACGTGCGCAGCGGCGCGACGTCCACCGCCACCCAGGTCGGCCTGGCCGCGAACTACGCGCAGGTGCGGGTCGAGTGCCAGGTCACCGGCCAGTCCGTGACGGGCTCGCAGGGCACCTCGAACATCTGGTACCGGATCGCGACGGGCAAGTACGTCGCGCGGGCGTACGTCTCCGGCGTGTCGGGCGCCACCGCCTGCTGATCACCCGCTGATCACGCCACACCCGGGAGCGGGTCCCCGTTCACCATGTCGGAGGATGTCCGGCATGGCCACAGTCGCCCAGTGGGTATCGGGGACCCGCCCCCGCACGCTGCCGAACTCCATCGCCCCGGTGCTGGTCGGCGCGGGCGCCGCGCACCACATCGACGGCTTCGACCTCACCCGGGCGTTGCTGGCGCTGGTCGTGTCGGTGGCGTTGCAGGTGGGCGTGAACTACGCCAACGACTACTCCGACGGCATCCGGGGCACCGACGCGAACCGCGTCGGCCCGTTCCGCCTGGTCGGGTCGGGTGCGGCCAACCCGAAGGCGGTGCGCGCGGCGGCGTTCGCCGCGCTGGGGGTGGCCGCGCTGGCCGGCCTGGCGCTGGTGGTCCTGACCGGCCGGTACTGGATGGTGGCGTTCGGCGCGGTGTGCATCGCGGCGGCGTGGTTCTACACCGGTGGCCGCAAGCCGTACGGGTACTCGGGCCTGGGCGAGCTGGCCGTGTTCCTGTTCTTCGGCCCGGCGGCGGTGCTGGGCACGCTGTACGTGATGACCGGCGAGGTCACCGGCATCGGCATCGGCGGCGCGGTGGCGATGGGCGCGTTCTCCACCGGCGTGATGATCGCGAACAGCCTGCGCGACATCCCGACCGACATCCAGGCGGGCAAGCGGACCCTGGCGTCCACGCTGGGCGACCGCGACTCGCGCCGGCTGTACCTGGCGCTGGTGTCGATCCCGTTCCTGATCACGCTGGCGATCGGCCTGCGCGTGCCGCTGGCCCTGATCGGCTTCCTGGCGCTGCCGCTCGCGATCCTGGGCGCGCGGCGCGTGCTGGGCGGCAGCAAGGGCCGCGACCTGATCCCGGTGCTGCGCGACACCGGCCTGGCGATGCTGGTGTGGGGCATCGCCGTGCCCGTCGCGCTCGTGCTGGGCTGACCCGGTCCGTTCGCGGCCGGTACCGGACAGTCGGGGACGGACGGCCGCCGGAAGCGCTAGAACGGTCGTGTGGGTGGGCTGAGGCGGTTCGGAACGCTGTGCGCGTGCGTGGTCGTGCTGGTCCTGTGCTGGTCGGTGGCGTTCGCGACGCTCGCCGGGTGGATGCTGCTCGACGCGGGTGAAGCCCTGCCGGCCTCCCTCGGCATCCCGGTCGTGGTGGTGCTGCTGTTCATCGGGGTCCTCCTGGGCATGGCGTCCGAGGAGGACCCGGGGCAGACCTCCGGGTCCGGTCCGATCGGCAAGGCGCTCGTGGTGCTCTTCGTCGCCGGGTGCGGTGCGCTGGTGGTCGCGAGCGGCGTGCTCAACTTCTCCGGCGCGCAGATCTACCACGCGCACTTCGGTGCGCGGACCGAAGCCGTCCTCTCGTCCGTCGTGGAGTTCAACGGCGAGTCCGGCGGCGTGGTGAAGCGGTGGTACTACGTCGCCGACCGCGCCACCGGCGACGACCTCGGGCCGCTGGCGATCCCCCCGCCGGACGGGACGGAGAAGGGCGACCCGATCGCGGTCCTCACGGACCCCGCCGGCCGGGTCCGCCCCGTGCCGGCCGACAGCGCGGGGTGGACGACCGTGCCGACGACCATCCTGCTCGGCTGCGCCGGCGTGGTCGTCCTGGGTGCTCTCGGCGTGCTCGGAACGGGGCTCGGGGTGGCGGCTACCAGGCGTCCTCGGTGAACGAGATCGGCTCGTCGTCGTCTCGCGGCTTCGGCTTGGGCGGTTCGACGCGGGGCTCCTCGCCCCGGCACAGGGCGGCCAGGGCCTCGCGGTCCGCTTCCAGGGCCGCCTTCACGCCCCGGTCGTCGGCCGCCTCGCCCACGAGCACCTGCCGCCAGCTCAGGTAGCCGCCCGCGATCCGCCGCTGCAACGCCTGCAGCTCCGGCGACGCCGCGTTCGACTTCGCGTACTGCATCACCCGCCGCACGTCCTCGGCGGAGGGCTCGCGCTGCGGGTACCGCAGCTTCGCCGCCTCGCGCATCGCCCGGTCGGCGTCGGCGACCGACCTGGCCAGCACGTCCTCCGCCGTGAGCACCTCCGCCGTCCGCCACGCGCTCACCGCACACCCCTTCCCACGCGCCGATCCCCGCTGCGACGCACGGCACGCGCCCCGCGTTCCCATGAAAGCAGGATTCAACGGCCCCAAGTACCGGTCGCGCGGAACCGCTCCAGCGCGGCCAGGTGCGGCTCCAGGTCCATGCCCTGCCCGGCCACCCACTCGTCGTCGTAGTAGGTGTGCGCGTAGCGCTCGCCGCCGTCGCACAGCAACGTCACCACGCTGCCGCGCAACCGGGACGCCCGCATCTCGGCGATCAGCTGGAACGCGCCCCACAGGTTCGTGCCGGTCGACCCGCCGACCCGGCGTCCCAGCACGTGCTCGACGTGCCGGATCGTCGCCACCGACGCCGCGTCCGGCACCTTGATCATCCGGTCGATCACGTCGCCGATGAACGACGGCTCCACCCGCGGCCGGCCGATGCCCTCGATGCGCGAGCCCCGCGTCCCGGTCAACGTCGCGTCGCGGTCGCACCACGCGTCGAAGAACACCGAGTGCTCCGGGTCCACCACGGCCAGCCGGGTCCGCAGCTTGCGGTAGTGGATGTAGCGGCCGATGGTGGCGCTCGTGCCGCCCGTGCCCGCGCCCACCACGACCCACTCCGGCTCGGGCGCGGCCTCCAGCGCCATCTGCTGGAACACCGACTCGGCGATGTTGTTGTTCCCGCGCCAGTCGGTCGCCCGCTCGGCGTGGGTGAACTGGTCCATGAAGTGCCCGCCGAGCTCCGCCGCGAGCCGCCGGGACTCGTCGTAGATCGCGCCCGGCTCGTCCACGAAGTGGCACCTCCCACCCTGGCGCTCGATCAGCGCCACCTTCTCCTTGCTGGTGGAACGGGGCATCACCGCGATGAACGGCAACCCGAGCAGCCGCGCGAAGTACGCCTCCGACACGGCCGTCGAGCCGGACGACGCCTCGATCACGGGCGTGCCGCCGACGACCCAGCCGTTGCAGATCGCGTACAGGAACAGCGAGCGCGCGAGCCGGTGCTTGAGCGAGCCGGTGGGGTGGGTCGACTCGTCCTTCAGGTACAGGTCGATGCCCCACTCCGGTGGGAGGGGGAAGTGCAGCAGGTGCGTGTCGGCGCTGCGGTTGGCGTCCGCCTCGATGATGCGGACGGCCTCGCACACCCATTCCCTGGTCCGGGAGCTGCATCGGTCTACCGAAGAGGTCACGCCGGCACGATAACTTCTGCGACGTGAACCCACTTCGGATCGGCTCCCTGCGAGGCAGTCTGCTGGCCGGTGCGGTCGGCGACGCGCTCGGCGGTTCGATCGAGTTCGACCGCATCGACCGCATCCGGGGCCGGTTCGGGCCCGCGGGCCTCACCGACTACGCGCCCGCCTACGGCAGGCTCGGCGCGATCACCGACGACACCCAGATGACGCTGTTCACGCTGGAGGGCCTGCTGCTGGCCCGCGAGCGCGGCAGCGACCCGGTGCACGAGGTGCGGGTGGCGTACGCGCGGTGGCTGCGCACGCAGGGCGGCCCGGAGGTCCGACCGGACGGGTGGCTGCTGGACGTGCCCGAGCTGCACGAGCGGCGCGCACCCGGCAACACGTGCCTGACGGCGCTGCGCTCGGGCGGGCTGGGCACGGTGGACTCCCCGATCAACGACTCCAAGGGCTGCGGCGCGGTGATGCGCGCGGCGCCGGTGGCGCTGTGGTCCGACGACGTGCGCGAGGTGTTCGAGCTGGCCGCCGCGACCGGCGCGCTGACCCACGGCCACCCCAGCGGCTACCTGTCCGCGGGCGTGCTGGCGGTGCTGGTCCAGCAGGTGCTGGCGGGCGTGGCGCTGCCGGCCGCGATCGAGGTGGCCCGCGCCGAGCTGATCCGGTGGGACGGTCACGAGGAGCAGCTGGCCCTGCTCGACCTGGCCGTGGAGCTGGGCGCGGGCGGCGTGCGGCCGACGCCCGAGGTGATCGAGACGACGCTGGGCGGCGGGTGGGTGGGCGAGGAGGCGCTGGCCATCGCGGTGCTGACCGCGCTGGCCGCGCGCGACCTGGCCGACGGGCTGCTGCTCGCGGTCAACCACTCGGGCGACAGCGATTCGACCGGCGCGCTGTGCGGGAACCTGCTCGGCGCGCGGGACGGCGTGGGCGCCATCCCGGAGCGCTGGCTGGAGGCGCTGGAGCTGCGGGACGTGGTGGAACGCCTGGTCGACGAGGCGGAGGCCGCCTTCGCGCGGTGAGCGGGAGCGGACCGGGTCGACCAGGTCAGGACGACCGGCGCACGAACTGGCCCTGCGGCTGCGCGAGAGCACGGGCCTCGGCGCGGTGCTGGCCGTGATGCTGCCGGCCAACCTCGGCGGGGCGATCCTGCTGGTGGTCTAGCGGTCAGGCGGTGTCGCCGCGCAACTGGGCGCGCAGCTTCTCGCGCTCGGCGCGGCGCACGGCCTGCTTCTCCTCCAGGCCCTGCGCGACCCGCGTGCGCAGCCCGCTGAACACGAACAGCGACAGCGGCAGCGCCACGACCACGCCCACGGCGAGGGCGACCAGCAGCGGCACGTTCACGAGCACGAGCAGCGCGGTGACCGCGGCGACCATGCCCAGGCGCGCGCCGATGTAGAGCGTCACATCACGTCCCAGGTGCACGGTTACCCAGGTTACGCGTCGCCCGGAGGTCCGGCCGCCGCGGTGTTCGGACGGCCCTCGAACCGGGTGGACAGCACGACCGTGGTGCGCGTGCGCGCGACGCCCTGGATGCGGCGCAGCCTGCCCAGCGAGCGCTCCAGGTCGTCCACCGTGGCGACCCGGACCTTGACGATGAACGACTCGTCACCCGCCACCCGGTAGCAGGACTCCACCTCGACCAGCTCCGCCAGGGCGAGGGCCAGCTCGTCGTCGTCCGCGGTGTCGGTGGGGTGGATGCTGACCAGGGCGGTCACGCCGAGGCCGACGGCGCTCGGGTCCACGACCGCGTGGTAGCCGACGATGACCCCGGTGGCCTCGAGCTTGCCGACCCGCTCGTGCACGGCGGAGGCCGACAGGCCCACCTTGCGGCCCAGGTCGGCGTAGGTGGCCCGACCGTTCTCCCGCAGGGCGGCGATGATCTGGCGATCAAGAGCGTCCACCGGGCACAGGGTAGGCCCACCGGCGCGCCGGGGTGACACGGCGGTGATGTCCGAACCGCGTGCTTCGTCCCTTACTACCTCTTTACCATCACCCAAGCGTTCGAGTACCCGATGGGTGAGGTGCCACGATGCGTCCGGTACGTCTGTTCACCATCGGGGAGGATGCCGTGACCGTGACGCAGGGACACCAGGGGGAGCGCCTGCTGACACCGGGTGAGGTCGCGAACCTGTTCCGGGTCGACCCGAAGACGGTCACCCGCTGGGCCACCGCGGGCCGGATCGGCTCGATCCGCACGCCCGGCGGCCACCGGAGGTTCCGCGAGTCCGAGGTCCAGCTGCTGTTGTCCCAGTTGACCACGGAGGCCACCGAGCCCGTTCGGCACTGACGACGCGCGCCTCCAGGACACGGGTAATCTCGTGGCAAAGGAGGTGGCGACCATGCTCTACCTGCTCGCGGTGATCGGTGCGCTCACCATCGCCGTGCTGCTGTGGCGTGCGTTCGGACCGGACCGGGTCGATACCGCCCCCAGCCGTCGTTTCGTGGCACCGGACGACGATCCCGACTTCCTGCGCAAGCTCGGTGAGCAGCGCAAGAAGAAGGCGGACGACGAGGAGTGAGCCGAACGAAGGGGCCTCGCGTCGAGGCCCCTCGTCCTGTGCGGCGGTCCGGTCGGCTCGCGGACTAGTTGTTCGGGAAGTCGTCGGCCACGGTCGCGGCCAGCTCCAGCAGCGCCAGCCGGGTGTCCGGGGCGAGCTTGTCCAGCTCGATCTCCGCGCCCTCCTCCAGGTGCGCGTCGAACGGGATGCGCACCACCGCGCGGCACCGCTGGGCGAAGTGCGCGGCCAGCTTGTCCAGGTCGACCTTGCCCGAGCCCGGCCGCACCGAGTTGATCACCGCGACGGACTTCGCGACCAGGTCGCGGTAGCCGTGGGCGTCCAGCCAGTCCAGCGTCGCCGCCGAGGTCTGCGCCCCGTCCACCGAGCCGGACGAGACCAGCACCAGCGAGTCGGCCTGGTCGAGCACGCCCTTCATGGCCGAGTGCATCAAACCGGTGCCGCAGTCGGTGAGCACGATGTTGTAGAACAGCTCCAGCAGCGAGATCGTGCGCAGGTAGTCCTGGTCGCTGAACGCCTCGGACACGGCCGGGTCCTGCTCGGACGCCAGCACCTCCAGCCGGCTGGGCGACTGCGAGGTGTACGCGCGCACGTCGCTGTACCGGGTGATCTTCGAGGCGTCGCGGAGCAGGTGCCGCACGGTCGCCGTGGTCTCCCTGGGCACCTTCAGCGCCAGCGTGCCGCGGTCGGGGTTGGCGTCCACCGCGATGACCCGGTCGCCGCGCAGCGAGGAGAACGTCGAGCCGAGCGTGGTCGTCGTCGTGGTCTTGCCGACACCGCCCTTGAGGCTCAGCATCGCGATCTTGTAGCACCCGCGCAGCGGCTGGTTGATCCGGGCGATCAGCTCGCGCCGGCGGATGTCCGCGGGGCTCTCGCCGAGGTTGATCAGACCGCCGGTGACCGAGTGCAGCGTCTTGCGCCAGCCGGACTGCGGCGGGCGCTTCGCGCGCTTGATCAGCTGCTGCGAGGTGACGTCGCCCGCGTTGGCGCGCTGCGGCGGCTGCGGCTGCGGCTGCGGCTGGACGCTCTGCGGGAAGTTGTTGGGGAACCCGCCCTGGTACTGGTGCGGCCCGGACTGCGCCGGGCCGGGGTACGGGCCGGACTGGCCACCGGACACCTGGTACGCGCCCGACTGCCCGCCCGACACCTGGTAGGCACCGGACTGCCCGCCGGAGACCTGGTAAGCGCCCGACTGGCCACCGGACACCTGGTAAGCACCGGACTGGCCACCGGGGGCCGGGTAGGGCCCGGACTGCTGACCGGACACGGGGTACGGGCCCGACTGCTGGCCCGCGCCCTGGTACGGGTCGGGCTGCTGACCGGGGACCTGGTACGGACCGGACTGCTGACCCGGCACCGGGTACGGCCCCGACTGCGCCGGGAAACCGCCCGACGGCGGGCCGGTCACCGGACCGGACTGCGCCGGGTCCAGGTACACGGTCTGGGGGTCGACGTAGTGGGCTCCCGATCCCGGCTCGACCTGGTAGCCGCCCGACTGGTTCGGGTTGGGCTGCTGCTGCCCCTCCGCTCCGGTCGGCTGCTGCCACGACGGCTCAGGATTCTCGTAGCGACCGGTCACCGCTGGGGTCCTCCCTGAGCAAAGCGGATCGAGACCTCCCCGACCCCACGCGTCCGACGGTAGTCGGCGACGAGTGGTTCCACGACATTGGGTGCGCGCTCCCCACCAGGCGTCCGAACAGACCCCGGACACCGCGTGGCACAAGGTCTACGCCGATCAGCCGACGCCCGCGTACGAGTGCAACCCAGTCGTTACGAGGTTGATGAAGAACAGGTTGAACACGGTCAGCGCGAAGCCGAGCGAGTTGATCCACGCGGCGGGACGGCCGCGCCAGCCCGCCGTCGCCCGCGCGTGCAGGTACGCCGCGAACACGACCCACGAGACGAACGCCACCGTCTCCTTCGGGTCCCAGCCCCAGAACCGGCCCCACGCCGCCTCGGCCCAGATCGCGCCGCAGATGATGCCGATGGTGAACAGCGGGAACGCGAACACCGTGCTGCGGTAGGCGAGCCGGTCCAGCAGCTCGGCGTCGGGCAGCCGGGTGAACCGCGCGCGGCCCGAGGTCTTGAGCAGGTACAGCACGCTGGCCACGCCGGGCACCAGCAGCACGCCGCTGGACACCGAGATCACCGAGACGTGCACCACGAGCCAGTACGACTGCAACGCGGGCTGCACGGGCGCGGCGTCGGCGTAGAGCACCGTGCCGCCGAGGAACATCAGGATCACGATCGGCACGAGCACGAAGCCGCCGAGCCTGCGGACGTCGAACGTGCGCGAGAGCACCAGCCACGTCACGACCGCGGCCAGCGTGAGCAGCGAGCCGTACTCGTACATGTTGCCCCACGGCGCGCGTTCGGTCGCGAAACCGCGCAGCACCAGCGAAGCGGTCTGGAGCAGCGCGCCGAGGACGGTGAGCGCCACGCCCATGCGGCCCAGGCGTTCGGCGCGGGACCGCTCCGGCTTGGCGACCAGGCCCGGGGTCCACGTGCCGTCGGCCTGCGTGCCGCCCGCCGCGACCGCCCCGGCCAGTTCCCGGGACTTCGCGGGCCGGGCGAACGCGGCCTCGCACAGGTACAGCACGGCGGCGAAGAAGTAGATCGCCACGGCCGCGCCGTACGTCCAGTCGCTGTAGGTCGCCAAGGTCGTGTTGACCGGCATCAGCCCTCCTCCTTGTGAGCGAGCAGGTCGCGGGAGGGGACCAGGTCACGGGCGAGCACCGTGAACTCCTCGCCGTACCCCGCCTGATCAGTGCGCGCGAGGCCGCCGACCTCGACCACGGTACGCCCGTCCCCGCCCGGGGTCGCCCGCACCCACACGCGGCGGCGCTTGATGCTGAGCGAGACGCCCAGGCCCAGGATGACCAGCACCGAGAACACCAGCACCCACACCTGCGTGGGGTCGTGCGAGACCTGCAACGACACCCAGTCGCGGACGCCGTCGAAGCGGATCACGGTGCCGTCGTCCAGGGTCAGCTGCTCGCCCTGCTTGAGGTTCTGCCGGGCGACCTTGGTCAGCTTGCCGTCCTGCACCATCTTCTGGTCGATGGAGAAGATGGACTGGCCGCGCCCGGAGTCGGTGCCGAGGTCGCCGCGGTAGACGTCGACCGCCACCGCCGGGTCGTTCGCGGCGGGGAACGCGGAGTCCAGCAGCTCGCCGCGGAAGGCGGCGGTCGGCGCGAGCAGACCGGTGATCGCGAGCTGGCTCTTGCGGCGCTGCTCGGCGTCGGGCACGTTCGGCGGGTCGAACTTGGTCGCGCCCTCCGAGGCCAGCGTGACCAGGTTGACCGGGCGCCACTGGGTCGCGCCGGTGCGGGTCTCGCCGTTGGGGAAGGTGACCGTGAACACCGGCGTGTAGCCGTGGCCGAGGAGGTAGAGCCGGTCGCCCGCGGTGCGCAGCGGGCTGTTGACCTCCAGCGGGTACGGCCGCCAGGTGCCGGTCTCCAGGTCCGCGCCGGACTGGTACTGGATGGACGCGCGGAAGCTCTCGGCTTGGCCGTTGTGCAGGAACGTGGCGTCGAAGTCGTCGACCCGCACGCAGAACTGGTTGAGCTGCGTGCCGTCGACGCGCAGGCCGGGGCGGAACGTGTCGTAGTTGTAGACGCCCGAGTTGCAGAACTGGCCGCCGTCGGCCTGCACGATGACCTGGCCCTCGTAGCCGAACATCTTGCCCAGCGCGAACGCGATCAGCAGGCCCAGCAGGGAGAAGTGGAACACCAGGTTGCCGGTCTCGCGCAGGAACCCGCGCTCGGCGCTGATCGTGCGGGCGCCGTCCGGCTCGTCGCGGGTGACCGTGCGCCAGCCCTTGAGCGTGCGCTCGGCGTGCTCGATCACGGCCTGCGGCGTCTCTGCGGTGTCGGCGGACGCGTGGTGCGGCATCCGGGCCAGGTTGCGCGGCGTGAGCACCGGCTTGGCCCGCATCTGCTTGAAGTACTCCCAGGTGCGCGGGAGCAGGCAGCCCACCAGGGACACGAACAGCAGCACGTAGATCGCGGAGAACCAGACGCTCGCGTAGACGTCGAAGAACTGGAGCTCGTCCAGGAACCGGCCCCACCAGCCCTTGTCGGCGATGTACTCGTCGACCTTGAGGGCGTTGAGCGAGCGCTGGGGCAGCAGCGCGCCCGGCATCGCGCCGAGGGCGAGCAGGAACAGCAGGGTCAACGCGGTGCGCATGGCCGTGAGGCCGCGCCACGTGTTGCGCAGGAAGGCAAGGAGGGCGGCCACTACAACGGCAGTTTCAGGTCGTTGATCACGGCGTCGCGCAGCCAGCCGACGAAGTCGCCCCACAGGCCGGTGACCAGGGCCACGCCGACGGCCATCAGCAGCACGCCGCCGAACACCTGCACCTGGCGGACGTGCGAGCGCAGCCAGCCGGTCGTGCGGACCGCCCAGCGCGCGCCGAGCGCGATGAGGATGAACGGCAGGCCGAGGCCGAGGCAGTAGGCGAGCACCAGCACGCCGCCGCGCAGGGTGATCGAGCCGACCTCCGTGCTGCGGGTCAGCGCCAGCACGCCCATCAGGGTCGGGCCGACGCACGGCGTCCAGCCGAGCGCGAAGACGCCGCCCAGCAACGGCGCGCCGAACAGGCCGGCGCGCGGGGTGCGGTGCAGGCGGACGTCGCGCTGGAGGGCGGGCACCAGGCCGATGAACACCAGGCCCATGACGATGGTGATGACGCCGCCGATGCGCTGGAGCAGCTCGCCCTGGAACCAGAACAGGTCGGTCAGGCCGAGCACCACGAACGAGGTCAGGGCGAACACGACCGTGAAGCCGAGCACGAACAGCAGGGCGGCGCCGGCGACGCGCCAGCGACCGGTCTTCGCGGTCTCGCCCTCGCTGACGGCCGGCGCCTCGGCGCCCACCAGCCCCGCGAGGTACGCGAGGTAGCCGGGCACGAGGGGGACCACGCACGGTGAGGCGAACGAGATCGCCCCGGCCAGCATCGCCACGCCGGTCGCGAGCAGGATCGGGCCGGAGGTGGCCAGATCGGTCGGGTTCACGGGTTCAGCGTAGGTAGGCACTCTTGACGCCGTGCACCGGCATCCCTTATGGGCGACCCAGATCACAAGCCAGCAGTGGCTTTGGGGCGTCGCCGCCGACCTTCGCACTGCACCTTTACCCGTCTCAGTGAACGTTTAAACGCGACCATCAACCCTTGTGGGTGAGTGCGCAACTCCATAGCGTGACCGCATGCGTGCTCACCGGCTCACCCTGCCCGTGCTGGCCGTCGCCTTCGCCGTCGTCGCCGCTCCCCTGCCCGGCGGCGCCGCGGAGCCCGACGACCCCGGCGTGGAGTGGGTGGAGGTCTTCTCCCCCGACGGCACGATCTCGCGGACGCCCGTGCCGGTCGCGGTCGAGGCCCAGGCCGCGCCGGAGGCGGTGGCCGCCGACGTGGTGGCCATCCAGGAGACCGGCGCGCCCGACCAGCGGTTCGACCTGGTGTTCGTCGGCGACGGCTACACCTCCGCCGAGCTGGGCGTCTTCCACGAGCACGTGGTGGAGAAGTGGGCCGAGCTGTCCGCCGTGGAGCCGTTCCGGTCCTACCGGCAGTACTTCAACGTCTGGCAGGTCAACGTCGTGTCCGCCGAGTCCGGCGTGGACCACGACCCGACCCTGGGCACGGACCGCGACACGGCCCTCGACATGGGTTTCTGGTGCCAGGGTCGGGACACCCAGACCGAGCGCCTGCTGTGCGTGAACCAGACCAAGGCCACCCAGTTCGGCGCGCTCGCGCCGCAGGCCGACCAGGTCATCGCGCTCGGCAACACGGCCAAGTACGGCGGCGCGGGCGGTGGCGTGGCGACCGCCGCGGGCGCGAACGACCAGGCCGGGCAGATCGCCGTGCACGAGCTGGGCCACTCGATCGGCAAGCTCGCCGACGAGTACGACTACCCCTACGACCGGTTCAGCGGCACCGAGCCGGCCGAGGTCAACGTGACCGCGGACCCGACCGGCGCGAAGTGGGCGGTCCACCTGGGCCAGGCGTCACCGGACGGCGGCGTGGTCGGCGCGTTCGAGGGCGCGCGGTACTACCGGTTCGGCCTGTACCGGCCCACCGACAACTCGATCATGCGCACGCTCGGCCGCGAGTTCAACCTCGTCGGCCGGGACGCGATGGTCGAGGCGTTCAAGGCCAAGGTGCCGGAACTGCGCTGACCGCTACTCCGCGGCCAGCTCCGTCACCAGCGGGACCAGGTCGGAGGCGATCACGCCGCCGAGGAACGCCGCCGCCACCCGGTGCTGCTTGTCCAGCACGAACGTGGACGGCACGGTGTTCGGCGGCAGCCCGCGGAACGACAGCATCGCCCGACCGGACTCGTCGTAGATCGACGGGTAGCTCAGCTGCCGGTTGGTCATGAAGTCGCGCGGCGACTCGGTCGAGTTCTCCTTGACGTCCACGCCCAGCACCTGCACGCCCAGCGGCCCGGTCTCGTCCTGCACCTTCTGCAGCTCGGGGGCCTCGGTGCGGCACGGCGGGCACCACGCGCCCCAGATGTTGACCACGACGACCTTGCCCGCGTAGTCCTCCAGCGAGATCGTCCTGCCGTCCTCCATCAGGCTCGGGCCGGTCAGGCCCTTGATGCCCTTGCGCTCGTCGCCCTCGTAGCGCAGCTTCGTCTCGCCGTTGGGCGCGACGAGCTGGAACTCCGAGCCGGCCACCACCGCGTCGTCGCCGGTCGTGCAGCCGGTGACGAGCAGCAGCGCCGCGGTGAGGGCCGCCAGTGCAGGTCGTGCCCTCATGCCCCGGTCACCCTCGGGTTCGTCGCGCCGGCCGGCTCGGTGTAGACGACCCGCACCAGCTGCTCGCCGTCGAACACCAGGCTGGTCAACGACGCCAGCGAGCACTCCCGGCGGCGCGGGTCGTGCCACATCCGCTTGCCCTCCAGGAACCGCCGCAGCGTCCAGATCGGCAGCTGGTGCGACACGCACACCGCCTCGTGGCCCTCGGCCGCCGACCGGGCCCGCTGCACCGCGCCGAGCATCCGGTGCGCGATCTCCAGGTACGGCTCGCCCCACGACGGCCGGAACGGGTTGACCAGCTTGGGCCAGTGCCGGGGCGAGCGCAGCGCGCCGTCGCCGACGGCCACCTTCAGGCCCTCGAACTTGTTGTCCGCCTCGATCAGCCGCGCGTCGGTGGCCAGTTCCAGCCGGTGCGAGTCGGCGATCGGCGACGCGGTCTGCTGCGCGCGGTCCAGCGGGGACGCCACGACGTGCGCGATGTCGTGGTCGGCCAGGTGCTCGGCCACGGTCAGCGCCTGCTTCTGGCCGCGTTCGGACAGCTTGAAGCCGGGCAGGCGGCCGTAGAGGACGCCGGTCGGGTTGTGCACCTCGCCGTGCCGCAGCAGGTGGACGACTGTTCGGCTCACTTCGTGGCCTCCGCGGCGGCGCGGGCGGCGTGCGGCAGGGCGTCGGCGATGACCTGGAAGTCGTCGTCGGTCATGGCGGCGTTGACGAACCACGCCTCGAACGCGCTCGGCGGCGCGTACACGCCCCGGTCGAGCAGGGCGTGGAAGAACGGCGGGAAGCGCCACGTCTCCGCGGCCTGCGCCCCCGCGTAGTCGGTGACCTCGGCGTCGGTGAAGAACACGCTGACCAGGTTGCCGGCGAACTGCACGCGGTGCGCGACGCCCGCTTCGGTCAGCGCGGTGGTGAACAGCGCGCCCAGGCGCGTGGCGTTGGCGTCCAGGGTGCGGTAGACGTCGTCCGTGGCGGCGCGGAGCGTGGCCAGGCCGGCCGCCACGGCCACGGGGTTCCCGGACAGCGTGCCCGCCTGGTAGACGGGGCCGGACGGGGCGAGCTTCGACATCACGTCCGACCGGCCGCCGAACGCCGCCGCGGGCAGTCCGCCGGACATGACCTTGCCGAACGTGTAGAGGTCGCCCTCGACGTTCTCCAGGCCGTACCAGCCGGCGCGCGAGACGCGGAAGCCGGTCATCACCTCGTCCATGATCAGCAGCGCGCCGTTGTCCCGGCACAGCTGCTTGAGCTCGGCGTTGTGCTTCGGCGCGATCGCGCCCATGTTGCCCGCCGCGGCCTCGGTGATCACGCAGGCGATCTCGTCCGGGTGCTCGGCGAAGGCCAGCTCGACGGCCTCGACGTCGTTGTAGGGCAGCACGAGGGTGTCGGCGGCCTGCGCGCCGGTGACGCCGGGCGAGGTGGGCAGGCCGAGGGTGGCGACCCCGGAGCCCGCCTGGGCGAGCAGCGCGTCCACGTGGCCGTGGTAGCAGCCGGCGAACTTGACGACCTTGCGGCGGCCGGTGAAGCCGCGGGCCAGCCGGATCGCGCTCATGGTGGCCTCGGTGCCGGAGTTGACCAGGCGGACCTGGTGCACCGGGGCGACCCGGTCGATGATCTCCTCGGCCAGCTCGATCTCGCCCTCGGTGGGCGTGCCGAACGACAGGCCGTGCACGGCGGCCTCGCGGACGGCGTGGACCACGTCCGGGTGGGCGTGCCCGAGGATCATCGGGCCCCACGACGACACCAGGTCGACGTAGCGGTTGCCGTCGGCGTCCCACAGGTGCGGGCCCTCGCCGCGCACCATGAACCGGGGCGTGCCGCCGACCGAGTGGAAAGCCCGCACCGGGGAGTTCACGCCACCGGGGATCACCGCCGCCGCGCGCTCGAACAGTGCCTGGGATCGCGTCGCTGTCACGCCGTCCAGTCTCACACGCCGGGTTCTTCGACCTGCTCCCGACCACGGGTGCGCACGGCGAGCACGGTCTGGCGCAGCGCGTCGAGCAGCAGCACGCCCGCGACGGTGACGACGGCCACGGACGCGCCGATCCAGTTGCCCTTGAACCGGGTCGACTCCAGCGGCGGGTGGTCGGGCACGGGGTAGCTGTAGTGCACGACACCCCGGTTCCAGCACCACACGGCCAGCGGCACGAGCAGCGCGACGAGCACCACCTCGCCGATCGCGACGAGCGCGCGTCTCGGCTGGTGCAGCGTCGGCGCGCCCGGCCCGGGCTCGGGTTCCGGCACGGTCTCGGTCTCGGCGGTGGCCGCAGTCACGCCGGTCAGCTTCTCACGCCGGGACGGCTCGTCACGCACGTGTGCTCAACAGCTTCCCGATCTCGGCGCGCAGCGCGTCGGCGTCGCGGGCCCAGCCCATCACCACCGTGCCGTCGGCCAGGCGCAGCGGCACCGCTTCCGTGCCGCGGGGCAGCGACCAGCCGCCGCCGAGCACCTTCGCGCCGGCGCGCGGCTCGACGCCTTCGACGGCCTCCACGTCGCGCAGCCGCAGCTCTTCGCGGCCCTGGTGCAGGGCGGCGGGGGTGAGGCGGACCCGGTAGAGGCGTCGGCGGGCCTGCACCCACAGCGCGGTGGGCAGGAGCAGCACCACGCCGACGAGGAGCCACAGCAGCGGGCGGGTCGGGCCGGTCAGCGCCTCCACCCCGCACCCGAGCGCGGCGAACACCGGGCCCCACAGCAGCGGCCACCAGGACGTGCCGGGTTCGGCGTAGAGGGTCGGCTGGTCCACCGGTCAGGTCCCCGAGAAGTAGGTCCGGGTGCCGGGCAGGAAGCTCGCCACCGAGGCGGCGGCGGGCAGCACCAGCCGCAGCACGATCACCACCCAGGCGACGGGTTCCGCGTCGCCGTCACGGGCGGCGATGATCGCGGCGGCGAGCACGAGCACGCCGATGACCAGCGAGCCGCCGCACAGGCCCAACCGGGCGTGGTAGCTGCCGTTGAGCAGCAGGACCGCGCCCCAGACGCACGCGATGGCCAGGCAGGTGCTGGTGAACAGGGCCATGATCGGGCCGAAGCCGGCGATCGCGCCGTCCTCGGCGAGGCTGCGCACGAGCGAGCCGACCGGCCAGGACAGGGCGGTGAGGAGCCACAGCACGAAGGAGACGACGACGGCCGCGGGGCGGACCCGCGCGGTGGTGTGCTGGTCGACGGCGCGCATCTGCCCGGGGTACGGGGACTGGTAGTGGGGTTGGGGACCGGCCTGCGGGTACTCGACGGGGCGCATCGGCTGCCCGTACGGGTCGAACGGCGGCTGGGTCATCTCGTCACCGCTCTGGTGTAGGCGTTCGACGCGGGCAGGTACATCGCCACGAACCCGAGCGCGCACACGCCCAGGAACACCCAAGCCCAAACCACGCCCCAGACCCAGTGCACGTACGGCACGCCACCGGAGGCGAACACCAGCATCCAGACGAGCCCGAACGCCCCGGCGGGCAGGGCGAGCACGGTGAGCGTGACGCGGGCCCAGTTGCGGCCCGAGCGGAGCTTGCCGGCGGCGACCACGAACGGCGCGGACAGCACCACCAGGGGCAGCATGAACAGGATCGGCGTGAACCGCGCGCTCAGCTCCGCCTCACCCCGGGTCATCGGGTCGGCGTCGGTCGCCGAGTCGCGCACGAGCTCGTCGGTCAGCACGTCGATCCCGGTGTAGAACAGGGCGGGCAGGGCGATCACCGCGAGGACGGCGCCCGCGATCCAGCACCAGGACGCGACGGTCGTCGTGACCGGGCGGCGCGGCGTGAAGTCGGCCGGGTGCACCGGCGGCATCGGCGCCGGCAGCCGGTAGCCGGGCGGCAGGGGCGCGTCCGCCTGCCCCGGCAGGTCTACCCGGTGGAAGGGCGACGCGAACGGATCCGGTTCGGGCATGGGTTCTCCGCGGGGTTCAGTGCTGCTTCACCCACTGTGCCGTACCGGGGAGCCAGGTGAACGCCAAACCGACGGCGATCAGCAGGAGCGTCACCAGGTTGGCGGCGCTCGCGCCGGGCAGCACGATCCACAGCACGTGCAGCACGGCGACCCCGGTGAGCACGCCCCGCGCCCACCGCCTGCCCCGCCGCAGCAGCCACCCGAACAGGCCGTAGCCGATCGCGAAGGCCACCGCGACCACGGCGAGCTGCCCGAGCAGCCCGGTGACCGCGGCCGGGTCGTCCCCGGCGCGGGTGGCCGCCTGTTCGAGCTCCGCGCGGCGCAGCCACAGCACGGCGTTCTCCAGCAGCAGGAACGCGCCGAGGGCGAACCAGACGGCGACCGCGCCGCGCACCACCGGGGGTGGGGCGGGCGGCGCGGGCGCGGTGTGCGGCTGCTCGGTCATCCGACCCGTTTGGCCGAGTCGAAGTAGGTCTTCGACGCGGGCAGGTACATCGTCACCACGGCGGCGGCCACGACCAGCACGATCACCAGGCCGACCAGCGAGAACCCGAACATGTGGTACAGGAGCACGGCCGCGCCGATCACGGTCAGCGTGATCCGCGCCCAGTTGCGGCCCGCGCGCATCTTGAACGCGAAGAACGCCATCAGGGCGGCCAGCACGACGCCGATGATCACGAGGAACACGAGGACGGCGGTGACCGCCGACTCCAGCTGCTCGGTCGTGACGCCCGGCGTCGGCGGCGCCTTGCGCGCCTCTTCGATCGCCAGGTCGCGCTGGGTCAGCACCAGCAGGGACGACACGACGAGCAGGACCGCGCCGGCCAGCCAGAGGAAGAACGACAGGCGGACTTCCTTGGGTTCCGGCCCGGCGGGCTGCCCGTGGCCGCCGTGCCCGGCCAGCTCCGACTCGCTCAACGGCGGCGGCGCGTACGACTGCTGCGCCGGCGCGTACGGCTGCTGCGGGGGCAGGTTGTCAGGGTCCTGTGGGGTCGTCACGGTTCAGCACGCTAGGGCGGCCGAGGGGTGCTGTCCACCGCGACGAGCGGCGGACAGCACATCCGTTACCTCGAGGTCAGCTGGCCTTGAAGTAGTGGTTCGAGTCGGACTTGAACATGAAGACGATCGCACCGACGATCGCCACGAGCGACGCCAGCACCAGCAGGGCCGACAGCACCCCGAGGAAGCCGAGCGAGAACAGGATCCCGAAGGCCAGCAGGCTGAGCAGGTTGCCGATGACGGCCAGGCCGCCCAGGACGGTCAGCAGGATGCGGGCCCAGTTGGCGCCCTTGCGCATCTGCATCACGACCACGATCCACACCACGACGAGGACGAGGCTGAAGATCGTCGAGCCGTAGCTCGGCTCGGCCGCCGCGCCGGACACGCCGAGCGCCGCCGCGGTCTCCCGGGCCAGGTCGCCCGCGATGACCAGGCCGATCAGGTTGCTGAGGATGCTGATACCAGCCGCGACCAGCCACAACAAGTAAGCGGTGTCGACGGACTTCGGACGGGCGGGCTGCCGCAGCTCGCTCTCGTTCAAGGGCGGGGCGGGCGGCGGGTAGCCGGGCTGCTGCGGCTGGCCCTGGTTGCGGGGGTCATGGGGATTGGTCATGCGACGGACCGTAGGAGGGGTGGCGCGATCCGTCGACCGGTAATCACAACCCGTTAGCTACGGGTGGTGGCCGGTGATTGACCGAACGCTGTGATCGGAAGTGTCGGGAAACTGATGTCTGGTACATCAGCGCCACGGCGGTCGCGTCGATCAGCATCGTGACCACGCCGAACGCCAGGTCGACGGGGCTGACGGCCAGGCCGAACGCGGCCGTGACGCCGGAGACGGCGGCGACCAGGCGCAGCACGCCCAGGAAGATCCCGGCGCCGGCGACGACCGTGAGCACGATCCGGGCCCAGTTGCGCCCGCCGGCCATCCGGTTCGCCAGCAGCGTGTAGACCAGCACCATGCCGACGCCGATCAGCAGGCCGAACACGATCCCGCCGGTCGCGGCGGCGTCCAGCTCGTCCTGGCTCAGGTTCGGCTGCTGGGCGCGCAGCTCGCGGATCAGCATCTCCCGGTCGGCCAGCTGCACGACGAACCGGACCAGGCCCACGGCCGCGCTGAGGATGAACAGCCACCGGGCGAGGTCGACGAGCTTGGGCGGGGTGGGCCGGGGCGGTCTGGCGGGAGTGGGCCGGGCGGGCGACGGCGTGGTCATGCCCGGTCCAGCCAGCCGGCGGCCTCGACGGCCCAGTAGGTGAGCACCATGTCCGCGCCGGCCCGGCGGATCGACGTGAGCATCTCCAGCACGGTCCGCTCGCGGTCGATCCAGCCGTTGCGGGCGGCGGCCTCGACCATCGCGTACTCGCCGGAGATCTGGTACGCGGCCACGGGCACGTCGGAGACCTCGGCGACGGCCTTGACCACGTCGAGGTAGGGCAGCGCGGGCTTGACCATGACCATGTCGGCGCCCTCGGCGAGGTCGAGCGCGACCTCGCGGACCGCTTCGCGGGCGTTGGCCGGGTCCTGCTGGTAGGTCTTGCGGTCGCCCTGGAGCTGGGACTCGACGGCGTCGCGGAACGGGCCGTAGAGGGCGGACGCGTACTTGGCGCTGTAGGCGAGGACGGCGGTGTCGGTGTGGCCGGCCTCGTCCAGGGCGTTGCGGATGAACCCGATCTGGCCGTCCATCATGCCGCTGGGGCCGACCACGTGGGCGCCGGCCTCGGCCTGGGCGACGGCCATCTCGCCGTAGACCTCGAGGGTGGCGTCGTTGTCGACGGTCCCGTCGGGGGTGAGCACGCCGCAGTGGCCGTGGTCGGTGAACTCGTCCAGGCAGCAGTCCGACATCAGCACGGTCGCGTCGCCGAGCTCTTGGCGCAGGTCGCGCAGGGCGGCGTTGAGGATGCCGTCCGGGTCGGTCGCGCCGGACCCGACCGCGTCCCGCTCGGCGGGCACGCCGAACAGCATGATCCCGCCGACCCCGGCCTGGACCGCTTCGACGGCGGCTTTGCGCAGCGACTCGCGGGTGTGCTGGAAGACGCCCGGCATGCTCTGGATCTCGGCCGGCGCGGAGGCGCCTTCCTTGACGAACATGGGCAGGATCAGCTGGCGCGGGCGCACGGTGGTTTCGCTGACCAGGCGGCGCATGGCCGGCGTGGTGCGCAGGCGGCGGGGGCGGTGGGCTGGGAACACTGCGGCACTTCCCTGGTGAGAGGTCTTTTTGTCGGTGCCCTGTGGTTCGGTATGCGCAAGGGGTGCTGCGAGTCGGGGTACCTCTGGTGGAGCACGCTCAGGCCCGGCTCGATGTGACATGGGGCCCTCACGAGCACCCAGGCAGGCCGTGGCCGGCAGGCCCGGCGGGGACGAGCGTCCCGCCGGGCCTGCCGGTTCCGGTCAGGACCTGCGGAGGCGCTTGGTCTTGCGCGGTGGGGGCAGGGCGCCTTCCGCGCGCAGGCGGGCGGCGTGCTGGGCCAGGGCGTCGACCAGGGCCGGGACGTTGGCGTCCTCGGGCTGGACGTCGACGCGGAGGCCGAACTCGCGGGCCGTTTCGGCGGTCTGCGGGCCGATGCACGCCACCAGGGTGCGGGCGTGCGGCTTGCCCGCGATGCCCACCAGGTTGCGGACCGTGGAGGACGAGGTGAAGCAGACGGCGTCGAAGCCGCCCGACTTGATCATCTCGCGGGTGTCCGCGGGCGGCGGGGCGGCGCGGACGGTGCGGTAGGCGGTGACGTCGTCGATCTCCCAGCCGCGTTCCCGCAGGCCGGCCGCCAGGGTCTCGGTGGCGATGTCGGCGCGCGGGAGCAGGACGCGGTCCACCGGGTCCAGGATGTCGTCGTAGGGCGGGAAGTCCGCGAGGAGGCCCTCGGAGGACTGCTCGCCGGACGGCACGAGCTCCGGGATGATGCCGAAGCTGCGGACCTTGGCGGCGGTCGACTCGCCGACGCAGGCGATCTTCACGCCGGAGAACGCGCGGGCGTCCAGGCCGAACTCGCGGAACTTCTCCCAGACCGCGCGGACGGCGTTGGTCGAGGTGAAGACGACCCACTGGTAGCGGCCGTCCACCAGGCCCTTCACCGAGCGCTCCATCTGGGCGGGGCTGCGCGGCGGCTCGACGGAGATGGTCGGGACCTCGACCGGGATCGCGCCGTGGGAGTGCAGCCGGTCGCTCATCGCGCCGGCCTGCTCCTTGGTGCGCGGGACGAGGACGCGCCAGCCGTACAGGGCGCGGGACTCCCACCAGGACAGCTTGGTGCGGCCGGCGACGGCTTGGCCGACCGTGACGACCAGCGGGCCGCCCAGGTCGCCCGCGTCGGCGGCCAGCGAGGCCAGCGTGGTGTCGACGGTGCGCTGGCCGAAGCCGGTGCCGTCGCAGGTCACCGCGACCGGGGTCTGCGGTGCCACGCCGTGCTCCACCAGGGAGGACGCGGCCTCGGCCAGGTGGCCGCCGGTGGCGTGCAGGACGAGCGTGCCGGGGGCGGCGGCGAGGCCGGCCCAGTCGGTCACGCCGCGGACGTCGGCCTCGGTGTGGACGGCGCCCAGCGCGACGCCCGCGTAGGCGGGCACGGCGGTGCCGGCGGGGACGCCGGGCACCACGTCGAACGCGATCGTGGTCTTGGAGACGGCCTGCGCCTCCTTGACCACGGAGTCCAGGGTCAGCGGGTCGCCCGCCACCAGGCGGACCACGGCGTGGCCGTTCTTCGCCTCGGCGACCAGGTCCTTCGCGACGTCGGCGGGATCGCCCACGGCGGGTCGCACCTCGACGCCGTCGGGTACCAGCGCCACCACCTCGGCCGGGACGTCCGGGTCCGTGACCACGAGCTCCGCCTTGTGGAGCAGGTCGCGGGCCCGGACCGTGAGCAGCCCGGTGTCGCCCGGACCTGAGCCGACGAACGCGACTCGGCCGGGGGTCTTGCGTGCGCGGGTCATCAGGGCACTCCCCATCAACTACGCCCCGCCGGCGACGCGGTGGCGTGGCCGGAGAGGTCGAGCAACTCGGCGGCCAGCGCGCGGCCGAGTTCCTCTGCTGCGGTCAAGTCACCGGTGGCGGACGCACGGAGGAGGTCGCCGTCCTCCGTCGCCATGACCCCGCGCAGGGACAGGCGGAGAACCACGGTCCCCTCGTCGCTGAGGTCTTCCACCACATCGGCCAGTGCGCCGACCGGCGCGCTGCAGCCTGCTTCGAGCGCGGCCAGGAGGGCGCGCTCGGCAGCGACAGCGGCCCTGCTGGCCGAGTCGTCCAGAGTGGACTGGAGGAGGTGCTCGGTGTCGACGTCGTCGACCCGGCACTCCACTGCGAGGGCGCCCTGTGCGGGCGCGGGGAGCATCTGGATGGGCTCCAAGGTCTCGGTGATCTCGGCCGTGCGGCCGAGGCGGGCGATGCCGGCGCGGGCGAGCACGACGGCGTCCAGTTCGCCGTCGGCGACCTTGCGGATGCGGGAGTCGACGTTGCCGCGCAGGGCGACCACCTCGATGCCCAGTCCGAGGGCGTTGAGCTGCGCGGCGCGGCGGGGTGAGCCGGTGCCCACCTTCGCGCCGGTGGGCAGCTCGCCGAGGGTCAGGCCGTCACGGGCGACCAGCGCGTCGCGCGGGTCCTCGCGGGGCGGGACGGCGGCCAGCGACAGGCGCGGGTCGCGCGCCGTGGGCAGGTCCTTGTACGAGTGCACGGCGACGTCGATCTCGCCGTTCGCGAGCGCGTCGCGCAGCGCCGAGGTGAACACCCCGATGCCGATCTCGGCGATGGGTGCGGACGAGCGGTCACCGGGCGTGGAGATCGTGACGATCTCCACGGTCGCGCCCGCCTCGCGCAGCGCGTCGGCCACGTGGCCGGTCTGCGCGAGCGCGAGGGCGCTGCCGCGGGTGCCGATCCTCAGGGTGCGGTTCACCGCTTCTCACCTTTGGGTTGCGTCGAATGGGGGGTGCTGACGGCGGACGGCGCCTGCGGGTCGAGCCCGAACAGCTCGCGCAGCGCCTCGGCGTAACCGGCCCCACCGGGCGCCGCGGCCAGCTCCTTCACCCGCACGGTGGGGGTGTGCAGGAGCTTGTCCACCACCCGGCGCACGGTCTTGGCCAGCTCGTCGCGCACCGCGCCGTCCAGCTCGGGCAGCCGCGAGTCCAGGCGCAGCAGCTCGGCGTCCACGACCTCGGCGGCGCGCTTGCGCAGTGCCGTCACGGTGGGCGTGACCCCGGCCGAGCGCTGCCCGGCCAGGTAGGCGCGGACCTCCTCGGTCACGATCTCCGCCGCGCGCAGCGTGCCCTGCCCGGTCGGGGCGTCGGACAGCCTGCGCTGGAGGGTCTCCAGGTCGACCACGCGGACGCCGTCGAGCAGCGTCGCGGCCGGGTCGACGTCCTTGGGCAGGCCGAGGTCGCAGACGACCAGCGGCCGGTCCGGGGCGCGGTCGCCGATGTGCTCGGCGCCGACGACGGTGCCGACCGAGCCGGTGCAGGCGAACAGCACGTCCGCCTCGGCGACGGCTTCGGTCAACGTGTCGAGGCCGGTGGACGTGGCCCGCACGCCGTCCGCGCGCAGGGCCGAGGCCAGGCGCTCGCCGTTGGCGGCGGTGCGGTTGGCGATGACGACCCCGCCGATGCCGGCCCGGCGCAGGTGGGCGGCGGCCAGGCCGCCCATGGAGCCCGCGCCGACGATCAGGGCGTTGCGCCCTTCGAGGCCACCGAGCGCCTGCGCGGCGTCGGCGAGCGCCTCGGACACGACGGACGCGCCGGCGTGGTCGATGTCGGTCTCGGTGTGCACGCGCTTGCCGACCCGCAGCGCGTGCTGGACCAGCTCGTGCAGCGTGCGGCCGACCACGCCCTGCTCGTCGGCGGCGTTGTAGGCGGTGCGCAGCTGGCCCAGGATCTGGGCCTCGCCGACCACCATCGAGTCCAGGCCGCCCGCCACGGAGAACAGGTGCTCGACCGCGGCGGCGGAGTAGTGCACGTACAGGTGCTCGAACAGGTCGGCGGGCTCGGCGCCGGCCTGGCGTGCGAGCACCTCGACGACCTCGTTCATGCCGCCGTGGAACGTCTCGACGACCGCGTACACCTCGACCCGGTTGCAGGTCGACAGCAGCACGGCCTCGGACACGCTCGGCGCCTTCAGCAGCTGGTCGAGGACCTTGCCGCGGTCGGCGTCGGCGACCGCGACGCGCTCCAGCACGGGAACCGGGGTGGTCCGGTGGGACAGACCGACGACGAGCACGCTCATACCGCCGTCACCACCGACCGGCTCACTACCCGCACGATCACGGGCGAATCACCACCCCGTCCACACCGATGCCGTTGACCACGTCACCGGCGGCCTCGTCAGCCCGCCGCGCGACGTGGAACGACAGGATCTGCATCTCGACCGCCAGGTCGACCTTGCGCACTTCGACGTAGTCCGGCACTTGGAGCACGACGGGTGCGAAGTTCAGGATGCACTGGACTCCGGCGGATACCAAACGGTCGCAGACGGCCTGAGCTGCCTGCGGCGGCGTCGCGATGACGCCGATCGAGACCTCGCGCTCGGCGCAGACGGTCGTGATGTCGTCGATGTGGTTGACAGGTATGCCGCCTACCGGCACTCCCGTCAGGTCCGGGTCGATGTCGAACAGCGCGGCGACCGGGAAGCCCCGGCTGGGGAAGCCGCCGTAGTTGGCCAGCGCGTGACCAAGATTACCGATCCCGACGACCGCCACCGAGTGCTTGCGGGTGAGGCCGAGGATGCGCTCGATGTGGCTCACGAGCACCTCGACGTCGTAGCCGACGCCGCGCGTGCCGTACGAGCCGATGTAGGACAGGTCCTTGCGGAGCTTGGCCGAGTTGACGCCGGCCGCGCCCGCCAGCTCCTCGCTGGAGATGGTCGTCACGCCCTGCTCGACCATGCCCGAGAGGACGCGGAGGTAGACCGCGAGCCGCGCCACCGCCGCCTCGGGGATCGCGCGTGCCCGCTCCCGGACGTCGGCGGGCGCTTCGGTACCGGTCTCCCCTGGGCGGGTCACGACACCGTCACCCTCGCCCCGCTGAGCCGCCACGCTGGAACTCCTCGACATCCGTCGCACTGACCCGCCGGGTACCGCCACCAGCGGAGTGATGCACCCACCGTACCGCTTGTGAACGCTTGCACAAAGTTGGCGACCGGGCCCTGGACCCCGTGGGGTGAATTCCGGTTCGAACCCGTTCGGGTGACTCAGGCGACGGTGAAGAAGACGCTGTGCCAGCCGGTCGCGCCGTCCGGGACGGGCGCCACGCGGGCCTGCGGCTGGGTGACGCCGGCCTGGTCGGTGGCACGTGCCTCGATCGTGTGACCGCCCGGCGGCAGGTCCAGTTCGACCCGCCACATGCGCCACGTGGAACCGCTCACGTCGTCGGCGAGGGTCGCGGTCCGCCACGGGCCGTTGTCGACGCGGACCTCGACCCGGCCGATGCCGGTGGGCTGGGCCCACGCGACGCCGGTGGCGACGACCCGGCCGGTGACCGTCGACCCGCGCTCCGGCCGGTCGACCCGGGACATCACCTTGACCGGCGCCTCCCGCGCCCAGCCGCGGTCGAGCCAGTAGCCCCGCCGCGCGTCGAACGTGGTCACCTCCAGGTCGACCACCCACTTGGTCGCCGAGACGTAGCCGTAGAGGCCGGGCACGACCAGGCGGGCGGGGAAGCCGTGCTCCAGCGGCAGCGGCTCGCCGTTCATGCCCAGCGCGATGAGCGCGCCCCGGTCGGGGTCCAGCACGACGTCGAGCGGCGAGCCCGCCGTCCAGCCGTCGGCGCTGGTGGAGAACAGCTGGTCGGCCCCGGCGCGGACGCCCGCTTCGAGCAGGACGTCCCGCAGCGGCACGCCGACGAAGTTCGCGGTGGAGATGTACGGCCCGCCGACCTCGTTGGACACGCAGACCAGCGTGACCGTGCGTTCGACCAGGTCACGGCGGCGCAGGTCGTCGTAGCGGAGCACGAGCCCCCGGTCGACCATGCCGTGCACGCGCAGCACCCAGTCCTCGGCGCGGATCCGCGGCACGCTCAGCGCCGTGTCGATCCGGTAGAAGTCGGCGTTCGGCGTGATGAACGCGGGCGTGCCCTCGGCGGCGAAGTCGGCGTTCGGCGGCAGGGGCGGCGCGGGCGAGGCGGGCTTGAGCGCGCCGACGGCCCGCCGGGACGCCTCCACGTCGACCCGGGTGCCCGCGACCTGGCCGACCAGGGCGGCCAGGCCCGTCGCGCCCGAGGCGACGAGGAACGCCCGGCGGCCGTCGGCGTGCTCGCCGGGCTCGGTGGCCTTGGCGTGCAGCCACCGGAACACGGCGACGCCGGCGGCGAGAGCCGCGACGGGCGCGAGGACGCCCAGTTGACCCAGGTCGGGGCGGTGGAGCACGGCGGCCACGCCGAGCAGGCCGAGGACGACGGCCAGGACCGTGCCCGGCAGCGGCGTGCGGCGGGACAGCAGGCCGGCGGCGACGGCCGCGGCGAGCAGGACCACGGCCATGCCGAGCAGCAGCACGAGCTTGTCGTGGACGCCGAACGCGCGGATCGCGAAGTCCTTGAGCGGGCTGGGCGCGAAGTCGATCGCGGTGTTGCCCACCGCCAGGAACGGCGAGGCCGGCGGCCCGACCAGCCCGGCCACGAGGTGCCCGGCCGCCAGCGCGGCGGCCACGCCGAGGACGCCGACCAGGGCGGCGGTCACGCGGTTCATGCCGTCGATTCGACACCCCGGACCGCCCGGCCGGCCGATTCCGTAAGCGGCCGGTAATCGTCAGCCTGACATTCGCCGGCCCGAAATCGTCGGCCCGGCGACCGTCGGCACGGCGACCGTCAGCGCAGGGCCGCGCGCAGGCGGTCCTCCTCGACCGACCAGTACCCGTGCTCCTCGCCGTCGACGAGGATCACCGGCACCCGGTCGCCGTACTCGGCGCGCAGTTCGCGGTCCGAGTCGACGTCCCGGACGTCCCACGGCACGCCCAGCTCGCCGCAGATCCGCTCCAGGTCGGCCTTGGCCTGCTCGCAGGCGTGGCAGTCGACCCGGCTCATCAAGGTCACGTGGTGGCTCACGGCGTTCAGGCTAGGGGCAGGCGCAGCCGGGCCCGCGCGAGCTTGCCGGTCGGCGAGTGCGGCAGCGCGTCGGCGAACTCGACCACGGTCGGCACCTTGAACTTCGCCAGCCGTCCCGCGCAGTGGTCCTTCACCACGTCCTCGGTCAGCTCGGCGCCGGCCGCGGGCACCACGACGACCTTCACCGACTCGCCGGTCCGCTCGTCCGGCACGCCGACCGCCGCCGCCTCGGCCACGCCGTCCAGCTCGGCCAGCACCCGCTCGACCTCGTGCGGGTAGACGTTGAAGCCGTTGACGATGATCAGGTCGCCCGCCCGGTCCACCAGGTGCAGGTCGCCGTCGGCGTCGAGGTAGCCGACGTCACCGGTGCGGAACCAGCCCTCGGCGTCCGGGCCGTGCGCGCCGTCGGGCCAGTAGCCGCTGAACAGGTTGTCGCCCTTGGCCGCGACCAGGCCGGTGCCCGGCTCGTCCTCGTCCAGGTCCAGCGGGCGGCCGTCGGTGTCGACCAGCCGGATCAGCACGCCGGGCAGCGCGCGCCCGACCGAACCGGCCTTGGGCGCGCCGCCCGCCAGGGTGGTGGTCAGCACGGGCCCGGTCTCGGTCAGGCCGTAGCCCTCGTAGACGGGCAGGCCGACCGCGTCGCGCATGGCGTCGAGCAGCCCGGCGGCCAGCGGCGCGGCGCCGGAGGTGAACAGGCGGACCGTGGCGAGGTCGGCGCGGAGCCGGTCGACGGGCTGGGCCAGGATCGCCGCGTACATCGGCGGCACGCCGACCAGCGTGGTCACCCGGTGCTCGCGGATCGCGGTCAACGCCTGGTCCGGGTCGAACCGCTCCAGCAGCACGGCCGTCGCGCCCGCGCCCGCCACCTGGAGCAGGCCGGGGCCGAGGCCGTAGACGTGGAACAGCGGCAGCGCCAGCAGCACCCGGTCGCCCGCGGTCACCGGCGCGGGGCGCAGGGACGCGCACTGCTCGACGTTGGCCAGCAGCGCCCGGTGCGACAGCATCGCGCCGCGCGGCGAGCCCGACGTGCCGGAGGTGTAGCCGAGCACGGCCACGTCCTCGCCGGAGCCGATGGCGGTGAACTCCTCGCCCGGTTCCATCGTCGGCGCGGGCAGCACCTCGACGTCCGCGCCGCCGCCGTCGCCCACGAGCAGCTCCGCGCCGCTGTCGGCGACCAGGCGCTGCACCTCGCGCGTCGGCTGGCCGGGCCCGGCGGGCACCAGCACGCCGCCCGCGCGCAGCACGCCGAACACCGCGACGCAGAACTCGGGACCGGTCGGCAGCCGCACCACCACCCGGTCGCCCGGTTCCACGCCCGCTCGGACGAGCCGGTGCGCCTCGCCGTCCACGGCGGCGTCGAACTCGGCCCAGGTGTAGCTGTTCGCAGTCGTGACATCGACCAGGGCAGCGTGATTGGGTCCACGGTGCGCGGAGGCGCGAACCAGGTCGGCGATGTTGCTTGCGGAAGCGGTCAACGTGACCTCCTGGTGAACCACAGCGGACCTCAGCGCAGTCTGTCACGGGCGGGCGGCGTCACGCAGTGCCTCCACCCGCGTCGTGATGTCGACACCGGTTGCCGCTACCTACTACGGAGTAACAACACGTATGCTGCCGGCACGGCGACCCTGTGGAGGTGCCGCGAGCCGATGACCGCACGGGCACGCGAGAACTCCGTCCGAACCATCCGGACGCTCCGCTCGAGGTGGAGCGCGGGAGGGCAGTCCAGCACGATCGACAGCGTGGAGAGCAACGCGGCCGACGAGCCGTGGAACCTGGTCCGCGCCGCTCAGGGCGGCGACACGGACGCGTTCGGCGCGCTGTACGACCGGTACGTCGACGTGGTGTACCGGTACGTGCTCTTCCGGGTGGGCGACCGCACGCTGGCCGAGGACGTCACCAGCGAGACGTTCCTCCGCGCGCTGCGCAGCATCGGGTCCATCAGCTACCAGGGCCGCGACGTCGGCGCGTGGTTCGTCACGATCGCGCGGAACATCGTCTTCGACCACGTGAAGTCCAGCCGCTACCGGCTGGAGGTCACCACGGCCGAGCTGGCCGACAACCGCGAGGTCACCGACGGTCCCGAGCAGGAAGTGCTGACCGACGCGACCAACGCCGAGCTGCTCCGCTGCGTCGCCCAACTGGGTGACGACCAGCGCGAATGCATCACCCTGCGCTTCATCCAGGGGTTGTCCGTGGCCGAGACGGCCGCGAGGATGGGCCGCAACGAGGGCGCGATCAAGGCCCTTCAGCACCGAGCGGTGCGCCGGTTGGCCCAGCTGCTGCCCCCGTGGCTGCGGTGAGATCACCGTCGCACCACTCGTCACCCGCGTAACCCCGGGATGCCCCGGTTCGTTGTTCGGGGCAGGATCGCTCGAAACGGTGCGGGATGGTTGGCCAAGCGGGATGGTAGGCAGAGGGATCACGCCGCTATGGCGTCACAGGCAGCGCGAGCAGTTCGCCCGCGCGGTCGACGCGCATCCCGACCCCGTCGCGGCCGAGGCCGAGGAGCTCGCCGACGAGCTCGCGGTGGTGGCGCTGCTGCGGAAAGCCGCAGTCACCGCGGGGCCGGACGACGAGGCCAGGGCGCGGATGCGGGCCCGGGTGCTCGGCGCGGCCGAGCCGCCGCCCACCAAGCTCGACCAGCCCGTTCGCGAGCGCAGGACCGGGGCGCGCGGGCGATTAGCGGTCGCCCTCGCCGCGGCGCTGTGCCTGTTGTTCTCGCTGGCCGGGATGAGCCTGCTGCTCAGCCGGGACGCGCTGCCGGGTGACGCGCTGTACGGCGTCAAGCGCACCGCCGAGTCGGCTTCGCTCGGCCTCACCTTCGGCGAGGAGTCGAGGGGCAACAAGCGCCTGGAGTTCGCCGCCGCGCGCCTGTCCGAGATCGAGACGCTGGTCGACCGCTACCGCGACGACTCCGGCGGCGGCCCGCTCGGCGGCTACCTGACCGCGCTGACCGACTTCGACGCCGACGCCGCGGCCGGTTCCCGCGTGCTGACCGCGCTCGGCTCGAACTCGGATCAGCGCGCCCTCGAAGACCTGCGCGACTGGGCCACCGCGCAGGCGACCCGGCTGACCGACCTGCGCCCGTCGCTGCCCGTCCAGGCCGCCGACCGGGCGGGCACGTCGCTGGACCTGCTCACCCGGATCACCGACCGCGCGTCCGCGCTGCACGCGCGGGTCGACTGCGCGTCGGTGACGTCGGGGCAGGTCGACCAGGTCGGGCCGGTGCCCGCGCAGGACGAGTGCGCGCCGCCGCCCGTCGACCCGGGCACGTCGACCGGCGACGTGCCGTCCGCGACCGCGACGAGCACCCCCGTCGCGCCCACCACGGCCGGCAACGCGCCTGGTGCCACCACCACGCCGGGAGGTGGCGTGCCCAGCGCCCCGACGCCCTCGGCCCCGCCCGCGCCGACCACCACCACGCCCACCGGCCCGCTGCCGCCGCTGCCCACCCTGACCCTCCCGTCGCTGCCGCTGCCCGGCCTCGGCGGCTGATCGCTACCCTGTCCCCATCGGACCGCGGGAGGCGCTGACGTGGTGAAAAGGCGTGTGGTGGAGGGCTCGGCGGAACGGGAGCGGCGTGCCGCGCTGGCCGGCGAGGCTTCGGCCGAGGCCGCGCTCACGATCGGACCGTCCGGGAGCGCGCCCACCGACCTCACCGCCGCCGCGTTCTTCGACGTCGACAACACCATGATGATGGGCGCGTCGATCTTCCACTTCGCCCGCGGGCTGGCGGCGCGCAAGTACTTCAAGAACTCCGACCTGGCCGGCTTCGCCTGGCAGCAGCTCAAGTTCCGGGTCGGTGGCCGCGAGGACCCGCAGAGCGTCGCCGCGTCCCGCGAGCAGGCGCTGTCGTTCGTGGCCGGCCGGTCGGTCGCGGAACTCGTCTCGCTCGGCGAGGAGATCTACGACGAGCTGATGGCCGACCGGATCTGGGCGGGCACGCAGGCGCTGGCGCAGATGCACCTGGACGCGGGCCAGCGGGTGTGGCTGGTCACCGCGACGCCGGTCGAGCTGGCGCAGATCATCGCGCGGCGCCTCGGCCTGACCGGGGCGCTGGGCACGGTGTCGGAGAGCCGTAACGGCATCTACACCGGCCGGTTGGTGGGCGACCTGCTGCACGGCCGCGCGAAGGCCCACGCGGTCCGCGCGCTCGCCGCCAAGGAGGGCTTGGACCTGCGGCGTTGCACGGCGTACTCGGACTCGGTGAACGACGTGCCGATGCTGTCGGTGGTCGGCACGGCGGTCGCGGTGAACCCGGACTCGGGCCTGCGCGAGACGGCGCGCAAGCGGGGCTGGGAAATCCGCGACTTCCGCACCGGCCGCAAGGCGGCCAAGATCGGCGTGCCGTCGGTGCTGGGCGCGGGCGCCCTGGCGGGCTTGATCGCCGCCACCCTGGCCTACCGTCGCCGCATGCGCTGATCCGGTCGGGATCCTCGCCCATCGACCCTGGGAACATTTCGCTCGCCGTGGCTTGCGAGCTTGAGAAAATCAAAACATCAAAAGCGTCCTCGCCGGACGGGCAGATCAGCAGGATTACCCCACCTAACTCCGGGATCTCCTGTTCCGTTGTGGGTCGGGCTGTTGCAAGCAAGGGCCATCGCGGCCGACCGCGCCCGACCCGCCCGTACCCCGGTTGCGACTCGCGACCCCCGACCCCGTCCACTGGGCGTCTCTGCTGCATAAGTAGGGCTTCGTGTCATCCCGCCGACCTGGCGCAGCTCTACCGCACGTGTCAAGGAGGGCGAAGTCCACTGCGGGCTACGGCGTCCACTGATGTCGCCCCCTTGACACGTGTGGTGGCCCTTGTGGAGGTCGGTGGGATGACACGAAACCCGGACCCACGACCCAACCGGAACATTCTTCGAACCCTCAACCCAGAAAAACGTTCCGCCGCTGCGTGAGCAACCGGTACAGGGTCTGCTGAATGGTCTCCCGGACCTGGTCGGTCAGGTTGAACACCAGCATCGGGTCGTCCGACGCGTGCTCCCCGTACACGTCGGTCCGGATCGGCTCACCGAACTCGATGTACCACTTCGACGGCAACGGGATCGCGCCGAGCGGGCCCAGCAACGGGAAGAACGGCGTCACCGGGAAGTAGGGGAAGCCGAACAGCCTGGCCAGCGCCTTGATGTCGCCGATCTTCGGGTAGATCTCCTCGGCACCCACGATCGAGCACGGGATGATCGGCACGCCCGTGTTCAGCGCCGCCGAGACGAACCCGCCCCGCCCGAACCGCTGCAGCTTGTACCGGTCCTTGAACGGCTTGCCGATGCCCTTGAAGCCCTCCGGCCACACGCCGACCAGCTCGCCCGACCGCAGCAGGCGCTCCGCGTCCGGGTTGCACGCCAGCGTCTGCCCCGACTTGCGCGCCAACGCGCCCAGCACCGGCGTCCTGAACACCAGGTCCGCACCGAGCATGCGCAGGTGCCGGCGCTTCGGGTGGTCCGCGCGCACCGCGAAAGCGGTCATGGTCGCGTCCAACGGCAGCGTGCCCGAGTGGTTGGCGACGATCAGCGCGCCGCCCTCGCCCGGCACGTTGTGCATGCCGATCGTCTCCACCCGGAACCACTTCTCGTACAACGGCCGCAGCGGCGGCATCAGCACGTTGTCGGTGAGGTCCGGGTCGAAGCCGAACTCGTCCACCTCGTAGTCGCCCTGGATCCGCCGGCGCGCGAACGCCAACAGGTCAGCCAGTCGGTGCTCCCACCCCGCCTCCGCCTCCTCGGCCCCCTCCGGCTCGGGAACGTGCGACGGTTCGGGCACGGGAACCGGACCGGGCGGCCGGCCCGCCCCGCGCCGTCCTCGCGGAACCTCCCGGTCCGCACCGTGCAGCGGGATCACCCGTGCCTCTGCCACGCGTCCACCTCCTCGCCCGTCAGCCCGTCAGCGGAACCTGGCGGCCAGGTCGAGCACACCCCGCTCGACCGACGTCACCAGCTCCCGGTCGATGAGCGGACGCAGCGCGCGCCCGCTCACGTAGTCGTCGAACGCCTGCTGAGTGGTCCACCGGGGCGTGAACCCGAACTCCTCCTTCAGCAGGGTCGTGTCCACCACCCGGCCCCAGTTCAGGAACCTCATCTGGTCCGGGGAGAAGTCCACCAGCCGGGCGCCGCGGAAGAACCGGCCCATCGTCGGCACCGCCGCGCTCGGCACCGGCAGCGCGATCCGACCCGCGCGGCGGATGGCCTGCGACAGCATCAGCACGCCGTCGCCGCCCACGTTGTAGACGCCGGGCAGGTCGTGCAGCGTCGCCCGCTCCAGCACCGCCAGCGCGTCCTCGGAGTGCAGCAGCTGCACCCTGGCGTCGTAGCCCATCACGGTCGGCACGACGGGCAGGGCGAAGTACCTGGTCAGCACCGTGTCGATGCGCGGGCCGATGAAGTTGGTGAACCGCAGCGCGGTGACGTCCACGTCCGGCCGGCGGCGGGCGAACCCGCGCACGTAGCCCTCGACCTCGACGGCGTCCTTGGCGTACCCGCTCGACGGCAGGTCCTTCGGGCCCATGTCCTCGGTGAACACCGCCGGGTCGCGCGAGCTGGACCCGTAGACCGCGCTGGTGGACTTCACCACGAGCTTGCGCACGTGCGGCGACTTCTGGCACGCGGCCAGCAGCTGCATCGTGCCGATGACGTTCATCTCCTTCATCACGGTCCGCCCGGCCGGACCGGCCGGGTTCGCCGTCACCGACGCGTGCACGACCGTGTCGACGTGCGCGGTGGCGATGACCTTCGCGATGAGGGGGTTGCGGATGTCGGCGCGCACGAACTCGGCGCGGCCCATGCGGCGCAGCAGGTCGCGCGACGGCGGTTCGGTGTCCACGCCGAGCACGCGTTCGATGTCCGGGTTCGCCGCGAAGCGCGCGGCGAGGTGCCCGCCGAGGTAGCGGCTGCAACCGGTGACGAGAACGACCTTGGGCGCCATGCGACTCCCTGTGCGAGGGGTGCGACTCGACGATGCTATCCGGGAACCCGCAGCGCCATCGGTCGCGGAACCTCGTCTTGACGCAGGTCACGGAGCCTTTACCGGACAATCACCCGGATGGCGGGCGCGGTCCGTCCCAGGTCGGACGAAGACACCGCCAGCCCCGCGGCCACGAGGACCGGGGACTGGCGGTGCGAGAACCCCGCAGGGGCTACTTGCCGCGCTTCCTGCGCTGGACCCGCGTCTTGCGCAGCAACTTGCGGTGCTTCTTCTTCGACATGCGCTTGCGGCGCTTCTTGATGACCGAGCCCATGCGGGTTCCTTCACTACTAGACGTCGGGGTCTCCACGCGCTGGTGGAGACACCCGTCAAGTGGGCGCGCCGACACCAGGCACGAACGGCCTATGAGTTTACCCGCCTGCCCGGACGCACCCTCACCCGGCGTCGAAGTAGGCGTTCCGCAGGTACTCGTGGACCGCCTTCTCCGGCACTCTGAACGACTTGCCCACGCGCACCGCCGTCAGCTCACCGGAGTGGACCAGGCGGTACACCGTCATCTTCGACACGCGCATCATCAGCGCGACCTCGGCGACCGTCATGAATCTGACTTGACCGAGCGACTTCTCCTCCGCAGGCATGGATCACCGCGTCCTTCGACACGCGTCGTGCCGTCGGCTTCCCCACCGACGGTTCGACACGCACGTGCTCCTCTGAGAGTAACGGGACGGGTGGGGCTGGTGCGACGGCCAATGGCGGTATCAGTCCACCTCGTGGGCGCGTCCCAGTTCCACCGAACGGTCGCGTGCCGCCTCCAACGCCGCCAGCATGGCCGCGCGCACGCCGTGCCGCTCCAGCTCCCGGATGGCCATGATGGTGGTGCCCGCGGGCGACGTGACGGCCTCGCGCAGGATCGTCGGGTGCTGCCCGCCCTCGCTGAGCATGGTGGCCGCGCCGACCGCCGACTGGATGATCAGGCTGCTGGCCAGGTCGCGCGGGATGCCGAGCAGGATGCCCGCGTCGATCATGGCCTCGACCAGGTAGAAGAAGTAGGCGGGGCCGGAGCCGGACAGCGCGGTGACGGCGTCCTGCTGGTTCTCCGGCACGCGGGCCACCTTGCCGACCGTGGTCAGCAGCTCCTCGACCAGGTTCAGGTGCTCGTCGGTGGCGTACTTGCCCGCCGAGATGGCGCTCATCGCCTCGCCGACGAGCATCGGCGTGTTCGGCATGACCCGGACGACGGGCGTGTGGTCGGGCAGCCTGCGCTCGTACAGCGCCGTCGGCAGGCCCGCGCACAGCGACACCACCAGCGTGCCGGGCTTGAGCACCGGCGACAGCTCGTCCAGCAGCGGCTCGATGTCCTGCGGCTTGACCGCGACCACGAGCACGTCGGCCCGCTGGGCGGCGCCGGGCACGTCCAGGCCCTCCACCCCGTACCGCTCGGTGAGCGCGGCGGCCCGTTCCGGGTGCTTCTCGGTGAACAGCAGCTCGTCGGCCGCGCGCCCGCCCTGGAGCAACCCGGACAACAGCGCTTCACCGATCTTGCCTGCACCCAACACGGCGATCGTCGTCATGCGCCAAGCCTGCCACGGTGGCGCAACGGCAATACCGCAGGTCCCCGGGTCAGGTCGCCGGCGTCAGCGCCAGCTGCCGCGCCTGGCACACCAGCCGCCCGGCCGAGTCGACCACCACCGCGTCCTCGTCGAACCACTGCCCGTGCACCGCGCTGCACGACACCCGCACGCGCAGCCACCCCGGCGCCGGGTTCGCCCGCAGCAACGCCGTCAGCTGCACCGTGGGCGACCACCCGAACCGGCCCAGGTTGAACGTCACCGGCATCGAGATGTCCCCGACGACCAGCCCGAAGTACGGGTCCGGCCGCTCACCCAGCGGACGCGCCCACAGCCGCAGCACCAGCGGGTCGCCCACCCGCCCGGTCAGGAACCCCGCGCCCTCCTGGTCCAGCCGCACGTCGCACACCGCGCCGAGCTTGTAGACGCCACCCGCGCCCATGGACGCCAGGTCGATCGCGTTCGCGGGCGGCGCGGCGGCCATGTCGGGCAGGTCCACGTAGTCCGGCGCGGCCGTCGGCATCCGCCCGACCGTCACCACCGCCTCCACGCAGCTGCGCCCGCGCTGCTCCAGCGTCGACGTCACCACGGTCGCCGTCCGGCCCGCCTTGCGCACCTGGGTCCGCACCAGCACCGGCCCCACCTCGGGCGCGCGCAGGAACTGGGCGCTCACCGCCAGCGGCGCGAGGTCGTCGGCGCCCGGCACGGCCGCCCGCGCGCCGTCCACCGCCGCCCGCGCGACCACGGCCAGCAGGAACCCGCCGTGCGGCTTGGGCCCGACCGTCCACTCGGCGGGCAGGGACGCGGTGTAGGTGCCGTCGCCGAGGGGGCGGACGGCACTGGCTGCCGAGAACGACACAGGGCTCCTCACGAGCGGGTGACCAGCGAACGCAGGAAGAACGCGACGTTGGCCGGGCGTTCGGCGAGCCGGCGCATCAGGTACCCGTACCACTGGTCGCCGTACGGCACGTAGACGCGCACGACGTGACCTTCCGCCGCGAGGTGGCGCTGCTCGGCGGGCCGCACGCCGTGGAGCAGCTGGAACTCGAAGTCCTCGACGGACCTGCCGTACCAGCGGGCGCGTTCGCCGATGATCTCGATCAGGCGGGGGTCGTGGGTGGCGAACATCGGGTAACCGGAGCCGGCCAGCAGGACGTTGGCGCAGCGCACGTAGTTCAGGTCGACCTCGTGCGGGTCGGTGAAGGCGACCGACGGCGGTTCGGCGTACGCGCCCTTGCACAGCCGGACGCGCGTGTCGGCGAGGGCGCGCACGTCGTCCAGGGTGCGGCGCAGGTACGCCTGGAGCACCGCGCCCACCTCCGGCCAGTGGCGGCGCAGTTCGGCGAGCACGCGCAGGGTGGCGTCGGTGGTGGTGTGGTCCTCCATGTCGAGCGTGACCGTGGTGCCCGCCTGCTCGGCCGCCGCGCAGACGCGGGAGGCGTTGTCCAGGGCGAGCGTCTCGCCCAGGTGCAGGCCGACGGCGGAGAGCTTCACGCTGACCTCGGCGTCCGCGGCGAGGCCGACGGCGTGCAGCTGGTCGAGCAGCTCCAGGTACGCGCGCACGGTGCGTTCGGCGGTGTCGCGGTCGGTGGTGTCCTCGCCGAGGTGGTCGAGGGTGACGCGCAGGCCGTCGCCGATCAGCCGTCCCGCGGCGTCGACCGCGTCGGCGGTGGTCTCCCCGGCCACGAACCGGCGCACCACGTCACGGCTGACGGGTGCGGTCGCGACGACCCGGCGCACCGCGTCGTTGCCCGCGGCGGCGAGGATCAACGTGCGCACCGGGTTCACGATCAAGACCCTAGCCGCTGATCGGCGGGCGGGCGGCGGCGAGTTCGGCCGCCGTCGACCTGAGCGTTGAATTCAGGGGTCCTGGACGTGGGACTCGCGCGACGCGAACGTGGGACTCACGCGTTCGCGCAAGTCAGAGGTGGAGGCGGGCGAAGAGGAGCGATTCGGAGAGCAGTTCGGCGCGTTCGGCGGCGGTGCGGGCGCGGCGGGTGTTGACCTCCAGCACGACCTGGCCGGTGAAGCCCGTGCGGGTCAGGTGGGCCAGCAGCTCGCCGCACGGCTGGGTGCCGCGACCGGGCACCAGGTGCTCGTCCTTGGGCAGGCCGGAGCCGTCGGCCAGGTGCACGTGGGTCAGCCCGTCGCCCATGCGCTTGGCCAGCTCCATCGTGTCCTGGTGCGCGGCGGACGCGTGCGACAGGTCCAGCGTGTAGTTGCGGTGGCCCACGTCGGTCGGGTCGATCGACGGGCGGAACGCCGTGACCTGCACCGATCGCCCTCGCCCCAGGGGACGCCGCACCGGGAACATGTTCTCCACCGCGATGGCGACGCCGCTCTCGTCCTCCAGCGAGGAGACCAGGTCGGCGAACCCCTCGGCGTACCGCCGCTGCCACACGAACGGCGGGTGCAGCACGACCGTGCGCGCGCCCAGGTCGGACGCCGCCCGCACGCTGCGCCGCAGCCGCTCGGCCGGGTCCGGCGACCACACCCGCTGGCTGATCAGCAGGCACGGCGCGTGCACGGCCAGCACCGGCATGCCGTAGCGCTTGGAGAGCCGTTCGACGGCCCGCACGTCCTGGCTCACCGGGTCGGCCCACACCATGAGCTCGACGCCGTCGTAGCCCAGCTCCGCCGCCGCCTCGAACGCGGCGCCCGCGGGCTGCGGCCACACGGCCGCGGTGGACAGGCCGACCGGGATCAATTGTTCACCAGCAGCATCGCCGCGGGCGACACCGTCACGATCAGCCCGACCAGCACGGCCAGGACGGTGGTCTGCAGGTCGTCCGCGCGGCGGATCTTGCGCACCATCATGACCAGGCCGACGGTCACCGCCAGGGCCACCACCAGCGCCGCGGGCGCGGCCGTGCGCCACAGGAAGTTGAAGCCGAGCCACAGCGCCGCACCGCCGACCACGCCGGCCGCGAGCTGGCCGATCATGAGCAGCCACTCCTTGCCGGCGGAGCGGGCGGCGGGCCGGTCGTCGTCCTCGTCGTCGAGGTCGGCCAGGCCCGCGGGCTCGTCGTCGTCGAGGTCGCGGCGCTGGAAGTCGCGGCTCGGGTAGTCGTCGTCCTCCTCGTCGAGGTCGACGTACGGGTGGAACGCCGTGCTCTCCTGCTCCACCACCTCTTCGGGCTCGTCGTCGTCACCGAACCAGTCCTCGGGGGACTGGTCGGGCAGCGGGTCGGGCAGCCGCGGCGGCGCGGGCGGCACGATCAGCACCGACTCGGTCGGCAGCGACTCCAGCGGCACGTTCGGCGTCAGCTTGTCGGTGATGCGCGGCATCACCTCGGTCACCGGCTCGCGCACCGGCGGCTTGACCGCGGGCGGCGCGCCGGGCGGCACGGGCCGCACCAGGTTCGTCCGCGACGGCTCCGGCTTGACCGGCGGTTTCGGCAGGTTGGACCGCGACGGCTCGCCCTGGTAGTCGGCCACGATCGGCGGCACGACCCGGGTCTCCTCGGCCGGGTCCACCTCGGGTGCCCGTCTGCGCCCGCTCTCGGCCTTCTTCGGCGCCTCCAGCCGCGCCGACGGGGGCTCCGGCCGGGAGGCGGGCGGCTCCAGCCGGGAGATCGGCGGTTCCGGGCGCGCCACCGGCGGCTCCGGCCGCGACAGCGGGGGCGGCGGCGGCTGGTACGCGGTGCGCTCGGCCTCGACGGCGCGCTGGCGCTGCCGCTGGGGCAGCGGCGCGGGCGGCGGGGCGGCGGGCGGCGGTGGCGCGGGGGGCGGCGCGGCGGGCGGCGGCTCGGGCTCGTCCCGGATGGCGCGCAGCCGGCCGCTGTCGGAGTTGACGCGGTCGATGATGGCCTGCGGACCGGTCTCCGTGTTCTCCTCGGCCCGCCGCCGTCGCCGACGCGGCGTCACCTCGCCGGAGCCCCCGCCGTACTGGGCGAGCAACTCCGCGACGGTGCGCTGGGTCTGCTCCGACTCGCTCTCTCGACTCATCAACTCCACCGTGCCCCGTGGCGGCCAGTCCGTCCAGTGTCACCCGTCCGGCGGGTGCGGTCCGGCGGGGTGTCCAGGTCCGAACCGTTAGTGTGGTCCAGCCGACGCAGGATGACACCTTCCCGCAGGGCCCAGGGACAAATCTCCAACTCGTCCAGTGACAGGGCTCGCATCGTGGCCTCCGCCACGAGAGCACCCGCCACCAGCTGGTGAGCCCGGCTGGCGCTCACCCCTTCGAGCTCGGCCAGGTCGGCCGCGGACATCCGGGAGATGAACCCGATGAGCTGCCGCAGGCCCGAGTCGGTGAGCACGCGCCGCGCACGCGGACCGGCCGACGACGGCGCCGCGCCGGTCAGCCTCGCCAGCGTGCGGAACGTCTTCGACGTCGCGACCACTCGATCGGGGGTACCCACTCGGCGGATCTTCTTCGTCACCGGCGCCAGCTGCTCGGCCAGCCACTCGGTGGTCTCGCGCACCTCGGACCGGGTCGGCGGGTCGTGGCGGAACCGGGTCCGGGTCAGCCTGCCCGCGCCCAGCGGCACGGAGAACGCCTCCTCCGGCTCCTCGTCCACGCCGACCGCGAGCTCCAGCGACCCGCCGCCGATGTCCAGGCACAGCAGCCGGCCCGCCGACCAGCCGTACCAGCGGCGCACCGCGAGGAACGTGTAGCGCGCCTCGTCCTCGCCGGTCAGCACCTTCAGGTCGACGCCGGTCTCGGCGCGCACCCGGTCCAGCACCTCGGCGGAGTTGCCCGCCTCGCGCACCGCCGACGTGGCGAACGCCATCAGGTCCTCGCAGCCCAGCCGCTCCGCCGCCGCCTTGGACGCGGCGACGGTGCGCACCAGCTGGTCGGCGCCCTCGCGCCCGAGCGTCCCGGAGCCGTCCAGCTGCTCCGCGAGGCGCAGCACGGACTTCTCCGAGCTCATCGGCGTCGGGTGGGCACCCCGATGAGCGTCCACCACCAAGAGGTGGACGGTGTTGGACCCGACATCAAGCACCCCGAGGCGCACGCGGTGCACCGTACCTGGTCGGGACGATCACGATTCGAACTTGTATCCCAGTCCGCGCACGGTGACGAGGTGGCGCGGGGTCGACGGGTCGGGCTCGATCTTCGACCGCAGCCGCTTGACGTGCACGTCCAGGGTTTTGGTGTCCCCGACGTAGTCCGCGCCCCACACCCGGTCGATCAGTTGGCCGCGGGTCAACACCCGGCCCACGTTGCGCAGCAGGTACTCCAGGAGGTCGAACTCCTTGAGCGGCAGGCTCACCTCGGCGCCGTCCACGGTCACCACGTGCCGCTCGACGTCCATCCGCACCGGTCCCGCCTCCAGGACCTGCGGCAGCAGCTCCTCGGACTCGCCGCCGCGGCGCAGCACGGCGCGGATGCGGGCGATCAGCTCGCGGGCCGAGTACGGCTTCGTGACGTAGTCGTCCGCGCCCAGCTCCAGCCCGACGACCTTGTCGATCTCGCTGTCCCGCGCGGTGACCATGATCACCGGCACGGCCGAGCGCGCGCGCAGCTGCTTGCAGACGTCCGTGCCGCTCATCCCGGGCAGCATGAGGTCGAGCAGCACGATGTCGGCGCCGTTGCGGTCGAACTCCTCCAGCGCGTCCTGGCCGTTGGCCGCGAGCGCCGCGGTGAAGCCCTCCTTGCGCAGCAGGAAGGCGAGCGGATCGGAGAAGGACTCCTCGTCCTCCACGATGAGCACCCTGGTCACAGCTCTCCTCCGTGGTTGCCGCCCGTGCCGCTCGGCACGGGGCTCGCCAGCTCCTGCTTGGGCAGGTCCTGGGTGGGCTCGTCCTGGTCGGGATGAGCCGGGATGCGCAGCGTGAACGTGGAGCCGGTGCCCGGCAGGCTCCACAGCTTCACCTCGCCGCCGTGGTTGTTGGCGACGTGCTTGACGATGGCGAGGCCGAGCCCGGTGCCGCCGGTGGCGCGCGAGCGGGCCTTGTCGACCCGGTAGAAGCGCTCGAAGACGCGGGTCTGCTGGTCCTCGGCGATGCCGATGCCGCGGTCGGTGACGGCGATCTCGACGAAGCCGTCCACGAGCTTGCGGCTGACCGACACGGGGCTGCCCGGCGGCGAGTACGCGACCGCGTTGTCGAGCAGGTTGCTCAACGCGGTGACCAGCAGCGTCCGGTCGCCCTCCACCTCCAGGCCGCTCGGCTCGTCGGTGGCGATCTCGATGCCCGCGGACTCGGCGGCCAGCCGGGAGCGGCCCATCGCCTCGTCGATGACCACGTCCACGTCCACCCGGCCGAGCTCCGGCAGCTTCTCCGCGCCCTGCAGGCGCGACAGCGCGATCAGCTCGGTGACCAGGGTGCCCAGCCGGGTGGCCTCCTGCATGATCTTGGCGCTGAACCGGCGGACCTCCTCCTGGTCGTCCGCGGCGTCCAGCACCGCCTCGGCCAGCAGCGCGAGCGCGCCGACCGGGGTCTTCAGCTCGTGGCTGACGTTGGCCACGAAGTCGCGCCGGGTCGCCTCCAGCCGCACCGACTCCGACTCGTCGGAGGCGTCGACCACGACGAAGCCCTCGGTGAGCACCTTGACGGTGGCGTGCACGGCCTGCGGCTGGCGGCCCTTGATGACCTCCAGCGACGACAGGTCCACCGCGATCACGCCGCCGTCGCGGCGGGCCATCTCGGCGGCGCGCCGGGCCCGGTCGTCCACCCGGTTGTTGCGCACCACGCCCAGCTCCTCGGCGCGGGCGTTGTGCAGCACGACGTCCCCGAAGCCGTTGAGCACGACGAGGCCGTCGGGGGACGAGTGGACGACCATGGCCATCAGGTCGGCGACGGTGAGGCCCTTGGGGCGCGTTTCGCGGGCACGTGCGGTAGCCCGTCCGGCGAGAAACGCGGTGCCGCCGATCAGCAGAGCGCCGATCGACAGGACGAGGTAACCCGTTGCGGTCACGAGCGCATCGTAAGCAGGTCAGGCGGGGTACGGCCTAGAGCTCAGCCGTGGTTCGTGACTCCCGCGACACCGTCCGGGACCGAAGTTTTCCCGGCGGACGACCGGCGTTCACCCAATCGTGTCCAATTGAGTCAGGTCGTGTTCGGACAGGTGCAGATCGGCCGACGCCAGGTTCTCCTCGAGGTGACGGGTGGAGGACGTCCCGGGGATCAGGAGCACGTTCGGCGCGCGGTGCAGCAGCCACGCCAGGGCGACCTGCCGGTCGGTCGCGCCGCGCCTCGCGGCGACCTCGCCCAGCGTCGCGTGCTGCAGCGGCGTGAAGCCGCCCAGCGGGAAGAACGGCACGTAGGCGATGCCCTCCGCGGTGGTGCGGTCGAGCAGCTTGTCGTCGTGGCGCTCGGTGACGTTGTAGAGGTTCTGCACGCACACCACGGGCGCGATCGCCAGGGCCTGGTCCAGGTGGTGCTCGTGGACGTTGCTCAGGCCGAGGTCGCGGATCAGGCCCTGCTCTCGCAGCTCGGCGAGCACGGTGAACGGCTCCTCGACCGACTCCGGGTCGTCCGCGCCGCCGATGCGGAGGTTGACCACGTCCAGCCGCTCCAGGCCGAGCCGGCGCAGGTTGTCGTGCACGGCGTCGCGCAGCTGCCCCGGCTCCCGCGCGGTCACCCAGTCGCCGTCCGGGGTGCGCCGGTAGCCGACCTTCGTGACGATGGTCAGGTTCTCCGGGTAGGGGTGCAGCGCGGCCTTGATCAGCTCGTTGACCACGTGCGGGCCGTAGAAGTCACTGGTGTCGATGTGGTCCACGCCGAGCTCGACGGCGCGGCGCAGCACGGCCTTGGCGTTCTCCGGGTCGGCGGGCGGCCCGAAGACGTGCTTGCCCGCGAGCTGCATGGCGCCGTACCCGACGCGGTTGAGGTTCAGCATGGTGTCCACGATCGCCATCGGCGATCACGCGCGCCGGGATTGGCAGGTTGCTGCCATGCTCGTGGACGTGGAGACGGTGACCGTGGTGCGCGGCGAGGCGGAGCTGTACGAGCGGACGGCGCACCTGTTCGCGGCGACCAGGAGCGAGCTGCTGTGCGCGGCGAACGCGCTGCGCACGTGGATGGGGACCCACCCGCGCACGGGTATCGCGCAGCACCCGCCCGGCCTGCGGGTGCGCAAGCTGTTCCGGTTGAGCACCCTGCTCGACCCGAGGTGGGCCGGCCACGCGCGGCACATGGCCGACCACGGCGCGAACGTGCGGGTCAGCGCGCACGACGTGAACGAGACGATCGTGCTGGACGGCCGGGTGGTGATCCTGGCGGGCGACGAGTCGCACGGCGCGCGCAGCTACAGCGTGATCACGCAGCCGGAGGTCGTGCACGGGATCACGTCGCTGTTCGAGGCGGCGTGGCGGGCGGGCACCGAGCTGGCCGTGCACGAGGCGGAGATGGCCGAGCTGCGGGCGTTCGCGCCGGGGGTGCTGGACGCGTTGAACGAGGGCTGGACGGACGAGACGGCGGCACGCGCGCTGGGCGTGTCCCTGCGCACGTACCGCCGTCGCGTGGCGGAGCTGATGACCGCTCTGGGCGCGTCCTCCCGCTTCCAGGCCGGAGCGCGGGCCCGCGAGCTGGGCCTGGTGTGACTACCGACCCTGGTTGGCGACGGCCTTGATGGCGTCCGCCGCCGCGTCGGGGTCGAGGTACTCGCCGCCCGGCTTGAGCGGCTTCAGCTCGTCGTCCAGGTCGTAGCGCAGCGGGATGCCGGTGGGGATGTTCAGGCCCGCGATGGCCTCGTCCGAGATGCCGTCGAGGTGCTTGACCAGGGCCCGCAGCGAGTTGCCGTGCGCGGCGACGAGGACCGTCCGGCCCGTGCGCAGGTCCGGCACGATGGCCGACTCCCAGTAGGGGATCATCCGCTTGACCACGTCCAGCAGGCACTCGGTGAGCGGCAGGTCGGGGCCGAGGTCGGCGTAGCGCGGGTCGCTGTCCTGGCTGAACTCGGTGCCGGGCTCGATCGGCGGCGGCGGGGTGTCGTAGGAGCGGCGCCAGAGCATGAACTGCTCCTCGCCGAACTCCTCCAGCGTCTGCTTCTTGTTCTTGCCCTGCAACGCGCCGTAGTGGCGCTCGTTGAGCCGCCAGTCCCGGCGCACCGGGATCCAGTGCCGGTCGGCCGCGTCGAGGGCGAGGTTGGCGGTGCCGATGGCCCGCCGCAGCAGCGACGTGTGCACCACCTCGGGCAGCACACCCGCTTCGCGCAGCAGCACGCCGCCGCGCTTCGCCTCGTTCACGCCCTTCTCCGAGAGGGGGACGTCCACCCAGCCGGTGAACAGGTTCTCCGCGTTCCAGACGCTCTCGCCGTGGCGGAGCAACACCAGGGTTCCGACAGCCATGGGCGTCAGCCTGCCAGATGCGCCGGCGCGCCGAACGCCGGTGGTAGGTGTGATCTTGATCGGTGCAGCCGACGGCGGCCGGGTCGGGCCGCTGACGGGCCCGACCCGAAGCCGGATCAGCCGCCGAGACCGCCGAGCGCGCCGCCACCGAGACCGCCGGTCGCGCCACCGAGCGCGCCCCCGCCGAGCCCACCGGTCACGCCGCCGAGCAGGCCGCCGACCACCTTCTGCACCGCGGCCAGCGGGCTGGTGCGCGGGACGGCGTCCATCGAGGACGCGTTGGCGGCCGGTGCGGCGAGCAGGATGACGGCGGTGGCGCCGGCCGCGACGGCCAGCTTTCCGAGGATGCGCATGCGTGTGTTCTCCGATGTGTGATTCCGATTCGCACCCGACATGGTTGTGGAGCGTGACCGGTCCGGCTCGCCCAGTAGCCGAGATCAACACGATCGTGGGACACCCGACCACGGAAGAACCCCCGGCAGCGTGGTCGCCACCGGGGGTCTCGCCGAAGGTCGATCAGGCGGACGCCTCGCGGGCCCGCAGGTCCTTGCGCAGGATCTTGCCGGAGGCGGACTTCGGGATCGCGTCGATGAACTCCACGACCCGGACCTTCTTGTGCGGGGCGACCTGGGAGGCCACGAACTCCATCACGGCGGACTCGTCCAGGGCCGCGCCCGGTTGGCGGACGATGTACGCCTTCGGCACCTCCTCGCCCTCCTCGTCGCGCACGCCGACCACGGCCGCGTCGGCGATCTCCGGGTGGGTCAGCAGCAGGGCCTCCAGTTCGGCGGGCGGGACCTGGTAGCCCTTGTACTTGATCAGCTCCTTGACCCGGTCGACGATGCTGACCAGGCCGTTCTCGTCGATCACGGCGACGTCGCCGGTGTGCAGCCAGCCCTCGTCGTCGAGGGTGGCGGCGGTGGCCTCGGGGTTGTTCAGGTAGCCCTTCATCACGTTCGGGCCGCGGCACCAGAGCTCGCCGCGCTCACCGACGCCCACGTCCTCGCCGGTGGCCGGGTCCACGAAGCGGCACTCCATGTTCGGCGCGATGACGCCCACCGTGCCGACGGAGATGTCGTCGCGGCCGTCCGGGATGGCGTGGCTGACCGGGCTCATCTCGGTCATCCCGTAGCCCTGCGAGATGCGGCAGCCCAGGCGCTTGGCCACGGCCGCCGCCAGGTCGACGTCCAGCGGCGCGGCGCCGGAGAAGATCGTGTCGATGCCGGACAGGTCGTACTGGTCGACCAGCGGGTGCTTGGCCAGCGCCACGGCGACCGGCGGCGCGATGTAGACGCGGTCGGTGCGGTGGTCCTGGATCACGCGCAGGAACTCGGGCAGGTCGAACTTCGGCAGCGTCACCACCGTCGCGCCGACGTGCAGGCCGTTGTTCATCAGCACCTGCATGCCGTAGATGTGGAAGAACGGCAGCACGGCGAGGACCTTCGTGCTCTCGCCGATCTTGAGCAGCGGCCCGCACTGGACGATGTTCGCGACCAGGTTGCGGTGCGTCAGCATCACGCCCTTGGCCCGGCCGGTCGTGCCCGACGAGTACGGCAGCACGGCCACGTCCTGCGCCGGGTCGATCGGGACCTCGGGCACCGGCTCGGTGTTCGCCAGCAGCGACGACAGGCTGGGGTAGCCCTCGGCGGCGTCCAGCACGACCACGTCGGAGATGCCCGCCCTCTCCGCGCCCGGCGCGGCGTTGGGCAGCAGCACGGACACCGTGAACAGCATCTTCGCGCCGGCGTCGCGGAGCTGGTGCGCGACCTCGTCCGCCGTGTAGAGGGCGTTGATGGTGGTCGCGGTGGCGCCCGCGCGCAGGATGCCGTGGAACACGACGGCGTAGTACGGGGTGTTCGGGCTGAGGATGCCGACGACGTCGCCCTTGCCGATCCCCCTGGCGGCCAGCGCGGCGGCCAGGCGGTCGACCGCCCCGGCCAGTTGGCGGTACGTCAGCGACGCGCCCGAGGTGCCGTCGACCAGGGCGACCCGGTCGGCGCGCTCGCCGAGGTCGGCGAGCAGCAACTCGTGCAGCGTGACGTCCGGGACCGCGACATCGGGGAACGGACTGCGGAAGACCATGCGGCTGCCTCATTCATCCAGGGGGCCGGGATCCCGCCATCGTGAGTCAAGCCACATCGCTGGTCAAGGACGGCGACCGTGCCGCTACAGCGTTACTTAACTCGGCTAAGAACACTCGAATGGACTAGCGCCGCCCCTTGTGGGGATCACCGGCCATCTGCCAAGTTGGCAGGGCCTCGCGGGTCGGCTCCCACGCACTCCGATCGACCGGCGCGGCACCATCGCGGTTCGCCCTCCCCCCGTCGAACCGCGGCCCGCAGGGAAACCCGGGCTCCCCCCGCCCGGACCCACCGCGGGGACTGACGCGGGGCGGCTTGAACTCGCGACTCCCCCTCTCTCCCAAGCCGCCCCGCGCTCCCGCGCGATGCTCTGCGTAGCGTTTTCGTCAGGAAACCGTCTCGATCGGTGTTACGGCGCACTCGTCGAAGTGGCCGCGACCGGGGCCGGGGCGGTGGCCCTCCGACGCCGCCGCCACCAGAGGTAGCCGACCGCCGGCAGCCCCAGCACCACCGCGAACGGCAGCACCGCGCCCAGCACCACCAGCAGCCACGAGAACGCCTCCACCAGCGCCTTCCAGCCGCCCGCGAACGCGTCCAGGAAGTCGTTCCCGTCCTGCACGGCCACCGGCTCGCCCGTCTCGGAGATCGACACGGTCAGCGTCGCCATCGCGGTCTGGCCCTTGAGCGCCTCGTACCGGCGTTGCAGCGACTCCAGCTCGGACTGCCGCGAGGTCAGCTCGGCCTCGATGTCGGTGATCTCGGCCGTGGTCGTGGCGCGGTCCAGCAGCCCGCGCACCCGCTCCACGCTGGCCCGCTGGTTCGCCAGCCTGGCCTCGATGTCCACGACCTGCTCGGTGACGTCCTCGGTCTGCAGCTCACGCCTGGCGACCTCGACGCCCTCCAGCCTGCCGATCGACTCCAGCACCGGGTCCAACCGGTCGCCGGGCACCTTCACCGTCACCGAGGCGCGGCCGGTCTGCGACCGCTCCTGCGAGGAGTACCCGCCTTCCGCGATGACCAGGTCCTTGACCCGCGCCAGCACCGCGTCGGTGTCCGGCGCGCGCAGGTCGACCGTCGCCGTGCGCACGAGCTGCCGGTTCTGCTGCGCCGACGTGCCCGCCTGCTGCGCCTCCCCCGCGGACTCCTGCTTCGGCGGCGTGCCGCCCCGCTGCGCGTTGTCCTGCGCGGGCGCGGGAACCGCCGCCACCTGGTCCGCGGACGACCCCGCCGAGCCGTTCGACCCGCACCCGGCCAGCGCCGCCACCGCGAAAGCGGCGACCACCAGCCCCACCCGTCTGCCCATGTGACCCTCCCTGGTCTGCGGTCACCGGTGGGACGGGTCGCGGGCTCACCCCCGTTGCCCGGGCGCGATCACGATTCGGACACCAGGTGGCGGAACGCCTGGAGGTTGGCCAGCGACTCGCCGCGCGAGACCCGCCAGTCCCACTCCCGCTGGATCGCGCCGGCGAACCCGATCTCCAGCAGGGTGTTGAAGTCGCCGTCCGCGGCCTCCACCACCTGCCCGAGCACGCGGTCCAGCTCGTCCGGCGTCACGGCGTGCGGCGCGATCCGGCCGACCAGGTAGATGTCACCGGTCGTGTCGATCGTGTAGTGCACCCCGTACAGCCTGGCGTTGCGCCGCAGCAGGAACCGGTAGACGGCCTCGTGCGCCTCGTCCGGCTTGCGGCACACGAACGCCTCTACCACCAGCGCGTGCCTGCCGACCACCAGCCAGCAGTTCGTCTGGAGCTTCTTGGCGCCGGGCAGGGTCACGAAGAACCGGCCGGGTTCCTTGTGCTCGTAGCGCAGCTCGCGGTCGTCGAGCGTCGACCGGATGACGTCGTCCAGGCTCAAGCGAAGACCTCCTCGCGGAACACATCCCGGGCTTCGGCGTACCCGGCGAGGAGTGAATCAGTCGTCCGGTCCCAGGAGAACCGGCGGGCGTGCCCGACGGCGTTGCTCGCCAGCTCCTCCCGCCGGGCGGGGTCGAGCGCGATGGTCGACAGCACCCGCGCCCACGTCCCGGCCTCGTGCCCGTCCACCAGCGCGCCGGACACGCCGTCGCGCACCGCCACCGGCAACCCGCCGACCGCCGCCGCGACCACCGGCGTGCCGCACGCCTGCGCCTCCAGCGCCACCAGCCCGAACGACTCGTTGTGGCTGGGCACCGCGACCACGTCGGCGGCCCGGTAGACCCGCGCCAGCGCCTCGCCACCCTGCGGCGGCAGGAACCGCACCACGTCCGAGATCCGCAGCTCGGCCGCCAACCGCACCAGCTCCTCGGGCGTCTTCATGCCCGACCCGGACGGCCCGCCCACCACCAGCACCACCAACCGCGACCGCAACCCCGGGTCGCGCGCCACCATCTCCGCCGCGGCGCGCAACAGCACGTCCGGCGCCTTCAACGGCTGGATGCGCCCCACGAACGCCAGCACGACGGCGTCCTGCGGCAACCCCAGCGCCGCCCGCGCGCCGTCCCGATCACCGGGCGTGAACCGCTCGAGGTCCACCCCCGGCGGCACGACCAGCACCTTCGCCGGGTCCGCGTCGTAGAGCTTGATCAGCTCGGCCGCCTCGACCTCGGTGTTGGCCACGAGCCGGTCCGCCTCGGCGACCACCTGCTCCTCGCCGATGACCCGCATCCGGGGCTCCGGCGTGTCGTCGGCCGCCAGCGCCAGGTTCTTCACCTTGGCCAACGTGTGCGCCGTGTGCACCAACGGCACCGCCCACCGCTCCCGCGCCAGCCAGCCGACCTGCCCGGACAGCCAGTAGTGCGAGTGCACGACGTCGTAGTGACCGGGCTCGTGCCGCGCCTCGGCCCGCAGCACACCGGCCGTGAACGCGCAGAGCTGACCGGGCAGCTCCTCCTTGCCGAGCCCTTCGAACGGCCCCGCCACCACGTGCCGCACCTTCACGCCGGGCGCGAGCTCGGCCACCGGCGGCAACTCCGACGACGTGGCCCGCGTGAAGATCTCGACCGCGATGCCCCGCTGCGCCATCCGCGTGGCCGTCTGCACGATGTAGACGTTCATGCCGCCGGCGTCACCGGTGCCGGGTTGCTCCAGCGGCGAGGTGTGCACGGAGAGGACCGCCACCCGCTTCACCGCGAGACCTCCGCGACGAACCCGGCCAGGTCGGCCGCGAAGCGCTCCGGTCGTTCCAGGAACGGCGCGTGGGCCACTCCGTCGTAGCGGCGCAAGTCGGCTCCGGGGATCAGGGCCGCCGCGTACTCCCCGGCGGCCGGGTCGACCACCTCGTCGGCGGTGCCGTGCACCACCAGTGTCGGCTTGTCCACCGCCCTGAGCACGGCGGCGCTGTCCACGTCCCGCCGGAACATCTCCCGCCGAACCCGCGGCGGCACCCGCAACGCCGTGCCCAGCATCCGCTGCACCGCGTCACCGGCCAACCCCGGAGCCTGGTCCCGGTAGAACTGCGCCAACGCGGGCACCGCCACCTCCGGATCCTCCGAGAACGCCCCCGGCAGCGCCGCCTGCATGACCTTCCCGGTCACCCCACCGGCCCGCCCCCGCCCGATCTCGGTGACCGCCCCGACCAACACCACTCCGCTGAGACCCACAGTCCCGTGTACCCGCAGGTAGTCCGCGATCACCAACCCGCCGTACGACCACCCGACCACCACCGCCGGCCGCCCGACGTGCTCGAGCACCGCCTTCAGGTCATCCGCCCAGGTCCCGGACTCCCGATACCCGCCCTCGACCACCTCCGACCACCCGTGACCGCGCAGGTCGAGGGCGTAGGAGCGCAAGGACGGGTGGAGTGGCCACACCTCCCCGGACTGCGCCCAACCGTGCACCAGCACGACCGCCGGTGCGTCGACCGGCCCGGACTCGCGGACCGACAGCCGGACGCCCCCGGCGCCGAGGAGAGTGTTCTGCACGACCTGTGACAACGCTCGGACGAACGCATCACTTCCCGAAGCAAGCGATTTTCCGCCCTCACCCCCACCGACTCGCACCAGCGGTGAACGACGGGGGGCGAGCGGCGAGCCGAGTCGGCGGCGGGGCCACGGCGAGGTGCTGGGCGCGAGGTGCGGGGTGCGGTGTGGGGCGCGGGGCGCTCGGGGCTCGATGAAGCGCCGGGCGGACAGCGGCGAGCGGCGAGGCGGTGAGTGGGCAGCGGCAATTCGGCGAAGCGAATCGGCGGCGGGGTTCGGGGGCGGGGACCGCGATAGAACCAGCGGCGGTAGGCGGCAGCGCACTCATCGCGGTATCGACGACACGGGGGATACGTATGAGGGATATTGAATACAGGCGACGTGGCCAGCGAGTGAGATGGCGATAAACCGGCGGCGGGCCCCAGTGCGAATTACGCGTAAAATCACGTGTGGAACCACAACGGACCCGCAGCCAGCCCACCTAGGCTCGATTTGACATGGGTTCGGGTGCTTTGGCCTGCCTGGAGTGCCCGTAAGGGCCCCATGTCAATTCGAGCCGGACTGACCCATCAACCCGCCCCGAACCGACAATCCGCAACCACCCCTCACAGCGCCGACATCGTCTGCCACTGCGCCCACGGGATCTGCCAGTCGTACCACTCGAACTGCGCCGGCAACGTCGTGATCGACCCGGTCACCTCCACCGGATCGCCGATCAACGCGCTGTCGTAGTACGCCTTCGCATCGGCCTCCAACAGGTTCGCGCACCCGTGCGACGTGTTGGCCTTCCCGATGTTCCCCGCGTTGTCGTTGTTCTCGTGGATGAACTCACCGTGGTTGGAAATCCGCACGGCCCACTTCTTGACCACGTTCGTGTACCCGTACCGCGGGTTGTCGAAGCTGAACTGCTCGAACTTCTCCATCACCACGAACGTGCCGTTCGGCGTCGTCAGCTCCGCGTCATCCGGCTTGCCGAAGGACGCCGGGTACGTCGCCACCGTCTGCCCGTCCCGCTGCACGACCAGCTGGTGCGTCGGGTTGTCGATCTTCACGACCTGGTTCCGGCCGATGGTGAAGTCGCTCGTCACGTCCGCCCGCCCGTACGCGCCGCCGCCGTAGGGCACCCCGTACAGCTTCGCCTCGACGTGGATCTGGGTGTTCGCGGGCCAGTACGTCTCCGGCCGGTAGTGCACCTCGTGCGAGTTCAGCCAGGCCCAACGACCCTGGACGCCCGCCGAGTTGGTCACCGTCAGCGCCTTCTCCACCGTCGCCCGGTCCGAGACGTCGGCGTCGAACTCGACCTTGATCGGCACGGCCACGCCCACCGTCTGGTTGTCGCCGGGGAACAGCGTGGCGCGCACCTGGGAAGCCGGGTTGACCGTGCTGAACCCGCCCTTGAGCTCGACCGGCCGCCCGTCGGTCCCGGTCGCCCGGCCGCTGTAGGCGTAGGTCTTGCCGAAGCCGAGCGGCTCGGTGCTGGTCCAAGCCTTCTTGTCCTCGGAGAGCCTGCCGGCGACGGCCTTGCCCTCGGGGTTGGTGACCGCGACCTGGTCGATGACACCCTCGGCCACGGTGACCTGCACCGGTTGGCTCACCGGCGCGTCGGCCGCACCGTCCGGGGGCGCGGTGGTGAACTTGGCCACCGGCGGCTTGTCGCCGCCGACCGGTTTGGCCGTGCCCTGTTCCACCTTCGCCGAGCAGCCGGCCACCAGGGCCAAGCCGAGCAGCAGAGCCGCCACTGTCCTGTGCACGTTACGACGCACGTTACGACCTCCTGATCGAAGGACGTCCCACGCGACGCCTGGTGCGGGTGATCCGCGTCACGTGCGCGGCCCGCACATAGGATCATCGGCGTGAACCGTCCTATCGCAGTCGTTACCGGAGCCAGCGCGGGGATCGGTGAGGCGACCGCCCGCCGGCTCGCCGCCGAGGGCTTCCACGTGGTGCTCGGCGCTCGGCGGCTCGACCGCCTCAAGGCTATCGCGGACGAGATCGGGGGTACCGCGGTCGAACTGGACGTCACCTCCGCCCCGTCCGTCGAGTCCTTCGTCGACGCCGTGCCCGAGGCGAACGTGCTGGTCAACAACGCGGGCGGCGCGCGCGGCCTGGCCACCGTCGCCGAGGCCGACGAGGAGCACTGGCGGTGGATGTGGGAGACGAACGTGCTGGGCACCCTGCGCGTCACCAAGGGCCTGCTGCCGAAGCTGATCGCCTCGGGTGACGGGCACGTCGTCAGCGTCACCTCGATCGCCGCCTACGAGGCATACGACAACGGCTCCGGCTACACCTCGGCCAAGCACGCCCAGTCCGCCCTGCACCGCACGCTGCGCGGCGAACTGCTCGGCCAACCGGTCCGCGTGACCGAGGTCCTGCCGGGCATGGTGGAGACCGACTTCTCGGTGAACCGGTTCGACGGCGACGCCGACCGCGCGGCCGCCGTCTACCAGGGCGTCACGCCGCTGACCGCCGACGACGTGGCGGACGTGATCGCGTTCGCGGTGACCAGGCCGTCGCACGTGAACCTGGACCAGATCGTGCTCAAGCCCCGGGCGCAGGCGTCGGCGTCCCGCGTCCACCGGGCGTGATCAGCTCCACGTCCAACTGGTCGAGCACCGGGCCGATGGGGTTCGCGAACCCCCGGTCCGGGCTCCCGCCGCAGTACAGCCCCACCACCCGGTTCGCGTCGTCCAGCAGCACCGCGCCCGAGTCGCCGTGGTCGGCGAACCTCGGCGTCTCGATCCGGATCTGGTCGTGCAGCGTCCGCACGCCCAGCCCCACGCCGAAGTCCAGCGTGATCGCCGCGTCCGTGGACGCCACCACGCCCTCGGTCACCGCCGTCGTCCGGCCGCGCTTGCGCACCCGGTCGCCCACCCGCGCCCGCGCCTGGCCGGTGACCGGCCCGAGCCCCACCACCTCGGGTCGGGCGCGCGGCGTGGTCAGCACGATCGCGGCGGCGTCCACCTGCCCGGACAGCGCGGCCCGCGCCAGCGCGCCGACCCGGTCGTGCACCGGGTGCCCGCCGTCCACGCGGGACGGGTGCACCATCGGGTCGCCGACCGCCCAGGCGTCGTCCACGCAGGCCACGTGGAACGCCGTCAACGCCATCACCACGTGCCTGCACCGCGGCCGGACCAGCGCGCCGAGCGTCCCGGCCACCACGTAGTCGTCGACCTCGGCGACGTCGGGCGGCACCAGCCGGACCGCCCGGCTCGGTCCGATCCCGATGCCGCCCACCAGCGACTCGTGCCGCTCCGCGCCGCTCACGCCCTCCGGCGACGCGATGGTGTGGTGCGGCCAGAACGTGTCCTCGACCACGTCGGTCGGCACGCCGAGCACGTCCGGCGGGATGGCGAACTGGGCGGCGGGTCCCTTGCGGCGGACGAACACGACGATCGCCAGCTCACCGGTCACCCGGCCGCCGACGGTCTTCTCGCCGAGGTCGACACCCACCACGCCGGGTCGGCTCAGGAAATCGTCCTCAACCAGCTTCTTGATCGGCCTGACGGCCGCGCGATCGTCGTCGGGGTAGGCCATGACGACCTCCAACGGGTGCCCCTACCTCCATGAAACGCGTGGAGTGAGGATTCGTCACACCGAGTCACCCGTTCGGCCGTCAGCCCAGGTCGCAGCCCACCAGCACGGGCTCCGGGTGCAGCTCCACGCCGAACGCCGAACGCACCCCGTCGCGCACCTCGCGCGCCAGGTCGAGCAGGTCCTCCGTGGACGCCCCGCCCCGGTTGGTCAGCGCCAGCGTGTGCTTGCTCGACAGCGCGACCCGCCCGCCGGGCCCCCGGTACCCGCGCCCGAACCCGGCCCGCTCGATCAGCCACGCCGCCGACAGCTTCGAGGAGCCGGCGCCCGCCGGGTACGTCGGCACGTCCACGTGCGGCCCCAGCCGCTCCGCGATCCGGATCAGCACCCCGGCCAGCGTCGAGTCGTCCAGCAGCGGGTTGGTGAAGAACGAGCCCGCGCTCCACGTGTCGTGGTCGGTCGCGTCGAGCACCATGCCCTTGCCGCGCCGCAGCTCCAGCACCGCCTTGCGGGCCGCGTCGGCGGGCACCCGGTCGCCGGGCGCGACGCCCAGCACCCGGGCCAGCTCGGCGTACCGGATGGGCGCGGACTGCCCGCCCGCGGTCAGCGCGAACCGGGCCCGCAGCACCACCGCGTGGTCGGTGCCCTTCAGCACGCTCGTGCGGTACGCCAACCCCAGCCCGTCCGCGGGCACCTGGTGCACCCGGCCGGTGCGCCGGTCCAGCAGGTCGACCGAGGTCAGCACCTGCGCGACCTCGACGCCGTACGCGCCGACGTTCTGCACCGGCGTCGCCCCGACCAGGCCGGGGATGCCGGACAGGCACTCCAGCCCGCCCAGCCCCTGCGCCACGGCCTCCGCGACGACCGAGTCCCAGTCCTCGCCCGCTTCCACGGTGAGCTGCACGAGGCCGTCGCCCAGCGGGTCGAGCCGGCGGCCGACGGTGCCGACCGCCACCACGGTGCCGGGGAACCCGGCGTCGGACACGACCAGGTTCGACCCGCCGCCGAGCAGCAGCAGCGGTTCGCCGTCGGCGTCCAGGGAACGCACGGTCTCGACCAGTTCGGCGGCTGTGGTGGCGCGCGTGAACCTCGTCGCAGGGCCACCGAGCCGCAGCGTGGTGCACTCGGCCAGCGGCACACGGGCACTGGAGGGCGGGGTGGTCACGACCGAGAACGGTAGCCTCCGCGACATGGCACGCCGCATCGAGCACCGAACCACGTCCCGCTGGCCCGCGCGGGACGTGTACGCAGCGCTGGTGGACCAGACGTACCTGCGCGACCGGCTCGCCGAGCTGGGCGGCACGAACCCCGAGCTGGTCGCCTTCACCACCACCGACCAGACCACGTCCTACCAGCTCAAGCAGGGTGTGCCCGCGGACAAGCTGCCGTCGGTGGCGCGCGGCCTGCTCGGCGGGGACCTCGTGATCGACCGCGCCGAGTCGTGGACCGAGGCCGGGTACGCGGGCACGGTCGAGGTGACGCTGAACGGCGTCCCGGGTCGGCTGGACGGCACGATCACGCTCGCCGACACCGCGAGTGGGAGCGAACTCACCCTCACGGGTCAGGTCAAGGTGAGCATCCCGATCATGGGCGGCAAGCTGGAGGCGATGATCGCCGAACAGGTCGCGCTGCTGCTCGACAAGGAATCCGAGTTCACCGCCGAATGGCTCGCACGCCGCGCCTAGCCGCGGGCCGGGCCCGCGCGCTCGGCCTGCCGACCAGGGGCACCACCAACCCGAACCGCCTGCGCCGGGTCGACCGGTGGGTCGCGCACACCTACCGCGACCTGCTGGCCGCACCGCAGCCGCTGGTGGTCGACCTCGGCTACGGCTCGTCCCCGATCACCACCGTCGAGATGGCGGCACGGCTGCGCGCGGTCAACCCGGACGTCCGCGTCCTGGGCCTGGAGCTGGACGCCGACCGCGTCGCCGCGGGCAAGGAGGTCGCCGACCCGCCGCTGCTGGACTTCCGGCGCGGCGGGTTCGAGCTGGCCGGCGCGCGTCCGCTGCTGCTGCGCGCGTTCAACGTGCTGCGCCAGTACACCGAGGAGCAGGCCGCCGAAGCGTGGGACACCATGGTCGGCCGGCTCGCGCCCGGCGGCGTGCTGGTCGAGGGCACGTGCGACGAGATCGGCCGCCGCTGCTGCTGGGTCGCGTTGACCGCGGACGGGCCGCGGACGTTCACGCTGTCGTGCCTGCCCGCCGACCTGGAGACACCGGGTGACCTGGCCGAACGGCTGCCCAAGGCGCTCATCCACCACAACGTGCCGGGCGAGAGGGTGCACGCCCTGCTCGGCGAGCTGGACGCGTGCTGGGCGACGTGCGCGCCGTTCGCGCCCTACGGGCCGCGGGCGCGGTGGGTGGAGTCGGTGCGGCTGCTGGCCGAACGCGGCTGGCCCGTGCTGGACGACCGGAAGCGGTGGCGGCTCGGCGAGGTCACCCTGCCCTGGGAGATCGTGAGTCCCTAGGCTGTGCGGAGTGGACCACGCCGACTTCGTGCAGCACCTGAGGACCCAGTACACCGCGTTCCGCGACGCCGCGGTCGCCGCCGGACCGCAGGCGCCGGTGCCCACCTGTCCGGAGTGGACGGTGCTGGACCTGGTGCACCACGTCGCCCGCACGCACACCTGGGCGTTGCGCGCCCTGCACACGCCGGTGGACGGCGAGTGGCCCGGGCACGGCGAGCTTCCGTCCGGGTGGGACGAGCTGCTCGACCTGGCCGACAAGCGGGTCGTGGAGCTGGCCGACGAGCTGGTGGGCACCACGTCGAACACGCCCGCGTGGTCGTTCACCGGGCCCAAGACGTACGCGTTCTGGTCCCGCCGGCAGGCGCACGAGATGGCGATCCACCGGCTGGACGCCGAGCACGCGCGGCACGGCGCGGACGTGCCGTCGCTGCTGTTCGACGTGCAGTTCGCGGCCGACGGCGTGGACGAGTGCCTGAACTGGATCATGCCGATCGGCGCGCGGCGCAAGCCCGTCCGGCGGTCGGGCCGGGTGCTGTTCCACGCCGCCGACGCGGGCCGCGCGTGGGAGGTGCGGCTCACGCCCGGCGAGGTGCCCGAGGTCGGCCCGATCACCGGGTCGGCCACCGACGAGGACGCCACCGTGGCGGGCACCGCGGACGCGCTGTACCGGGCCGCGTGGGGCAGGCCGAGCGGCGCCATCACATCGGGTGACAGGTCTCTGCTGGACGCGCTGCCGCGACCGTAGATACTTCCGGTCGTGCCCCTGCCTGAACGACGCTACGTGATCACCTTCGGCTGCCCCGACCGCACCGGCATCGTGGCGCGGATCTCCTCGTTCCTGGCCGAGCACGGCGGCTGGATCGTCGAGGCGGCCTACCACACCGACCCGACCACCAACTGGTTCTTCACCCGCCAGGAGGTGCGGGCGGACTCGCTGCCGTTCGACCTGGAGGAGCTGCGCGCCCGGTTCGCGGAGGTGGCCCGGGACCTGGGCGCGCACCCCGGGTCGTGGCGGGTGTCGGACTCCGGCGAGCGCAGGCGCGTGGTGATCCTGGTGTCCAAGGAGGGGCACTGCCTGTACGACCTGCTGGGCCGGGTGGCCTCGCACGAGCTGGACGTGGACGTGGCCGCGGTCATCGGCAACCACGCCGACCTGGCCGGGATCACCCGGGCGCACGGCATCCCGTTCCACCACGTGCCCTTCCCGGCGAACGACCCGGAGGGCAAGGAGGCGGCGTTCGCGCAGCTGCGGCAGCTGGTCGACGGGCACCGGCCGCACGCGGTGGTGCTGGCGCGGTTCATGCAGATCCTGCCCCCGGAGCTGTGCGCGGACTGGGCCGGGCGGGCGTTGAACATCCACCACAGCTTCCTGCCGTCGTTCGTGGGCGCGCGGCCGTACCACCAGGCGCGCAGCCGGGGCGTGAAGCTGGTCGGCGCGACGTGCCACTACGTGACCGCGGACCTCGACCAGGGCCCGATCGTGGAGCAGGACGTGATCCGGGTCGACCACACCGACTCGATCACCGACATGGTGCGCAAGGGCCGTGACATCGAGAAGGTCGTGCTGGCCCGGGGCTTGCGGTGGCACCTGGAGGACCGTGTCCTGGTGCACGGCAACCAGACCGTCATCTTCTGACGGAACCCCGGTCCGGGCGGGGTCGCCGCACGTAGGCTGCGCCGGTGCGCACCGAGTACACCGACCTGGAGCAGGTCCGCGCGGCGACCGAGCTGAGGCACGCCGTGCTCGTCGGCCTCGACCTGGGCGAGGAGGAGCTGCGCGTGCCGATGGACGGCGCGCTGTTCCTCGGCTGCACGCTCTCGCCGCTCGCCCAGCGGCGGGCGGCGGCGGCCGGGGCGCTGGTGTTCCCGGCCATCCCCGACCTGCCCTACGACGTGTACCGGTCGCGGCTCTACACGCCGGCCGAGCTGTTCGCCGGGTTCGACCCGGACGACCCGGTCTCCTACGCCGAGACCCCGGACGCCCGGATCTACCGGCACAGCCGGTCGCAGGGCCACAACCCGGACCCGCTGCACGCGCTCGCCGAACGCCTGCACGACCACGCGATCACCGAGGCGCTGACCGCCGCCCTGCCCGAACGGCCGGTCGCCGTGATGGGCGGGCACGCGCTGGGCCGCGACACCGACGGCTACCGGCGGGCCGTGGAGCTGGGCGCGGCGCTCGGCGCGGCCGGGTTCACCGTGCTGACCGGCGGCGGTCCGGGCGTGATGGAGGCCGTGCCGCTGGGCGTGCGCGTCGGCGTGGACGAGCCGACGTTGAAGGACCTGGCCGAGGCGCCGAGGTTCGGCGGCGACGCCGAGTCGATCGGCCGCTGGATCGCCGCGTGCCCGACCGACCTGCCCACCTCGGACCGGCCGCGCACGATCGGCATCCCGACCTGGTTCTACGGCCACGAGCCGCCGAACCCGGCGTGCGAGCTGCACGCCAAGTACTTCGCCAACTCGGTGCGCGAGGAGGGCCTGCTCACCGTCGCCACCGGCGGGATCATCTACACGCCGGGCAGCGCGGGCACCGTGCAGGAGGTGTTCCAGGACTACTGCCAGAACCACTACGGCTCGGTCGGCCCGGCCGCGCCGATGGTGTTCCTGGGCGAGGCGTTCTGGGTGGACGAGGTGCCGGCCGCGCCGCTGGTGCGGACCCTCGCCCGGGGCCGTGAGGCGGAGCGCTGGATCCTGGTCACCGACGACGCCGACGAGGCCGTCGACTTCCTGCGCGGCTACGCCGGCTAGCGGGCCAGGCCCTCGACGACCTCCGCGCCCGGCAGCTTCGCCAGCACGTCACCGGGCACGAGCAGCTTGCTGCCCCGCACGCCGCTGCCGATCACCAGTTCCGGCGCGGCGGCGACCTCGGGCGACACCAGCACGGGCCAGTCCCCGGGCAGGCCGACGGGCGTGATGCCGCCGTACTCCATGCCGCTGAGCGACACCGCGTCGTCCATCGGCGCGAACGACGCCTTGCGCGCGTCCAGCCTCCGCCGCACCACGCCGTTCACGTCCGCGCGCGTGGTCGCCAGCACGACGCACGCCGCGTACCGGACGGTGTCGCCGCGCTTGCCCGCGACGACCACGCAGTTCGCCGACGCCTCCAGCGGCGAGCCGTAGTGCGCGCAGAACTCGGCCGTGTCCGCCAGCGTCGGGTCGATCTCCGCGACCGCGAGCCGGGCGCCGTCCGCCATCGACCTCAGCGCGGCGGCGACCGGGTCGGCCACCAGGTCGAGCCGGTCGAGGACGGGCAGCGGGGTCAGGGTTCCTGCGATGGTCCACACGCCGACCATCCTGCCGGCCGCGCTTGACCTTGACGTTACGTCAACCTCTACCGTTGTCGGCACAGGGAGGGAGCACGGACATGGCCTGGTCGATCGCGCAGGTCGCGCGGATGTCGAAGGTGACTTCGCGGACGTTGCGGCACTACGACGCGATCGGCCTGCTCGAACCGGCGTGGGTCGGTGACAACGGCTACCGCTACTACGAGCGGGAGCAGCTGCTCCGGCTCCAGCGGATCCTGCTGCTGCGCGAGCTGGGCCTGGGCCTCGACACCGTGGCCGAGGTCCTGGACGGGCGGCACCGGGCGGTCGACGTGCTGCGCAACCACGCGCGGTGGCTGGCCGCCGAGCAGGACCGGCTGGCGAAGCTGGCCAAGACCGTCTCCCGCACGATCGAGGAACTGGAAGGGGGTGACGAGGTGAAGATGGACGAGCTGTTCGAGGGGTTCGACGCCGACCGCCAGGCCCGCTACGAGGCGGAGCTGGTGGAGCGGTACGGCGAGGGCGTCCAGCAGCACATCGACGAGAGCAGGGGTCGGATGCGCGGCTGGGACCGGGCCGACCGGGACGGGTTCATGGCCGAGTGGGCCGCCGTCGGCGCGGCCTACGCCGAGCTGTTCGAGGCCGGTGCGGCGGTCGACTCGCCGCGGGCGCTGGACGTGACCGACCGGCACTACCGGTGGATCTGCCGCAGCTGGACGCCGAACCGGGAGTCCTACACCGGCTTGGGTCGGCTGTACGTCGACGCGCCGGAGTTCAAGGCGCAGCTCGACGAGCACGCCGAGGGCCTGGCCGAGTACGTCCGCGACGCGATCGCGGCGTACGCGGCGACCAGGCTCTAGCGAGTCCACGGGGAGGTGCACATCCCCGTGGACCCGGGCCGGAGCCGTCCGGCGTCGTCAGATGTCCTGGAGCCCGAAAGCCTTGAGCGCCTCGCGGTTGAACGCGGGCAGGTCGTCGGGCTTGCGGCTGGTGACCAGGGTCCACCCGGCCATGTCGCAGACCCGCACCTCCTCGTCGGACCAGTCGCCGCCCGCGTTGCGGATGTCGGTGGCCAGGCTCGGGAACGAGGTCAGCATCTTGCCCCGCACCACGTCGGCCTCCACCAGCAGCCACGGCCCGTGGCAGATCGCCGCGACGGGCTTGCCCGCGGCCACGTGCTGCTTGACGAACTTCACCGCGTCGCGGTCGAGGCGCAGGTTGTCCGAGTTGGCCACCCCGCCCGGGATCACCACGCCGTCGTAGTCCATGGGGTCGGCGTGCGCGAACGGCACGTCCACGTCGAACGTGTCGGCCGGCGTCAGGTGGTCGAACGCCCGCACCTGCCCCAGCTTGGGCGCGAGCAGCCTCGGCACGGCACCGGCCTTCTCCACGTGCTGCCAGGGCTCGGTCAGCTCGACCTGCTCGATGCCCTCCGTGTCGACCAGGAATGCGATCCTCTTCTGTTCGGCCATGCCCTTCGGCTACCCGCGCAGGAAGTCGGACAACCACCCGCGGACGTCGCCGCGGTGGGTCAGCCACGACGGCACGAGCTCCAGCCGGCCGTTCGGGAACGAGGCCGCGACCTGCTTGGCCACGTCCTCGGGGTGCAGCGGGTCCCGAGTCGCGCCGATCACCAGCACCGGGGCCGTGACCCGGGCCAGCACCGCGCGGTCGGGCACCGCGACCTGGCCGGGCAGCGCGGCCAGCGCGTCGTCGAGTCGGGCGAACGCCCGCCGCCGTTGCGCCTGGTAGTCGGGCGGCCCGCCGACGGCGGTGATCGCCTCCTCGCGGCCGAGCAGCCGCCGGGGCTCGTCCAGCACGGCGGGCAGCAGCAGCGCGACCCGCTCGAACGCGTCGGGTTCCCCGGCCAGCAGGGTCAGCAGCGCGCCCGCGGTCAGCGACACGCCGAGCGCCCGGGTCGCGCCGGTCTCCCGTGCGACGGCACGCAGGTCGGCGGCGATGCGCGGGTAGGTCCAGTAGCCCTCGGGCGCGTCCGGTGCGTCGCCGTACGAGGGGAGGGTGACCACGACTTTCGTGCCCGGCAGGCCGGACGTGGGCAGCCGTGCTTCACCGGGTGTCGCGCCCAGGCCGTGGCCGACGAGCGTGACGGGCGCGCCGGAGCCGAAGCTCCGGTGCGTCACCACCGCGGGCCGCGCTGGACCTCGATCAGCCGGGGCCGGACGTCGACCACGTACACCGTGACCGCGACCAGCCCGGCGAGCCAGAACATGCCGCCGGCGGAGAACGGGTGGAACAGCAGCAGCGCGAACGCGCCGCCGCCGGTGATGCCGAGCCACGCGGGCTTGGTCATGCGCTCGGCCGCCGTGTAGGCGTCCGCGCGCTGCGAGAGCGCGTGCGCGAACGCGAACACCCCCATGACCAGCGCGGCGTAGTAGGCCGCGAACATGACCCAGATGTCCAGGTAGAGCGGACTGAACGGGGGGAATGGTGGCAACACGCCTCCAGCGTACGTGCGCGGCGCCGTCGCGGTACAGCCGAAACGGGGCGCCCTCGGTCAGGACGCCCCGTCACGGTCGGATCACTGGCCGCTGTCGGTCGGCTTCTTCGCCGTGGTGGAACGGGTGGCCGCGGTCTTGGTCGGGCTCGCGGGCTTGGCGACCGGCTTGGTCGCGGTGACCGGCTTGGTCGCGGCGGGCTTGCGCGGCGCGGCCTTGCGGGTGGTCTCGCGGACCTCGGCGGCGACGTCGCCGCCGACCTCGACCACGGTCTCGGCGAGCTTCTCGGTCGCGTCGTCCAGGTCGTCGGCGACCTTCTCACCGACCGCGCGGGTGCGGCGGGACACCTTGCCGAGCACGTCGTCGGCCAGCACGCGGGCGTCCGCGGCGGCGGCCCCGGTGCGCTTCTGCGCGGTCTCCACGGCCTCCTCGACCTGGTGCAGCGCCTTCTGCAGGCCCGGCTGGGTCTTCAGCTTCTCCAGCGCCTCCTCGCCGTGCTGGGCGAGGAACTGGTAGAGGTTCAGCGCGGACTGCGTGTAGGCGTCCACGACCTTGCGCAGCTCGGCCGGGTCGAGCCGGTCGCGCAGGTCCTTCTTCAGGTCGGCGGCCTCGGCGGCGCTCTTCGCCGACTCGGCGCGCTCGCGGGCCTTGTTCAGCGCCTCGATGACGGCCTTGGCGGCCAGGTCACCGGCGCCCAGGGCGGCGAGCAGCGGGGTGCGGGCGGCGGCGACGGCCTGCTCGCCCGCCTTGCGCAGTTCCTCGGTGGTGGGCAGGTTCGGCATGGAGATCACTCCTCCGGCTCGGTCTGGGTGGCGGTGTTCTCCGCCTTGGCGGTGTTGTGCGTGCCCGCCGCGCCGGCGGTGTTCTCCCGCCGGAACGACTCGTAGACGTCGAGCAACACCTGTTTCTGCCGCTCGGTCAGGTCGGGGGCGGTGACGATGGCGTCCGCGAGGGCGCCGCCCTCGCGCTGCTCCAGGATCCCGGCCTCGACGTACAGCGCCTCGGCGGAGATCCTCAGCCCCTTGGCGATCTGCTGCAGGATCTCCGCGCTCGGCTTGCGCAGACCGCGTTCGATCTGGCTCAGGTACGGGTTGGAGACCCCGGCGAGCTTGGCCAGCTGCCGCAACGAGATCTTGGCCGTGTTGCGCTGCTGGCGGATGTACTCGCCGATGTCGCGGCCGAGATCGGCCACCGCCTCGTCGATGGACTTGTCCAACTTCGCGGCACCTCCTCGATCCACTGACGACCGTACGCGGAGGTGCTAGCTCTTGCAAGCGCTCTGCTAGCGATCCGGACGTGTGCTCGCCCACAGGGCTACCGTGGACCGCGTGGACGTCGCGGCGGACCTGCGCGCCCGGCTGGCCGAGTCGCTCGTGGCCGCCGGCGTGCTGCGCGACCCGCAGTGGGTCGACGCGTTTCGGCAGGTGCCGAGGCACGTGTTCCTGCCGGGGTTCTTCGCGCCGCGCCCCGACGGCGCCTGGGAGCCGGTGACCGACCGGCACCCGGACCACCTCGCGCTGGTCTACCGCGACGAGGTCTGCGTGACCCAGCTCGACAACGACGACCGGGCGTGGCAGCAAGCACTCGCCACCGGCGCCGTGCCGGGGGTACCCACCAGTTCGTCGAGCATGCCGACGATCATGGCGATCATGCTGGAGGCGCTGGCCGTCGCGCCGGGCGACCGGGTGCTCGAGGTCGGCACCGGCACCGGCTACAACGCCGCCCTGCTCTGCCACGCGCTCGGCGACGCCCGGGTCACCACGATCGACGTCGACCCCGGCGTGCTGGCGCGGGCCGAGGCGCGGCTGGCCGCGGCCGGCCACCAGCCGACGTGCGTCGCGGGCGACGGCGAGCAGGGGTACGCGCCGCGCGCCCCTTACGACCGCGTCCTCGGCACGTGCGCGGTGTCCCGCGTCCCGACGGCGTGGCCGGCGCAGACCGCGCCCGGCGGGGTGATCGTGACCACGTTGAACCGGGCCATCGGCGCGGGCCTCGTGCGGCTGACCGTGCGGGACGGGCTGGCCACCGGTCGGGTGCTGCCCGAGGACGGCCGGTTCATGCCGTTGCGCGCGCACCGGCAGGCGTGGGCGGACGAAGCGCTGGTCGCGGCCCTGACCGCGGAGCCGACGACGTCGCGCACGACCCTGTTGTCCTCGCGCGCGGTGCTCGACCCGGCGGGCGGGTTCGAGTTCTTCGCCGGTCTGGCGCTGGCCGAGGTGGCGGTGGCGGGCGACCCGATCCGCCTGGTCCACCCCGACGGCTCGTGGGTCCGGCACCGCGGCGCGGTCGTCGACCAGGGCGGGCCGCGCGCGCTGTGGGACGTCGCCGAGGCCGCCTACCGCCAGTGGCGCGCGCTGGGCGAACCCCGGCGCCACCGGTTCACCTTCACCGTGACGCCGACGTCGCAGCACTTCGCCCTGGACGGCACCTCCCTGACCTGGCCCCTCCCGTGAGTCCTGCGTTCGGAACGCGCGAGTCCTACGTTCAGGACACCCGAGTTGAACGCTGGGAACGCGCGGGCGGGCCGTTCAGTCGAGCAGCTCTTCCAGGAAGCTGCGCCGGCGACGCGGCGGGTAGTGCGGGTCGTAGTACCCGACCGGGTACACCTGCGGAGGCGGCGGCACGGCGGGCGCGGTGCCGGGCGGCGGCTGGTACGGGGGCGGCGGACCGGTGTGCGTGCCCGGCGGCGGCTGGTAGGGCGGAGGGGGACCGGCGGGCGCGACGGCGACCTCGCCGTCCACGGGCGGCGCGGGCTCGACCGGCGCGGCGCCCTCGGCGGGCGGCGTGCCGTCGACCGGCACGGCCACCGTCGGATCGGCGGCGGCCACCGGCACCGGAGCGACGGGCACCGGCGTCACGGGCACCGGCGCGACCGGCACCGGAGCTGCGGGAACGTGCACGGGCACGCCCTCCGGCCGGTACGGCTGCGCGTAGTGCGCCCGCTCGGCGGCGATGATCTGCTCCAACTCGCCGCCGTCCAGGAACACGCCCTTGCAGTTCTCGCACTGCTCGATGTGAACGGAACCACGGCTGATGGTCCGCATCAGGTCCTGGCACTTCGGACAGATCACGTATTCGAGGGTACGCACGACACAGGGGTGACCGTGTCACCACCAATAGTGATCGGTCAGTCATGATGCGGTGGTGTCCAGATTCCGCCAGCGGGCCGTGCTCACCGGGTGCGTGCTGGCCGCCGTGCTCGCCGCGGCCGGCCTGTTCGTCACCGACTACGGCATCGACCCCGACCTGTGGTTGACCGGCCTCGCCCTCGGCTTCCTGGCGCTGCTCGCCGCGCTGGACCCGTGGCTGCACCGCAAGCGCGCCGCGGGCCTGGCCACCGACGACAACCTCGACGCCGCCGCGAGCGCCCTGGCCCGCGCCCTGCACGCGCAGTGGAACGAGGAGTGCCGCGCCCGCGGCCTGGGGGAACACCTCCTCGACCTGCACTGGAGCGCCACGCGGGGCGAACCCGGGCACAGCGACGCGGTCGTCCGCGCGTTCCAGCGCACCCCGCGCATGGTGTTCCTGGGCGAGCCCGGCGCGGGCAAGAGCACGACCGCGATGCTGCTCACGATCGGCCTGCTCGACCGGCTCGTGGACGGCCCGGTGCCGTTCCTGCTGCCGCTGTCCACGTGGAACCCGGAGGCGGAGGACGTCCGCACCTGGATGACCCGGCGGCTCTACGAGGACCACCCGGCGCTGCGCAACACCGAGCTGTACGGCAGCTACGCGGGCGACCTGCTGGTCGAGCAGCGGCGGATCTTCCCGGTGCTCGACGGCCTGGACCAGCTCCCGCCCGAACGGCGCGCCGACGCGCTCGACCGCATCAACCGCGCGTTCCCCGGCTCGCACCCGCTGGTGCTGACGTGCCGCACCGAGGAGTTCGCCGAGCTGACCGCCACCGTGCCGAACGCGCAGGTGGTGGAGTTGCAGCCGTTGGACTTGGAGGAGGTGGCGGGCTACCTGCGGTCGGTCTCGGACCCGGTCACCGCGGCCCGCTGGGAGCCGGTGTTCCTGCACCTGCGCGACGAGCCGGACGGCCGGCTGGCCGAGGCGCTGTCCACGCCGCTGGCGGTGTGGCTGGCGGGCGTCGTCTACGGGTACGGCGAGCCGAGCGAGCTGCTGGACCGCAACCGGTTCCCCGACCGCTTCGCCATCGAGAACCACCTGGCGGACTTGCTGGTCAGCGGCGCGTTCGGTGATCGCGGGGTGGCGCACCAGGCGCGTGCCAGCCAGGTGTGGCCCCGGGAGAAGGCGGCCCGCTGGCTCGCGTTCCTGGCGGGCGAGATGCGCCGGCGGGGCGTGCGCGAGCTGGGCTGGTGGGAGCTGCGCCGCTCGGTCGCCGGCACGTGGCTCGCACTGCTCGGCGCGGTCGCGCTCGGCCTGATCGGCGGGTTCGGCGTGGCCTGGCTGATGGCGTACGCGAGCACGCCGAAGCTGGCCCCGATCACCGGCCTGGCCGCCGGGGTGGCGGTGGCGGTGGCGGCGCTGTACGCGTCCGGGCACCGCGTGCCGAAGCCCCGGCTGGGCGTGTGGCGCAGCCTGGTCGTGGTCAGCGGGGTGCTCGGCACGGCCGCCGGCCTGGTGTTCGGCGCGCTGTACGGGTTGTCCGCGGGCCTGGTGGTCGGCCTGGGCATCGGCGTGGCGGTGGCGCTGCGGTTCGGGTTGGGCAGCACGGCCGAGCTGAGCCACCCGTCCAGTCCGAAGTGGACGATGGCGCGGGACCGGATCGCGGTGTGGACGGGCTCGCTGGTGCTGGCGGTGGTGTTCGGCGCGGCGGCCGGGCTGGTGTTCGGGCCCAAGCAGTCCGGCATGGTCGGGCTCGGCCTGGCCTGCGGGCTGATGCTCGGCTTCACGCTGTCCGTGCTGCACCTGCGCTGGTGGTGGTTCACCGTGGCGCGGGTCTGGCTGGCGCTGCGCGGCAAGCTGCCGTGGGAGCTGATGGTGTTCCTGGAGGACGCGCGCAAGCTCGGCGTGCTGCGGCAGGCCGGGGCCGCCTACCAGTTCCGCCACGCCCTGGTGCAGGACCGGCTGGCGGGCGACCGCCCGGCGCAGGTCAGGTCAGACGCTGAGCTTGCGTAGCCGCGAGATCGCCTCGTCCAGCACCTCGTCGCGCTTGCAGAACGCGAACCGCACCAGGTGCCGCCACTGGTCGGGGTGGTCGGTGAACACCTGCACCGGCACGGCCGCCACGCCGATCCGCTCCGGCAGCTCGCGGCACAGCTGCGCGCCGTCGGTGAAGCCGAGCGGTCGCACGTCCGCGGTGATGAAGTAGGTGCCCTCGCTGGGCCGCACCGCGAACCCGGCGTCGGCCAGGCCGTCGGACAGCCGCGAGCGCTTGTCCTGCAACGACGCGCGCAGGCCCTCGACCCACTCCAGTTCGTGCCGCAGCGCGTGCGCCACGGCCGGCTGGAACGGCGCGCCGCCCACGAAGGTCAGGAACTGCTTGGCCGCGCGGGCCGCGCCGACCAGCTCCGCCGGCCCGCACGCCCAGCCGATCTTCCAGCCCGTGCAGTTGAACGACTTGCCCGCGCCGGAGATCGTCACGGTCCGCTCGGCCATGCCGGGGAACGTGGCCAGCGGCACGTGCGCGAGCCCGTCGAAGACCAGGTGCTCGTACACCTCGTCGGTGATCGCCACGATGTCGTGCTCGACGCACAGCGCGGCCACGGCGGCCAGCTCGTCGCGGTTGAGCACGGTGCCGGTCGGGTTGTGCGGCGAGTTGAGCAGCAGCGCCCTGGTGCGCGGCCCGATGGCGGCGCGCAGCGCGGCCACGTCCAGCCCGAGCCGGCCGGTGCCCGGCTCCTCGACCAGCCCCACCGTGCGGCGGGTCGCCCCGGCCAGCGCCACGGACGCCGCGTAGGAGTCGTAGTAGGGCTCGATGAGCACGACCTCGTCACCGGGTTCCACCAGCCCCAGCAACGTCGACGCGATGGCCTCCGTGGCGCCCACCGTCACCAGGACCTCGGTGTCGGGGTCGTAGTGGGTGCCGTAGCGCGACCGGTGCTCGGCGATGGCCTGGCGCAGCTCGGGCGTGCCGGGGCCGGGCGGGTACTGGTTGAGCCCGGCGTCGATGGACGCCTTGGCGACGTCGAGCATCCCGGCCGGGCCGTCGGTGTCCGGGAAGCCCTGCCCGAGGTTCACCGCCCCGGTGCGCGTGGCCAACGCCGTCATCTCGGCGAAGATCGTCGAGGTGAACGGCCTCATCCTGGTGACTAGCGCTGGTGCCCGCACAAGGCCGAATCTTCACGGACAATGCAGGGGTGGAGCAACTGACCCCCGCTGACCAGCTCAAGCGCCAGGGCCTGCGCCGGATGAAGCTCGTGGCGACCGGCTTCTTCCTGGCCGCGACGGTGATCTTCCTGGTGGCCCTGCTGTTCGAGGACGGCGGCCCGGCGTGGATCGGGTACGTCCGGGCCGCGGCCGAGGCGGGCATGGTCGGCGCGCTGGCCGACTGGTTCGCCGTGACCGCCCTGTTCCGCCGGCCGCTGGGCCTGCCGATCCCGCACACGGCGATCATCCCGACCCGCAAGGACAGCTTCGGCGACGCGCTGGGGTCGTTCGTCGGGACGAACTTCCTGTCCGAGGCGGTGGTGCGGGACAAGCTGCGCCGGGCGGGCATCGGGCGGCGGATCGGCGAGTGGGTCAGCCGGCCGGAGCACGCCGAACGGGTGACGTCGGAGCTGGCCAACGTCGTGAAGGGCGCGGTGACCGTGCTGCGTGACGACGACGTGCAGGCCGTGGTGGAGCAGGCGGTGGTGCGCCGGTTGGTCGACCAGCCGTGGGGTCCGCCGCTGGGCAAGCTGCTGGGCCAGGTGCTCACCGACGGCGCGCACCACAAGCTCGTGGACCTGGTGTGCGACCGGGCGTACGACTGGGTGCGGGACAACTACGAGAAGGTCATGGGCGTGGTGTCGGACCGGGCGCCGTCGTGGTCGCCGAAGTTCGTCGACTCGCTGCTGGGCGACAAGGTCTACACCGAGCTGCTGAACTTCGCGTGGGCGGTGAAGACCGACGTCAACCACCCGATGCGGCTGGCGGTGGACCAGTTCCTGATCGAGTTCGCGGCCGACCTGCGCACCGACCCGGCGACCATGCAGCGGGCCGAGCAGGTCAAGCAGCAGGTGATCGAGCACCCGGACGTGCAGCGGCTGATCGGGTCGGCGTGGGGCACGGCGAAGAAGATGCTGCTCGACGCGGCCGAGGACCCGTCGTCGGAGCTGCGCAAGCGGGTGCGCGAGGGGCTCATCGCGTTCGGCCGCCGACTGGTGGAGGACGAGTCGATGCGCGCGAAGGTCGACGGGTGGCTCGAGGGCGCGGCGGGGTACGTGGTGACCAACTACCGCGGCGAGATCACCACGCTGATCACCGACACCGTGGAGCGCTGGGACGCCGAGGAGACCTCGCGCAAGATCGAGCTCCAGGTCGGGCGCGACCTGCAGTTCATCCGCATCAACGGCACGGTCGTGGGCGCCCTGGCCGGCCTGGTGATCTACACCGTCGGTCAGCTCGTGACGTGACCTGAGCGTTCGACTCGGGGCGCCCGGACGTAGGACACACGCGCTCCGAACGTAGGACTCGCGCGTGAGTCCTACGTTCGGGCTCCGAGTGTCGAACGCTCAGGTACCCCGAGTTCCACGCTCAGGTGACGCTCAGGGCGCGGCGTTCCCGCCAGTTCCGCGCCTTCTCCCGGTTGCCGCACGTCTGCATCGAGCACCAGGTGCGCGAGCGGTTGCGCGAGCGGTCGAAGAACGCCCACCGGCAGTCGTCCGCCTGGCAGATCTTGAACCGCTCCCACGTCCCGAGCACGGCCAGCCGCGCCGCCGCGCCGAGCACCGCGCCGAGCGCGTCGGTGCTGGACATCGTCGGCACGCCGTGGCTGAGGTCGACGCGGATCAGGCCCGCGACGGGGGTGGGATCGGGTCCGTCGTGCCGTTCACCCAGCGAGGCCCGCAGCGAGGCGCGGACGGCGCGGACCTCGTGGGGATCACCAGCCCGGCCCAGGCCGCGTTCGGTGACCCACGCGCGCCAGGCGGCGGCGCTGTCCAGGACGTCCGTGCCGAGTTCGAGGTCCCGGGTGTTCAGGAAAGCGAGCAGCAGCTCCACATCGTGTTCCGCATCGCCGGCTCGACCCTGCGTGAAAGCCGCGTGGTCCCAGCCGGCCGCCAGACCAGTCACCCCTCCACTGTAGGCGTCGGAGAGGGCCGATGTGGCGAAGTAACCGTCAAACCACCGTGATCGGTTACTCCGACTGCCCGTTCGGACCACCGGTCCCACTGGTCCGATCAGGCTATGAACCGGGTGTATACACCGTGTGTATAGTCGCTCCCATGTCGATCGGACACACCCTGCTGGGCCTGCTCGAGAAGGGCCCCCGGCACGGTTACGACCTCAAGAAGGTCTATGACGAGCGCTTCGGCCACGACCGCCCGCTGCACTACGGGCAGGTCTACACCACGCTGTCGCGCCTGCTCCGCAACGGCCTGGTCGAGGAGGCCGGCGTCGAAGCGGGCGACGGGCCGGAGCGCAAGCGGTACGCGATCACCGACGCGGGCGTCACGGACGTCGAGCACTGGCTGGGCACGCCGGAGAAGCCGGAGCCCTACCTCCAGAACACCCTCTACGCCAAGGTCGTGCTGGCCCTGCTGTCCGGCCGCAGCGCGGACGACGTGCTCGACGTCCAGCGCGCCGCCCACCTGGTCACCATGCGCGAACTGACCAAGCGCAAGGCCCGCGGCGACCTCGCCGACCAGCTCATCTGCGACCACGCCCTGTTCCACCTGGAAGCCGACCTGCGCTGGCTGGAGCTCACCGCCGCGCGCCTCGGCCAGCTCAAGACGGCGGTGACCCGATGACCGACGCGGACGTGACGTCACGCGCCCTGCTCGAAGCCGTCGACCTGCACAAGTCGTTCGGACCGACGCCCGCGCTGGACGGGGCCGGCCTGCGCGTGCGCGCGGGCGAGGTGGTCGCCGTGATGGGCCCGTCGGGCTCCGGCAAGTCGACCCTGCTGCACTGCCTGGCCGGCATCCTCACGCCCGACCGGGGCACGGTCCGCTACCGCGACGTGGAGCTCAGCGCGATGGGCGACGGCGCGCGCAGCGAGCTGCGGCGCACCGACTTCGGCTTCGTGTTCCAGTTCGGCCAGCTCGTGCCGGAGCTGAGCTGCCTGGAGAACGTGGCGCTGCCGCTGCGGCTGGGTTCGGTGAAGCGCAAGGAGGCCGAGTCGCGCGCCCGCGAGTGGCTGGAGCGGCTGGAGGTCGCCGACGTCGCGGACAAGCGCCCCGGCGAGACCTCTGGCGGCCAGGGCCAGCGGGTGGCCGTGGCCCGCGCCCTGGTCACCGGACCGCGCGTGGTGTTCGCCGACGAGCCGACCGGCGCGCTCGACTCCCTCAACGGCGAGCGCGTGATGCAGCTGCTGGTCACCGCGGCGAAGGAGACGAACGCGGCGGTGGTGCTGGTGACGCACGAGGCGCGGGTGGCCGCCTACTCCGACCGCGAGGTCGTGGTGCGCGACGGCCGGTCCCGCGAGATGGAGCCGGTCACGTGAGGCGGTGGCTCCCCGACCTCGCGCTCGGCGTCCGGCTCGCGCTCGGCGGCGGCCGCACGTCGTGGGTGCGCCTGGCGCTGACCGGCGCGGGCATCGGCATCGGGGTGGCCGTGCTGCTGGCCGCGTCCTCGGTGACGACGGTGCTGTCCGAACGCGCGGAGCGGCAGGCCGCGGCCTCGCCCGTCGTCGACCGGACGGCGACCGGTGACGTGCTGTACTCCCTGTTCTGGAACACCGACTACCGCGGCGACCCCATCACCGGCCGGTTCGTCAACCCCGGCGGCCCGAACGCGCCGGTGCCGCCGGGCACGCCGAAGGTGCCCGCCGACGGCGAGATGTTCGTGTCGCCCGCGCTGGCGGACCTGCTGGCCTCGCCGGACGGCGAGCTGCTGCGGGAGCGGTTCCCGCAGCAGGTGATCGGCACCATCGGCCGGGAAGCGCTGAACGCGCCGCACGACATGGTGTTCTACGCGGGCGACGCGACCGTGCCGCGGGAGGGCAGCGACCCGGTCGTCCGGTTCGGGGGTGAGCGGCAGGACCGCACCCTCGACCCCATCCTGTCCCTGCTGATCATGGTCGGCGTGGTCGCGCTGCTGTTCCCGGTGCTGGTGTTCGTGGGCATCACCACCCGGCTGGCGGGCGCCGAGCGCGACCGGAGGCTGGCGGCGTTGCGGCTGGTCGGCGCGGGTGCGCAGCGGGTGCGCCGGATCGCGGCGGGCGAGGCGCTGCTGGGCGCGGTCGTCGGCCTGGCCGTCGGCGCGGCGCTGTTCTTCGTCGCGCGGCAGTTCGTCGAGAACGTCCGGCTGCTGGGTGTCAGCGTGTTCATCGGCGACATGACCCCGTCGCTGCCGCTCGCGGTGCTGATCGCGGTCCTGGTGCCGGTCATGGCCGTGGTGACGGCGGTCGTCGCGATGCGCCGCACGGTGATCGAGCCGCTGGGCGTGGTGCGGCGGACCAAGCCGGTGCGGCGGGTGCTGTGGTGGCGGCTGGTGCCGGTCGGCCTCGGCGCGGCGGCGCTGCTGACCCAGGCGGGCGCGTTCGGCGGCGCGGTGAGCAGCGGGTCCGCCGAGATCGTCATCGGCGGGATCATCCTGCTGCTGCTGGGCATCCCGGTGCTGCTGCCGTGGGTGGTCGAGCGCACGGTGGGCCGGCTGCGCGGCGGTGCGCCGTCGTGGCAGCTCGCGATCCGCAGGCTCCAGCTGGAGAGCGGCACGGCGGCGCGCGTGGTCGGCGGCGTGGCCGTCGTCCTGGCGGGCGGGATCGCGCTGCAATCGGTGATGGCCAGCGCGGAGAGCGAGGTCGTGGACCGGCCCCTGCCGGAGGTCGACCGGAGCCGGATCGTGGTCGTGCTCCAGGAGTCGACGCCCGAGACGACCGAGCAGACCGTGGGCCTGCTCCAGCGGTCGGTCGGCGTGGAGCGCGTGCACCCGTTGCGGAGCGTGGCGTTCAAGCTCGGTGAGGACTACTACTCGGCGACCGTCGGCACGTGCGAGGTGCTGCGGGCGACGGTCGCGCTGCCGAGCTGCGCGGAAGGCGACTCGTTCCACGTCGCCGAGCCGTCGGGTCCGGGCTCCGGCCGCCCGGAACCCGAACCGGGGCAACAGGTCGGGGTCTTCGCGAACGACCAGGAGCAGGAACCGAGTCTGAAGTGGACGGTGCCCGCGTTCACCGAGGTCGCCGGGTCCGACGACGATCCGATGGGCGTTTCCGGGCTGCTCGTCACGCCGTCCCTGGTGCGGGACCTGCCGGCCGCCGCGGGCCACACGAGGGTGCTCGTGCAGGTGGACCCGGACCAGCCGGACATCGCCGAGCACGTCCGCAACGCCGTGGCGCCGATGACGTGGCGCGCCTACACCGCCTACTACGGCCAGGTCGACCTGTCCGACCGCATCAAGGAGTTCCAGAGCATCCGGCAAGCGCTGCTGGCGGGTTCGCTGGTCACGTTGCTGCTGGCGGGCGCGAGCCTGCTGGTGTTGGCGCTGGAGCAGGTCCGGGAGCGCAGGCGGCCCCTGGCCGTGCTGGCGGCCAGTGGTGTGCCGCGCGACGCGCTGGGCCGGTCGCTGCTGTGGCAGAACGCCGTGCCGCTGCTCCTGGCGCTGGTCGTGGCCGTCGGCGTGGGCGGCGGGCTCGCGGTCCTGCTGCTGCGGATCATCTCCCAGCCGATCGTGCTCGACTGGCCGGGCATCGGCGTGCTCAGCGCCGCCGCCGCCCTCCTCGTCGTGGTCGTGACCCTGCTGTCGCTGCCGTCCCTGCGACGGGCCACCGGCGCCCTCGGCCTGCGCTCCGAGTAGGTCCGAGGCGGACGTCGCCGCCCCCGACGCCCCCAAGCCCGGGGCGGCGACGTCACCAGCGGTCGGCACACCGAAGCCACGTTCGGGCGCTCCGAGGCGTCTAAGGAGATGTGACCCCATTCCCGCACCACCGCCACCACACCGCCCGCACGGGCGACCGGAGCGCCCAGGGCGTGCTCCGATGAGGTGGCTCGCCGACCTGGTCCTCGGCATCCGGCTGGCGGTCGGGGGCAGCCGGACGTCGTGGGCCAGGTTGGCGCTCACCGCCGCGGGCGTCGGCCTCGGCGTCACCGTGCTGCTGCTGGCCGCCTCGATCGGCCCCGCGCGGGAGGCGAAGTCGCAGCGCGTGCAGGCGGCGTCCCTCGACTCGACCGCGGCCGGTGCGACGCTGAAAGCCCGTCACGTCACCGTGTCCTGGCAGGGCCGGCTGATCACCGGCGTGGAACTGGCCGCCACCGCGCCCGGCGCGCCCGCGCCGCCCGGCGTCGGCCGCGTCCCCGGACCGGGCGAACTGGTCGTCTCGCCCGAGCTGCTGGACCTGATGCGCACCGACGACTCGGTCCGCGCCCGCTTCCCGGAGAGCGTCATCGGCGTGATCGCCGACGCGGGCCTGCCCCGGCCGAAGTCCCTGACCTTCTACGCGGGCCTGGCCGACGACCACCTCGACAGCGCCCACCCGGCCGCCGGGTTCGGCAGCGGCCGGTCACCGGCCACCCTGCCGCCGATCTACCGGCTGCTCATGGTCGCCGCGATCAGCGCCCTGCTCGTGCCGCTGGGCATCTTCGTGCTGGTCGCCACCCGCCTCGGCGCGACCGGCCGCGAGCAGCGCCTGGCCGCGATCCGGCTGGTCGGCGCGTCCCGCACCCAGCTCCGCTGGATCGCCAGCGGCGAGACGCTGACCGGGGCCGTGCTCGGCCTGTTCGTCGGCGTGGCCCTGTTCTTCGCCGCCCGGCCGCTGGCCCGGTTCATCGAGGTGGAGGGCGTCGGCTTCTTCCCCACGGACCTGCTGCCCGACCCGCTGCTCGGCGCGCTGATCGCGGTCGGCGTGCCGGTGGTGGCCGTCGTGTCGGCCCTGCTCGCCCTGCGCACCGAGGACGTCGGCCCGCTCGGCCTGTCCCGCGCGGTCGAGCTGCCGCGACGCCGGGCGTGGTGGCGGTTCGCGCTGATCGGCGCGGGCGCGGCGCTGATCGTCGTCATCTCGGTGATCGGCAGCTACTGGCAGGTGATGGCCGACGCGCGGCTGTCGGTCGGGCTCGGCGTGGGCATCGCGCTCGTCCTCGCCGGCACCGGCGCGGTGCTGCCGTGGCTCGTCGGCGAGGTCGCGCACCGCCTGGAACCGGACGGCATCGCGCCGCTGCTCGCGCTGCGCACCCTGCGCTTCGACGCGGGCACGCCCCGCGTGCTGTCCGGCGTCGTCGTGGTGCTGACCGGCTCGTTGACGTTGCAGGTCCTGCTCGGCGTGGCGGCCCAGTTCACCGCCGCGCCGCCGGTGGACGCACCCGACCGCTGGGTGCTCGACCTGCCCCGGCAAGCCTCCGTGCGACCGCTGGAGGAGGCGATCGCGCTCGTCGGCGGCGTGCGGCAGGTCAGCGAGGTGCGCATGCACGTCGTCGACCGCACCTCCATCACCAGCACCGACTGCGTCGAGATCGCCGAACGCCTCGACGTGCGGGACTGCGTGAACGGCTCGGCGTACCTCGTCGGGTCCGGACCGGAGCCGGGCGCCAAGCTCAAGGTCAACGGGCAGGACTGGGTCGTGCCGCCGCACAAGCCGGCCCGGGGCGGGTTCTGGGGGCTCGTCGTGGCCGGCGGGGCCGATCCGGTGCTGGCGTCCCTGCCGCCGACCGAGCTCGTCGTGCGGGGCGACCCGGACGAGTCGTTCGGCGACCGCCTGCTCGCCGCCACCGGCCGCGCCGACCGGGGCGTCACGCTGCGCCGCCAGTTCGAGGCCGGGCAGGTCGAGCTGTTCACGTCCCTGCGCAGCGGCGTCATCGGCGGGTCCGTGCTGCTCACCCTGCTGGCCGTGATCGGCCTCGCGGCGGCGGCCGTGGACCAGGTCTTCGAACGCCGCCGGCCCACGGCGGTGCTGGCCGCCAACGGCGTGCCGCCCAAGGTGCTCGCGGTGTCCGCGCTCTGGCAGACCGCGATCCCGGCGGCGCTCGGCATCGCGCTGGCCATCCCGATCGGCCTGGGCACGGCGTGGCTCGTCGCGCCGTCCGGGCGGTTCCGCGTCGACTGGACCGAGATCGCCACCACGGTCGCCGCGGCGGCGGTCGTCGTGCTCGTGGTGTCGCTGTGCACGCTGCCCGCGCTGCGCTCGGCGATCCGCCCGGCGAGCCTGCGAACCGAGTAGCGACGCAGCGAGACGATCACCGGTTCCCCCGACCACACCATCGAGCGGCGACGGTATCCCCAGGTCAGACCCGGTGCTCTCAAGGTGCATGCGAGATTGCGACAACACCGAGCTGCTCGTCCTCGCCTGCCGCGGCGACGCCGCCGCGTGGCACGAGATCGTCCGCCGCTACGTGCGCCTGGTCTGGGCGGTGCCGCGCTCGCACCGGCTCAGCCGGGAGGACGCGGCCGACGTCTGCCAGGCCACCTGGCTCGCGCTGGCCGAGAACCTGTCCCGCATCCGCCGGCCCGACCGGCTGGGCGCGTGGCTGGTCACGACCACCCGGCGCGAGACGCTGGCGGTGCTGCGGTCGCGCGGCCGGGAAGTGCCGACGGACCTGGCGAACGCCGCCGCTCGCGCCGACGACGGGCCGACGCCGGAAGAGGCGGCGCTGGCCCGTGACACCGGGCTGTGGCGGGCGTACGCGACGCTGACCGACCGGTGCCGCGAGATCCTGCGGCTGGCCGCGTTCGCGCCCGAGCTGTCGTTCACCCAGGTCGCCGAGGCGGTCGGGGTGCCGGTGAACAGCCTGGGCGCCACCCGCGGCCGGTGCCTGGACCTGCTGCGCCGCCGACTCGGGGTGGCCCGGTGATCGGCGTGGAACGGGCGTGCGGCGACCGGGCGCTGCTCGACGCCTTGGCCGCGGTGGTGGACGGGTTGGACCCGACGCCGGAGCACGTGGCCGTCCGGGCGCGGACCGCGTTGGGTGAGCGCACCGACGCCGTGCCGCTGCGGTTGCTGTCGGACTCGGTCTTCGCGGACCCGCCGGGCGGGCCGCGGCGGATGGCGTTCAACGGGCTCGACCTCCGGCTTTCGCCTGGCGGTGGCGCGGTGCGGGTCAGCGGGTCGGCTCGGGTGGGTTCGGTGGCGGTGGTGCGCTGGCCGGGAGGGTCGGCGGTGTCGGCGCTGGACGCGGCCGGGTGGTTCCACGTCGAGCGGGTGCCGTTCGGGCCGGTCCGGTGCGTGCTGCGGGGTGCGGGCCCGGACCACGCCACGCCCTGGTTCGTCGCGTGACGCCGCGGGACCGGCTCGCGCTGCTGGAACGGGAGCTGCGCGTGCTGTCGCGCTCGGCGGCGGTCGGGCGTGCGGGCGTGCGGCTGGACGACGTGGTGGACGCGTTGGGCGAGCGGGCGTTGCTGGTGCTCATCAGCCACCGCGGGCGGTTGGTCGGCGCGTCCGTCGTCGGCGGGCGGGTGCGGGTGCACGACTTCGGCGTGGCGCGGCACGTTCCGCCGTCCGGGGACGTGGCCGCGCTCGACCGCCTCCTGCGGCCCGCCGGTGACCGCGCGGTGGTCGTGGTGCCGAGCCCGGAGCTGGCCCGGGTGCCGTGGGGCGCGCTGCCGTCGGCCCGGGGGCGCGCGGTGTCGGTGGCGCCGTCGGTCGGGTGCTGGTTCCGGGCTGCCTCTCGGCCGTTGGCGGTGGCCGAGCGCCTGTGGGTGGCCGGGCGCGCGGGGCGGGAGGTTGACGCTCTGCGCGCCGCGCACGGTGGTCGCGTCTGTTCGACGGTCGATGACGCATTGCGCGGAATGATCAATGCGGATGTCGTGCACTTCGCGGCCCGCGGTGTGCGGCAAGACGAATTGTTTTCGTATTTTTCGTTGGCGGACGGGCCGCTGCACGGGCACGACTTGGCGGGTTTGGCGCGGGTGCCCTCGGTGGTGGTGTTGCCCGCCGGCGAATCGGGATTGGCGCGGCAGTTCTTGCGGCGAGGTGCGCGTGTCGTCGTGGAGAGCGTCCAGGGCTCGGTGGACGAACGGGTGGTGGGCCTGATGGCGGAACTCCACGCGAACCTGGACCACCCGGCGCAAGCGCTTGCGGACGCTCAGGCCCGGCACGGTGACCTGGGCTTCGTCTGCCTCGGAGCGGGGTGACCGTGCGTTTCCCTTCACCCATTCGAGGGACGGCTATTCGGGTGTCGCAGGCCGTTGGTGTCAAATGCGCCGGTCAGGCGTCCACACGGGACTTCCCGCCGCCGTCCACACCGGACATTTCACACCCTCACCCCATCAGGGGGACACGACGGACTGTGTTCACGGACCGGTGGGACGACACGGACAGCCGCACCGCACCGCCCTTCCGAGCGGTTTCCGCCGGAGAACGTTCGAAAATGCGGTTCCCAGTGCTAGACATAGCAGAACGTGGACCTCGAACGGTCCGTCCCGTTCGCCTTACCCCGGAGCGGTGGTGATCCACAGTGGCTACTCCCTTCGCGGTGCGCCGCGGCGGATCGCTGCTGCTGCGGACGCTCACCGTCAGCGGGTTGGCCGCGGCGGCGTGGTTCGTGTGCGCTGGGGTGGCGTCCGCGGGCGAAGACCACTCTGACGAGGTAGTGAAGGCGCTCGACGCGGTGAACGCGACGTTCGGCGGACCGCAGGCCGCGGTCGTCGACCAGGCGGTCGCCGAGGCCGTGCCGGCGAAGCTCGCGCCGTTCGCGACCGTCACGCACGAGCCTCAGCCGATCGAGTCGACCCAGTCGTTCGAGTCATTCCCCGCGGTCGCGCTGTTCACCGCCGACCTGACCGGTGCCGACGCGTTCACCGCCGCTCCGCTGTCCGCGATGGCGGGCCCGGGGGAGGCGGAGACCTACCGCTACCCGGACGCCGACCCGTACTCGGACGGCACCGGCGAGCAGAGCTACGAGGGCTACGGGTACTCGGGCGGTTCCAGCGGCTACGGCGGGTACAGCCACTCGGGCGCGGTGTCGAACACGATGCCCGCACCGCTGCACGAGGCGAAGGTGGCCGCGAAGGCCGTCGCCCGCGAGGCGGAGGCCCGAGCCAGGGCGGCCGTGACGCCGACCGCGGCACCCGTGGTCGCACCGGCCCGCGCGGTCGTGCCGCTGTTCGCACCTCTTTCCCCGCCGGCTCCGGCCGTCCCACCGGCCACCCCGGACGCCGAGGTGGTCTGGGAAGCGCCGCAGCCGAGCGCACCCGCCCCCGCGCCGAAGCAGGCACCCGCGCCGAGCGCGCCCACGGCGTCCTCGGGCAGCGCGGACAGCGGCGGCGGCCACCGGGGCGGCGTGCTCGCGTCGCTCACTGGCCAGTCCGACCCCAAGCCGTCGGCCGCGTGGTCGGCCGAGCGCTGGGACGACGGCCGCACCCCGGGCAGCGTTCCAGGGCTGCCGAGCACGTCACCCGACTGAGTCACACGGGACCCGTGTGCCCTGAGCACGCGCGATCGCACACCGTCTGACCGGTTCTTCTCCCCCGCACCACACCTGTTCGCGCACGAACCGCGAAGCTCCCCGTCCTGCCAACCGCGCCCTGGCAGGAACGGGTGAGGTCCCGTCGCCGCGCTGCCCCCGCGACGCCGGGACCGACGGGAACCTGCGGCAGGGGACGCCAATCCCTGGAGCGTCCCCGCCGCAGGTCCACGAACCGCCGTCGGGCTCCGGCTCACCGAGGGGCTGCGCCGGACCCGACGGCCGGGAAACACGATCGGGTGATCACGACCCGAGAATGTACGGAAACACTGTTACCGCCCCTCGGTTAAACCATGAGGACCCCCTGCCGACCACACCCCCGCCCACACCCCACCACCCCCACGAAGCAGCCCACCGGCGAGACCACCAGCCGGACCCTCGGGCGAGCCACCGGCCCGGACTTCGACCAAGTCGCCCGGCATGTCACCGGACAGGACTTCGGCCGAGCCACCTGGCACACCACCAGCCAGAACTCCGGGCCGGCCACCGACCGGCCCCGCGATCAGACCTTCGGCCGAGCCTTCCGACCCGGCTGACCGCCGGAACGCCAGTCGAACCGACCGTCGGCCGAACCGCCGGCCGATCGGACCGCCGAACGGGCGTCAGGCGACCGGGACGGTCAGGTCGGCGTCAGCGGACATCCCCGGACCCGCCACCGACGCGGCCACCAGGCCCAGCCGGCGGACCGCGTCCCGCAAGACCTCCGGCGGCTGCACGAACGGCAGGCGCAACCAGCGCTCGAACCCGCCGTGAGCCCCGAAGCGGGACCCCGGGGCCAAGCGGATGCCGTGGTTCTGGGCCACGACCGCGATGCGGGTGCTCACCGGGCCGTCCAGCTCGCACCACACGCTGAGCCCGCCCTCCGGCCTGCGGAACCGCCACGTCGGGCAGTGCTCGCGCAACCCCTCCATCAGCACGTCGCGCCGGGCCGCGAGCTGCGCCCGCCGTTCGCGCAGGGCCGGTTCGGGGTCGGCCAGCAGCTCGGCCAGCACCAGCTGCTCGACCACCGCGGAACCCAGGTCGAGCGCGGTGCGGGTGGAGATCAGGCGGTGGACCACCTCGGGGGACGCGCGGATCCAGCCGACCCGCAGGCCGCCCCAGTGGGACTTGCTGGCCGACCCCAGGGTGACGACCAGGTCGTCGGCGAACTTCGCCATCGGCGGCGGGCCGTCCAGCGGGTCGCCGTCCAGGTCCAGTTCGACGACGGTCTCGTCCACGACCAGCGGGGTGCGGGCCCGGCGGGCCGTGTCGGCCAGTTCGGCGCGGCCCTCGGCGTCCAGGCGGTGGGCGGTGGGGTTGTGGAAGTCGACCACGACGTAGGCCATGCGCGGTGCGGCTTGGCGGAGGGCGGCGGCGATGCCGGGCAGGTCCCAGCCGGTGTCGGTCATCGCGACCGGCACCGGGATGGCGGAGACGGCCTTGATCGCGTCCAGCGCGTTCGGGTAGCTCGGCTGCTCCACCAGCACCCGATCACCCGGTCCGGTGAACAGCCGCAGCGTCAGGGCGAGCGCGTGCTGCGCGCCGCTGGTCACCACGATCTGGTCGGGTGACGTCGGCAGGCCGCGCGCGGCGTACCGGTCGGCGATGCGCTGCCGCAGCTCGGGCAGGCCGTGCTCGTAGTACCCGTGGTCGGCCAGGTGCTCCGGCAGGTACCGCCGGACCTGGTCGAACGCCGCCAGCACGCCCGGCAGCGCCGGTGGTGCGGCCCGCGCGAAGTCGACCGTGCCGTGCCCCACCAGCGGGGTGTCCGGCACGACGCCGAGCGCCCCGGTCGGCAGGCTGATCCACGACCCCGCCCCGCGCCGGCTCGCGACCAGCCCCTCCGACCGCAGCTGGTCCAGCGCCGCGGTGATCATCGTGCGGCTCACCGGCAGCACCTCGGCCAGTTCGCGCTCCGCCGGCAGCCGCGTCCCCGCGGGCAGCCGGCCGTCGAGCACGAGCATCCGGATCGCCGCGGCCAGGTCGACCGAGCCGTGACGTGCGCCACGGCGACGCCACTCACCGAGCAGTCGGGCCAGGCGGAAGCCGGATATGCGTCCACCTGGCGGGACATCGAGGTTCACAAGGCCAATTATTGCCGATTGGATCTGGAATACAAGGCCAATCGGGACGAAGGATGGCCACATGCTCGCCGCCCTCACCCCGGTCCCGGTCACCGTCTCGCCCGTCCGCCGCATCCCCCAGCTCCTCGCGGGCCTGTGGCTCTACGGCGCGAGCATGGCGCTGCAGATCCGCGCCACCCTCGGCCTCGACCCGTGGGACGTGCTGCACGAGGGCCTGACCAAGATCACCGGCCTGTCGTTCGGCCTGATCACCGCCCTCGTCGGCGCGGTGGTCCTGCTCTGCTGGATCCCGCTGCGGCAGAGACCCGGCGTCGGCACGGTCTGCAACGTGGTCGTCATCGGCGTCGCCGTGGACGTCACGCTCGCGATCCTGCCGAACCCCGCCGACCTGCTGCCGCGCATCCTGTTCCTCACGGTCGGGATCGTGCTGAACGGCCTGGCCGCCGCCGTCTACATCGGAGCCCGCCTCGGCCCCGGTCCGCGCGACGGCCTGACGACCGGTTTCTGCGCGCGGACCGGGACCTCGTTGCGCCTGGTGCGCACGGTGGTCGAGGTGACCGTGCTCGCGGTCGGCTGGTTGTTCGGCGGCACGATCGGCGTGGGCACGGTGCTCTTCGCCGTCACCATCGGCCCGCTGACCCAGGCGTTCCTCCCCCTGGTCACCTGGGTGAGCGAGCGACCCGCTTCCTGACCTCCACGTAGCTCACGCCCCGCGACCCCAGCACCTCGGCCACCAGCCCCCGCTCGGCCAGCAGTGCCAACACCAGGTGCTCCTGGCCGAGCGAGCGGTGGCCGAGGTCGCGGGCTTCGACGAGGCTGCGCTCCAACGTCTTCTTCGCCGCCGCGGTGAACGGCCGGTGGTTGCCGAAGAACCGCCGCCGGCGCCGGCCCGGCGCACCGGCCAGCGCGCCTTCGCCGTGCGTGCGCTCGACCGACGCCACGATCCGGTCGACGTCGATGCCGAGCCCCCGCAACGCCTCGGTGTCGGCGTCGCTGAGCCCGCCCTTGCGCCGGGCGGCGGCGAACGCGTCGGCGACCTCGTCGCGCTCCAGCTCGAATTCGGCCAGCACCGGCGCGTCGAGCAGCGCGAGCGCCAGGTGCTCGGGCGCGATCTCGGGCGCGTCGAGCCGTTCGGCCTGCGCGACCGCTTCGTGGACGGCTTGGCGGGCGGCCCTGGTGAACCGTTCCCCGATCATCGGTCTCCCCCGTGCTTCTTGTGGACGGCCTGCCGGGTGACCCCGAGCTCGGCCGCGATCTCCTGCCATGACCAGCCGCGGGCGCGGGCGTTGCGCACCTGCACGGCTTCGAGCGTTTCCAGTAGTCGGCGCAGCGCGCTCACCGCTCGCAGCCCGACCCTGGGGTCCTGGTCGCCCGCCGCCGAGGCGAGCTCCGTTGCCTCCGTCATGCCGTCAACTTTGGTTGACACGCACCCGGTTGTCAACCCAGGTTGACGCACTAGGCTCGGCCGTGATGCCGGAGATCACCACCGCCGAACGGGCCGGGCTGGGCCGCGACGGCCTGCCGCGCCCCACCGAGGACCGCGTCGTCGTCCTGCCGAACGCCGTGGTGCTGCTGGACGGCGCCACCTCGCCGACCCCGCGGGAACGCGACGGCGGCTGGCACTCGCGCCACCTGGCCGAGGAGTTGACCAGCCTCGACGGCGACCTGGCCGACGACCTGGCGCGCGCCATCGCCCGGCTAGCCGCCCGGCACGGCCTCACCCCGGGCGACTCGCCGTCCAGCACGGTCGCGATCACGCGGTGGACCGACACCGCGGTCGACGTCCTGGTGCTGGCCGACAGCCCGGTCGTGGTGTTCACCCACGACGGCGTCGAGGTCGTCGCCGACAACCGGCTGCGGGACCTGCGCGGCCGCGTGACCCGGATCACGGACTGGCGCAACCGGGAGCACGGTTGGTGGGTCGCGGAGGCGGAGCCGGCGGCCGCTCATCGGGCGGTGCGGGCGAGCTGGCCGCGGCACCGGGTCCGGGCCGTGCTGATGGCGACCGACGGGGTGTCCTGCGGCGTGGACGACTACGGCTTGTTCGCGGACTGGCAAACCGTGTTGGACATCACGTCGAAAAGAGGGCCGGAAGCCGTGCTGGACGAGATCCGCGCGGCCGAAGAGGGTGACGGTGATCGCGCGAAGTGGCCGCGGCCGAAAGTGCACGACGATCAGGCGCTGGCGGTCATCCGATTCACCGCCGGGAAATGAGAAAAGCCCCTCCGGCAATCGGAAGGGCTTTCTCGAACGATCTGGTGGCCAGGGGCGGGGTCGAACCGCCGACCTACCGCTTTTCAGGCGGTCGCTCGTACCAACTGAGCTACCTGGCCAGGTAGCGGCTCGACCAACCTGGCCGAACTGCCTTGCGACCCAGACGGGACTCGAACCCGCGACCTTCGCCGTGACAGGGCGACGCGCTAACCAACTGCGCCACTGGGCCTTGCTCACTTCTGTCTTGCTGTCCCACTGTACTACGTGCCCCCAACGGGATTCGAACCCGCGCTACCGCCTTGAAAGGGCGGGGTCCTAGGCCGCTAGACGATGGGGACCTGGTTTCCGCCGGCAGCCCTTGGGCCACCTTCTTTCCCAGGCCCTCCACGCTGTCCGGTGGAAGCATCGTAAGCATAGGGCACGAGGCACCACACTTCCAAAACGGGGGTCGCACAAGGTGTTGACCTGCGATTCCACCCCCGTGCGACCACCCGTCGAGGGTCAGAGCGCGACCAGTCGGCCGGCGAACTCGGCCCGTTCCGCGTCGGTCAGCACGGCGAGCGCGTCGTCGAACCGCTCGTCGGTCAACCGCTCGGCCCGCCGCCACCGCTCTTCGAGGTCCGGCCGGTCCGCCACGGACGCCAGCAGCTCCTCGGCGTCCTCGGGGCGCCACCCGGTGCGGAGGAGCCGGCCGCGACCGCCACCGGGGTCCAGGGCGACGGCCTGCACCACGCTGAGGCCGACGGCGCGCAGCGCGGCGAAGTGCAGGCCGCCGCGCAGCTCGCGCAGCACCATCAGGGCGTGGCCGAGCGCGGCCGGGGCGTCGGCGGGACGGGCCGCGTCGCGCCAGCCGCGGAACAGCGGCAGCGCGGAGGCGTCCGCGCCGTCGACCACCGCGAGCGCGAGCTTCGCGAACCGGTCGGGTTCGGGCACGTCGCCGAGGTGGTTGCGGGACCAGTCCCAGCACGCGCCGGCGTAGGCACCGGCGGCGCGGTCGGCGGGGAAGGAGCGCACGAGGGCGGCCTCGACCAACCACTCGGGGAAGATCCCGACCACCGACGCCACCACACCCGGCGGCGGGTCGCCGAGGACCGCCGTGCGACCGCGGAAGTACAGCGTGCGCGGCGGCAGGCCGACGGCTTGTTCGCGGGCGGCGAGCTCGGGCGACGTCATGAACAGCCCGCCGGTCCTGACCAGCGGTTCCCGGGTTGACTCAGCGAGGGACGGCATTTTGTAACACTGTCACAAAACTCCGTGCCCCGGCAACAGGACGGCCCCTCCGGATCGAGCTGCCCCGGAGGGGCCGTGACCCGTGACGTCCTACCGCTGCACCGGCGGCACGCCCCCGTCCTCACCCGGCGACAGCCCGAGCATGTCGAGCAGCAACCGGCAGTCCTCGGCGCTGGTGGCACCGCGCGCCACCGACAACCGAGCCCGGTGCACCTGCTCGTCCGAGATCCGCGACGGCTCACCGGTTCGCTGGGCGGGCACCCCACCGCCGCCCGGCCTGGACATCGTGTCGTCCTGGTTCCACAGGAACTGACGCACTTCAAGGGACCCGCTCATGACGCCTCCCCGACTTGAGGTTGGCGTGAGGCTAAGCGAGCCCATCGAACCGCAGCAGCCCCCCGGAGAGTGATTCAGGGGCAACACAGCGTCACTTTCCGTGTAGGCCACTTGGTGTCAAGCGTCGCGTGATGTGCTTGTCGCGAACGAGGAGGGTGCAACCCATGACCGAACCGGTACCGGGGCAGACCCCGGAACCACCCGCGGCGGACGGCAAGGCCGACGCCGCGCAGCCGGACACCACGCCCGCCACCGCGACGCCCGACACCGCCACACCGGACTCCGCGACGGCCGAGACCGCCGAGACCGCCGAGACCGCCGAGACGACGGCAGCGGAGAGCCCGGCGGCCGGTGAGCCCGGTCCCGCCGCGGCGGACCCGCAGGAGCTGTTCGGCAGCCTGTCGTTGGCGGCGATCGAGGCGGACATCGACCGGCTGATGAGCGACAAGATGAGCCAGCTCGACGGGATGCTCGCGGGCTTGGAGGACCTGGTGCAGCGGCTGGAGGGCGAGATCACCAACCTGGAGGCGCCGCCCGAAGAGCCGCACACGCCTCAGGGGTAGCTCCGCCGGCGCGCCGGAACGGGCGCGGTAGGGGTTGCCGCCATCGACTACCTGAAGATTTCGGCTCAACCCACTCCCCAGGCCCACGTGCGCGTGCAAGAATCCGAATTGCTGACACACCCCCGGTCAGCGCCTGTGGAGATCCCCTCCGGCCCCCGCGTTCCTCCCCCTGGCGCGGGGGCCTCTCCATGCACACATCTGTGACCCAGGCCACAGTTCGGCCGGCTCCGCAATCCAACCGTTATCGTGTCGCCGTGCCTCTTGGATCCCTTGGACGGTCGAAGTCCGGCCGGCATCGCCCGCTCTCGCGCGAAGTGGAAGAACCGTTGCCCGACGAGGAGCTGGAGTCCTACCTGGCCGCCCTCGCCCCGGAGACCGCGGACGCGGAGACGACGGCCGGCACCAGCTTCGGCAACGCGCAGGTCTACCAGCTCCGCCTCCAGCTGATGGCGAACGAGCAGCTGAAGGAACTGGCCGCCGAGCGGCAGACCTCCCCCCAGGCGCTGGCCACCGAGTGGGTCATGCAGCGACTGGAGTGGGAAGCCCGCCAGCGCGGCTACTAGCCCACCGCACCACACCGCCCCGGCCCCGAAGCCGGGCCCGAACCCGAACCGCGAGCAGGCCCCCGACCATCCCGGTCGGGGGCCTGCTGCGTACCGCTGAGACGTGACGTTGTGACGACCGGCTGCGATCAGACCTTGCGCACGTTCTGGGCCTGCGGACCCTTGGTGCCCTGGCCGATCTCGAACTCGACCCGCTGGTTCTCCTCCAGGGTGCGGAATCCCTGGCCCTGGATCTCCGAGTAGTGCACGAAGACGTCCGGCCCGCCGTTCTCCTGGGCGATGAAGCCGAAGCCCTTCTCGGAGTTGAACCACTTGACAGTGCCCAGTGCCATGTACCTGCCTCCATCGCAGGAAAGCTTGGGGCTGCACCGTGCAGCCCCGGCCGTCCCGGGGCGTTTCCCCCACCGCTGGGGTGGGGACGGCACGCCCGCGTGTCGTTCCGCGAGCGTGAGACACGAACACAGAAACCACGGCCTGCGTGGCTGAGCGTATCGGTTGGTGACGCCCAGCACTACACCCCCGAAGTCATTGGTCCACCGGACAGCTACTTCTCCGTCACCTTGGGTGGTTCCGGGAGTTCGACGCCGGCCTGGCCGATGTTGCGCTCCAGCGCGGACCGCCACTCGCCGGAGCCGACCATCTTCTCGATGGCCGAGCTGACCGCCGCCCGACCCTCGGCGTCGTCCTTGGGCAGGCCGATGCCGTACCGCTCGGTGGTGAACGGCGTGCCGACCAGCTTGAGCAGCTCCGGGTTCTCCGCCACGTACCCGGCGAGGATCACCTCGTCGGTGGTCACCGCGTCGACGTTGCCCGCGAGCAGCGCGATGACGCAGTCGGAGTACTGGCCGTACTCCACGAGCTGCACGTCCTGGGCGAACTGGTCCTTGACCTTCTGCGCCGACGTGGAGCCGGTCACCGAGCACAGCTTCTTGCCGTTCAACGTCTCCGGGCCGGTGATGTCGTCCTCGGTGAAGCGGACGAGCACGCCCTGGCCGGTCTCGAAGTACGGCCCGGCGAAGGAGACCTGCTCCTTGCGCTTGTCGGTGATCGAGTAGGTGGCGACGACGAAGTCCACCTCGCCGGAGGCGAGCAGCTTCTCGCGGTCGGCGGAGCGGGCCTCGCGCCAGGTGATGCCCTTTTCGTCCACGCCGAGCTGGGCGGCCACGTACTTGGCCACGTCCACGTCGAAGCCGACGTACTTGCCGTCGAGCCGGCGCTGGCCCAGACCCGGTTGGTCGAACCGGATGCCGATGGTCAGCTCGCCGTCGTCGGCCTTGCCGGCGAGGGTGTCGTCGCTCGCGCCGCCGCACGCGGCGGTCAGGGACAGGGCCGCGGCCAGGGCGGTCGCGGGCAGCAGTCGTCGGAACAGCATGAGGTGCGAACCTCTCGGGGTGCTCGGGAACGTCGGCGCGGGTCGACGCGCCGGACGGTGGCCATGCTAAGCAAACCGAGCGTTCCTCCAGATGCGATAAAGGTCGCAGTGGTCCACTCCACTGCGCCGTTCGGAGCAGTAACCGCTGTGAGCCCGCCGACTCCCCGTCAGGACGGCAGGAGTGCCCGCCTCGGCGCAACGCGCAGGCCCAGTCGCCGTATCGCCTTGTTCACGTGACCTTCGGGCACGCCCCAGCGGATCGGGGCGGGCACCAGCAGCGCGGCGGCGCGGACGGCGCGCAGCAGCGCGGTGGCGGCGGGTTCGGGGTAGGGGCGGTGGCCGTGCAGGGCGATGGCCCACTCGGGCAGCACGGAGTACGCGAGGTGGCCGAGCAGCGGCTCGTAGGCGTCCAGGCCGAGCCGCAGCACGCCGTCCACGGGCGGGCGGTGCAGGAACCGGTACACCACTTCGGAGTCCGCGGTGCGCTTGAGCTCCGGGAGGACGGCCGCGAAGTAGTCGGCCACCTCGGCGGCGCTGCCGGGCACCTCGTCGGGGTGCAGCCCCACGAGGGCGGCGGTGCGGCGCTGCTCGGCGTAGTAGCGGTCGGCCTGGGCGTCGGTGAGGCGGTAGCCGGCGCGGCGCAGCACGGTGAGGAAGCAGTGGACCTCGGCGCAGTGCACCCACAGCAGCAGTTCCGGGTCGTCGATGCGGAAGCTCCGGCCCGCCGGGTCCTTGGCGCGCAACGTGCGGTGCACGCCGCGGACGCGGGCGGCGGCCCGTTCGACCTCGTCGGTGGAGCCGTAGCTGACCGTGCCGACGAAGTCCGCGGTGCGCAGCAACCGGCCCAGCGGGTCCTGCTGGAAGTTCGAGTTCTGCACCACGGCGGCGACCGCGCGCGGGTGCAGCGCCTGGAGGTAGAGACTGGCGATGCCGGCGACCCACATGGCGGGGTCGGCGTGCAGCTGCCAGGTGACGCTTCCCGGTCCGAGCAACCCGACGTCCACCACCCGATCGTGTCATGTCGTGCCGCTTCCGTCACCCCCTGCGACCTGCCGGAACGGCTGGGGCGTAACGCCTCTTCCGGCGCGAGCGATTCCACGTGACAGCTTGGAGCCTCGGGGCGGGTGCTGGGATGAGCAGTGGCAGGAGTGTCGCGTTCGCCGGAGTGGCGCTGTTACTGGCGACCGGCACGCTCGTGGCGCTGGCGCTCACGGTGGACGAGCAGCGCCCGGTCGACGTGCGGCAGGTGCAGCTGAGCCCGGCGGAGCCCGGGGTGCTCAGCGCCACCTACACCACCACCCTCGAGGTCGCGCGACCGACGACGGTGCTCGTGGTCGTCCCGCCGCCCGAGCCCCGACCCACGCCACCGGTCACCACCACCACCGAGGTCGCCGTGACGACCACCACGTCCGAGCCGCCGCCGTCGACCAGCGCCCCGGCGACCTCCACCTCCACCAGCCCTTCGTGGGGCGAGGACTGCGACCGCTCGTACCTGACCGAAGGCCCGTGCGTGCCCTGGCGGTTCCCGCGCGGCGTGCGGCGGCTGTGCGACTGGCTGCACGAGCAGGGCACCACGCGCATCGAGGTGGTCGGCTGGGACCGCCACTACCTCGACCGCGACGGCGACGGCATCGCCTGCGAGCGCGCCGACTGACGGTCAGCGGTCGGCCAGCCGGTCCAGCGCCGACCCCACCCGGTCCGTCAGCAGGGACAACGCGCCCACCGTGCGGGACGTCGGGTCGTCGTCCGCGCCGCCGAGGGCCTGTGCCCGGACGTAGGCGGCCTTGACCTCGGCCCACCGCGCGGCCTGCTCCTCGGACAGCGTGCCGCGCAGCTCGGCCAGCTTGAGCAGGTTCGCCTCCGCGCCCGAGGTCAGGGTCTGCGCCTCGCCCGCGTAGTGGTCGTCGATCACGGCGGCCAGCTCCGCGTCGTTCATCACCGGCACCACCTTCTCCGCCAGCTTGTTCATGTTGCGGTAGGAGCCTTGGAGCTGGAACGGCGGCTCGACGCGCGAGGCGTCGGACTGGGCGGCCGAGGCGATGTAGGCCCGGTTGTTCGCCAGCACGACCTCCTGCACCCGCACCAGCTTGCGCAGCACGGACAGCACCTGCTCCAGCTCCACCGGCGGGTACGGGTGCGCGAGCCGGTCGGCCCGCACGTCCTCGCCGCGCGCCATCCGCACGAGCAGCTCCACGTCGCCGCGGTCCCGCGTGGACAGCGGCGCCAGCACCGGGTTCGACGTGAGCGCGTTCTCGATGTAGCTCAACGCGAACAGGTCCTCGCGCCCGGACAGCACGTCGCCCAGGTTCCACACGTCGGCGCGGTTGGCGAGCATGTCGGGAATGCGGAAGCGCTGCCCGGACTCCGTGTACGGGTTGCCGGCCATGCACACCGCGAACCGCTTGCCGCGCAGGTCGTAGGTGCGCGTGCCGCCGTCCCACACGCCCTCCATCCGCCGCTGCGCGTCGCACAGCGAGATGAACTTCTGGAGCAGTTCCGGCGACGTGTGCTGGATGTCGTCCAGGTACAGCAGCACGTTGTTGCCCGCCTCCAGCGCGAACGAGATCTTCTCGACCTCCTGCCGCGCGGTGGCGTTCGGCGCGTCCGCCGGGTCGACCGACGTCACCTCGTGGCCCAGCGACGGGCCGTTGACCTTGACGAACACCAGGCCGAGCCGGTTGGCCACGTACTCCATCACGGTGGTCTTGCCGTAGCCGGGCGGCGAGATGAGCAGCAGCAGGCCCATCTGGTCGGTGCGCTTGCCGTCACCCGCCGCGCCGAGCTGCTTGGCCAGGTTGTCGCCGATCAGCGGCAGGTACACCTCGTCCAGCAGCCGGTTGCGCACGAACGCGCTCATCACCTTCGGCTGGTACTCGTCCAGCCGAAGCCGCGCGCGTTCGGCGGCCACGACCTCGTTGCGGCGTCGCTGGTAGGCGCGGTAGGCGGGGACGCGCTGCTCGCGGAACGCCCGGGTGCGGGTCAGCAGCTCGTCCAGCCGGAACGCCAGCGACCGGTCGACGACGCGCGGGTGCGTGCCCAGCAGGCCGTCCGCGGTGGCGGTGAGCTGGGCGGACGACTCGTGCCGCGGCAGGTCGCGGCACAGCTCCAGCGCCACCGCCTCCGGCAGGTCCGGCAGGTACCGGTCCCGCTCCGGCAGGCCCGCCAGGAACGCCTCGTACCAGCCCTCCGCCAACCGCCGCCGCACGGCCGGGTCCGCGACCGCGCGCAGGTCCTCGTCGAACTCCTTGCGCCCGCCCAGCGCCCGGTGGAAGGCGTCCACCAGGGCACGCGCCCCGGCGCTCGTGGCGAACCCGAACGGCGCGCTGCACAGCTCCTCGAACAGGTATTCGCCCGCCAGCGGGTCACCGGCCGCCTCGGCCAGCTCCGCGCACAGCTCGTCGATGGCCGTCGTGTGCCCGAACGCCGCCCGCGCCCGCCCCAGCGACACCGCGCGCCGTTCGAACACCGCCCGCGCGTCCTCGTCGGCCGAAGCCCAGAACAGCTGCGCCGCCGCCCGCGCCGAAGGCGGGTACCGCAGCACCCCCGCGCCCGCGTGCAGCCGCAGCAGCACGTCGAGGATGCGGGTCGCGTCGTGGTCGTGCACACCGCGCTCGTAGCCCTCGTCCAGCCGCGACTCGGCCACCTGCCGCACCAGCTCGGGCAGCCGGTCCTCGGTGACGGCCGCGTGCAGCGCGTCCACCGGGTGCGTGGCCAGGATCGACGTGGCCAGGTGCTCGGCCCGGTACACCTCGGCCGTCTCCGACACCAGCAGCTGGTCCCAGAACGGCTTGGTGTCGGCGAACGCGGGATCGCGCACGGGCGAGCGGAAGTCGGTGCCGGTGATGGCGAACGACAGCGCGCCGTCCTTCGGCACCAGCGTCAGGTCCACCGGCTGGGTGTTCACCGCGAACCGGTGCCTGCCGAGCCGGATCGTGTCGCCGTCGAACAGGTCCAGCCGGTCGCGCAGCGCGCGCCCCGCCTCCTGCCGCGCGGCCAGCACCCGCCCGTCCAGCTCCTCGGCCCGCACCTGGTCGCCGAGCGACCGCAGCTCGTCGGCCACCGAGCGGACCTTGGCCACCATCGGGTCGGACGCGAAGTAGGTGTTGACCTCGTCCACCGACGCCAGCGACGCCACCCGCCTGGTCACGCTCGCCAGGATGCGGTCGGCCGACGACGAGAGCCGGTCCGCGCGCCGCGCCCGGTCGTCCAGCAACGCCTGCTTGCGCGACGAGAACGCCTCGTACACGTCGGTCCGCTTGCCGCCCAGCCGCGCCAGGAAGTCGTCGAACTCCCCGAAACGCGACTCCAGGTTCTCCACCTGGAGCAGCAGCCGGCCCAGCTGCTCGTCGCACCGCTGCGGGGTGTCCGCGACCGCCAGCGCCCCGGTGATCGCCTGGCCCAGCAGCGCGAACTCGGCGGCGAACTCGGCCCGGCCCTCGGTGGCCGCCAGGGCGCGCCTGCGACCGTCCACAGTGGCCCGCGCCCGGTTCAGCCCGCCCAGCACCTCGCCGATCCGCTCCAGGATCGAGGTGCGCACGGTGGCGTCGGCGATGTCCAGCGAGCCGACGACCTCGGTCAGCACCTCCAGGCCGCGCTGCCGCTCGGCCAGCTCCTCGACCACCGGCGCGGCCTCGGCGACCGTGCCGATCGCGCCCGCCTTGCCGACCAGCGCCTCGACCTGCTCGTGGTAGCCCGCGAACGCGTCGTCCCGGCGCAGGTGCTCGACCGCGCGCTGCGCCGTGCTGCCCAGTTCCCCGTCCAGCGACGCCACCAGCGAGTCGATGCGCGCCACGTCGGCGTACCGCAGCTCCTTCAACGTCACCAGGTGGCCCTGCGCCTGCCGCAGGTCGGCCAACTGCCGCACCCACGCGTCCGCGGTCGTCGGCACCTCGCCGCGCACCCGGCGCACCAGCGACGCGACCCGCTCGTCCGCCTCGGCCACCGCGTCCGCCGCCTGGTCGGTCAGCGCCTGCACGGTCTCGAACTCGTCCAGCACCTGCTCGGCCGTCGCCCGCACCTGCGTCAGCGGCGCGCGCAGGTCCTCCAGCTCCGGGTCGCCCAGCCAGTGGTAGGCGTCGAACACCCTGGTGCACGAGGCGATCAGGTCCTCGAACACCACCACCGACGGCGCCATCTCGCCGACCATCCGGCTCACCGACAGGCAGTCGGAGATGCCGCGCACCAGGTCGGCGTTCCCGACCCGCGCCAACGGGCCCGTGCCCGCGGGCTGCGCGGCGGCGTAGGCGTCGGACAGGTACGGCGTCTGCCACACCTGCATCGGGTGCACGCGGGTCGGCTCGTCGCTCATCGCGCGGAACACGACCAGCGTGCCGTCGTCGAACAGCGAGTACCCGTGGCACGACAGCGGGTTCGCCACTTCCTTGCGGATCACGTTGTAGGGCAGCAGCAGCGACCGGCCGTCGCGGCGGGCGTGGAAGACGTACAGCACGTCCTCGCCGTTGGTCGAGCGGATGACCCGCTCGAACTCCAGCTCGTCCACCGGGGTGTCGAACGTCTTGCTGACACCCGTGGCCAGGTAGTAGCCGCCGGGGAAGATCAGGCCCTGGTCCTCGGGCAGCCGCTGGCACGCCTGGCCGATGCCGTCGAGCCGCACCACCGACCGGGTGCGGGTGTTGAACACCAGGTGCCGCCACGCCGTCTCGTTGTACGGGCGGATGCGCAGCAGGATCAGCGAACCGACCCGCGCGTACTGCACGTCGCCGTCGGCCAGCGATTGCAGCGGCTCGTCCACCGGCTCGGTGTAGATGCCCTCGCCGGTCTCGGTGTTGTCCTCCACCTTGATGGTCAGGTCGCCGCCGATGGTCTCGACGAACACCTCGTCCTCGATCGAGATGTGCGGGTGCCGGCCCAGCACGTGGTGCTCGCGGCCGGTCACCACCCACTCGAAGTCGTGCGACGGCGGGAACACGTGGTCGCGCTCGCCCCGGTTGTCCAGGTACTCGACCGCGCCGTCCACGCCGACCCGCCAGCGCAGCACCCGGATGTCCCCGATGCGCGCGCCGGTCTGGAACACCGCCAGCAACCGGCCCTCGACCCGGCGCAGCTGGATCAGGCGCGTGTCGCGGTAGTACCGGTACAGCTCGGCGAAGTCCCGCTCGAACCGCGGGTCGCGCAGCAGGCCGGGCAGCTCGTCGTCCGCCGCGTCCTCGAACCGGAACGCGTCGCCGTCGCGGGCGAACCGGTGCAGCGAGAACACGTCGTCGACCGTCGTCTCCGGCTTCAGGCCGATGAACACGTTGTAGCCGAACAGCATCAGTCCGGCCACCTGGATCACATCCCGCGGCACGCAGTTGTGCTCGGTGCGGATGCGCTCGGTGCCCAGCAACGTCAGCTCGGCGCTGCCGAACTCCGCCAGCCGACGCGCGTTGAGCGCTTCCGCCCGGCGGGCGAGCCCGGCCGCCTGCTCGGCCAGCCGGGCCCGCAGCACCTCGTAGGTGCCCGCCTCCAACGCCGCGCCCGCGGGCGACGCCTCCACCGGCGCGGTCACGACAGCGAGGCGACCGGCCGCTCGGCCACGCCCAGGCGCTGCGCGGCGGCCAGCAGCTCGCGCAGCTTGCCCTCGTCCGGCCCGCCGGAGTTGATCAGCTTGAGCAGCAGCGCGGACACCGTCAGGTTCTTCACGTCGCCGGTGCTGAGCGAGCCGAGCAGCCTGCCGATGTCGTCGGTGAAGCTCGCCGTCCCGTTCAGCCACGGCCCGGCGAGGGTCTGCGCGACGTCGGAGTGCTCCACGAACCCGTCGACCTGCTTGCCCATCGTGATGGCGCCGACGATCCGGTCGAAGAACATGCTGTCGCCGCCGACGATGTCGATGTCGGCCTTCTCCAATCCCGCCGCCAGCACCAGCGCCTGCGACTCGGCCACCTGCCGCTGCACGTCGATCCCGGCCAGCCGGACTTCCTTCTCCGTCTCCAGCCGCAGCCGGTACTCCTCGTGCTCGCGGGTGGCGTCGTCCAGCGCGGCCATCGCGCCCGCCTTGTCCGCCAGGCCCTCCGCCTCGCCCTTCAGCTTCTCGCGGATCGCCAGCGCCGCGACCAGCGCCTTCTCCTTCTCCACCACGGCCTCGGCGCGGCCGACCTTCTCGATCGCCTCCGCGTCCCGCTCGCGCACCTGCACGTCGGCGAGGCCCGCCGCGGCGGCCTCGGCCTGCTTGCCCTCGGCCAGCCGGATCATCGCGCGGGTGTCGAGCTCCGCGGCCTGCTGCCGCGCCTCGGCCAGCAGCAGCTCCTCGCGGGCCTTGAACTTCGCGGCCTGCTCGGCGGCCTCGGCCGCCTTGATGTCCTTGACCAGGCCCTCCTGCGCCTCGGCCTCGGCCTTGATCACCACGGTCTGGCGCTGCCGCTCGGCCTCCTCGACCGCGCGCAGCCGCTTGATGATCTCCTCCTGCTCGGCCACGGTCTTCTCCACCGCGATGCGCTCGCGCACCACCTCGGCGATGGACCGCTTCTCGGCCTCCAGCTCCTTGTCGGCGGCGATGCGGGTCAGCTCGGTCTCCCGCTCCCGGCCGATGACCTCCAGCATCCGGTCCTTCTCGATGCGCTCGGTCTCGATCGCGATCACGCGCTCGCGGTTCTTCTCCGCCACCGCGATCTCGCGCGCCTTGTTCTCGGTCTGGATGCCCAGCTGCTCGTCGGTGCGGATGTGCGCGGTGTTGGCCTTGAGGCGCTCCTCGGCCTGCACCTTCGCGATCTCCGCCTCCTCGCGGGCGCGCATGGTCTCGACCTCGCGCTTCTGCTTGATCTCCGCGTCCGCCTGGCGGCGCTCCAGCTCCAGGATCGCCTCGCGCGCCTCGACGTTCTGGCGCGTGATCTCCTTCTCCTCGTGCCGGGTGAACTCGTTCGTGCGCACGTGCTCGATCGCGGTCAGCTCGGTGATCTTGCGGATGCCCTGGGCGTCGAGGATGTTCGACGGGTTGAGCTGCGCCATCGGCGTCTGCTCCAGGTAGTCGATCGCCGCGTCCTCCAGGCTGTAGCCGTTGAGGTCGGTGCCGATGACCTGGATGATCCGGTCGCGGAACTCGTCGCGCTTGGTGTAGAGGTCGATGAAGTCGAGCTGCTTGCCGACCGTCTTCAACGCCTCGGAGAACTTCGCGTTGAACAGCTCCTGCAACGTCTGCTCGTCGCTCGCGCGGGCGGTGCCGATCGCCTGGGCGACCTTGATGACGTCCTCGACGGTCTTGTTCACCCGCACGAAGAACGTGATCCGGATGTCGGCCCGGATGTTGTCCTGGCAGATCAGGCCCTCCTGCCCGGCGCGGCGGATCTCGATCGTCTTCACCGAGATGTCCATGATCTCCGCACGGTGCAGCACCGGCAGCACCACGGCGCCGGTGAACGTGACGTCCACCTTGCGCACCTTGGAGATGATCAGCGCCTTGCCCTGGTCGATCTTGCGGAACAGACGGCTGATCAGGATCAGCAAGCCGATCACGACGACCAGGACGACGGCGACGAGAATGCCGAACCCGGTGGTGATGACGTCCATCAGTGGTCCCCCCGTGTGAGAGTCGGGTCGTGTCCGAAGTCGAGGGACGCGACCCAGAAGAACTCGCCGTCCACGTCGTAGTCGAAGATCAGCGCGGTGGCGCCGGCGGTCAGCGGGTCCTCGCCCGGCTGCCGCACCTGCACGACCGCCGACGAGCCGTCCGCGGCGGTGACCTCCGCCTGGCCGAACGTGCGCGTCACGCGACCCGTGCGGATGACGCACGTGCGGCCGACGAAGTCCAGGCGCGAGGCGGGCGGGTCGTCCGGGAACAGCCGCTTCAACGGCGGCATCGCCAGCCGGGTCAGCACCAGGCCGACGGCCAGCGACCCGCCGAGCACGCCCAGGCGCGCGGGCGTCGAGGTCGGGCCGAGCAGCTCGACGCCCGCCAGGCACGCGAACCACGACACCGCGATCAGCAGGGAGAGCCCCAGGGTCGCGGGCACGCCGCCGATGTCCAGCTCGACCCAGTCCGCGTCCGCCGCGCCGAAGGCCACCAGCAGCCAGTAGGCCACCACGACGACCAGCAGCACGCTCAGCACCGCGACCGGGAATCCCAGCGACGCCGCGAAGAACTCCCCCATGTACCCCCCTTTCGCGGGACCCTAACCCGTTTTCGGCGGGGAGCTGAGGGGAATGACGCAACGCGGTCGGGTCACCCCGGTCAGTGCACGAGCAGACCGGACACCTTCGTCAACGGGTTGCCGGCGTAGCTCACCACGGCGCCGTCGGCGAACGGCATGGACCGGATGCTCATGCCCGCGAAGCCCTGGTCGGTCACGAACCAGCCCCACGTCGTCAACCAGGGCCGGTCGTCACCGGGCACGACGTCCGGCGTGGGCCGCACCCGTTCCTGCACCACGTACGGCTGCCCCGCGACGTCGTCCAGCACCCGCGCCCACTCCCGGTCGGTCAGCAGCCAGCCGGGGTGCACGCCCGCGCCCGCGAACCCGCCCGCCGCCTTGACGATCAGGTTCTCCCGGTCCGCGCGGAGCCGGTCCCGCGGCACGTCGCGCACGTACCGGGTCCACGGCACCAGCCGGTCCACCAACGCCTTCTCGTCGTCGGTCAGCACCTCGCGGTGCTCCGACAGCAGCGCGATGGTCGACTTGCTGCCGTAGTAGTAGCTCGACAACGGCGTGTACAGCTCGGTCTTGTGACCCTTGGCGAGCAGCTCGGCGTAGCCGACGGCCTGGGCGGCGGAGAAGTACCGGACCGCCACGTCGAGCCGCGTGCCGTGCAGGTGGAGGTGGCCGTTGCGCTCGGTCAGCTCGTGCAGCTCGCCCAGCAGCACGTCCACGCCGAGCCGTGCGCAGGTCTCCCGGAAGCTCTCGAAGCCCTTGGCGAACCTGGTCAGCATCCCGCCCTCTTCGAGGAACGCGATGGTGCGGTCGCGGCCGACGGCGTCGAGCAGCTTCTCGACCGGGTTGAAGTGGCGCAGGTCGTGCTCCCGCACGAACGGCTCGAAGCCGGGGTCCTCCTGGATGACGCGGGCCAGCTCGCCCAGGTCGGGGCCGCCGAGCTGCGAGCCCGCGTTGACCTCCAGCAGCCGGAACCCGTCACCGACCCGGTAGATGTCGGCGCGGCCGTGCATCGGCGGGCGGTCGGACCCCATGATCGCCGCTTCGGCCGGCGGGATGCCCAGCGCTTCGGCGAACCGCGTGAAGCTGCCGTCGAACATCCTGCGGGGTAAGGAGAAGAGGAGTTCGAAGAAGTCCATGACGTCCGCCGCGACGTCGTGCGCGGTGTGCTCGTCCAGGAAGAACGGCCGGTTCACCAGCCGGTGGCCGTACGCGGCGCGCAGTCCGGGCGGCAGGTCGAGCCCCGCCATCACCCCGTGCAGGCTCTCGTCGTCCAGGTACGCCTGCGTCACGTGGTCCGTCACCGTCGCCGCTCCTCCGGGTCGTGGGTCGGCGCACATGATGGCGGAGCGGCCGGCCCGCGAGCATCCCCCCGAAGCACCGTGCCCGGCTCGCGGGTCAGGACCCGGTGGCCGGCTTGGACTGGGGCAGCTTCGCGGTCTTGCGGGTGCGCGGCGCGGACGGCGGCGGCACCACCGGCCCGATGTCGCCGTCCGGCGCCTCGTCCAGGTCGACGACCACCGGCGCGTGGTCGCTGGGCCCGGTGCCCTTGCGCGCCTGCCGGTCGACCCACGCGGCCTTCACCCGCGCCGCCACCGGCGTCGAGGCCAGCACCAGGTCGATGCGCATGCCGAGGTCCTGGTGGAACATCCCGGCGCGGTAGTCCCAGTAGGTGAAGACCCGCTCGTCGGGCCACCGGTCGCGGACCACGTCGTGCAGCCCGACCGCCTGCAACGCCGCCAACGCCTCCCGCTCGGGCGCCGTCACGTGCGTGTGGCCGACGTAGGCCGCCGGGTCGAACACGTCCGCGTCGGCGGGCGCGATGTTGACGTCCCCGCACACCACCGCGTCCTGCGGCCCGTCCGCCACCACGTCGCGCAACGCCGCCAACCACGCCAGCTTGTAGCGGTAGTGGTCGGAATCCGGCGCACGCCCGTTCGGCACGTACACGGAGTGCACCCGCACCCCACCGCACGTCGCCGCCACCGCCCGCGCCTCGGGGTGCGGAAACCCGGGCCCGTCCGCGAGCCCGTTCACCACGTCGTCCAACCCGACCCGGGACAGGATCGCCACCCCGTTCCAGCGCCCCTCGCCGTGCGCCGCCACCTCGTACCCGCGAGCGGCCAGCTCGTCACCCAGCAGCGCCGCGAAGGCGTCGTCGGCGAGCTTCGTCTCCTGGAGGCAGACCACATCGGGCCGCCGCTGCTCCAGCCACGGCAACAACCGGGGCACCCGCTGCTTGACCGAGTTCACGTTCCACGTAGCGACCCGCACCCCGCCACGGTAGTCCGAACGCCCTCCGGCTACTCGTCATCAACCCCCTGACCTGCCCCGCAACCCCCTAACCTGCCCAGAACGTGACCGCACCCACACCAGGCCCCCGACCACCCCGCTCATCCGGGGCCCCGACCTCGGTAAGCTGTCGAGCACGGGCTGCTAGCTCAATTGGCAGAGCAGGAGACTTTTAATCTTCGGGTTCAGGGTTCGAGTCCCTGGCGGCCCACCAAACTCGCTGGTCACGACGATCTGTCGGAGGTCGAGCAACCTCGAAACCCCCATTTACCCCTCACTTACCGGGATGACCGCCCCGAGCGCGTCCGCCGCCGCACGACCGGGTGACCGGCGGCCCATGTAGACGTCCTGGGTCATCGACGGCCGGGAGTGACCGAGCAGGTCCGCGATCTGCCTCGCCGTCAAGCCTGCCTCATCGAGCAGCGTCGCGACCGTCCTCCGAAAGGTTCGGAAAGTCACCCATTCGTAGCCCGCTCGGGCGATGAACGGCTTCCACGCGCGATTGCGGACGTTGGTTGCTTCACGGATCGTGCCTGTCGAACTGGGGAAGATCGGACCGTCGAGGTCGGCCGCCTTCGAGCGCCTTTCCACGAGCATGGTGACGCACCAGTCAGGGAGCGGAACCGGTCGTTCGGCGTTCTCCGTCTTGCCCCGATTCACGATCCTTCCCCGCCCACGCGCCCGGATGACGTTGCCGGACATCGCCAACTCCCGCGCCTCTTCGTTGAAGTCCGGCCAGTGCGCCCCCAGCGCTTCCCCTGTCCGCTCTCCGGTCGCCAGGAAGAACCTGATCAGGTCCGGCAGGTCGTCCTTCACCGCTCGCTCGTCCTGGTCCAGCTTCTTGAGCAGGTCGAGCACTTCGGTGGCGGTCAGCGCTCGGGACTTCTGCGGCCGGTTCTTCGCCCGCTTGCTCTCCAGACGGGTGATCTCCCGCGCCGGGTTGGCCTCAAGCGCCCCGTGCCGCACCGCGTAGGCACAGACACCGCTCAGCACGGCCCGGACCGTCTTCGCCGAACTGGCGCTGGAGCTATCCCGGACCTTCTTGCACAGGGCGTCGAGGATCGGCGTGGACAGCTCGTTCATCCGCAGGTCGCCCACAGCCGGGAGGACGAGCCCTTCCAGCCGGTTGCGGTACGTATCGACCGTGCCCCAGGAGCGGAACTCCCGCTCAGCGTCACGCACCAGCTCAGCCAGCCACCTCGCGGCGACGTCGCGAAACTTGGTACTTGCCGTGACGCTCGCTCCCGCCACGGGTGTCACCCAGTCGCGGATAGCCGCCTTCAGGTTGTTCTCCGCGTCCGTGCGGCTGGTCCCCATGCGCTCGACGTCGTAGACCTTGCCGTTGAAGTCCCGGTACCGACAACGAGCCCGGTACCGCTTCGGGCCGATGGTCTCGACCCGGATCTTGCCGTAGGTGCCGACCGGCATCGGCCGTCTGCCCATCAGGCCGCCTCGGTCGGAAGCGACTCGAACCACGCCTTGACGTCCGCCGAGTTGAAGCGCAGGTGCTTGCCGACCCGTCGACCGGGAGGCCCGTACTTCCTGGTTCGCCACTGGTAGATCGTGTTAACCGGGATGCGGAGGTAGTCCGCCACCTGTTCGATGTCCCAGATTTCGTTCACGCTGCGTCCTCCTCTGTGTATTGGCGTTGGCGTTGTGCGCGGAGGCGTTCGGCGATGCCAGCGGCCAATTCGCGCTCTGCGTCGTTGGCGTAGCCGGAGCCCGCATAGGCCCAGTCGTTGACGACGATCACTTCATCGGCGGCCAGGCCGAGCCGTTCGAGCGTTTCGGCCGCCCGGAAGGCCCGCCGGTCCTCGCGGATGCGCTTGAAGGTGGTCGAGTAGTGCTTGGACTTGGTCAGGAAATGGCCGCGAAAGCCGAGCATGTGCGCCCACTTCCGCAGGTTCAGTTCGCCGTAGAAGTGCAGGTCACCGAGGTCCCAGGCGGTCTGGATCATGCGCCGGTGGTGGTCGGAGACTCGCAGGTGGTCGATGTCGAGCTGCGACCGGATCGGCCGGTCAGGCGTGTCACGTGCACCGGTGCCCTTGGTCGCGTACTTGGCGACGTAGGCCGCGAGCTTGCCGTCGCTGACCGCCCCGGCGTCGTCCTCGACCTGGTGCGCCGAGGCAGCCCGGATGGGACGCACGTCGACCTGCTCACCCCAGACCAGGTCGAGCACCGTGCCATCCGGCCGGAAGGACTCGACCAGGACAGCGCGAGCAGCAGCCCGAACCGCGTGGTCGACCAGGTCCACGGTCGCCCATGAGGGCGCCGGCTCGTGCGAGCCGTCAGGGCCGTCGATGCGGATGACGGCGTGGAAGTGGACCAGGCCGCGCCGCTGGTACTCGGCGACCTTGGCGTACGACAGCCGCGCGTGGTCCTTGAACTCCCGCACCGTCAACCCGGCCGCACGAGCCAGCGCCCGCCGCAGCGCGATCGTGAACCGGTGCCACAACTTCCCCGCGTGCGCCTGCCACAGGACCGCACCGACGTAGTCGTAGGTGTCCGGGTCGACCGCACCACCGATGCGAGGGTCGTCGGGGTGGTGGAACTCGCCGCACCCGGTGCAGGGCCGCGTCTTGCCGCTGGCGGTCGTGCGCCGGTTGTGGACCGGGCCGAAGGACGGTGCGGTCAGGGTGGCGAACACGCGCGGCTTGTCGGCGACCGACTCGGGGACACCCTTGCTGCCGCCGGATAGGCCTGCGCGCATGAGGTGGAAGGCGTCGGCCGCGTACCGGTCGGAGCACGAGGGGCAGACGGAGGCGCGGCGGTTGCCGCACGGAACCATCACGTCGCCACCGAGGTGGGCTAGGACTTTCGTGCCGTCGAGGTTGTGGAGTTGCCAGGCTCCGAAGAGGCGGATCGGTGCGAGGCATCCGCCGGTGGCGGTGACCCGGTCGCGCCAGTCGCGGTAGTCGGACCGTTGGACCCGGTCGGCGATGCGATCTTCGAGTGTGAGGACCAAAGGCTCCCCCTCTCTGTGGTCAGGCGGCGTTGAGCTGGTCGGCGAGCTGGGCCGCGAACGCGTCGGGGACGTTCACCGCGGACTGCACATCGGCCGGAGTGATCGCGCGGCCCTGTTGGCGGACTTCGGCGGCTTTGTTGCCGAGGACGGCTTGCAGGTGGGCTGGGAGCTTGAGCGCCGTACGAGGCGCACTGAGAGTCGTGGTGGTCGGCATCGGTGCCGCAGTGGCCACCACGCGGTCACGGGCGGCGTTGCAGCGGTGCTGGATGACCGGCATGACTTCGGCGATGAGGAACACGACCAGCGGCACGACGACGTGGAGGAAGACCACGCCGTACTCGACCTGGCCGGACGGCGGGCGCAGCGAGGACCACACGTTGGTGACCAGCGTTGCGCCGAGCAGGAGCCGCTTGAGCCAGACGACCGGCGCGGCGTCGACGGCCAGGCCGTGAGACAGCATTTCGGCCTCCCAGCGCAGCAACGTGACGAGGATGCCCGCCAAGGCCGGCTCGACCAGCCACGCGCCCCACCACAGCACGGCAACTGGCGTCAGGTGCCCAGCTAGGAACTCGTGAACGCCGGTCGTGGTGAAGCCCAGGCCCAAGGCAAGGAAGAACCACATGGAGCGGGTGACCGAGACGCGGAAACGCTCCAGGCGGACGGCGTGCAACAGCGGGTCCGTGGTCAGGCCGTGCAGTTGGTGGGACTCGGCGAGACGGGCGCGCAGCTTCCGCACGGTGCGCGTCTCGCCCTGGTCATCGGTCCTGCGCTTGCGGAACAAGGTTCACCCCCTCAGAGCTCCGCCGCTGGTCAGGCACGATGTCGAACAGGTCGTGGAACTGCATCGGAGCGAGCGCCAACAGCGCTCCGGCGATGAATGCGGGTCCGGGCTGCAACTCGCCGGCCAGCACACGGGCGACCGTCGAGCGGTTGACGTCCATTGCCCTGGCGAGCGCGTAGACCGACCGGTAGCCGGCAAGTCGAGCGGCCTTGGTGAACACGTCGCGCCGGAGCTTGATCGTGTGCGGCATGTCGGTCACGCAGCCGTCGAACTGGCCGCGCGGTGACGAGCTGCCACCGCGCGGCCGAGGTGGACCAGGCGGGCGACCTCTTCGAAGGTCACCTGCTCGACCACGAGCGGGACCAGCCGGAACGGACCGAGGGTCACCGTGGACTGCCCAGCCGACGTGGCACCGAGGTCGGCGACGGCCGCCGAAGCGGTCAGGCCGAACACCAGGCCCGCGCTGTTCCGGGCAGTCGCCGCCACGGTCAACGTGTGGTCAGGCCCGAGCGTCCACGTGAGCGTCACGCCGTCCAGGCGTGAGACCCACAGCAGCAGCGCCGCCAAGCGGTCAGGTGCGGACCCGGAGGTGAACCCGACGTGCACCGAGCGGGACACCGTCGAGATGAGCAACCAATCCGGTCGAGGCAGGCCCGTGGACCGCATGAGCGATCGCAGGGTGCGGATGATCCGGTCGAGCGATCGAGGGCTGTTCGAGGGCATGGCAAAGCTCCGTAGGTCAGTAGGTGATGAGGTCAGGCGACGACGCGGAGGCTCGAACCGGAGTCGGCCGGACCGGCCTTGACGAAGGCGACCAGCTCGTCAATGTCGTGGTCGCTGGTGTAGGCCGCGCGCACGCGGCGAGGAGTGCGGGAACGCGGGTCGACGCGATAGCCGATACCGGCGCTGGACGGGTCGGCCGGGATCTCGTCGGCGATCGCCCCGCGCTCACGGGCACCGTCGCCGAGGACCATGTCGGGGTGCCGCTCGGAGGTCACCCGCAGGCACACCCGGTGCGGCAGCAGGTCGCGGATCGGGAGCACGTCCTTGGACGGTTCCTGCACGTACACGTCGAGCACGTCGTTGGTCGCACGGCCCATCGAGGAGATGACGGCGCAGGCATTGGTGATCTCGTGCGCGTACTCGGAGTTGTAGGACATCAGGAAGCCGACCTCATCGAGGATCAGCCAGTCCACCGGGTGCTCACGCGACACCGGAACCGAACGCTTCCCCTTGCGCTGCAACCGCTTCTGTTTGCGCTGCATGTTGTCCACGAACCGCTCGATCAACTCGGCGCAGTCCTCCGGGTTGTCCGCGTACCGGCCATCGAGGATCGGCTTGAGCGCCACGAACTCGAACAACTTCGGGTCACACACCCACGGCCGCACCAGACCGTCCCGGATCATCGGCGCGACCGCCCGCAGCTTGGCCATGACCACCGAGTTCTTGCCCGCACCGGTCGCACCCGCCGTCAGATGGTGGGTGCCGGTCAGCGGCTCACGCCACTCCCCGCCCAACTCAGTCTCCCCCAGACACAGCGACCGCAGGTCGACCGCACCGGACGACTCCGGCATGACAGGAGCGGGAATGACCTGGTTGAACGGCTCATCACGCTGGATGATCAGCACGACCTCACCGGGCTTGCCCTGCTCCACCGCGACCCGCTCGGCCTTGAGCGTCGCTGCCAGCTCCGGTAGCACCGCCGCGAACGCCCGCAACGCCTGACCGGGCACCAGGCGCACCCGCACCACGTCGATCGACGGCGACCAGGACCGCACCCGCAGCACACGCGGCACCAACACTTCCCCGGTCCGGTAGTGCACCGTGGTCAACCCGCACGAGCCCATCAGGTTCACCCAACGACGACCGGTGTAGGCACCGGCCCAACGACGCCGCCACGCCCGCAGCACCGGCGCGGCCCACGTGTCGAAGGTGTCCGGATGCGCCCGATACCAAGCCGCAGTGCCCACCGCCAGGCCGCCGAGCACGCCGCCGGTCACCTCAGCCCCGAACTCGACTGCCGAGGCTCCGAGCGCGCCAGGACCAACCACCGCGCCGGGATGGCGGACGAACCACCGCGCAGTGCGGAACTCCCACCCAACTGAACGACGGGACGCGCCCGTAGTCGTCTGCGCCATACTTCGTTCCCTTCTGTCAGACACGGCAACGGCCGACCACCGGGAAGCAGCGATCGGCCGTTGCCGTGGCGTGGAGATGCGCTACTTGCGCGGACTGCCCCGTCGACGCCGACGAGCGGATGCCGGTTCGAGCTGCGAACGCGAGTACGACAACGAGGTCCGCAGCACCGCGACCGACCGCACGAACGTGGTGTGCCGGCTCTTGAACCCTTCCCGCCGATACGGGACATCCCGCATGGCCAGCCGCAGTTGCCGCATGGACTTGTCCAGGCACTCCAAAGCCGTGGTCAATTCCTGTGCCATCAGACCTTCCACTCCCGAGTCTTCAACTCGGTCTCATAGCGGGCCGCTTGGTCTTTGAGGTTCGTCAGACTTTGCTGAACCGTGGCGAGCAACTTCTTCAACTCATCAGGCGGTGTGACCCGCCATGAACCCGGCGGAGAAGGGTTCTCCCGCATCTTGGCGATCAGCTTGTCCAACGGACCGAACTGCTCCGTCACGAAGTCGATCGCGTTGACGAGGTTCGCGTACCGCTGCTCAGCTCGCTTGTTTTGTCCTGCCATCCGCACCTCCCTCCGCGTACGCCGTCAACTCGCGCCACGCTTCCGCCACCTCGAACCCCAACTCGGTCGGGAGCAGCAGGTTCACGGGAGCGCACACGGCTCCCGTCCGCAAGATCACCGGCTCAGGCACCGGGAAGATCAACGCGAGGTTGCCCAATCGATGAACAGCCGCCGTTTCCCACGCTGCCGACCGCCGCATGCCACGCGACCCGACGGCGCGGAACACCCGCCGAGAGCGCACGGTCAGCACGTAGCCGTCACCTTGCGAACAGATCCGGTCGAGCGCAGTCATCGCTTCCTTCAACTCCGCTCCTTCCGGAGGGTCCACTTCCACCTTGACCGGGTAATCACTGACTTCGAGCACAACCCACCTCCGATATCGGGGACCACGGCGAACCCGGAACCGACGGAGTCGACTCCGGGATCACCGAAATCCCCGGCGCTCATCGAGCAAGCGCCGAATTCAGGCATGGCTCTACCCACTGTGGAATTGACAAAGATCAGGCAGCCCCGAGCAGGAGCTTGGAAACGTTCAGAGCACGGGTGTGACGATCAGGCCGCGCTGCGCACCGGTCGCGCCACCGGCTTCAGACCGGCCGCCTTGAACCACAGACCGGCTGAGGCGATCTTGCGCGGGTCGACGCGGTCTGGGATCTCGTAGGTGTTCACCACCGCGTTGATCAGCTCCACGTACATGCCCTCTTCGAACCCCTCACCGGGGTCACCGGGCAGGTTGACGCGGATCTCCTCGCCCTTGCCCGCCTTCCGGCCGTCCACCGGCAACGGCTTGGCGAACAACGTCACCACGTACTGCACCTCACCCGAGGTGCGGTCGACCACCGGCGTCACCGTGCCGTCCTCGGCCTCCCGCATCTTCGCGGCGGGAGCCTCCGTGATCATCAGTCGGTAGCCGTTCAACATGACCGGCAAGTCCTGAAGCGCCATCTCGCGCTACCTCCACTTCCCAGGACGACCCTTCATCGCCCTGTCGCTACAACCAACATAGCTAGTAGAGCTATAAGAGACACTAGGCCGATCGAGTGACTTCCAGCAGTGCTAGCTCTATCGCTACAGTCTGTCCATGCGCCCCGACGCAACCGACCGCAGACCTGCGTACCAGCAGATCGCAGACGACCTGCGCCACTACATCGCGTCCGACGAGGTCGAGGTCGGCGACAAGCTCCCGTCCCTGACCGAGCTTCAGACCAAGTACGGCCGCGCCGTGATGACGTTGCAGAAGGCGCTGGACCAGCTCCGCAACGAAGGACTGGTCATCTCCCGCCAGGGCGAGGGCACCATCGTGGTGAAGAAGCCCGAAGCCCATGCGGGGGACGACGTGCCCTCACCGCATGAGCTTCGGCAGATGTTCGACCGCATCAACTCGGTCCTGGACGACCTCAGCCGGCGCGTCGCCGCTGTCGAGGCTGAGGTTTTCGGGCCCACGCCAGACGAGCCTCAACCCGACTCAACCGATCGCTGAGTTCTTCCAGGCGCACCAGCAGCTCGGAGGCTTGGGCGTGGAGATTCCGCCAGTCCTCCGCCGTCCACTCGTCCTCTTCAGACACCACGCCCCCTTGCCGTTCCCGCCGAACCCGAACCTCGACCGCTACACCGAGCAGGCGGCCACCTCCGCCGTCTCCGACTCCAGGCGTTCGCCGACCTCGGGCAGCCAAACCAACCGCGCCGTCAACTGGTTGCGAGGGCTGCTGAACAGGTGCAGCGCGTTCTCCGGCTTGCCCAGACTCAGGCGGGAGTGGTCGTGAACCGAAAAGACCTCCGCTCGGTCCTCAAAGGCGAAGCCCCACCCGGCAACCCAACCGTCCAGGCGCTCACCGAACTCCTGCACCACCGCGAACACCCGCGGCGTGGACGTCAGCACCATCGTCTCCAACAGAGCCGCGAACTCCGCCTCGTCGCACAACGGCTTCAAGCCGTCGACCTCGCTCACCGGTCGCCTTCCTTCTCGTCACTGGCGGGAACCGTCAGCGCACTCACCTCGTCGGGCGTCGCGCTCACCAAGGCGCTCAAGTGCTCGAAGTCCAGCGGAGCGAGCTTGGTCAGCGCTTCGCAGCGGTCGGCGAACTGCGTGGCCGACTCGGCCAGCTCACGCGCGAAGCTGATCGCGAGCTGCGCCCCACCCTCACGTCCGGCGATCTGCACCGTCAGCCGCGCGTCACCGGACGAGATCACCAGTGACGGATGCCCCTGCGCCCGTTCCACCAACGCCGACTCGGCGTCCTCCTCCGGCTGGAGGAGCAAATACATCCCCATCGGTTCGACCTCCGTGTACACCTGGGACTTGCTCGACCAGATTCACGCGGACGCAACGCCGATCCCATACCAATGACTGATCGGATATCGCCGTCACCACTAACCGCAGGTCAGCCGGGTAATCGCCGAGTTACACTCCGAAGTAGCCACAGCTCGACCAGGGGGTGAACGACCACGTGACCACGTCCAAACGACGCTGCCGCACGTGCGACACCCTGCTGGCCAAGGACAACCGGGGCGAACACTGTGGCCGCTGCACCGCAGCCTCTACACTCCACGCCCCGACGCTGCCGCCGGAGTTCTGGGCCAAGCCGACCCTCCGCGAGGCGTTCGATTCCCGCAACATTGGCCAGGTCTTCCGCGCCTACCGCCAGGCTCAGAACCCGCCCGTCCCCCAAGCCACCCTCGCCGCCTGGCTCGACCTCACCCAAGGCCGCGTCAGCGAAGTCGAACGCTCCCGCCGCCCGGTCACCGACCTCGAACGCCTCGAACGCTGGTGCGACGCCCTCCACGTCCCCCGCCACCTCCGCTGGTTCGACGGCACCGCGCGCGAAGTCCACGACGTCCGCACCCTCTACGCCAGCCGCACCGTCGACCCGAGCCCGGCCTACTCGCCCCACCAGTCATGGGCACCGGTCGACCAGCCATCACCCCAGCCGCCTCAAGAGCTGGACATCGTGCAGGTGGGCATCCCACGCCTACGCCGCGCGCTCGACATCCTCGACCTACCCGACGACGGCCCGACCCGAAGCCTCCCCGAGCTGGCTGCCGACGTCGCCCGCATGAACAACCACCGCCTCGAAGCGCGCTACGGCGAACTCGTCCGCCACCTACCTGCCCTGATCGGCGAACTGGCCCGAGCCCGCCAACTCCTCGACCCAGCAGACCGCCGACACGTCGCATCCCTGCTGACCCTGGCCCTACGCGCCGCCGACGACGTGGCCTACAAATACCGCTACTTCGACCTGTCGGCCCGCCTCATCGACCTCATGCGCGCGACAGCGAACGAGGCCGACAATCCCCTCCTACCCGCCGCAGTGGCCTACGTGCGCACCGAGATCTTCTTCGCCAGCGGCGACCTCCACACCGCCGCCCGCGCCCTCGACCACGCCGCGGACCAACTCCCCACCCGCGACCTGAAACACGCGCCCACCGCAGCCGCATTCGGCGCACTCCACATGCGAGCCGCAGTCGTCGCCGCCCGAGCAGGCAAAGCCGACATCGCCGCCGACCACCTACTGACCGCCCGCTACGCCGCCCACGCCGCACCCGAAGGCATCTACCACGGCACCGCCTTCGGCCCAGCGTCTCTGCGCATCCACGAGCTGGCCGTCGCCGCCGAGCTACGCGACGCCGCAGGCATCCAACGGGCGTCCACCTGGCACCCGCCCGCCGAGCTGCCCGCCGAGCGCCGCTCGCACTACTACATCGACCTGGCCCGAGCCCAACTCGACCTCGGCCGCCACGAAGACGCCTACCTGTGCCTGCAAGCCGCCCGCCAAGCCGCACCCGAACATGTGCGCGCCCACCCACAGGTCCGCCAAGCCCTATCGGTCCTGCTGCGCACCCACCCGTCACTCAGCTCCGGCCTACTCGACCTGGCCGCCTGGGCCGGTGCCCGCTGAGCGGCTACGCCTCAGCCGTTCGCCAGCAGCTCCGGCAGGTCGTGCAGTGAGTCGATGACCCAATCGGCATCGCGACGCACCAACGGATCATTCGCCCACAGGTACCCCCAAGGCCCACGCCGGATCAACGCGGTACGCAACCCAGCCGCCTTCGCCGCCACAACATCGTTGTCACGGTGATCACCGACGTAGAGCACATCACCCGCCACTGCGGCAGACGTCATCTCCATCACCCGCTCAAAGAACTCCGCCGCAGGCTTGGCCACACCCCACTCACCAGACGTCGCCAACCCATCTACTGGCAACCTCAACCCACGCAACAACTCAGCCGCCCGAGCAGTCTGGTTCCCCGCAACCCCAACCCAGACCCCCAGCTCCCTCAACCGCGTCAACCCCTCGCGCACATCCGGGTACAGATCGCCCTCCTCGATGCGCTCCCCAAACCCAGCCTCCTCCCGCAACCGCCGCTCACGGGCCACATCAAACCCAGGCCGGAAGTACTGGAACGTCTCCGCGTTGTCCCGCCCCGCCGCCGTCACCGCACCAAGCACCGTCGAGAACGTGTGCCGAGACACCCCGACCCAGTCCGCCCAAGCACCCCACTCCCGCGAGTCATCCAACAACGTCTCACCCACGTCAAACACCACCGCCGCGACCATGCCCTACTCCTACGCCATCACCGCCCACCACGCGACACTGACACCAACCCCAGCGTGTCCCGACACGGCCTGACCACGGTGTTCAGAGTTTCTTTTCTTCATCAAGGCGGCCCCTGCGGGGCCGCTGGCGGGCCGCACTGCACCACTCCCGCCGCGAGATCTCTTCCCGGCCCTCTCCAAGCCGCCCCGGCAGCGGGCGTGCGGCCTGGCGGCCGGTCCCGCGCCGGGGCGGCGGGCCCGGGACCGCGCGACGGGCGAGGAGCAGCCCGCCAGCGACCCCACAGCGCCCGCAAACCAAGAACATGTCCTCGCCGGACGGGCAGGCCAGCAGGATGACCAGGAGCCGTCGACAACTCACGAACCAGCGGGGACCGGGTTTCGTGTCATCCCGCCGACCTCCCCGAGGGCAACCACACGTGTCAAGGGGGCAGACCCAGCCCAACAGTCCAGAATGGACGGAAGGTGCCCCCTTGACACGCGCGGTTGGGACGAGCCAGGTCGGCGGGATGACACGAAGCCCCTCACTTGCAAGATCACAAACCGTGATGGCGTGCCAAAATGTTCGCGTAAGACCCGTATCCATGAGCGCGCATGTAGGCGATCAGGTGCTCGATCGGAGGCCAGTTGCTCCTGTAGGGGTTCTGACAAGGCCCTGTGTAAAGACCACCACCAGGGCCCGTGTAGAGACCCCCACCGGGCCCTGTAGAGAGGCCGCCTCCGGTCCCGGTGTAGAGGCCACCGCCCGTACCGGTGTAGAGGCCACCGCCGGTTCCCGTATAAAGACCCCCGCCCGTTCCGGTGTACATCCCACCGCCCGTACCGGTGTACAAACCGCCCCCGGTGCCGGTGTATGCCCCTCCTCCAGGCCCCGTGTAGAGACCACCACCAGGACCGGTGTAGAGACCGCCGCCAGGACCGGTGTAGCGGTCGCGAGGCCATGTGTTCCGCGTCATCAGAACACAGTACGGTCGAACACCGACAAAGTTATCTGACCGCCTTAGTCAGCTACGACCAGGTAGCGACCACCCGTGCTGTCCACGTGCCGTTAGCCCTGGTAAGCAGCGGTCAACACCGGCCGCTCAGGGCGTCGCCGCACCGCAGGTCAGCGCCTCTACCAGGGTGGCAAGATCGGGTTCCCAAGCTGTAGAGGTGGGTTCGATCCCGTCACCCACTTGAACTCTCCGGACTCGAACCCGGAAGGCCCTGCCTGACCGGGGTTTCGTGAGGCATCGGTCGCGACCGAATAGCGGGATGTGGCTGGTGCCGTTCCGGAGTGGCACGACGTGCAGGTGCATCCACCCGGACGCCGCTTCCGGCTGTGACCCGGCCACTCTGATGGGCGTTGCTCGGCTACATGGCGATCACTTCGGGGGACAACACCAGTGACAGTGACAAACTCGGCGGCGTGAACACCGCCCAGGATGGCCACCGTCGAGTACTGCGACATTGCGGATCGTTCAATCCTCCGGTATGGCTAGCGTTCGATGAGGTTGTACTGTGTCGCATATACGCGCATTTTCTTCATGATGTACGTGGCAATCTTATTGGGACTGCAGTTCCTTCCACTTAGGTGGTGGAACTCCAGATGTAGCCGCCTATCTGCGGATACAATGGCGTCTACAATGGCGTCACCTCCGAGTGGCACTTCATATTGGACCTCTTTTGAGTCGAATTTATCGTCAATCTCGCCGACGAAGTTCAGGATCGCATTATTGATATCGCGATGATGCCTGCTGGACAGTTCCTGCACAGCGTCATATGCTTTCAGGGTTTTTTCTGATGTCCTTCCTTTGTTTCGATTCAGCACTTCAGGCACGGGCTTTCCTGCAAGGAACCGTGCGAGATCGGTACTTAGGTACGCATTCTTCCCTCTATTTCTACTTGCAGGGAAGTCGAGTCCGTCGAAAGCCTTCTTAAGTGCCGATCCCGGTTCTGATTCCAAACTACAGGCATGCGCGACGACGGAAGGTGTAAGCGCTACCAGTTTAACTTGGAGCAGCGAACATACCCAAGCCAGGTTGCTGCGCTGTTTGGCTCCTCGTTCGCGCCAAAATTTGCCAACTTCCTGGAAGCGCGCCGAGCCAATCACTTCATCGGTTCGCACCCGATATGTTTGCGGGTTTCGAAGTCGTGCGACGTCTCCCACAACTTGCGAATGCGAGGAAACGACAAAAACAACCTCCGGCAGACCTGTTACGTTATCTACTCCATCCTCCTGGTCGATGCGAACCTGGTTGATCGCGGTAAAGAATTCACCCAGGGTCGTGTGTGACTTGGTCATCTCGCCTGCGCTAGATTCGTTCACGCCGAACTCATCCCAATTCGATCCTAGTTGGTCGAGGATGAGTCCAACCGCTTCAACCCATTGTGACCGATCTGGGCCATCAATAGCACACACGGCATGGTTCGGGCAGAAACTAAGACTTCCGAAACTGCGCGCCGTCTTGACCAGTCGATCACGCCATGCTTCGTCCGTAGTCGGCCAAACGAAGAGTAGATCAGGGCGACCGCGGACCAGGTTATTTAGCGCCGCCATGACGTCCCGTAGCCCTTGGTCATCATCGGTGCTTTCACGGCCGTCGATAAGTACGAGTGTCGTGCGGTCTTGGGGTTGTTGTGGAAGGTTGACCGATAGCCAGTCGGTAATGTTACGCAGTGGCAACGAGAATTGAGGGGGCACGGCCACCACCGGAAGAAAGGTATCTTTCAGTAGAATTGATGCTGCGTACGCTGCCGTCGTCTTTCCCTGGCCAGGCGGACTGCATATTACTGAAAGCGATCCAGCACCCTGAGCTCGATTGAATCGCTCCATCTTCGCGAACTTCTTCAAGTCGCTGTCCACTCGAATTATGAGCGGCGAGAACTGTAGTGCATTGTCCCGAAGGATCGATTCAAATTTCGTGGGAAGAATCTTCATTAAGGGCCTCCTTGGCTTCGATCGCAAGCGCCGACCTGGCTGTCTGCCCCCTCCCTACCGCTGGGCAGATGCTTGGTGGGGGTCACGTGAGGACTCTACCTTGATACCTCATCCAGATCGCGCCGCCGGGCCATGGGGCATTGGGTTTTTGAGTGCTGTGCCCGCTGGGAACACCGGCACCATCCGTCGCTGTCCCCACCCGTCCGGACTGCGGCGGAGAGCGCGGTCAAAGTTGAACGGGTTCCCAAGCCGTCGAGGTGTTGAGGGTTCAATGCTGGCTGGTACAGGTAGATCACATCCGCTCAAGGGCACTTGCTGTACAGCGGTGAAGTGCAGCACCCGAGTACAGTCACAAGCGACCCTGATCGACTGGTATGGGCCTTCCGACGACGGCAAAGTCCCAGGTTGGCCGCCTTGCCTGTAGTTCGGGACGAAGAGGTCTGTGGGCGTGGCTTTGGTGATGGTCAGTCGTTGCGTTACGGAGTGGAGACGAAACCTGCCGATCGATCGAGGATGAAAGGCTTGCCGGGGAGGCTGGGTGACCAGCCGTGGGCGAGGGCGGTGCGGATGCCGTTGGCGAGGTCGGCAGCCTGACCCCAGCGGGAGGTGCGTTGATCCAGTTGTCCGGGTGCGACTGGTTGGTCTTCACGACCAAGATGGCTCCTGCGGTGTCGCCTGTTCGACTGCGTAGCTCAACGGCGTCCAGGCGAGTTCCCTGGGAGTACGACGGCTTCTTGTGTCGGATGCGCCACCGGTAAACCGTGCCGTCGACGACGATCCGCCGAGCGCCCTTCCGTACCAGAGCCATGCCCGCCCTACGTTAGTTATCCGAGCGCGGAACATACACGGAACGGCCGTGCTATTGACACTGCTATTTGCAACGTAAGCGCAGTTCAGGGGCTTGTCGGGCTTGTGGTCTTAGCTCTGCACGATGGCACTTCGTCCAGGTGGATACGACAGCTTGGTCTCAGTCGACTGGGCAGAACGGCGTAGCCTCAGGCTGTGGCCGAGACGTCCTGCCGAGACGAGGTGTTGGACGCTGCGCGTCGACTTGCAGCGGCGAGCGCGGATGGAACGTTTACGCCGGACGATGTTGTTCGGCTACTTCGCCGCTCCGGCAGCCGGTACGCGGAGGGCACCATCCGGACTCACGTTGTGTCTCGGATGTGTGCAAACGCGCCTGCGCACCATGCAACGCGCTACGCCGACCTCGTGCGAGATGAGCGCGGCCGGTATCGCCTCAACGACCCTCGGCCGTAAGACCTGGGCCCTGGGCTCCGATAGGTCAAGTGCAGCCAACGGCCCCTGTCGACGCGACCGCGAACGACCGACATGAAGGGTCTGGCACCGCCAGCCCGGCCATCCCACTCCGCAGAATCAAGCCCTTACTTACCCCTCAAGAACGACAGCAGACGATCGCATGCGACCGTCCACACTGGTCGTTCACACTCGGGAAGAGTGCAGCTAGGGACAGCCATCGCAAGGCGACAGCAGCCACCAACAGTCGAAGATCCACAAACTTCGGGTTCAGGGTTCGAGTCCCTGGCGGCCCACCAAACTCGATGGCGCGCATCCCCCCATCGCCGGCCGGTCCGAATTCCACCGGAACGGGTGATCGCGGTGGCGGGTGGGGGTGGGCGGGGATAAGCAGGGAGCCATGCACTTCGCTGTGGCACTCGCCCTCACGGCCTCGTTCACCATCGTGTCCGGGGACCTCACCTCCTACGACCCGCGCGTGCCCGCCGGTGCGCGGGCCGACGTGGTGGCCGCGCCCGTGGACGGCGGCACGGTCGTGCTGTTGCGCACCAGTGGCCTGCTGCCCGACCGGGACTACGGCGCGCACGCGCACGTGAACCCCTGCGGGCCGGCGGCGGCCGATTCCGGGCCGCACTACCAGCACGTCCAGGGCGGGGCGACGGATCCCGCGTTCGCCAACCCGGACAACGAGATCTGGCTCGACTTCACCACGGACTCGACCGGTCGGGGTGAGGCGCGGACGCGGGTCGAGTGGCAGTTCGGGGAGCGGCGGCCCCGGTCGATCGTGCTGCACGAGGAGCACACGCACACCGAGCCGGGGCACGCGGGCACGGCGGGTGCGCGGGTCGGCTGCATCACCGTCCCGTTCTGACCGGAACTGTCGTACCCCGCCGGCACCCTGCTGCCATGACCCCGCACGTCGACCTGCGACCGTGGTCCGAGGGCGACCTCGGGTTGCTGCGGCGGCTGAACGCGCCGGAGCTGACCGCCCACCTCGGTGGCCCGGAGCCCGACGACCGGGTGGCCGACCGGCACCGGCGCTACCTCGTGCTCGGCGACGGTCGGATGTTCCGGGTCGAGGTCGACGGGGTCCCCGCGGGCAGCATCGGGTACTGGGGCCGGACGTGGCGCGACGAGGAGGTCTGGGAGGTCGGGTGGAGCGTGCTGCCGGAGTTCCAGGGGCGCGGGGTGGCGTCGGCGGCGGCACGGGCGACGGTGGCGGCGGCACGGGCCGAGGGCGGGCGGCGGTCGGTGCACGCGTTCCCGTCGGTGGACCACCCGGCGTCCAACGCGGTGTGCCGCAAGGCGGGCTTCACGCTGCTCGGCGAAGCCGACTTCGAGTACCCGCCGGGCCACTGGATGCGCTGCCACGACTGGGCGTTGGAGCTGTGACCCGAAGGGGTTGACCTCCAGCGCGCACGAGGTCGCACGATCATCCCCGATGAACGGGGGTGTGCCGGTGCTCGCCAAGTGGATCACCTGTGACGTGCCGCCGCGGGCGCGTGACGCCTTCGGCGCGACCCAAGCGCGTTGGGCGGACATCGCGGACCAGCCGGGGCTGATCGGCCAGGTCGGCGGGTGGGACCCGCGGACCGGGCGCGCCCACGTGCTCGCGCTGTGGGCGGACGCCGACAGCCACCGGCGGTTCCTGCGCGACCGGCACGACTCGGTGGCCGGCACGAGCAGCTCCGGGCGGATCGAGGTCGCGCTCGGCGAGATCACCCTCGTCCTGCCCGGCACGGCCGCGACCGTCGTCGACGCGATCGAGGGCGCGGTGCTGCGCGTCGCGGACTGCCGGCTGGTCGAGGGTGCGCGGGAGCACTTCGAGGACGTGCAGCGCCACGTGTGGGCGCCGGCCATGGCGGACGCGGGCGTGCTCGGCGGTGTCGTCGCCCGCCTCGCCCCGGACCGCGTGCTCGTGGCCACGTTCTGGCCGGACGCGTCGACCCACCGCCGGTACGCCGGCCAGGTGCCCGGACTGCGTGCCCGCGCCGCCGCGGAGGCCGACATCGCCGCGATGACCGGGCACGTCCTGGAGCCGGAGCCGGTGTGGCTGGTGCGGGCCGTTCGGTGATGTGGCGCCCACCACTACCGGGGCTGGGCGACAATGGAGGGCGATGTCCACCGCCCTGCACGCCACCAAGCCCCTGACGATCGGCCGGTACCCGGTCGATCCCGCCGTCGTGCTCGCCCCCATGGCGGGCATCACGAACGTGGCCTTCCGGCAGCTGTGCCGCGAGTTCGGCAGCCCGACCTCGCTCTACGTCTGCGAGATGATCACGGCCCGCGCGATCGTCGAGCGCGACGCCAAGACGATGCAGATGATCACCTTCGGCGAGGGCGAGAGCCCCCGCTCGATGCAGCTCTACGGCGTCGACCCGAAGTCGATGTCCGAAGCCGCGAAGATCATCGTCGACGAGGACCGGGCCGACCACATCGACATGAACTTCGGCTGCCCGGTGCCCAAGGTGACGCGCAAGGGCGGCGGCGCGGCGCTGCCGTACAAGCGGCAGCTGTTCCGGCAGATCGTGCGCGCCGCGGTGCGGGCCGCCGAACCCGCCGGGGTGCCGGTGACGGTCAAGTTCCGCATCGGCATCGACGACGACCACCTCACCTACCTGGACGCGGGCCGCATCGCCGAGGACGAGGGCGCGAAGGCCGTCGCCCTGCACGCGCGCACCGCCGCCCAGCGCTACTCCGGCCAGGCCGACTGGTCCGCCATCGCCCGCCTGAAGGAGGCCGTGACCGGCATCCCCGTGCTCGGCAACGGCGACATCTTCAGCGCCCGCGACGCCCTGGACATGGTCGCCAGGACCGGGTGCGACGGCGTGGTCGTCGGGCGCGGCTGCCTGGGCAGGCCCTGGCTGTTCGGCGAGCTCCAGGCCGCGTTCCGGGGCGAGCCCGTCCCGGAGGGGCCGCGGCTGGGCCAGGTCGGGGAGATCCTGCGCCGCCACGGCGCGCTCCTCGCCGACTTCCTCGGCGAGGACAAGGGTCTGCGCGACCTGCGCAAGCACGTGTCCTGGTACTTGAAGGGCTTCCCGGTGGGCGCCGAGCTGCGGCGCGCGCTGGCGATGGTCTCCACGCTCGCCGAGCTGGACGACCTGGTCGGCCGGCTCGACCCGGACCTGCCGTTCCCCGACAACGCCGACGAGCCGCGCGGCCGGCAGGGCTCGCCCGGCAAGGTCGTGCTGCCCGACGGCTGGCTGGACGACCCGGAGGACGCCACCGTCCCGGTGGGCGCGGACGAGCTGCACTCGGGTGGCTGACGTGCTCGCGCGCGCCGCGACCGCGCTGGCGTGCGCCCTCGTGCTGGCCGGGTGCGGCTCGGCGATCACCGGCGCGGCCCGGCCCCTGCGGGTCACCGACGTGGAGCGCGAGCTGGTGTCGGGCTACTTCGCCGACCTCAACGAGGCGGGCGGGCAGGGCACGTCCGAGCAGCGCGACCTGCTCGAGGAGGCCCAGCACCCCGACTTCCGCGACGACGACTGCGAGCTGCCCGCGGGCACCATCAGGGTGCAGCCGACCCTGTCGACGCTGCGCCTGGACCCGGCGTGGACGCCGCCCGGCGAGGACGAGCACCCGCGCGGCGTGGTGCTGGTCGTCGCGGTGACGCTGACCGTCGTGCAGGAGGGCTCGGAGGTCGGCAGCCAGATCGGGTCGCAGCACGTCGTCCTGCTCAACGGCAAGGCGTACGGCTTCGCCCCGTGCGTCAATTGAGGTGACGCCGAGCCCGGTGACCACGCTCGGCGAGCTTTCCGGCAATTCGATCACCGAATGTCACTAGTTCGGAGCAGTGCACGGTCAACCAGTCGAGGGAAATCCCTCTATGACGCGTCCCGGCCGCTCAAGCGTCGCCTCGTATCAGACGACACCTTGGCAAGTAGGGAGGTGAGCGCGATGACCGCACTGCGACCTGAAGTGGCCGAGTCCGACCGCGACGGCCAGCCCGGAGGAGGCATGCCCGCGTCCGAGCACGAGGGCACCGGCCTGGTGCAACTGCACGAGTCGATCGCCGCGCTGCTCGCCTCCAGAGGCCAGTGGCGCCAGGCTTACCAGCACCTGCGGTCCGCGTTCGACCTGGTCTACGCCGACCAGGACGACCCGCCGCAGGTGCCCGAGCAGCTGCGCCGGGAGGTCGACCGGCTGCGCCGCGAGCACGCCGAGGCGCGCGAGCAGAGCCTGCGCGACAGCCTCACCGACAGCTACAACCGCCGGTACCTGGACGAGCGACTGCTGGACATGGTCGCCGAGCGCGGGTCCACCACGTCGGGGCTGGCCATCGCGTTGATCGACCTGGACTGGTTCAAACAGGTGAATGACACTTTCGGTCACCTGCTGGGTGACCGGGTGTTGCAGCGCGTGGTCGAGCTGTTGCAGGAGGAGTTGCCGGAGGGCGCGTTCTGCGCCCGCTACGGCGGGGAGGAGTTCGTCCTCGTGCTGCCCGGTGTGGAGCCCGCGCCGGCGGTGGAGATCGCCGAAGCGGCCCGGTTGCGTGTCGAGCGTCACGCCTGGGCTTCGCTCGCGCCGGGTTTGCGAGTGACCGTCAGCATCGGCCTGGCGTACGAGCCGCCCGCGCCGGGGTCGGCGACGCGTCCGCCGGTCGCCCCGGAGCAGCAGCTCCTGCGCGCGGACAGCCTGCTCTACACGGCCAAGCAGTCAGGACGCAACGCCGTGGCCTACCGGGAGAACGGTCGCGTGCGCCTCGCGGGTGCCGCTTCCGGGCGACGAGGTATAGCCGAATCGCGGGTCGTCGGTTACTGACACCGACCAGCAACTCACCCTTTCGGTCGTAGCCTGCTGCGCGCAACCGAGTACTGCCGACCCCTGTATCACCGGGAGTGGTCGTCAGGACTGGCGGTCATCCGTAGTATCGCCAAGGCAAGTGACACGCCGTTGGTGCAACCACTGTGTCCTTGCCGTCGTCAACTCGTGATGACGACCGACTAATGACCGACGCTGAAGGGAGACCGGGTGCCCGACGAGCCCCGCCGTGGCGGCCCCGGACCCGGAGGTGACCAGGCTCCGCAGGACGACCAGCCGACCGGCCGTCGCCGCAGGTCGCTGGACGCCGGCGGGCTGAGCGTGTCCGACCTGCTGGAGCAGCACAGCCGCACGAACATCCCCCGCCCGGTCCCACCCGGTCCTTCGGACACCGGCCGCCGCGCCGCGCCCGAGCCCGAACCGCCCCGCAGACCCGCGCCGCCCCAGAACGGCAGGCAGGCCCCCGAGGGCACCGGCCGCCGCGCCGCCCCGGAACCACCGCGCAGGCAGGCCCCGCCGCCGGCCGCACCCCCCTCGAACGACTTCTTCTCGCCCACTGGCGAGGGCACCGGCACCAGGACTCCGCGTCCCCTGCCGGAGGACACCGGGGCCCGCCGCCGTCCCGACGAGCCGGGCCCGGCCCGCCCCGGACGCACCGCGCCGCCGAACGGCTACCCCGGACGCCCGGACGACCTCGCGCCGCGGCCGGGCGAGCCGAGCAGGCGCATCCCGGCCAACGGCCGCCCCCGACCCGACGGCGCGGACGTCCCGCGCGCCCCGCAGGACCCGGCCGCGCCGCGCCGGCTCGCCGAGGGCACCGGCCAGCGCCCGCACCCCGCTCGACGGCATCCCGAAGGTGGCGCGTCCGACCCGTCGCGGCGCGTGCCCGACGGCAGCGGACCACGCCGCCGCCCCGAAGACCTCACGCCGGACGCGCCCGGCCGCGTGGCCGAGAGCCGCGTGGCCGAGAGCACCGGGCAACGCCGTCGTCCCGACGACCTGGCGCCCGACCCGTCGCGGCGCGTCCCGGACGGCAGCGGACCGCGTCCACGACCCGAGACCGCGCCCCGCCGCCCGGCGGAGGGTCCGCAGGCCCTCGCCCCGGACGCGTCCCGGCGCATGCCCGACGGCAGCGGCCCGCGCCGCCGGCCGGACGACCTCGCGCCGCCCGGACGCCGGGTCGCCGAGGGCGCGCCGGCCGACGGCATCGGGCGGCGGCTCGCGGACGGGCCGCGCCCCGGTGATAACACCGGCCGACGTCCCCACCCCGGCCCGCCGGCCACCGGCAGCGGCCCGCACGACCTGACCGGCGCGCCCGGGACCGGCCGCCGGCCGCGGCCCGAGGCACCCGCCGACCCCCGCCGCCCGGCTCCCGGCCTGCCCGGCGAGGACCCGGTCGGCCGCCGTCCCGACGGCAGTGGCCCGCGCCGGCTCGCCGACGGCCCGCCGACACCTCCGATCCCGCCGGTCGACGGCCCCCGTCGCCTCGCGGACGGCCCGCCGGTACCGCCGGTGGACGGCCCTCGCCGCCTGGCGGACGGCCCACCCGCACCTCCCGTCGACGCTCCCCGCCGCCTCGCCGACGGCCCGCCGGTACCCCCGGTGGACGGCCCTCGCCGCCTGGCGGACGGCCCACCCGCACCTCCCGTCGACGGCCCCCGCCGCCTCGCCGACGGCCCGCCGGTACCCCCCGTGGACGGCAGCGGCCCCCGGCCCGTCGGTGACGTGGCCGGGCGCAGGTTCGCCGAGGACGACGCCGCGCCCGACCAGGCGCCCGTCATCGCCGACCGCCTCAACGCCGGCGCGAGCCCGGAGCCGCGCGAGGCCATCGACCCGGCCAGCCTCACCACGGAGATGGAGGTCATCAGCGACGACGTCAAGAAGCGTCGCGAGGTCGACCACACCCTGGCCCGCTTCTCCGCCGTCCACGACGAGCTGGCCGAGCAGGAACGCCTGCGCAAGGAACGCCGCCAGAAGCTCATGCCGTGGAAGGCCGACCACGACGAGGACGCCACCGAGTACGCCTCGCCGGTCGACGCCCCCGACGACGACGGCCCGCGCCGCCGCGGCCGCACCGCCAAGCACAGCAAGATCGTGCGCACGGTCAAGGTCGTGTCGCTGGCCGCCGCCGTGCTGGTGTTCGTGTCCACCGGCCTCGGCTGGGGCGCGATGTTCTACATCGACAGCAAGTTCACCGAGATCGACGCGCTGAACACCAACTCCGCCGCGGTGCACGAGGCGGAGAAGCAGCTCGGCGACGAGAACTTCCTCATCGTCGGCTCGGACACCCGCGCGGGCGCCAAGCCGCAGGACGGCGTCGGCGACGCCAACGTCGAGCAGGGCGCGCGCTCGGACGTGCTGATGCTCGCGCACATCCCCGCCGACCGTAAGCGCATGGTCGTCGTCTCCGTGCCGCGCGACCTGCTCATCAAGCGCCCGCAGTGCGAGCGGTGGGACCCCACCACCGGCCAGTACACCGGCGAGCAGGTCGACGCCGAAGAGGACGTGAAGGCCAACGACCCGTACGCGATCGGCGGGCCGAAGTGCGTCAGCAAGTTCATGACCGAGCTGACCGGCCTGGAGATCAACCACTTCATCAGCGTCGACTTCAACGGCTTCAAGGGCATGGTCGACGCCATCGGCACCGTCCCGGTGTGCGTGCCGAAGCCGATGCAGGACGACGAGCTCGGCGTGATCTTCGACCAGGCGGGCCGGTTCGAGATCAACGGCACCAAGGCGCTGGACTACGTGCGCGCCCGCAAGGTCGCGGGCGAGGACAAGACCGACTACGACCGCGTCAACCGGCAGCAGCAGTTCCTGTCGTCCTTGCTGCGCAAGGCTTTGTCGTCGGAGATCCTGCTGAACCCGGGCAAGCTCAACGCGTTCCTCAACGCGTTCGCCGCCTCGACCGTCGGCCAGAACATCGGCGTGAACGACATGCTGACGCTGGCGCAGTCGTTGCGCAGCCTCGAAGCGGGCCGGGTCACCTTCATCACCATCCCGCACGAGACGTCCGAGGGCGAGACGCTGTCCAACGACGACAACCTGGAGCTGTTGAAGGAAGCGGAGACCAAGGCGCTGTTCCAGGCGATCATCGACGGCACCCCGCTGCCCGAGGAGACGCCGGACACCACCACCCCGGCGGACCCGAACCAGGCGCAGCAGACGCAGACCTCCACGCCGCCGCCCGGCCCCAAGCAGGGCGCGATCATCGACCACAAGGGCATCAAGATCCAGGTGCGCAACGGCGACCCGGACAACGGTGGCGCGGCCCGCCGGGCCACGGACGCGTTGCGGGAGCTCGGCTACGACGTCGTGATCCCCGGTGACGCGCCGGCCGCCGAGAAGACCGTGATCCTGTACGGCATCGGCGCGGAGGACGCGGCGGCGACGTTGCAGTCCTCGGTTCCCGGCGCGACGCTGCAGTTCCAGGCGAACATGGGCGGCGCGGTGCAGCTGCTGATCGGCCCCGGCTGGGACGAGGAGATCCGCGCGCCGCAGGCGCCGGGCAGCGAGCCGGGCAAGGCGACGCCGCCGGAGGACCTGACCGTGGTCAACGCCGGGAAGGACCCCTGCGCCTAGGCGGAGTGGACTTCTCGGGTTCATCCCCGGTTCACCGGGGCGGGTCGCTACCGCGATGACCTGGCCGTAGGCTGACGCCCATGCGTGAGGCATACCACGACCAGCTCGGACAGCTCGCCGACCAGCTCGCCGACATGTGCGGCATGGCCGGTGACGCGATGGAGCGCGCGACCGCTTCCCTGCTCGAGGCAGACCTGGCCCTGGCCGAGCAGGTGATCGGTGACGACGCCAAGATCGACGACGTGCGCGCCGCCATCGAGGAGCAGTCCTACGCGCTGCTGGCGCTGCAGGCCCCGGTCGCGACCGACCTGCGCATCGTGCTCGCGGTGATCCACGCGGCCGAGAGCGTGGAGCGGATGGGCGACCTGGCGCTGCACGTGGCCAAGGCCGCCCGCCGCAGGCACCCCAACCCGGTGCTGCCGGACACGGTCCGGCCGTACTTCGCCGAGATGGGCCGCATCGCGGTCGAGCTGGCGCGCGAGGCGACCGACATCATCCGCACGCAGGACGTGCAGCGGGCCCGGTCGCTGGAGGACGCCGACGACGCGATGGACGACCTGCACCGGCACCTGTTCACCGTGATCATGGACAAGGACTGGGCGCACGGCGTGCCGTCCGCGGTGGACACCACGCTGCTGGGCCGGTTCTACGAGCGGTTCGCCGACCACGCCGTGTCGGTCGCCAAGCGCACCGTGTTCGTCGTCACCGGCCGGATGCCCGGCTACCACGCCGAAACCGCGGACGAGTCCTGAGGACCTAGGCGAGCAGGCCGTTCAGCTCCTGCGCGAGCTGGGCGGCGATGCGCGCGTTGTCGGCGGGGGCGTGGGTGAGCCACTTCTGGCCGTCCTGCCCCTGCCGCGTCTGCGACAGGTAGCGGCCCTGGTCGTTGTCGAACCAGGCGACCTGCGGCGCGCGCTGCTCCCGGCCGTGCCTGCCGCGCACCGTGACGCCGAACTGGCCGGCGCGCAGCCGCGGCCGTTCGAACACCGCTTCCAACGCGCGGACCTGCGTGGCCGCCGACGAGCGCGGCGCCATGGCCCGGGTGAAGGTGGCGTTGCCGAAATCGTCGTCGCGGCGCGGTGGCGGCGGTGGCGCGGACGTCGGCACCGGCACGGTGATCGACTGGCCGGGGCCGGGCCGTGACGGCGGGACGAGGTCCACGATCGCGCGCAGCAGCGCGGGGGCGCGCAGCACGTCGACCTTGATCTGCCGGTCGTCCATCACGGCGAGCGCCGCGTTTCCCCCGGCCGCGCCGCCGCGCGCCAGCAGCTGGCGCTCGACGTGGCGCGCGTCCAGGGACGCGATCGCGGTGAGGCAGTAGTCGAAGCGGACCAGCAGGGTGAGCGCTTCCTCCACCTCGGGCGCGACCCGGCCGCGGTGGGCCAGGCCGCGCGACTCGAGGTCGCGGTAGACGGCGTTGCGGATGCCGCGCCGCTCGTCGAACGTCTGCCCGAGGTAGGGGAACTCGAACGGGTAGGGGCGGCTGCCGAGCTTCAGGTCCTCCCAGAGCATGTCGGCCGCCGCGAAGGACAGGGCGAACGAGAACACGCTCACCCGCCGATGACCGGCGGAGCGACCATGGTGCCGTCACCGAAGACGTCCTCGGTCTCCACCAGGTAGGACGCGGCCTTGTGCTCCTTGTCCTCCTCGCCCTGGCCACGTCCGGCGCCGGCGCCCATGCCACCGGCGCCCATGCCGCCCGCGCCACCGCGGCCCGCCGCGCCCGCGCCACCGAGGCCGCCGCTGCCGCCCGGCCCGAAGCCGCCCGCGCCGGTCCGACCCGCCTCGCCCAGCGTGCCCGCGCTGCCGCCGGGTCCGAAGCCGCCCAGGCCACCGCGACCGGCCGCGGCCATGCCGCCGGGACCGCCACCGGGGCCACCGCCGAAGCCGCGGCCACCGGGACCGCCGCCGGGGCCCCGGCCGGGACCGTTCGGCATGCCCGGGGGACGTCCGCCGGGCGGGGTCGTCGGCCGCTGGTTGGGCCCGGTGCCCGGCGGGTAGATGCCGGGCGGGTAGGGGCCGCCGCCGGGGCCGGGGATGTTCGTGTTGCCGCCGCCACCGGGGAGACCACCGGGGCCGGGCAGGGTCGTGGTGCCGCCGCCGGGACCGTTCAAGCCGGACTGGTTGGTGTTGCCGCCGCCGCTGCCACTGCCCGTGCCGCCGCCACCACCGGGCACGCCGAGGTCGCCGAACCCGCTACCGCTGCCCGTGCCGTTCCCGTTGCCGCTGGGCACGGTCGGCCGGCTGCCGATCTGAGCGGTGCCGTTCTGCCCCGGGTCGCCGCTGCCGCCGGTGCCCTCCATCGGCGGGGGCGGCGAGAAGGCGGGCATGGTGGAGCCCGACTCCTGGAAGCTCGTCGACATGGTCGTCATGACCTCGGCCGCACGTTCGTGGGCCTGCTGCTTCTCCTCGAACTTCTGCTCGATCTGGTCGATCGTCTCGGCCCACTTGAACGGGTTGGGCTCGGAGAAGAACATCTTGTAGGCGTCGGCGGTGCTGAACTCGACCGGCTCCGGCATCGCGTTCTTCGCCTGCTCGGCCGCCGTGCTCTGGGTGTACAGCTTGTTGCCGGTGAGCTGCGCGCCCTGGGCGGCGTTGCCCGACCAGGTGGCGACGTTGGTGAAGTACCCCTGCGCCGACTCGGCCGCCGCGCCCTGCCAGGCGCCCTTGCTGGCCGCCGTGGCGCTGGTCAGGTTGGCCTGGAGCTCGGCCAGCGTGTTGCCGATCTTGGTCCACGCCTCGCCCTGCTCGTTGGCGGTGCTCGGGGCCATGTTCTGGGTGACCATGTCCTTGAGCGCCTTGTGGTCGTAGGCGAGGTAGTGCGAGCCCGGCGGCGACAGCGGCGGGCGGTAGTTCTCGACCACCTGCTCCAGCTGCTGCTCCTGCGTGGACTGGTACTGCGCCGACTGCTGCTTGTAGCGCAGGTAGTCGTCGAGCGTCGTGATGGCGCCGAAGATGCCGGGGTTGGCGGCGCGCTCGCGCTCGTACTCGGCACGCAGCTCGGCCTCGGTCTGCCCCGCGTAGGTGACCTGGGTCGCCTGGTTGCTGCTCTGCGGCGGCAGCGAGTTGGACGGCGGCCCGTACGGCGGCTGCGTGTTCGGCGGCGTCACGACGTTCTCCCCCCTCGGGTTACTTGGGCAGCTTCGGTTCGATCGCGGTGGCGACCTTGGTCGCCGCTTCGCAAGCCTCGTCCAACGAGGCGTTCGCGGAGGCTCCCACGTCCACCCTGGACGTCGGCGTCACTTCAATGGCGACCAGGCACGAGTTCTTCGTGGTCGGGGTTTTGACGAGCTTGCCCTTGCGCGAGCCGACGGGGATGTCCGACTTCTCGCCGCCGACAGCCTCGTCGATCCCGAGTTCCGGGTGTGCCGCCAGCGAGAACGACACGGTCGAGGAGTAGTTGGCAAGACAGGTGTCGCCGCCCTCTTCCTCGATCCCGGTCAGGTTCAGCTGCGCGGCGACCGAGTTGAGGACCGCACACGGATCGAAGTCCGCCAACGCGTCGCCACCGGTGGACGGCTTCGTGCTCGTGGTGGTCTTCGACGTCTGCTCCGTGGACGTGGAACCAGTGGGACCCGGCGTGGGGGTTCCGTCGGTCGTGCACCCGGTGGCCACCGCGCCCAGCACCGCCAGCGCCAGCACGACGCGAGTCGACAATCCCTTGATCAACTGTCTTCCACCCTCAGTAGCGTTTGTAGGTGCTCGCGTTCGAGCCGTCGACCTCGCGATAGTTCTCGATCGCCTTCTGCAGCGCCAGCCGAGCCTCTTCCAACGCGGTCTGCAACTGTTCCACGGCGGGGATGATGCCGGTGGTGCCCGCCCCACCCTGCACGCTTTCCTGGTTGTAGCGTGCCATGGCGGTGCCGTCAGGGCTCGTGCCCAGCTTCGTCTCCTGGGAGAGCTTGATCAGGTACGCGTCCATCTTGCGGAGGTCCTGCTGGGCCGCGTCGATGGCCTTCAGGTACTCCTGGGCGCCGTCCTGGCTGATGGCGAACGAGCCCGACTCGGCGGCCTGCTTCAGGCCCACCATGCCGGCCGTCATCGCCTGCATGGACTGTGCGCTCCACGCACCTTCCGCCGCCACGGTTACCCCCTGCGAGTCTGCCGATCCCAACCGTCACGGTACCTCCGAAAGGAGGACCCTGTCTCGATTTTGACGGTAGGGGCGACACCTCGGTTCCCCCTGTCACCCGAACGCGCGGAGGCCCTCCCACCGCAGGTGGAAGGGCCTCCGGGACAAGCGCCGGATCAGCCGAAACGGCCCGAGATGTAGTCCTCGGTCGCCTTCTGGCTCGGGTTGGAGAAGATCTTCTCCGTGTCGTCCACCTCGATCAGCCGACCGGGCTGGCCGACACCCAGCAGGTTGAAGAACGCGGTCTGGTCGCTGACCCGCGCCGCCTGCTGCATGTTGTGGGTCACGATGACGATCGTGTACTCCTTCTTCAGCTCCGTGATCAGGTCCTCGATCGCGAGCGTGGAGATGGGGTCCAGCGCCGAGCACGGCTCGTCCATCAGCAGCACGTCCGGCTGCACGGCGATCGCCCGCGCGATGCACAGCCGCTGCTGCTGACCGCCGGACAGGCCGCCGCCGGGGCGGTCGAGGCGGTCCTTGACCTCGTTCCACAGGTTCGCCCCGCGCAACGACCGCTCGGCCACCTCGTCGAGCTTCTTCTTGTTCCGCTCGCCCGCGAGCTTCAGGCCCGCCACCACGTTGTCCCGGATGGACATCGTCGGGAACGGGTTGGGGCGCTGGAACACCATGCCGATGGTCCGGCGCACCTGCACCGGGTCGACGGAGGACGCGTAGATGTCCTCGCCGTCGAGCAGCACGGTGCCCTCCACCCGGGCGCCGGGCGCCACCTCGTGCATGCGGTTCAACGACCGCAGCACGGTGGACTTCCCGCAGCCGGACGGGCCGATGAACGCCGTCACGTTCTTCGGCGGCACGGCGAGCGAGACACCGTCCACGGCGTGGAACTTGCCGTAGTACAGGTTCAGGTCTTTCACGTCGATGCGCTTGGCCATGACCGCCCGCTCACTTCGTCTTCGGAGCCAGCCACCGCGAGATCACGGTCGCCAGCAGGTTGAACAGCGTGATGATGATGACCAGGGTGATCGCCGCACCCCAGATCCGCTCGAAACCGGCCTGCGTCGGGTTGTTCCGCTCCGACGTCATGAGCAGCGGCAGCGACGCCATCGGCCCTTCGAACAGGTTGTAGTTGATGTAGGGCGCGTACGCGGCCAGCACGAGCACCGGCGCGGTCTCGCCCATGACGCGGGCCAGGGCCAGCATGATGCCGGTGATGATGCCGGACAGCGCGGTCGGGATGACGACCTTCACGATCGTCTTCCACTTCGGGATGCCGAGCGCGTAGGACGCCTCGCGCAGCTCGTCCGGCACGATCTTCAGCATCTCCTCGGTGGTCCGCACGATCACCGGCACCATCAGCAGCACCAGCGCGAGGGACACCGCGAACCCGCTGCGGCCGAAGCCGAAGTAGGTGATCCACAGCGTGTAGACGAACAGCGCGGCCACGATGGACGGCACACCGGTGAGGATGTCGACCATGAACGTGGTGGCCTTGGACAGCTTGGACCGGCCGCCGTACTCCACCAGGTACACGCCGACGAACAGGCCGATCGGCACGGACAGCACGCCGCACACCAGGCCCTGCACCAGCGTGCCGTAGATCGCGTGGTAGACGCCGCCGCCCTGCTGGCGGCCCAGCAGGCCGGACAGCGACTTCTGCCACCAGTCGCCGTCGAGCACGACCGGGAAACCGCGCTGGACCACGACCCACAGCACCCAGATCAGGGGCACGATCGCGACGAGGAACGCCCCGTACACCAGCACGGTGGCGATGCCGTTCTTGAGCTTGCGCGTGCCGCTGACGCTCTGGAACGTCGGCGGCGTGGCGAGGCGGTTCAGGTCCGCCGTGTCGGTCGTCATTCGTACTCCTTGTGACCGGCGACGATGGACCGGGCGAGGGCGTTGACGCCGAAGGTGAGGACGAACAGCACCAGGCCGGCGGCGATGTAGGCGCCCGCCGTGCGCGGGTCGTTGAACTCGGGCGCGGCCAGCGCGATCTTGGACGCGAACGTCGCACCGCCGTCGAACAGGCTCCACGCGAACGCGGCGCCCGTGCCGCTGAGGATGATCGTCAGGGCGATCGTCTCGCCGAGGGCGCGGCCGAGGCCGAGCATGGAGGCGCTGACGTAGCCCGCCTTGCCGAACGGCAGCACGGTGGTGCGCACGACCTCCCACTTGGTGGCGCCGAGCGCGATGGCGCCTTCCACGTGGGTGACCGGCGTGCGGTCGAACACCTCGCGGCTGACCGCGGTGATGATCGGCAGGATCATCACCGCCAGCACGATGCCGGCGGTGAAGATGGTGCCGCCGAGCTCGATGCTGACGTTGCCCTTGGCGAACAGCGGGATCCAGCCGAGCGACGAGGTCAGCCACTCGCCGATCGGGGTGAGCACCGGGCCGAGCACGAGCAGGCCCCACAGGCCGAAGATGATCGACGGCACGGCGGCCAGCAGGTCGATGACGTAGGCGAACGGCCGGGCGAGCCGGCGCGGCGCGTACTGGGTGAGGAACAGCGCGATGCCCAGGGCGATCGGCATCGCGATGACCAGCGCGAACGCGGACGACACCACGGTGACCAGGAGCAGGTCGAGGATGCCGTAGCGCATGTCGTTGACGTCGCCGGTGGACCACTCGCGGCTGGTCAGGAAGTTGACCTTGTCCAGCGCGAGCGAGGGGATGGCCTGGAGCAGCAGGAAGACGCCGATCGCCGCGATCAGGACCACGATGAAGATGCCCGACCCCGTGGCCAGGCTTGCGAAGATCCGGTCACCCGGCCGGACGTGGGTCTTCTGGTCGGCTTCCGTGGTCGGGGGAATCGGAGCCTCCGAGTCGGGTCGAGCAGCCGGAACGCCCGCGCGGGCACCGGTCGTGCCGGTGCCCGCGGGGCGCGGGGCCACAGTGCGGTCGTTCATCGCGATGGCGTTCCCGGGACGCGTGCCGGCCTGGTCAGGCGATGGCCTTGATGGCGGTCAGCAGCTTCTCCTGGAAGGCCGTCGGCAGCGGAGCGTAGCCCGCGTCCGCCAGGCCGTCCTGGCCAGTCGTGGCCGCGACGGTGAGGAACGCCTTGACCGCCTTCGCGGTGTCGGCGTCGTAGCCCTTGGAGCAGACGATCTCGTAGGTGGCCAGCAGCAGCGGGTAGGCGCCCGCGGTGGTGGAGCCGTAGATCGAGTTCAGGTCGAGGACCAGGTCGTTGCCGGTGCCCTTGATGGTGGCGCCGTCGATGGCCTTGCCGACCGTCTCGTCGTTCAGCTCGACCGGGCCGGAGCCGTTGTCGATCTTGGCCAGGGACAGCTTGTTGTCCTGCGCGAACGACAGCTCGACGTAGGTGATGGCGCCGTCGACCGAACCCGCGGCCTGCGCGACACCGGCGGACTTCTCCTTGGCCTCGCCGACACCGCCCTTGAACTGCTTGCCCTCGCCCTGGGTCCACGCGCCCTTGGAGGCGGCGGTCAGGTACTTCTGGAAGTTGTCCGTCGTGCCGGACTCGTCCGAGCGGTAGACGACCTTGATGTCCTTGTCCGGCAGCGACGCGCCGCTGTTCAGCGCCGCGATGGCCGGGTCGTTCCACTTCTTGATGCCGCCGTTGAAGATCTTGGCGGTCACCTCGCCGTTGAGGACCAGGTCCTTGACGCCCTCGAGCTTGTAGCCCAGCGCGACCGGGCCGAACACCAGCGGCAGGTTCCACGCCGGGTTGCCCTTGCAGCGCTCGGCCGCCGCGGCGACCTCGCCCTTGCTCTCCGACAGCGGCGAGTCGGAGCCGCCGAAGTCGACCTGGGCGGCGTTGAACTGCTTGACGCCCGCGCCGGAGCCGGAGGCGTTGTAGGCGAGGTCGGAGCCCGGGCACTTCGCCTGGTAAGCCTGGATGAACGTGGCGATCGCGTTCTGCTGCGCGGAAGAGCCCTCGGCGCTCAGCTTCGACTTGCCACCGCACTCGACGGGGACCGACGAGTCGCCGGCCGCCGACGTCGAGCCCGCGCCGGGGGCGTTGTTGTCGCTGCCACACGCGGTGAGCAGAAGCGCACCGGCCGTGATCAGGCCCAGTACGGCGCCGTGTCGCTTGGTCTTCACCTGGGAGTCCTCCAGCTACGGAAGCGGGTTTCGCGGCGAAGCCCCGCCGCTCGACACGGACGGTAGGTAGCGATGGTGGACAGGCACCCAGGAGAAGGTGAACGACGGGTGAACATGACACGGGAAGTGACCGAGTACACCGCCTTTTGGGTGTCCCGTGACCAGCACGTTTGCGGGGCGTGATGGGTTTGTCACTACCGGGCGTATTGGACGTCCGAGTCCCAGCGGGTGAAGCCGAGCCGGTCGTACACGGCCAGCGCCGCGGCGTTGTCGGACTCGACGTACAGCATCACCTCGGTGAGCCCGGCGTCGCGCAGGTGCGCGAGACCGGCCAGGGTGATCGCCTTGCCGAGGCCGCCGCCCTGCGCGTCGGGGTCCACACCCACCACGTACACCTCGCCCAGCTCGGCGGTGTGCGCCTTGGTCCAGTGGAAGCCCAGCAGCCGCCCGTCACCGTCGACGGCCAGCAGGAACCCGGCCGGGTCGAACCAGGGCTGCTCCTCCTTCTGCCGCACGTCCTCGATGCTCATCGCGCTCTGCTCGGGGTGCCACGCGAACGCCCGGTGGTTGACGTAGACGACGGCCGCCTCGTCCCGGCCGGGCACGAACGGGCGCAGCTCCACGCCGTCGGGCAGCACGGGCGCGGGCAGGTCGGCGTCCAGGGGGCGGCGCAGCCGCAGCAGCTCGCGGACCTTGCGGTAGCCGAGCTTGGCGGCCAGGGCCCCGGCGCCGGGGTGCCCGCCGTGCGACCAGACGCGCAGGGGCTTGGCGCGGTCGGCGACCGCTTCGACCAGCGCCGCGCCGTGACCGCGGCGGCGGTGGTCGGGGTGCACGGCCAGCTCCGCGACCTCGTTGCCGTCGGAGTCGCCGAAGACGTCCAGGTGCAGGTAGCCGACCAGCGTTTCGCCGTCACGGGCGAGCAGGTGCCGGCTGCCGTGCGCGTCGGGGCGCAGGCGCAGGATCACGGCTTCGCCGACGGGGGCGACACCGTCGGCGGCTTGGGCGGCCCCGAGCAGACCGGAGACCTCGTCGGCCTGCTCGGGGGACAACACGTCGAACCAGGTCAGATCCACACGGAAAACCTAACGGAGGGAGACCCGCGAGGCCGCGTCGGTCGCTCGGGGCTCGTTCTCCGGCGATCACGCTCTTCGATCGCCGGAGGATCAGGCGCGAGCGACCGACTTCCAGGCGACCTCGCCGCCGTCTGCGGAGCAGCGGCGATCAGGCGCGGTAGATCAGTTCGGCGTCGTCGATCGTGGTCTCGGGCGCGTCGATCGCGTGGTCCACGCGGCGGGCGCTGCCCGGGCGCGGGGGGCGCACGAACTTGTAGCCCACGTTGCGCACGGTGCCGATGAGGGACTCGTGCTCGGGGCCCAGCTTGGCGCGCAGCCGCCGGACGTGCACGTCCACCGTGCGGGTGCCGCCGAAGAAGTCGTAGCCCCACACCTCCTGGAGCAGCTGCGCGCGGGTGAACACGCGGCCCGCGTGCTGGGCCAGGTACTTGAGGAGCTCGAACTCCTTGTAGGTCAGGTCGAGCGGGCGGCCGCGCAGGCGGGCGGTGTAGGTGGCCTCGTCGATGACCAGCTCGCCGAGCTGCAACGAGCCGTCGCCGCCGGGCTGCGTGGTGCCGCGCCGCGAGCGCACCAGGCGCAGCCGGGCGTCCACCTCGGCCGGGCCGGAGGTGGGCAGCAGGATCTCGTCGACGCTCCAGTCGGAGTTGACCGCGACCAGGCCGCCCTCGGTGACGACGGCCACCACGGGCACGTCCACGCCGCTGGAGTCGAGCAGGCGGCACAGGCTGCGCGCGCCCACCAGGTCGGTCCTCGCGTCGACCAGGACGATGTCGTGCGGGCCGGCTTCCAGCAGCGCGGAGACCTCCGGGCGCAGCGGGCGCACCTCGTGCGGGAGGAGCGACAGCGCGGGCAGGACCGCCTCGGGGTCGGAGTCGGTGGTCAGCAGCAGCACATCGATACTCATCGCGGCGCCCTCTCGTTCGGCCGGTGCTTGGTCACCGACCAGGCACAGGCGAAGTACGGTGACCGGGCCCCGTTGCCTGCGGATGACGGAGACAATACCGGTGCACACGACGAAAGACCCAGGTCAGCAGGACAGGGTCACAGTTGTTTCCACAAGCGTCACGCGTGTTACATCGACGTCACACGACGCTGTCCGCCTGCACGGCGTGCACGTGAGATCGACACCGGCTGTGACGGACCTCGCATTCGTGGTCGGTCACGGCTTCACCAACCACGTCCGCAAGCCCTTCGTGTCCCGGGTGCTGCACCGCTTCGCCCGGCACGGCGGGGTCGTCGCGCTGGACTTCCGCGGCCACGGCCGCTCCGGCGGGCTGTCCACCGTGGGCGGCGACGAGGTCCACGACCTCGCCGCCGGCGTCGCGCTGGCCCGCGAGCTCGGCTACCGGCGGGTGGCGACCGTCGGCTTCTCCATGGGCGCGTCCGTCGCCCTGCGCCACGCGGGCCTGCACGACGACCGCCCGGACGCGGTGGCGGCGGTCAGCGCGCCGTCGCGCTGGTGGGTCCGCGACACGGTGGCCATGCGCCGCGTGCACTGGCTGCTCGAACAGCCGCACGGCAGGCTCGCCGCCCGCGCGCTGGGCGTGCGCCTCGGCCCGCCGTGGCGGACCGTGCCGGAGAGCCCGCTGGAGGTGGTGCACCGCATCACCCCGACCCCGCTGCTCATCGTGCACGGTGAGCAGGACCACTACTTCGGCCCCGCGCACGCCGTCGCGCTGCACCGCGCGGCGGGCGGCGCGGCGGAGCTGTGGCTGGAACCCGGTGTGCGGCACGCCGAGTCGTCGATGACCCCCGCGCTGGTGGACCGGATCGCGACCTGGCTGGACGACCGCACGCAGCACCCGACCGACCGGACAGAGAGCAGGCGATGACCGCGATGACCGAGACCGACCGCCGCCGTCCCGCGCGCGGCCGCAAGCTGATCATCGCCGCGCTCGTGGTGGGCGGGCTGCTGGTGGCCGCCGACTTCGCGCTGGCCGCGATCGGCGAGTACCAGGTCGCGCAGAAGATGCGGGAGAAGTTCGGGCTGAGCGAGGACCCGTCGGTCCGGATCAACGGCTTCCCGTTCATCACCCAGGCGATCGGCGGCGACTACCGCGACATCGAGATCAGCGCGACCGGCGTGCCCGTGCGCGACCAGCTGCGCGACCTGGAGATCCGGGCGAACCTCAAGCACACCCGCATCGGCCTGTCCGACCTGCTGGCGGGCAACACGCGCGGCGCGAAGATCGACCAGGTGCTGGGCAGCGTCAAGATCAAGGCCAACGACCTGAACCGGGTGGTCAACCAGGTCACGCCGTTCACCGACATGACGATCGAGCCGGACAAGCGCACCCGGGTGACCGACGGGCAGCCCGACCCGACGGTCGCGGCGGTGAAGCTGTCCGGCAAGACCAAGGTCGCGGGCCGCGACCTGCGCATCACCGCCTACGGCACGGTGTCGCTGGTCAACGGTCAGGTGATGATCGCGGTGAACGACGTCGAGCTGGACGACGTGGCGCTGGACGGGCTGGACGCGGTGCTCGGCGTGGTGCGCGAGGCGTTGAGCGTGACCATCGACCCGGGCGCGCTGCCCTTCACCGTGACGCCGACCGCCGTCAAGGTGGAGAGCGGCGCGTTCACGCTGGAAGGCGCGATCAACGACATCCTCCTCGACCAGGGCGGCAGCTGAGATGACCGGGGCGTGGGCGTTGCTGGGCGCGGTCGCGGTGGTCGCCGCGGTCGCCTTGGTGCTGCGGGCGCGGGAAGGCCGGGTGCGCGTGGCCAAGGAGCACACCGGGTTGCCCGCGCCCGTGCGCGAGCTGCTGGACCCGGACACCCCGGTCACGCTGGTGCAGCTCTCCACGACGTTCTGCGCCAACTGCCGGCAGACCCGGACCGTGCTGGAGGAGCTCGCCGACCGCACCGAGGGGCTGCGGCACGTCGAGCTCGACGTGACGGACCTGCCGGAGGTCGCCGCGACGCTCGGGGTGCTGCGGGCGCCGACGACGCTGGCGCTGGCGCCGTCCGGCGCGGAACTGCTGCGCGTCGGCGGGATCCCGAAGCCGGACACGCTCATCGCGGCTTTGCGCCCCCATCTGCCTGGACCGTTCGGGTGAACCTGGGCATTCCCACGAGTTGGACGCCACTCCCGACAGCAGGGACGAGCGGCTACGCTCGATCCCATGACCACGCTGCTGACCAAGCGACTCGCGGTGGACCTGTGCCGCGTGCGCAGCAGCCTGTGTCGCGCGGCGCGCTGACCGGGCGGTCCCCGGCGGCCCGCGCGCCCCTTGACGGCGCGTGCGTCTGCCCCTAACAACCGCCTGAGACGGACTGCCAGTCTTGTCCACCGTCAGGAGGTCGCCGTGCCTTTAGATGCCACCGCCACCAAGGACGCGCCGGTCGACCCTCGTGGGCCGCGGTTCAGCGCCTGGATCACCACCGCCATCCTGGCGGTCGTCCTGCTGACCGGGTCGTGGCGGCTGCTGGCCGCCCAGACCGTGCTGTTCGCGATGTGCGCGTTCATCTCGCTCAAGCTCAACCCGTGGGGGCACGTCTACCGGTTCGCCGTGCAGCCGAGGCTGGAGCCGACGACCGAGCGCGAGGAAGCCGCCCCGCTGCGGTTCGCGCAGGGCGTCGGGTTCGTCTTCGCGCTGACCGGCACGATCGGCTACGCCACCGGCCTCACCGCGCTCGGGGTCGTCGCGACGTCCGCGGCCCTGGTCGCCGCGCTGCTCAACGCCGCGGTCGGCCTGTGCCTGGGCTGCGAGATGTTCCTGCTCCTGCGCCGCTACGCACCCGCCCTCGCCCGAACCCAGTGACACCACCGTCGCAGTAAGAAACAAGAAATTGGAGCAGCTCGATGAGCCGTGAAGACGTCCTGGTCTCGGCCGCGTGGTCCGAGGAGAACCTCAACGCGCCCGGCGTGGTGTTCGTGGAGGTGGACGAGGACACCACCGCCTACGACGGGGGTCACATCCCGGGTGCGGTCCGGATCGACTGGAGGACCGAGCTGCAGGACCCGGTGCGGCGCGACTTCGTCGACCGCGAGGGCTTCGAGAAGCTGCTGTCCGCCAAGGGCATCTCCAACGACGACACGGTCATCCTCTACGGCGGCAACAACAACTGGTTCGCCGCCTACGCGTACTGGTACTTCAAGCTGTACGGCCACGACGCGGTGAAGCTGCTCGACGGCGGCCGCAAGAAGTGGGAGCTCGACGGCCGCCCGCTGGACAAGGAGCAGGTCGAGCGCCCGGAGACCGAGTACAAGGCCCAGGAGCAGAACCTGGCGCTGCGCGCGTTCCGCGACGAGGTCGTGGACGCGATCGGCAAGAAGAACCTGGTCGACGTGCGCTCGCCGGACGAGTTCTCCGGCAAGCTCCTCGCGCCCGCCCACCTGCCGCAGGAGCAGGCGCAGCGCGCCGGCCACATCCCCAGCGCGATCAACGTGCCGTGGAGCAAGGCGGCCAACGAGGACGGCACGTTCAAGTCGAACGAGGAGCTGGCCGAGATCTACGGCGAGGCCGGGTTCGACGGCTCCCGCAAGACGATCGCCTACTGCCGCATCGGCGAGCGCTCGTCGCACACGTGGTTCGCGCTGCACGAGCTGCTCGGCCACGAGGACGTGAAGAACTACGACGGTTCCTGGACCGAGTACGGCTCGCTGGTCGGCGTGCCGGTCGAGCTCGGCAGCGGCAAGGAGGGCTGATCATGAGCTTGGACGGTTGCGGCGCGCCCCAGCAGGGCGTGGACATCCAGGTCGGCGCGAACGAGGTCGTGCTGACGGGCAAGGTCCGGTCCGAGGGCGCCCCGGTCGGCGGCGCGTTCGTGCGCCTGCTGGACGCCTCGGGCGAGTTCACCGCCGAGGTCGTGTCCTCGGCCGACGGCGACTTCCGGTTCTTCGCCGCGCCGGGCACGTGGACCATCCGCGCGCTGCACCGGTCCGGCAACGGGCAGGCGTCGGTCCAGGCGGACGGGCCGGGCGTGCACCCGGTCGAGGTCGCGGTGGCCTGAGGCCGCACATCCCGTTCGGACCCGGGGAGCGCACGGGCTGCCCCCGGCGCTACCCCCTCGCCGACCCCGGTGGCGTTCGCCACCGGGGTCGGCGGCTTTCCGGGTCGGACGCCTAGACTGGACGGGTGGAACACTTCTTCACAGGACTGCTGGTGCTCGTGTCCCTGCTGGTCGTGTGGTTCGCCGGGTACGTGGTGTACCGCCTGTTCTCCGACCAGCGGTGAGCGGCAACGGGCCCGTTCCGGGCAGTGGTGACGAGGCCGTGCGGGCCGCCGCCGCGCGCGCCGAGGTGACGGGCGTGCGCAACCTGCCGCAGTTCGACGACCTGCCGATCCCGGCGGACACGGCGAACCTGCGCTCCGGTCCTTCGCTGCACGACGCGTGCCTGGCGCTGCTGCCGCTGGTCGGCGTGTGGCGCGGCGAGGGCGAGGTCGTGTACCCGACGATCGACGGCCCGTTCCGGTACGCGCAGCAGGTCACGTTCGCGCACGACGGCCGGCCGTTCCTCTACTACGAGGCCCGGGCGTGGCTGCTGGACGAGAACGGCGGCGTGATCCGCCAGGCGGCGCGCGAGACGGGGTTCTGGCGGCCCCAGCCGGACGACACGATCGAGGTGCTGCTCACGCACAACACCGGGATCATGGAGCTGTACTACGGCAAGCCGCTCAACCAGACCTCGTGGGAGTTCGTGACGGACGCGGTGGTGCGCACGGCGACCGCCAAGGAGGTCACCGGCGCGCAGCGGCTGTACGGCATCGTCAACAACGGCGACCTGGCGTACGTCGAGGAGCGGGCCATGGTCGGCCAACCGCTCCAGACGCACATCTCGGCGCAGCTGAAGCGCATCGTCGGCTGAGCAGGCCGTGCGCGGCCCCGCAGCCGCTGCCGCCGGTGGATTGTTCAACAATCCTCATCTAGGCTGTCCCCATGCAGCTGCGGCGTTGCGGCACGGACGGCGTGCTCGTCGAGGTGGACTCGCTGGGCGAGGTGGAGGCCGTGCGCGCCGCGCTCGCGGCGGCGCGGCTGCCGGACGTGGTCGAGCTGGTCCCGGCGGCCCGCACCGTCCTGGTCGTCACCAGGCCGGGCGGCGTGCCCGCCGTGCGCGAGGTGCTGGCCGCCGTCGACCCGGTCGACCACCCCGCGGTCGCCGGCGACGAGGTCGTGATCGAGGTCCACTACGACGGCCCGGACCTCGACCTGGTCGCCGAGACCGCGGGCCTGACCGCGGCCGAGGTGGTCGCCCTGCACACCGGCGCGGACTACCGGGTCGCGTTCTGCGGCTTCGCGCCCGGTTTCGCCTACCTGACCGGGCTGCCCGAGCCGCTGCGCCAACCGCGCCTGGACTCGCCGCGCACCAAGGTCCCGGCGGGTTCGGTGGGCGTGGCGGGCGAGTTCACCGCCGCCTACCCCCGCGCCACGCCCGGCGGCTGGCGGCTCATCGGCCGGACCGACGCGCCGCTGTTCGACCCTCGCCGCCCCACCCCGGCGCTGCTCACGCCGGGCGACCGCGTCCGCTTCGAGGCCGCCCGATGACACCCGAGAGTCCTACGTCCAGCGCCCGAGAGTCCTACGCCCAGGACCCCCGAGTTCAACGCCCGCGCACGTTGACCGTGCTCCGCACCGGCCCGCAGGCCCTGGTCCAGGACCTCGGCCGCCCCGGTCACGCGCACCTGGGCGTCCCGCCGTCGGGCGCGCTGGACACCCGCTCGGCGACGCTGGCCAACCGCCTGGTCGGCAACCCCGAGGACGCCGCCTGCCTCGAAGTCCTCCTCGGCGGCCTGTCCCTGCGCGCCAACGCCTCCTGCACCGTCGCCGTCACCGGCCCGTCGACGTCCGTGCTGGTCAACGGCCTCTCCCGCGACTCACCGCTGCACCTGACCCCCGGCGACACCCTCACCCTCGGCACGCCCCGGACCGGCCTGCGCAACTACGTCGCGGTGTCCGGCGGCATCACCGTCCCGGCCGACCTGGGCAGCCGGTCCACCGACCTGCTCTCCGGCCTCGGCCCGGCCCCGCTGCGCCCCGACGACGAACTGCCCCTGGGCGACCCGACCGGCGTGCCGGTGGGCGTGGACGTGCTGGTCCCGGCGCACGTCCCGGACGACCTCGTGGTGCCCGTCCTCCTCGGCCCCCGGGACGACTGGTTCGACGACCCGGCCCGCGCGCTGCGCGCGGGCCGCTGGACGGTGTCCGACCGGAGCAACCGCGTCGGCGTCCGCCTCACCGGCACCGCGCTGGACCGCGCCGCGCACCGGGCGGGGCAGGAGCTGCCGAGCGAGGGCCTGGTCACGGGCGCGGTGCAGGTCCCGGCCGACGGGCGGCCCGTCGTGTTCCTCGCCGACCACCCGACGACCGGCGGCTACCCGGTGATCGGCGTGGTCGCGGCGCGCGCGCTGCCGCTGCTCGGCCAGGCCCGGCCGGGTACCCGGCTGCGCTTCGACCCGCAGGGCTGAACGGACGCAATTGGTCTAGACCCATTGTCAACGCCCGCCGCACGACCTACGTTCGGAGGAGTTCCGGGAAAGACCGGCACGACCAGGCCGCCGTGGTTCTCGACTGTCCCTGTATCGAGAGGCACACCCTGATGCGCCGACCAGTCATCGCGCTCGTGGCCTTCCTCCTGGCCACCGCAGCGCTGTCCGCACCGGCCGCCGCGGCGACCGGCCTGACCGCCGCGTTCAGCAGGTCCGGCACGACCGGCACGTTCGTGGTCACCAACCCGACGACCTCCGCCATCTCCGGCTGGACGATCAAGTTCGACCTGCCCGCGGGCGTCACCGTCAGCGGCGCGCAGCACGCCACCACCACGCAGAGCGGCACGCGGGTGACCCTGACGCCCGCGTTCTACATCGGCACGATCCAGGCGGGCCGCACCACCGACCCGTACAGCCCCACGGTCACGCTCAGCCAGGCCGTCGACCCGACGACGTGCACGATCAACGGCGCGAACTGCGACGGCAGCGGCCCACCGCCACCACCGCCCGCGCCGACCACGGCCGACTTCAGCACCACGGGTTCGACCGGCAAGTTCGTGGTCAACAACAACACCGACGCGGTGCTCGCCGACTGGTCGATCACCTTCACCCTGCCCGCCGGCGTCACGGCGAGCGGCGCGCAGCACGCCACGCTCAGCCAGACCGGGGCCACCGTCACGCTCAACCCGGTGCACTACAACCGCAGCGTGGGCGCACGCCGTTCCACCGAGCCGTACAGCCCGACGTTCACGCTGAGCCGGGCCGCCGAACCGGTCACGTGCCGGGTGAACAACGCCAACTGCGACGGCACCCCCGACACGCCGCCCACCCCGCCGTCCACCCTGCACTCACCGGTGAAGACCACCAGGACCGTCTCGCTGGCGTGGACCGCCTCCACCCCCGGCTCGCTGCCGATCGCCGGGTACGAGGTCTACAACGGCTCCGCCCTGGCCACCTCGGTCACGTCCACCAGCGCGACCGTCACCGGCCTCACCCCGAACACCGCCTACAGCTTCACCGTCAAGGCCAAGGACACCAAGGGCACGTTGTCCGCGGCGTCCAACGCCCTGGCGGTGACCACCAACAACCCCGCCGACGACGCCCAGCCGCCGACCGCACCGGCGAACCTGCGCGCCACCGCCAAGGACGCCGGCAGCGTCACGCTCAGCTGGGACGCCTCCACCGACAACCGGGGCGTGGCCGACTACGACGTCTACCAGGGCGCGACGGTGAAGGCGACCGTCACCGGCACCACCGCCCGCGTCGACGGCCTGTCACCGTCCACCTCGTACACCTTCTCCGTGCGCGCCCGCGACCTCTACGACAACGTGTCGGCCGCGAGCAACGCGATCACCGCGTCCACCGCCGACCTCGTCGCCGGCTACGCGCGGGTCGGGTACTTCGTGCAGTGGGGCATCTACGGCCGCCAGTACTTCGTGAAGAACCTGGACACCAGCGGCACGGCGGCCAAGCTGACCCACCTGAACTACGCGTTCGGCAACATCGACCCGGTCAACCTGACCTGCCTGCACGGCGTCACCAAGGGCACGTCGCCGAACCCGCAGGACCCCGACCAGGGCGACGGCGCGGGTGACGCGGAAGCCGACTACAGCAGGCCGTTCGGCGCGGCGCAGTCCGTGGACGGCGTCGGCGACACCGGCTGGGAACCGCTGCGCGGCAACTACAACCAGCTGCGCAAGCTCAAGGCCAAGCACCCGCACCTGAAGGTGCTGATCTCGCTGGGCGGCTGGACCTACTCCAAGTACTTCTCCGACGTCGCGGCCACGGACGCGGCGCGGAAGAAGTTCGTCAAGTCCTGCCTGGACGTCTACATCAGGGGCAACCTGCCGGTGTACAACGCGGCGGGCGGGCCGGGCACGGCGGCGGGCATCTTCGACGGCATCGACCTGGACTGGGAGTGGCCGGGCGCGGAGGGTCACGCGGGCAACCACATCGGTCCGAACGACAAGCGGAACAACACGCTGCTGATCGAGGAGTTCCGGCGACAGCTCGACGAGCTGAGCCGCGAGACGGGCAAGCGCTACGACCTGACCGCGTTCACCCCGGCGGACCCGGCGAAGATCGAGGCCGGCTGGGACCTGCCCGAGGTGGCGAAGTCCCTGGACGTCTTCAACGTGCAGGGCTACGACTTCCACGGCGCGGGCAGCGACAACTCGTGGGAGCCCAACCGCACCGGCCACCAGGGCAACCTGCACGCCGACGCGGACGACCCGTACTCGTTCCACTTCAGCGTGGAGAACGCGGTGAACGCGTACACGTCGGTGGGCGTGAACCCGCGCAAGATCACCATCGGGCTGGCGTTCTACGGGCGCGGCTGGCAGGGCGTCCAGGCCGGTGCGAAGAACGGCGAGTGGCAGTCGGCCACCGGCGCCGCGCCGGGTCAGTTCGCCGAGGAGGCGGGCACGCGCGGCTACTCGAACCTGCTGGCGAGCGTGCCGGGCTGCACGGTCCACCACGACGAGGCCGCCGTGGCCACGTCCTGCTTCACCGGCAACGGCGGGCAGTGGTGGACGTTCGACGACGTGTGGGCGATCCAGAAGAAGACCGCGTGGCTCAAGCAGCGCGGCCTGCTCGGCGCGATGATCTGGGAGATGTCCGGCGACACCGCGGGCGGCACCCTGATCAACGCCGTGGACACCGGACTGAGGTAGGGCCGACACCCCGCGAGGTCGCGTCGGTCGTTCGCTCCCTCATTTCCCGGCGATCACGCTTTTCGATCGTCGGGAGCTCAGGGGGCGAACGACCGACTTCCGGGCGACCTCGCCGCCGTCTGCGGAGCAGCGGCCATCAGACTCAGTACTCCGACTCGTACAGGTCGGCCAGCCGCGCGTGCAGCTCCGCGGAGTCCGGCAGCGTCTTGCCGTCCAGCGTGTGCACGCGGGTGATCTTGCGGACGCTCGACACCAGGAACACGCCGTCCGCCGGGTACAGCTCCTCCACCGCGATCGGCCGCACCTCGACGGTCCAGCCCTCGCGCCCGGCGGCCCGGAACAGCGCGGCCTGCGTGGTGCCGGGCAGGATGCCCAGCTCGGCGGGCGGCGTGGTCAGCGTCCGGCCGCGCGCCATGATCAGCGTGGACGTCGGCCCCTCCAGCACCGCGCCGGACGACGTGGTGAACACGACCTCCGCCGCGCCACGCCGCTCGGCCTCGCGGATCGCGGCCATGTTCACCGCGTACGACAGCGACTTGGCGCCCAGCAGCAGCCACGGCGCGCGCTCCATCAGGCCCGGCTCGATCCCCCGGTCCAGGGTGACCGCGGCGATGCCGTCGGCGCGCTGCGCCATGACCTTCGGCGAGATGTCCATGCCCAGCGCGAAGCCGGTCGGCGTGCCGTCGCCGCCCTCGACGCCGCGGGTGTGCACGAGCTTGAGCGCGATCTCCGCGCCGCCCGTCCAGTTGTCCAGCACGAGGTCGACGGCCCGCTCGAACGCGGCCCGGTCCGGCTCGGGCAGGTCGAGCATGGCCGCCGAGCGGGCCAGCCGGTCCAGGTGCGGACCGAGTTCCCGGGGCTTGCCGCCGACGACGAGGACGGTCTCGAAGACGCCGTCGCCGCGCATCAGGCCGAAGTCGTCGACCCGGATCAGCGGGGCGTCGGGGTCGGCCAGCGTTCCGTCCAGTAGAGCGAGCACGCGCATACGGTGAGACTACTCACGGCCTACCATCGGAGCCGTGGACACCGCCGGCGCTCCGAAAGCCCTGCGCAAGACGCTGCACGAACGCGGCATGCGGATGACACCCCAGCGCCAGCTCGTGCTCGACGCCGTGCGCGACCTGGGCCACGCCACGCCCGAGCAGATCTGCCAGCGCGTCCAGGTCACCGCGCCCACGGTCAACATCACCACGGTCTACCGCACGCTGGACCTGCTGGACCGGCTCGGCCTGGTCCGGCACACCCACCTCGGCCACGGCGCGCCGAACTACTCGATCGACGCCCACGAGCACGTGCACCTGGTGTGCCACCGGTGCGGCCGGGTGGACGAGGTGCCGTGCGAGCTGCTGAACCCCCTCGGGGGAACACTGAGGGACGGGTACGGGTTCGAACTTGATGCGAGCCACCTCGCGCTGTCCGGCACGTGCCGCGAGTGCCTGACCCCGAGCGCCCCGAAGGAGTCCGAGTGAACTCACCGCTGTTGACCGCCCCCGGTGCGGTCGCCCCGTTCGCGGGCGCCCCCGACCAGGGCGTGCCGTGGCACTTCGGCGACCCGTTCGCCGAGCAGCGCTCGGCCGCGCGGTCGGTGGCGGTGTTCGACCGGTCGCACCGGGCCGTGCTCGCCGTGCCCGGTGACGACCGGTTGACCTGGCTGCACTCGCTGACCAGCCAGCACTTCACCGCGCTCGGCGAGGGCGAGGGCACCGAGACGCTGATCCTGGACGTCCAGGGGCGGGTCGAGCACCACGCCGTGGTGGCGAACATCGGCGGTGTCGCCTACCTCGACACCGAGGCGGACCGGGCGGCCGAGCTGCTGGCGTACCTGACCAAGATGGTGTTCTGGTCGAAGGTGGAGCCGCGCGACGCCACGGCGGAGCTGGCCGTGCTGACCGTCGTCGGCCCGGAGGCCGCGGGCCTGCTCGCCAAGCTGGACGTGCCGCTGCCCGCCGCCCCGCACGGCGTGGTCGCGCTGGGTGCCGGGTTCGCCCGCCGCATGCCGTGGCCCGGCCACGACGCGGTCGACCTGGTGGTGCCGCGCGGCGAGCTCACCGACTGGTGGGCCAGGCTCACCGACGCGGGCGCGCGGCCGGCCGGCAGCTGGGCGTTCGAGGCGCTGCGGGTGGAGTCGCTGCGGCCGAGGCTCGGCGTGGACACCGACGAGAAGACCATCCCGCACGAGGTGAACTGGATCGGCTCGGCCGTGCACCTCGACAAGGGCTGCTACCGGGGCCAGGAGACGGTGTCGAAGGTGCACAACGTCGGCCGCCCGCCGCGCCGGATGCTGCTGCTGCACCTGGACGGGTCGCGCGAGGTGCAGCCGGAGACCGGTGACCCGGTGCTCGTGGACGACCGCGTGGTCGGCCGGGTCGGCAGCGTCGCCCTGCACCACGAGCTCGGCACGATCGTGCTGGCGCTGGTCAAGCGGTCGGTGTCGCCGGAGACGGAGCTGCTGGTCGGCGCGGAGGACCGGCGCGTGCAGGCGCGGGTCGACCCGGACTCGGTGCCGCCGGACACCCCGGGCCTGGGCCGCGAGGCGGCGCGCAACCTCGGCCGCTGATCATCCGGACCGGAAAACCGGCCACCGCGCCTGCCTGCGGTTCCGGGCCGTCCGGGCACCGCTGAGGCGCTAGCCCGAACGGGTTCTGTGCCAGGATCACGACATGTCCCGACCCGGATCCCACGGCACGCTGCTCACCGTCGCCCCCACCGGGGCCGAGCACGCGAAGGCCGACGTGCCCCAGCTGCCGGTCACCCTGGAGGAGCTGGTCCGCACCGCGCAGGCGTGCGAGCAGGTCGGCGCGGCCATGGTGCACGTGCACATCCGCGGCGCCGACACCAAGCCGACGTTGGACCTCGGTCGGCTCAAGGAGACGGTCGCGGCGCTGCGCGAGCACACGAACCTGGTCGTGCAGCTGTCCACGGGCGGCGCGGTGACCGACCCGGAGGCCGACCGGCTCAGGGTGCTCGACGCCCTGCCCGACTCGGCGTCCTGCACCATGGGCACGGTGAACTTCGGCGACGACGTGTTCCTGAACCGCTGGGAGTTCGTGGTCGCGCTGCACAAGGGCATGCAGGAGCGGGGCATCGTCCCGGAGTACGAGATCTTCGACATCGGCCAGCTGGCGTCGCTGCGGCGGCTGCTGGACCAGCACGGGCTGCCCGCGGGCGGCAAGGTGCACGTCGACCTGGTGATGGGCGTGCCGGGCGGCATGCCGGGCGACGCGGAGACGCTGGTGGCGGCGTTGCGGCTGCTGCCGGAGGGCGCGTCGTTCTCGGCGACGGGCATCGGTCGGACCACGCTGCCGGTGATGCTGACGGCGCTGGCCGCCGGCGGTCACCTGCGGGTGGGCATGGAGGACACCATTTCGTACGCCAAGGGCCAACCGGTCCGCGACAACGCGCAACTGGTCGCGCGCGCGGCGGGGCTGGCGAAGATCGCCCAGCGACCGCCGCTGTCGCCCGCGGACGCGCGTGCCCTGCTGGGCGTGCGCAGTCCGGTACAGGTTTGAGACAACTTTGGAAGCAGGTTTGTGTTGGCGGGTGGACACGAACTACCTCAGGATGAGTACGTGATCGAGGTGCGTCCTGGCGGGCGCCGCCGTATCGACCGGGTGCTCGCCCCCGACTACGCGGAGGGGGTCGAGCGGCTCCCGCTCGCCGAGGTGCGCGCGTTGCGCGACGAGGCGGCGCAGGAGGAGACCGACCTGTCGTACCTGCGGCGGCTGCTGCACGCGCGCATCGACATCGTGCGGGCCGAGCAGGAGCGCCGCACGTCGGGCGGTTCGGCGGTGGTCGACCAGCTCGCGACGATCCTCGCGTCGAACGCCGTGGGGCCGGCGACGGGCCACGGGCGCTACCAGACGCAGGAGCCGTCCCGGGCGGAGGCGCACCGGCGGCACGTCGAGGCCCTGGTCTCCGACGTGGACCTGTCGGACGTGAGCGCGCTCTCGGACGACAAGCTGGACCTGGCGCTGCGGGTGTTCATCGGCGAGGAGGCTTCGGTGTCGGCGCGGCGGCGCGAGGTGCAGGCCGTGGTCGACCTGCTCAACGCCGAGATCGCCGGGCGGTACCAGAGCGGCAGCGCCTCGGTGGACGAGCTGCTGGCCGCCGAGCGCGGCTGGCCGGCCAACCCAGGGCGTTCCAAGGAATAGGATCACACTCCCGCCATGTGAACAGGCCGCCTAACGTGGCCGGTCGATGGCACAACAACGTTCGGCCTCGCCCCGATACCGCTGGGTCGTGCTCGCGGTCGGCGCGGTCGCGCAGGGCACCAACGCCGCGGTGTTCCTCGGCCTGCCCGCGATCACGCCGCAGCTGCGCGCCCACTTCGACCTGTCGCTGCCGCAGGTCGGGATGCTGCTCGGCGCGGTCAACCTGGGCACCATGCTCACCCTCGTGCTGTGGGGCGCGGCGGCCGACCGGCGCGGCGAGCGGCTGGTCATGGCCATCGGCGGCTTCGGCGCGGCCGGGTGCCTGGCGCTGGCGGCGTTCGACGGGCCCGTGGTGGCGGGGTTGGCGCTGGTCGGCGTGGGGTTGTTCGGCGCGAGCGTGAACGCGGCCAGCGGCCGGGCGGTGCTGACCTGGTTCCCCGCTCAGCGGCGCGGGTTCGCCATGGGCATCCGGCAGACCGCCACCCCGCTCGGCGCGGCCCTGGCCGCCGCGGTGCTGCCGGTGGTCGCGCTGCGCGCCGGCGTGCCGGTGGCGTTCCTGGTGCTGGCGGGCTTCACCGGGTTCGTCGCGATCGCCGTGGCGCTGTGGGTCCGGGAGCCGCCGTGGGCGGTGCGGTCCGGCCAGGGCAGGCACGGGGTCGTGCTGAAGGACCCGGCCCTGATCCGGCTCAGCGCGGCGAGCGGCCTGCTGGTCGTGCCGCAGTTCACCGCCGCCGCGCTCATGGTCGAGCTGCTGCACGACCACCGCGGCGTGGCCGTGGGACTGGCCGCCGGGCTGTTCGCCGCCGCCCAGGTCAGCGGCGGTGTCGGCCGCCTGGTCGTGGGCGTGTGGTCGGACCGCTCGGCCACCCGGGTCGGGCCGCTGAAGGTGCTGAGCGTGCTGATCGCGGTCGGGTTCGCGCTGTGCGCGGCGCTGGACCGGGCCCCGGTCGGGCTGCTGGCCGCGGTGCTCGTCCCGACCGCCGCGCTGGCGCTGTGCTGGAACGGCGTCGCGATCACCGCCGCGGGCGAGCTGGCGCCGCCCGGCCGCACCGGGATCGCCCTGGGCATGCAGAACACCGCCAACTACCTCAGCGCCACCGTCACGCCGCCGCTGGCCGGGTGGGTCGCGGTGGGCCTGGGGTGGCCCGCCGCCCTGCTGCTGGCCGCCGCGGCGGCCGTGGCCGCCCGCGTGCTGCTAGCCGTGCCGCTCCCGGCGCGCCAGCTCGCCCCAGAACTCCCGTAGCCGCTCGTACCGGAGGGCGACCTCCTCGGCGTCACCGGTCTCCAGCGCGTCCACGATCGCGTTGACGTCCGTCGCCGAGCTGTCCTCCAGCAGGTCCTGGTCGTCGATGAGCTGCACCAGGCCGCCGTAGTCGAGCTCGACGGCCGAGTCCGGCGCGAAGTGGTCGAGCCAGCGCCCGGTGTCGGCGAGCACCTTGGCCGGGCCCGCGTCACCCAGCGAGCCGGACACCACCCGGTGCGCCCTGGCGACCCGCGCGCGGGCGTCCGCCATGGACACCCGCCACGACACCTGCCGCTCCGGGTCGTCCTTCGGCGCCAGCACCACCCGCCGCGCCTCCGGCTCGACCAGCGCGAACCACGGCAGCGGCACCGTCCAGGTGGTGGAGATGACGTGCACCGCGCCCGCGGTCAGCTCGGCCATCACCGCCGACGCCCGCGACCGGATCGTCTCCGGCTCGACCGCCAGGGCCTCCTCGCGCAGCGGGCCGGTGGCCGTGGCGAGGAAGCCGACCAGCGCGGCGGCCGACCGGGCGCGCAGGTCCAGCGGGCAGACCAGGGGACCCGGGCCGACCTCTCCCGGCACCTCGGCGGGGCTGATGGTCATCACGTCGAACGGCGCGTCGGGCGCGACGCTGCCGTCCGACCGCTCACCGGGCAGGAGGCGGCGCGGCCGGGCCAGTTGTGATCGCAACCACAGCTCCCGTTCGCGCGCGCCGACGTCCGCACGGCTCAACGCCCCGTCTTCCAGGGCTTTCCGCACCTGATCCGCCAACGGTGCGTCAAGAGCCGACAGCGGTTCGTACACCCTGAGGTAGGCGACGAACGGTCGAGGCACCCGCGCATCCTCCCACGGTGAGATTTGGCGGTACGTGTCACGCCTACCGCGTCGCGGGGAACCCCTTCGACACGGTACGGTAGTTACCAGGAACTAGTTGTCGAGACGAGTGGGGCCGCCGTTCCCCCGGCCGCCCCCGTCCCTGTGCGAGGGGGTCGAGCCATGGGGCGCGGCCGAGCTAAGGCCAAGCAGACCAAGGTGGCGCGGGAGCTCAAATACAGCTCTCACAACATCGACGTCGACGCCTTGCAACGCGAGCTGTCCGGCGGCGAGTCCGCAGGTGTTCGCCGAAGCGAAGAACGCTTCGACGACCCGTCGGACGACGAATACGACGACTACCGTCGCTGACAGAAACAACACCCGCTGCTGAGGTTGGGCTGCCGGTTGTCCAGACCGGCAGCCCAACCTTTGCAGCGGGCCCTACTACGCCCTGGCGTACTGCCTCGGCGGGTTGACCTGCACCCCCAACTCCTGAGCCGCGTGCAGCGGCCAGTACGGGTCGCGCAGGAACTCCCGGCCGAGCAGCACCAGGTCGGCCGAGCCATCGGCGAGGACCTGCTCGGCCTGCCGGGCGTCGGTGATCATGCCGACCGCCCCGGTGGGCACGTCGGCCTTCCGCCGCACGGCCTCGGCGAACGGCACCTGGTAGCCGGGGCCGGTCGGGATGTCCGCCGTGGGCGTGTTGCCCCCGGTCGACACGTCGACCACGTCGGTGCCCAGGGCCGCGAGGTCGCGCGCCAGCGCGACGCTGTCCTCAGCGGTCCAGCCGCCCTCGACCCAGTCGGTGGCGGAGATGCGCACGAACACCGGCACCTCGGGGCCCACGGCTTCCCGGACGGCGGCGGTGACCTCGCGCACCACCCTGGTGCGGTTCTCGAAGGAGCCGCCGTAGGCGTCGGTGCGGTGGTTGCTGAGCGGCGACAGGAACTCGTGCAGGAGGTAGCCGTGGGCCGCGTGCACCTCGACCACCCGGAAGCCGGCCGCCAGCGCGCGCTTCGCCGCCGCGGCGAAGTCCTCGACCACCCGCGCGATGCCGTCGGCGTCCAGCTCGGCCGGCGTGCGGTAGCTCTCGTGGAACGGCACGGCGCTGGGCGCGACGGGCGTCCACCCGCCGTCGGCGTCGGCGACCCCGCCGCGGCGCTCCGCGAACGGCGCGTAGGTCGAGCCCTTGCGCCCGGCGTGGGCGAGCTGGACCCCGGCGACGGAGCCCTGCTCGTGGATGAAGTCGACGACCCGCCGCCACGACTCGACGTGCGCGTCGTCCCACAGGCCCGTGTCCTCGGGCGAGATGCGGCCGACCGCCTGCACCGCGGTCGCCTCGGTGAACACCAGGCCCGCGCCGCCGACCGCGCGCGAGCCGAGGTGGACCAGGTGCCACCCGTTCGGGTGGCCGTCCTGGGCGGAGTACTGGCACATGGGGCTGACCGCGATGCGGTTGGGCAGCGTGACGGCGCGGACGGTCAGCGGGCTGAAGAGCAAGCTCACGTGCGGCTCCTGGGTACGTTCCGGTATGGCAACGGCCTCTCGGCGCGTCACCTGGTCCAAGGTCGCCGCGACGGCCCCTTGTTCCCCGGTGTGGCGGCCGTCCCACCTCACGGGAGCTGCGCAATTCCATTCGATTCGGTATTGCGCGTGCATTCGCACGTGATCTTCAATGGGAGGTCGGTCGGCAAAACGCCGAACAAGAGGACACCAGTTACGCCCATTCGGGTGTACTGTCCGCAGCACGTTCGGGGAGACCATCACTTGCCGTCCGACGCAGGTCGGCCCATTGGAAGTTCCCGCCGGTCACGACAGTAACAGGATCCACATGCTGCCCATGCCGACCACGATGACACAGGATCCAGGGTGGCCCAGCAACAGCCTCCTGGGTCGCCTCCGAGACAACACCCGACAAGAGCTGTTGAACATCGGCACGGTCGTGCGGTACACGGCCGACCGCGAAGTCATCGAGCAAGACGCGAAGGACACTCATGTCCTTCTCCTGCTCGACGGCGTCGTCAAGGTGCAGACCACGGACGAGACCGGCGACACGGCGCTGCTCGCGATCCGCGTCGCGGGCGACCTGGTCGGCGAGATGGCCGCGCTGGACCAGAAGCCGCGCTCGGCCACCGTCGTCACGTGCGGCGACGTGGTCGCGAAGCTGATCACCAGCGGTGAGCTGATGAGCTTCCTGCACCGGCGCAACGATGTGTTCGTCGAATTGATCGGGATGATCAACGACCGGCTGCGCTGGGCGAACCAGCGCCGGCGGGATTTCCTGTCCCACCCGGCCGCCGAACGGGTGGCCCGGGTGCTGGCCGAATTGGTGCAGACCTACGGCCGCGAAGAGGCCCACGGGTGGACGTTGGGAATTCCGCTGACGAAGGTGGAACTCGCCTCGATCGCCGGGATGAAGCCGCGCACGGCCGAGAAGGCGTTCTCCGATCTGCGAAAAGCGGGGGTGGTGGTGAGTCACCTGAGGCGTGACGTGCTGGTGCCGGATCTGGCCGGGCTGCGCAAATTCGCGGGCTTCTGACGCGAGACCGCATTTCTGCGGTATTCGCGCCGATGCCGTAGTCCACAGTGACTCTGCGCAGTCGTGCGTCCGCAGTGCGTCAGCACCCTCCGTCGAAAGGCTTGGCCATGAGCTTCCAGCGCAGCTTGCTGGTGTGTTGTGACCTGAAGAGCTACGGGTCGGCCGACGACCTGCTGCAACGCGAGCTCCAGGAGCTGCTGGTGCGCAGCCTGGACCGGGCGGGCGAGGCGGCCGGCCTGGACCGGGCGTCGTGGCGGCGGCAGGCCAAGGGCGACGAGGAGTGGGCCGTGCTGCCCGCCGCGACGCCGGAGGGCGACGTCGTGGACCGGTACGTGCGCGCGCTGGACGCCGAGCTGGCCAAGACCAACCGCTACCGGGTGCCGGAGGCCAAGCTGCGGATGCGGATGGCGATCCACTTCGGCACCACGGTCGAGGGCGCCAACGGCTACCCCGGCCAGGACGCCGTGCTGGTCAGCAGGTTGCTCAACAGCGAGCCGCCGCACGCGGCGCTGGAGCAGTCGCCCGGCTCGGACCTCGTCGTGGTGCTGTCCGACACGCTGTTCACGTCGCTGGTCGCGGCCCGGTACACGACGCTGCGGCCGGAGGACTTCCGCCGCGTGGACGTGCGGGTGAAGAACTTCCGCGGCCACGGGTGGATGTGGCTGCCCAGCGGTGACGTGCACTCGCTGGTCCTGGACGCCGCCGAGCCGGACCCCGCGACCGAACCGGGCGCGACCGCCGCCGAGCCGGTGTCGCCCGTCGTCACGGCCGCCCCGGTCACCCAGCACGCGGTCGCCACCGGTGGGTCGACCGTGGTCCAGGCCGGCCGCGACGCGCGCGTGTCCACCCAGAACGCCGACGTGATCCAGCACTTCGACCGCAACGACCAGCGGGGCTCGCACTTCGGCCCGGTCTACCGCAGGGACAGCGACGAGAGGGCGTGAGGTGCGCGAGGAACCGCTGAGACTCCTCGCCGGCGCGGCCGCGGGCGCGCTGGCGACCGTCGCGGACACCGAGCAGTGGCCCGAGCTGCGCGCGCGGGTGGCCGCGGTCCTCGCGCCCGACCAGGTCGACCTGGTCAGCGCCCGGCTGGACGAGGCCCGCCGCAGGCTGGTCGCCGTGCCGCGGGTGCGGCTGGAGCTGGCGCGGGCCGAGTTCACCACGGAGTGGCGCGGCTCCATCCACACCATGCTGTGGGAACGCCCCGAAGCCGCCGCCCCGCTGCGCGCCGTCCTGCACGACGTGAGCCCCGCCCTGCCGCGCGTGGTCGGCGACTTCGCGGCCGGTGCCACCGCACGGCGGTGAACGACGACGCGGCCGGGCCGTCGGCCGCCGTGGGCAACCACGTCAGCGGCGCCGTGACCGGGCCCGTGGTGCAGGCCGGGCACATCGAGCACCTCCACGTGCGGCCGGACGCCCCCGTCGCGCTGGCCGGGCTGCCACCGTCGGACCCCGCGTTCACCGGGCGCGCCCCGGACCTGGCGCGGCTGGCACGGGCGTTGACCTCGCCGCGCCCGGTGCTGGTCACGGCTGTGGCCGGGCTCGCGGGCGTCGGCAAGACGACCCTGGCGGTGCGGGCGGCGAGCCGGTTCGCGGGCGGCGTGCTGTTCATCGACCTGCGGGGCTACTCGGCCAACCCGGTCCAGCCCGCCGAGGCGCTGTCGGTGTTCCTGCACGCGTTGGGCGTGCCGGGCGAGCACGTGCCCGCCGACCCGGCGGCCCGCGCCAACCTCTACCGGTCAGTCCTGGCCGGGCGCGCCGAGCCGGTGCTGGTGCTCGCGGACAACGCGTCCTCCGCCGACCAGGTCCGCCCGCTGCTGCCCGGCGGCGGCGCGCACCGGGTGCTGATCACCAGCCGTGAGGTGCTGGGCGAGCTGAGCGCGCACCAAATCCGGGTGGACGTGCTGCCGCCCGCCGAGGCGGAGGAGCTGATCCGCGCCGCCGTCCGCACCCGCAACCCCGACCGCGTCCTGGACGGCCCGGTCGCCGAGCTGGCCGACCTGTGCGGGCACCTGCCGCTGGCGCTGGGCATCGTGGCGGCGCTGCTCGCCGAGGACGCCGACCTGTCCGTGCGCGACCTGGTCGGCCTGGTGGCCACCGCGACGAACCGCCTGGACGAGCTGGAGTACGCCGGGAACTACGCCGTGCGCGCCGCGTTCGAGCTGTCCTACCAGCGGTTGGGCGCGGCGGAGCGGCGGATGTTCCGGCTGCTGTCGATCGACCCGGGGCCGGGGACGAGCGCCGAGGCGGCGGCGGCGCTGGTCGGCGAGCCGGTCGGCCGGGCGAAGCGCCTGCTGGCGGGTCTCAAGCGCGCGCACGTGCTGGAACCGGCCGGTCCGGGCCGCGTCCGGTTCCACGACCTGCTGCGGATCTTCGCCGAGGAGTGCCGCGCACGCGACGAACCCGACTCCGGGCAGGCGTTCGAACGCCTGCTGGACCACTACGTCCGCTCCGCTCGGCAGGCGCCGCCGTCGTGGTTCGAGGTGGAGCGCGCGAACCTGGTGGCCGTGGTCGAGCTGGCCGACGACGACCGCGCCGTCGACCTCGCGGTGGCGATCGGCGACTCGCCCGTGCCGAGGACCCGGTGGGACGACTGGGAGTCCACCTACCGGCACGCCCTGGCCGCCGCCGGTCGCCTCGGCCGGGTGCGCGACGAGGGCCGGCTGCTCAACGGGCTGGCGATGCTCGTGCTGGAGCAGCGCCGGTTCGAGGAGGCGCGTGACCTGTGCGACCGCGCGCTGACCGCGCACCGCTCGACCGGGGACCGGCACGGCGAGGCGGTCGCCCTGAACACCCTGGCGGACCACGCCCTCGACCGGCAGGACTTCGCGCAGGCCGGTCGGCTGTACCTGCGGGCGTTGCGGATGTTCGAGGAACTCGGCGACCGGCGCCGGCAGGGCGTGGTGCTCAACCACCTGGGCGCGCTCAACTGCTGGGAGCACGCGTATCGCGCCGCGGGGATCGCGTTGCGCGCGGCGCTCACCACCTACCGCGAGGTCGATGACGCCCACGGCGAGGCCAGGGTGCTCACCAACCTGGGCGTCCTGGCGCTGCGGACCGGTGACCTCGCCGAGGCGCGTCGGGTGTCGGTCGACGCGCTGGCCGTCGTCCGCCGCGTCGGCGACCGGCTCGGCACGGCGAAGGTGCTGGTGAACCTCGGGATCGTGCACGAGCGCGTGCGGATGGTGGAGCAGGCGCGCGAGTGCTGGACCGAGGCGCGGGACGTGTTCCGCGGGTTCGGGGACCTGGAGTCCGCGAGCCACGTCGAGCGGTGGCTCGCGGAACTCGACCGTCAGAGGTAGCGAATTTGTTTCGCTTTTCCGGCGGCCACTTCGTCGTGGGCGGCGGTGATTTCCGGGCGGTGCGCGACTTCCGGCACGCCGACTTCCCACCACGCGCCCGCTTCGGTCCACGCGGACGGGTGAGTGCGAATCACGACCACGGCCGGGCGGTGTTCGGTCTTCGCGACTTCCCGCGCGCGCCGATAAGCGTCACGCAGGCCGTCGAGGTCGTCCACCGGGAACGTCGCGCACCCCATCGCGGCGGCGTGCGCGGCGAAATCGGTGCGCGGCGGCCGGGCGTGCGCCGAGCGGACGTCGTCGTAGAGGTTGTTGAACCCCGCGCCGCCGTTGCCGGTCTGGAGGCGGTGGATCACCGCGTAACCGTCGTTGTCGCACACGACCGCCACGAAACCGTGCCCGGCGAACGCCGCCGAGAACAGCTCCGAGTTCAACATCAGGTACGAGCCGTCACCCAGCAGCGCGGTGACCACGCCGTCCGGGCGGGCGATCGCCGCGCCCCACGCGCCCGCCAGCTCGTAGCCCATGCAGGAGAAGCCGTACTCGACGTCCATGGTCGCCTCGCCGAGCGCGCGCCAACCGCCGATCAGCTCGCCGGGCAGGCCGCCGGACGCCGTCAGCACGTAGTCCTCCGGCATCGACTCCTCGTTCACCACGCCCACGACCTGCGCGTACGTCGGCGTGCCGCCGGGGGTGCGCAGGCCGTCGACGTGCGCGTCCCACTTGCCGCGCTCCTCGGCCGCCCCGGCCGCCCAGTCCGGGTCGGCCCGCCAGTCGCCGAGCACGTCGGTCAGCTCGCGCAGCCCTTCGTCGGCGTCCGCGACCAGCGCCAGCGCGCCGTGCTTCACCGCGTCGAACCGGGCGGTGTTGAGGGAGACGATCCGGACGTCCGGCGCGAAGACCGTCCACGACGCGGTGGTGAAGTCCTGGAGGCGGGTGCCGACGGCGAGGACCACGTCGGCCCGCGCGGCCAGGGCGTTGGCCGAGGCGGAGCCGGTGATGCCGAGCGGCCCGGCGTGCAGCGGGTGGTCGTGCGGCACCTCGGTGCGACCGGCCGTCGTCTCGGTGACGGGGACGGCGTGCTGCTCGGCGAAGCGGATCGCGCGGCCGGCGGCGCGGGAGTAGCGGACGCCGCCGCCCAGGACGAGCAGCGGCCTGCGCGCACCGCGCAGCGCGGCGGCGGCTTCGGCGAGGGCGCGGGTGTCCGGGCGGGGGCGTTGCGGGCGGTGGGCGACCGGCGTGAACAGGGCGTCGGGGAAGTCGAACGACTCGGCCTGCACGTCCTGCGGCAGGGCCAGCACGACCGGGCCGCAGTCGGCCGGGTCGGTGAGCACGCGGGCCGCCTGCGGGAGGGTGTTGAGCAGCTGCTCGGGACGCGTGACCCGGTCGAAGTAGCGGCTGACCGCGCGGAACGCGTCGTTGACCGTGGTCGTCGGGTCGCCGAAGTGCTCGACCTGCTGCAACACCGGGTCGGGCGCGCGGCTGGTGAACGTGTCGCCGGGGAGCAGCAGGAGGGGCAGGCGGTTGGCGTGGGCGACGCCGGCGGCCGTGACCATGTTCAGCGCGCCCGGTCCGATGGACGAGGTGGCGACGCCGACCTGGCGGCGGTGGGTGGCCTTCGCGATGCCGACCGCGGCCAGCGCCATGCCCTGCTCGGTGTGGCCGCGCCAGACGGGGAGCTCGTGCCGGGACTCCTCCAGGGCGTTGCCGAGGGCGAGGACGTTGCCGTGGCCGAAGATCGCGAAGACGCCGGGGAACAGCGGGGCCTCGCGGCCGTCGGACAGCTCGGTGCGTTGCGCGGTGAGCCAGCGGACCAGTGCTTGCGCGGTGGTGAGCCTCATTCCACCCGTCCTTCCGCGGTCGTGACGGGGCAGCGCGGGTCGAGGTCCTGGCCCGCCCAGGTGTCCCGGATCCAGGTGTGCGCGGGGTCGTCGCAGAACGCCATGGAGCGCTCGGGGTTCGGGCCGGCGAGGACGTTGAGGTAGTACATCGGGTAGCCGGGGGCCGCGACGCACGGGCCGTGGTAGCCGCGGGGGATGAGGAAGACGTCGCCGTCGCGGACGAGCACGTCCTCGTCCACGTCGCCGTCGTCGGTGTAGGTGCGGTGGAAGCCGAACCCCTCACGCGACGGGGTGGTCTTGTCGCGGCCGGCGATGCGGAAGTAGTAGATCTCCTCGTTGACGACGTCGCAGGTGTGGTCGTGCTTGTGCGGCGGGTAGGACGACCAGTTGCCGTCCGGGGTGATCAGTTCGCAGGCGATCAGCTTGTCGGCGTGGTCCCAGACGCCCGGCACGCCGAAGTTGGTGACCTGGCGGGTGGCGTTGCCCGCGCCCCTGACCTCGACCGGGACGTCCTCGGCCGGGCCGTACCTCGGGGCGAGCCTGCGGTCGCACCGGGCCATCGGCAGCGCCACCTCCACACCGTCTCTCGTGGACAGCCGGACGTGCGCGTCGCGGGGCAGGTAGGCGAAGTCCGTGACGCGGGTGAAGACCGAGTCCCGCCCCCGCACCTCGAACCGCTCGCCGTCGACCTCCACCACGCAGCCGCCGGACAGGGGAAGCACGAACGCCTCGTAGTCGCCGGTCTCGAACGTGGCCACTCCACCGGGGTGCAGCAGGAGGACGCGCAACCCGGCGTGATCCCACCCGGCAATGTCAGGGGTGAGTTCGACGGCGTTCTCACCCCGCGCCAACGTGCCCAGCGGCCGATGCCAACTCATCCCGCCACACCACCCTCTCCGGCTCCCGCCTGCCCCTTCACGGCCTCTCGCGCCGTCCGCAACACCATCGCCGCCGCCTCGACCGCCGCCGCCACGTCCCCGTCCGGCGGGTAGAGCAGCGCCCGTCCGATCACCAGCCCTCGCACGGTCGGGTGACGCAACGACCGCCCCCACGACTCCAGGTCGTCGCTCAACCGGGCGGACGGCACACCACCGAGCACGAGCGCGGGCAACGTCGTCGCATCGAGCACCTCATCGGGTGACGGCGGCAGCTTCAACCAGGTGAACGCGGACGTCACCCCCAACCCGGCCGCCACGCTCCCGGCCCGCGCCAACGCCAAGGCGTCCTTCTGCAACACCAGTTCCCCGGCCGCGTCACGCGCGTAGGGCAGCGGCTCGACCATCGCCATCAGGCCGCGCTCGGCCAACGCCGACACCGCCGCGGCGCAGCTCTCCAGCGTGGGCACGGTGCCGGGGTCGGAGTCGACCAGCCGCAGCAACATCTTCCCGCCGTCCAACCCGTTGCCCGCGATCGACGTGGGGTCGTACGCGGTGAACCGGTCGTCGATCTCCCACTCCGCCCCGGCCAGCCCGCCGCGGTTCATCGAGCCGATGACGACCTTGTCGTGCAGGCCGTCCAGCAGCAGCAGTTCCTCGATCACGTCCGGCGTGCCCAGCACCCCGTCCACGGCCGGGTTCGCCAGCGCGGTCAGCAGCCGGTCCAGCAGGGAGCGGCGGTCGGCCATGGCCAGCGGGTCGCCGCCGACGCCCAGCGCGCCGCGGGCCGGGTGGTCGGCCGCGACCAGGAACAGGGTGCCCTGGTCGCACAGCACCTGCGCCCGCCGTCGTCGTGCCTGGTAGGCGCGGCGGATGGCGGCCGGGTCGGTCGCCCTGGTGTCCAGCAACGCGGTCCACTGCGCGTCGCTGATCACCGCGCACCTCCGGCCACGGGCGTCGCCGGGGCCAGGGCCGGCGTCGGGGGCGGCAGCGTCGGGGGCAGCGGGGTCGTCGGGGTGGGTGGTGGGTACGGGGGGTGGTTGTCGGGCGCTCGGTCCTCGTTTAACCGAGGAGTGGTAACAGTGTTTCCGTACATTGTCGGGTCATGTTCACCCGATTGTGTTGCTGGGTGGGGCGTGGTCGGTTGATCTTGGCACGGGTTGCCGGGACGCGCTCGGCGAAGTGCTTTCACAGGTGGGCCTCGATCTCCGCACTCGTCGGCATGGCGTCGGCGCAGGCCAGGCGGCCGGCGACCAGGGCGCCGGCGACGTTGGCGTAACGGGCGATCCGGTCCGGTGGCCAGCCCGACAGCAGGCCGTGGGCCAGGGCGCCGCCGAACGCGTCGCCCGCGCCCAGCCCGCAGACGACGTCCACCGGGTGCGGAGGGACGGTCCAGGACTCGGTCGCCGTGGCGAACAGGACGCCCTCGCCGCCCTTCTTCACCACGGCCAGCTCGACGCCGCGGGACAGCAGGCGGGCGGCGGCTTCGTCGGGGTCCGAGGTGCCCACCGCCACCTCCACCTCGGCCCGGTTGCCCACGGCCACCGTCACGTGGTCCAGCATCCAGCCGATCTCGCGCCGCGCGGTGGCCACGTCCGGCCAGAACATCGGCCGGTGGTCGAGGTCCAGCACCGTCCAGCGGCGGCGGGCCCGGTGCTCCAGGATCCGGCGCTGGGTCTCGCGGGCGGGTGAGGCCGAGACACCGGTTCCGGTCACCCACAGCAGGGGCACCTCGGCCACCAGGTCCCACGGCACGTCCTCCGGCGTGAGCGACAGGTCGGGGGCGAGCGGCGCGCGGTAGAAGAGCAGCGGTGGGTCCTCGGGTGGGTCCAAGGCGCAGAACACGACGGGTGTCTGCAGGTCGGGTGCGGTGCCCACGTAGGACGACGACACGCCGAACGACTCCAGCGCCGAGCGCACGTACGGGCCGAAGCCGTCCGGCCCGACCTTCGTCAGCACCGCGGCGGAACGGCCCAGCCGCGCCGCCGCCACGGCCACGTTCGTCGCCGTCCCGCCGAGCGACTTGGCGAACGTCCGCACCTGCGCCAGCGGCACGCCGCTCTGCTCCGGGTACAGGTCGACCCCGACCCGGCCGACGGTCAGCACGTCGACCGTCATTCGGCCACACCGCGCAGCTCGTGCGCCAACGCCTCCAGCTCCGCCCCGCCGGCCATCTGCCTGGTCAGCTCCTCCAGGCCGATGTCCGCCTTCTCGTGCACCCCCAGCGCGCGGCCCCGCTTGAGCAGCAGGAACCGGTCTCCGACGGGGTAGGCGTGGTGCGGGTTGTGGGTGATCAGCACGACTCCGAGCCCCCGGTCGCGCGCCCGGGCGACGTACTTGAGCACCACCCCGGCCTGCTTCACGCCGAGCGCGGCGGTCGGCTCGTCCAGGATCAGCACCTTCGCCCCGAAGTGCACGGCCCGCGCGATGGCGACGCACTGCCGCTCGCCGCCGGACAGCGTGCCGACCGGCTGTTCGACGTCACGCAGGTCGATGCCCATCTCGGCCAACGCCGTCCGCGTCACGTCCCGCGCCCGCCGCCGGTCGAGGAAGCCGAACCGGGTGGTCGGCTCGGACCCGAGGAAGAAGTTGCGCCACACGCTCATCAGCGGCACCACGGCGAGGTCCTGGTAGACGGTGGCGATGCCCCGGTCGAGCGCGTCGCGCGGCGACGTGAAGCGGACCGGTGTGCCGTCGACCAGGAACTCGCCGGAGTCGTGCTGGTGCACGCCCGCCAGCACCTTGATCAGGGTGGACTTGCCCGCGCCGTTGTCGCCGAGCACGCACGTGACCTCGCCGGCGTGGACGACGGTCGAGACGTCCCGCAGCGCGATCACGCTGCCGTAGGTCTTGCCGATGTCCCGCGCCTCCAGCAGTGGGGTCGTCATCGCCGCACCCTCTCCGCCCGCCGCCGCAGGGCGTTGTTGACGAGCACGGCGGCCAGCAGCATCACGCCGAGGAACAGCTGGAACCAGTCGGAGTTCCAGTTGGCGTAGACGATGCCCTGCCGGGCCATGCCGAAGATCAGCGCGCCGATCGCCGCGCCGACGGCCGAGCCGAACCCGCCGGTCAGCAGGCAGCCGCCGATCACCGCGGCGATGATGAACTGGAACTCCAGCCCGATGCCCTGGTTGGCCTGCACGCTGGTGAACCGCAGGATGTTGATCGAGCCGACGAGCCACGCCGCGCCGGCCGTGGTCATGAAGAGCAGCACCTTCGTGCGCACCACGGGCACGCCGACCGCCCGCGACGACAGCGGCGACCCGCCGACGGCGAAGATCCAGTTGCCGAACCGGGTGCGCAGCAGGACGATCGCCGCGACGATCGTGCACAGCATCCACCACACAATGGACACGTAGAACCCCGTGCCGCCCACCGTGAACGTCGAGGCGAACAGGAACCCGGCCGACGAGTAGCCGTCCGCGGATCGCATGCCGGAGACCTGCACGGTCCCGGTCACCAACCGCGTGACGCCGAGGTTCAAGCCCTGCAACGCCAGGAACGTCCCCAGCGTCACGATGAAGCTGGGCAACCCGGTGCGCATCACCAGCCAGCCGTTCAGCGCGCCGACGGCCAGCGCGAACGCCAGCGACGCGAGCAGCGCGAGCCACACGTTCCAGCCGAGCCGGGTCGCCAGGATCGCCGTGACCAGGGCGGTGGACGCGGTCATCACGCCGGCCGACAGGTCGAACTCGCCGCCGATCATGAGCAGCGCCACCGCGACCGCCATGATGCCGAGCGTGGACGCGTCGTCCAGCCACGTCGCCACCCCGCCGGCGCTGAGGAACCGCTCGGTCGCGACCGAGAAGAACGCGAAGACCAGCACCGCGCCGAGCAGCGCGCCGATCTCGGGTCGCAGCACCAGCCGGTCGAGCAGCCGGGCCGAGCCGACCCGCTCGTCCGCGGGTGCGGCCACAGGCGCTGAAGTCACCGGCGTCCTCCTCAGCGGGTGCCGCGTCGGGCGTACTCGGCGACCTTGTCCACATTGGACTTGTCGACGAAGCCGGGTCCGGTGAGGACCGGCTTGCCGCCGCCGACGGTGTTGGCGTTGTCGCGGTAGAGCTTGAGCATCACGACCGGCAGGTAGCCCTGCTCGTACTGCTGCTGGTCGACGGCGAAGAGCACGTCACCGGCCTTGATCGCGGCGGTGACGTCGGCGTTGAGGTCGAACGTGGCCACGGCCGCCTTCGACGACGCGCCCTTGGCCGCGCTCACCGACGACACGGCGACCTGCGGGTTCAGCGCGAGCACCGCGTCCACGGACGGGTCGGTCTGCAACGCGCCCTTGATGCGGGACTCGACGTCGGTCGGGCTGTTGATGTCGACCTGGAGGTTCGTGACCGTGCCGCCGAACCCGGCGCGCACGCCGTCGCAGCGCTGGTTCAGGCCGACGTTGCCGGCTTCGTGGATGACGCACAGCACGTTGGTCTTGCCGGCGTCCCGGAGCTTTCGCCCGGCCTGCTCGCCGGCGACGCTCTCCTCCTGGCCGACGTGCGCCAGTGCGCCGAACGACGCGCTCTTGTCCGAGCCGGAGTTGATGGTGATGACCGGGATGCCCGCCTTGACCGCGTTCTCGATCGAGGTCTTCAGCGCGTCCGGGTTGGCCATGGAGACGACGATGCCGCCGACCTTCTGCGACACCGCGTTGTCGATCAGCGTGGACTGCCGGCCCGGGTCGCCGTCGGAGTTGTAGTCGACCGTGACGCCGAGCTGCTTGCCCGCGTCGGTGGCCCCGTTCTTCACCACGTTCCAGAACGCGTCACCGGCCGTGCCGTGGGTGACGACGGCGACGCGCAGGTCATCGGTGGGCGCCGGCGCGGCGCCGGTGTTCCCGGTGGTGCTGCCGGTGTCGGCGACCGGTCCGCTGCACGCGGCCAGCAGCGCGAGCCCGGTCAGGGCCAGACCTGCTCGCAGGGCCGTTCGAGTGGACGTCATTGTCTCTCCTCGCTGGTGTTCAGGCGGTGATCCGGGTGAGGTGCGCGAGGCTGCGCGCGGTGTCCCGCACCGGTGTGTCGAGCGGGCTGCCGGCGCCGAGCGCGGTGTCCTGCTCCAGGACGTACCAGCCGGTGTAGCCGGCGTCCCGGAGGAACGCCACCAGCGCCGCCACGTCCACGTCGCCGTCGCCCAGCGGCACGTACATGCGCTGCTGCACGGCGGCCATGTAGCCGATGTCCCCCTCGCGGACGGTGGCCGCGATGTCGGCGCGCACGTCCTTCAGGTGGACGTGCCCGATGCGCGAGGGGTGGCGGCGGGCCAGGTCGACCGGGTCCGTGCCGCCGATGAGCAGGTGGCCGGTGTCCAGGCACAGGTCGAGGTCGGAGTCGGCGAGGAACCGCTCGACCTCGGCGGCGCGCTCGACGTGCGTGCCGACGTGCGGGTGCAGCGCGGTGCGCAGTCCGTGGTCGGCGGCCCGGTCGCGGATCAGCGAGGCCGTGCCGATCAGGGTGCGCCACTCGTCGTCGGTGAGCGCGGGGCGCTCGTCGTAGCCGTCCAGGCCGGTGGCGGCGGCCAGCACGAGGACCTCCGCGCCCGCGGCGGCGAGCAGCGCGGCCACCCGGCCCGCCTCGTCCACCGCGGACTGCGCGCCGGTGTGCAGCGGAACGGCCAGGAAACCGCCGACGAGCGCGAGCCCGTGCTCGTCCAGCAAGGACTTCAACGCCGACGGTTCGGCGGGCAGGTAGTCGGGCGGACCGAGTTCGGTGGCCCGCAACCCGAGGGACGCCATCTCCGCCAGCACCGACGCCGGTTCGAGGACCTCGCCCCAGCCGGGAACCTCGCAGACACCCCACGAGATGGGCGCTCCGGCGACCTTCACGCGGCGACCTCCGTCCCGATCCGGACCGGCGCGCCCGACCGCCGCGACCGCTCGCACGCCTCGGCCAACCGGAGGCTGACCAGACTCTCCCGCGCGGGCGACGGGTTCGCCACCGTGCCCGCCACGACCTGCGTGAACACCGCCACCTCGGCCAGGTAGGCGCGGTGGAAGCGCTCGGGGAAGCCGGGGTAGGCGTCGGCCGCGACCTTCGGGCCGTCGGGTTCCAGCGACGTCAGCGGCGTGCGCGGGTCCAGGCCGGCCGCCAGGGAGTCGCGGCTGCCCAGCACCTCGATGCGGTGGTCGTAGCCGAGCGGGTCGTGCCGGCCGCCCGCCAGCACGGCGTGCGCGCCGCCCGCGAACGTGAGCATCACCACGGCGTTGTCCACGTCGTCGGCGTCCGCGAACGCGCGGTCCACCAGCACGGACCCCGACGCGTACACCTCCACCACCGGCTCGCCGACCAGCCACGGCACCGCGTCCAGGTCGTGGATCAGCAGGTCGCGGAACAGGCCGCCGGACTGGGGCAGGTAGGAGAAGTCGGGCGGTCGGGCGTCGTTGCCGAGCGCGCGGACGAGGTAGACGTCACCGACCTCGCCCGCGCGGACGCGCCGGTGCAGTTCGGACACCGCCGGGTCGAAGCGGCGCTGGAAGCCGACCAGGACGTCCACCCCGGACGCCTCCACGTCGTCGACCAGCGCGCGCATCTCGTCCAGGTGGCTCGCGATCGGCTTCTCGCACAGCGTGGGCACGCCCGCCGCGATGGCCGCGCGCAGCAGCGCCGGGTGCGTGGTGGTGGGCGTGGCGAGCAGGACGCCGTCACTGGCGGTGAGCAGCGCGTCGAGGTCGGCCACGCTCCGGGTGCCGGGCAGCAGGGCCGAGGCTTGCGCCGCGCGGCCGGGCACGGGGTCGAACAGGAGGACTTCGTCGACCTCGTCGAGGGTGGCCAGGTTCGTGGCGTGCATGGTGCCGATCCGACCCACTCCGGCTACTCCGATGCGCATGCCGCAGGTCTCCGTCCTGGTAGAGGCGCTCCGGCGTTAGAGCGCTCTATTTGTTGGAGCGCTCTAAGGCTGTAGCGTCCGTCACACGGGTGTCAAGGGCGCGTTGCCCGCCCGTGACGTCCGCCGACGCGCCGGAGGAGGGGGACAACGGTGGCCAGACCCACGATGGACGACGTCGCGGCACGCGCCGGGGTGTCCCGCGCGCTGGTGTCGTTGGTCATGCGGGGGTCACCCAAGGTGAGCGACCAGCGGCGGGCGGCCGTGCTCAAGGCGGCGGCGGAGTTGGGGTACTCGCCGCACGCGATGGCCCGCTCGTTGGCCAGCCGCACGTCCCACGTGCTCGGCGTGATGGTGTCCGACCTGCACAACGCGTTCTTCGCGGAGGTGGTGGACGGGCTGGACGCGGTGGCGGCCGAGCACGGCTTCGACCTGATCCTCAACACCGGCGGGCGCAGCCCGGCGCGGGAACGGCGGGCGTTGCGCAGCCTGCTGTCGTTCCGGCCGGCGGGTCTCGCGCTGCTCTCGCCCGTGGTGCCGTCGGCGGACATCGGCCGCGCGGCGGAGCAGACACCCGTGGTGCTGGTGGCGCGGTCGTCCCGACTGGCCACTGTGGACACCGTGAACGACGACGGCGAGCGGGGCATCGCGCTCGCCGTCGACCACCTGGTGTCGTTGGGGCACCGGCGGATCGCGCACCTCGACGGTGGCGGGGGCTCGCAGGCCGCGCCACGCCGACGCGGGTACCTGGCCGCGATGGCGGCGCACGGCCTCCCGCCCCGGGTGGTGGCCAGCGAGTACACCGACGCGGCCGGCGCGCGGGCCGTGCGCGGCTTGGCGGCCGACATGCCGACCGCGATCGTCTCGTGCAACGACTTCAACGCGGTCGGCGCGATCTCGGCGTTGGAGGAAGCCGGGTTCCGCGTGCCGCGGGACGTGTCCGTGGTCGGCTACGACAACACGTCCCTCGCGGCCCTGCGGCACGTCTCGCTGACCACGATCGACCAGCCGCGCAACGAGTTCGGCCGGCTGGCCGCCGAGGCCCTGCTGCAACGGGTGCGCGGCGAGCGGGACGATCCCGTGCGCCACCTGCTGCACCCGTCGCTGGTCGTCCGCTCGACCACGGCCCCGCCGGTCAGGTGAGCTTGAGGCCCACCACGCCGAGCACGATCAACGCCAGGCACGCCAGCCGCAGCGGTGACGCGCTCTCACCCGCGGCGATGCCCACCAGGACCACGCCCACCGCGCCGAGCCCGACCCACACCGCGTAGGCCGTGCCGACGGGCAGGTCGCGCATGGCGATCGTGAGCAGCACGAAGCTCACCACCGCCGCGGCGATGCCGATCACCGACGGCCACGGGCGGGTGAACCCGTCCGACCGCCCCAGCGCGGTGGCCCACACGGCCTCCAGCAACGCCGCGCCGAGCAGCAGCACCCAGGCCACGGCTACGCCACCGCGCCCGCGTCGACCACGAACGCCGCACCGGTGACGTTGCGCCCGCCGTCGCCGACGAGGTGCGCGACCGTCGCGGCCACGTCCTCCGGGTCGCAGTACCGGCCGAGCGCGGTGAGGCGGCGCTCCTCGTCGGCGCCCGGGCCGTCGGCCGGGTTCATCCCGGTGTCGGTCGAGCCGGGGTGGACGAGGTTGACCGTGATGCCGCGCGGGCCGAGGTCGCGGGCCAGGCCCTTGGTGAGCCCGATCAACGCCGACTTGCTCATCGCGTAGAGCGCCCAGCCCGGGTGCGGCACCCGCTCGGCCAGGCTGCTGCCGATGGTGACGATCCGGCCGCCCGCCGCCATGTGCGGGACGACGGCCTGGGCCAGCACGAACGCCGCCCGCGCGTGGATCGCCAGGACCCGGTCGACCTCGTCGGCGGTGACGTCCTCGAACGGGCCGTGCGGGGCGACGCCCGCGTTGTTCACCAGGACGTCCAGGCCGCCGAACGCGGTCGCGGCGCGGGCGGTGGCCTCACGCAGGGCGTGGACGTCGGTCGCCTCGGCTCGCACCGCGAGTGCGCGCACGCCCATCGCGGTCATCTCCTCGACCACCGCTCTCGCGCGGTCGGCCGAGCGCGCGTAGGTGATCGCGACGTTCGCGCCGTCGCGGGCCAGCCGCTTGGCGATCGCCGCCCCGATCCCGCGACTGCCGCCGGTGACGAGCGCGGACCTGCCGTCGAGCTGTTCCATCGGTGCCCCCAATAACCGGAACTGGTTCCGCTTCAGCTTAAGCGGAACCAGTTCCGGTTGTCGAGGGTCGGGCTAAGCTGCCGCGGTGACGCGGGAACGGGCCGACGCCGCCAAGAACCGGGCGAAGATCCTGGCCGCCGCCGCCGACATCGTCGCCGAGCGCGGCATCGAGGGCCTCGCCATGGCCGAGGTCGCCGCCGCGTCCGGCGTCGGCGTCGGCACCCTCTACCGCCGCTTCGGCGACCGCTCCGGCCTGGCCCACGCGTTGATCGACGCCTCGGAACGCGAGTTCCAGGCCGCCTTCCTCACCGGCCCGCCCCCGGTCGGCCCCGGCGCGCCACCCGCCGACCGCGTCCGCGCGTTCCTGCACGCCCTGGTCGACCGCACGCTCGCCCAGCTCGACCTGCTGCTGATGGCCGAGACCACCGGCCCGTTCGCCCGCTTCGGCGGCGCCTACGACGCCCACCACCGCCACCTGACCGTGCTGATCGGCCAGGCCCGACCGGACCTCGACGCCGCGTTCACCGCCGACGCCCTGCTCGCCCCCCTGGCCGCGAATTTGATCGCCCACCGGGGTGTCGAGGCCGCCCGGGTCAAGCGCGGCCTCGACACCCTGCTGGACGCCCTGCTGCCGGGCTAGGCGTCCACCTTCGGCCGTTCCGGCTCCGGTGCGGACCCGGTCGGCGGAGCGGGCTTGCGGAGCAGGCGGCGCAGCAGGGGCCAGGCCAGCAGGACGGCCACGATGCCGTAGACGACCAGGGCGAACGGGGTGTTCACCAGGCCCGTCAGCGACCCGTCCGACAGTTGCAGGGCGCGGCGCATCTGCTGCTCGGCGGCCGGGCCGAGGATCACGCCGATGATCGCCGGCAGCACGGGCAGGCCGTAACGCCGCATCACGAACCCCAGCACGCCGATCACGAACATCACCAGCAGGTCGAACACGTCCGCGTTCACCGCGTACGCGCCCACGCTCGCGAAGAACAGGATGCCCGCGTACAGGTACGGCCGGGGGATGCGCAGCAGCTTCGCCCACACCGGCGCCAGCGGCAGGTTCAGCACCAGCAGCAGGCACAGTCCGATGAACAGCGACGCGATCAGGCCCCACACCAGCGCCGACTCCCGCTCGAACAGCAGCGGTCCCGGTTGGATGCCGTACTGCTGGAACGCCGCCAGCATCACCGCGGCCACCGCCGTGGTCGGCAGGCCCAGCGTCAGCATCGACACCAGCGTGCCCGCGGCCGACGCGCTGGCCGTCGCCTCCGGACCGGCCACGCCCTCGATCGCGCCCTTGCCGAACTCGTCGCGGTGCTTGGACAGCCGCTTCTCGGTCACGTACGACAGGAACGTCGGGATCTCCGCGCCGCCCGCCGGGATCGCGCCGAACGGGAACCCGATCACCGGGCCGCGCAGCCACGGCTTCCACGACCGCCGGAAGTCCTCCCGGCCCAGGAACGCGCGGCCGACCGGGATGGCCGCGGCGGGCTTGCGCCGCAGGTGGGCGGCCACCCACAACGACTCGCCGACCGCGAACAGGGCCACCGCGACCACGACCACGTCGATGCCGTCGGCCAGGTGCAGCGAGCCGAACGTGAGCCGCTGCTGCCCGGTCATCTCGTCCAACCCCACCAGACCGATGGTCAGGCCGATGAGCAGGGACGCGAAGCCGCGCACGCGGGACGCGCCGAGCACGGACGTCACCGCGATGAACGCCAGCACCATGATCGCGAAGAAGTCCGGCGCGCCGATGTCCACGGCGAACCGCGCCACCGTCGGCGCGAGCAGGACCAGCAGGGTCGTGCCGATGACGCCGCCGACGAAGTGCCCGATGGCCGCCGCCGCCAGCGCTTGCGAACCGCGGCCCTTGCGGGCCATCGGGTTGCCGTCGATCGCCGCCACCACCGCCGCGCTCTCCCCCGGCGTGTTGAGCAGGATGGACGTGGTCGAGCCGCCGAACATGCCGCCGTAGTAGATGCCGGCGAACATGATGAACGCCCCGGTCGGCTCCAGGCCGTAGGTGACGGGCAGCAGCAGGGCCACCGCCATCGCCGGGCCGATGCCCGGCAGCACGCCGATCGCCGTGCCCAGCAGCACGCCCAGCGCCGCCAGCGCCAGGTGCGTCGGCGTCAGCGCGGTCGCGAATCCCTCGAGGAGGTTGGTGAACGAGTCCACGTCAGAACATCCCCACCAGCGGGCCGCCGGGCAGCGGAACGCCCAGCAGGTTGTTGAACAGCACGAACGTCACCACCGACAGGCCGGCGGCGAGCAGCGGGTCGCGGACGGGGTTCCGGCTGCCCAGCGCGTAGGCCGCACCCCAGAACAGCACCGCCCCGGAGATCGGGAAGCCGACCACCCCGATCAACGCCGCGTTGGCCAGGAACGCGCCGCACAGCAGCAGCACGGTCCGCCAGTCGGCCGGCGCGGACAGGTCGACGTCCTCGCCGCCCTCCGCTTCGCCGCGCCCACCGCGCAGCACGTCGCGCGCCAGCAGTGCCGCGACCACGATCAGCCCGACGCCGACGACCACCGGCACCGCCTTCGGCCCCACCGGACCGCGCTGCGCGAAGTCGGTGTGGATCCGGATCGCGTCGACCAGGACCAGCACGCCCAACCCGACCAGCACCGCGGACACGCCCAGCTCCGAGCGCTCCCGCAGCCACGCCCGGCTCAGGGGCTTGTTCACCGCCTTGTGCACGCCCAACCCTCCACTCATGCCAACCCCAGGTCCTTGAGCACGGCCGCCACCCGGTCGTTCTCCTCGCGCAGGAACGCGCCGAACTCCTCGCCCGGCGCGAACGCGTCCGTCCAGCCGTTGCGCGCCAACGCCTCGCGCCACTGCGGGGTGCCGTGCAGGTCGGTGAACAGGTCCACCAGCCGGGCCCGGTCGGTGTCGGAGATCCCCGGCGGCGCGACCACGCCCCGCCAGTTGTTGAACTCGACGTCCACACCGGACTCGCGCAGCGTCGGCGCGTCCACACCGGACAGCCGCGACCCGCTGGTCACCGCCAGCACGCGGATCTGCCCGGCCTCGATCTGGTCGCGGTACTCGCCCACGCCGGACACGCCGAACGCGACCTTGCCGCCCAGCACCGACGCCAGCAGCTCCCCGCCGCCGTCGAACGGGATGTAGTTGACCCGCCGCGGGTCGAGGCCGACCGCCTTGGCGATCAGCATCGGCGCCAGGTGGTCCGGCCCGCCCGGCGACGAACCGCCGCCGACCGTCACCCCGCCCGGGTCCGCCTTCCACGCCGCGACCAGGTCGTCCAGCGACCGGTACGGCGAGTCCGCGCCGACCACGACGATGTCCGGCTCCTCGATGAGCTTCGCGATCGGCGTGGTGTCCAGCAGCGACGACGGCGCCTTGTTGGTGTAGACGCTGCCGACCACGCCCAGGCCCATCGACATCACGAGCTTGCCGTTGCCGCGCTCGCTGACCGTGCGGCCGAGCCCGACCGTGCCGCCCGCGCCGGGCAGGTTGAACACCTCGGTGTTGCGGATCAGCTCCGCGTCCTCCATCGCCTTCGCGGCGGTGCGCGCCGTGACGTCGTAGCCGCCGCCCGGCGCGTTGGGCACCAGCACGCGCAGGGTGCGCAACGACGCCGTGGTGTCCGCGCCGGACGTCAGCAGCGGCGGCACGAGGACGACGACCGCCAACGCGCCGACGACCGCGAGCCAAGTCCTGATCCGCACTGTGATCCCCGCCTCTCTTCCGCGTGGTTGGACATGTTGCACTCGTGTAAACAGGGAAGTCCCGCTTGCGCGCCTAAGGGTTCTTTTGTTCTTTGTGGTCACGGGAGGTGCTGGTTGGCCAGGAAGATCGGTCGCGGATCGCTGGCCCGTCAGCTGCTCGTGTGGCAACTGGTAGTGGTCGTGGCGCTGCTGTGCGCGGTGGGCGTGCTGTCCGTCGTCCAAGCGGGGAACAACTTCCGCACGACCGAGGGACGCCGGATGCTCTCCGTGGCCGAGGACGTGGCGGCGACCGCGGGCGTGCGGGCGTCGCTGGCCGACCCGCTGCGGCACTACGCGCTGGCCCCGTTCGCGGAGAGCGCCCGCAGCCTGTCCGGCGCCAGCTACGTGATCATCACCGACCCCGGTCGCCGGGTCCTGACCTCGCCGGACCCGGGCCAGGTCGGCGAACAGCTCGACCTCGGCGGCAGCACGGCGCTCGGGGGCCGGTCGTGGGTCGGCGAGCTGGGCGGCGCGACCGTCGCGCACGTGCCCGTGATCGGCGACGACGGCGCGGTGATCGGGCTGGTCGCCGCCGGGCGGCAGGCGCCGGGCTTCTGGGAGGGTGTGCTGGACTCACCGGACAACGCGCTGCGGCTGCTCGGCGTGGCGCTGGTCATCGGCGTCGCCGGGTCGCTGCTGCTCGCCCGGCGGGTGAAGAACCAGACGCTGGGCCTGGAGCCGCACGAGATCACCGCGCTGGTCGAGTACCGGGAGGCACTGCTGCACGGCATCAAGGAGGGCGTCGTCGCCCTCGACCCGCAGCACCGGATCACGCTGGTCAACGACCACGCGCGGGACCTGCTGGCGCTGCCGCCGGACGCGGTCGGCCGGTCGGTGGCCGAGCTGGACCTCGACGAGCGGCTGCGCGACGTGCTGACCGGCCGGGCGACCGGCGCGGACCAGCTCGCGCTCACCGGCGGACGCGTGCTCACCCTGAACCACATGCCGCTGGACGTGCACGGCGCCGTGGTCACCCTGCGCGACCGGACCGAGCTGACCACGCTGCGCGACGAGCTGGACGCGAACCGGCACGCCACCGACACCCTGCGGGCGCAGGCGCACGAGTTCAGCAACCGCCTGCACACCATCGCGGGCCTGGTCGAGCTCGGCGAGTACGACGAGGTCCGCGGCTTCATCAGCCGCGTCAACACCGCGCAGGGCGCGTGGCGCGCCGAGGTCGCGTCCAAGGTCGCCGACCCGGCCGTGGCAGCGCTGCTGGTCGCCAAGTCCAGCCTCGCCGCCGAACGCGGCACCGAACTGCGGATGGCCCCGGACAGCGCGCTCGGCGAGGTGGACGAGGAGCTGTCCACGGACCTGGTGACGGTGATCGGGAACCTGGTGGACAACGCGCTGGACGCGCTGTCGGGCCGCGGCTGGGTCGAGGTGTCGGTGCGGTCGTCGTCCGACGAGGTCGTGGTCGTGGTGCGGGACTCCGGTCCCGGTGTGGCGGCGGAGCTGGCCGACGAGGTGTTCCGGCACGGGTTCACCACCAAGGCGGCCGAACAGGGCCGGCGCGGGCTCGGCCTGGCGCTGACCCGGCAGGCGTGCCTGCGGCGCGGCGGGTCCGTGCGGGTGCGCAACGAGGACGGCGCGGTGTTCACCGCCCGGCTGCCCGCGGAGGTGCCGTCGTGATCCGGGTCCTGGTGGTGGACGACGACTTCATGGTCGCGAAGGTCCACAGTGGATACGTGGCGCGGACGCCCGGCTTCGAGGTCGTCGGCGTGGCGCACACCGGCGCGGACGCCGTGCGGCTGGTGCGGGAGCTGCGGCCGGACCTCGTGCTGCTGGACGTGTACCTGCCCGACGTGGACGGGTTGGCCGTGCTGCGGGAGCTGCGCGGGGTGGCCGACGACGTGGACGTCATCGTGATCACGGCGGCCACCGACGTGGACACCGTGCGCAGCGCCATGCGCGGCGGCGTGCTGCACTACCTGATCAAGCCGTTCGAGTACGCGGCGCTGCGCGACCAGCTCGCCCACTTCGCCGCGCTGGACCGGCGGCTGGACCAGCTCGCGTCGGCCGGGCAGGCGGACGTCGACCAGGTCTTCGGCGCACGGCCGCGCAGCGCGCCCGTGCTGCCGAAGGGGTTGACCGCCCAGACCGCCGCCCTGGTGGAACGCGTGCTGCGGGAACGCCCGGTGACGGCCGGCGAGTGCGCCGACGCCACCGAGCTGGCCCGGGTGTCCGCGCGGCGGTACCTGGAGCACTTCGTCAACACCGGCAAGGCCGAGGTGCGGCTCAGGTACGGCGGCACCGGGCGACCCGAACGCCTCTACGTGTGGCTGGGCTGACCGGCCTTGCGCACGATCAGGTAAGCCTGCGGGGTCTTCTCCCACCTCGGGTCCGCCGGCTGCCGCTCCAGGCGGGTGTGCGGCTCGAACCCGGCGTCGGCGAGCTGGGCGAGCACCCGGTCGGTGTTGATCCGGTACACGTCCAGCAGGATGTCGTGCCCGTAGCCCTGCTCGTACCGGCGCACCTCGTCGCCCACCTGGAACGCCATCAGCAGCAGGCCGCCGGGCGCGAGGACGCGGTGGAACTCGGCGAGCGCGGCCGGGTGCCGCTCCCACGGCAGGTGGATCATCGAGTACCAGGCCAGCGCGCCGCCGAGCGAGCCGTCCGGCAGGTCGAGGTCGAGCATCGACCCCACCTCGAACCGCAGGTCCGGGTGGTCGCGGCGGGCCACCTCGACCATCCGGGGCGACAGGTCGACGCCGAACACGTCGACCCCGAGCCGCTTGAGGTGCCCGGAGATCCGGCCGGGACCGCACCCGACGTCCGCGACGCGCCCGCTGACCAGCTCGGCGAACAGGCCGAGCACGGCCCGGTCCGCCGGGTTCTCCGCGAGGTTGTCCCGGAGCAGGTCGGCGTAGCTGTCGGCGACGGTGTCGTAGGCGGTGCGGGCGAGGGTGAGGAACTCGGGCTCGGTCACGCCCCGGGACGTTAGTCCCACCCTCCGCCGCGCCGACCCTGCTTCGTCTGGGCGCGGCGCTTCTTCTCCGCGATGCGGCGTTCCTTCGAGCCCTTGGTCGGCTTCGTCGGACGGCGCGCCGCCGGCGGCGCGGCGGCCGCGTCGCGCAGCATCCGCGCCAGCCGCTCCCGGGCCGCCTGGCGGTTCTGCAACTGCGCCCGGTGCTCGCTCGCGGTCACCGTGAGCACGCCGTCCACCAGGCGTTTCTCCAGCCGGCCGAGCATCCGCGCGCGCAACCACCCGGGCACCGACGGCGAGGCAGCCAGGTCGAAGCTCAGCTCGACCCGGCTGTCCGCCGTGTTCACGCCCTGGCCACCGGGACCGGACGACCGGGAGAACCGCTCGCTCAACTCGGCCGCCGGTATCACCAGCGTCCGCGTCACGGTCAGGTCGTCGGCCACCGCTACAGGTTAGAAGACCAACCCCGGCACGGTCACGATCTTTGCCAGCTGCTCCCAGGTCAGCGGCGGCGGGGTGCCGTTGCTGGTGGCCTTGTCGCTGCTGTTGGACGTCTGCGCCGACATCACCGCGCCGTCGGGCGTGGCCGTCCGGACCGTGAGCAGGGTGATCCCGTTGTGCTCCTGGGTCGACACCGACACCGACCGGCCGCCGAACTGCCGCTCCTGGCACGTCGTGTCGGCGGCCTCGCACCGCGCGTTGCCCGGGTACAGGTGCAGCAGCACCGAACCCCGACCCACCTCGGTGGTGACGTCCGTGAGCGACAGGTACGCGTTGGAGTTGCTGATGCGGAAGGTCCACGGGTCCATCGGGTCCTGCGGGACCGGCTTGACCTGCACGACCGTCGGGAACGCCTCGGCGGCGGCGATCAGCGCGCCCAGCTCGCCCGCGCGTTCGGGCGTGACGGGCCTGGGTGGCGGCGGCACCACGGCCGACCCCGGCACGCCCGACGAGCCCGGCTTGGTGGTGAACCACGTCTCGGGGGCGGACGTGGTGGTGGGAGCGGGCGCGCTCGTGGTGGTCAGCGTCGGCCCGGTGGCCGAGGACTGGCCCGCCGCCACCTGGAGCCGGTCGCCCCCGCTGCCACCCCCGGCTCCGGACCAGAGCAACGCCGGGACGGCCACGGCGGCGACCGTGGCGAGCACGGCGGCGCCGGTGCAGCCGCGGCGGAAGGTCGCCTTGCGCCGGCCGCTCCTGAGGATCGCCGCCTTGTCGATACCGAGCGGCGGCTCGTCGTCGAACGCGGTCGACAGGGTCTGCTTGATGTCGGTCATCGCTGCTCCTCGAATACGTGGCGGCCGAGAAGTTCGCGCAGCGCGGCGAGGCCCTTCGCCGCCTGGCTCTTCACGGTGCCTTCGGTCCGACCGAGCAGTCGGGCGGTTTCCGCGACGCTGAGGTCCTCCCAGTAGCGGAGCACCACGACGGTGCGCTGACCCGGCGGCAGCAGGGCCAGGGCCCGGCGGACGTCCAGGTCGCCGGGCGCGGTGCCGGACACCGCGGTGTCGGGCACGGCGTCGACCACGGTCTCCCGACTCCGGAAGCCGCGCCGGCCCTCGTCGATGGCCGCGCGCACGAGCACCTTGCGGGCGTAGGCGTCGACGCTGCCGCGCCGCACCCTCGGCCAGGCGACGTACAGCTTGGTCAACGCCGTCTGCACCAGGTCCTCGGCGCGGTGCCAGTCACCGCACAGCAGGTACGCGGTCCTCCGCATCACCAACGCGCGGGCATCGACGAACTCACCGAACTCGCGATCGCGTTCCACTCACCCTCCTCGGTCGCCGCTTAGTACGGAACGACGACCGCCGGAGGTTGCCCTCGCCACCCACCCCGATCCCCGCGGCCGGACCCGGCCCGGGACGCGGACCGGCCCGCCGCGCACCGCCCCGGTCGGGGTGGCTCGCGACGGGCCGGCGTTCGAACTAGAACCGCGGGTGCTCGCCCACCAGGGCGGCGCCCGGCTCGTCGGAGCGGACGATCTCGCCCAGCACCCACGCGGGCACGTGGCGGGCCGTCAGGACGGCCAGGGCGCGGTCCACGTCCTCGGGGGCGACGACGGCGACCATGCCGACGCCCATGTTGAACGTCTTCTCCATCTCCTCGCGCTCCACCCGGCCGCGCTGGGCGATCAGGGCGAACACGGGGGCGGGCGTCCAGGTGCCGCGGTTGAGGTCGGCGCGCAGGCCCTCGGGCAGCACGCGGGCCAGGTTCGCGGCCAGGCCGCCGCCCGTGACGTGCGCGAACGTGCGCACCTCTGCTTCGGCGGCCAGCGCCAGGCAGTCCTTGGCGTAGATGCGGGTCGGCTCCAGCATCTCCTCGCCGAGGGTGCGGCCGAACTCCTCGACGTGGCCCTCCAGCGGCATCCGGGCGATGTCCAGCAGCACGTGCCGCGCCAGGGAGTACCCGTTCGAGTGCAGGCCGGAGGAGCCCATGGCGATCACCACGTCACCCGCGCGCACCCGGTCCGGGCCGAGCATCGCGGACGCCTCGACCACGCCGACACCCGTGCCGGAGATGTCGTAGTCGTTCTCGCCCATCAGCCCGGGGTGCTCGGCGGTCTCGCCGCCCAGCAGCGCGCACCCCGCCAGCACGCAGCCCTCGGAGATGCCCTTGACCAGCGCCGCGACCTTGTCCGGCACGACCCGGCCGATCGCGATGTAGTCCTGGAGGAACAGCGGCTCCGCGCCGCACACCACCAGGTCGTCCACGACCATCGCGACCAGGTCGATGCCGACCGTGTCGTGCTTGTCCATCGCCTGCGCGACCGCGATCTTGGTGCCGACGCCGTCGGTCGAGGACGCGAGCACCGGCTCCTTCCAGCGGTCCAGCTTGAGCTGGAACAACCCCGCGAAGCCGCCGATGCCGCCGAGCACCTCGGGACGCTGCGCCTTCGCCGCCCACGGCTTGAGCTTCTCCACCGCCTCGTCACCGGCTTCGATGCTTACTCCAGCTGCGGCGTAGGTCGCCTTGGCGCTGTCCGTCACGTCTCTGTGCTCCACGATTTCGGGCATCCACATTTCAGGGCATCCGGTCCGTCCGGGCGCACGCCCGGCTCTGCCGACGATCAGGGGCGTTGCAGGGCGTCCTCGGCACCGTACCCGTTCGTCAGCACGGGGGTGGCCGAGCCCGAGACGCCCCGGATGCCTTCGAGCAGGTGCTTGCCGATCAGCGCGTCGTCGGGCAGCGGGATCGGGTACTCGCCGTCGAAGCACGCGCAGCACAGCCGCGTCTTCGGCTGCTCGCTGGCCGCGATCAGCTCCTCCAGCGACACGTAGCCCAGCGAGTCGGCGCCCACCGACCGGCGGATGCCGTCGGTGTCCAGGCCGTTGGCGATCAGCTCGGCGCGGGAGGCGAAGTCGATGCCGTAGAAGCACGGCCACTTGACCGGCGGCGACGCGATCCGCACGTGCACCTCGACCGCGCCGGCCTCGCGCAGCATCCGCACCAGGGCGCGCTGCGTGTTGCCGCGCACGATCGAGTCGTCCACGACGACCAGGCGCTTGCCCCGGATCACGTCGCGCAGCGGGTTCAGCTTGAGCCGGATGCCCAGCTGGCGGATGGTCTGCGACGGCTGGATGAACGTGCGGCCGACGTAGGCGTTCTTGACCAGGCCCGAGCCGTACGGGATGCCGCTGGCCTGGGCGTACCCGATGGCGGCGGGCGTGCCGGACTCGGGCACCGGGATCACCAGGTCGGCTTCCACCGGGTGCTCCACGGCCAGCCGCCGGCCGATCTCGACGCGGGTGGCGTGCACCGAGCGGCCGGCGATCGTGGTGTCCGGGCGGGCCAGGTAGACGTACTCGAAGATGCAGCCCTTGGGCTCGGGGTTGGCGAACCGGCTCGACCGCAGGCCGTTCTCGTCGATCGCGATCAGCTCGCCCGGCTCGACCTCGCGGACGAACGACGCGCCGACGATGTCCAGCGCCGCCGTCTCGCTGGCCACGACCCAGCCGCGCTCCAGCCGGCCCAGCACCAGCGGGCGCACGCCCTGCGGGTCGCGGGCCGCGTAGAGGGTGGACTCGTCGGAGAACGCCAGGCAGAACGCGCCGCGCAGCGTCGGCAGCAGCTGCATGGCCGCCTGCTCGATACCGATGTCGGCGGCCTGGGCGGCGAGCAGGCCGCACACCAGGTCGGAGTCGGTGGTGGCGCCGTGGCTGGTGTCCACGCCCACCTCGCGCGCCTTGGCCAGCAGCTCGGCGGTGTTCACCAGGTTGCCGTTGTGGCCGAGCGACAGGCCCGAGCCGGTGGCGGTGGTGCGGAACGTCGGCTGCGCGTTCTCCCACGTGGTGGACCCGGTGGTGGAGTAGCGGCAGTGGCCGACGGCGACGTGGCCGCGCAGCGACTGCAGGACCTGCTCGTCGAACACCTGGCTGACCAGGCCGAGGTCCTTGAAGACCACCACCTGGCTGCCGTCGCCGACCGAGATGCCCGCGGCTTCCTGGCCGCGGTGCTGGAGGGCGTACAGGCCGTAGTAGGTGAGCTTGGCGACCTCTTCGCCGGGAGCCCACACGCCGAACACACCGCATTCTTCGCGGGGTTCGCGTTCTTCCTGGGTTTCGGGGTCAATGCGGCCGGTTGCTGAATGGTCGGTGACCACCGGGTTGCTCCCTAGCGACGAGGGTCGGGGCTGCACCATCGAGTGTAAGGCTGATGGGGGCGGTACCACCCCCCTCAGACCCCCTCCGACGTGACCAAACGCACCCTCGCCCGCCGATCAGTCCAGCTTGAGCGCGTACCAGACCCGTTCGTCACCGGCGTGCTTGAGCGGCAGACGACCCCACAGGCCGTAGTGCACGAGCTGTGCCTCGCCGCTGATCCGCAGGTCCGCCTCCTCGCCCGGCCACGCCGCCCGCACCTCCGGCACGACGCCCGGCGCGAACGTCACCACCCACGCCTCGGGCACGTCGGTGAGCTGCACCAGGGCGGTGCCCTTGACCGACAGCGGCACGTCGGTGGCGTACTTGGCGGCCAGCAGTGTGGTGAGCGCCTCGTCGATGCCGTCGACCGCGAAGTCCGCGTCACCCACCACCAGCTCGCGCAGCGCCGCCTGGGCGTCCCAGCGGCGCAGGTCCAGCTCGTGCGCGATGCGCCGGTGCCAGACCCACGCCAGGTCCGGCGCGGAGGGCGAGAACGTCCACGCCGTCCGGTTGCCCGGGGTGGACGGCAGCAGCTCGGCGGCTTTGGCGAGCTGCTCGTCCAGGTAGTCCAGCGGCGCCGGCTCGGCGGGCGGGCGCGGCAGGCGGAGCTGCACGGTGCTGCCGGTGCGCAGGTACTCCAGGGACGTCTCCAGGAACCTGCCGACGTGCAGCGCCAGGTCGGTGAACGTCCAGCCGGGGCAGCTGGGCACCGCGGCGGCGGGGTCGGCCTTCCCGACCGCCGCCCGGAACATCGCCGCCTGCGCGGTGAAGACCTCGGTCCACCGCTGGGTGGTCCAACCTCCAGGCACGTCCAGCCTCCCGCTCGAGTAGATCGCTGCGCGGCCATCGTGCCGCACGGACGTCGGTCCCGGCGGCGGATGGCCGACCTTCACCCCTACCGACGCGGGGACGGGGCCGGCGGTGCCCTCGGATCACGGGCGGCGGCGATCACCACGGCCGGTCGCGCACCTCGTCCCGGGCCAGCGCGTCGAGCCGCGCGATGGCCTCGTCCCACCACCGGGTCAGGTCGCCGACCTGGAACTCCCACTCCTCCTCGTCCTCGGGGGCGGCGGGCGCGGTGTCGACGGCGTGGTGGGCGTACCCGGACTCGCCGGCGTCGGGCCAGTCGGTGACGGGGGTGAGGGACGCGGTCTCCTCGGCGGACCACTCCACGTGCGCGGTGCCCGGCTCGGCGGTGGTCGAGCAGGTGGCGATGAACTCGGCGACGGGGTCGACGGACGTCGCACCAGCCGCCCGTTCGACGTGGGCGCGCGGGGTGAAGAAGAGGGCCACCCGGGGCGGGTCGAAGTCCCGGTCCTCGACGTGGCCGGTGAAACCCGCCTCCGGCTGCCCGGTCCACGCCTCCGCCCACGGCTCGGACGACGGCTCGGTCCACGGTCCCGGCGACACCTCGGGCCACGCCTCGGGCTCGGCTGACTCCGGGCCGCACGACCCGAGGCCCGGCCCGAAGCCCGACTCGAACTCCGGATCGAACTCCGCCTCCCGCGTCGGCTCGGTGTTCGGCATGGCGTACGCGGTCGCCGCCGTGCCGAGGTCGGTCGTGCGGTCGTCGTCGTGCTCGGCGACGGCCGGGGATTGGGCCGTTCGGGGTGGTGGGTGCAGCGTGCTCCACGGCGACGGGCGCAACGAGAAGCCCTGCTCCCTGGGGTGCTTGAGCCGGTAGGGCGAGATGTCCCTACCCGGGCCGGCGTGGAGGCGGACGGCGAGCTCCACCTTCCAGCGCTGCCAGCGGATTTGCCGGGGCGAGCGCAGGAGGTGGCGCGGACCGGAACGGCGCATCAGGAAGGACCCGAGCATTTCCCGGAACCGCCACGCCAGTTCCTGGGCGATGTGCAGGACCGCGGCTCTGGGCGCGGGGAGCAAAAATGTCATGTGTCAATGGTCGAACTGGCGTTCGACCTGGGCAAGATCACCTTCGAGTGATCACCAACGGGCGGTTTGTCGCACCTCCTTGGCCCGCGGGGGCGAGGGAACCGAAGATGGTGGCCGCGCGTCGCATTGCCGGTGGTTAGCGGCACGAAGGGTGGGCAATCGTGTTCGGGGTGCAACCAGAGACGTTGCGCGAGGCGTCCAAGCAGTTCCACGAGGGCGCGGACGCGACCGGCGACGGCGCCGAGATGATCTCCATGCTCAGGCTGGACGCGGGCGCGCTCGGGCAGGTGCCCGCGGCGGCCGAGTTCGTCGACGCGCTGGCGAAGTGGTCCGGCGAGCAGTCCGACGACCTGCGCCGGGGCAGCGCCTGGTACCGCGACGCCGGTGACGGCCTCACCGAGAACGCCGACGCCTACCAGCGCGCGGACGACGACTCGAACTCCTCGTTCCGCGGCATCGAAGGGGGCATGGCGTGAGCTTCACCGACCCGGAGGTCCTGTACGGGCAGCTCGCCTCGGGTGACGCGGGCCGCGTCGCCACCGCCGCCGACCCGATCACCGGCGCGATGAGCGCCGTCGACCGCGCGGGCCAGGCGGTCTCCGCGGGCGGCAGCACGGCCACCTCGACCTGGAAGGGCGACGCCGCGACGTCCTTCGGCGCCCGCGCCGAGCTGTCCGCGAAGTCCGCGACCGTGGCCGGCGAGCGGCTGGGCGCCGGCGCGGACATCGTCCAGGCCGCCTCCCGCGCCTACGCGCAGATGCGCGGCAGCGCCGACCAGCTCATCGACTTCTGGCGCGGCCGCTCGCCCGCCCTGGACGAGGCGCAGACCCGCGAGCTCGCCAACCGGGTGAATGAGCAGCTGACCAACGTCAAGACGGGCTACGAACGCGTCCTGCGCTCCTACGCCGACGCCCTCTCCAAGGTCCGCCCCGGCTTCGAGGAGACGGCGGCCAAGGACGCCGGCTGGCAGACCACCGTCACGGCCATGCGCACCACCGCCACCGTGCCCGGCCCCGGCACCGACCCCAAGCAGGTCGCCGCCTGGTGGAAGTCGCTGACCAAGGAGCAGCAGGACGAACTGCTGCGCACCAAGTTCCAGGAACTGGGCCAGTTGCGCGGCCTGCCGTCCGGCGTGCTCGACCAGGCCAACCGGATGCGCATCGCGGACGACGCCCAGCGCTTCGGCGCGCAGCGCGACCAGCTCGACGCGCAGATGGCCGAACGGGCGCGGGAGTTGGGCCTCGACCCCAGCAAGTCCGAGGACATGACCAAGCTCCTGAACGACGAGCAGTACGCGTCGTTGAACGAGCAGCGCCAGGAAGCCGCCACCAAGGCCGAGAACGCCGAGAAGGTGCAGAAGAGCATCGAACGGGCGGAAGAGCTCGCCAGGGACAACAACTGGCTCAACGCCGAGGGGAAGCCGGACGTCCGGATCCTGGCGTGGGACCCCTACGGCCCGCGCGGCGACGGCGGCACCGCCATCGCCTACGGCAACCCCGACACCGCCACGAACCTCGCGATCAGCGTGCCGGGCACCGGGTCGACGCTGGACGGCTTCTCCGTGGACCAGGCGGGCAACCTGCGAGCGGCCATGGGCACGGAGGGCAACGCCACCATCCAGTGGCTCGGCTACGACGCACCCGGCTGGTCGCCCGGCGAGGTCGACAACCCGGCGCAGGCCCGTGAAGGCGGCGCGAACCTCGTCGCCGACGTCAACGGCTACCGCGCCGCCGCGGAAACCGCGGGCCACGACCCGCACGTCACCGTGATCGGTCACTCCTACGGCTCCACCACGGTCGGCTACGCGGGCATGAACGGCCTGGCCGCGGACGACATCGCGTTCGTCGGCTCGCCCGGCGTGGGTGCGTCGAACGTCAACCAGCTCTCCGCCGGCCCCGGTCACGTCTACGTCGGCGCGACCGAGCACGACCCCGTCGTGCAGGGCACGAGCCAGACCTGGTTCACCGAGGACGGCTCCTCCATCGGCCCGTACGACGACCGGTTCGGGGCCAAGACCTTCGGCACCACCGACGGCACGTCGGCGCTCGGCGCGCACTCCCAGTACTACGCGCCGGGTTCGGAGTCGGTGCAGAACCTGGCCCGCATCGCGACCGGCGACGGCGGTTCCGTCACCTCCCAGGACTGGGACGAGAACCCGCTCGGCCCGTCGCTGCCGGGCTCGCACGTCCCGGGCGTCGGACCGGTGGTCGACTTCGTGGGCGGCACGGCCGTCGGCGCGGCCGACCTGGTGAAGGACGCGGGCACCGGGCTGTGGAACGCCGGTCGGGAAGCGGTGAACGGCAACTGGTCCGAGGCGGGCACCGGCTTGCTCGACACGGGCAAGGAGATCGTCAACGACACCGTGGACGTGGTCGTCGGCGGTGTCGGTGACGTGGTCGAACTCGGCCGTGACGCGGTGGAGGGCGTCGGCAAGGCTTGGGACAAGACGGTCGGGTCCTGGTTCTAGGCCAACCGCCGCCTCGCCGGTTCCCGGTTCACCGCAAGCGGCAGGGGCCGACTTCGGTCCGGACGCCTTCCTGGTCGAAGCCGCTCTGGTCGGACTGCCGCACCGTGCACACCACGAGGTCGCCGACCTTGATCCCCTCCGGGAACCGGTCGAGGTCGGCGGACTTCTTGTCGATCCGCTCGATCCCGCCGGGCTGGTCCTGGTCGAGTTCGAGGTTCACGTACGACGGCTTGGTCTCACCCATCGACTCGTACGGCGGGTTGATCTTGACGACCTTGAAGTCGACCTCACCCGACCACTCGCTGCTGCACCCGACCAGGAGGGTTCCGACCGCGAGGACCGCGACACACGCCTTGAGCGCCTTCACGCGGTCGAGCTTAGCCAGAAGCGGAGCACCGGGAGCAGGGTTGAGAGATCCGCCCGGCTGCCCGACGCGGTGACCCTGGCGTCCGCCAACGCCTGCGCCCAGCCGAGCCGGCCCACCGCCAGTTCCAGCCACGTGCGCGGATCGGTCTCGACCACGTTCGGCGGCGTGCCGCGGGTGTGCCGGGGGCCCGCCACGCACTGCACGGCGGCGAACGGCGGCACGCGCACCTCGACGCTGCGACCGGGCGCGACCTGTTCCAGCGCGCGCAGGCTCAGCCGCACGGCGGCGGCCAGGACCGGGCGGTCCGGCTTGTCCGCGTCACCGGTGAGCCAGGGCAGCACGGCCTCGACCGCGGCGCGCACCTCGTGGGGGTCGACGGGCTTGGACGGCACCCGCCCAGGCTATCGCCGCCGACGCGCGGGCCGGGCGGGCGTGGTCAGATCCGCGCGGCGCGCACCGCTTCGGCGAGCAGTTCCTCGACCTGGTGCGCGAGCCGGCGCGAGTCGGTCGGGCTGAACGTGCTCCACGGCGCGGTCCCGTTCGACGCCCGCCGCTGCTGGAGGTAGCGGCCGTCCTCGGTGTCGAAGAACGCGACCACCCGGTCCGGGCGGCACCGCTTGCCGTACTTGTCGCGGGCCGCCGCGCCGAAGTTCCCGGTGTGCACGAGCCCGGTGAACATCTTCACGAGCGTGGCCGCGTCCTCCTGCCGCACGCCGTGCGCGCGCAGGGAGTTCTCCAGGCTCTTGGGCGAGCCGTCGGACTTCTTGACCGCGGCCTCCAGGTCGGCGCTGGGCATGGTCACCGAGTGCCCGGTGCCGGCCGGGTGCGCGGGCAGCGCGCCCAGCACCGCCGACGGCAGGCCGCTGCCCGCCGCGCGCCGGAACGTGAGCCGGTTGTCGGTCAGGGTGGCCACCGCGCCCTCGTCGCCGTTGGCCACGGCCAGCACCCGCACGCTCTTGCCGATCCAGACCCGGCCGTCGACCTCGCGCTCGGGCCTGTTGAACAGCCGCAGCAGGTAGTCGAGCTCCGGGTGCAGCCCGGTCGGGCCGCCCAGGCCGCGCGCGCCGATGGCCTGCCACACGCGCCGCTCCAGGTCGGCGCGCTCGGCGTGGGTCTTGCCCGGCGAGGGCACCTTGATCACCAGCGGCATCTGGCCGAGGTCGAGGCGTTCCCAGAGCACGTCGAACTCCTCGGCCGAGAGCTCGATCGGCTCCCGCTCCGCGGGCCCCCCGAAATACGTCACCGACATCCCCGTCCCCTGGACACCGGACACGGGCCCGCGCCGTGTCGACGCGAGCCCGTGCACCGGAGACTCGCTACTGCGGCATCTCGCCGATCACGGGCGGCGCGACGAGCCGGTCGTCGCCGAACACGTCGTTCGTCTCGACCAGGTAGTCGGCTGCCTTGTGCTCGATGTCGTCCTCGCCGTCGCCGCCCTGCGCGCCGGCCGCGCCACCGGCCATGCCGGGACCGCCCGCGCCGGGACGACCCGCGCCGCCGGGACCACCGGCACCGGGGCCGAAGCCCGCGCCGGGCACGCCACCGCGACCGGGCACGCCGGCCGGGTTGCTACCGCCGGGCATGCCCGCACCGGGCACACCGCCCGCACCGGGCATGCCGGGCACGCCGGGGCGCAGGCCGTTCGGACCACCGGGGCCGCCGGGGCCGTGGGGACCGTTCGGACCGCCGGGCATGCCGGGCATCCCCGGCACGCGGCTGGTCGGCAGGCCGGGACGCGGACCGCCGGTGGGACCGGTCGGAACCCGCGGCGGCACCTGCGGGCCGTTGGTCGGCGGCTTCGGCGGCGTCCACAGGGGAGGCGGCGTCGGGGTGAGGGGCGGGCGGACCGGCGTGTTCACCGGCGGGTTGACCACCGGCGGCGTCGGCGTCGGCGTGCCGGTCGTCGGCGGGGCCCACGAGGGGTTCGTGGTGCCGCCGGAGCCGGGCAGCTGGCCGGGCGTCGGCACGACCGAGCCGGTGCTCGGCGGGGCCCACGACGTGGTCGTGGTGCCACCGCCGCCGCTCGGCGCGGTCCAGGTCGGGGTGGAGTTGTAGTTCGCGCTCGAGTTGTTGAACTCGCCCGCGCCGGCGGGCGGCGGCGTGTCGACGACGACCTTCGGCGGCGGGACGAACTTGCCCAGCGTGTCGGCGTTCCACTCGCTGCTGGACTGGTAGTTGTTCATCACCTCGACGGCCTTGGCCTCGGCGTTGTCCTGCGCCGCTTCCTGCCGCTCGTGGTCCTGCTGCTGCTGGATCACGTGCATCATGCCGACGGGGCCGGTCAGCCCGCCCAGGATCTTGTCGCCCAGCGACGGCGCCTCGGTGGTCACCGGCACCGGCTCGGGCATCTCCTTGCGGGCGTTCGCGATGTAGTCCGCCTGGAGCTGCGCGGAGGTCTCCATCGTGCTGGAACCCTGCTGGGCGTCCTGCGCCCACGCGGCCAGCGGCGACAGCGAGGCCGTCGTCGTGTCGGCGGTCTCGCCCTCCCAGCTCGCGCCGAGCTTGGCGAGTCCTTCCTGGATGGACGTGTCGATCTCGCCCAGGGCCTCGGACAACGACTTCCAGGAGTCCTCGAGCGGCCGGGACGCGGCAACGCCCGGACCGTCGTTGATCATCCGGTAGAGATCGGGGTGGGCATACCCGCGCCAGCGGTGGTCACCCATCGTGCTCGCCCCCCTCGGGTGCGTAGGTCAGCAAGGTCAGCCGTTGTTGACGCGTCCCCAGGACGCGGTGTTGTCGCCTTCGACTCGCCGGTAGTCGGCCTCGATCGCGGTGAGCTGGTCGACCACGCCCTTGAGCTGCTCGCGGTACGCCTTCAGCGCGACCAGGCCGGCCGAGTCACCCGCCTCGAACGTGTCCCGGTTGAACCGGTCGGCGGTCTCGCTGCTCACGGGGTCACCCGCCCAGGGCTTCGCCTCGAGCTGCGTCATCGCGTCGGTCAGCCTGGCTTCCAGCTGGTTCAACGCGTCCGAGAACACCTTGCGCGCGGCCGGGATCGCCGAGGGCTCGATGCTGAGCTTGCGCTGCGCCCCGGCGTAGTCGGGCAGCGTCGTCGGCGTCGTTCCCCCGCCACCACCATCCGCGATGAACACGGCACACCCCTCCTCAGTGCTGCACAAACCCCAGCGTGTGCATCTGGGACGACTTTAGCTCTGATGCGTCACGCGGGTGAGCGGTTCCCTCTGCAAAGGGAGCAGTTCTACTTGTTCAAGTTGGTAACGACGGCCGCGGCGACCGGTTGCACGACCTGGCACAGCGCGGTGAGGTCGGTCTCGCCGAGGCTGGACGCCTGCACGTCGACCACCTGGCCGTCCGAGACGTCCACGTCGACCGAGCACGAGAGCCCGAGCTGGGTCTTGGCCTCCACCATCAGCGCGGGGAAGCCCTGCACCTCGAGCTTGGTGACCTTGCCCTGCGACTTGGCGTAGTCGTCGATGCCCGCGGTGGTGTCGGCGGTGATGCCGACGAAGTACTTGCGGTCCCCCCGGCTGATCGTGCAGCTCTTCTTGTCCGGCTGACCGCCCGGTTGCGGCGGCTGGTCCAGGCCGAACTCGGCGCGCTGCGCGTCGGTCAGCAGCGCGCACGGGTCGACGCCCTCGACGTCGACCGCCTTCGGGCGCTTCGACGGCTCCTTCGCGGCCGAGGTCGGCTTGCTCGACGTCGGGCCGTCGGCGGCGGTGGTCGTCGGCGTCGAACCACCGGGGTTCGCGGACCCGTCCGTGGGTTGTGAGCAGCCCGCGAGCAGGGTCAGGGCGGCGATGAGCGGCACGACACGGCGCATGAGCACCAACGTATCGGATCAGCGTCACCCGGAAGACGCAGTGCCGACAACGCCACCGGGTGATGGGCCGTCGAACGGTGATCAGCAGCCCGCGTACCGGCAGGCCACCACCGCGGGCCGCTCCACCGGCCGTCCCGCGTCGATCGACCACGCCAGCCGCACGTACTGGGCGTGCGTCCAGGCCAGTGGCGTGGCCGACGTGGTGCCGCGACCGTGCCAGACCTGCTCGGGCAGCATCCGCCCGTCGTTCGCGGTGGAGGCGATGTCGGCCAGCCGGCGGCGGGCGGCGCCCACGTCGCCCGCGAGCAGCTCGTACTCGCCGCGCTCACCCGCGAAGATCGGCCAGAGCCTGCCGTACGTGCGGCCGTGGCCGATGTTCCACGGCCCGCCGTCGGCGCGCTCGCCGTAGCCGTCGCCGTTGTACCGGTGCCAGAACCGGTCCACCCGGAGCTGCTCGTCCACCACGCGCACGGTGGTGCGGACGACCGGGTCGTCGTGCGGCCGCACGCCCAGCCGCACCAGTTCCAGGAAGCTCGGGTCGACGGCGGCGCGCTGGTCGATCGCGGTGGGGTGGTTGTCGCCGGGGTTGTAGGTGGTGCCCGCGTCGGGCCGGCCGTCCTTGGTGAGCCGCAGGTAGTAGGGGTCGGGCGAGAACGGGCCGGTGCGCGTGACCGTCCAGCCCTCCAGCCGGCGCTCCCAGTCGTCGGCGACGGCCAGGTAGCGCGCCGCGCGCGGGTCGCCCGACCGCTGCAACAGGTCGGCCAGGCACACCAGGCCGGCGATCTCGTGGGCGATCGTGCCGGGCGAGTAGCCGCTCTGGTTCTCCCACCGCTCCTGCTGCGTGGCGGGCGCGTCCGGCTGGGCGATCATGAACTCCGCCGCGGCCACCAGCGAGTCCACAGTGGACTTGTCCGCGCGGCCGAGCAGCCAGGCCAGGAGCATCGGCGCGGCCTGCTCGTCCTGCTGGATGTTCGTCCAGTACGGCTCACCGTCCACCCTGGTGTTCTGGGGCAGGTGCCCGTCGGGCTGCTGCTGCACGTCGAGCATGAAGTCGAGCGCGCGGTCGGCCGCCGCCCGGTCGCCGGCCGCGAGCACCGCGCTCGCCACCTGGTACAGGTCACGCGGCCAGACCAGGGCGTACGAGCCGAACTCCGGCGCGATCGCGCGGTCGAACCCGAACGCCCACGGGAAGCTCGGCGAGGCGATGAACGCGCCGGGGTGCGCTTTGTCCTCGGTCGCCGCGAGGACCATCATCGAGGTGTCGTAGAGGACCCGGTCGGCGCTCTTGGGTCGCTTGAGGCCCTTGAGGTAGTCGTCCCAGCCCTGGTCGTACCGGCGGGCGTGCCGGGGGAAGCCCTCGACCAGGGACCTCTTCGCGCTGGTCAACGCCTCCTCGACGTGCGCGCCGAACCCGATCGCCACCGTGGCGCCGCGGTCGCGCACACCGTCCAAGCGCAGCGTCCCGGTCTGGACGACGTTGCCCTCGGTGGAGCTCCGCGCCGTGATCGGCTCGTCTGCGACCAACGCGCTCGCGGACCGCTCGTCCTGCGCCAGCAGCGCCTCGGGGTGCTCGACGGCCCGGTCGTCGTCACCGTCGCGGGACAGGTTCGGGTCGAAGACCACCTGCACGTCCACCGGCCGCTCGGCGCGCAGCCGCACGTCGGCCAGGACGGTCGGGCGGGACGGGTCGGTGGTGTAGGCGACCTCGGCCTGCCAGCCGTCACCGCGGAACACCTGCCGGTAGCGGAGCCTGCCGACCGGCTCGGTGCGGCCCTCGACCGCGCGGCCGTCGACCACCAGCCGCAGGTCGCGCGTCGCGGGCGTGCTCAGGTCGGGGTAGAAGACCTCGGTGAGGCCGGTGCGGCCGAGGGTGAACCAGACCGGGCTCGTCGCCTGGCGGGCGGTGCCGAACCCCTGCTTGTCGGCCGGGGCGTAGGTGGCCGGGGGACCGGGGACGGTCAACGCGCTCGCCAGCAGCACCGCGACTAAGGAGGTCATGTCCTCCTGGATGCGCAACGACGCGCGATGTCAAACGCGGGTACGTAGGGTCGGCGGGGTGGGAGACACGGGACCTGGACGGATCGAGGACTACGCGCTGCTGTCCGACCTGAGGACGGCGGCCCTGGTGGGACGGGACGGGTCGATCGACTGGCTGTGCATGCCGCGGTTCGACTCGCCGTCCTGCTTCTCGCGGCTGCTCGGCACCGAGGACGACGGGCACTGGCGGATCGCGCCGGTCGCCGAGGCGCTGTCGGTGCGGCGGTCCTACCGGGACGGCGGCCTGGTGCTGGAGACCGAGTTCGAGACGCTGGACGGCGTGGTGCGGCTGATCGACACCATGCCGCCCGAGCAGGACGACTGGGACGCCGACACGCGGGTCGTGCGCGTGCTCGAAGGCGTGTCCGGGCAGGTCGCGATGTCGTTGCGGTGGGTGCTGCGGTTCGCCTACGCCGACTCGGTGCCGTGGGTGCGCCGCGGTGAGCGGGACGGGCAGGAGTGCATCGTGGCGCTCGCCGGGCCGTCGGCCGTGGCGCTGTACGGCGACCGGCTGCCGTACCGGGTGCACGGCAAGCGCGCGCACGAGGCCGAGTTCACCATCTCGGCGGGTGAGCGGCTGTCGTGGGTGATGGAGTTCGCGTACTCGCCCGACGAGCCGCCCGCGCCGGTGGACGCGCTGGCCGAGGTGGCCCGGTCGGAGGCGTTCTGGCTGGCCTGGTCGTCCCGGATCGACTACGACGGGCCGCACGCGCAGGCCGTGCGGCGGTCGCTGATCACGCTGAAGGGCCTGTCGTACGCGCCGACCGGCGGGATCGTGGCCGCGCCGACCACCTCGCTGCCGGAGACGTTCGGCGGCGAGCGCAACTGGGACTACCGGTACTGCTGGCTGCGCGACGCCACGTTCACGCTGCTGGCCCTGGACAACTTCGGCTGCACGGGCGAGGCGGCGGCGTGGCGCAAGTGGCTGCTGCGGGCCGTGGCGGGCGACCCGGCGGACCTGCAGATCATGTACGGCCTCGGCGGCGAGCGGCACCTGGTGGAGTGGGAGGTCGACTGGCTGCCCGGCTACCGGGGCGCGCGGCCGGTGCGGGTCGGCAACGCGGCCTACCGGCAGTTGCAGCTCGACGTGTACGGCGAGGTGATGGACGCGCTGCACCTGGCCCGGGAACGCGGGCTCGGCGAGACGCCCGACTCGTGGGCGATGCAGCGCGGCATGATGCGGCACCTGGAGAAGGTGTGGGAGCGGCCGGACAAGGGCCTGTGGGAGGTGCGCGGGCCGGACCGGCACTTCACCCACTCGCGGGTGATGCTGTGGGTGGCGTTCGACCGGGCGGTGCGGGCGGTGGAGGAGTTCGGCCTGCCCGGCCCGGTGGAGCGGTGGCGGGAGCTGCGCGAGGCCGTGCACGCGGAGGTGCTGGCCAAGGGCTGGAACGCGGAGCTGGGCTCGTTCACCCAGTACTACGGCGGCACGGAGCTGGACGCGGCCACGTTGCTGATCCCGGCGGTCGGCTTCCTGCCCGGCGACGACCCGCGGGTGGTCGGCACGCTGGACGCGGTCGCGCGGGTGCTCAAGCGCGGCGACCTGGTCGACCGGTACGAGACGTCCCACGGCGAGTCCGAAGTGGACGGCCTGGCCGGTGTCGAGGGAAGCTTCCTGGCGTGCTCGTTCTGGTTCGTCGACGCGCTGGCGTTGGCCGGGCGACGCGAGGAGGCGCTGGCGATGTACGACCGGCTCGTGGACCTGTGCAACGACGTGGGCCTGTTGGCGGAGGAGTACGACGCGGGCACCGGGCGGATGCTCGGCAACTTCCCGCAGGCGTTCAGCCACCTGGCGCTGGTGAACAGCGCGGCGGTGCTGTTCGGCGGCCACACCCGCGACGAGCGCCACCGCGGCGGTGCGGCGTGAGGGCGGCGGAGGTCGTGCCCGGGGAGCCGTCGGCGTCGCGGGTGGTGGACCGCGAGGTCGTGCCGGTCGACGGTGAGCTCGTGGTCGAGGGCCTGCTGGTGGGGGTGTGCGGCACCGACGTGGAGATCGTCCGCGACGGTTTCGGCTGGTTGCCGCCCGGTCGGGACCACATCGTGCCGTTCCACGAGTCGCTGGGCCGGGTGCTGTCCGCGCCCGAGGACTGCGGGTTCTACGAGGGCGACCTGATCGCCGGGGTGGTGCGCCGCCCCGACCCGGAGCCGTGCCCCGCGTGCGCGGTGGACGCGTGGGACTTCTGCCGCAACGGCAAGTACACCGAGCGCGGCATCAAGGAGCTCGACGGGTACGGGATGCAGCGGTGGACCGTGCCGCCGAAGTTCGCGGTGAAGCTCGACCCGACGCTGGGCGCCGCGGGCGTGCTGACCGAGCCCGCGTCGGTGGTGGCCAAGGCGTGGGCGCAGGTGGCGGCGGTGGCCGCGCGGTCGCACCTGCCGGTCCGGTCGGCGCTGATCACGGGTGCGGGCCCGATCGGCCTGCTGGCCGCGTTGCTCGGCGTGCAGCGGGGCCTGGAGGTGCACGTGGTCGACCGCGTCACCGACGGCCGCAAGCCCGACCTGGTCACCGCCCTGGGCGCGACCTACTACCCGGACCTGGCCAAGGTCACCGCCGAGGTCGACGTGGCCATCGAGTGCACCGGCGCCGCACCCCTGATCTGGGAGTGCGCCCGCCGCGCCTCGATCACCGTGCTGGCGGGCCTGACCGGCGACCACGCCCCGGTGCCGCTGGACCCGGGCGTGTTCGACGGCATGGTGCTGGGCAACAAGACGATCGTCGGCACGGTGAACGCGGGCCTGCCGGACTACCTGGCCGCCGCCGAAGCCCTGTCCGCCGCCAGCCGCCCCTGGCTGAACGGCCTGATCACCCGCCGCGTCCCGCTGGAGCGGTTCACCGACGCCCTGGAGAAGGAGCCCGACGACGTGAAGGTGATCGTCGACCTGGCCTGACGGCGACCGCCTGGTGCCGGGTCTGCGCGCGGGTGGGCGACCAGGTCGACTACACGGGCTGCACCGGGTTGATCCGCGAACCGGCCTAGCGGCGCAGGAGCTCGTCGATCTCCTCCGGCTTCATCGGCTTGGCGAAGAACCAGCCCTGGCCCGTGTCGCAGCCGATCCGGTGCAGGCGCTTGGCCTGGGCCGGGGTTTCGACGCCCTCGGCGGTGACGCCCAGTTGCAGCGCGTGGGCCAGTTGCACGAGCGTCGAGACGATCTGGACGTCCACCGCGTCCTCCTCGTCGGCCGCGCGCAGGCCCTCCATGAACGAGCCCGCGATCTTCAGCTCGTGCACCGGCAGGTGCTTGAGGTAGGCCAGGTTGGAGTAGCCCGTGCCGAAGTCGTCGATCGCGATCCGCACGCCCATCTCCGACAGCGCCCGCAGCGCCTCCAGCGGCTCGTCGGCGGTGCCCATGATCGCGCTCTCGGTCAGCTCCAGCTGGAGGTGGTGCGGCGGCAGGGCGCACTCGTCCAGGATCCGCTTCACGTCCCGCACCAGCTCCGGGTCGCGGGACTGGCGCACGGCCAGGTTCACCGACACGAACGGCGCGGAGTCGCCGAACTCCTCCAGCCACCGCCGCGCCTGCTCGCACGCCCGCCGCAGGACCCACCGGCCCAGCGGGACGATCAGGCCGGTCTCCTCGGCCAGCTCGATGAACCGGTCCGGCGCGAGCCGGCCGAACTCCGGGTGCTGCCAGCGCACCAGCGCCTCGACGCCGACCACCGTGCTGTCCTCCAGCCGCACCAGCGGCTGGTAGTCCACGTAGAACTCGTCCCGCTCCAGCGCCGCCGGCATCGTCGCCGACAGGGTGAACCGGGCGACCTCCTTGGCGTTGCGCTCCGGGTTGTACAGCGCCCACCGCGACTTGCCGTCCGCCTTCGCCCAGTACAGCGTGATGTCCGCGTCGCGCATCAGGTCGGCCGCCGTGGTGCCGGACAGCGCGCGTTCCACGATGCCGATCGACGCCGACACGGTCAGCTCGTGCCCGCCGATCCGGATGGGCGACTCCAGCTCCCGCAGCACCCGGTCGGCGACGTTGACGATGTCCTGCGTGTCGCGCGAGCCCTCCACCAGGATGACGAACTCGTCGCCACCCATCCGGGCGACGAGCTTGCCCTCGCCGGACACCGAGTGGTCCAGCCGCCGCCCGACCTCGACCAGCAGCTGGTCGCCGATGTCGTGGCCGAGGCTGTCGTTGATCACCTTGAACCCGTCCAGGTCCAGGTAGCACAGCCCGGCGCGGTGGCGCGCCCGGTTGTTGAACACCCGGCCGAGCCGCTCCAGGAACAGCGCCCGGTTGGGCAGGCCGGTCAGCGGGTCGTGCAGCGCCTGGTAGCGCAGCCGGTTCTGGAGCAGGTGGCGGTCGGTGACGTCCTCGATCATCGCCACCTGGTACTGCGGGTCGCCGTGGTCGTCGCGCACCAGCGACAGCGTCAGGTGCGTCCACACCTGCTCGCCGTCCGCCCGGCGGAACCGCTTCTCGGCCCGGTAGTGGTCGCACTCGCCCGCGGTGAGCTGGTCGTACAGCCGCCAGACGTTGCCGCCGTCCTCGGGGTGCATCAGGTCGCGGATGTTGTACTGCCGCATCTCCTCGACGCTGAACCCGAGCATGTCCTGCAACGCCTGGTTCACGTCCAGGATGCGGCCCTCGATGTCGGCGATGCCGATGCCGATCGCCGCCTCGGTGAACATCGCCCGGAACCGCGCCTCGGACGCGCGCAACGCCGCTTCGGCCTGGTCGCGGGCGTCCAGCACGGCCGCGCGGATCGCCTCCTGCTCGGCCAGCGTGCGCTCGCGGAGCGCACGGGCGTAGCCGGCGGCCAACGCGCCCTGCAACGCCGCCAGGCGCGACCGCATCAGCTCGTCGGGCTGGATGCCCAGCTCGCCGAGCAGGTCGTCGCCGAGCAGCTGCACGGTGCGGCCCAGCGTGTCGGTGCCGGTGAAGTGCGCCTCGACCAGGCGCGCGCCGATCTCGTAGCCGGGCGCGGTGCGGAACGGGCCGGCGTGCAGCGCGTGCACCAGCACCTCGGTCAACGCCTGGAGGTGCTCGGCGACCTCGGCCCTCGTCATGGGGACGTAGCTGCTCCCGATGACCGCGGTGGCCCAGGTGCGGGCGAAGGACTCCGCCCCGGCCAGTACGGCGGGGTCGAGGTTCGATCGGCCCGGTGCTGCCACCCGATGGTCAACCTGTTCCGTCATGTCCGCCGGCCTACCGCCACAACCCAGAGGATACGGCCGGTCGCGGGGCGCGGTCGACAACCGCGCCGGGCCCGCGCTCGGCGCCGCGGCCGTCCATCAGACCTTCCGCCCGACGCCGCCGAAGCTGATGAAGTGCGCGGCGCCCTCGTCCACGTCGTCCGGCGACTCCGGCTGCCACAGCGGCAGCCGCACCACGCCCGGCTCGACCAGCTCGAACCCGTCGAACATGACCTCGACCTCGCGTTTCGGTCGGAAGCACATCTCGCTGACGCCGCGGTTGTAGACGCTCTTCGCCTCGTCCCACGCCGGGTCCCACTCGCCCTCCTCGAACCCGGCGTGCGAGATCGCCAGGTAGCTGCCTCCGGGGAGGGCGTCGCGGTAGTCGGCCACGATCCCGCACGGGTCCTCGGCGTCCGGCACGAAGTGCAGCAGGGCGATCATCAGCACGCCGATCGGCTCGTCGAAGTCCAGCAGCCCCTGCACCTCGGCCGAGGACAGCACCTGCTTGGCGTCGCGCACGTCGGTCTGGAGCACGTTCACCAGCTCGTTGCCGGTCAGGATGGCCCGGCTGTGCGCGACCGCGACGGCGTCCACGTCGACGTAGACGACCCGCGCGGACGGGTCGGTGGCCTGCGCGATCTCGTGCACGTTGCCGACCGTGGGGATGCCGGAGCCCAGGTCGAGGAACTGGCGGATGCCCCGCGACAGCATGAACCGCACGGCGCGGCGCAGGAACGCCCGGTGGTTGAGCACGATGCTCTTGATGATCGGCACGTCGGCCAGGACCTTGTCGGCGACGGTCCGGTCGACGGCGAAGTTGTGCGCGCCGCCGAGCCAGTAGTCGTAGACCCGCGCGATGCTCGGGCGGGCCAGGTCGATGTCCCCCGGCGCCCAGTTGGGCCGCTCCACGCTGTCCACCCGAGATCTCTCCTCTGACGTGCTCGTGTTCCCACCGTTGCGGTGACACCCACATCATGGGCCAATCCGGTGAGTTAGCACACCGTCGGTTTGCCGGAGTTCTCCAATCACCCGACACCGAGGTGATCACCGGGAAGAATGACAGCCTTGTGAGGCACCTGTGGATCGCGGGCGCGGTCGCCGCGGTGGCGGCGCTGGTCTGGCTCCTGGTCGAGCACCGACGCGAGCGCAGCGCGGTGATGCCCGTCGTGCTGGGTGCCGTCGGCGCGTTCCTGCTGGTCACGGGCTGGTTGTTCGCCGTGGACCCGAACGCGCCCGAGCACGAGGCGATCAAGACCGGCGGCCTGGCGGGCGGCTCGGTCGTCGCGCTCTACGCGCTGTGGCTGAACGACCGGCGGCGCCGCACGGACGAGGACCGGCAGGCGATCGAGTCCGAGCGGCAGAAGCTGGAGAACGCGCGGGCCGAACACGATCGGTCGCGGGTCGCGGACGAGCGGTTCGCCCGATCGGTGGAACTGCTCGGTCACGACGCGGAGCAGGTGCGGGTGGGCGCGATGCACGCCCTCGCCGGGCTCGCGCGGTCCCGCCCGGAGTACACCCAGACCGTGCTCGACGTGCTGTGCGCCTACCTGCGGCGACCGTTCGACGTGGCGGTGAAGGGTGACGAGCCGGTCCGGGACGAGCGCGAGCTGGAGGTGCGGCTCACCGCGCAGCGGCTGATCGCCGACCTGCTGCCCCGGGCCGACGTCGCCGACGCCCCGCGCTACAACCTGGACCTGACCAGGGCCTACCTGGAGTACTTCGACCTGGCCCACCGCCAGGTCGGCGACCTGGTCCTGCGGGCGGCGCACCTGCGGCAGTCGAACGCCTTCCACCACGCGGTCGTGCACGGTGGCGCGTGGTTCACCGACGTGGTGAGCCACAGCCGGCTGTACCTGCACGACTCGGTGTTCCGCGGCAAGGCGTGGTTCAGCCGGTTCACCGGCGACCAAGCCGTCGACTTCAGCGCCACGAAGTTCCTCGGCCCGACCAAGTTCGCCGGGGTCGCGTGCACCGGGCCGGTCACGTTCGAGGGCTGCGAGTTCGCCGAGCCGATCGACTTCGAGCAGGCCCGGTTCACCGGGGGCCTCACCCTGAGGCCGGCCAGTCCGGCGGTGGGGCGCACGATCGCCATGCACGTGTCGCTGGAGCACGAGAACACGCTGCCCGAGGGCTGGGTGGTGGAGCGCCGCGAGGACCGCGGCCTCGGACTGGTCAGGAGCTGACGTGCGGGGACGCTGGTTGCTGGTGGCGAGCGTGCTCGCCGCGGTGGTGGTGACGATCGCGACGACCGCCGTGCTGATCCTGGTCGACCCCAGGCAGCCGAAGGCGGAGGCGATCAAGACCGGCGGGCTGGCGGGCGGCGCGATCGTCGCGCTGTACGCGCTGTGGCTCAACGACCGGCGGCGGCGCACCGAAGAGGCGCGGCACGACCTGGAGAGCGAGAAGGTCGCCGACGAGCGGTTCGCGCGGGCGGTCGAGCTGCTCGGCAACGAGGCCGACCAGGTCAGGGTGGGCGCGATGCACGCGCTCGCGGGCCTGGTCCGCACCGCGCCCCGGTACAAGCAGACCGTGCTGAGCGTGCTGTGCGCGTACCTGCGGCGGCCGTTCCAGCACGCGGCGATCGACGCGAAGCCCGAGGACCCCGAGCAGGCGTTCTTCGGCGAGGAGCGCGCCGTCCCGCCCGAGGAGGAGCACGAGATGACCGTCCGGATGACCGCGCAGCGGCTCATCACGGACATGCTGCCCTGGGGCGAGGACGCGGACGACGCGCCGTACCAGCTCGACCTGACCGGGGCGAAGCTCGTGCACTTCCGGCTGGAGGGCCGCCGCTTCGGCAGGCTCGTCGCCCGCCGGGCGCAGTTCTACGGGATCACGCAGTTCGGCGGGGCCGAGCTGAGCAAGCCGGCGCTGTTCTCCGGTGCCACGTTCCACGGCCGGCTGAACCTCCGCGACGCCAGGCTCGACGGCGGCATCTCGTTCCAGGACACCACCTTCAAGGGCGAGGTGAACGTGACCGGCGCGAAGGTCGGCACGTTCCTGCACGTCGCGCCGCAACCGCCGGACGAGCAGGTCGGCGCGCTGGAGGTGCTGCCGGGCACCGCGTTCCGCAACGACCCGGCCGGCTGGCGGCTAACCGGCGACGGACAGCCCCCGGCCCGCCTCCAGGACCATGTCCAGCAGGACTGACGCGGCAGCGCTCACCGTGGGCGTGGTGACCACGGAGGTCTCGGCGGTCGGCGCGTCGACCAGGTCCACGAACCGGGCCCGGGTCTGCTTGGCCGCGAACGACGCGGGCACCAGCGCGACGCCGAGGCCGAAGCCGACGAAGTCGAGCAGCGAGTGCACGTCGTTGACCTCGACGGCGACCTTGCGGTCCACGCCGGCGGTGGCCAGCGCGCGGTCCACGTCGTCGCGCGTGCCCCAGTCGCGGTTGAAGTCCACGAACGACTGACCGGCCAGCTCCGCGAGCCGCACCGACTCCCGCTCGGCGAACGGCAGCTCCGGCGCGCACGCCAGCACCAGCGGCTCGCTGGACAGGGTGGACGCCCTCAGGTCCTCGACCGCCCGGCCCGAGGTGACGAACGCGAGGTCCAGCCGCCCGGTGCGGACCAGGTCGACCAGCTCGCCCGAGCCCGCCTGCCGCAGCCGCAGCTCCACACCGGGGTGCAGCTCGTGGAACCGGGCCAGCACGGCGGGCAGGTGCACGGCGTGCAGGCACTGGATGCTGCCGACGGCCAGCGTGCCGCGCAGCAGCCCCTGCACCGCCGCCACCGCGTCCCGCGCCGCGTCGATCGTGCCCAGCACCCGCCGCGCCTCGACCAGCAGCGCGCGTCCGGCCTGGGTCAGCTCGACCTGGCGGGTGCTGCGCACGAACAGCGGCGCGCCCAGTTCGACCTCCAGCGCCCGGATCGACGCGGAAAGACCCGATTGGGCGACGTGCATGCGCCGGGCGGCGCGCGTGAAGTGGCACTCCTCGGCCACGGCCACGAAGTACTCGAGCTGCCGGAGTTCCACGATTCATCACCCGTACTGCTGAATTGCATCAGCTTCTTCTGTTGGACAGCTTAATGAGTACCGCCCAAGCTGGAGGAGCACAACCGCGACACACGGAGGTATGCCACCCATGCTGACTCGCCGAATCGGAGGGGTCGAGGTCAGCGCCATCGGCCTGGGCGCGATGCCGATGTCGCTGGAAGGCCGTCCCGACCGCGCGCGGTCCGTCGAGACGATCCGCGCCGCCCTGGACAAGGGCGTGACGCTGATCGACACGGCGGACGCGTACTCGGCCGACGACAGCGACTTCGGGCACAACGAGGAGCTGATCGCCGAGGCGCTGAAGGGCGTCGACGGCGTCATGGTCGCCACCAAGGGCGGCCACACCCGCACCCCCGGCGGCGGCTGGGACGTCGACGGGCGTCCCGAGTACCTGAAGGCCGCGTGCGAGGCGTCGTTGCGCCGGCTCGGCGTGGACGCCATCGACCTCTACCAGTTCCACCGGCCCGACCCGAAGGTGCCGACCGCCGAGTCCGTCGGCGCGCTGGCCGAGCTGCTCGACGCGGGCAAGATCAAGCTCGCGGGCGTGTCCAACTTCAACCCCGCGCAGATCCGCGAGGCCAACGACGTCCTGGGCGGGCGGCTGGCGAGCGTGCAGAACCAGTTCTCGCCCGCGTTCCGGTCCAGCGAGCCGGAGCTGGAGCTGTGCGCCGAGCTGGACATCGCGTTCCTGCCGTGGAGCCCGCTGGGCGGCATGAGCGCGGCCGGGCAGCTCGGTGAGCGGTTCGCCGCGTTCGCCGAGGTCGGCCGGGCGCACGGGGCCAGCCCGCAGCAGGTGTGCCTGGCGTGGATGCTCGCCAAGGCGCCGCAGGTCGTGCCGATCCCCGGCTCGTCGCGGCCGGCCAGCATCTCCGACTCGGCCGACGCCGTGCACCTGCGGCTGTCGGAGGAGGAGCTGAAGCGCCTGGACGGGTGACGCCCTGCGGATGCGGCGGTGGGCGTCCGGCCGGACGATCTAGGCCGGACATACCAGCACTGCCGACCGAATGGGGGCGCGAATGGCGACGCACATCCGGCTGCGCACGATGATCGCCCGACTGGGTGCGCTCACGATCACGCTCGCGACCGTCCCGGCGCCGGGCGCCGAAGCGCTGCCGGAGGGCGCCGCGGACCACTTCGCGGGGTCGCAGATCGCGAAGCACGAGGGGCCGGGCCGCACCGCGCGGCACCGGCCCCGCGCCGAGGTCTCGGTGCCGGGCATGGACGTCAGCAGCCACCAGGGTGACGTCGACTGGGCGAAGGCGTGGGCGGACGGCGCGCGGTTCGCCTACGTCAAGGCGACCGAGGGCACCGGCTACCGCAACCCGGACTTCGCCCAGCAGTACAACGGCTCCTACCGGGTCGGCATGATCCGCGGCGCGTACCACTTCGCGCTGCCGGACCGGTCGGGCGGCGCGGCGCAGGCCGAGTTCTTCGCCGTCAACGGCGGCGGCTGGTCGCCGGACGGCAGGACCCTGCCCGGCGCGGTCGACCTGGAGCACAACCCGTACGGCGAGACGTGCTACGGCCTGAGCCAGGCCGAGATGGGCGCGTGGGTGCGGGCGTTCAGCGACCGGCTGGCCGAGCGGACCGGCCGGCACCCGACCATCTACACGTCCACGAGCTGGTGGAACCGGGGTTGTTCCCCGGCGGCCAGAACCTCTTCAACGGCGACGACGCGCAGTTGCGCAGGGTCGCACTCGACTGAACGGCGTTGCTCCGTTTTCGTGACTAATTAACACGAACTCTGGTGAATTGGTTAGAGGTGCCGCACACTGCCCAACGAGTCAACCCCCTGCACTGGCTCGAGGAGTCCCTGATGAACAACCTCGCACGCTCCGCAACCGCCTTACTCGCCACGCTCGGGCTGGCCGTGCTCGGCCTGACCGCGCCCGCATCCGCCGGTGCCGCGCCGGCCGCGCCCGCCGTGGAAGACCACGCCATGGGCTCGCAGATCGCCAAGCACGAAGGCCGCGGCGACCGGCGCATCGTCATCCCGACCGACCCGAGCGCCCAGGCCGTCGTCTACGGCATCGACGTCAGCGGGCACCAGGGCAACGTGGACTGGAACTACTGGTGGGGCCAGGGCAAGCGGTTCGCCTACGTCAAGGCGACCGAGAGCACCACCTACCGCAACCCGTACTTCGCCCAGCAGTACAACGGGTCCTACAACGTCGGCATGATCCGCGGCGCGTACCACTTCGCGCTGCCGGACCGGTCCGCCGGCGCCACCCAGGCCGACTACTTCGTCAACAACGGCGGCGGCTGGTCCCGGGACGGCAAGACCCTGCCCGGCGCGCTCGACATGGAGTACAACCCGTACGGCTCCACCTGCTACGGGCTGTCCCAGGCGAGCATGACGGCCTGGATCAAGTCGTTCAGCGACCGCTACCAGGCCCGCACCGGCCGCTGGCCGGTCATCTACACGTCCACGAGCTGGTGGTCCCAGTGCGTGAACGGCGACTTCAGCTCCACCAACCCGCTGTGGGTCGCCCGCTACTCGTCCACCGTCGGCACCCTGCCGTACGCGTGGCCGTTCTACACGTTCTGGCAGTACTCGTCGTCGCCGATCGACCAGAACCAGTTCAACGGCGCCTACGACCGGCTCCAGGCGCTCGCCAACGGCTGACCGCCGGGTGGTCGGCCGGGGCTCATCCCGGCCGACCACCCCGCCGGATCAGTCGAACAGCGCCGGGAGGGTGCCCTCCCAAGCCTCGCGCAGCTCGGCCAGCGGCAGCGAGCCCAGCTCCTGGATCTCCAGTGCGTCGGACTCCGGGTCCACCACGCCGACCTTGCGCCACGGCAGGCCGCGCGCGGTGCACATGTCGGTGAACCGCAGCTCCTCCGTGCGCGGCACGGCCACCAGCACGCGGGCCGTCGACTCGCTGAACAGCTCGGTGAACAGGTCGCCCTCGAGGAACACCCGCGCGCCGACCTCGCCGATCAGGCAGGTCTCCACCAGCGCCTGCGCCAGGCCGCCGTCGGACAGGTCGTGCGCGGCGGACAGCATGCCGTCGCGCGAACCCGCCACCAGCACCTCGCCCAGCAGCTTCTCCCGCGCCAGGTCCACCTTCGGCGGCAGGCCGCCCAGGTGCCCGTGCACGACGTGCGCCCACTCCGAGCCGCCGAACTCCGCGCGCGTCTCACCGAGCAGCAGCAGCGTCTCGCCCGCCTCCGCGCCGATCCCGGTCGGGATGCGGCGGCGGACGTCGTCGATCACGCCCAGCACGCCCACGACCGGCGTCGGCAGGATCGCCGTCGAACCGGTCTGGTTGTAGAAGCTGACGTTGCCGCCCGTCACCGGGATGCCCAGCTCGACGCACCCGTCCGCGAGGCCCTTCACGGCCTGCTCGAACTGCCACATCACCGCCGGGTCCTCCGGCGAGCCGAAGTTCAGGCAGTTCGTGACCGCGACCGGCGTCGCACCCGTCGTCGCCACGTTCCGGTACGCCTCGGCCAGCGCCAGCTGCGCGCCCGCGTACGGGTCCAGCTTCGCGTAGCGGCCGTTGCAGTCCGTGGACAGCGCCACGCCCCGGTTGGTCGACTCGTCGATGCGGATCATGCCCGAGTCGGCGGGCTGCGCGAGCACCGTGCCGCCGCGCACGTACCGGTCGTACTGCTGGGTGACCCACCGCTTCGACGCCAGGTTCGGCGACGCGGCCATGGTCTTCACCAGGTCGAGCAGCTCGTCCTTCGCCGGCTTCGGCAGCCGGTCCGGGGTGTCGGCCTGCACGGCGTCCTGGTCCGCGGGCCGCTCGATCGGCCGGTGGTAGACCGGGCCCTCGTGCGCGACGGTGCGCGGCGGCACGTCCAGCACGACCTCGTCGTGCCACGTGATCACCAGCCGGTCGCCCTCGGTGACCTCGCCGATCTCGGTCGCGATGACGTCCCACTTCGCGCAGACCGCCATGAACGCGTCCAGGTCCTCCGGCCGCACGACCGCGCACATGCGCTCCTGCGACTCGCTGGACAGGATCTCCGCGGGCGTCATGCCCGACGCGCGCAGCGGCACCCGGTCCAGGTAGACGTGCATGCCGCCGTCACCGGCGCTGGCCAGCTCCGACGTCGCGCACGCCAGGCCCGCACCGCCCAGGTCCTGGATGCCGACGACGATCCGCTCGGCGAACAGCTCCAGGCAGCACTCGATCAGCACCTTCTCGGTGAACGGGTCACCGACCTGGACGCTGGGCAGCTTCTTGCGCTTGCCCGCGGTGTCGTCGAACGTCTCGGAGGCCAGCACGGACACGCCACCGATGCCGTCCAGGCCCGTGCGGGCACCGAACAGGATGACCTTGTTGCCGGTGCCCGAGGCGTGCGCCAGGTGCAGGTCCTCGACCCGCATCGCACCCACGCACAGGGCGTTGACCAGCGGGTTGCCCGCGTAGGTCGCGTCGAACACGACCTCGCCGCCGATGTTGGGCAGGCCCAGGCAGTTGCCGTAGCCGCCGACGCCCGCCACGATGCCCGGCAGCACCCGGCGGGTGTCCGGCGCGTCGGCCGGGCCGAACCGCAGCGGGTCCATCACGGCCAGCGGGCGCGCGCCCATCGCCAGGATGTCGCGCACGATGCCGCCCACACCCGTCGCCGCGCCCTGGTACGGCTCGACGTAGGACGGGTGGTTGTGGCTCTCGGCCTTGAACGTGATCGCCCAGCCGTCGCCGATGTCGACCACGCCCGCGTTCTCGCCGATGCCCGCGAGCATCTTCGCGCGCATCTCGTCGGTGGTCGTGTCGGAGAAGTACTTCAGGTGCACCTTGGACGACTTGTAGGAGCAGTGCTCGCTCCACATCACCGAGTACATGGCCAGCTCGGCGTCCGTGGGGCGGCGGCCCAGGATCTCCTTGATGCGGGCGTACTCGTCGTCCTTGAGGCCCAGCTCCTTGTAGGGCTGCTCCTGGTCCGGCGTGTTCTCCGCGTTCTTCACGGTGTCGACGGTCATCAGGCTTTCACCACCGAGTCGACGAGGGACAGGAACATGCCCAGACCGTCGTCGGTCGGACCGGTGAGCGCGTCGATCGCGTGCTCCGGGTGCGGCATGAGGCCGACCACCCGGCCGTTGGCGCTGGTGATGCCCGCGATCTCGTTGCGCGAGCCGTTCGGGTTCTCGCCGACGTAGCGGAACACCACGCGACCCTCGCCCTCCAGCTCGTCCAGGGTGGACCGGTCGGCCTGGTAGCCGCCCTCCCCGGACTTGAGCGGGACGAGGATCTCCGCGCCCTGGTCGTACCGGCTCGTCCAGGCGGTGGAGTTGTTCTCGACCTTCAGCCACTGGTCGCGGCACACGAAGTGCAGCTTGTGGTTGCGGACGAGCGCGCCGGGCAGCAGGTGCGCCTCGCACAGGATCTGGAAGCCGTTGCAGATGCCGAGGACCGGCATGCCCTTCTTGGCCGCGTCGATGACCTCGGTCATGACGGGCGCGAACCGGGCGATCGCGCCGCAGCGCAGGTAGTCGCCGTAGGAGAACCCACCGGGCACGATGACCGCGTCGACGCCCTTGAGGTCGTGATCGGCGTGCCAGAGCTTGACCGCCTCCCCGCCCGCGTACCGGACCGCGCGCTCGGCGTCGACGTCGTCCAGCGTGCCGGGGAACGTGATGACCCCGACCCTCATGCCTCCACCCGCCTCACGACCCAGTCCTCGATCACGGGGTTGGCGAGGAACGTCTCGGCGATCTTGGCGAGCGTGGCGTCGTCGACGTCGTCGGCGACCTCCAGCTCGAAGTGCTTGCCCTGGCGGACAGAGGTGATTCCGTCGAACCCGAGACGGGGCAGCGCGTTGGCCACCGCCTGTCCTTGCGGGTCGAGGATTTCGGGCTTCGGCATGACGTCGACGACGACTCGGGCCACGACAGGCTGCTCCAAGGTAGGAGGGCTGGCGGTACTGCCAAAGCCTACCTGACCAGGGTGTTCATCAACTTCACCGGTGGCGGACGGCACACGTTCACCGGAGATCACCCGATCGTGATGCGGCATCGCGGTGCCCGTTCCTGCTAATCTGATCACAGCCGAGGCCAGTAGGCCGAGGAAGTGAGCGCGGTCCCCCTCCCGGACGGTTGGGCGGCCGCGCTTCGCGCTGTCTAAGGCCAGTCGAGCCTGATCACCGAGCCGATCATGGGCGCGACACGCCGTGCCCAGTCGCCGCCGGCTCCGTAGCACCAGACGGCGGTGTCCGCGAGCCAGAGCAGCGGTTCGTCCACGCTGTCCAGGTGCTCGTAAACGAGCGAGTTCTCGCTGCGGCGTTTGTTCAGCGCACTGCGAACGGTGTGCACGTCCAGGACATCCCGTGCCTCGCGACTGTCGAAGACCAATCGGTGCCCTCGGGCGTCGAGCAGGTCGTCGGTAAGCCTCGCCACGCATTCCTGTCGAGCGGGTTCCTCGCCGCGCCGGCAGCTAGCCCGGTAGATGTCGACCCGGGGTCCGAACTCGACCAGTTTCGACACCAGCAGCCTACGACGTGCCTGTTTCTCGTTGTAGAAGTGCAACTCCCGCTGACCCGGGAGCAACAAGCCGCGCAAGCCCACGCGAAGCCGTTTGAGGTCTCTTGGTTGGACGATGGCCGCGGCCAGGTAGTACGTGTCATTTCGTCGGGATTCGTCCACGAACGCGTGCACACTCACAGTGGATCATCGGCACGTGCGCGGTCGGGCTGGAGGCGATCCGCCCGAACGTGCGTTCGGTCGCGCCGCTGGTACCACCGGCCAAGCGGCCCGTTCGCTGTCGGCTGACGCGGTGGCGGCGCGGGGTTGTGCGCCGCAGGGTGGGGATCATGCGGATCCTGGTGCTCGGCGGGACGGTGTTCCTCAGCAAGGCGACGGCGGCCGAAGCGGTGCGGCGGGGGCACGAGGTGGTCTGCGCGGCGCGCGGGGAGTCCGGGCGGGTGCCCGACGGGGCGGTGCACGTGCCCGTCGACCGGGACGTCGACCTGGGGCCGTTGGCCGGCGCGCACTTCGACGCGGTGGTCGACGTGGCCAAGATGTCGGTGACGTGGGTGCGGCGGGCGCTGGGATCGGTGACGGCGGACCACTGGACGTTCGTCTCCAGCTGCTCGGTCTACTCCGACCACTCCGTCCCCGGAGCGACCGCCACCCTGGCCCCGCTGGAGGACGACCCCGGCGCGCCGATGTCGTCCGAGCGCTACGGCGCGGTGAAGGTCGCGAGCGAGAACGCCGTCCTCGACGCCGTCGGCGACCGCGCGTTCATCGTCCGCGCCGGCCTCATCACCGGCCCCGGCGACCCGAGCGACCGGTTCGGGTACTGGCCCGCCCGGCTGTCGCGGGGTGGCCGGGTGGCCGTGCCGGACGCGCCCGACCAGCCGGCGCAGCACGTCGACGCGCGCGACCTGGCCGCCTGGATCGTGGACGCCGCCGAGCGGCGCACCACCGGCACGTACGACGCGGTCGGCCCGGCCAACCCGCTGTCGCTGGTCCTGGGCGAGATCGCGGGCGCGGTGGCGCCGCCGGGCACGGTGCTGGTCCGCATCCCCGAGCCGGTCCTCCAGCGGCACGGGGTCGAGCCGTGGATGGGGCCGACGTCGCTGCCGCTGTGGCTGCCGCCGTCGCACCGGGCGATGATGTTCCGCGACGCGGGCCCCGCGTTGGCCGCGGGCCTGCGGGTCCGGCCCACGGCCGAGACGGCGGTCGACGCGTTGGAGCACGAACGAGCCCTCGGCCTGGACCGCACCCGGCGCGCGGGCCTGCCGCCGCACGTGGAGGACGCCCTGCTGCACGACGTGGGGTGACCGGCCACGCGAGAGAGGAGCACCCGGATGCTGATCGCCCACTTCGGGCACTCGTGCCTGCTGGTCGACACCGGCGCGGCGCGGCTGCTGTTCGACCCGGGCGCGTACTCGTCGGGCTTCGAGCAGGTCGACGGCCTGGACGCGATCCTGATCACCCACGAGCACCGCGACCACGTCGACCTCGGCAGGCTGCCCGCGGTCCGCGCGGCCAACCCGGGTGCGCGGCTGTTCGCCCCGTTCGACCTGGACGGCGCGGAGATCGTCGAGCCCGGTGACGCGCTGGGAGTCAACGGCTCGGTCGTCACCGTCGTCGACGCACCGCACGAGGTCATCCACGAGCGGGTCGAGCTGCCGGTGAACGTCGGCTACCTGGTCGACCACGGCGCGTTCTACCACCCCGGCGACTCGCTGACCGTGCCCGAGCAGCGCGTCGACGTGCTCGGGGTGCCCACGGCCGCGCCCTGGCTGAAGGTCTCCGAGGCGGCGGACTTCCTGGCCCGGGTCGGCCCGCGCAAGGCCGTGCCGATCCACGAGGCGGTCCTGGCGCAGACCGAGATCTTCTACCGCGTCCTGGTCGGCACCGCGCCCGACGGCGTCGAGGTGGTCGTGCTGCCGCGCGGCGAGGCGGTCGAGCTGTAGGTCGTGGCCGACGCGCCGTGGTGCAGGGCCAGGTCGACGGCCTCCAGCAGCGCCTCGCGCGTCGCCAACCGGTCCAGGTCCGCCGCGTCCACGCCGATCCGGACGAGCCCGCCGCGCCGTGCCGCCCGGCCGACGGCGAGCAGGTGGGTCCGGTGCTCGCCGACCATGCGCACGCGACCCGGCCGCACGTCGCCGGTGCGCAGGTCCCGCACGCCCGCCATGTCCGCGCACACCGCGAACCGGTGCCGCCGCAGCGCCACGACCGTGCCCGGTGACGCGAGCCAGCCGGGTGGCGCGAACAGGTCCGTGGCCAGCCCCAACCGCGCCACCGCGGCCCGTGCCGCGACCAGCCGCAGGCCCGCTTCGTGCGCGGGCAGCGCGGCGAACTCGGCGCGGCGGCGCCGCGCCACGGCCCGGCGCGCCGGGTCCGGCTGGTGGTCGAAGCCGTGCAGGACCAGCGCGTCACCGCCCGCCACCCGCCGCCGCACCCAGGCCAGGGCCTCACCGGGCACGGCCCGGCGCGGCGCGAGGAGCAGCGACAACGGCACCCGCCTGCGGTCGAGCTCGGCGGCGAGGTCGGCGCACCGGGCGAGCGTGCTCGGCCCGACGCCGGACAGCGAGACCACGAGTTCGGCGACCATGGGCTCCAGTGCGCACCACGGGCGTGTCGGCCGTTCGAAGACGAGGTGACGCCCGGGTGCGGAGCCGGCGAACTATTCCGCGTCCGCTTCCTCGGGGCCGGTCTCCTCGGGGCCGGTCTCCTCGGGGCCGGTCTCCTCGGGGCGGGGCCAGTCCGCGAACGACCGCCCGGTGATCCGCTCGTACGCCTCCACGTACCGGGACCGGGTGGCGGCCACGACGTCGTCGGGCAGCGGTGGCGGCGGGGTGTCGGACGCCCGGTCCCAGCCGGACGCGGGCGAGGTCAGCCAGTCGCGCACGTACTGCTTGTCGAACGACGGCTGCACGTGCCCCGGCGCGTACCCGTCCAGCGGCCAGTACCGCGACGAGTCCGGCGTCAGCACCTCGTCGGCGAGCACCAGCGCGCCGGAGCGGTCCAGCCCGAACTCGAACTTCGTGTCCGCCAGGATCACGCCGCGCGAGCGGGCGAACTCCCGCGCCGCGCCGTAGACCTCCAGCGTGACGTCCCGCAGCCGGGCCGCCAGCGACGCGCCGACCTGCGCTTCGACGTGCTCGAACGACACGTTCTCGTCGTGCGCGCCGAGCTCGGCCTTGGTCGCGGGCGTGAAGATCGGCGGCGTCAGCTCCGACGCCTCCACCAGCCCCGGCGGCAGCTCCACACCGCACACCGACCCGGTCTGCCGGTACTCGGCCATGCCGGAACCGGTCAGGTAGCCGCGGGCCACGCACTCCACCTGGACCATGTCCAGCCGCCGCACCAGCAGCGCGCGCCCGCGCACCTCGGCGGGGATGCGCGGGTCGTCCCACGCGACCAGGTGGTTGGGCGCCAGGTCCGCGAACTCCTCGAACCAGAACACGCTCATCGCGGTGAGCACCCGCCCCTTGTCGGGGATCCCGGTGGTCAGCACGTGGTCGTAGGCGGAGATCCGGTCGGAGGCCACGAACAGCAGCAGGTCGTCGTCCACCTCGTGGACCTGACGGACCTTGCCTGCGGCGACCAGCCGGTAGTCAGCGAGCTTGGGCACGGGCCGAAGCGTACTTGCCGCCGGTTCGGGGACGACCCTTCCCACCTGCGGCAAGATTCACCCTATGCGTGCACCCGGACTGATACTCGCCGTGACCGCCGTCCTCGCGGCCGCCTGCGCCCCCGCGGACCAGACCACGCCGCCGACCAACCAGGTGGACGGCGTGGCCTGCACGAAGGACAAGCTGCCCACCCTCACCCCGGGCAAGATCACCTTCGGCACGGACCAGCCGGTGTACGAGCCGTGGTTCGTCGACGACGACCCGACCAACGGCAAGGGCTTCGAGTCCGCGGTCGCCTACGCGCTGGCCGACGAGCTGGGCTACGCCAAGACCGACGTGGTGTGGACGCGGGTGCCGTTCAACGCGGCGATCCAGCCGGGCAAGAAGACCTACGACATGGACCTCAACGAGTTCTCCATCACCGACGAGCGCCGGCAGGCCGTCGACTTCTCCGCGCCGTACTACGACGTGGCCCAGGCCGTGATCACGCTGAAGTCGTCGAAGGCCGCCTCGGTGCAGACGCTGGCCGAGCTCAAGCAGGTCAAGGTCGGCGCGCAGGTCGGCACGACCAGCTTCGACGCCGCCCAGCGCCTGCAACCCGAGCAGGACGTCGCGGTGTACAACACCAACGACGACGGCAAGGCCGCGCTGCGCGCCGGGCAGATCGACGCCCTGGTGGTGGACCTGCCGACCGCGTTCTACATCACGTCCGCGGAGCTGGAGGACGGCCTGATCATCGGGCAGGTCCCGCCGGGCGACGGCAAGCCCGAGCAGTTCGGCATCGTGCTGGACAAGGGCAGCCCGCTCACCGCGTGCGTCTCGACCGCGGTGGAGAACCTGCGCGCCGACGGGACGCTGGACCGGATCGAGCAGGAGTGGCTGTCCTCCGCGGGCACCGCACCCGAGCTGAAGTGACGAGCGAGCTGCAGCGGGAGCGCCTGGCCTACAAGCGCTCCCGCTCGCGGCGGTCCACCCTGGTCGCCCTGCTGTCGACCGCCGTGTTCGCCGTCGCGGTCGGCGTCACGGTCTCCCGCGCGCCGGGCTGGCCGCGGGTGCGGCAGTCGTTCTTCAACGTGGAGATCGCGTGGCGCTCGCTGCCCGCGGTCCTGGAAGGGCTCTGGCTGAACCTGCGCGTGCTGGTGGTGTGCGGCGCGCTGATCCTGGTGCTGGCGCTGGTCGTGGCCGCGGTGCGGACGTTGCGCGGCCCGGTGTGGTTCCCGCTGCGGGTGCTGGCCACGGCGTACGTGGACCTGTTCCGCGGCCTGCCGCTGATCATCCTGCTGTACCTGGTCGGGTTCGGGCTGCCCGCGCTGCGGCTGACCGGCGTGCCGAACGACTTCGTCGTGCTGGGCGGCGCGGCGCTCGTGCTCGCCTACACCGCGTACGTGGCGGAGGTGTTCCGGGCCGGGATCGAATCGGTCCACCCGTCGCAGGTGGCGGCGGCCCGGTCGCTGGGCCTGGGCCCACGCAAGACGTTGCGGCTGGTCGTGCTGCCGCAGGCGGTGCGGCGGGTCATGCCCGCGCTGCTGAACGACTTCGTGGCGCTGCAGAAGGACTGCGGGCTGATCTCCGTGCTGGGCGCGGTGGACGCGGTGCGGGCCGCGCAGATCGAGCAGGCGCGGGCGTTCAACTTCACCCCGTACGTGGTGGCGGGTCTGCTGTTCGTGCTGCTGGCCGTGCCCACGGCGCGGTTCGCCGACGCGCTGGCCCGCCGGGCGCGACGCCGTCAGGGGGGACGATGACCGAGCCGGTGCTGAGCGTGCGGGGCGTGGTCAAGCGGTACGGCGACCACACCGTGCTGGACGGGATCAGCCTCGACGTGCGCGAGCACGAGGTGGTGACCGTGATCGGGTCGTCGGGGTCGGGCAAGTCGACCCTGCTGCGGTGCGTGAACCTGCTGGAGGAGCTGGACGACGGCCAGGTCCTGCTCGACGGGGTGGACGTGTCCGACCCGCGGGTGGACGCCGACGTGGCGCGGCGCGCGATGGGGATCGTGTTCCAGGCGTTCAACCTGTTCCCGCACATGAGCGTGCTGGACAACATCACCCTCGCGCCGCGCGTGGTGCACGGCGTGCCGCGCGAGGAGGCCGAGCGCAACGCGCTGGAGCTGCTGGACCGGGTCGGCCTGGCCGACCGCGCGGGCGGCTACCCCGAGCAGCTGTCCGGCGGGCAGCAGCAGCGGGTGGCGATCGCGCGGGCGCTGGCCTACTCGCCGCGGTTGCTGCTGCTCGACGAGATCACCAGCGCGCTGGACCCGGAGCTGGTGGGCGAGGTGTTGGCGCTGGTCAGAGAGCTGGCGGTGGCGGGTCGGACGATCCTGATGGCCACCCACGAGATGGGGTTCGCCCGGCAGGTCGCCGACCGGGTGGTGTTCCTCGACGGGGGCCGGCTGGTGGAGTCCGGACCGCCCGAGCAGGTGCTCGGCGAGCCGGTGCACCCGCGCACCCGGCAGTTCCTGCGGCGGATCATCGAGGCGGGCCGCCTTTAGGCCGCTCGGGAGACGCCACTTGGGGTATCGGACGGGTGAGCCCTACTCTGCTGGGCGTGGTCCATCGGAAGCCATTCGCAGCACCGGTCGCGGCGAGCGGCGGGTTGCTCCTGCTCCTGCTCACGGGCGCCTGCGCGAAGCCGTCGGCGAGCCCGGAGCCGGTGGTGCTCCCGACGACGTCCAGCTCGGCGCCCGTGACCTCGATCCCGGCGGTGGCCGAGATCTCGGTGCGCCCGGCGACGACCACCACCACGCCGCCACCGCCGCCGACGGTCGCCGGGACCACCGAACCGCCCCCGCCACCGCCTCCGCCGCAGGTCCAGCCGCAGCCCCAACCGCCGGCCGAGCCGACGACGACACCTCCCCGGTTCGACGAGGTGGCCCTGGAGGGCTTCCCGTGCGAGGAGGAGGGCGCGACGGCGGTCGACCCGGCGGGCCGCAAGCTGGTGTGCGAGCAGACCCGCCGGGGCCGCCTGGTCTGGGACCGGGTTTGACGGCCGCTGCTCCGCAGACGGCGGCTCGGTCGCCGGGAAGTCGATCGTTCACGCCCTGATTCCCGACGCTCGAAAAGCGTGATCGCCGGGAATGAGGCCGCGAACGATCGACGCGACCTCGCGAGCTACAGGATGGGTTCGGGCACGTAGCCGGCCGCGGTCGGGTACCGCTCCAGCACGTCCTCGACCTGCCGCACCACGTCCGCGACCTGCTGCTCGGCCACGCCGGTGAACGACAGCCGGTCGGCCAGCAGGGCGTCCAGGGCGGCCCGGTCCAGCGGCAGGCGGTCGTCGGCGGCCAGGCGGTCGAGCAGGTCGTTGCCGGCCAGGCCCTCCTCGCGCATGGCCAGCGCCACGGCGACCGAGTGCTCCTTGATCGCCTCGTGCGCCGCCTCCCGGCCGACGCCCGCGCGGACCGCCGCCATCAGCACCTTCGTCGTCGCCAGGAACGGCAGGTAGCGGTCCAGCTCGCGGGCCACGACGGCCGGGTACGCGCCGAACTCGTCCAGCACCGTGATGAACGTCTCCAGCAGCCCGTCGAACGCGAAGAACGCGTCCGGCAGCGCGACCCGCCGCACCACCGAGCACGACACGTCGCCCTCGTTCCACTGGTCGCCCGACAGCTCGCCGACCATGGACAGGTAGCCGCGCAGGATGACCGCGAAGCCGTTGACCCGCTCGCACGACCGGGTGTTCATCTTGTGCGGCATCGCGCTGGAGCCGACCTGGCCCGCCTTGAAGCCCTCGGTGACCAGCTCGTGGCCCGCCATCAGCCGGATCGTCTTGGCCAGCGACGACGGACCCGCCGCCAGCTGCACGAGCGCCGAGACGACGTCGAAGTCCAGCGACCGCGGGTAGACCTGGCCGACGCTGGTCAGCACGCTGGTGAAGCCCAGGTGGCCCGCGACGCGGCGCTCCAGCTCGACCAGCCGGTCCCGGTCGCCGCCGAGCAGGTCGAGCATGTCCTGCGCGGTGCCGACCGGGCCCTTCACCCCGCGCAGCGGGTAGCGGGCGATCAGCTCGTCCAGCCGGCGGAACGCGACCAGCAGCTCGTCCGCCGCGGTGGCGAACCGCTTGCCCAGCGTGGTGGCCTGCGCGGCGACGTTGTGCGAGCGGCCCGCCATCACCAGGTCGGTGTGCTCGGCGGCACGGCGGGCCAGGCGCGCCAGGACGGCGGCGGTCTTGCCGCGCACGTGCTCCAGCGACCGCAGCACCTGGAGCTGCTCGACGTTCTCGGTGAGGTCGCGCGAGGTCATGCCCTTGTGCACGTGCTCGTGCCCGGCCAGCGCGTTGAACTCCTCGATGCGCGCCTTCACGTCGTGCCGCGTGACGCGCTCGCGCTCGGCGATGGACGCCAGGTCGACCTGCTCGACCACGCGCTCGTAGTCCGCGACGGCCTCGGCGGGCACGTCGATGCCGAGCTCTGCCTGCGCCTTCAGCACGGCGAGCCACAGCCGCCGCTCCAGCACGATCTTGTGCTCGGCGGACCACAGGGTGGCCAGCTCGGTGGAGGCGTAGCGACCGGCGAGGACATTGGCGATGCGGGGCTTGACCGTCACGTGACCAGCATATTTCGCCCGGACGGGGGACCGGACGCCGGGGAGCGTCAGGGCAGGGCCAGGTTCGGGTCGGTGGCCAGCCGCACGAGCTGGTCGACCGTCAGCGCCACCTCCCGCAGCTCCGAGCCCGCACCGGGGTCGTACCCGTAGGCGGTGACCTGGACGACCGAACCGTCCGCGCGCTGGTGCGCCACCGCGCGCGACACCACCACCTTCGTGGCCGGGTCGCCGGTCACCCCGGTCGCGATCCGGGTGCCGTCCCCGCGCGACTGCGGTTCGTCGCACTCGACCTCGTCGCAGAACCGGGCGAGGGGGTCCCGCGCCGACGGCGCGATCAAACGCACCACCACCCCGCTCGGGCCGATCCCGTCGATGAACCGCACGACGGCGCTGAAGTGCACGGGATCGGCGTCGAGCACCTCGTTGACCTGGACGGCCGTCACCTTCGCGCCCGGCACGAGCTCGCCGAACCGCCCGGTCAGGTACCCCGAGAGGAACGACTTGGCGCCGGTCGTGGCCATCGGCGCGGTGGTGGCCGGCCGCACGGTCGTGGACAGCGGTGCGGGGCGGGAGGACGGCGTCGGGGACGCCGCGGTCGTCAGCACCGGCCCGCTCGCCGCGTCGACCGCCGTCCGCTGCTCCAGCACGCCGGGCAGGGCCAGCACGGTGCCGGTGAGCGCGAGCGTCACCAGCGCCACGGCCACCAGGGCGCGCCGCCGCCTGCGCTCGTGCCGGCCGCGCCGGATCAGCTCGTCGGGGTCGAAGTGCAACGGCGGCTCGTCACCGACCGCGGCCCGGAGACCTTCTCGCAGGTCTGCCTCGCTCATGACGCCACCACCGCCCCTCGCTCCAGCTGCTCGACCGCCGCGCGCAGCGCCACGAGACCGCGCGCCGTCTGGCTCTTCACCGTGCCCTCGGTGCACCCCATCGCCACCGCGACCTCGCTGACCGGGAGGTCTTCGAAGTACCGCAGCACCAGCACGGCCCGCTGGCCCGGCGGCACGCGCAGCAGCGCGGCGTGCACCAGGTCGCGGGCCCACAGCTGCTCGCCCGCCCGTTCCGGGTCGGCGGTCGCGTCGGCGACGTCGGGCAGCTCGCCGTCCCGCTGCTCGGCGCGCCGCCACGGCCTGCGCTTCTCGTCCAGCCAGGTGCGCAGCAGCACCTTGCGGGCGTAGGCGGAGGCGTTGTCGCGCCACTCGATGCGGTGCCACGCCTGGTACAGCTTGAGCAGGCTGGCCTGCATCAGGTCCTCGGCCATGTGCCAGTCGCCGCAGAACAGGTACGCGGTGCGCCGCAACGACGCGGCGTGGCTCACCGCGAAGTCGCGGAAGCCCCGCTCCTCGGCCTCGCGCATGCGTTCAAGTCCCCTTCCGCGCCCCCACCCCGTTCCACGCGGCGGGGGTCAGCGGGGTTGCATGGACTTGCGCAGCATCCGGCGGGCGGCGGCCCTCGGGTCCGGGCTGATCTCGATCAGCGCGTTCACCACGGCCCCGTCGACGAGCGCGATCAGCTCCTCCACGCGTTCGCGGCTGACCGGCTGACCGGCCCGGGTGAAGATGTCGAACAGCAGGGAGTGCAGCTCGCCGGACATCCGGCGCATCAGCGGCCGCAGGTAGGGCCGCCTGCCGGTGGCGACGAGGCGTTCGTAGCGCAGCAGCACGGCTTCGGCGTCGCGGTCGCCGGACGGCCCGAGCAGCAGGTCGAGGACCAGCTCGACGAACGCGTCGCCGCCGCACTCGGCCGGGTCCAGCTCGTCCAGCCGGGCCTTGCCGTAGGCCAGCTCGGCGTTGCCGTGGAACTCCAGGGCCGCCGTCACCAGCTCGTCCAGCGAGTCGAAGTAGTACGTGGTGGAGGCCAGCGGCAGGCCCGCGCGCTCGGCGACGGCGCGGTGCCGGATCGCGTCGAAGCCGCCGTCGGCCAACAGGCTCGCGGCGGCTTCGACCAGCGCCTGGCGCCGGCGTTCGCCCTTCGGCGTTGCGGCTGTCATTGCAGGAAAGGTACTAGTGCCCGCCGCCGGCCAGGTTGAGGCCGATGACACCGCTGACGATCAGGCCGAGCGAGACCAGCTTGAGGGTGCTGACGCCGTCGCCGAGCCAGACCATGCCGATCACGGCGGTGAGCGCCGCCCCGATGCCGGTCCACACCGCGTACGCCGGTCCGGCGGGCAGCTGCTTCATCGCCCACGCCAGGCCCGCGAAGCTGATCAGCGCGAACACCGCGAACGCCACCGTCCACCACAGCCTGCTGAAGCCGTCGGACAGCTTCAGCGCGACCGCCCAGCCGGCCTCGAAGAAGCCGGACACGATGAGCACGGCCCACGCCATGACGACCACCTCCCAATCTGGCACAACCGTACCAAATTAGTGGTACGCCAGTACTAGAATGTCGGGTGATCCCGCTCTCCGCGACTCAGGACCGGGTCGCGAGCCGGCGGGCGATCCGGGTCAGCTCACCCGTGAGCGGGGCTCTCGGCGAGCCCTCCCCCGCCTGGCTGAGCACGTACAGCTCCTGCCCACCGGCCGTCGTGGCGCGCGAGTACACCGCCCCGGCGGGCACGAGGCCGGTCGCGCCCGCGGGCACCACCACCGCGATCACGGTGCCGTAGGCGTCACCGTCGTGCACGGCGAAGCTCACCCCCCGCCCTTCACCGAAGCAGGCCGCGGCGGCGTCGTCGGCGTTGGCGACCGGGAGCTCGTCGGCGAGGGCGACGGCGAGCTCCCGGTCCACCTCAACGCACCCGCGTTGGGCGCTGCCGACCGACGTGCGGTCGGCACTCCCCGGTGGATCGTCCCCCTGCGTAGACGAGTCCTCGGGGATGCTCTCGGGCGACATCTCACCGCTGCGGTCCGGTTGCGCGCCCTTCGGCACCATCTCCGGCTCACCGGCGGTGAAAGGTGTGACGTTAGGGGACGGGGTGTCGTGAGCGGAACCCGCCGAGGCCAGTTCGCCGCCGGACGAGGTCCCCAGGAGGTCGGCGCCGACGACCAGGCCACCGAACACGAGCACGACCGCCATGGCGGAGCCGACCGCGATGGCCGACCTGCGCCGCGCGGTCGCCCGCGCCGAGGCCGACCGCACGGCGTCCACGCCGAAGGACGGCGGCGGCGCGTCACGGGCCGCGTCGCGGAACAGCTCGCCCAGCTTCTGCTCGTCCACCTACCTCCTCCTCCCGCTCACGACGCCGGCCGCAAGTCTTCGATCGAGTCGCCCAGCGCCTCGCGCAGGGCCTCCAGACCCCGGGAGGTCTGGCTCTTCACCGTGCCCTCGGAGCACCCCAGCGCCTCGGCCGCCGCCGCCACGTCCAGGCCCTCCAGGAACCTCAGCACGAGCACCGCCCGCTGCCTCGGCGGCACCCGCCGCAACCCCGCGACCAGCGCCTGCCGCGTGGCCACCGAGTCACCGAGCTCGCCGTCGCCCGAAGGCGTCTCCGGGACCTCGTCCACGAAGCGCTCCCTCCGCCACGGCCGCCGTGACTCGTCGATCACCGCGCGCACCAGGGTCCGGCGAACGTAGGCGTCCAGGGCCTGCTTGTCCCGGACCTTGCGCCACCTGCGGTGCAGCGCGACGAACGCGGTCTGCGCGAGGTCGTCCGCCCGGTGCCAGTCACCACAGAGCAGGAACGCCGTTCGGCGCACGGCCTCCCGGCGAGCTGCGAAGTACTCCGCGAACTCCTGCTCGTCGCGCTGATCCACGCGGACTCTCTCCGCTCGTCGTGCTTGCACTTACCGGACGGAACCGGGGGCGGCAACGGTTGCACGCCGGTTCACCGAGACTTGCGTCACCCCCATCGTGGTACCGCCGACGCGACTGGGTCAGGGCTTGCCCGGTGTGATGTGATCCATTCGTGACCCAGCTCTCGCCGCTCGACTTCCGCTCCGACACCGTCACCCAGCCGGACGAGGCCATGAGACTGGCCATGTCCAGGGCCGAGGTCGCCGACGACGTGCTCGACCACGACCCCACCATGCGGCAGCTCGAGGACCGCGTCGCGGAACTGCTGGGCGTGGACGCGGCGCTGTGGGTGCCGTCGGGGTCGATGGGCAACCTGATCGCGCTCACCGTGCACCTGCGGCCCGGCGACCGGTTCCTCGCGCCGCGCGGCGCGCACGTGCTGGACAACGAGCTCGGCACGGCCGCGTGGATCGCGGGCGGGATGCCGCACCCGCTGGACTGCGACGCCGGACCCGGCCGGGCCTCGGCCGACGCGGTGCGCGCGGCGGCCGGGACGTCCGGGCCGTACTACACGCTGCGCACCACGTTGCTGTGCCTGGAGAACACGCACAACGCCGCCGGCGGGGCCGTGACGCAGCCCGACGAGCACGCGCTGCTGGTGTCGGCGGCGCGGGAGACCGGGCTGCGGGTGCACCTGGACGGCGCGCGGCTGTGGAACGCGGCCGTGGCGCTGGGCCTGCCGCCCGCGGCGCTGACGGTCGGCGTCGACACCGTCCAGGTGTGCCTGTCCAAGGGGCTCGGCGCGCCGGTCGGGTCGGTGGTGGCCGGGTCGTCGACGTTCGTCGCCGAAGCGCGGCGGGTGCGCAAGATGCTCGGCGGCGGTGTCCGCCAGGGTGGCGTGCTGGCCGCCGCGGGGCTGGTGGGGCTGGAGCGCATCGACGACCTGGCCCGGGACCACGCGAACGCGCGGGCGCTGGCCCGCGGCCTGGCGGAGCTGGGCTGGCAGGTGGACGAGCCGGAGACCAACATCGTGCTGGCGGGCGTGCCGGACCTGGAGGTGACGTTGACCGGGCTGCGGCACCTGGGCGTGTTCGCCGGGCCGATGGCGGGCAAGGTGCGCTTCGTGCTGCACCGCGACGTGGGCGCGGACGACGTGGCCGAGGCGCTGCGCCGGATCGGGTCGGTGAGCTGAGGTGCGGTGGGTGGTGTTCGACTACGGCGAGGTGATCAGCGAGCCGACCGGGGCGCTGCCGGAGCTGGCCGCGTTGCTCGGGGTGCCGGTCGAGGACTTCTCGCGCGGGTACTGGGCGCTGCGGGAGCCGTACGACACGGGCCAGGCCGACCGGGACTACTGGCGCGCGGTCGGGGCGGCGGTGGACGTGCCGGTGGACGAGGAGCTGGCGCGGCGGTTGACCGAGGTGGACGTGCGCGGGTGGCTGCGGCCGGAGCCCGCGGTGGTGGAGCTGCTGGCGGAGCTGGCGTCGGCGGGCGTGCCGTTGGCGCTGCTGTCCAACGCGCCGGTGTCGTTCGCGCGCACCGCCGAGCGCGAGCCCTGGACCAGGCACTTCCAGCACCTGGTGTTCTCCGGCGACCTCGGCGTGGCCAAACCGGACCCCCGGATCTTCGCCGCGCTGGCGGAGCGGATCGGGGCAGAGCCGGCGGACTGCGTGTTCTTCGACGACCGCCAGGTCAACGTGGACGGCGCCATCGCCGCCGGGCTCCAGGGCGTGCTGTGGCGCGGTCCCGCGCACGCCCGGGAGGTTCTCGCGCCCTGACCCCTGGACCTGCTCCACCGCCCGGGTTCCGGCTGCTCTGGTTCTAGGCGCCCCGGTTCTAGGTGCTCCGGGCTCGCGCGGCGCGCAGTTCCTCGCGGAGTTCGGCCAGCTCCGCCCGCACCAGGCGGAGCTCGGCCGCCGTCGCCTGCTCGGCCTCGGCGACCGAGTCCTCGACCCCGCTGAGCCGTTCGACCAGCCAGGACGCGATCGTGCCGGTGATGACACCCAGCAGCGCGATGCCGCCGATCATCAGCAGCGCGGCGACCAGCCGTCCCTCCCACGTCACGGGGTAGCGGTCGCCGTACCCGACGGTCGAGATCGTGGTGAGCGTCCACCACGCGGCGTCGCCGAACGTGGTGATGGACGCGTCCGGGTGGTTGCGCTCGGCGTCCAGGACGGCCAGCGAAGCGCACAGCCCGACCAGCACGGTGACGCCCGCGGCGTAGACGCCGACGCGTTGCCGGAACCGGCCCGCGAACCGCTTGTTCAGCACCTTGAGCACGGTGATCAGCCGCAGCACGCGCAGTTGGCGCACCATCGGCAGCAGGACCGCGAGCAGGTCGAACAGGTGGGTGACGACGAACCTGCGCTTGTCGACGGCGAGCGCGAAGCGCGCGACGTAGTCCACCGCGAAGATCAGCCAGATGAGCCAGAGGACGACCTCCAGCACGGCGTCCAAGCCGGCGGTCGACCGGTTGTCCAGGATCTGCCAGGCGTAGGCCACCACGAACAGGACGGCCAGGCCCGTCAGCGGCCACTCGCCGCGGCGCTCCCACCGGGCGAGGCGGCGTTCATCGGTCTCGAACACCGACCCATGGTGCGGGCCGGCTCGACGTTTTACCAGCTCGTGAGGACGAACGGGCAGGGATCAGGGCCCCTTGATGCCCTTCGGGCGCTTGGAGCTCTTGATGGCGCCGTACGCGGCCGTGCCGAGGAACAGCACGCCACCGATCACCGCGAGCCAGAAGACGCCCTTGATCACGGCGCCGAGCACGGTGATCACGAGCCAGGCCGCGAGCAGCCACAGGATTATCCGGACCATGTCACCCGAACGACTGGCGCACTCGATCAGTTCCCCACAGCGCCCTCGATCGGGAGTACAACTGTCATCATGATGACGACAACCAAGCGCCCAGTCGCCGCAGCGCCTCTTCGATGTCGTGGCCGGCCCCCGCGAAGGACATCCGGATGAACTCGTGCCCGCGCACGGGGTCGAAGTCGATGCCCGGCACGATCGCGACGCCCGTGTCGTCCAGGAGTCGGCAGCAGAAGTCCATCGAGTCGTCGGTGAGGTGGGAGACGTCGGCGTAGGCGTAGAAGGCGCCGTCGGCGGGCGCCACCTTGTCGATGCCGAGGTCGGCCAGGCCCTTGAGCAGCACGTCCCGGTTGAGGCGGTACCCCTCGACCAGGCGCTCGGTCTGCGCGTACGACTCGGGCTCGAACGCGGCGACGGCCGCGTGCTGGGCCAGCGCGGGCGGGCAGAGCGTGAAGTTCCCCGTCAACCGGTCCACCGCCCGGCGCAGGTCGGGCGGCAGCAGCATCCACCCCAGCCGCCAGCCGGTCATGGCGAACGCCTTGGAGAAGGAGTTGACCACGATGGCGTCGCGGGAGGTCTGCCAGGCGCACGCGAGCGGCGTGCCGTAGCTGATGCCGTGGTAGATCTCGTCGCTGACCAGCCGCACGTCGTGCTCGGCGCACCAGCCGGCCAGGGCGGCCAGCTCGTCCGGCGCCAGCACGGTGCCGGTCGGGTTCGCCGGGCTGGCCACCACGAGTCCGTCGAGCGGCCCGGCGTCGTCCAGCATCGCCACCGTGGGCTGGAACCGCGTTTCGGGCCCGCAAGCCAGCTCGACCACCTCGCAGCCCAGCGCGGTGAGGATGTTGCGGTAGGCGGGGTAGCCGGGCCGGGCCAGCGCGACGCGGGCACCCGCCTCGAACGAGGCCAGGAACGCCAGCAGGAACCCGCCCGACGACCCGGTCGTCACCACGACGTCGTCCGCCGAGACCGCCAGCCCGTACTGCCGGTCGTAGTGCCCCGCCAGGGCCTCCCGCAGCTCCACGATGCCGAACTGCTCGGTGTAGCCCAACGTCTGCTCGCGCAGGGCCCGGTGCGCGGCCTCCAGCACGGGTGTGGGCGCGGGGCTGGACGGCTGGCCCGCCGCCAACGACACGACGTCACCCACGACCCGCTGCCGCCGCGCCGCGGCGGACAGCACCTCCATGACGTGGAAGGGAGGCACATCGGCACGACTGGCAACACCTGGCATGCGGGCCAGGTTAATCGACCGACCCGGAAGATCCGCAGGTCACCACTACTGTCGTCGGCATGCACCGGAGCCGCGTGTACGCGTTGCTGATCGACACGCCGGAAGCCGAAGCCGACCGGGCCGCGGCGTTCTGGGCGGCGGCCCTCGGCGCGACCGCGCGCCCGGTGCCGGGCGAGGAGCAGTTCACCTCCCTGCACGGCGCGCTGCCGGGCCTCGTCGCCTCGGTGCAGTCGGTGGACGACGCCCCCCCGCTTCCACCTGGACATCGAGACCGACGACGTCGAGGCGGAGACCGCCCGCCTGCTGGCCCTGGGCGCGACCGAGGTGTCGCGGTGGCTGGAGTGCCGCGTCCTGCGCGCGCCGGCGGCCACCTGCTGTGCGTGCTCCCGGTGCACAGCTCCGCCGAGCTGTTCGCCGCCGAGGCCAACACCTGGCCCTGACGCGCGGGACCGATCAGCCACCGCCCGGCCGTCAGTAGCCCTGGTAGCCGCCTCCGCCCGCCATCGACTTCAGGCCCGGGTGCCCGTCGAACCCGCCGTAGCGCGAGAACGTGTAGCGGACGCCGGCGATGATGTTGTCGACCGGGTTCCAGATGTCGTCGTGCCCGGGCAGCTTGTGCGCCTGGAACGTCGGGTCGATGCACTGCATCAGCCCCTTCGACGGCGTGCCCTTGGCTGCGTTCGAGTCCCAGTCGTTGAGGGCGTGCGGGTTCCCGCCGGACTCCTTCTCGATGATCGTCCAGATCTCGTCGATGTTGTCCTCGGTCACCGGGATGCCGTTGGCCTGGAGGATCTTGATGGCCTCGCGGATCCATTCCTCCACGTTCCCGGGTGGCGGGCCGCTGGACGGCGGGCCACCGCTGGGCCCGAGTCCACCCATGCCGCCACCGCCACCGCCTCCCCCGCCGGAGCCGGAGCCGGAGCCCTGGGAGCCCCCGCCGGACCCGTGCGACTGGCCGGCGGGCTGCGACGGCGTGGACGACGGCGTGGTCCGGTCGTCCGACGGCGGTGGCTCCGGCGTGGGGGTCCACTCGATCGCCTTGCCCGGCGCGGGCGTGAACGGCTGCGTGTCGGGGTCCGCCATCGTGGAGAACGCGGGCGTGATCGCACCCGCACGGCCCTTCAACGCGCCGAGCGCCGCGCTCAACGCCTGCTCGGCCTGGTCGATCACCGGCTGGGCGTCACCCGCCGCTTCCCGGCACAGGCCCCGGATGGCGGAGTCGACGTCCTCCTGCGGCATGCCGTGCGCCTGCCGGCGCAGCCGGCGCACCCGGCTGAGCAGGTTCTCGCAAATGCGCTCGACCGAAGACTTCGCCGATTCCAACGCCGCCGCGGCGGACTCCAGATCACCGGCCGCCGCGGTCAACGCGTCGGTCAGCGCATTCCCGCTCTTGGTGAATCCCTCCATGTACGCGACGAATCCGTCGGCCGATCCGCCCTGCCACGCGTCGTCCAGCCGCGTGACCGACTGCCGGACCGCGGCACCGCTTTCCACCGCCTTCACGGCGGCCTGCTTCCACCGGTCCGCGATCTGCTTCACGGCGTCCGGCCGGGCCGTGTCGACCTTGGCCGCGAGCTGCGCCAACGCCTGCCCGCCGGGCAGCGCCGCGACCTCGTCCGAGGCTCCCATCAGCTCACACCGCCCGGAAGGAGCCCGCGTTGGCGGCCTCCACGTCGACCACGGACTGCTGCACGGCGTCGATCGCGCGCTCCACCTTCCCCAGCACGGACTCGGCCGCGGCGAACTCCGCACCCGCCTTCCGGTCGAGTTCGGACGCCGCCGCGGAAAGCCCGCCCGAACTCGCCAGTGTGCCGAAGATGTCCGGTTCGGCGTAATGGCCGGAAAAGCCGTCACCCACTGCGCCGAATTGTCCCGCTTGCGTGCTCACCGTGCTCCGGCACTGCTCCATCGCCTCGGCGTTGAACTTCGCTACCGCCATTCCCCGACTGTAGGGCGGAACCGGAGACCGCCGGGGCGTTATCCGGTGAATTCGTCCAACAGGGCGGTGATCCTCTTCCGCAGCAGGTCCGGCTCGGTCGGCCCGTGGAAGTCGACCACGTCCGCCGCCCGCTGTCGTCGCCCGCTCCGATCGATGGCCGCCGCGCCGAACTGGCCGCGCAGGTCCGGCCCGCCGACCAGGCCGTCGGGGAGTCGCGGCAGCAACCCGACCAGCGCGGTGGCGAGGTCGACGTCGACCTCCCGCACGGTGAGCAGGTCGCGGGTCAGCACGGCCAGCACCGAGCTGGGGCCGGTGGACGCGGCCAGTGCCCGCACCGCGGCTCTGCCGATGCCCAGCCGCAGGTCCGCCGACCGGGGCGGGTTGGCGATCAGCTTGAACGCCGCGCCGAGCCACGGGTCGAGTTCGCCGCCGCGGGCCAGTCCCTGGGCGGTGAGGTGGCTCCACGGCGCGGGTTCGTCCGGCACGTGCAGCACGATCGGCATGGCGCCGAGGTCGAGGTGTTCCCAGGCGGTGCGGAACGCGGTGGCGCTGAGCGTCGCAGTGGTCACCAGACGTCACTCCCGAATGACGGCGGGCATTGCTCCGGCCCCCCAGGCCCGCACCGGAACTGACGCCGGTGAGGACGATCGGGTTCCGTTTCGCCGCGCGGGAACTCAGACCTCTTGCACCAGCTCCCACACGCACCCGGCGAGGCGGGCGTTGTCGATCGGGGTGATCGTGCTCCAGTTGCGACCGTCCGAACTGGGCCGCACCTGGTGCAGGTACCGGCCGGACGGCGTGTCGTGCCAGGCGACCACGCGGTTGGCGCGCACGGGCGGCCCGCCGTGCTGGGCGCGTTCGACTCCGAACTGGCCGCGGGTGCTCATCCCGTCGCACATGCCCGCCAGTTCCTGCGCCTCGTGCAGCGGCAGCCCGTGCCGCTCCAGCGCCAGCACCAGCTTCTCCGCGTCCAGCCCGGCCTCGCTGCCGGCCGCGCGCAGCACGTCGTTCGGCAGGCTGATCGACCGGCCGTGCCCGGCGGGCATCTCACCGGCCACCGACACGGCCGACTCGGCCAGCGCGCCGGCCCGCGACTCGATCAGCCACACCTCGTCGCCGTCGACCACGGCGAGGACGGCCTCCTCGCCGGCCGCCGCCGCAAGACCCTTGATCTTGCGGCGGTCCACCCAGATCCACAGGTCGATCGACAGCTGCGGGTTGGCCAGCAGCGCGAACGCGTCGGCCAGCTCGGGCGTCAGCCGCCGGTTGGCCGCCAGCCCGCGCTCGGCGAGCGACGCCCACGCCTGCTCCACGAACCCGGCGCGCTCGGTGTGCGTGATGCCCGGACTCGGCACGTCCAGCGCCACGTTGCGGCGGGTCAGCCGCTCACCCTCCCAGGCGACGTCGAACTCGAGCGTGGACAGGACAACCGTGCCGCTCACTTCACTTCTTCTCGGTCTCGTCGTCGCCGATGACCGACTGCACGACCATCCGCTCGTCACCGAACACGTCGTCGGAGTCGACGCCGTACTTGCGCACGTGCTCGCCGTCCTCCTCGCCCGGACCGCCCTTGGCGCTGGCTGCCGGCTGCAACATCGAACTGCCGGAGCCCGCCTTGCCGCCCGCCGCGCCACGACCGGGCACCCGCTCGTCGGGGTCGATCGCGCCGATCGTCGCGGAGATGCCGGGCTTGCCGGTCAACGTGCCGGGCATCCCGGGCACACCGCCCTTGCCCGCCGGACCACCGCCACCGGTGCCCTTGCCACCGGCCGGCCCCTCGGGCACCTTGCCGGCGCCGGGCATCGCCGGGGCCGGGTTGCGCACGAGCCGCGCACCGCGCGCCTGCGTCGCCGCGAGCCCCAACCCGAGCCCACCGGCCAACCCGAGCCCGAGCCCCAACCCGAAGTTCGACCCACCGGGCTTCACCCCACCCAGCGCCGCCGGCGGCAACACCGTCGACCCACCGGGCGTGGACGGCAACAACCCCGTGGAGCCACCGGGCATGCCGGGCACCTGCGGCGGCACCCCGACCGACCCACCGGGCACCCCGCCCGGCACACCACCGGGAACGCCGCCGGGCACACCACCGGGGATGGAGGGCGCCGGCACCCCGGGCTGCCCGACCGCGGCGACCGGCGTGCTGACGCTGGACGCCGTCGTCACCTCGAACTGCGGCGGCTTGTTCATGCCCTGGTACTGGTTCAACGCGTCCCGACTGGCCTCGGTGTACTGGTCGAGCCCCCGAATGGCCTGCTCCCGCGCCGCCTGGGTCTCCTTGACCTCTTTCGCGTGATCCGTCTCGTGCCCGAAGAACCCGAGGAACTCGTCCCCGACGTTGGTCTCCGTGTCACCGCGCAACTTCTGCGGCTCGGGCATCCCGTTGCGGGTCTGGCTGTACGTCGCCCCCTGCACGGCCGTCGCCTGTGAGTTCTGCCTGGCCGCCTCGTCGGCCTCTGCCGCGTAGTCGGCCATGACGGTGGTCTTCTGCCCGGCCTGCTCACCGGCGGCGCCCTGCCAGTCGATGCCCAGCTTCTTGAGCTCGGCGCGCAGGGTCTCGTCCACCTCGGTCAGGCTGGCGGACAGCTCGCGCAACGCGTGCGACGCGTCGCTGAACTTCTGCGCCGCGTCACCCGACTGGAACTGCTGGACGAGGGTCGCCAACGCCTGGTTGTCGTAACCCTGGAACCGGAAGTCGGTGATGTCTCGATAGCCCATGGCTTCCCCCTCACGCCAACGTCGGCAAGGTGACGAGCGCGAGCTCAGCCGCCTTCTTCGCGTTCTGACACATCTTGTCCTGCGAGAAATCGTCACCGAGCGGGTTGAAGTCCACCAGGAGGTGCTGCCCGTCGGCGACGTCGACCGCGATGGAGCACATCACGTCGTTCGTCCCGGTGAGCACCACCTGAGCGGCCGGGTAACCGCTCACCTCCGTGCGCTCGACGTCGACGTTGCCGCTGCCCTGCCAGTGCTCGATGCCCGCGCTGGTCACCAGACCGATCCCGTATCCGCGCCGAGGGGACCCGATCCCCGTGTAGTCGCAGAGGGGGAACTTCCCGATGCCGCTGAGGTCGTTCTCCTGCGGCTCCGGTTCGGTCACGGCCAGTTCCGTCATCTGGTCCGCGGACAACGCCTTGCACGGGTCCAGCCCGTCGAGCTTGATCTCCTTCGGGCGTGCCGAGCGCGTGGTCGTCGGCGACCCGGACGCACTCGACGTCGACCCGGCACCGGTGGTCGGTCGCGGATCGCCCGGTTCCTCGGCCGTGCAGCCCGCCACGAGGAGACCTGTGGCGAGGGCGAGCACCAAGCCCCCTCGGAACCTACTGCGCACTTTTCGCTCCAAAGGCGGACGTGACCTCGTCCTCCGTGAACCCGTACTGGGCCGCGACGCCACGCAACTGCTCCACGAGGTCGTCGAGGCTGGCGATGTACTGCTCCACGCGGCCGGCGTAGCTGTCCTCGCCGCTGGTCAGCCTGGAGTTCCACGCCGCCGCGATGCTCGTGTTGACCGGGTCCGAACCCGCCGGCAGATCGACCAGCAGGTTGCGCTCGCTGGTCCGCAGCTTCTTCGCCAGCGCATCGGCCTGATCCCGGATGACCTTGCCCGCTTGGAGCACGGTGTCCTTGTTGACCTCGAACTTCTGGCCCGACGCCGGCCTTGCGGCCAGGGTGTCGCTCAGTTGCTTCTCCGCCGCGAACATCGCGCCGACCGCCTTGCCGACGGCTCCCCCAGCCGCGGCGACGGCTCCCAGTAGGCCGGTCTCCGGTTCCACGACGTCCTACCCCCGTACGGTCGGTAACGGTTTGAACCCGGTTCGAGGCTACCAACGACCGCGTGAGCCGGGTCTGAGGTTGGACGAAGAAACCTCCGACTTGGTTCCGCCGAGGCGGTGGTCGGAGGTTCTCGTGGTCGGGCGGTCGGTGCTAGGGGACGGTGATCTCGTCGTTCGCGGCGCGCAGGGCGATGTCCGAGCGGTGGTGGGAGCCGGTCAGGTGGACGCCCGCGATGCGGCGGTAGGCGTCGGCGCGGGCGTCGGACAGGGTGGTGCCCGTGCCGACGACCGACAGGACGCGGCCGCCGGTGGAGACGACGGCGCCGTCTTCGCGGCGGCGGGTGCCCGCGTGCAGGACGCCCTCGGCTTCGGCGCCGCCGATCATGTCACCCGTGCGCGGACGGCCCGGGTAGCCCTCGGCGGCGACCACGACGGTCACCGCGTAGCCCTCGGCCCACTCCAGTGGCGGCACGGAGGCGAGGGCGCCGGTGGCGGCGGCGTGGAACAGGGCCGCGGGCGGGGTGCGGAGCAGGGCCAGCACGGCCTGGGTCTCCGGGTCGCCGAACCGGCAGTTGAACTCGATGACCTGCGGCCCGGTGGAGGTCAGGGCCAGGCCCGCGTACAGCAGGCCGGTGAACGGGGTGTCGCGGCGCGCCAGCTCGTCCACGACCGGCTGGACGCAGGTGGCCACGATCTTGTCCACCAGGTCGGCGGGTGCCCAGGGCAGCGGCGAGTACGCGCCCATGCCGCCGGTGTTCGGGCCGGAGTCGCCGTCGCCGACGCGCTTGAAGTCCTGCGCGGGCAGCAGCGGCACCACGGTGGCGCCGTCCACCAGGCAGAACAGCGACACCTCCGGACCGTCCAGGAACGACTCCAGCAGCACCGGGTGGCCGTGGTCGAGCAACGTCATGGCGTGCGCGCGGGCCACGGCGCGGTCGGTGGTGACGACCACGCCCTTGCCGGCGGCCAGGCCGTCGTCCTTCACGACCCAGGTCGGGCCGAACCGGGTCAGCGCCGAGTCGAGCCGGGCCGGGTTGTCCACGATCTCCGACACGGCGGTCGGGACGCCCGCGGCGGCCATGACGTCCTTCGCGAACGCCTTGGAGCCCTCGATGCGGGCCGCCGCGGCCGACGGGCCGAAGCAGGGGATCCCGATCGCGCGCACGGCGTCCGCCGCACCCGCCACCAGGGGCTGCTCCGGCCCGACCACGACCAGGTCGGCGTTCCACTCCTTGGCCAGCGCCGCGACGGCCCCGCCGTCGGTGACGTCGACCCCGTAGGTCTCCGCCACCCCGGCGATGCCGGCGTTGCCCGGCGCACAGGCCAACGCGATCACCGAAGGGTCCCGCGACAAGGCGAGGACTAGGGCATGTTCACGGGCGCCAGACCCGATGACCAGGACACGCACGGTGCGGAAGCCTAGATGACCCGGCCGGTCAGCCGCCCAGTGCGTCCAGCGAGCCGGGGTGCAGCGGCACCGGGTCGGTCATGCCGGCCTTCTCCTTGACGATGTCCTTGGCCGCCGGGTGCACGGCTTCCAGGTCCGCCTTCTTCTCGAAGATGAGCTTGGTCACGGCGCACGCGTCGCCGTCCGGGAAGTCCGCGCGCACGAGCAGCACGTTCGGCACCGCCACGGTCGGCACGTCGGCCGGCTGCCCGTAGGTCGCGGCCGGGATGACGCCCCGGTCGTAGACCTCGTTGACCTCCTTCAACGCGTCCAGCTGAGGCGTGATGTCGAGGAACTTGACCTGGTCCTTCAGCGACGTGGTGATGTCGGTGATCTGCGCGGTGGGCAGGCCGCCGGACCACACGAGGCCGTCGATGCTGCCGTCCTTCATCCCGTCCGCGGTCTTGGCCAGGTCGAGCCGCTGCGCCTGCACGTCGGTCTCGGGGTTGAGCCCGGCCGCGGTCAGCAGCCGCTGCGCGATCACCTCCGTGCCCGACTTGGGCGACCCGGTGGAGATCCGCTTGCCGCGCATGTCCGCGACCGAGTTGATCCCGGAGTCGGCCCTGACCAGCACCTGCGTGTAGTTCGGGTAGAGCCTGGTCAGCGCCTTGACCTGCTGCGGCTTGCCGTCGAACGCGCCCTTGCCCGCGACCGCGTCGGCCGCCGTGTCGGCCAGCGAGAACGCCACGTCGTAGTCGCCCGCGACGAGCTGCTGGATGTTCTGCACGGACGCGCCGGTCTCGGCGGCGGTGGCCTTGAGCTTGGTGTTGTCGCTGATCAGCTTCGCGAGCCCGCCGCCCATGACGTAGTACACGCCGCCGGAGTTGCCGGTCGCGATGGTGATCCGGCCGTCCGCGGCCTCGCAGGCGGCTCCGCCCGCGTTGCTGTTCGGCGACGCGTCCGGGGTCCGCTTCCCGCCGCACCCGGCGGCGAGGAGGCCGACCGAGAGCACGCCCACGGCGACCTTAAGCGTCCAGCTGCGCATGCTGTTCCTTTCCCGAGGGGGTCTTCCGGCGTAGGACGACGTGCACCGCCACCGCGGCCAGCAGGAACGCCAGGCCGACGGCGATGGTGACGGGTTGCAGGTAGAGCAGCGCCACGGCGGCGGGCGCGCACAGCAGGCGCTCCGGCCACCGGGCGGGACCGAACACCCAGCCGCCGGTGAGCACGGCCAGCGCCGCCACGCCCAGCGCGGACGCGGCGAACGCCCACAGCCCGTCGAGGAACGACGTGCGCAGCAGCAGCCCGGAGCCGTTGTCGGTCAGCACGAACGCCAGCGGCACCAGGAACGCGGGCAGGGTGTACTTCCACGTCCGCCACATCGTCTTCATCACGTCGCCGCCGGTGATCGCGGCGGCGGCCACGGCGGCGAGCGCCGTCGGCGGCGTCACCTCCGACAGCACCGCGTAGTAGAAGATGAACATGGCCGCTTCCTCGCGCGCCACGCCCAGGTCGATCAGCGCGGGCCCGATGACGACCCACGAGATGATGAACGACGCCGTCACGGGCACGGCCAGGCCGAGCAGGCTGACCGCGAACGCCGCCAGCACGACCGTGACGAACAGGACCACCTGCGGGTTGGACGAGATCGCGCCCGCGATGTCCACCAGGGCCGCTGCCAGCTCCTGGCCGAGCCCGGTCTTGGTGATGGTGGACGTGATCACGCCCGCCGCCGCGCACACCGCGATGACCGGCAGCGCCGACCGCACGCCCAGCGACAGCGAGTCGGCCATGGCCCGCAGCCACGCGCGCACGTCGCCGCGCTGGGCGATCAGCGCGAACACCGCCGCGACGCCGGTCGCGTAGACCACGGCGGAGAACACCGGGATGTCCAGCGCCAGGAACACCACGATCACCGCGAGCGACAGGAAGTGGTAGCCGCCCTGCTTGAGCAGCGCCCACGGGCTCGGCGAGTCGATCTCCACCGGCTTCGCGCCGAACTTGCGCGCGTCGATCTCCACGGCCAGCGCGATGCCCAGGTAGTACAGCAGGGTCGGCAGGATCGCCCAGATCAGCACTTGGAGGTAGGACGTCTCCAGGTACTCGGCGATGATGAACGCCGCCGCGCCCAGGGTCGGCGGCGACAGGATCGCGCCGATGCCGGACGCGGCGAGCAGCCCGCCCGCGTTCTCCTTGGGGTAGCCCGCCTTCTTCAGCATCGGCCAGGTCACCGCGCCCAGCGACACGGTGGTCGCGGTGCCGGAGCCGGACACGGTGCCGAGCAGGAACCCGGCGGTGGCGGCGGTGCGGCCGGGCGCGGTGCGCGACTTGCGGAACGCGGAGAAGCTGATGTCCACGAAGAACGTGCCGGCGCCGGACGCGTTGAGCACCGCGCCGTAGATCGTGAACAGCACGATGTAGGTGGCGGCGACGTCCAGCGGCGTCCCGTAGAACCCGGTCGCGTCGTTGTAGAAGCCGTTGATGATCTGGGAGAAGTCCACGCCGGCGTGCGAGATGTCCCAGGACGGCGGCAGGAACCCGCCGTAGTAGGCGAACGCGATGAACCCGACGCAGACGATCGGCAGCACCCAGCCGGTGGTCCGCCGGCAAGCCTCCAGGATGAGCACCAGCAGCAGCGACCCGGCGACGATGTCGAGGGTGGTGAGCTGCCCTTGGCGGTCGAGGAACGCGTCGAACCCGCCGAACAGGGGGTACGCGCCCACCGCGAACGCCAGGGTGGCCGCCACCCAGTCCACGACACCGGGGTCGTCGGCGTCGCCGCGCCTGCCGCGCGGCCGGTAGCAGAGGAAGACCAGCGGCAGCGTGACCGCCAGGAAGATCACCAGGTAGTACTGGCCGCCCTTGCTGAACGGCCAGAACACCTGCTTGAGCACGAGCAGCGCGATGGCGAGGCCCGCCACCCACACGCCCAGCTCCCACCGGGGGGACAAGGCGCGCGACGGGCGCTCCTCGTCGTACTCGGCGAGCAGTTCATCGACTTCGACCTGCGGCTTGGTCGTCACGCGCACCCCTTCGTGTCGCGCCTGGTGAAGCGCTCACGAAGCTACTTGTGTCGCGGGTCACAGCCATAGACCGACCGCCTAAAGGGACTGTAAAGACAGTCCGGCCGGGCTCGCCGGGCTCACACGATCCGGGCGTCCAGGTAGCACCAGCGCCAGTCCTCGCCCGGCTCGAACGACCGCATAACGGGGTGTTCCGAGGCGTGGAAGTGCGCGGTCGCGTGCCGGCGGGGGCTGGAGTCGCAGCAGGCGACGTGCCCGCAGGACAGGCAGATGCGCAGGTGGGCCCAGTTGTGCTCGTCGTTGGCGAGGCAGTCGGCGCAGCCCTCGGGGTTGTCCGGGGCGACGGAGTCCGGGAGCTCTGAGACGTGAGGACAGGTCATACCGGTCATCATCACGCAAGATTGCGCCATGCACGGACCGGAACTGCTCCTGTTGCTCGTCGGCGCGCTGCTCGTCACGGCGGCGGCGAAACGCCTCAACTGGTCGGCCCCGCTGGTGCTGGTGGGCGTCGGGCTCGCGGTGTCGTTCATCCCGGGCCTGCCCGAGTTCGCCCTGGAGCCGGAGCTGATCCTGGTCCTGGTGCTGCCGCCGCTGCTGTACTCGGCCGCGCTGGACAGCTCCTACCACAACATCCGGGCCAACCTCAGGCCGATCGGGCTGCTCGCGGTGGGCCTGGTGCTGGCGACCACGATCGCGGTGGGGCTGGTCGCGCACCTCGTGCTGCCCGCCCTGTCGCTGCCGGCGGCGCTGGTGCTGGGCGCGGTGGTGGCTCCGCCGGACGCGGTCGCCGCGGTCGCGATCGGGCGGCGGCTCAACCTGCCGCGGCGGACGATGACGCTGCTCACCGGCGAAAGCCTGATCAACGACGCGACCGCGCTGACGGCGTACAAGGTGGCCGTCGCGGCGGCCGCGGGCACCGCCGCGACCTGGGTGGACGGCACCCGCACGTTCGTGATCAGCGCCGGTGGCGGCGTGCTGGTCGGGTTGGCGATCGGCTGGGGCGTGCGGTGGATCCGGGACCGGCTCGACGACGGCGTGCTGGAGAGCGCGCTCGGCATGCTGGTGCCGTTCGGCGCGTACATCTTCGCCGAGGAGCTGCACGCGTCCGGCGTGCTCGCGGTCGTCATCGCCGGGCTCTACATCGGGCACTACGCGCCGCGCAGCTCCTACTACACGCGCTTGCAGGACACCGCGGTGTGGCGGTCGGTGGACATGTTGCTGGAGTCGTTCGTGTTCGCGTTGATCGGCTTGCAGCTCAACAGCGTGGTGCGGGACGTGGACATCACCGCCGGGCTGGTGTGGGCGGCGGCGGCCGTGCTGGCGGCGACGATCGTGGTGCGGTTCGTGTGGATGTACCCGGCCGCGTACCTGCCGCGGCTGTTGTCGAAGCGCGTCCGGGAGCGCGAGGGCGCGCCGGGGTGGCGCGGCGTGACCGTGCTGTCGTGGGCGGGGATGCGGGGCGTGGTGTCGCTGGCCGCGGCCAGCGCGTTGCCGCTGGACCTGCCCGGGCGCGAGGTGATCGTGTTCTGCGCGTTCGTGGTCACCGTGGGCACGCTGCTCATCCAGGGGCTGTCGCTGCCGTTCGTGATCCGCAAGCTCGGGTTCCGCGGTGACGAGGAGCGGACCGACGCGCTGGCCGAGGCGCAGGTGCAGCACGCCGCCGCGCAGGCCGCCGTGCGCAAGCTGGACGAGGTGATCGGGGACGACCACGACACGCCGGGGCACGTCGTGGACCGGCTGCGGGTGATGGCCGAGCACCGGGGCAACGCGGCGTGGGAGCGGCTGGGCAGGCAGGAGGAGGAGAGCCCGGCCGCGTCGTACCGGCGGTTGCGCCGCACGATGCTGGAGGCCGAGCGCCAGGTGTTCATCGAGGCCCGCGACGAGGGCCGGATCGACGACGAGGTGCTGGTCCGGGTGCTGCGCGAGCTCGACTTGGAGGAAGCGGCCATATCCAGGGAGTGACGACCCCCGAAGCGCCCACCACGCGTTCACCGTGACGTGTCCTGCCCTTCGCCCTAGCGTGTTCGGGACGTCGCGGTGCGCGACGAGGCTGCCGCGCGTCAGGAGTGGAGTCGAGGAGGTCGGCGATGGTGCGGACGAAGATCGTGGGGGCGGCGCTCGCGGCGCTCGCGGTGGCGGGGGCGGTGGTGCTGCCCTCGGCGTCGGCGAGCGGTGACGCGGAGGTGGCATCACCCCGCAAGGGCCCGCTGGTGATCGGCCACCGCGGCGCGTCGGGCTACCGGCCCGAGCACACGCTGGCCGCGTACGAGCTGGCCGCGCGGATGGGCGCCGACTACGTCGAGCCGGACCTGGTGGTGACCAAGGACGGCAAGCTGGTCGCCCGGCACGAGAACGAGATCGGCGGCACCACGGACGTGTCGGCGCGGCCGGAGTTCGCCGGGCGCCGGACCACCAAGGTCATCGACGGCGCGTCGATCACCGGCTGGTTCACCGAGGACTTCACGCTCGCCGAGCTGAAGACGCTGCGGGCCGAGGAGCGCATCCCGGAGGTCCGGCCGCGCAACACCCTCTACGACGGCCGGTTCGAGGTGCCGACGCTGGAGGAGGTCATCGACCTGTCCCGCCGGTTGAGCCGCGAGCTCGGGCGTGACATCGGCCTGTACCCGGAGACCAAGCACCCGACGTACTTCCAGGACATCGGCCTGCCGCTGGAGCCGCGCCTGGTGGACGTGCTGACCAGGGCGGGGCTGAACCGGCACGGCGCGAAGGTCTACGTGCAGTCGTTCGAGGTGGCGAACCTCAAGCAGCTCAAGGGGAAGCTGCGGGTGCCGCTGGTGCAGCTGGTCAACTCGTCGGGCGCGCCGTACGACTTCGTCAAGGCGGGCGACAAGCGCACCTACAGCGACCTCGTGACGCCGGAGGGGCTGCGCGAGATCCGCACGTACGCCCACGGCGTCGGCGCGGCGAAGGACCGGATCATCCCGCGTGACGCGGCGGGTTTCCTGCTCGAGCCGACCACCCTGGTGCGCGACGCCCACACCCGCGGCCTGATCGTGCACGCGTGGACGTTCCGCAACGAGAACACGTTCCTGCCGGCGGACTTCCGCAAGTCCACCGACCCGGCGGCGTACGGCGACGCGTTCGGCGAGTACGCGAGGTTCTACGCGACGGGCCTGGACGGCGTGTTCGCCGACAACCCGGACACGGCCGTGGAAGCCCGCAAGGGCTGAGGCGCGTCCCACGCCGACTCGACCTCCGCCGGATGCGCCGAACCGCTCCCCGCGAGTCGGGACCGGATGACCGGTCCGACTTCCGGGGAGCGGTTCGGCGTGCGCGCGGCTCAGGAGCTGCTGGGCACAGCTTCGCGAGGGTCCCCGCCAAGGGGAACCCTTGATGCGATTTTACCGGTGGGGACCGACAATTCCTTGCCGTCGTGCGAGTCAGAGCGGTCGTGCGAGTCAGAGCGGTCGTGCGAGTCGGGCCCGTCGTCGGCCGACGCGCCGGCGAGCAGGCCGCGTCGCGCCAGGATCGGCAGGACGCCCTCGCCGAACCAGTACGCCTCCTCCAGGTGCGGGTAGCCGGAGAGCACGAACTCCTCCACGCCGAGCCCGTGGTACTCCTCGATCAAGTCGGCCACCTCCTCGTGGCTGCCGACCAGCGCCGTGCCCGCGCCGCCGCGCACCAGGCCGATGCCCGCCCACAGCCCGGGGTGCACCTCCAGGCCGCGCACGCCACGGCTGAGGTCGCCGCCGTGCAGCGCCACCATCCGCTGCTGCCCCACCGACTGCGACGTCCGCAGCTGCTCCTGCGCCCTGGCCACCTGCGCCGGGTCGAGCGCCGCCAGCAGCTTCTCCGCCTCGCGCCACGCCTCGGCCGACGTGTCGCGGCTGATCGTGTGCAGCCGCACGCCGAACCGGATCGGCCGGTCGCCCGCCAGCGCCCGCACCCGGCCGATCTTCTCCGCCACCTGCGCGGGCGGCTCGCCCCACGTCAGGTACACGTCGGCCCGCCGCGCCGCGACCGGCAGCGCCGCGTCCGAGGACCCGCCGAAGTAGATCGGCGGCACGGGGTCCGGTGCGGCGAGCACCGTCGCGCCCGACACCCGGTAGTGCTCGCCGGCGAAGTCCACCGGCCGCCCCGACCACACCTCCCGCACCACGTGCAGGAACTCGTCGGTCCGCGCGTACCGCTGGTCGTGGTCGAGCCAGTCGCCGAACCGGCGCTGCTCCACCTCGTCCCCGCCGGTCACCACGTTCAGCAGCAGCCGACCGCGCGAGATCCGCTGGTAGGTCGCCGCCATCTGCGCGGCCAGCGTCGGCGAGATCACGCCCGGCCGGAACGCCACCAGGAACTTCAGCGTCGACGTCCGCGCGAGCAGCGCCGCCGTGGTCAGCCACGCGTCCTCGCACCACGTGCCGGTCGGCGTCAGCACGCCCGCGAACCCGTTGTGCTCGGCCGCCCGCGCGACCTGCGCCAGGTAGTCGATGTCCGGCTCCCGCAGCGCCGCCGCGCCGAGCGACCGGTTGGCGTGGAAGCGCTCCACGACGGTCCGGCCGTCGCCGGAGGTGGGCAGGAACCAGTGCGGCACGACGCTCACGACAGCTCCCCCTGGAATCGGGTGTCCACGAACTTCCGGAAGTCGACCTTGCCGGGCAGCGCGCCGTCCGCGGTGAACGCGTCGGCCAGCTCCTGCTCGGACGCGATCACCGCGTCGTCCAGCCGCACGGGCAGGTCACCGCCGCGCTCGACGGCCGCCCGCGCCACCTCGAGCTTCAGCCCGGTCTCCGCCGCCCACACCCGCGCCCACTCCTCGCGGTGCGTGTCGGCCCACCGCTGCGCCTGGCCGATCCGCTTCACGAACTCCTTGACCGCCGCGCTCTTGCCCGGCGAGTCCAGCGCCGCGCGACCGGCCACCTGGAACGTGTAGCCGTTGGACTTGCCGCGCCCGTCGGTCAGCACGCGCGCGCCCGCTTCCTGCTGCGCCTGCGCCGTGTACGGATCCCAGATCGCCCACGCGTCGACGCGCTTCTGCGTGAACGCCGAGTACGCGTCCGACGGCTGGAGGAAGTTCAGCGTCACGTCCTTGGTCGTCAGCCCGGCCGCGGCGAGGGTCAGCAGCACCTGGCCGTGCGCGGAGCTGCCCTTGGCCACCGCGATGCTGCGCCCCTTGAGGTCCGACACCGCCCGCAAGGCCGAGTCGGCGGGCACCAGCAGGGCGTCGCTCTCCACGTTGCCCTTCGCCGAGTACACGGCGGCGATCTTGGCGTTCGCCGCCGCCGCGAAGATCGGCGGCGTGTTGCCGACCCCGCCGACGTCGATCGCACCCGCCGACGCGGCTTCCAGCAGCGGCGGTCCGGACGTGAACGTGGACCACTCGATCGGGAACGGGAAGTCGTCGAGCAGCCCGGCGGCCGTCAGCAGCGCCTTCGACCCGCCCTTCTGGTCGCCCACCTTCAGCACCACCGGGCCGTCGGACGACTCGGCCGTGCCGCAGCCCGACAACGCCAGCACCGCGACCACGACCGCGCTAAGCAGCTTCGACATCGTCCACTCCCAGGTTCGACAGCACGTGCGAGCGAAGGTCCGCGAACGACGCGCGGCGGCGCGGTCGCGGCAGGTCGACGCGGTGCTCGGCCACGATCCGACCTTCGTCCAGCACCACGACGCGGTCGGCCAGCAGCAGCGCCTCGTCCACGTCGTGGGTCACGAACAGCACGGCGGGCCGGTGCTCCCGCCACAGCTGCTCCACCAGGTGGTGCATGGCCAGCCGGGTCAGCGCGTCCAGCGCGCCGAACGGCTCGTCCAGCAGCAGCAGTTCCGGCTCGCGCACCAGCGCCCGTGCCAGCGACACGCGCTGCGCCTCGCCACCGGACAGCGTCAACGGCCACGCGTCGGCGTGGTCGGCGAGCCGGACCTCCGCCAGCGCGTGCTCCGCGACCGAACGGCCGTCGACGCCGCGCAGCCCCAGCGTGATGTTGCGCCACACCCGCCGCCACGGCAGCAGCCGAGGCTGCTGGAACGCGACCGACACCCGTTCGGGCACCGTGAACGTCCCCTGCACGTCGGGGTCGAGCCCGGCCAGGATCCTCAGCAACGTCGACTTGCCGCACCCGCTGCGGCCCAGCAGCGCCACGAACTCGCCGTCCGCCACGTCCAGGTCCAGCCCGGCCAGCACCCGCCGTGACCCGAAGTCCTTGACCAGTCCCCGGATCCTCACCGCGCCCGCCACCGCAGCACCCTCCTCTCCAGCGCGCGCACCAGGGCGTCCGTGGTCAGCCCGAGCAGCGCGTAGACGAGCAGGCCCACCACGACGACGTCGGTGCGCAGGAACTCGCGGGCGTTGTTGATCAGGTAGCCGATGCCCGCGTCCGCGTTGATCTGCTCGCCCACGATCAGCGACAACCACGCGGTGCCGAGCGCGATCCGCAGCCCGACCAGCGTCTGTGGCACGGCCGAGGGCAGCACGACGTGCGCGATCCGCTCGAACCGCGTGTAGCCGAGGACGCGTGCGGCTTCCAGCAGCGCCGGGTCGGTCTGCCGGATGCCCGCGTGCAGGTTCAGGTAGAGCGGGAACGCCACACCCGCCGCGACCAGCGCCAGCTTCGGCTCCTCGCCGATGCCGAACCACAGGATGAACAGCGGGATCAGGCCCAGGTGCGGCAACGTGCGCAGCATCTGCACCGGCGGGTCGAGCAGCCGCTCACCCCACCGGGACAGCCCGGACGCCAGGCCCAGCGCGCCACCGACGACCGCGCCGAGGGCGAACCCCACCGCGACCCGGCCGGCCGACACCAGGAACGCGTCCACCAACTGCCCGTCCACGACCAGCTCGTACGCGGTCCGGAACACGGTGACCGGCGAGGCGAGCTTGTCCGGCGGCAGCACGCCCGAACTGCTCGCGGCCTGCCACAGCAGGACGAGCCCGACGGGGCTCAGCCAGCGGCGCAGATCGGGCCACTTGCGTTGTTTCAATGCGGGCGCACGCGCGGGCACAACGGATTCGGGACGCGCGACAACACCCGCCGTGGAAATCGACACGGATTTCTCCCAGCGGAGGGGCAACATCGGACGCGCTGATCAGCGAGTCAGAGTTTTGATATCCGGTCGGTAGAAGTCAACGCGTCCCGAATCATGAAAAAGCCTCCGACACCGATTGCGTCGGTGCCGGAGGCATTGTCTTCGGCCGCTGCTCCGCAGACGGCGGCTCGATCGCCCGGAAGTCGATCAGTGCGGGTGTCAGCCGCCCAGCATGTCGTGGCGCACGATGGTCTGGTCGCGGCCCGGGCCGACGCCGATCGCGGACATGCGGGCGCCGGAGATGTCCTCCAGGTGCTCGACGTACGCGCGGGCGTTCGCGGGCAGCTCCTCGAACGTGCGGCAGTGGCTGATGTCCTCGAACCAGCCCGGCAGCTCCTCGTACACCGGCACGGCGTGGTGCACGTCGGTCTGCGTCATCGGCATCTCGTCGACCCGCTCGCCGTCGATCGTGTAGCCGACGCAGACCGGCACCTTCTCCAGGCCGGACAGCACGTCCAGCTTGGTCAGGAAGTAGTCGGTGATGCCGTTGACCCGCGCCGCGTACCGGGCGATCACGGCGTCGAACCAGCCGGTGCGCCGCGAGCGCCCGGTCGTCACGCCGAACTCGCCGCCGGTCTTGCGCAGGTGCTCGCCCATCTCGTCGTTCAGCTCGGTCGGGAACGGGCCCGAGCCCACGCGGGTGGTGTACGCCTTGAGGATGCCGATGACCGTGGTGATCCGCGTCGGCCCGATGCCGGAGCCCGCGCTGGCGCCGCCGGAGGTCGGGTTGGACGACGTCACGAACGGGTAGGTGCCGTGGTCGACGTCGAGCAGCGTGCCCTGCGAGCCCTCCAGCAGCACGGTCTCGCCGCGCTCCAGCGCCTGGTTGAGCAGCAGGCGGGTGTCGGCGATCCGGGAGGTGAACTTGGTGCCGTGCTCCAGCACGCTGTCCACGACCTGCTCGGGGTCGAGCGCCTTGCGGTTGTAGACCTTGACCAGCACCTGGTTCTTGAAGTCCAGGGCGGCTTCGACCTTCTGCCGGAGGATCTTCTCGTCCAGCAGGTCCTGGGCGCGCACGCCGACGCGGGCGATCTTGTCCTGGTAGCACGGGCCGATGCCGCGGCCGGTGGTGCCGATCTTGGCCTTGCCCAGGTACCGCTCGGTGACCTTATCGATCGCCACGTGGTAGGGCATGATCAAGTGCGCGTCCGCGGAGATGAGCAGCTTGCTGGTGTCGACGCCCTGCTCGTCCAGGCCGGCCAGCTCCTCGAGCAGCACGCCGGGGTCGACCACGACGCCGTTGCCGATGACGCTGGTCACGCCAGGGGTGAGGATGCCGGAGGGGATCAGGTGCAAGGCGAACTTCTGGCCGTCGGGCAGCACCACGGTGTGCCCGGCGTTGTTGCCGCCCTGGTACCGGACCACCCACTGCACGCGGTCACCGAGCAGGTCGGTTGCCTTGCCCTTGCCCTCATCGCCCCACTGGGCACCGATCAGCACGACGGCCGGCATGTGAAACTCCAAGCGGTTGGACGGGTAAGAGCCGAATGCCTGCGACGGCCGAGCCGTCAGTGGACGGCTGTTGAGGGTAGACCAGGAGATGAAGGTGCGCGGAATCGTGCTGGCCTGCGGAAACTCGCAGTGGCCGATGATCACTGACGGTGACCGTTTCGAGGTGCGCCGAGTGGCGGAACGGCCGGGAAAGGCCGAGGTGGACGCCGTGCTCGCGGATTCGGGTGACAAACGTCTCGTCGTGCACGGCACCGACGCCGACCTCAACGCGGTCGTCCTGCGGCTGCTGCGCACGGAACGGCTCGCCGAGGTGCCGGTCGGGTACGTCCCCGCGGACCCGCGGTCCGAGGTGGCCCGGCTCTGGGGCCTGCCGACCGACCAGGGCCGCGCGCTCGACCTCGCCCTGTCCGGCGACCCCGATCGGGTGCCGCTGGTGCGGGACGACGTCGGCGGGGTGCTCGTGGGGCTCGGGTCGCTCGGCCCGGTGCGCGGAGTCGGCTACGGGGACGACACCGTGGTGCTTCGGGGTCAGGCGTCCCGGCTGGAGGTCACGCCCGACCCGGAGGGCGGGCTGGGCCTGGTGGTGCACGTCATCCACAAGCGCCTGTTCGGGAAGAAGGTGACCAGCACGGCGGCGCGCGCGTTCCAGCTCGGCTGCCTGCCGGTGCAGGTGAACTCGGACGGCGTCGCGCACCCGCGGCCGATGGGCAAGTGGACCTGGTACCGCCACACGGAGGACCTGCGGCTGGTCCGCGGGGTGCAGTGACGAAGGAATTGTCCGTCGCGCCATTCAGGCGTCACCCGAAAGCGTTGTAACGGAAGGAGAAATGACCCAAGGTAATTCCGACAGCTTCCAACTAGGAAGGTCGGAATTATGTCAACGGTCAACAAAACCGCGCGGTTCACCGCATCCCTGCGACTTCCGGCTTTTACCCTGCTCCTGGCTGGTGTGCTGGCGGTCGGCCTGGTCACCCCCGCCCAGGCGACGCCGCCCGACATCCCGAGCACCAGCACCGCGCTCGCGGAGCTGGCCGCGCTGAGGGTCGCGACCGAGGGCTCGACCAGCGGCTACTCGCGGGACCTGTTCCCGCACTGGACCACCGTCTCGGGCGCCTGCAACACCCGGGAGACCGTCCTCAAGCGCGACGGCACGAACGTGGTCACCGACTCCGGTTGCGCGGCCACCTCCGGCCGCTGGTACAGCCCGTACGACGGGGCGACGTGGACGGCGGCGTCCGACGTGGACATCGACCACGTCGTGCCGCTGGCCGAGGCGTGGCGCTCCGGCGCGTCGTCGTGGACCACGTCGCGGCGGCAGTCGTTCGCCAACGACCTGAGCGGCCCGCAGCTCATCGCCGTCACCGACAACGTCAACCAGGCCAAGGGCGACCAGGACCCGGCGCTGTGGAAGCCGCCGCTGACCTCCTACTGGTGCACCTACGCCAAGATGTGGACGCGCTCGAAGTACAAGTGGGGTTTGAGCGTGAACTCGGCGGAGAAGTCTGCACTGCAGAGCATGCTCGGGAGGTGCTGACGACCGATGGCCGACCTGTCTTCCGCGTTCGTGGCCGGGCCCGGCGGCGTCATGACCGACGAAGTCGGCGTGGTGACCGGTGACCTGGAACTGCGCACCACGCTGGCCGACGGCCAGTTGCGCGCGCTGGTGCGCTACGAGGGAGCGGAGGAGTGGTACGCCGTCACGGGCGCGTCGTGCCGACTGGCCGACGAGAAGGACCACGAAGCGGTGCACGCCGTCCTGCTCGGCGTGCTGAACCGCCCCGAGGGCTAGCTAGGCGTCGTCGCCGCCCTTCCTCGTGAGGGGCGGCAACGAGGACGCCGCCTCGTTCCTCGACAGACCGGTGGCCTGCAGCAGGTCCACCGCCACCGAGCGCACCTGCGCCAGCACCACCTTCGTGGAGAAACCCTCGCCGCCCAGGTGCTGCGCCGTGGCGCACGCCGCCGCCGCGCAGACCGCCGCGCGCGCCTTCTTCGGCTCGTCACCGCGTCCCAGCTCGGCCCGCAGCACGTCCACCGCGTCCGCGTACCGCCGCAGCACGTCGGGCAGCACGTCCGGCATCCGCTCGCCGTCGCGCAGCGCGGCCAGCGCCCGCCGCGCCAGCACCCTGGTGTTGCGCAGCGCGTAGTCCACCGGCACCGCGGCCGTCTCGTACCGGCCCAGCTCGTGCCGCCGGCGCCAGCGGATCGGCGCGATGGTCGCGATCTCGCCGCCGGTCTTCAACGCCGACGCGAACTCGTCCACCGCCTCCTGGCTGTCGCGCAGCCGCGCCAGCACGCCCGCGGCCTGCACGGCGTCGTGCTCGGACACCGCCGTCGCCACACCGCGCAGCGCCTCGGTCAGCTCGCCCAGCACCACCTTCGCCTGCCGGTGCGCCACGGTCAGCGGGTTCGCGGGCAGCAGCGCCGTCACCGCCAACCCCACCAGCCCGCCGACCAGCGCGTCCACCATCCGGTCCAGCCCGCCGCCCGCGCTGGGCGGCAGCAGCGTCGCGACCAGCACGGCCGACGACCCGGACTGCAGGGCGATCACCGCGCCACCGTCGAGCAGCACGGCCGTGGACATCGCCAGCGCCACTACCAGCGCGATCTGCCACGGCCCCGAGCCGATCAACGAGATCAGCACGTCGCCGACGCCGACGCCCACGGACACGCCGACGACGAGCTCCACGACGCGCCGCAGCCGCTGCCCCAGCGACACGCCCAGGCAGACGACGGCGGCGATCGGCGCGAAGAACGGGTGCGCGTGGCCCACCACCTCGGTGGCGACGAACCAGGACAGACCGGCGGCGAGCGCGGCCTGGCCGATCGGCAAGGCCGTGCTCTGCCACCGCTTCAGCCTGCGCGCCACCTCGTCGCGCACGGCCCCCACGCGGTCAGCTCAGACCGAGCGCGGCGGGCGCCGCCGGGTCGCTGTCGGCGAGGAACTTCCGGCAGCGCTCGTACTCCTCGGTCTCGCCGATCTCGTCCGCGGCCCGCGCCAGGGCCGCCAGCGCGCGCAGGAAGCCCTGGTTGCCGCGGTGCGACCACGGCACCGGGCCGTGGCCCTTCCACCCCGAGCGGCGCAGCTGGTCCAGGCCGCGGTGGTAGCCGGTGCGCGCGTACGCGTACCCGGCGACCGGGTCGCCGGTCTGCAACGCCCGCTCGGCGAGCAGCGCCCACGCCTCGCTGAAGTCGGGGTAGGCGCGGACGATCTTGGCCGGGTCGGTGCCCGCCTCGGCGGCGGCCTGCGCCTCCGGGCGGTCCGGCAGCAACGTGGGTTCGGGACCGAGCAGGTTCTCCATGCCGTCAGCTTAGGAATACCCGGGCCACCGCAGCGACCAGTGCCAGCACCAACGCGGTGACGATGACGCCGGCCACGACCCTCTTGCCCATGGGAGCGCTCCTCGGTTCTCAGTGAACTCTCAGCGCCGCACCTTTCCCGTTGCGGCCATTCAGAGCAACGCCGATCACCTGTTAGCATGAGCCGAACCGGGAATCTGCTGGTCGTGACCACCCCCTAGGGGAAGTCCCGGGAAATACCAGGGCGGGGCACCCTTCCAGCCACCCCCACCGGGACGCATCATGGGCGGGTGAACATGGGGGTTACCAACCGCGTCGCGCGTTTCCGCGACCAGTACTGGGAGCGCGGCGAGCCGGGGCGCGAGACGCCGCCGGCGCTCGTCGCCGGGCTCTACAAGCTCTGGCTCGCCGGTCTGCTGCTCAAGCTGATCGGTTCCTCGTGGGACGTGGCCTGGCACTTCAAGTGGCTGCGCGACGAGCTGGCGCCACCGCACCTGATCAACACCGCGGGCACGGTGATCGTGGTCGGGCTGACGCTGTTCCACACCTACACCGGCTACGGCGCGGACCGCACCGCGCTGCGGCTGATGCAGTGGGGCACCGGCGTCTTCCTGGTCGCGCTGCCCATCGACCTGATCAACCACCGGATCAACGGCCTCGACATCACGTCGTGGAGCGGGTCGCACGCCCTGCTGTACCTGGGCACCGCGATCATGCTGGCCGGCGCGATCCGCGGGTGGATCACGCTGTTCCCGACCGGCGGCCGGTGGCGGCGGTTCGGGCTGGCCGCGCTGTGGTTCTTCTTCCTGGAGAACATGTGGTTCCCCAACCAGCACCAGGAGTACGGCGTGCTGGAGATCGCCTCGTGGGACCGCGGTGACCCGTACGCCGAGCCGAGCCTGCTCCAGTTCGCCGCCGACCAGATCGGCCGCCCGGTCGACCGCGAGTCGATCGTGCAGTTCTCACTGCCCATCGCCGACTGGGTCTACCCGGTGTGGGGCCTGGTCGCGGCGGCCGTGGTGCTGGTCCTCGCCCGGCGCACGATCGGCACGCCGTGGGCCGCGACGGCGGTGGCGGGCGGCTACGTCGCCTACCGCCTGCTGATCTGGCCGCTGCTGGGCGTCGCCGACTTCCCGCTGTCGGCCGTGCCGGTGTTCCTGCTGCTCATCGGCCTGGCCGTGGACGCGGCGCACCTGGGCAGGCTGCCCGCGCCGCTGGCCGCGGTGCTCGGCTCGGCCGCCGTCACGGGCCTGGGCTACGGCGGCATCTGGGTGCAGCAGGAGCTGGACGCCGCGCCGCCGATCCTCTACCCGTCCGCCGCGGCGACGTTCGTCGTGCTGGCCGTGCTGTGGCTGGTCGCCGACCGGGTGAAGGTGGGGCAGACCCCCGGGCGACCACTGGTGACCGCCTGATTCCGATCGCCCCCGTTCCCCCCGAGGCTTGACCGGGTACGAGACCCGAACCCCTGGGGGAACACTTCATGCGTCGACTTCTCCGCGCGGCGGTGGCCGGGGCGCTGGCCCTGTCCCTGGCCGCCACCACCGCGGGCGCCGCGACCGCGTCCGGCGCCGAGCGCCTCACCGACCTGGCCGAGGACCTCGTCGCGGCGGGCGCGCCGGGCGTGGTCGTCCGGGTGGACGACGGCCGCCGCGTCACCGAGTTCGCCCGGCAGGCGCGCTGGACGCTGCGCGACCACCGCCTGCGCCCGGACGACCAGTTCCGGGTCGCGTCGAACACCAAGACGGTGACCGCGACGATCGCGCTCCAGCTCGTCGCCGAGGGCCGCCTGGCCCTGGCCGACCCGGTGGAGAGGTGGCTGCCGGGCGTCGTGCCGAACGGTGGCGCCATCACGGTGGAGATGCTGCTCAAGCAGACCAGCGGCCTGTACGACTTCCTCGACGACCCGCGCCTGGTCGGTCTGGTCACCGGGCAGGAACCGCGCCGGTGGCGGCCCGCCGAGCTGGTCGCCGTCGCCGTCGAGCACCCGCCGCTGTTCGCGCCCGGCGAGCGCTGGGACTACAGCAACACCAACTACGCGCTGGCCGGGATGGTGCTGGAGAGCGCGTCCGGCCTGACCTACGGCGAGCTGGTCCGGCGGCGCGTGGTCGAGCCGCTGCGGCTCACCGGCACCCGACTGCCCACCGACGCGACGTTCCCCGGCCGGCACGCGCACGGCTACGAACCCGACGCCGAGCACCTGGCGCCGCACCTGCCGCCCGGCACCCCGCCCGGGACGGGCTTCGCGGGCCCCGAGCACGACGGCCACGTGGACGTCACCGGCATCGACACCAGCCCGGCGTGGGCGGCGGGCGGCATGACGTCCACGGCGCGCGACTGGCAGCGCTTCCAGGCCGCCCTGTTCTCCGGCCGGCTGCTGCCGCGCGAGCAGCTGCGGGCCATGCTCGCGACCGTCCCCCAGGACGCGGGGACCGACCGCTACGGCCTCGGCGTGATGGAGATCAGCACCCCGTGCGGCACGGTGTGGGGCCACACCGGCGGCCTGCCGGGCTATTCCACCCACCACTTCGCCGACCGCACGGGCACGCGGACCCTCACCGTCCTCACCACCCGGATGGAGCGGTTCGCGCCGGAGAACACCGCGATCGAGCAGTCCCTGTTCCACGCCGCCGTCTGCCGCATGTACAGCAGGTAGTGCATGGCGAAACGGCCCCCTCCGAAACCCGGAGGGGGCCGTTCGACGCGCGGGGGACCGTCAGCCGGCGATCATGCGGCCGGACGACTTCAGGTGCTCGCACGCCTGGGCGATGCGGGCGGCCATGCCCTGCTCGGCGGCCTTGAGGTAGGACCGCGGGTCGTAAGCCTTCTTGTTGCCGACCTCGCCGTCCACCTTCAGCACGCCGTCGTAGTTGGCGAACATGTGACCCACGATCGGCCGGGTGAACGCGTACTGCGTGTCCGTGTCGATGTTCATCTTGATCACGCCGTACGACACGGCCTCGTGGATCTCCTCCAGCAGCGAGCCGGAGCCGCCGTGGAAGACCAGGTCGAACGGCTTGGAGCCGGCCGGCAGGCCCAGCTTCTCGGCCACCACGTCCTGACCCTGCTTGAGGATCTCCGGGCGCAGCTTCACGTTGCCCGGCTTGTAGACGCCGTGCACGTTGCCGAACGTCGCCGCGACCAGGTAGCGGCCCTTCTCACCGGCGCCGAGGGCGTCCACCGTCTTCAGGTAGTCCTCGGGCGAGGTGTAGAGCTTCTCGTTGATCTCGTGCGCGACGCCGTCCTCCTCGCCGCCGACGACGCCCACCTCGATCTCGAGGATGATCTTCGCCTTGGCGGTGAGGTCGAGCAGCTCCGAGGCGATCTTCAGGTTCTCGTCCAGCGGCACGGCCGAGCCGTCCCACATGTGCGACTGGAACAGCGGGTTGAGCCCGCGGTCCACCCGCTCCTGGCTGATCGCGACGAGCGGCCGGACGTAGCCGTCCAGCTTGTCCTTCGGGCAGTGGTCGGTGTGCAGCGCGATGTTCACCGGGTACTTCTCGGCGACCACGTGCGCGAACTCCGCCAGCGCAACCGCGCCGGTCACCATGTCCTTGACCTTGGTGCCCGAGGCGAACTCGGCACCACCGGTCGAGACCTGGATGATCCCGTCGCTCTCGGCTTCCGCGAATCCACGCAGGGCCGCGTTGAGGGTCTCGGACGAGGTGACGTTGATCGCGGGGTAGGCGAACTCGTTCGCCTTCGCGCGGTCGAGCATCTCGGCGTAGACCTCGGGGGTTGCGATGGGCATCGGTGGGTCCTCCTCGGGTGCCCGGAACGCGGTGTCGGCAGCATCCTACGGCCACCACCCGGCGAACGAAGATGATCAACGGCATAGTGGTGTCATGGCGATCGCACGGTGGAACGGCGAGATCATCGCCGAGAGTGAGAAGACCGAGATGGTGGAGGGGAACCACTACTTCCCCCCGGAGTCCGTGCACACCCAGTACCTCAGGCCGTCGGACACCACGTCGGTCTGCCCCTGGAAGGGCACGGCGAGCTACTACACGCTGCACGTGAACGGCGCGGACAACCCCGACGCGGCCTGGTTCTACCCGGAGCCCAAGTCGGCCGCGGCCAACATCAAGGACCACGTCGCGTTCTGGAACGGCGTCGAGGTCACCGCGGACTAGTCGGCCAGCGCGGCGGCGATGTCGCGCAGCGCCCGCTGGGCGTCGGAGGCGCCGACCACCTGCACGGCGACGTGGTCGGCGCCCGCCTCGTGGTGCTCGCGCAGGCGTCGGGCGACCCGCTCGACGTCGCCCCAGGCGACCAGGGCGTCCACCAGCCGGTCGCTGCCGCCGCCTGTCAGGTCGTCCTCGGCGAACCCGTTGCGCAGCCAGTTGCGGGTGTGGTGGGGCCGCGCCAGGTACTCGGCCAGCGCCTCCCGTCCCAGGTCACGGGCCCGTGACGGGTCCTCCTCCAGCACCACGTGCTGCTCCGGGGCGAGCAGGACGCCCGCGCCGACGGTCTCGCGCGCCCTGGCCGTGTAGTCGGGCGTCACCAGGTAGGGGTGGGCGACGCTCGTGCGCGCGGCGGCGAGCCGGAGCAGCCGCGGCCCGAGCGCGGCCAGCGCCAGGCGGTCGCGCGGCACGTCCAGCTCGTCCAGGTAGTGGATCAGCTTCTGGTAGGGGCTGTGATGCACCTCACCCGCCAGCTCGCCGTCGCCGGTGCCGATGCCGACCAGGAACCGGTCGGTCCACGCCAGCGCCCGGTAGCCGTCGTTGATCTCGCCCGCGGGCGTCGTCCAGACGTTCATCACGGCGGTGGCCACGGTGATCTTCTCCGTGGCGTCGAGCAGCTCGGAGACCGTGGTCATGACGCTGCCGTCGGGCGATCCGCCCAGCCACAGGGCGCCGTAGCCGAGCTCCTCCAGCTCCGCGGCGTCCGACCCGCGGCCCACCCAGCGCGCGGCCCGGTCCCACACGCCGTACCTGCCCAACTCGACCGTCATTTCGTCTCCCCGCGAACTAGGCTCCGTCGACAGGCAACCGCGCCGCCCCACGATTTAGTCCTGGCTGCTCCATTCGGCACGACCGGACCGCCCGGCTTAGCTTCGCGACATGACGAAACTCGGAACCAGCGACCTCGACGTGTCGCGCCTGTGCCTGGGTGGCAACGTGTTCGGCTGGACCGCCGACGAGGAGACCTCGTTCGCCGTGCTGGACGCGTTCGCGGCGGCCGGCGGCACGTTCGTGGACACCGCGGACGCGTACTCGGCGTGGGCCGAGGGGCACGTCGGCGGCGAGTCGGAGACGATCATCGGCCGGTGGCTGCACCGCCGGGGTGACCGGGACTCGATCGTCGTCGCGACCAAGGTGGGCATGCTGCGCGGGCTGGACAACCTCAAGGCCGACACGATCGAGCGCGCCGCCGAGGACTCGCTGCGCCGCCTCGGCGTGGACCACATCGACCTGTACTACGCGCACAAGGACGACCCGGACACGCCGCAGGAGGAGACGCTGGCCGCGTTCGACCGGCTGGTCCGCAGCGGCAAGGTCCGCCACGTCGCCGCGTCCAACTACACCGCCGAGCGGCTCACGTCCGCGCTGGCCGTGTCCGAGCGCGAGGGCTTCGCCGGGTTCGTGGCGCTCCAGCAGGCGTACAACCTCGTGGACCGCTCCTACGAGGGCGAGCTGTCGCGCGCGGTGGCCGACCACGGCCTGTCGTCCGCGCCGTACTGGGGCCTGGCGAAGGGCTTCCTGACCGGCAAGTACCGGCCGGGCGTCACGGTGGAGAGCGCGCGGGCCGCCGCCGCGTCGAAGTACCTCGACGAGCGCGGGCTGCGGGTCCTCGCGGCGCTGGACGAGGTCGCCGAGAACCACGGCACCACCCCGGCGGCGGTCGCCCTGGCGTGGCTGGCCGAGCAGCCGACGGTGGCCGCGCCCATCGCGTCGGCCCGCACGACCGAGCAGCTCGCCGACCTGCTCCCGGCCCTGCAGCTGGAGCTGAAGGCGGACGAGGTGGCCGCGCTGACCGCCGCCAGCGCCGTTTAACTCTCCAGTAGCTTACTGGCGGTAAGTTGCGTTACGGTGGCCTCCCTGGCTGGGACTCGCTGAGGAGGTCACCGTGGACGTCACGGGCAAGGTTGTCCTGATCACTGGCGCGGCCAGGGGCATCGGCGCGGAGGTGGCGCGGAGGTTGGCCGCGAAGGGCGCGAAGCTCGCGCTGGTCGGCCTGGAGGGCGAGCAGCTGCGGCAGGTGGCCGAGCAGTGCGGCGGCCGGGCGTGGGAGGCCGACGTCACCGACTGGCAGGCGCTGGAGACCGCGGTGAACGGCGTGGTCGACCACTACGGCGGCATCGACGTGGTGGTGGCGAACGCGGGCATCGCGGCCACCGGGTTCATCCGGTCGATGGACCCGGCCGCGTTCGAGCGGGTCATCGAGGTGAACCTGCTCGGGGTGTGGCGCACGGTCCGCACGTGCCTGCCGCACCTGATCGCGAGCCGCGGCTACTGCCTGGTCGTGTCGTCGCTGGCGGCGATCGTGCACATCCCGGGCAACGCGGCCTACTCGGCGGCGAAGGCGGGCTGCGAGGCGTTCGCGGACAGCCTGCGCGCCGAGGTGCGGCACCTGGGAGTGGACGTGGGCGTGGCCTACTTCTCGTGGATCGCCACGGACATGGTGAACAGCGCCGACGAGCACCCGGTCTTCGGGCCGCTGCGCAGCGGCATGCCGGGTCTGGCGGGCAAGAAGTACCCGGTGTCGGACGTCGGCAGGGCCGTGGTCCGGGCGATCACCCGGCGGTCGAAGGCCGTGCACGTGCCCGGCTGGGTCGGCGGCTTGAAGCTCTTCCGCGCGTTCACCCCGAAGGTGGTCGACCGGCAGGCCCCGAAGTCGGTGCCCGCGGCCGACCGCGAGATGGCGGCCAACGACCTGTCCGGCCTGGTCGGGCCGGGGGGAAACGCGGCCGCCACCGCGAAGAAGGACTAGAGCCAGGCCCCCATCACCGTCTGCCACTCGTGCACGCGCGTCTCCTTCGCGACGCCGGCGCGCGTGTACGGGTCGGCGTCGATCACCTCGCGCAACTCCGCCTCGTCGGCGACCTCGTAGACCAGCAGCGCGCCGGTCTGGTCCTCGTAGGGGCCCGAGACGAGCAGCACACCCCGTTCGACCAGCGTCGCCAGGTACTCGCGGTGCGCGGGTCGGACCGCCAGCCGCTCCTCCGTGTTGTCGCCGTACACCAGTTCGACCGCGAACCGTGCCATCGAGAGCCCACCTCCGTTGTGCAGCGCCGCGCCGAAGCTACCGGGTGAGGAGGTAACGTCTTTTCCGTGGTCGGTCCCGATCGGAACAGCGGCGGCATCGCGCGTGTGCAGGACACGCTGACGAACCTGCGGATCCAGGACGGCGCGGCACCGGCCCCGACCGGCCCGCTGACCCTGGAGGACCTGTACCGCCAGCACCGGATGCGGCTGGTCCGGCTGGCGCTGCTGCTGGTCGACGAGCCCGCCACGGCGGAGGACGTGGTCCAGGAGGCGTTCACCGGCCTGCACCGCAACTGGTCGAACCTGCGCGACGCGCAGGCGGCCGTGGGGTACCTGCGCACGGCGGTCGTCAACGGCTCGCGCAGCGTGCTCCGCCGCCGCAAGACCGCCCGCGACTACACCCCGCCCCACGTGGCCAACGCGCGGTCGGCCGAGAGCCTGGCCATGCTGACCGCCGAGCACCAGGCGGTCGTGCGGGCGCTGTCCCAGCTCCCGCCGCGGCAGCGCGAGGTGCTCGTGCTCCGCTACTACGGCGACCTGTCGGAAGCCGAGATCGCCGAGGCCACCGGCATCAGCAAGGGCACGGTGAAGAGCACCGCGAGCCGTGCGCTGGACGCCCTGCAGAAGATCATGGCCGGCAACTAGCCGCAGGCCGGTTCCCCGGTCGTCGCCGGGCGACCACCACCGTCGCCGACCGCTCTCGCACCGGTTCGCCGACCGACGGCTCCCGAACCCGTTCCGGCCGACGAGCCGCTCTCCACCACGCCTCGCCGCGCCTCGCCGCGCCATCGCGCGCTTCGCAGGGGTCCCCGCCCAGGGGATCCCTGTTCTTGATCCTGCCAGGTGGCACCGACGATTCCGGCCCGCCGGACGCGACCTGTGGACAACTCCGCGCCGGGCCGGCGACGGTTCCCGGTCACGCCGGACTCGCCCAATCGGACACTTGGTATAGACCAATGGCGGTCGGATGCCGCAGTATCGGTCCTCGTGGCGCGCACAAGACACGTGATAGCCGTCGACGTCGGCGGAACCGGGATGAAGGCCGCGGTGGTCGCCGGCGACCCCAGCGGGGTGCGGGCGGTGGCGCAGCGGCGTCGGCCGACCAGGCCCGGTGGGGACGCCGTGGTCGAGGACGTCACCGCCCTGATCTGCGAGTTGCGCGCCGCCGTCGAGCAGCCGGTCGACGCGGTCGGGGTCGTCGTGCCGGGCATCGTGGACGAGGTGACCGGCACCGGCGTCTACTCGGCCAACCTCGGCTGGACCGACTTCCCGTTCCGCGACGCGATCCGGTCGGCGACCGGGCTGCCCACCGCGTTCGGCCACGACGTGCGCGCCGGCGGCCTGGCCGAGCTGCGCCAGGGCAACGCCCGCGACCTCGCCAACGCGGTCATCATGCCGATCGGCACCGGCATCGCGGCCGCCCTCGTGCTGGACGGGCGGGTCTCGTCCGCGCCGGGCGAGGTCGGGCACGTGGACGTCGGCCACGGCGACCCGTGCGGCTGCGGCCAGACGGGGTGCGTCGAAGCGCGGGCGAGCAGCGCCGCGATCGCCCGCCGGTACACCGAGCGCACGAACCGGCACGTCACCGGCGCGGCGGACGTCGCGGCACGGCTCACCGAGGGCGACACCGACGCGGCGGCGGTGTGGCGGGAGGCCGTCGACGCGCTCGCTAGGGGCATCCTGCTGGTAGCCGCACTGCTGGGGCCGCAAGCCGTGGTGCTGGGCGGCGGCCTGGCACTGGCGGGTCCGAAGCTGACGGATCCGCTGGGCGGACGACTGGACGAGCTGATCACGTTCCAGCGACGCCCGGAACTGCGGTTGGCGGCGTTGGGCGACGAGGCCGGGTGCCTCGGGGCCGCGCTGCTGGCCATCGACATGCTGGAGGAGAGATGAGCACGTGGGGTGGACCCGTGGACGTGACCCTGACCGGTGGTCGGGTCGTCACGCCCGACGGGGTGCTCGAGCAGGGGTGGGTGGCGGTGCGCGACGGCCTGATCGCGGCCGTCGGCGAGGGGGCGCCGCCGGACGGCCCGACCGCGGACGTCGGGGGTGGCTGGCTGGTGCCGGGCTTCGTCGACATCCACTGCCACGGTGGCGGCGGTGAGGCGTTCACCAGCGCCGACCCGGCCCGGGTGATCAAGGCGGCGAACGCGCACCGCAGGCACGGCACCACCACGATGCTGGCCAGCCTGGTGTCCCGGCCGATCCCCGAGCTGGCCGACCAGGTCAAGGCGCTGTCCGAGCTGGTGCGGGACGAGGTGGTCGCGGGCATCCACCTGGAGGGCCCGTTCCTGTCCGCCGCGCGCTGCGGCGCGCACGACCCCGCGATCCTGTGCCCGCCGGACCGGGTGTCGATCGACAGGCTGCTGGACGCGGGCGGCGGCGCGGTCCGCATGATCACCGTCGCGCCCGAGCTGGAGCACGGCGTGGACGCGGTCCGCCACCTCGTCGACAACGACGTCCTGGCCGCGATCGGGCACACCGACGCCACGGAGGCGCAGATCCGCCCGGCCGTGGAGGCGGGCGCGACGGTCGCCACGCACCTGTTCAACGGCATGCGCCCGCTGCACCACCGCGAGCCCGGCCCGATCGGCGCGCTGCTGGACGACGAGCGCGTCACCGTGGAGCTGATCTGCGACCTGGTGCACCTGCACCCCACGGCGGTGCGCTTGGCCGCCCGGCACGCGGGCACGGACCGGACCGTGCTGGTCACCGACGCGATCGCGGCGGCGGGCGTGGGTGACGGCGTCTACGACGTGGGCGGTCTGGAGGTGCGGGTGGTGGACGGCGTGCCGACGCTCGCCGGTGGCGCGTCCCTGGCGGGCAGCACGCTGACCATGGACGCCGCGTTCCGCAACGCGGTGCAGTCGTGCGGCCTGACGGTCGAGGAGGCCGTGCGCGCCACGTCGACCCGGCCCGCCCGGCTGCTCGGCCTCCAGGACCGCACGGGTGAGCTGCGCGCCGGCCTCGCGGCCGACGTCGTGGTGCTGGACAGCGAGCTGAAGCCGCGCGAGGTGATGGTCCGGGGCGCGTGGGTGAAAGACTGACCGGGTGCCCGAAGACCACGAGAAGCTGGTGGCCGACGCGTTGCGCGCCCAGGCCACCAGCACCGGCGCGCACCCCCACGTGCCCGTTCGGCGGGTCCGGCCGTCGTTGGGCGCGGGGTGGGTGCTGCTGCTGGCGGTGCTGCTCGGACTGGCCGCCGGCACGGTCGTGGCGGTCATGACGCTCAGGTGATGCCTGTACCGTGGTCGCCGTGACGGTCGCGCCCACCTCCACGGTTGCCCTCGGTCCGGACTGGTTGGACCCGCAGATCCTGCTCCAAGGACTCGGCCCCTACATGCTGGTCGGGCTGTGCTTCATCGTCTTCGCGGAGTGCGGCCTGCTGGTGGGCTTCTTCCTGCCCGGCGACTCGCTGCTGTTCACCGCGGGCCTGTTCGTGGCCTCGGGGCTGCTGGACTACCCGCTGTGGCTGGTGTGCCTGCTGCTCACGGCGTGCGCGCTCGCGGGCAACGTGGTCGGCTACTGGATCGGCCACCGGGCCGGACCCGCGCTGTTCAACAAGCCCGAGTCGAAGATCTTCAAGAAGGAGTACGTCGACAAGACGCACGAGTTCTTCGACAAGTACGGCGCCCGCGCGATCGTGATGGCGCGGTTCGTGCCGATCGTGCGCACGTTCATCACCGCGATGGCGGGCGTGGGTCGGATGGACCCGCGCAAGTACTTCACGTACTCGCTGATCGGCGGCGTCGCGTGGGCCGCGGGCCTGACGGTGCTGGGCTACTTCCTCGGCCAGATCCAGTTCGTGCGCGAGAACCTCGAGCTGATCCTGATCCTGATCGTGCTGATCTCGGTCGTGCCGATCGTCATCGAGATCATCAAGGCGCGCCGGGAGAAGAAGTCGCTGCTGGCGCAGGAGGCGGCCGACATCACCGAGGTCATCGACCGGGTGGACGACCGGATGGACGAGACCCAGCAGATCAAGCGCGTCGTCGACTAGGCACTACCCGAGGGCGTCGAACATCGAGCCGGGGTTGAAGAGGTTGCCGGGGTCGAGCGCGCGCTTGATCTCGCGGTGGACCCGCAGGCCGACGGGGCCGATCTCGCGGGCCAGCCACTCGCGCTTGATCTTGCCCACGCCGTGCTCGCCGGTGATCGTGCCGCCCAGGGACAGCCCCAGCTCCAGGATCTCGTCGAACGCCCGACGCGCCCGCGCGAACTCGTCGGCCGACGTCGGGTCGTAGACGATCGTCGGGTGCATGTTGCCGTCGCCGGCGTGCCCGACCACGGCGATCCGCAGCCCGGCCGCCTCGCTGATCCGCTCGCACCCGGCGATCAGGTCGGCGATCTTCGTCCGCGGCACGCACACGTCGTCGGTCAGCCAGGCGCCGTAGACCTCCAGCGCGGTCAGCACGGCCCGCCGCGCGGCGAGCAGGTCACGGCCCTCGCCCAGGTCCTCGGTGGCGTAGACGAGCTCCGCGCCCGCCGCCACGCACGCCTGCTCGATCGCGGCCAGCTCGCGCCGCCCCGCCTCGCCGCCCGAGTCGGACTGGCACAGCAGCAGCGCCGCGCCGGCGTTCAGGTCGGTCTTCAGGTACTGCTCGACGGCCCGGATGGACGTGCGGTCCATGATCTCCATCAACGACGGCACGATGCCCTCGGTGACCACGCGGCTCACCGCCGCGCCCGCGTCGGCCGTGCCGGCGAACGCGGCCACCAGCGTCGCGGGGGCCTGGGGCAGCGGCCGCAGCGCCAGGGTCGCCCTGGTGATCACGCCGAGCGTGCCCTCGCTGCCGATGAACAGCTTGGTCAGGTCGTACCCGGCCACGCCCTTCACGGTCCGCCGCCCGGTGCGCAGCAGCTCGCCGTCGGCCAGCACCACGTCCAGCCCGAGCACGGAGTCCGTGGTCACGCCGTACTTCACGCAGCACAGCCCGCCCGCGTTGGTGGACAGGTTGCCGCCGATCGTGCACCAGTCGTAGCTGGACGGGTCCGGCGGGTAGAACAGCCCGTGCTTCTCCACCGCGCCGCGCAGGTCGAGGTTCACCACGCCCGGCTCGACCACGGCCAGCCGGTTGTCCGGGTCGATCTCGACGATGGCGTTCATCTTCGTGGTCACCAGCACCACGCAGCCGTCGACGGCGTTGGCCGCGCCGGACAGGCCGCTGCCCGCGCCGCGCGGCACGATCGGCGTCCCGGTCGCGGCGCACGCCCGCACGACCGCCTGCACCTGCTCGGCGGACGTCGGCAGCACCACCGCCAGCGGCTGCCCGTAGGGCGCGAGCGGCATCATGTCGCGCTGGTAGCTCGCGGTGACGTCGACGTCGGTCAGCACCGCGTCGGTGCCCACGGCGGAGCGGAGTTCGGCGAGCAAAGCCTCCATCCGTCCACGCTAACCCCCGTGACGGCGATCACTCCAGTGCGTGTTCGGGCCCGCACGCACCGCAGCGACGCCGCAGCTTCGGCAAGGCGTTATCCCCATGTCGCCCAGTCGACGCCGCATTCCCACGTAGGCTGCATGGCGTGGTGTTGTCCGCGACGTCCGAAGCTGTCGCATTCGTCCAGCTCGATTCCGCCGGCCCGATGGCCGTGTGGCTGATCACGCTGAGCTTCATCTTCTTCGAGTGCGCCTTCGTCTTCGGCCTGTTCCTGCCCGGCGACTCGCTGCTGTTCGCGGCCGGTGTGGTGCTCGCGTCCCACGACGCCGAGCTGTCCGCCTGGCTGCTCTCGGGGGTCGCGCTCGCCGTGGCCGTCGTGGGCAACCAGATCGGCTACTACATCGGCCGGCACACCGGCACGCGTCTGCTGGCCCGCCGCGGCGGCAAGGTCCTCAACAAGGAGAACCTCGCCAAGGCCCGCGACTTCCTCGACCGCCGGGGCTTCTGGGCGATCGTGCTGGCCCGGTGGATCCCGTGGGTGCGCACGCTGGCGCCGATGATCGCGGGCGCGGCGCGGATGGACCCCAAGCGGTTCATGCTCGCCACCACGATCGGCGCGGTCGCGTGGGTGCCGACGCTGGTGCTGGCCGGCTACTACGGCGCCGGGCTGCTGCAAGCCGTGCCGTGGCTGGAGACGGTCGCGGTGGTGGTCAGCATCGCGTTCTTCGTCGGCGGCACCGCCTACGGCCTGTACCGCTACCGGCAGGAGATGAAGAAGCCGGTGGACGAAGAGGTCACCGCCGCGTCGTAGCAGCTCCGCCTCACAGCACCTCGGTGATCACGAGGTCGGCGGCGGACTGGGAGGCGTTCACCATGAGCGCGTTCACGTGGTCGCTGCCGTGCAGCACGCGTTCGCGCGCGTCCTCCGGTGACCGGCCGTACCGGACGTGCCGGTCGATCAGCCGCGCGACCCGCAGGTCCTCGTCGATCATCAGGAACCACGCCTCGTCCAGCACGACCCGCACGCGCTTCCACTTGTCGTACTGGAGCAGCAGGTAGTTGCCCTCGGTGACGACCAGCGGCACGGACGGGTCGACCGGTACCGCGCACGCGATCGGCTCCTCGATCTCGCGGCGGAACTCCGGCGCGTACACCACGTCCGGCCCGCACGCCTTCAACCGGCCGAGCAGGTCGACGTAGCCGGGGATGTCGAACGTGTCCGGCGCGCCCTTGCGGTCGGCCACGCCGAGCCGCTCCAGCTCCTGCTGGGCCAGGTGGAAGCCGTCCATGCCGACCAGGGCGGCGTCGTCGCCCAGCGCGTCGACCAGGCGCCGGGCCAGCGTCGACTTGCCCGAGCCCGGCGCGCCGCCGATGCCCAGGAGCCTGCGCTCGCCGGTGTCCACCAGCAGCCGCGCCCGGTCGACCAGCTCGTCGAACTTCACCCGCTGTCCCGCCACCGTCCCAGCTCCTCCACCCAGTCCCACGCGGTGTGGCGCACCCGCACCGCGGCGACCTCGTTCGCCCACCGGACGGCGTCGTCCACCGCCAGGCCCTGGGCGACCGCGACCGCCAGCGCACCGTGCCACACGTCGCCCGCGCCGTTGGTGTCGCGCGCTTCGACAACAGGTACCGGTTGGGAGCCGGTGGCACCACCACGCGACCAGGTGACGGGACGGGGGCCGTGCGTGCGGATCACCAGCGGCACGCCGCGGGCGTGCACCTCGGCCTCGGACAGCTCGAACGCGGCCGAGCACGCGGCGACGTCCACCAGCGGCAGCAGGTCGTCCAGCACCGGCTTCCAGCTGCCCGCGTCGAGCACGACGGGCACGCCGAGGCGTCTCGCGTGCCGCGCGGCACCCAGCGCGAGCAGGCCGAGGTGGCCGTCGACCAGGACCACGTCCGCCGCCTCCACCAGCGCCGGGTCCACGGTCACGGCCGCGTCGAACCCGGCGGCGTTGCGCGAGATCACGGTCCTCTCGCCGTCGCGCTCGCGCACCGCGACCATGCTCAGCGCCGGTCCGGCGGCCCCGACCGAGTGCACCTCGACCGGGTGCAGCCGGGACCGGGCGAAGTCGCCGAGCTCGCCGCCCAGCGCGGTCAGCAGCACGGCCCGGTGCCCCAGGGCGGCCACCGCGCGCGCCGCGTTGGCCGCCGGACCGCCGGGCGCGAGGTGCACGCCCAGCGACTGCACCTTCTGCCCGGGCACGGGGAACTCGGCCACCCGCTGGCTCACGTCCACGGTCGTCAGCCCGACACACAGCACAGAAGCCACGGCACGCCCCTCCTACCCGGTAAAGTCCCCACGCAATCGCTTGCGCAAGCCCGAACGGGGACGAGTCCATGGTCACCATGCGGGAGGTCGCCAGTCTTGCCGGCGTCTCCATCACCACGGTCTCACACGTGATCAACGAGACCAGGTCCGTCGCGCCCGCCACCCGGGAACGGGTGCTCAAGGCGATCGAGGAGACCGGCTACACCGGTGACGCCATCGCCCGCTCGCTCGTCACGGGCGGCACGAAGTCCCTGGGTCTGGCGGTGTCGCTGGTGTCGCACCCGTACTTCGCCGAGCTGATCGCGGCGATCGAGAGCGAGGCCACCGCGGCGGGCTACACGCTGGTGCTGATCGACACGCGCGACACCGCCGAGTCCGAGCAGGCCGCGGTGCGGATGCTGCGGTCGCGGCGGGTGGACGGGGTGCTGCTCACGCCGACGTCCGGTTCGGCCGCGCTGCCCGAGCTGCGCCGGCTGGGCGTGCCGACGGTGCTGGTGGACCGGTTGACCGTGGCCAAGGACGTCGACCAGGTCGGCCCGGAGAACGTGCAGGCGACGTCCACGCTGGTGCGGCACCTGGCGGAGCTGGGGCACCGGCGGATCGGGCTGGTGCGGGGCCAGGCGGGGCTCGCGACCACGGACGAGCGGGTGCTGGGCTACCGGCTCGGCCTCGGCCGGGCGGGCCTGGCGTGGGACGAGGACCTGGTGCGGTCGTCGCTGGACCCGCTGCTCGGGCTGGTCTCGGGTGTCGTGGTGAGCGACCACCAGGTGCTGGTCGACGTGCTGCGCACGGCCCGCGCGCGAGGTGTGCGGATCGGGTCGGAGCTGGCCCTGGTGACCTACGACGAGGTGGAGTGGGCCGAGCTGGTCGACCCGCCGTTGACGTCGATGGCGCAGCCGGTGGAGGAGATCGGGCGCACCGCGGTGCGGCTGCTGCTGTCCCGCATCGAGGACCCGGAACGGGAGCCGGAGACGATCCGGCTGCCGCCCGTGCTGCGGCACCGCGGGTCGTGCGGGTGCCACTCAGCGGCGTGACGGCACGACGTCGTTGCGCTCCAGCAGGGCCGCGGCCTCCAGCGCCATCCACCCGCCGAGCTGCACGGACAGGTCGCGTTCCGGACCGCCCTCCTTGGCCGCGGGTCGTGACCAGTCGGGGCCGAACAGCGGCCCGCTGACCACCGCGGTCCGGTTCGCCCACACCGCGTTGGCCGAGGCGAACACGATGTCCGCCGCCCGGGCCGCCTGCGGCCGGTCCAGCCGCAGCGCGGCCTGCGCGAGGTAGCGGGTGAGGATGCCGCCGAACAGGCCGCCGTCGCCGCCGCCGTGCCCGCGCAGGACGCCGTCGGCGGCCAGGTGCTCGTCGACGCCGTCGACGATCCGCGCCGCCACGTCCTGGTACCGGCCGCCCAGCTCCACGCACGCGCCGAGCAGCACGCCCTGGCAGTAGGTGTAGAGGTTCTTCTCGATCTCGCGGATCGTGCCGTCGGGGTGCACGTGCAGCCCGTCCCAGGCCAGCCCGGTGTCGGGGTCGACCAGGTTGTCCTCGATCCAGTCCACGGTGGACCGGGCGCGCACGAGGTCGGCCCGCGAGCCGAGGCGGGCGAAGAAGATCGCGGCCGGGCCGTTGGCGGGGACGTTCTTGAAGTCGTCGTGGCGCTTCCACCAGATCCCGCCGCCGCCGTGGTCGGTCCACCCGGAGCGCAGGCGGTCGGCGATGGTGGCGACGGCCTTCGGCCGGGCGATGCCGACCTCGCGCTCGGCGCGCAGCAGCGCGAGCCCGAGCCAGGCCACGTCGTCGTAGTAGTCGTTGGTCCAGCCGACCAGGTTGCGCACCCGGATGCCGCGCACGAGCCGCCGCACCAGCGCCACGCGGGCCTGCCGGGGCGAGCGGAGCTGGGCGTCCAGGACGCAGTCGAGCAGGTGCGCCTGCCACCAGTAGCTGAACCGGACGTGCGCCCGGCCGGGCCAGTCGAGCGGCCAGGAGACCGCGCCGAGGACCGTGCCCGGCACGCCCCAGACCCGGCGCAGGTGCCGCGACTCGACCGCACGTTCGGCGACACCGGCGCGTGCGCCGAGGATCTTGGGCGTGGTCACCCCACCAGCGTGCCTACTGAACCGTTCAAGAAGCTCGCCGGAACAGTTCCCAGTGGTAGAGCCCCATGGCGACGCTGGTGGTGAGGTTGTAGCTCGACACCTTCGGCCGCATCGGCAGCGAGACCACGAGGTCGGCCCGCGCCCGCACCTCCGCCGACAGCCCGTGCCGCTCCGAGCCGAACGCGAGCACCGCGTCGTCCGGTATCCGCACGTCCCGCAGCGCCTGCCCGTCCGCGTCGAACGCGATCACCGTGCCGCCGACCTCGTCGAGCCCGCCCAACCGCGCCACGGGCAGCGCGAAGTGCAACCCGGCGCTGCCCCGCAGGACGTTCGGGTGCCACGGGTCGACGTCGCCGAGGGACACCACCCCACCGGCCCCGAGCCCGGCCGCCACCCGGATCACCGCGCCGAAGTTGCCCAGGTTGCGCGGGTTGTCCAACAGCACCAGCGGCCCGCCCCGCCCCGCCGCCAGGTCGACCGCGGGCCGCTCCGCCACCCCGCCGACCCCCGTCGGGTGCGACCGCCCCACCACCCGCTCGAACCCGGCCGCCGACACCACCTCGGCCCGCTCGAAGATTTCCACCAGGTCGGGCGCGTGCGACCGCGCCAACGCCACCGCCTTGTCCCGGTCGAGCACCACCACGGTCCCCACGTCCCCACCGAACCGAACCGCGTGCTTGACCGCGTGAAACCCTTCGAGGACCACTCGCATGCGGCGATCATGACCGACCCGCCCGGACCCGACCAAGTCGGCCGCGACGGCACCGGGTTACCCTGACGCGCGTTCGACCGGCCGGGAATGAAGTACGAGGCGAACTCGCATTTGCGGTGATCGACGGCGGTGCGGAATGATTCCGGCTCGGCAGGAATAACCGGAGCACGGCGGCGTTCACGCGGTCGTCTACGAGAACAGGAAACCACGTGATCGCAGGCGGGGAAAGCGGCAGCGGCGGCAACACCGACAAGTGACGTCGGAAACGCCGGTGGCGGGCCCACGTCGCTGGGTCGGGCCCGTCATGCCAAGTCCAACCGCACGCCGAACTTGCGGTACGCGGGCAGGTTCCGGACGGTCAACGTCGTTTCCGGTCGCCCCACCTGGTCCACCTCCCTGGTGAGAGTGCAGTCGTCCTGTTCGGTGAGCATCCCGATCTTGTCGAACGACGCGCGCTCACCGCTGGGAAGGCGAATCACGTAACGCGCGAACGGCACCGGCTCGGAGAACGACGTCAGGAACTCGTCCGCGCGGTCACCCCGCATCAGCGGCAGGCACTTCGCGGGCCAGAACATGTCGACGGAAAGGCTGACCTCGCCGCCGCGCGGCACCGGGTCGTGCAGGTGGACGACCATTTTGAGCGCCCCGTTGTCCAGCCACGACGTGGTGAAGTCGTACCTGGTACCGCCCTCGCCGCGGACTTCGACGCTGCGCACGTGTGCCTGCACCCGACGTCGGTGGCGCCTGGGCCAGTCCCAGTTGACGCGGTCGTGGAACGTGCAGAAGTACAGCATCTCGCACAACGCGACCGCGGTGAACGAAATGCGTTGCCGAACGTCGCCGTTGGGCTGGATGTCGACTTCCTGCACCCAGCTCTTCACCGACCACTTCTGGCCGTGCACGTTTTCCAGCCGGTCGCAGTACTCCAACAACAACCGGCGTTCCAGGACGTCCCTGCCGCGCCACACGACGCGGTTCACCACCAGCATCGCGAACACGACGACAACGGCGCAGGCGACCGAGGCCAATCCGGCGGTCCGCACGTGTCCGTGCCCCACTGCGGCGGCCGTGAAGCCGCCGACCAGCGCGAGCACGGCTCCGATCTCCACCGGACCCAGGACCGGTGTGTAGACCACGTAGTCGCGCCACCGGGAAACCACCGCGGAGGACCTGCGCCTGCCGCGGTGCACCGGTTCGCGAACGTCAAGACGTGCCCGAGCCACCCCCATCGCCGCCCACCCTTCCCCGCCCCATAGCTGAAGGGTAGGGCACCGGACAGGTCCGGAAATGAGATTGGTACGGACGGGTCCGGCGATTACGCCACCCCGGTGAGGGCGAATGGCGACTTTATCGCTGATTGGTGAACTGCACTGAATTGCACGACCGTTCATCACGGCGTTTGAGGTAGTAGCCGGTCCACGAGCCCAGCACGACCAGTGCCACCACCACCTGCACCACGCGCGCCGCGGAGTCGGGGTAGAGCACGCCGTCGATGTAGGTGTCGATGAAGCCGTCCTCGAGCTGCGGCCGGCCGGCGGCGGCGCGGAACTCGTTCTCCAGCCACGTCAGGGGGCACGCCAGCGGGAACAGCACGATCAGCAGGCCCCAGGTGGCCATGGCCAGGTGGGCGTACAGCACCTTCGGCCAGCGCCAGGCCAGGATTCCCCCCACGACCAGGAACACCAGGACGCCGAAGTGCACCACCATCACCAGCTCGGCGAACGCGCGCGCGACCATAGCGACCTCCCTGACAGCCAGAGTAGGCCGCCGGGCGATCAAGTGCCGTCGCATTTCCCGGCAGGCCCGGTTCAGCCCCGGGGCAGCGCCTGCCACGGCACCCGGCCCGCCACGTCCAGCAGCAGGTCGGCGAGGTGCGCCAGCGGCGCCTGGAGCAGGGGACCGGGCACGGCGGCGGCGAGGTTGTGCTCGTCGAACGCGATCGCCACGCCGTTCGCGCGCGGGTCCTGGAGGAGCGCCTGCGGGAGACCGGAGCCGAGCAGTGCCGAGGCGAACGCCGGGTTGCGGCGGCGCACCTCGTAGCGGGCGTCGAACACCGGGTCGCCGCTCGCCACGAACTGCTCGAACAGCCCCCACACGCTGTCGCCGCGCGGGCTGATCAACACCCAGGGACCCGGCATCGGGCGCGGCACGACGACCACCGTGTACGTGCGGTACTCCGACGTGACCACGTTGTCCGCCCGGAACACCACCTCGACGGCCAGCACGGGCACACCGCGCCAGTGGCCGACGAGCTGGAACTTCACCCGGCTCCGGTCGGCCTCCAGCATCCGCCCGACCTGCGGCACGCGTTCCTGGAAGCCCTGGTCCTCGGCGACGAACCGCCAGCCGAGGGAGGCTTCCAGCGCCCGCATCTGCTGCTCCCACTGGCTCACGAACTGCTGGTTCGTGAACGGGTTGCGCTTGCGGCGCGACAACCCCACGGCGACCCCGACACCCAGGATCGCCACGATCACCAGCAGCAGGACCAGCGCGCTCGCCATGTCAGGCCAGGCCCAGGTCGGCCAGGTCCAGCAGGTACCGGTACGGCAGGCCGGCTTCTTCGATCACCTCGCGCGCGCCCGTGCCGCGGTCCACGACCGTCGCGACGCCGACGACCGTGGCGCCGTGCGCGCGCAGGGCCTCCACGGCGGTCAGCACGCTGCCGCCCGTGGTGGAGGTGTCCTCGACCGCCAGCACGCGCTGCCCGGCGACCTCGATGCCCTCGATCTGCCGCTGCATGCCGTGCTGCTTGGCGGACTTGCGCACGACGAACGCGTCCAGCACCTCGCCCGCGCCCGCGGCGGCGTGCATCATCGCGCAGGCCACCGGGTCGGCGCCCAGCGTCAGCCCGCCCGCGGCGACGTAGTCCCAGTCCGCGGTGAGCTGCCGCAGCAGCTTGCCGATCAGCGGGGACGCGGCGTGGTGCAGCGTCGCCCGGCGCAGGTCGATGTAGTAGTCGGCCTCGGCACCCGAGGACAGCGTCACCTTGCCGTGCACCACGGCCAACTCGCTCACCAAACGCGCCAGCTCGGCCTTCGCCGCGGCGTCCAGGACCACTTCAGTTCGCACGGGTGCCAAGAGTGTCATACCGGGCCGTACGCTGGCACACCGTGACCCTTCCCGGCACCGACACGCTGATCATCGAGCAGCCCTGGGGCGTGCTGCGGCACCTGCTCGGCACCCGGTACCGCACCGACGTCTACGACCAGCGCGGCGCGTTGCTCGCGTCGGTGTCCGAACGCCGGTTCCTCGGGCCGCTGCGGAAGCTGTTGCGCGCCACCGCGTTCTCCGGCCGGACGACGTTCGACCTGGAACTGGCCGACCGCGGCCGGCAGGTGCTGCTGATCCGGAAGGGCTCCGGCAAGCCGCCGACGCGCGTGACGTGGCCGAACGGCGGTGTGGTCGGGTCGGTGCGGCACGAGGGGCACGGCGCGTACGGGCTGCTCGACGCGGCCGGGCAGCGGCTGTGCCTGCTGCACGAGGTGGCGTCGTTCAGCCCGGGTGGGATCGCGAAGCGGGACGGCCGGCGGGTGCGGCGCGACGTGCTGGCCCTGCGGCCGGGCACCCCGGACCCGGTCCGCTCCCTGGCGATCGCCGCCGCCGTGGCCTACGACGTGGTGCGCGGGGTGGGCACGAACCACACCAGCCCGGGCGGGTTCGACTTCCCCACGCTGACCTGAGCCCGACCGCCGCGATCGGGTGGTCGGGCCCCGCGGACGGCTCCGCGGGCCCGACCTCACCACCTACCAGGCGTCCTCGGTGAACTGGTTCGGCTCGTCGTCATCGTCACGACGCCCACCGGCCTTGGGGGTGCCCGCGGAGATCACGTCCTCCGGGTCGTTGCCCTCCTGGATCGCCGTGTACGCACGCTGCAGGTCCGGGACACCGGTTTGCAGAGCGCGCTGCACGCCCTCGTCGTCCACGGCCTTCCCGGTCGCGATGTCCTCCCACGACATCTCGCCCGCGTCGACCCGCCGGGCCAGCTCCTTCAGCTCCTTGGGCGCGCCGGGGCTGTGGGCGAACCGCGAGATCTCGGCGAAGTCGGCCTGCGTCAGCCCGCGGGACCGCAGCTGCACCTGGCTCGCCGCCCGCGCGGTCCGCTCGACGTCCGCCATCCGCTGCTCGACGTCGGCGACCAGCGCGTCCAGCCGCGCCTTGTCGTAGGGGAACGTCACTGCCCGCCACCCCCGCCCGAACCGGAGCCGGAGCCGCCACCGGAACCGCCGCCGCCACCCGAGCTCGCGCCGGCCGGAGCGGGCGCGGGCGCTGTGGGCGGCGGCTGGGTGTAGCGGCCGTGCGCCGCGACACCGGCCTTGCCCAGGCTGTACCCGCCCATCGCGGCCCCGAGCGCGCCGGACTTCGCCGCCGACATGCCGTTGTCGAACTTCTCCTTGCCGTCCTGGTACCCGTCGACCACGTCGAGCAGGTCGCCGACGTCGCGCACGTCCTTCAGCTTGGACAGCGCGGTGCCCATGGCGACGATGCCGTCGATCATGCCCTGGACGCCCTCGATCAGCGTCTGGATGGAGATGATGATCTTGCGGATGGCGTCCACGATCTGGATCGCGTCGTAGACCATCCACACCGCGCGGCCCCAGCCGACGACCGGGATCCACGCCGTCATCGCGGCTTCCATCAGCTTGCCGACCAGCATGTCCAGCAACGTCAGCGCCAAGCCGCAGGCCGTGCGGCAGGTGCTGGCGGTCGAGCGGAACTTGTTGCCGATGATCCGCGCGATCTGCGAGTCCGCCTCGATGGCGATCACCCACATGGTGCCCATGCGCGTCTCGAACGCCTTCGCCGCGTCACCGTCCCAGTGCGACGACAGCTGCTCGGCGCCCGCGTCCACGTTGTGCCGCACGGAGTCCAGCGCCTTCGCGATCCGGTCCCACGCGTTGGCGTTCTCGTCGATCTTCTCGAAGTCGCCGAGCAGCGGCTTGATCAGCGCGTCCAGCAGGTTCTCGCCGGTGACCTTCTCGTAGATCCAGTTGACGCCCTGGATCTTCCAGCCGGCCTTCTCGATGAGCTCCTTGGTCGTCTGCCGACCGGGGCGGTTCTCCGCCGCCGCGCTGAGCGCGACCGACGGGTCCTCGACGTCTGCGTACGCGGTCACCGCCCGCCACCCCCGAGGGACGGGGCCTCGGCGACGGAGTGGAGCTGGGCGAGCACCCGGTCGAGGACGCTCATGACCATCTCTTCGTTCTTCTCGTACATGTCGGCGGCCTTGTTGAGGCCCTCCGCCTCCTTGACCATCATCTGGTTCGCGAAGTCGAGGGTCTCCCCGTACAGGGACGCCACGCCGGTGACGATGGGCTGGAGCAGCGAGAGCAGGCCGGTGAACCCGGAGGTGTCGCCGCCCTTGGAGATCGCGTGGTCCTTGATCGTCATGAAGTGCTGCGCGTTGCGCGTCAGCAACTCGCCGTAGCCGCGGAGCTCCGGCGGCTCCACTCTGAACTGCTCGCCCATCGACGGTTCCTCCCTGTTCCAACTAGTGGAGTGGGACGGACCGGACCGGGTTCAGGTTCCCGGCAGTTCTCAGGTGCGACCCCGTCCGCCCGCGACGCGGGAGGCTATCCGCCTGACCAGCGCGCGCGGAACCAACCGGGCGAACAACGTGATGGCTTTGTACTGCGTGCCCGGCACGGACAGCACCTTGCCCGCGCGCAGGTCGGCGAGGCACTCGTGCACCACCTGGTCGGCGTCGAGGTAGAGCAGGTCGGGTGTCTTGGACATGTCGATCCGCGCCCGCTGGTGGAACTCGGTGCGCACGAAACCCGGGCACAGCGCCAGCACGCGCACGCCCGTGCCCGCCGTGGCCATCGCCATGCCCTCGGAGAACGACGTCACCCACGCCTTGTCCGCGCTGTAGGTCGTGCCGCGGCCGGGCAGGAAGCCCGCGACGCTGGACACGTTGACCACCGCGCCGCGCCCGCGCGCCACCATCCCGGGCAGCGCCGCGCGGGTCAGCCGCAGCACGCTCGTCACGTTCACGTCGAGCTGGGACTGCAGTTCGAGCGGGTCGGCGGTGAAGAACTCGGTCGAGATCGCGAAGCCCGCGTTGTTGACCAGCAGGTCGACCTCGCGCTCGGCGAGGAAGTCGGCGACCTCGGCCCGGCCCGCGTCGGTGGCCAGGTCGGCGGGCAGCACCTCGGCCGTGATGCCGTGGGCGGCGCGCAGCTTGGCCGCCGTCTCCTCCAGGCGCCGCTCGTCGCGGGCGACGAGCACCAGGTCGTGCCCCTCGGCGGCGAGCCTGCGGGCGAACGCGGCGCCGATGCCCGACGACGCGCCCGTCACCAGGGCGGTCGGCGGCGTCACGGCTTGCGCCCGAACTGCGGGCGGTGGACCTCGCCACCGGCGTCGGCCTCGGGGTCGGCCTCGAACGGGTCGATCACGTCGGCGAGCTCGCCGAGGTCGCGCAGCAGCCGTTCCAGCCGGGCGGGGGTCGAGTTGGGCGGCGCGGCGGCGAGCACCCAGTCGTCCTCCAGCCAGACCACGGTGACGTCGCCGCCGATCTCCTCGGCCGCGTCGACCAGGTCGGGGGTGATGAGCTTGCGGGCGGCGGGCAGCTCGCTGACGAACGCGTACCGCGAGCCGACCGGTCCGAGCAGGTCGGGCATCTGGTCGCGCTGGAACGGCACGCTGGGCAGCCACAGCTCGACGACCACCGACAACGCCCGGCGGCAGCGCACGCCGACCAGGACGGAGTTGACCTTGCCGTTGGTCTCGTGGTCGAGCACGTAGACCTGGCGGCGGCCGTCGGCGGTGAAGGTGGAGCCCGCGACGACGTCCTTGGCGACGCCCGCGCCGTAGTAGGCGATCGCGCCGCTCTCCCAGCGGGTGGGCAGCACGTGGTCGGTCTCCTCGAACTGCCAGCCGCGCAACGCCGCCCAGCGGCGACGTTCGCGGTTACGCGCGGTTCGCTGCGCCCGGTCGGTCGCGAGCAGGGCGAACCCCGCGACGCCCGCTACCGCGGCGACGGTGAACCAGACCCACGCCGGTATGCCCACGGTGCGAGAGTAGCGGGCGGCGGTGAACAAACGAAGATCACTTGGGGCGTGGTTCGCGCAAACGGATCAAGCTGTTACCCGGATCGCGGGTCGCACCCGCCGGCGACCGCGACCCGCCGGACGACCACGGGGCCGGACTTATCCACAGGCCACAGCGTTGTCCACAGGCCGGGCCCGGGCACACCCCGGCTGTCGGTCCTCGCCGGCAGAGTAAAAACAGGGGTCCCCCGGTCGGGGACCCCTGCGTAGCCGGTTCGACACGTGGGACTCGACACGCGGGTGCGACACGCGGGGCGTGCCGCCGGCGGCCACCTCCTTGGTCGGACGATGACCGACGGCACCGACGACGACACCGACGACGCGGCGTGCGCCCGGCGAGCCCGGAGGGCCGTCGAGCGCAGGCCGCGCCGCCAGGAGGCCCGTCAGAACCGAGGCCCGTCAGGACCGCGGGCCCGTCAGGACCGGCCGACGATCAGGCCCGAGTGGTCGTCCAGCACCTCGACCTTCACCGTGTCCCCGTCCCGCACCTCGCCCGCCAGCAGCTCCTTCGCCAACTGGTCGCCGATGGACGACTGCACGAGCCGCCGCAGCGGCCGGGCCCCGTACACCGGGTCGAAGCCGTTGAGCGCCAGCCACTCGCGCGCCGCCGGGGTGACCTCCAGGGTCAGCCGCCGCTGCGCCAGCCGCCGCCCGAGCCGGTCCACCTGGATGTCCACGATGGACGTCAGCTCCTCGGTCGCCAGCGAGTGGAACACCACGACGTCGTCCAACCGGTTGAGGAACTCCGGCTTGAAGTGCGTCCGCACGATCGACATCACGGCGTCGTTGCGCTGCGGGTCGTCCAGGGTGGCGTCCGCGATGAAGTGCGACCCGAGGTTCGAGGTCAGCACCAGGATCGTGTTGCGGAAGTCCACCGTGCGGCCCTGACCGTCGGTCAACCGGCCGTCGTCGAGCACCTGGAGCAGCACGTCGAACACGTCCGGGTGAGCCTTCTCGACCTCGTCCAGCAGCACCACCGAGTACGGGCGGCGGCGGACCGACTCGGTGAGCTGGCCGCCCTGGTCGTAGCCGACGTAGCCGGGGGGAGCGCCGACCAGGCGGGCCACCGAGTGCTTCTCGGAGTACTCGCTCATGTCGATGCGGATCATCGCCCGCTCGTCGTCGAACAGGAACTCCGCCAGCGCCTTGGCCAGCTCGGTCTTGCCGACGCCGGTCGGGCCGAGGAACAGGAACGACCCGGTCGGCCGGTCCGGGTCGGCCACGCCCGCGCGGGTGCGCCGGACCGCGTCCGACACGACCCGCACCGCCTCGGCCTGCCCGACCACGCGCCTGGCCAGCTCGTCCTCCATGCGCAGCAGCTTCGCCGTCTCGCCCTCGAGCAGCCGGCCCGCCGGGATGCCCGTCCACGCGGAGACCACGTCGGCCACGTCGTCCGGACCGACCTCCTCCTTCAGCATCACGGCCGCGTCCTGCGTGGTGCGGGTGGCTTCCTCCAGCTCCTTCTCCAACGCCGGGATGCGCCCGTACCGCAGCTCGGCGGCCCGGCCCAGGTCACCGTCCCGCTCGGCCCGCTCCGACTCGCCGCGCAGCTGCTCCAGCTGCTCCTTGAGGTCGCGGACCTTCTCGATCGAGCCCTTCTCGTTCTGCCACCGCGCGGTCAGCCCGGCCAGGTCCTCCCGCTGCTCGGCCAGCTCGGCGCGCAGCGCGGCGAGCCGTTCCACCGAGGCCGGGTCCGACTCCTTGGCCAGCGCCATCTCCTCGATCTCCAGCCGGCGCACCGCGCGCTCGACCTCGTCGATCTCGACCGGGCGCGAGTCGATCTCCATGCGCAGCCGGGACGCGGACTCGTCCACCAGGTCGATGGCCTTGTCCGGGAGGAAGCGGGCGGTGATGTACCGGTCGGACAGGGTGGCGGCGGCGACCAGCGCCGCGTCGGTGATCCGCACGCCGTGGTGCACCTCGTAGCGGTCCTTGAGGCCGCGCAGGATGCCGATCGTGTCCTCGACCGACGGCTCGCCGACGAAGACCTGCTGGAAGCGGCGCTCCAGGGCCGGGTCCTTCTCCACGTGCTCGCGGTACTCGTCCAGGGTGGTCGCGCCGACCATGCGCAGCTCGCCGCGCGCCAGCATCGGCTTGATCATGTTGCCCGCGTCCATGGCGGACTCGCCGGTCGCGCCCGCGCCCACGATCGTGTGCAGCTCGTCGATGAACGTGATGACCTGGCCCGCGGAGTCGGTGATCTCCTTGAGCACGGCCTTGAGCCGCTCCTCGAACTCGCCCCGGTACTTCGCGCCCGCGACCATCGCGCCCAGGTCGAGCGCGACGACCTTCTTGCCGCGCAGGCTCTCGGGCACGTCACCGGCCACGATGCGCTGGGCCAGGCCCTCGACGATGGCGGTCTTGCCGACGCCGGGCTCGCCGATCAGCACCGGGTTGTTCTTCGTGCGGCGCGACAGCACCTGCACCACGCGGCGGATCTCGGTGTTGCGGCCGATGACCGGGTCCAGCTCGCCCTTGCGGGCGCGTTCGGTCAGGTCGACGCCGTACTTCTCCAACGCCTGGTAGGTGCCCTCCGGGTCCGGGCTGGTGACCCGCGCGGAGCCGCGGACCTTGCCGAACGCCTCCTTGAGCCCTTCGGGGTGCGCGCCGTGGCGGCGCAGCAGGTCGGCGACCTGGCCGCCGTGGTGGGCGAGGCCGACCAGCAGGTGCTCGGTCGACACGTACTCGTCACCCATCTCGGTGGCCAGCTCCTGCGCCTTGCCCAGCACGCGGACCGCGTCGCGCGAGAACTGGGGCGCCGACACGGACGACCCGCTGGCCGCGGGCAGCGCCCTGGCCAGCTGCTCCAGCTCCTTGTGCACCTGCTTCGGGTCCGCGCCGACCGCGGACAGCAGGGGCGCGGTGAGGCCGTCGCCCTGGGCCAGGAGCGCGCCGAGGAGGTGGACCGGGCCGACGTCGGGGTTGCCCGCGATGGTCGCCGCCTGCACGGCGGCGGACACGGCCTGTTGCGTCTTCGTGGTCGGGTTGAAAGCGTCCATTCCTCACCTCGGTCGGGTGTTCGTGCGCAGGGGCCGGCGTTCCGCACAGCCATCATCCAGGTCAACGTCAGAAAAGTTGAGCCAGTTCCACTCAACCCAGTGGAAGTCGTGTGGTGTGGGCCACGGTGAGCCCCCCGGAAAAACCCTGGTGCGCCGATCGTCCCCGGCCGAGACGATCAGCGCATGACTTCCCTCGTGCAGCACATCACCGTCGACTGCAAGGACGCCTACGCGCTGGCCGGCTTCTGGAGCCAGGTCACCGGTCAGCCGATCTCCGAGAACGACTTCCCGGGCGACCCCGAAGCGCTGGTCGCGCTGCCCGAAGGGCCGGGGCTGCTGTTCATTCAGGTCCCCGAGCCCAAGTCGGTCAAGAACCGGGTGCACCTCGACCTCAAGCCGGACACCACGCGTGACGCGGAGGTGGAGCGGCTGCTCGGGCTCGGTGCCGCGCTGGTGTCCGACATGCGCCGTCCCGACGGCACGGGGTGGGTCGTGCTGGCCGACCCGGAGGGCAACGAGTTCTGCGTTGAACGCAGCGCAGCGGAGCGCGCCGAGCAGGGCTGACCACCGTCACCCACATGTCGCAGCGGGTTGTCCACACGGGCACCTGAGTTGTCCACAATCCGCAGGTGGGAATCCACAGGCGACTGCGGCCCACCGCACCGGGGCGGTCTGCCGGCCGCCACCAGGGTGAACGTCGGCCGGGAAACCCCGGGCGGGACGCCGCAGTCACGTCGCCGACGTGTCAGGTTGCGCACGTCCGCGGGGGATCGGCCGCCTGACGGTGGGCCGCAAGCGCCGGATTCGGTATATGTGGAAGGGAATGTCCACCCTTTCGCCGCAACTCCGTGCGACCGTACGTAACCGGACTGCACTCGAAGGTGGCATCAAGGAGTCAACCGGCCAGTTGGCGGGTTAGTGTCCCCTCGTCGGGGATGGAAGCTTGACGAGGACGTAGCGCCCTTGCTGGCGCCGCCAGAAACGTGGAGACTGCGCCCGGACCATGACTGCGAACGCCGTGTTGAGCCCCATCCCGAGCCCGCCACACCGCGAACCCCCTCCTGGTGTCACCGCCATGGTGCGGATGATCAGGGAGAGCTTCGCGGTGGTGGAGCCGCGCGCCGAAGAGGTAGCCAAGTTCTTCTACGGCATGCTCTTCAGCCTCGCGCCGGCGACCCGTGAGATGTTCCCCGTGAACATGGAGGTCCAGCGCAGCCGACTGCTGCGCGCCCTGGTCCACGTCGTGCAGATGGTGGACAGACCCGACGACCTCATCCCGTTCCTGCGGCAGCTGGGGCGCGACCACCGCAAGTTCGGCGTGGTGAACGTGCACTACGAGTCCGTCGGCACGGCGCTGCTCGCGGCGGTGAAGAAGTTCGCCGGGCCCGCGTGGACGCCGAAGGTCGAGATGGCCTGGGCCGAGGCGTACACGATCATGGCGCGGGCGATGCAGGAGGCGGCGGCGGCCGACGACGGCCCGGCCTACTGGCACGCGACCGTGCTGGAGCACCAGCGGGTGAGCTGGGACCTGGCGGTCGTGCGGTTGCAGCCGGACCACCCGGTCGGGTACCGGGCGGGGCAGTACGTGAGCGTCGAGACGCCGCAGCGCGCTCGGCTGTGGCGGTACTACTCGCCCGCGAACGCGCCGCGTGACGACGGCATCATCGAGTTCCACATCCGTTCGGTCGAGGGCGGGTGGGTCAGCCGGTCGATCGTCGGGCACACCCAACGGGGTGACGTGTGGCGCATCGGGCCGCCGATGGGGCGGCTGAGCGTCGACCGGAAGTCCGGGCGGGACGTGCTGATGGTCGCCGGCGGGACCGGGGTCGCGCCGATGCACGCGATCATCGACGAGATGGCGCAGTGGGGCGAGAACCCGCGGGTGCACCTGTTCATGGGTGGGCGCAGCCGCGAGGACCTGTACGACCTGGACAACCTGCAGCGGTTCGCGATGACCAACCCGTGGCTGACCGTCGTGCCGGTGCTGGAGTCGGACCCCGGTGCGCGCGGGGTCGAGCAGGGCACGCTGGCCGACGTGGTCACGCGCTACGGGGCGTGGGAGGACCGGGACGTGCTGGTGTGCGGCTCGCCGTCCATGATCCGGGCGACCGTGTCCCGCATGCTGGTCGCCGGCACCCCGCTGGACCGGATCAAGTACGACCCGTTCACCCTGGACTGACCCGCTAACCGAAACTTTCTCACGTTCGCCGATCCCACGTGCGCGTGACGTTCGCCCACGTCACGGCCGCCCGGGCCGCACCGCCCCCAGCACGGCCGCCAGCGTGTCCGGACGGCTGGTCTGCGGGCAGTGGCCGCCGTCGACCTCGATCGCGTCGACCCCGAGCCGTTCGCGCGCCGCCCGCCGCATCCACGACGGCCGCAACGTCCGGTCGTCGCGCGGCAGCACGTAGGTCGACGGCAGGTCCGGCAGCTCGTGCACCTCGCGGTACGTCGCCGCGGGGTAGAACAGGCGCACCGTCCGCAGCCCCGCCCGCACGCCCGCCAGGTCGCAGTCGTGGAACAGGAAGTACGCCGCCACCACCGGGTCCGCGGTGGGCGGCTCGGTGAGGGACCGCCACTCCGGGTTGAACATCTCGCCGGAGTCGACCGCCAGCTCGTCGGCCAGCGACACGGGCCCGGGGATCATCGCGGCCACCCAGACCAGGTGCGACGCGGCGACGGCCCGCGCGATGGCGGGCATTAGCAGGCCCGCGCCGGAGTGGCCCACCAGGACCGGGGCCAGCGCGTCGCCCGCCTGGGCGCGGACGATCGCGGCGTAGTCGACGGCGCGCAGTTCGGGGCGGTCCGTCGGCAGGTCCACGGCGACGGTGCGGTGGCCGCGTTGGCGGAGCAGGTCCTCCACCGGGCGCCACGACGCCGGCGACTGGGTGGTGCCGTGCACGAAGACGTAGTCCACGGCGTCCAGTCTGGCCCGGGTCGGGCCGGACGGCGTGGGCTGTGCGGCGGCAAGGTCGGCCGACCAGTCGAGCCGCGCAGTCGACCGGGGCAGTCAAGCGGTGGCGGACGGGGTGGTGGTCGCGGGGTGCCTCGTTCTAACCGAGGGACGGTAACAGTGTTTCCGTACATTTCCGCGCCATGTTCACCCCATTGGGCGACTCGGTTTCAGCGTCTGGAGTTCGGCTTCCAGACGACCAGCGCGGTCTCGTGGCGCACGGGGACCAGGTCGCGGCGGTACGAGGCGTGCACGGAGGCGGCGGCGTGTTCGGCGGCGGCCATGGCGGAGGCCAGTTGTTCGGTCAGTTCCTGCACCTTGGCGCGCAGGGCGCCGACCTCGTTCTCCAGCTCGATGATCCGCTTGATGCCCGCGAGGTTCACGCCCTCCTCCTGCGAGAGGCGTTGCACCTCGCGCAGCAGCACGATGTCGCGCATCGAGTACCGGCGCCCGCCGCCGGACGTGCGGCCCGGCGACACCAGGCCCAACCGGTCGTAGGCGCGGAGGGTCTGCGCGTGCAGACCCGACAGCTGGGCCGCCACGGAGATGACGAAGAACGGGGTGTCCTCGTCGGTGCCGGGCGGGAACGGGAAGCTCACACCGACCTCTTCTCCAACAGGGCGTTGAGCTCCGCGCGCGGGTCGTGCTTCGCCGTCACCGACGCGTAGTTCTCCAACGCCTCCCTGGCTGCGGCATCCATGTTGTTCGGCACCGCCACGGTCAGCGTGATCAGCAGGTCGCCGACCTGGCCGTCACGCCGGGCGATGCCCTTGCCCTTCGCCCTGAGCACACGGCCGCTGGCCGTGCCCGCGGGCACCTTCAAGGTCACCTTGCCCTCCAGCGTGGGCACGGTCAACGTGGTGCCCAGCGCCAGCTCGGGGAAGGTCACCGGCACGGTCACGGTCAGGTCGTTGCCCGACCGGCCGAAGATCGGGTGCGGGTTGACGTGCACGCGCACGAACAGGTCGCCCGCGGGCCCGTTGTTGCGGCCCGGCTCGCCCTGGCCGGCCAGCCTGATCCGCTGGCCGTCGTCCACGCCCGCCGGGATGCGGATGGTCAGCGTCCGGGTCTTCGTGCTCACGCCGTCGCCCTCGCACTCCGGGCACGGGTCGTCCACGATCCGGCCGGTGCCGCGGCAGTCCGCGCACGGCTCGGAGAACGCGAACGCGCCCTGGCTGCGGGTCACCAGGCCGGCGCCGTTGCAGTTCGGGCAGGTCCGCGGCGACGTGCCGGGACGCGCGCCGGAACCCGCGCACGTGCCGCAGGTCGCCGGGCTGGACAGGCGCATGGGCACGGTCGCGCCCTTGACGGCCTCGGTGAAGTCGATCCGGACGTCGGTCTCGACGTCCTCGCCGCGGCGCGGCCTGGTGGCCGAAGCGGACGTGCCGCCCCGGCGGTTGAACAGGCCGCCGAGCAGGTCGCCGAGCCCGCCCATGCCGCCGGGCTGCGCGCCCTGGCGGCCGAACAGGTCGCCGACGTCGAACCCGCCGCCGCCCGTGCCGAAGCCGCCGGGGAACCCGCCGCCCCCGGAGAAGAGGCGGCGGGCCTCGTCGTACTGCTTGCGCTTCGCGGTGTCCGACAGCACGCCGTACGCCTCGGACACCGCCTTGAACCGCGCCTCGGCCTTGGCGTCACCGGGGTTGGCGTCGGGGTGCAGTTCCCGCGCCAACTTCCGGTACGCCTTCTTGATCTCGTCGGCCGAGGCGTCGGAGGTGACGCCCAGCTCGCGGTAGAAGTCCTTCTCGATCCAGTCGCGAGCGCTCAACGGACGCCGCCCCCTCTCTCAGTCCTGCTGCTCTTCGACCGGCTTGTCGGCGGCCTCGTCGACGACCGGCTGCCCGGCGGCCGGTTCGTGGTCGGTCACGGCGACCAGCGCGGGCCGCAGCACGCGCTCGCCGAACCGGTAGCCGCGGCGGAGCACGGCGGTGACGGTCGGCCCGCTGACGTCCGGCGAGGTGCCGTGCTGCACGGCCTCGTGGACGGACGGGTCGAACTCCTCGCCCTCGTGCCCGAACGGCTCCAGCCCGGTGCCGTGCAGGGCGCCGACCAGCTTGTCGGCCACCGCCTTGAACGCGCCGGTGAGGTCGCCGTGCGCGCCGGCCCGCTCGATGTCGTCGAGCACGCCCAGCAGCTCGCCCGCCACCTGCGCCTTGGCCGTGGTGATCACCAGTTCCCGGTCGCGCTCGACGCGCTTGCGGTAGTTGGCGTACTCCGCGGTCAGCCGCTGGAGGTCGGCGGTCCGCTCGTCGAGCTGGGCCTTCAGCTCGACGGACGGGTCGACGGACACGGCCTGCGCCTCTTCGGGCGCCTCGGGTGCGGCGTGCTTGCCGCCGGTCTCGGGCTCGGCCGGCGCTTCGGCCGACGACGCCTCGGCGTTCTCGTCGGCCGGGGCCTGGCGCACCTCACCCGTCTCCGGGTCGACGCGCCTGCGGTCGCGCACCACCACGTGGGGCTGTTCCTCGGACTGGGTCACTTCTTCTCGTCCTCGTCGACGATCTCCGCGTCCACCACGTCGTCGGCCTTGGGGGCGTCACCGGCGGCCGTGCCACCGGCGGCACCCGCGGCGTCGGCCGTGGGGGCGGAGTTGGCGTACAGGGACTGGCCGATGGCCTGGGACTCCGTGGCGAGCTTCTCCACGGCGGCGCGGATCTTGGCGATGTCCTCGCCCTTGAGCGCCTCGGTGGTCTCGGCGACGGCCGCGGTGACCTTCTCCTTGACCTCGGCCGGGATCTTGTCCTCGTTCTCCTTGAGGACCTTCTCCGTCTGGTAGACCAGCGTCTCGGCCTGGTTGCGGACCTCGGCCTCGTCGCGGCGGCGCTTGTCCTCCTCGGCGTGCGCCTCGGCGTCCTTGATCATCCGCTCGATGTCGTCCTTCGGCAGCGCGGAGCCGCCGGTGATCGTCATCCGCTGCTCCTTGCCCGTGCCCATGTCCTTGGCGGACACGTGCACGATGCCGTTCGCGTCGATGTCGAAGGTGACCTCGATCTGCGGGACGCCGCGCGGGGCCGGGGGCAGGCCGGTCAGCTCGAACATGCCGAGCTTCTTGTTGTCCCGGGCGAACTCGCGCTCGCCCTGGAACACCTGGATCTGCACGGACGGCTGGTTGTCGTCGGCGGTGGTGAAGATCTCGGAGCGCTTGGTCGGGATCGTCGTGTTGCGCTCGATGAGCTTGGTCATCACGCCGCCCTTGGTCTCGATGCCCAAAGACAGCGGGGTGACGTCGAGCAGCAGGACGTCCTTGACCTCGCCCTTCAGCACACCGGCCTGCAGCGCCGCGCCGACCGCGACGACCTCGTCCGGGTTCACGCCCTTGTTCGGCTCACGGCCGCCGGTGAGCTCCTTGACCAGCTCGGCCACCGCGGGCATGCGGGTGGAACCGCCGACCAGCACGACGTGGTCGATGTCGCCGACGCTGATGCCGGCGTCCTTGATCACGTTGTTGAACGGCGCGCGGGTGCGCTCCAGCAGGTCGTTGGTGATGCGCTGGAACTCGGCGCGCGACAGCGTCTCGTCCATGAACAGCGGGTTCTTGTCCGCGTCCACGGTGATGTAGGGCAGGTTGATGGAGGCGTTGTTCGAGCTGGACAGCTCGATCTTGGCCTTCTCGGCGGCCTCGCGGATGCGCTGCAACGCCATCTTGTCCTTGGTCAGGTCGATGCCGTTGCTCTGCTTGAACCGCTCGACCAGCCAGTCCACGATCCGCTGGTCCCAGTCGTCGCCGCCGAGGTGGTTGTCACCGGAGGTCGCCTTGACCTCGACGACGCCCTCGGCGAGCTCCAGCAGCGAGACGTCGAACGTGCCGCCACCGAGGTCGAAGACCAGGATGGTCTGCTCCTTGTCGCCCTTGTCCAGGCCGTAGGCCAGGGCGGCGGAGGTCGGCTCGTTGACGATGCGCAGCACGTTGAGGCCCGCGATCTGGCCGGCCTCCTTGGTGGCCTGCCGCTGGGCGTCCTCGAAGTAGGCGGGGACGGTGATCACCGCGTCGGTGATCTCCTCGCCCAGGTAGGCTTCGGCGTCGCGCTTGAGCTTCATCAGCACGCGCGCGCTGATCTCCTGCGGCGTGTACTGCTTGCCGTCGATGTCGGCGGTCTTCCAGTCCGTGCCGATGTGGCGCTTGACGGACCGGATCGTCCGGTCGACGTTGGTCACCGCCTGGTTCTTGGCGGGCTGACCGGTGAGCACCTCGCCGTTCTTGGCGAAGGCCACGATGGACGGGGTGGTGCGCGACCCCTCGGAGTTGGCGATCACCGTCGGCTCGCCACCCTCGAGAACCGCGACGACGGAGTTGGTCGTCCCCAGGTCGATGCCGACCGCTCGCGCCATTGGATTCCTCCTGGTAGTGCGTCTGTGAGAGCCCCGCGTTGAGCGGTACCGGCTCAAGTTTAGCCGGCCCGGTCGGACTTGAGTCCACCCGGCTCAATCTTTCTGCCTGTCCAACGGACGGGCCGGTCCCGGTGTTCCCGTGAGGGGGTGATCCGGGACACCCGGGCCGCCCCGTGACGCGCGTCGGCCCCGGTCGGGTGACGCACGGGGCGTCACCCGACCGGGGCCGACGAGGGGGGGAGCGCCGCTTGGCTAGGCGGCCGTCCGCACGGTGATGTCGCCGCTGCTCGAGCGCAGGGTGAGCACGTCCGCGGCGTTCGGGTCGCTCTTGACCTTGATGTCCTTGTCGCCGCTGCCGGTGTCCACGTCGATCTTGTAGGCGCCCTCCGGCACGTCCACGGTCACGCTGCCGCTGCCGACCTCGGCCCGCACGGAGTTGACCGCGGTGAGCCGCACGGCGACGTCGCCGGAGGTGCTGTCGATGGTCACCGACCCGCCCATGCCGGTCAGCTTGGAGCTGCCGGAGCCGACCTTGCCGGTGAACTCGCCGCCCACGTCGGACACGGTCAGGTCGCCCGAGCTGTTGTCCACGCGCACCACGCCCGCCACGTCGCGGATCGTCGTGTCGCCGGAGCCGACCTCGACCTCGACGCTCGCGACGCTCTCGAGCCGCACGGAGCCGGACGTGTTCTCGCCGGTGATCCGGACGTCCTTGGACGGGACGGTGACCTCGTAGTCCACCGAGCAGCGGCTGCCGCAGCCGTCCAGGACCAGGGTGGTGCCCTCCACGCGGTGGGACGCGCCGCCGGGCTTCTCGGCGTCCTTGGGGTACTCGACGTGCCGGCGGACCTGGGTCTCGGTGGCGCCTTCCTTGCTGCGCACCACCACGTCGCCCGAGCCGTTCTGCAGCCGCACCTCGGTCACCTGGTCGGTCACCGAGTGCTGGTCGTCGAAGCCGTTCTGCACCAGTCGCACGCACGACGACAGCGCCAGTGCGGCGGCCACCGCCACCCCGGCCACCAACGCGATCCGCTTAACCACCGCTGCCCCCTCGGACGTCAAGGTCTGTCGACGTTCAAGTTAGGCGTACCCGGTGGCCCGTCCCACCAGGAAGACCCCCGACCGGATACGGGGGCTGTCCCTACCCCCGCGGTCAGCGATCCGTCAGCGGGAGTCAGGTCAGGCCAGGGACTCGACGACGGCGCGCAGGGCGGGCGCGGAGCGGGCCGGGTCGACCAGGAAGCGCTGCGAGGCGATGACGTGCGTCTCGGTCATCCGCTCCCACACCAGGCCCTGCACCGGCACCTCGGTGATCACCAGCCGGAACGGCCGCACGTACCGCCCGATCCGGCCCTCGACGCCGCGCACGACCTCGCCGATCGGCAACGCGCCCCGTGACGTCACGTACCGGTGGTCGTACTCGGCCGCCGCCGGGGTCAGCGCCAGCACCGCCGCCCGCAGCGCGGGCCGCACCTGGAGCGACTGGCCGGCCGGGTCAACGGGCGAGCCGCCGGGCAGCTCGGCGCGGGCGTGGTCGAGCACGTCGGCCCACCAGCCGAGCCACTCCTCGGCCGCGCCCGCCCGGTCCACCCCCGGCGGCACGACGACCGGCACCGACGGGTCCAGGCCGGGCAGCTCGGGCACGGTCTCGACCGAGAGCGCGAGCGTGTCCCGGATGAACAGGGCGGTGTTGACCGTCTGATTCGTCCCGTGCGACACCTGCCACGACTCACGACCGGCGAACCTCATGCCACCAGTGTCCCGCGCGAAGGTCATCCGCCGGGCATCAGAAGGGACACGACCGGCTCCAAATCCTCCGCCATTGGGGGGAATTCCGCGATCAGCGCCTGGATCAGCAGCCCGTCGAGGCCCGCGAGGGCCGCCCGGAGCGCCACCGGGTCGCCCGGGCCGGCGACCTCGGCCATGAGCGAGGTCCAGCGCCGCGCGGCCGGGCGCAGCTCCGGGCGGCGTGCCGCCAGCAGGTACAGCTCGTACTCGGCGAGCGTGCGCCCCCGGTGCTCGCCGGCGGCGTCCGCGATGAACCGGGCCACGGCCGCGGGCGTCAGGGGCACCTCGCGGAAGCTCGCGGCCATCCCGTCGGCCGACCAGGTGAGCGTGGCGATCAGCAGGTCGTCCAGGGTCGCGTAGTAGTAAGTGGTCGACGTCGTGGGCACGCCCGCCTCACGGGCCACGGACCGGTGGCTGACGCCCGCCACGCCGTCCCGCTCCACGACCCGCAGCGTGGCTTCCAGGATCGCCCGCCGACGCCGGTCGCCGCGGGCCCGGCGGCCGTCAGGCGGCGGCACCGCTGCCGACCTCGATGGCCACCACGCCCGCGATCACGAGCAGCAGCCCGACCACCATCGTGGCGTTCAGCGGCTCCTCGAAGACCAGCACGCCGATGCTCGCGACCGCAGCGATCCCGAAGGCGCACCAGATCGCGTACGCCACGCCGATCGGCATGCCCAGTTGCAGCACCTTGCTCAGCGCGCCGAACGCGACGAGGTACCCCACGACGACCACGACCGAGGGGATCGGCTTGGAGAAGCCCTCGGACAGCTTGAGGAACACGGTGGCGGTGACCTCGCCGATGATCGCCACGGCCGGCACCAGGTACACGAGCACGGTCCCGCCCTCAGAAAGTTGAACGTTTGTTCCACTAGTCTACCGACCGTATGCGATCTGCCACGTCCAAGTGGTTACCGGCCAGTAATCGGGCGTAGGCTGCCCAGCCAGGAGAACGGACGAGAAAGGCCGCCACCACAATGGGAGCCCTCCAGCTCACCCTCGGCGCCATCGGCGTCGCCGTCAGCGTGTTCGCCTGGGGTCTGTTCGTCGCCGGTGTCATGCGGATGATCAAGATCATCCGCCTCGGCCAGCCCGACGCGACCCGCAACGGGCCGTTCGTGCCACGCCTGCGCACGTTGATCGTGGAGTTCGTCGCGCACACCCGGATGGCCAAGTTCCGCAAGGTCGCGCCCTGGCACTGGATGGTGATGTGGGGCTTCCTGATCGGCTCCGCGGTGCTGTTCGAAGCCTACGGCGAGGTGTTCGACCCCGGCTTCCACTGGCCGGTCATCGGCACCTGGTCGCTGTGGCTGCTGCTGGTCGAGCTGCTCGGCATCGGCACGGTGGTCGGCGGCGTCGCGCTCGCGATCATCCGCCAGCTCAACCACCCGCGCCGCGCCGACCGCGTGTCCCGGTTCGCGGGCTCGGACTTCAAGTCCGCCTACTTCGTCGAAGCGGTCGTGATCATCGAGGGCCTCGGCATCCTCGGCGTGAAGGCGTTCAAGCAGGCATCCGGTCTGGAGGACCCGCCGCTGTGGACGTCGTTCGTCACCGCGCCGCTGGCGAACCTCCTGCCCGCCAGCCCGAACTGGGTCTCGATCATGGCGGTCACCAAGCTGCTGTCCGGCATGGTCTGGCTGATCGTGGTGTCGAAGAACCTCACCATGGGCGTGGCCTGGCACCGGTTCAGCGCGTTCTTCAACATCTACTTCAAGCGCGAGGACGACGGCGGTGTCGCGCTCGGCGCGCTCAAGCCGATGATGAGCGGCGGCAAGGTCCTCGACCTGGAGGAGGCCGACCCCGACAAGGACGTGTTCGGCGTCGGCAAGGTCGAGGACTTCTCCTGGAAGGGCTGGCTGGACTTCAGCACCTGCACCGAGTGCGGCCGCTGCCAGTCCCAGTGCCCCGCGTGGAACACCGGCAAGCCGCTGTCGCCGAAGCTCGTCATCACGCAGCTGCGCGACCACGCGTTCGCCAAGGCCCCGTACCTGCTGGCGGGCGGCTCCCGCGACATGGCGGGCGACGAGGTCGGCCTGGTCGAGGACAAGTACGAGGACTACAAGAAGCGCCTGGAGTCCATCGACGTGCTGGCGATGGCCGAGTCCGAGCGGCCGCTGGTCGGCGGCGCGGACGAGCTGGGCGTGATCGACCCCGAGGTGCTGTGGTCCTGCACCACCTGCGGCGCGTGCGTCGAGCAGTGCCCGGTGGACATCGAGCACGTCGACCACATCGTCGACATGCGCCGCTACCAGGTGCTGATCGAGTCGAACTTCCCGTCCGAGCTCGGCGGCATGTTCAAGAACCTGGAGAACAAGGGCAACCCGTGGGGCCAGAACGCCAAGGACCGCCTGGCGTGGACCGAGGGCCTGGACTTCGAGGTGCCCGTGTTCGACGGCGAGCTGGGTGACGCCGAGTACCTGTTCTGGGTCGGCTGCGCGGGCGCGTTCGAGGACCGGGCCAAGAAGACCACGCGGGCGGTGGCCGAGCTGCTGCACACCGCGGGCGTCAAGTACACCGTGCTCGGGCCGGAGGAGAGCTGCACCGGCGACCCGGCGCGGCGCGCGGGCAACGAGTTCCTGTTCCAGATGCTGGCGCAGCAGAACGTCGAGGTGCTCAACACCGTGTTCGACGGTCGCGAGGCCGGTCAGCGCAAGATCGTCGTGACGTGCGCGCACTGCTTCAACACCCTGGCCAACGAGTACCCGCAGGTCGGCGGCCAGTTCGAGGTCGTGCACCACACGCAGCTGCTCAACCGGCTGGTGCGCGAGCGCAGGCTGGTGCCGGTGGCCGAGGTCGCCGAGGACGTCACCTACCACGACCCGTGCTACCTGGGCCGGCACAACAAGGTCTACGAGGCGCCGCGCGAGCTGGTCGGCGCGTCCGGGGCGACGCTGCGCGAGATGCCGCGCCACGAGGAGCGCTCCATGTGCTGCGGCGCCGGCGGCGCGCGCATGTGGATGGAGGAGCGGATCGGCAAGCGCATCAACCTCGACCGCGTGGACGAGGCGCTGGGCACGGCCCCGTCGAAGATCGCGACGGGCTGCCCGTTCTGCCGCGTGATGCTGACCGACGGCGTGACGGCCCGGCAGAACGAGGGCACGGCGGGCTCGCACGTCGAGGTCGTGGACGTGGCGCAGCTGCTGCTGACGTCCGTGCGCCGGGGCCTGGCCCTGGAACGCGGCGACGTCCCGACGGACGAGACCCCGACCGGCACCCCGCTGCCGGACGAGGACAAGACCGCGTCGAACTAGTCGGGTGTGGACGAACGCCCCCGGTCCTCTTCGGACCGGGGGCGTTCGCCGTGCCGGGGTCAGTCGCGGTCGGTGACGCGGTCGTAGGCGACGTTCAGGGCCCAGCTCGCGAGGGCGACGATGATCGCGCCCCAGAACGCGGGCCAGAAGCCGGTCACGTCGAACGGCAGGCCCAGCTCGCCCGCCAGCCAGCCGGTGAGCCAGAACAGCAGGGCGTTCACCACCAGGCCGATCAAGCCGAGCGTGACCAGGTAGAACAGGCAGCCGAAGAACTTCACCAGCGGCTTGACCACCGCGTTGACCAGACCGAAGAGCAGCGCGACGCCGATCAGCGTGCCGATCTTCGCGGGCGTCGACGCGCCCGCCTCCAGGTCGATGCCCGGGATGAGCGTGGCGACCCAGACCGCCACCGCCGTCAGCAGTACGTGCACCAAAATGCCCATGCCGCAGGCTAACGGCAGCGGTGGTCCGAACGGGTCAGGCGCGACGACGCCTGCGTGCCGCCAAGAAGGTCAGCACGCCGCCGCCGATCAGCAGGCCGCCGACCGCCAGCAGCGGCAGGGGTGCCGCGCCCGTGCGGGCCAACCCGCTGGTGCCGCTGGAAACCTGCACCAGGGCCGGAGCGGTGGTGGTCGTCGTGGCGGTGGTGCTGGTCGGGGGCGTGGTGGTGGTCGGCTGTTCCCCGGTCGTGTACTTCAGCGGCACGATCGCGTGGTTGTCCCCGAGGTTCGTCTCCTTGTGCCCCAAGGCGGAGAACGGCCGGATGAGCAGGTGGAACCGGTCGAACTCCGGCTTGTCCAACCGGTAGGTCAACCGCACGTCCACTGTCTCGCCCACCGCGATCGGGTCGCGCAGGCTGAACTCCTGACCCGGCGTGATCACCCGGACGTGGTCGGCCGCGCCGACGAACTCCGGCGTCGAGCCGAACACCACCATGTCCGGGTTGTCCCGCGCCTCGCCCCGGTTGGTGACCGGCACGACCAGCGTGACGACGTCACCCACCCGGTAGGCGTCCCGCGCGGGCTCCAAGCGCGGCGCGCCGGCCACGAAGTCGGCGTCCAGGTGGGTGTAGCGGACGTCCACGCGCGCCGTCTCACCCGCGCGCACCACGAACGGCTTCTGCCGCGTCTTCGGGTCGATGTCGAACCCGCTCACCGGCTCGGCCAGCTTCAGCTCCGGCGGGAGGTCGGCCACGATCGACATCGGCATCCAGGTGCCCACCGGCACGTCGCGGAACTCGTACTCGCCCTTGACGCCGCGCGTCGCGGGAGCGATGTCGACGATCCCGCCGATCAGCCGCACGGTCGGCGCGCCCGGCACGTCGCCCTCGAAGGTCTGCCGGACGCCGTCGCGGTTGGCGTCGTTGAACGAGAACCCGCGCACCGTCCCGCCGCGCACGCCGAAGTCGAACCTGCCGCCGCCGCTGACGGGGTTGAACGTCGACGGCGTCGTCGCCTCGAAGATGTCGGTGTTGGGTGTCCTGATGGACAGCGGCACGTCGGGCAGGCCCTCGGCCCGGTAACGCCCGTTCGCGTCCGTGCCGTAAGCCTTGATCAAGGACTTGGTGGCGACGTCGAAGACCTCGACACCGCGACCGTCGGCCAGCGGCGGCTCGCCCGCGTCGACCACGCCGTTGGCGTTGCGGTCGAACCACACCAGCCCCTCCAGCGTGACGGTGTTCTCCTCCGCCACCGCGAGCGGGCTCACGAGCGTCGCCACGCCCACGGCCGTGAACAGGGCCGAGAGCCGGCCGATCAGGTTGCGCACCTGGAATTCCCCCCGGAAAAGAAAAACCTCGTCACCTCGACGTCGCAGGAATGATCATGATCGTTTCGTGAGGGCGGCCACAACCGGCGGACCGCGCCCGTCCGGCTTAACGTCGGGGCATGGCAGCCGATCAGTCGAGGGGCGGCGAGAGCACGCTCACCGTCCTGCTCGCCCTGGCCGTGAACTTCGCCATCGCGGTGATGAAGGCGATCGCCGGGGTGATCACCGGGTCGGCGGCGATGCTCGCCGAGGCGGCGCACTCGGTCGCCGACACGATCACCGAGGCCCTGCTGCTGACGGCGCTGCGCCGGTCGGCGCGCCCCGCGGACCGCAGGCACCCGTTCGGGTACGGCAAGGACCGGTACTTCTGGTCGCTGCTCGCCGCCGTGTCGATCTTCGTGTCCGGTGCGGTGTTCGCGTTCTACGAGGGGTTCCGGACCGTGTTCGGCGCGCCGGAGGAGCAGGGCAACCCCGTCGTCGGCTACGTGGTGCTGGCGCTGGCGTTCGCGCTGGAGTCGGTGTCGTGGACGCAGGCCGTGCGGCAGGTGCGGCGGGAGGCGCGGGCCGAGGGGCGGTCGGTGCTCGCGTTCCTGCGCGTGTCGGACGACCCGACGGTGAAGACGGTGTTCCTGGAGGACTCGGCCGCCCTGATCGGGTTGCTGCTCGCGTTCGGCGGGCTGGGGCTGCACCACCTGACCGGGTCGTCGGTGTGGGACGGCGTGGCGTCGTTGGCGATCGGCGTGCTGCTCGCGCTCGCCGCGTACACGTTGGCGTCCACCAACCGGGGGCTGCTGATCGGCAGGCAGGCCGACCCGGTGCTGGTGCGGGCGGTGTGGACGCAGCTGCGGGAGGCGCCCGAGGTCGAGCAGGTGGTGGACCTGCTGACGATGGCCGTCGGCACCGACCGGGTGCTGGTCTGCGCGCGGCTCGACTTCGACGACGCGCTGGGCGCGGCCGACCTGGAACGGGCGTGCGTGCGGATCGACGCCGAGCTGCGCGCCGCGCACGCCGAGCTGGACGAGGTGTTCCTGGAACCCGTGCCGCGGACCGACCCCGAGCTGAGGTCGCGGGTGCTGGCCCGGTACGGGGACCTGAAGCTCTAGCGCTTGGTGTCCGTGCGGTGGAAGTTCAGGTAGGCGCGCGACGGCGTCGGACCGCGCTGGCCCTGGTAGCGGGACCCCGCCTGGGTCGAGCCGTACGGGAACTCGGCCGAGCTGCTCAGCCGGAACAGGCACAGCTGGCCGATCTTCATGCCCGGCCAGAGCGTGATGGGCAGGTTGGCCACGTTGGACAGCTCCAGCGTGATGTGGCCGGAGAACCCGGGGTCGATGAAGCCCGCCGTCGAGTGCGTGAGCAGGCCGAGGCGGCCGAGCGACGACTTGCCCTCCAGCCGTCCCGCCAGGTCGTCGGGCAGGGTGACCAGCTCGAACGTCGAGCCGAGCACGAACTCGCCGGGGTGCAGCACGAACGGCTCGTCGTCGGCCGGCTCGACCAGCGACGTCAGGTCGTCCTGCTGCATCGCGGGGTCGATGTGCGTGTACCGGGTGTTGTTGAAGACGCGGAAGAACCGGTCCAGCCGGACGTCGATGCTGGACGGCTGCACCATGACGTCGTCGAACGGCTCCAGCACCAACCGGCCGGACTCGACCTCTTTGCGCAGATCACGGTCACTCAGCAGCACGGGCACAGCCTAGGTGACGCCCTGCCCACCCCCGCGCCCACCGCCTTTGTGTATGATCGGTGCCGCACCCCGCGGGTGTAGTTCATTGGTAGAACGACAGCTTCCCAAGCTGTAGAGGCGGGTTCGATTCCCGTCACCCGCTCAGCAGCACGAAGGCCCAGGTCAGCGCCGGTTCAGCCGGATGACCTGGGCCTTCGTCGCTTTCAGGCCGAGTGCTCCTCGTGGCCAGGAGGCGCCTTCCGACCCCCATCTGTCATATGGTTGTTCGTGGACTTCCCCGCACGAGCGGGGGCGATCCGTACTGGTGTCCGGCCTCGTCGAGACGTGTCTTCCCCGCGCGAGCGGGGGTGGTCTGCTCGGTAGGCTCGCGACCACAGGTCGACGGATCTTCCTCGCGCGTGGGGACGGGCTCGCCACAGCAGCGCCTCGGAGGCACACCATGACCAGTGCACGCCGCCTGGACGGCTACACGTTGGAGGATTGGGAGCGCCTTGAGCCTGTGGAGGGCCACCGCGTCGAACTGGTCGAAGGGCGGTTCGTGGTGAGCGCCGCTCCTGCAGTGACGCACCAACGCATCGCCGACCGACTTTGCCGTTTGCTGGACGACGTGGTCGCCGACGGCGGCATGGAGGCCGTGACTGCGGTCGGCGTGCGCATCGCACCGGGGTTGGGCTACATCCCGGACGTGGTCGTGTGCACGGAACTGGTGGAGACCACCACGGTCGATGTCGAACTGGTCGCCCTCGCGATCGAGGTGGTCAGCCCGTCCACCGCGCGCCGCGATCGGTTGGAGAAACCCGCCGCGTTCGCCGCAGCAGGAGTCCCCGCCTTCTGGCGAGTCGAGATCGGGCGCGAAGGTGGACCGATCATCTACTGCTACCGGTTGGACCAAGGCGTGTACGCGGAGGTTTCGACGCTCCAAGCCGGCACTCGCGGCACCGTCGACGTCCCCGGCGGCAGGACCGTCACCCTCGATCCCGCCGATCTGATCGGCTCCCGGCGCCCCAGGCCGTGATCGGGACCTGTTACCACCGGGGCGAGTCCCGGGATGACTCCGTGCGACTTCCGTGCAACAAGTATCGGTCAACAGCAGGCCCAGGTCACGTCGACCTGGGCCTACGGCCGTTCCGAGCCCGCGCGGTCAGTGCAGGCGGGTGGTCCAGGTGGCCAGGTTGGTCAGGGACGTGCGCAGATCGGCGAGCAGTTCGAGGGCGTGGGTGTGGGCTGCCGCGCGTTCCGGTGGGGTGACCGGGCGGTGGCCCAGGGCTCGCCAGACCATCCAGGCCGCGCCGCGCAGGTAGACGCGCAGCAGGCCCGCGAACGAGGTCGGTGACGCCGGGGGACGCTTGCCGCCGGCCTCCTCGTAGGACGTGATCACCCGGTCGAAGGCGGCGTGGTCCTCGCCCAGCCGGCTGAAGTAGACGGCGGCACGGGTCAGTTCCCACTCCGCGTACTCCGGTCCCGCGCCGTCCCAGTCCAGCAGCAGCGGGCCGTGCTGGGTCTCCAGGACGTTGTCCGGCTTCACGTCCCGGTGCGTGCGGACCGGGGTGAGGTCGGCCGGGGCGGTGGCGATGGTCCACGCCTCGGCGATGTCCGGCAGGTAGGCGCGGACGGCGGCGGTGAAGTCGCCGGGTGACGCGTCCAGCCACTCGCGCCACTCCTCGACCGGGTGCGGTGGCCAGTCCCGGACCTGGTCGGTGGACAGCAGGTGCAGCGACGCCAGGGTGGCGCCGACCCACGGCGTCACGTCCCCGGTCGGCGGGCGGCCGTCGTGCCACTCGTGCACCAGGTAGCTCTCGAGCTCGTCGCCCGCCCGCACGTCGGCCAGGAGCGGTGCGACGGGGTCGAGCGGGTGGACGGGGCGTGGCATGGGGAAGCCGCGCTCGTACGCCGCGAGCTGGACCTCCGCCGCCTCCAGGTAGTCGCGCAGCCACCAGTCCTCGCGCGACCGGTTCAGGCGCTTGACCGCCCACGTGCCCCGCGACGTGCGCAGCCGCCACACGAGGTGGGAACGCCCGCCGGAGACCGGTGTCCACGGCTCGACCACGTCACCGAGACCGAACGCCGCCGCCACCGCCGCCTGCCACTCCACACCACCGGACGCTAGGGCACCGACCCGTGAAGTCAGGAACCGTTTTCGGGCGATCGCCAGGCCCGCTCGTAGCGCTCCTGGTCGCGCGCCGTCCGCTCCTTGCGCACCGCCGCCGCCGCACCCGCCGGGTAGCCGTACTTCGTCATCCGGTGGTCGGTGCTCTCGATGGCGTACGACACGCCGAAGTACACGCCGACCACCAGCCCCAGCGACCCGCACGCGATCGCCAGCGGCAACGGCGAGCCCAGGCCCAGCACCAGGGCCAGCGTGATGACCACCGTCAACGGCAGGACCTGGAGGAACATCCGCACGCCGAACCACGCCAGCCACGTCGGCTTGGTCGCCTCCCGGAACACCCACTCCCGGTGCCGCATGGGCAGCCGGCCGCCGAGCAGGTACCACACCCGCAGCGGCGCGGACGGCCCCTTCACGACCGCTCCGTCGCGGCGATCACCCTGGTCAGCACGGCGTGCAGGTCGCGGAGCTCGTCCAGCGACATGCCGAGCCGCTCCACCACCGCGGGCGGGATGGCCAGCGCCTGCTCGCGCAGCGCCGCGCCCTCCTCGGTCAGCGTCACGGCGAGCTGGCGCTCGTCGGCCGCGTCCCGCGACCGGGTCACGTACCCGATCGCCTCCAGCCGCTTGAGCAGCGGCGACAACGTCGCGGGCTCCAACGCGAGCAACCGGCTCAGCTCCTTCACCGACAACGGCGCACGACCCCACAGGGCCAGCATCACCAGGTACTGCGGGTGGGTGAGCCCCATGGGCTCCAGCAGCGGCCGGTAGACGGCGACCACGTTCCTGGACGCGATGGACAGCGCGAAGCAGACCTGCCGTTCCAGGGCCAGCGGGTCCTCGACGCTTTGTGCACTAATCATTAGCACCCACACTATCCCGCTCGGGGTGACCGGCGCACCGCGACGACGACCACACCGGACCTCACGGCAGGGCCCGCCGCGCGGCGGTGATCAGGTGGGACGACGCGCCCAGCACCGACTCCTCCTGCTCCACCTCGCGCAACGCCCACATCAGGTAGTCCAGCAGGGCCGGGTCGGCGAAGGCGGCGTCCAGGTCGGCGTTGGACCGCAGCCAGGCCGCGCCCTCCAGCGCGAACGTGCCGACCACGTCCAGCCCGGCCTCCCGCGCCTCCTCGGCCGCCTCCCGCGGGTGGTGCAGGTACGCGGTGGTGAACCACGGCGTTCCGGCCGGCGGCCGGTGCTCCCCGGTTCGCAGCCCGTGCGCCACCAGGTCCCGGTAGCGCGGGTCGAGCACGAAGTCCTCGCGCAGCCCGTCGAGCAGCGCCGCGAAACGCCCGATCACGGCGCCGAGCACGAGCCCGCCCGGCCGCACCACGCGCAGCGCCTCGCGCCACGCCCGCAGCCGGTCGTCCCGGTCGGTCAGGTGGTAGAGCGGCCCGAACAGCAGCACCACGTCGAACGGCCCGTCGACCGGCAGGTCGCGGGCGTCGCCCACGACTGCGGTCACGCCCGGCAGCGCGCCGGCCACCTCGACGTGCGACGGCATGGCGTCCACCAGGACCACCTCGTGCCCGTCCTCCGCGAGCCACCCCGCGTGCACACCGGTCGCCCCGCCGACGTCCAGCACGCGGCTGCGCTCACCGACGAACCGCCGCACGACGTCCTGCGTGCGCAGGAACTCCAGCCGCCCGTTGCCGCCGACGCGCAACCGCTCGTCCTCGAAGCCGAGCGCGTAGAACTCCCTGATCTCCTCGTCCATCTTCCGACGGTATGACCAGGGGCAATCGGTTTACCGGACCCACGACACCACTGTGCGGGCGCACGACGGCGCCCGCACAGTGGAGATGACCCATCGCCCCAGGAGGGTGATCAGGCGCGCGTGGGCACCTTCTCCTCGTCGGGGTCGGTGCGCAGCGACTCGACCAGCGCGTCCCGCTCGGCCGACGGCTCCGGCTTGATCAGCAGGCCGACCACCAGGTACAGCACCAGCGACACCAGCAGCGGCCAGGACACGATCACCGCCTGGGTGACGAACTCGACCTTGTTCTGCTGCATCACGTACAGCACGGCCCACGTGCCGAGCCCGCCGATCACCGAGCTCGTCGCGGCGGTCGGGCCGACCTTCTTGAACCACGGCAGCATGCCGAGCATCAACGGGATCGCGATCGGGCCCATCGTGGCCGCCACCAGGGCGATCACCACCTTGAGCACGAAGCCCTTGGTGTCCGCGGTCAACGCGATCGTCATGCTCAGCCCGATGAACAGGAACGTGGTGACGCGGGCCAGTTGCAGCTGGGCCGCTTCACCCAGCCGCGTCACGCCCTTCCACAGCTTGGGCAGCATGTCCCGGGTGATGACCGCGGAGATCACGTTGGCGTCCGACGACACCATCGCCATGGTGTGCGAGAAGAAGCCCGCCAGCACCAGGCCGACCATGCCCGCGGGCAGCATGGCCTTGCCCATCTCGACGTAAGCCTGCTCGGCGTTGGCCTCCATGCCCGGCACGATCAGCGGCGCGGCCCACATCGGGAAGAACAGGATCAGCGGCCACACCAGCCACAGCACGCTGGACAGCAGCGCCGACCGCTTGGCCGCGGCCCCGGACGGCGCGGCCATGTAGCGCTGCGCCAGGTTCCACATGCCGCCGTTGTACTCGAGCGTCTTGATCAGGAACAGCGCCATGAAGAAGATCAGCGTGTACTGGCCGGACAGCGGGTCGGAGTGCGACTCGGGCAGCTTGTCCCAGATGGTCCACATGAAGTCCAGGCCGCCGAAGTGCGCGGCGACCGCGATGAACATGGCCACGCCCGCCAGGCCCTGGATGATGAACTGGCCGAAGTCGGTCAACGCGTCGGCCCACAGGCCGCCCATCACCGAGTAGACCATGGTGACGACGCCGACCAGCGTGATGCCCAGCCACACCGGCACACCCGCGAAGCCCTGGAGCAGCAGTGCGACCGCGACCCACTTGGCCGCGATGTCCACGACCTTCAGCGCCGCGCCGGCCCACGCCATGATCTGCTGGGTCGGCACGTTGTAGCGCCGGGCCAGGTACTCCAGCGGCGACTTGACGCCGTGCTTGGAGCGCAGCCGGTTCCACGTGCCCGCCCACAGGAACGCGCCGATGCCGACACCGACACCGATCGTCAGCGCCCACCAGATGTAGACGGTCAGCCCGAGGCGGTAAGCCTCGGCGGCGAAGGCCACGAACATGACGGCGCTGTAACCGGACATGTGGTGCGAGATGCCGGACAGCCACCAGGGCATCTTGCCGCCCGCGGTGAAGAAGTCGGCGATGTTCTTGATCCGCCCGCGTGACCAGTAGCCGATCGCCACCATCACGAAGAAGTACCCACCGACGACGACCCAGTCGAGGGTTTCCATGAGGCCTCCACGAGTGTTCGGCCCACGGGTGGCTGCGCGTGTTCGAGCGGCGGCGGTGCGCGGCGTCCCACATGGGTGTGTGACGTACGTCTTACGAGGCTGTTGCGCCGCGCGGAAGGTCGCGAACGGTCATTGAGTCACACTTGTGACTGTTGTTCACATACATGACCGAGAACGAGCGTCGCGCTCTCACGGAAAGTAGTTCGCGGAACCCGCGTCATGGCTGGTCGCGGACGTGGTCGCACTCGTATGCGAACCGGTGTCAACGTGCGTCCGCTCGTGCCAGGCGGGGATCGGCGCACCCCCGCTCCCGTCCCCGGCCCGGGGGTCGCGGTCGTGGACCCCGTGCCCCTGTTCCGCGAAGGACTCGCCGCCGTGGTCCGGCGCACGCCCTCCATGCACTGGCTGGGTGCGACCGGGCACCTGCACACGGCCGTTCGGCTGCACGAGCGGCTGCGGCCCGACGTGCTGCTGGTCGACTCCGCCCTCGACCCGCAGGGCCACCTGGCCACGCTGCTGACGGGCGGCGACCCGTCGCTGGTCGTGGTGGCGTTGGTGCGCGAACCGCACCGGACGGCGAAGTACGTGCGCTCAGCCCTGACCGCGGGCGTGCGCGGGATGGTGCCGAGGGACGGCGGGATCACCGAGGTGCTTCAGGCCATCGCCCGCACGCACGCCGAGCGGACGTACCTGGACCCGACCCTGGCACCCCTGGCCGCCGGCTTCACGCCGACCGCCGAAGCCGGCACCCGCCGCTCCCTGTCCCGCCGCGAGTACGAGGTGCTGCAACTCATCGCGGACGGCATGGAGAACCAGGCGGTGGCGAACGAGCTGTACGTCTCCGTGGAAACCGTCCGCACCCACGTCAAGAACATCCTGCGCAAACTCCGCGCCCGCGACCGGACGCACGCCGTCTCCCTCGCCTACCAGGCCGGCCTGCTCTCGGGCGGCGTTCGCCTGGTGTGACGCGACGGGCACGGCGGGGTTCCGGGACGCGGCGGTACCGAAGGAAGAAGTCGATCACAGGGCCGGAAACCGCAGCTCAGTGACGTCTGGTTCGCCACACCCGACCCCTTGGCCTTGCCGGGGTTACTGACAGGTAATACCCTGTTGTTACCGGTCAGTAGGGGACCGCCCCGACCAGCATGGAGTGAGCGACGAGATGGGTCACTACAAGAGCAACGTCCGGGACCTCGAGTTCAACCTGTTCGAGGTCTTCAACGTGCAGGACCACCTCGGCACGGGGCCGTTCGAGCAGTCCGACGAGGACACCGCGCGCGGCGTGCTTGCCGAGCTCAACAACCTGGCGGTCGGGCCGCTGGCGGAGTCCTTCGCCGACGCCGACCGCAACCCCCCGGTCTTCGACCCGAAGACCCACTCGGCCACGCTGCCGGAGTCGTTCAAGAAGTCCTTCCAGGCCATCTGGGACGGCGAGTGGTACCGGCTGTCGCTGCCGAACGAGCTGGGCGGCTTCGGCATCCCGCCGTCGGTCCAGTGGGCGGCCTCCGAGCTGATCCTCGGTGCGAACCCGGCCATCTACATGTACCTGGCCGGCCCGAACTTCGCCTCGGTCGTCTACCGCAACGGCACCGAGCAGCAGAAGCGCTGGGCCGAGATCATGATCGAGCGCGGCTGGGGCGCCACCATGGTGCTGACCGAGCCGGACGCCGGTTCCGACGTGGGCGCGGGCCGCACCAAGGCCACCCTCCAGGAGGACGGCACCTGGCACATCGACGGCGTGAAGCGGTTCATCACCTCCGCCGACCAGGACATGACCGAGAACATCATGCACCTGGTGCTGGCCCGTCCCGAGGGCCCCGGCATCGAGCCGAAGCCGGGCACCAAGGGCCTGTCGCTGTTCCTCGTGCCGAAGTGGCACTTCGACCCGGAGACCGGTGAGTCGACCGGCGAGCGCAACGGCGCCTTCGTCACCAACGTCGAGCACAAGATGGGCCTCAAGGTCTCGACCACGTGCGAGCTGACGTTCGGCCAGCACGGCGTCCCGGCCAAGGGCTGGCTGCTCGGCGAGGTGCACGACGGCATCGCGCAGATGTTCCAGGTCATCGAGTACGCCCGGATGATGGTCGGCACGAAGGCCATCGGCACCCTGTCGACCGGCTACCTCAACGCCCTGGCCTACGCCAAGGAGCGGGTGCAGAGCGCCGACCTGACCCGGATGACGGACAAGACCGCGCCGCGCGTCACCATCACCAACCACCCGGACGTGCGCCGCCTGCTGATGCTCCAGAAGGCGTACGCCGAGGGCCTGCGCGCCGTCTACCTCTACACCGCCACGCAGCAGGACAAGATCGCCCTGGGCGGGGCGGACAAGGAGCTGGCGGAGAAGGTCAACGACCTGCTGCTGCCGATCGTCAAGGGCGTCGGCTCGGAGCGCGCCTACGAGCAGCTGGCGCAGTCGTTGCAGGTCCTGGGCGGTTCCGGCTTCCTCCAGGAGTACCCGATCGAGCAGTACATCCGGGACTCCAAGATCGACTCGCTGTACGAGGGCACCACCGCGATCCAGTCGCTGGACTTCTTCTTCCGCAAGATCATCCGGGACAAGGGCCAGGCGCTGGGCTTCCTCAACGGCGAGATCCAGCAGTTCCTGGACAACGAGGGCGGCAACGGCCGGCTCAAGGAGGAGCGGGCGCTGCTCAAGCGGGCGCTCGAAGACCTCCAGGGCATGCTCGGCGCGATGATCGGCTTCCTGACCAGCTCGCAGGAGGACGTCCGCAACCTGTACAAGGTCGGCCAGAACACCGTCCGCCTGCTGATGACCGCCGGTGACGTGCTGGTGGGCTGGCTGCTGCTGCGCCAGGCCGACGTGGCGCTGGGCAAGCTCGACGGCCCGGTCTCGGCCAAGGACAAGGCGTTCTACGAGGGCAAGGTCGCGGTGGCGTCGTTCTTCGCCAAGTCCGTGCTGCCCGAGCTGACCGCCCGCCGCAAGATCGCCGAGGCGACCGACAACGCCCTGATGGACGTGGACGAAGCCTCGTTCTGACCTGACGCGAGACGGCAAGGGCGGCACCCCGCGGGGGTGCCGCCCTTCCGCTTGTCGCGGGGCTCAGCCCTTGTGCGCCTTGGCGGCGGCGAAGCAGTACGCGCCGAAGCCCAGGAACCCGACCGCGATCACCGCCAGCGCGATCACGCCGTACGGCTGCGCGGCGAGCGTGTGCAGCGCCTTGTCCATGCCGCCGGACTCCGACGGGTCGGCGTTGATCGCGGCGAACGCGACCAGGACGCCGATCAGCGCGTAGGACGCGCCCTTGCCGATCCAGCCGATCCGGCCCAGCCGCTCGACCCACGAGCGCGTCGCCGGGGGCAGCTCGGACATGTTCAGGTCGTCCTCGAACGACTTCTTCACGCCCTTGCGGGCCACCATGACGCCGAGGCCGATGACGAACAGCGCCACCAAGCCCACCAGGACCTGCCCGAACGGCAGCGCCAGCAGGCGCGCGGTCCACGTCTGGGACTGCTCGGTGCCGCTCTTCTGCGACGTGCCGGTCGCGTAGTTGATCGCGGCGATGCCGATCACCGTGCCGGTGATGGCGCGGCCGACGGAACCGCACCGCCGGTAGATCCGCTTGCGCTTCTTCGTGACCCACCCGTACCCGCCGGCGGCCATGGCGAGCTGCCACAGGGCGAAGGCGAACAGGCCGAGGGCCAGGATCCACAGCAGGACCGGGCCGAGCGACGTCTCGGCGAGGGCGGCGACCGCGCCCTTCTGGTCGGTCTTCTCCCCGGTGTCACCGAGGACGACCTGTGCCGTCAACGCCGCCAAGAGGACGTGGACGAGCCCGTAGCACACCATCCCGGCGCGGCCGAAAGCCTGGACCGCGGGATGTCTCCGCACCTCTTGCACGTTGGTAGCCACGACCGGGTGATACCCAATCGTGGCTACCGTGAACCGTCGTGCCTGCTCAGCCGCCCGGGGGCGGCGGCTCGCACACGATCTTGAACTGCGGGTCGTACCGAACGGTCCGGCTCTCCTGGCGGCTCTGGCCGGTGCGGCGGTCGGTGATGGTGCGCGTGTCGGTCACCGAGAAACCGGGCGAGCCGGGGCTCGGCTGGCAGTCCGGCTTGTTGACCTTGCGCTCCTGCGGCTGCGTGTGGTTGAACTCGGCGCTGGTCGAGCCGGTCACGTCGTAGTTCTTGGTGCCCCACAGCACGATCTTGATCGAGGACGGGGTCCAGATCGTCTGGATCGCCACCCCCGTCTCGTCCGGGTTGGTGAACTTGATGTCGATCAGGCTGTTGCCCGCGCCGTCCATGAACACCGTGGCCTCGCGCCCCTTCGGGTACCGCGAGATCCAGTAGCTGTGCTCCTTGTGGCCCGCGTCCTTCATGCCCGCGTGGTACGCCGCGTTGTAGAGCGTGGTGGCGAACTGCGAGATGCCGCCGCCGACCGCCTTGCCGGGCACGCCGTTCTCGATGATGCCCGCCTCGACGTAGCCCTGCGCGGTGCCGCGCGGACCGGTGTAGCCGTTGAGGCTGAACGTCTCGCCCGGCTTCACGATCGCGCCGTTCACCTTCTCGGCCACGACGCGGATGTTGGTGCCGGACGCGGCCACGAAGCCACCGGTCTGGAACTCGCCGATGACCTCCTTGATGCCCATCTTGTTCGCCTGCTCGGTGGTCACCTTCGCGGGCGTGTGCTTGTACTCGGCCTTGATCGCGCGCTCGTTGTCGCGCTTGAGCACGTCGAGCGCCGTGGCCAGGGACTTGTCCCAGTCGATGCCGAGGCCGTCGACGGACTCCTTGACCACCGGCCGGCCGCCCTCGAACACGATCTGGGCGTCCTTGCCCTCCTTCTCCGTGTCCTTCAGCTGCGGGCCGGCGTGCTCGACGACCTTGCCGTTGTCGACCTTCGCGGTCAGGCTGCCGTCGTCGGCGGGCTCGAACACCAGCACGGTGGCCAGCTGCTCGGGCGTGAGCGTCGCGTCCTTGCCCTCGCCCTGGATGATCAGCGGCGCGGCGGTGGCGGGCTTGGCGACCTCCTCCAGCGCCTTCGCCACGCCTTCCCTGGTCGTCTTGACCGGGGTGGTGGCCACCGGCAGCTCGACCGTGCCGCCGTCGGCCCAGTCGTCCAGCAGCTTGTCCACCGCGCCCGGCACGTCCAGCTTCTGGCCCTGCTTCGGGTCGACCGCGACCGGCGTGGCGCCCTCGAAGCGGATGGTGCCCTCGGCCGGCTCGTGGTCGGTCTCGGCGCGCAGCGCCTCCAGCGCCGCGGACAGCTTGCCCTGGTCGCTGGTGGTGGCGAAGCCGACCTCGCGGGAGGTGAAGAACGAGGTGACGCGGGTGATCGGGGACAGCGGCTGGCTGCCCGCGCGGTCCAGCGTGGAGGTCCAGTCCAGCTCCAGGCCGGCCGCCTTCGGGTCCACCGCGGTCTCCACGTCACCCGCGCGCGCCTTCACCGGCGCGGCCAGGCGGGGGCCGATCTCGTCGCGCAGCTTCTGCTCGGCCTCGGGGCGGCTCAGGCCGCCGACGTCCACGCCCGCCACGGTCACGCCGCGCGGCACGTCCCCGCCGGAGATGACCAGGTCCAGGCCGTAGAGCACGACCAGCACGCCGAGCACGGCGGCGGCGATCAGCCCACCCTTGCGCAACCGCTTGCGCCGGGCGTCCGCGTCGTCGGCCTCCGCGTCGCCGTCGACCATCACCGGGCCGTACACGGTGGCCTCCGGCTCCGGGCCCGGGGGCACGGACACCGGCGCGGCGAAGACCGTGGTGGCCTCCGACGGCGACGGCGGCCGGTCGAAGCCGCCCGGCGGCGTGGCGATCTTCTGGGTCCGCTCGGCGGCGGGCGGCGGTGCGAGGGCGCGCGTCCGGTCGCCGGCCGGCGGGATCGCCTGGGTGGCGTCCGGGCCCCTCGACGGGTTCTGCTGCGCGTTGCGCGGCGGGTGCTGCTGCGTCACGTGAGGAGAGACGCCCGACGGGGCCGTTCCGTTGTCGCCGGCGTTCGACGGCGGCGTCACGTTGCGGACCGTGGCCGAGGCGTCCGCCCCCGTGCCCGGTTCGCCGTCCGGCTCCTCCTGCGGCCACTCGGCCTCGCCGGCCGGGCCGGCGGTCATCTTCGTCGTCCGCTCCGAAGCGGTGCCCGACGGGCGGACCGGCTCCATCGCCTTGGTCCGCTCAGCGTCGTACTCCGGTCGCTGGTTCTCCGGCACCGCTCCCCCTCTTGCCTCTCGCAAGGTCCTGGGACTGCTTACCCGACCGTCGTCACGCGTCGATCACGGTCGGGTGGTTCACAGGTCTCACCGCGAATCTCACAGGTAGAGCCCGGTCCCGTGGTCGGTCCGCTCGGTCGCGGTCGCGTGCACGTCCCGTTCCCTCATGACGAGGTAGGTGTTGCCCTGGACCTCGACCTCGAACTGGTCCTCCGGGTTGAACAGCACCCGGTCGCCGACCTTGACGTGCCGCACGTTCGTACCGACCCCGAGCACGTCCCCCCAGGCCAGGCGCTTCGCCATCTGGGCGGTCGCCGGGATCACGATGCCGCCGCTGCTGCGGCGTTCTCCGTCCTCCGGCGATATCCGCACCATCACGCGGTCGTGCAGCATCTGGATTTCGAGCTTGACATCGGGCACCCGCAGAGTCTAGATGCCTTCGTCGAGGCCACCCATCATGAGGGGTAGCCGCCGGGGCCCGTCCTTTACCACGCGGATCGGGACGCCCCAGTCCTGGCGGGCCAGCTTGCACACCGGGTGCTCGACGCTCGGGTCGTCCGTGCAGCTCGCGGCCTGGGCGACGACGTGCAGGACGCCCTCGGTGAAGCCCTCGGCGACGCGCAGCGCGCGGACCAGGTCCGTGCCGACGCCCGCGCCGGACTCCAGCAGCTCCGGCGGGGAGCTGGTGATCTCCAGGCGGGTGGACGGGCCGAACCGGTCGTCCAGCTTCTGGCCGGTCGGCGGGGTGAACACGACCGCGATCTCGACGTCGCCGGACGCGATCACCGACGGCGGCCGGCGCACCTGGTGGGCCTCGCCGCTGACCAGCTTCGCACCGGGCGCGACCGGGCGTTCCAGGCGGTGCGCGGCGGAGGCGACGACGACCAGCTCACCGTCGACCAGGACCGCGTCGGACGGCTCGGCGACGTCCGTGGCCAGCGTCGACACCTCGCCGGTGGCCGGGTCGTAGCGGCGGATGGCGCCGTTGTAGGTGTCGGCGACGACGACCTGGCCGCCGGGCAGGACGGTGACGCCCAGCGGGTGCTGGAGCAGCGCCTGGTCGGCCTGGCCGTCGCGGTGGCCGAAGTCGAACAGGCCCTTGCCGATCGCGGTGTGCACGGTGCGGTCGGCGTCCAGCCAGCGCAGCGCGGAGGTCTCGGAGTCGACCAGCCACAGCCGGTCGCCGTCGGCGGCCAGGCCCGAGGTCTGGGCGAAGAACGCCTCGGCGGCCGGGCCGTCGTGCAGACCTTCGACGGTGGTGCCGGCGAGCCGCTCGACGCGGCGCTCGCGCGGCCGGAACAGGCCGAGCGTGTGGTTGCCCGCCATGGCGATGGCCACGCCGCCCGCGGGTTCCCACCAGGTGACGTCCCACGGGCTGGTGAGGTCGACGGCCTCGGCGGGGCCGTCGGCGGGGCCGTCGCGCCACTGCTCGCCGGTGCCCGCGACGGTGGTGACCTCGCCGGTGTCGAGGTTCACCCCGCGCAGGAGGTGGTTGACCGTGTCGGCGACGACCGCGTGGTAGCCGACCTCGGCGACGACGTCGGCGGGCAGGAGGGCGATGCCGGCGGGCTCGGAGAAGGTGGGCTCCAGGCCGTCGCGGCGACCGCGCTCACCGGTGCCGATGCGCCGGAGGACGGTCTCGCCGTCGAGGTCGAGCTCGACCAGGCCGTGGTGCGCGGAGTCGCTGACCAGGAGGGTGTTGTTCGTGGTCAGGACGGCCTTGGCGGGGAAGCGCAGCTCGGTCTCGCGGGGCGGCGGCGCGACGTACGGGCCGTCGCCGCGGTGCAGGGTGCCCTTGGCGTCGTGCTCGGCGACGACCTCGGACACGATCTGGCGCAGCGCGTCGAGGTGGCCCTCGCCGGAGGCCACGTGCACGACGTAGCCCTCGGGGTCGACCAGGACGAGCGTGGGCCACGCCTTCACCGCGTAGTCCTGCCACGTGGTCAGCTCGGGGTCGTCCAGCACGGGGTGCTCGACCTCGTACCGCTCGACGGCCGCTTCGAGCGCCGCGGGCTCCGCCTCGTGGGCGAACTTGGGCGAGTGGACGCCGACGGTGACCAGGACGTCGGCGAACTCGGCTTCGAGCGGGCGCAGCTCGTCCAGCACGTGCAGGCAGTTGATGCAGCAGAACGACCAGAAGTCGAGCAGCACCACCTTGCCGCGCAGGTCGGCCAGCTTGATGTCCCGGCCACCCGTGTTGAGCCACCCGCGGCCCACCAGCTCGGGGGCGCGGACACGGGCACGGCGTCGTTGTGCGGTCGTCACGTCCCGATCCAACACGACTCGCACACCAACGTATTTCGGGCGTCCACCATGTGGATGAACGATCTTTCGTTTTGTTCGTTTCGCGCTACTGTGGTCACATGACAGCGACCATGGGAGAACGCACACTGCTGCCGCCTGCGAGTTCGGAAGCGCTGTCGTCCTGGGTCGCGGCGCTGGCCCGCCCAGGTGGCGGAACCGCCGCACTGCTCGCCCCGGACGGCACTCGACTGGAACTGCCGGCTGAGGTGTTCGACGTGCTTCGCAGCGTGGTGGCTGCCATGTCCCAAGGTTTGGCGATCACCGTCGCACCCCAGCACACCGTCCTGACCACGAGCGAGGCCGCGCAACTGCTCGGTGTTTCGCGGCCGACCCTGGTGCGCCTGCTCGAAGCGGGCGAGATCCCGTACGAGCAACCGAACCGCCATCGCCGAGTCCGGCTGGCCGACCTGCTCGCGTACCAGGAACGCGCCCGCCGGGCACGGGCGGCCGGTCTGGACGAGATGGTGCGGGCGGGAGAGGAAGGCGGCTTGTACGACCTGCCTCTGGACACGCCGTTCGAGCGGATGTCGACGGACGAGCACAGGTGATTCCTGTTCCCCGTCTTCTTCGACACATGCGTACTGCTCAAGCCCTACCTGTGCGACACGCTTCTGAGCGTCGCCGAGTGCGGGGTCTACCGACCGCTCTGGTCTGAGGGTGTGCTCACCGAGCTCGACCGCAACATGCGCAAGCGCGGTGCGACCGCGGAACAAGTGGCCCACCGCATCGACCAAATGACACGCCACTTCCCCGATGCGCGGGTTCTGGGCTACGAGCACCTGATCGACTCGATGGAGAACCACCCCAAGGACCGGCACGTCCTCGCCGCAGCCGTTCGAGGAGGAGCCGAGGTCCTGGTGACCGAGAACTTGAAGGACTTCCCGGACCGCGTGCTCCAGGAGTACGACGTCGTAGCCGTGCACCAGGACGACTTCCTGCAGGACCAGCTCGACCTGTTCCCGGACGCTGTCCACTCGGCGTTGCGGCGCCAGGTTTCCCGTTACCGCCGTGCTCCGCGATCAGTGGACGACCTGCTCGACGTGCTGGGCAACGAAGGACACGGTTGTCCCGGGTTCGCGGAGGTTTGTCGGCGACACCGCAGCACGTGGAGAAGTTGACCTACTGGCAGCAGAACGACCAGAAGTCGAGCGGCACCACCTTGCCGCGCAGGTCGGCCGGCTCGATGCCCCGTCCACCGATTGGGACGGGGATTACGGACGGCGGACCGAGCGCGGGCCGAGGACGGTGGCGTTCAGGGCGGTCACCCGGTCGCGGAGGGCGCGATCGGCGGTGACGACGGTGCAGGGGCGGTCGGGCGGGTTGGCGCGGACGACTTCCACGATCGTGTCGTCACCCGAGGCGGGTGCGGGGACGACCCGGACGCCGGGGACCGACTCGACGTGGCGCGCCCTGCCCTCCACCACGAGGACGACCTCCAGCGGGCCGGGCAGGTCCGGCAGGCCGTGCTCGGCCACCTCCACCAGGGCGTCGCGGAGGCGGGCGGTGGCGCCGGCGCGGTCGCGCCACCAGCCGTCCGGGACCGAGCCCACGACGTTGGCCGCGTCGACGACCAGGAGCGGGTGCGTCATCGGGTCATGCTCTCAGCAAACCCTCAAGAAATTGTCGTACCCCGATGGCACCATGGAGTGGTCCATTGGGGGACAGCAATGAACACGCAGGGGGACATAGTGATGATCAGGCGCGCCCGCAGGACGACGGACGACGACTGGAACGGCTCGGCCACGGCCAAGTAGCCGGACATGGGAAACCCCGCGGTGCTGCCAGGTCGGGGGTCCGACAGCACCGCGGGGTCATCTGGAACATCGATACACGATCGGGGTCCGTTACATCCCCTATAGGGTGTGACGGGGATCACGTTTTGACAGAACGAAGCCCTGCCGCGCGGGAGGTGCGGCAGGGCTTCGTCGTTCCCCCTTCGCCGGAGCGCGGACGACGGGGCGCGCACCCGGTGTCGATCGGGTGGTCGTCACGCGCGCCGGAGAGGTCTCCCCTCAGCGCAGGGAGCTGACCTGGGCCTGGGCGATCGCCATCAGCTCGTGCCGCATGGCCGGGGTGGGCGCCATGTCGATCGCACGGGCGACAGCCTTGCGGTTGCGAGCCTCGACACGACGAGCGCGGAGCTTCGCAGTGAAGTTCATCGGGGGTTCATCCCTCTCGAAGGTGTTCCTCGGTGTGTGCTTCAAGTATGCACCTTCGCAGGCGCGGATGCACCCGATTATCCGGTGAGGTGCCGCACATACCGATGAATCATCGGCGTCTACCGGATGAGCCCCGACGATTCGCCTGGAGGACACCTACTGGACCGGACACGGAGGACGCAACTCTCTAGCGTGAGCGCTAGAACACCCGATGCGACCGAAGTAAACGGATAATCGCAGCTCAGCGGGCTGTCAGTCCTCGCGGCCGAGCAGGAAGCGACCGAAGTGGGGCACGGTGAACGCGATCTGCCCGCGCTCGGCCGAGTACACGAGCCCCTTCTTGATCAGGCTGTCCCGGGCGGGCGACAGCGACGACGGCTTGCGCCCCAGGTGGTCGGCCACCTGCGAGGTGTTCACGCCCGCGTCCTTGCCGTCGGTCAGCTCCGCCATCGCCCGCAGGTACTCCCGCTCGGCCGGCGTCGCCCGCTCGTAGCGCGACCCGAAGAACCCGACCGCCAGCTCCGCGTCGGCCTCCGGCGCGGCCACCGCCACGTCCGTCGCGGTGATCGGGTCGGCGGGCGCCGCGTCCCACGCCGCCTTGCCGTAAGCCTGGATGAAGTACGGGTAGCCGCCCGAGGCGTCGAACAGCGCGTCCAACGCCTCCGGTTCGATGCCCGCCTCCTCCCGGTCGACCGGGGCCAGCACGGCGCGGTCGGCGTCCTCCCGCGACAGCCGGTCGATCCGCACGTACCGGAACAGCCGCTCGGAGTACGACTTCGACGCCGACAGCACGGCCGGCAGGTGCGGCAGGCCCGCACCGACCACGACCAGCGGCGCGCCCGACTGCGACAGCTCGTGGCACGCCGCGCACAGCGCCGAGACGTCGTCCGCCGGCACGTCCTGCATCTCGTCGATGAGCAGCGCGACGCCCGTGCCGACGTCCTGCGCCAACTCGGCGACCTCGGTGAACAGCTCCACCAGGTCGATCTCGATGTCACCGGAGTCGGCCCGGCCGACCGCGGCGGGCACGTCGATGCCCGGCTGCCACCGGTCGCGCAGCTTCGCGTCCTCGGGATTGGACCGCAGCGCGAACGCCTTGAGCACGCCGAGCACGGACTCCACCCGGTCCGGCGCGCGGTGCCGCACGGCCAGGTCGCGGATCGCCCGGTGCAGCGCGGCCGACAGCGGGCGGCGCAACCCCGCGTCGGGCCGCGCCTCGATCTTCCCGGCGCCCCAGCCGCGCTTCACCGCCATCGACCGCAGCTCGCCCAGCAGCACGGTCTTGCCCACGCCGCGCAGCCCGGTGAGCACGAGGCTGCGTTCCGGCCGACCGCGGGCGACCCGTTCCAGCACGACCTCGAACGCGCCCAGCTCCTTGTCGCGCCCGGCCAGCTCGGGTGGCCGTTGGCCCGCGCCGGGGGCGAACGGGTTGCGCACCGGGTCCATCCTCGGACGGTATCGAGGTGTCTACGGCCGATCCAATACTCACGCCGTGTCGTGCCGTATTCGTCAATCTAGCTTCAGAGCTATATAGAGCTATCGAATGACATCACCGGTAGCGTCGTGCCATGGCTGAGGTGGTGACGAAGGGCGTCGGCAAGGTCGAGCGGACCGCCGACCGCGCCGAGGTGCAGGCGAGCTTCGAGACGCTGGGCTCCACGCGCAACGAGGCGGTGGAACGGCTGACCGCGCGGATCGCCGCGGTGGAGCCCGCGCTGGAGCGGCCGGGCGTCGAGGTGCGGTCGCGGCAGCTGAACGTGCACGACAACTGGGACGGCAAGCGCCGTTCGGGCAGCCGGGCCGTGCAGAACTACGTGCTGCGGGTCGAAGACCTGGCGCAGCTCGACGGGCTGCTGGGCGCGCTCGTGACCGCCGAGCCGACCTGGCTGAACGGGCCGACGTGGCAGCTCAAGGAGGACGCGGAGGCCGTGCGCGAGGCGCAGCGGGAGGCCGTGCGGGACGCGCGTCGACGTGCCGAGGGGTACGCCCAGGCGCTCGGCGTGCGACTGGGGCCGTTGCTGCGGCTGACCGACGGCGACGCCGAGGGGTGGGCGGTCGAGTCGTCGCACCGGATGCGGGCGGCCGGGTACGGCGGCTCGCCCGGCGTGCCGCCGGAGATGGACCAGCTCAACCTGGAGGCGCAGCAGATCACGGTCACGGTCCGCTGCACGGCCTCGTGGACGCTGCTGGACTGACGCCCCGCGTGTCCCGAACGTTCAACTCAGGGGTCCTGAACGTAGGACTCTCGGGTCCTGAACGTAGGACTCTCGGGTCCTGAACGTAGGACTCACGCGTTCCGAACGTAGGACTCGCGCGTTCGTTGGACACGCGGGGCTCGTGGTCAGCCGCTGGTGCGCGGGTCGGCCAGGTCGACCACGACCGAGCGGTTGCGGGCGGCGGCGTCGGGGATCAGGTCGCCGGAGCCGTCCAGGTCGGGCGCGAGCGGCGAGGCGAAGCCCGCGCCGACGACCTCGGTGAACGCCGCCCGGCTCACGCCCAGCTCCACCAGCGCCGACACCACCCGCTGGCTGCGCCGCTGGGTCAGGTTCACCGCGGCCGGCGCCGAGGACGAACTGGCCGTGCGGGCGACCACGCGCGCGGTGGTGCGGTTGTCGAACTTCTTCGCCACCTCGGCCAGCACCTCGCGCGCGCCCGGCGCCAGCTCGTCGCTGCCCGCCTTGAACAGCACCGAGTTCGGCAGGTGCACCGACTCGCCCTCGTGCACGACCTCGCCGACGTCCACGACCGGCACCTCCGCGCGGCTGATCGACGCGCCGCCGGGCACCGGCTCCGCGTCGTTCGTGCAGCTCTTCGCGTGGAACCGGGCGCAGATGCCCAGCCAGACCCCGACCAGCGCGTCCCGCGCGGCGGGCGGCAGCGGCGGCTGGTCGCCGAACACCTGGCCCAGCCCGGAGAAGATCACGTCCTTGTCGGTCAGCTCGGGCACCGCGTCGTCGGGCACCGACGCCACCACGGCCGGGATGTCGAGGTCAAGCCCGAGCCGGGTCAGGTCGAGCGGGTCGGTGGTCTGCAACCCGCTGGTCTGCAGCACGAGCACCGCCGGTCCCGGCGTGGAGGCCATGTCACCCAGCACCGTGAGCGGGTCGAGGTCGTCGTCGTCCCCGGCGAGGCCGCTGAGCTGACCGGTCAGCCGGTTCAGGTTCTGCTCGAAGCCGAGCTCGCGCAGCGCACCGTCGCTCTCCACGTCGTTGCCGTCCCGGACGGTGAAGTCCTGGTCCGAGTACGCGCCGCCGGAGTCCTCGCCCTGGCGGTACACGACGACCCGGGTCACGCCCTGCTCGACCGCCTCCGACAGCCGGTCGACGACGGTCCTGGTGAGCGTGACCCGAGGCTCGTTGGCCGACGCGGTCACCCCTATGCGCACGGTGGTGGTTTCGCGGGACGCTTCCCCGCAGGCAGCACAAGAGGCCGCCACCAGCACGACTGCGGCGAAGAGCCGTGAGTGGTTCATGCCTTGGAAACGGAACGAGAACGCGTTGTGTTACCAATAACACCCGTTTGGCCTAATTCAGGCGTTATCGCTCCACGATCGCCGTAACCCCCTGACCACCCGCCGCACAGATGGAGATCAGCCCGCGACCCGAGCCGCGCTCGGCGAGCAGCTTCGCCAGCGTGGCCACGATCCGCGCGCCGGTCGCCGCGAACGGGTGCCCGGCGGCCAGCGACGAGCCGTTGACGTTGAGCTTGGCCCGGTCGATCGCGCCCAGCGGCGCGTCCAGCCCGAGCCTGCCCTTGCAGAAGTCCGCGTCCTCCCACGCCTTCAACGTGGCCAGCACCTGGGACGCGAACGCCTCGTGGATCTCGTAGAAGTCGAAGTCCTGCAACGACAGGCCCGCGCGCGCCAGCATCCGCGGCACCGCGTACGCGGGCGCCATCAGCAGGCCCTCGCCGCCGTGGACGTAGTCGACCGCCGCCGTCTCGGTGAACGTCAGGTACGCCAGCACGGGCAGGTTGCGCGCCGCGGCCCACTCCTCCGACGCCAGCAGCACGGCCGACGCGCCGTCGCTGAGCGGCGTGGAGTTGCCCGCGGTCATCGTCGCGCCCTCACCGCGCCCGAACACCGGCTTGAGCTTGGCGAGCTTGTCCACCGACGAGTCCGGCCGCAGGTTCTGGTCCCGGGTCAGGCCCAGGTACGGCGTGACCAGGTCGTCGAAGAAGCCGCGCTCGTACGCGGCGGCGAGGTTGTGGTGGCTGGCGGCGGCCAGCTCGTCCTGGTCCTCGCGCGCGATGCCCCACTCGCGGGCGGTGATCGCCGCGTGCTCGCCCATGGACAGACCGGTGCGCGGCTCGCCGTTGCGCGGCACGTCCGGCACCACGTGCTTGGGCCGCAGCTTCAGCGCCGCCTTGAGCTTCGCGCCCGCGCTCCGGGCCCGGTTGAACTCCAGCAGCACGCCGCGCAGGTCCTCGTTCACGCCGATCGGCGCGTCGCTGGTGGTGTCCACGCCGCCGGCCACGCCCACCTCGATCTGGCCGAGCGCGATCTTGTTGGCCACCGCGATCACCGCCTGGAGGCCAGTGCCGCACGCCTGCTGCACGTCGTAGGCGGGCGTCTCGGCGGACAGCCTGCTGCCCAGCACGGCCTCGCGGACCAGGTTGAAGTCGCGGCTGTGCTTGAGCACCGCGCCCGCGACGACCTCGCCGAGCCGTTCGCCCTGCAAGCCGAACCGGCTGACCAGGCCGTCCAGGGTGGCGGTGAGCATGTCCTGGTTGGACGCCGTGGCGTAGGGGCCGTTCGAGCGGGCGAACGGGATGCGGTTGCCGCCGAGGATGGCTACTCGGGCCATGTCGTCCTCCAGGGTGGTGGGCACGGTGATGACCAATGTTACCTACTCATCAGTAGACTTACTAGCGAGTAGGGAGTGTGATGGTGCGCATGGATCGTTACCAGTCGTTCGCGAGGTCCGGCCTCGGGCGGTTCGTCGTGGGCAAGCTCGGCCTGCCCGACCCGTACCCGCTGCGCCGCCACTCACCCGGAAGACCCCCGCTGGACGGGCCCGTGCTGATCGGCGGCGGCGGGCGGCTGGCCGACCCGCTCCGGGCGGCCGTGACGTCGACGGGACTGACCCTCGCCACCGGCGCGGCCGACGGCGAGCGGTACGGCGCGCTGGTGTTCGACGCGTCCGGCATCGACTCGGTCGAGCGGCTGCGCGAGCTGCACGCGTTCTTCCAGCCGGTGATCCGGTCCCTCGGGCCGTGCGGCCGGGTGGTCGTCTTCGGCACCCCGCCCGAGCAGGCCGAGTCGCACATCGCGCAGCGCGCGCTGGAGGGGTTCACGCGCAGCGTCGGCAAGGAGCTCAAGCGCGGCGGCACGGCCCAGCTGGTGTACGTCGCGCCCGGCGCCGAGGACGCGATCGGGTCGACGGCGCGGTTCCTGCTGTCGGGCCGGTCGGCGTACGTGTCCGGGCAGGTGGTGCGCATCGGGCCGGCCGACGTCGAGTCACCGGCGGACCGGGACCGGCCGCTGGCCGGGAAGGTCGCGCTGGTCACCGGCGCGTCCCGCGGCATCGGCGCGGCGATCGCCGAGGTGCTGGGCCGGGACGGGGCGAGCGTCGTGTGCCTGGACGTGCCCGCGCAGGGCGACGAGCTGTCCGCGGTGGCCAACCGGGTCGGCGGCACGGCGATCCAGCTCGACATCACCGCGGCCGACGCGCCCGCGCGGATCGTCGAGCACCTCGCGCAGCGGCACGGCGGCGTGGACGTGGTCGTGCACAACGCGGGCATCACCCGCGACCGCACGCTCGGCAAGATGGACGCGGGCCGGTGGGACGCGGTGGTCGCGGTCAACCTGGCGTCGCAGGAACGGGTCAACGAGGCGCTGCTCGCCGCCGACGCGCTGCGGCCCAACGGGCGGATCGTCGGCGTGTCGTCCATCGCGGGCATCGCCGGGAACGTCGGCCAGACCAACTACGCCACCACCAAGGCGGGCGTGATCGGCATGGTCGACTCCCTGTCGCGGCGGCTCGCGGGCCGCGCCACGGTGAACGCGGTCGCGCCGGGGTTCATCGAGACCAGGATGACGGCTGCCGTGCCGTTGGTCATCCGGGAGGCCGGGCGGCGGATGAACAGCATGTCGCAGGGCGGCCTGCCGGTGGACGTCGCCGAGACCATCGCGTGGTTCGCGCACCCGGCGTCGGCCGGGGTGAACGGCAACGTCGTGCGGGTGTGCGGGCAGAGCCTGCTGGGGGCGTGATGGCGAACCTGACCCTGCTCTACGCCAAGGCCGCGCTGACCGGCTTCACCCGGCGCGGCGACGAGCTGCCGCGGTCCTCGCTGGACGCGGAGGTGACCGTCGACCCCGGGCACCTGGCGCGCTACACCAAGGTCTGCGGGTTCGGCGTGCGCGACGAGCTGCCGATCACCTACCCGCACGTGCTCGGGTTCGGCTTGCAGATCCGGCTGATGACCGGGCCCGGCTTCCCGTTCCCGCTGCCCGGCCTGGTGCACGTGGCCAACCGGATCAGGCAGCACCGGCCGCTGCGCGCGGACGAGCCGCTGTCGCTGCACGTGGCGCCGGCCGACCTGCGGCCGCACGAGCGCGGGCGGCAGTTCGACATGGTCACGACGGTGTCCGTGCACGGCGAGGAGGTGTGGGTCGGCGTGTCGACCTACCTCCGCCGGGAGGGCGCCGCTTCGAAGGAGTCGTCGCCGCGGGCCGAACCACCCGCGCCGTCGGCCCGCTGGCGGCTGCCGGGCGACCTCGGCCGCCGGTACGCGGACGCGTCCGGCGACCGCAACCCCATCCACCTGCACCCGTTGACCGCCAAGGCGTTCGGCTTCCCGCGGGCCATCGCGCACGGGATGTGGTCGAAAGCCCGGTGCGTGGCGGCGTTCGAGGGCCGGCTGCCCGACGCCTACGAGGTCGACGTGCGGTTCAAGGCCCCGATCCTGCTGCCCGGCGAGGTCGGCTTCTCGTCCGCGCCCACCGGCACCGGGTGGCGGTTCGCGCTGTGGTCGAACCGGCCGCACCTGGAGGGCGTGATCAGCGGCTGACGTTGTCGGCCAACGTGCGCAGGAGGGCACGCAGCCGGGCCGTGTCCTCCTCGTCCAGGTTCATCGCCTCGCCCATCGCGGGCGGCACGTCCTTGGCGCGCTCTTGCAGCTCCTGACCCTGTTCGGTGAGCACGAGGCGGACCGAGCGCTCGTCGTCGGGACGGCGCTCGCGGCGGATCAGGCCGCCCGCCTCCAGCCGCTTGAGCAGCGGGGAGAGCGTGCCGTAGTCCAGCTGGAGCGCGGCGGCGACGTCCTTCACCGGGACCGCGCCGCGTTCCCACAGCACCAGCATCACCAGGTACTGCGGGTAGGTCAGCCCGAGGCCGTCCAGCAGCGGCCGGTACCGCGCGGTGACGGCCCGGGAGGCCGCGTAGAGCGCGAAGCAGAGCTGGTCGTCCAGTTCCAGGCTGAAGTCCCGCATGTCCGCCTTCCCCTCCGGTGGTGACGGCGTGCTCCCGCTTGTGACGGAACCCACGATACACCTGCGGACATTTAGATTGTGCACGATGTAATCGCGGGCTAGGTTTCTGGTGTCAGGTTCGACCGCAACACCGAGGAGCCCGAGATGACCGTCCTGGAACCGGCCGCCGCCGAGTTCGCCGCCGCGACCGCCAACCCGCCCTACCTGTTCGACCTCGGCCCGGTCGAAGGACGGCGGGCCGTGGAGGACGTGCAGGCGGGCGAGGTGGCCAAGCCCGAGGTGGACGAGGAGTGGGTGACCGTCGGCGAGGTGCCCGTCCGGGTCGTCCGCCCGGCCGGCGCGACCGGCACGCTGCCCGTCGTCCTCTACGTCCACGGCGCCGGATGGGTGTTCGGCAACGCCAAGACGCACGACCGGCTGGTGCGCGAACTGGCCGTCGGCGCGGGCGCGGCCGTGGTGTTCCCCGACTACAGCCTCTCGCCCGAGGCGCACTACCCCGTGGCGCTGGAGGAGACCTACGCCGTGGCGCGGTGGATCGTCGCCGAGGGCGCCGCCCGCGGGCTCGACGCGGCGCGGCTGGCGGTGGCGGGCGACTCGGTCGGCGGCAACCTGGCGATCGCGCTGACGCTGCTGGCCAAGGCGCGCGGCGACGTGGCGTTCAAGCAGCAGGTGCTGTTCTACCCGGTGACCGACGCGTCGTTCGACACGCCGTCGTACCACGAGTTCGCCGAGGGCTACTTCCTGCGGCGTGACGCGATGGAGTGGTTCTGGGACCAGTACACGACTTTGGAGGCGGAGCGCGCGGAGATCACCGCTTCGCCGCTGCGGGCGAGCACCGAGGAGCTGACCGGGCTGCCGCCCGCGCTGGTGATCACCGCCGAGGCCGACGTGCTGCGCGACGAGGGCGAGGCTTACGCGAACAAGCTGCGCGAAGCGGGGGTGCCGGTGACCGCCGTGCGCTACCAGGGCGTGATCCACGACTTCGTCATGCTCAACGCGCTGCGCGAGACCCACGCCGCCGAAGCCGCGATCAGCCAGGCGGTGGCCGTGCTCAAGGGCGCGTTGGCCTAGGAGCCCTCCTCGATGCCGGACCGCCGCGACGGCGGGTGCCACACGTCGCCCGCCACGAGGTCCCCGAACCCCATCCAGACCAGGTTCATGAGCCGGGCGGCGACGACGCCGGCCGGCTCCTGGGGGTTGTCGAGCCACCAGTCGGCCAGCGACTCGCCCGCCCCGACCAGGGCGGCGGCCAGCGACTCGGCCTCCTTGTCGCCCGCCCGCGGCACGTCGCCGAAGTCCGACGAGTGCACCAGCAGCGCCGCCACCAGGCTGATCACCCGGCCGCGCATGTCGGCCAGCTCCTCGGCGAACGGCCCGCCCTGCGAGGACGCCTGCCGGTGCAGCACCTGCCAGCTCGCGCGGTTCTCGCCGACGAACCCGAAGAACGCCCGCAACCCGCTCCACAGCTGGACGTCCGGCGGCTCCTCGGCCTCGACGCCGTTCGCGATCGCCTCCATCATCCGGGTCGCCTCACGGCGGATGCAGGTGGCGAACAGCTCCTCCTTCGAGCCCAGGTAGGCGTACAGCATGGGTTTGGAGATGCCCGCGACCTCGGAGATCTCGTCCATGGACGCGGCGTGGAAACCCAAGCGCGAGAAGACGTCCACCGCGGCGTCCATGATCTGCCGCTCGCGCACCGCGCGTGGCAGTCTCTTGGCCCGACCGGAGCGAACCGGTTGCTCTGCGTGCATCGCACCCCCTGGATGGCTGCGACAAGATTACTCTGCGCCCCTTGCCGCCTTACCTACTGGCCAGTAGGCTTACCTGCCAGTAGGTAGCGGAGGTGCCACACATGACCATCGACCTCACCACCGAGGCGATCGCGAAGCTCAGCCCCCAGGAGCTGATCTCAACGCTCAGGCAGGTCGACCCGGGCGACCCGGCGCTCAAGGACGTCGACATCGACGTCATCGCGCGCGGCATCGACCCGAAGAAGCTCGGCCGGGACGAGTTCGCCGACCTGCTGGACGCGTTGGGCGCGCTGGCCGACGGCGGCGCCGACCTCGACCTGGCCAAGATGGACCCGCAGAACTTCGCGCGGATCATCTCGCGCGCGTCCAAGGACCAGATCGAGGCCGTGACCTCGCGGCCCGGCCTGCGCGAACGCGTGCTGGACGAGGTGTTCCGGCGCATGGAGGTGCACTTCCGCAGCGAACGCGCGGGCGCCACGCGCGCCGTCGTGCACTTCCGGCTGACCGGCGGGTTCGACGGCGACGACGTGTACGAGGCGATCATCGAGAACGCCGGGTGCACGATCAACAAGGGCGAGACCCGTGACCCCAGGGCTGTTGTCACGTTGGGACCGGTGGAGTTCCTGAAGCTCGCGACCGGCAACGCCTCGGCCCCGGTGCTGTTCATGACCGGCAAGCTGAAGGTCAAGGGCGACCTGGGCTTCGCGGCCGGGTTCATGAGCTTGTTCAACATTCCGAAGGCGTGAGGGGACCATGGGCGGCTTTTCGCTGGAGCTCAACGAGGACCAGCTTGACCTGCGCGAGTGGGTGCACGGCTTCGCGAAGGACGTGATCCGGCCCGCGGCGTCGGAGTGGGACGAGCGCGAGGAGACGCCGTGGCCGGTGATCCAGGAAGCGGCGAAGATCGGCCTGTACGGGTTCGAGTCGCTCGCCACCTGGTTCGCCGACCCCATCGGCCTGTCGCTGCCGATCGCCACCGAGGAGCTGTTCTGGGGTGACGCCGGGATCGCGCTGGCCCTGATGGGCACGGGCCTGGCGGCGGCGGGCATCTTCGCGTCGGGCGAGCCCGAGCAGCTGGCCGAGTGGGTGCCCGAGTGCTTCGGCACCGAGGACGACCCGAAGCTGGCCGCCTTCTGCGCGTCCGAGCCGCAGGCCGGTTCGGACGTGGCCGGCTACCGGACGCGGGCGGTGTACGACGAGGCCACCGACGAGTGGGTGCTCAACGGGCAGAAGGCGTGGGCCACCAACGGCGGCATCGCCAACGTGCACGTCGTGACGGCGGTCGTCGACCCGTCGCTGGGCGCGCGCGGCCAGGCGGGCTTCGTCGTGCCGCCGGGGACGCGCGGCCTGTCGTCGCCGGGGAAGATCCGCAAGCACGGCATGCGGGCGTCGCACACGGCGGACGTGTTCCTGGACGACGTGCGCGTGCCCGGCCGGTGCCTGCTGGGCGGCAAGGAGAAGCTGGACGCCCGGCTGGCGCGCGCCCGTGAGGGCCAGAGGGCCGGCGGGCAGGCGGCCATGGCGACGTTCGAGACCACCCGCCCGACCGTGGGCGCGATGGCCGTGGGCGTGGCGCGTGCGGCTTACGAGTACTCGCTGGAGTACGCCAAGGACCGCGAGGCGTTCGGCCGCAAGATCATCGAGAACCAGTCGATCGCGTTCGACCTGGCGAACATGAAGATGGAGATCGACGCGGCCCGGCTGCTGGTGTGGCGGGCCGCGTGGATGGGCCGCAACAACGTCCCGTTCACCGCGGGCGAGGGCTCGATGTCCAAGCTCAAGGCCGGCGAGGTCTCGGTGTGGGCGACCGAGCGCGCGATCCACATCCTGGGCGGGGCGGGCTACACGCGCGAGCACCCGGTGGAGCGCATGCACCGCGACGCGAAGATCTTCACCATCTTCGAGGGGACGAGCGAGATCCAGCGGTTGGTGGTGGCCAGGGCCATTTCCGGGATGCACATTCGCTGACTTGATCTTCCCAGGCCGTCATCAGGCCGTCTGGGAAGCGGACGGGGTCTTCGGGACGCGGAAGACCCCGTCCACTGCTTTCCCACCGGGTTGGGCTCGGGCCGTGGTGGGGGTGTTGCAGTGCGTCGTGCTCGACTGTCCCGAGCCGAAGGCGCTGGCCGAGTTCTACCGGGGACTCCTCGGCGGTGAGGTCGACCGGCCCGATCGGCGGTGGCGGTTGGACGAGCACTGGTCGACGCTGCACACCGCATCGATGGTGCTCGGCTTCCAGCGCGCCACCGACCACGTGGCGCCGGAGTGGCCCGACCCACGCAAGCCGCAGCAGTTCCACCTGGACGTCGGCGTGGCGGACCTCGGCGTGGCCAAGGCCGAGGTCCTCCGGCTCGGTGCGACGTTGCTGGACGACTCGCACGACGTGTGGTGGGTGTTCGCCGATCCCGCCGGGCACCCGTTCTGCCTGGTGTGGGAGTGAGCGTCAGCCCGTTGCCCCGATCAACCACGCACGTTCGGCGGTCGTGTCGGGGATCTGCGTCTCCCAGCCGTTGACCTTGGCGATCAGCTGCCAGTAGCGCTCGGCCCTCGGGTCGCCGAACTCCGCCAACCGCTGCGACAGTTCCGGGCCCGCCGGGACGCCCACCACCGACGCCCACTTGTCGTTGATCGCGGCGACGATGGTGGCCGCTTCCGGTGAACGCGGGTCGACGCCCGCGTCCAACGCCTCGCGCGCCCGCGTGAACGCGTACTGGAACGCCTCCGCCTGCGCCGGTGAGCTCGGGCCCATGTCGGCCCCTTCGGCCCGCATCTCCTGGTGCCGCTCCGACATCCGCCGGATCGACGCCCGGAAGTCCGGGTCGCGCACCAGGTTCGCCAGCTCGACCCACGCCTCCAGCTGCTCCGCCGACGGGTCGTCCGGCAGCTCCACCCGCACCGACCGCATCCGCTGCTCGAAGGTCGGCTCCAGGTCGAGGCCGCCGAACACCTCCTCGAAGAAGTCGTCCAGGATCGCCTGCCGCTCCTCCTCCGACAGCCGCGCCAACTCGTGCACCATCTCCACCTCCCCGTTCCGCGCCACGACCCGCAGCACGGCCCGGCGCAGCCGGAGCGTGCGCATCTGCGCGTCGATGGCTTCCGCGTGCGTCCGCGCCACCTCGGCGACGGACAACTCCCGTGCCAGCACCCGCTGCGCGGTGGGCAGGTCGACGCCCAGGGCGCGCAGGGTCCGCACGAGCTTCAGCCGCGCCAACCCGTCGACGTCGTAGGTGCGGAACCCGCCCGCCGTGCGCCCCGCCACGGGGATCACGCCGGAGTCGGAGTAGAACCGGATAGTCCGCGTGGACAGCCCGGTCATCCGCGCCAGTTCGCCGATCGAGTAGTGCGTCACGGGGACCACCCTGAACTCTCCAGTCACTGGAACTTCAACCGATTAACGCACGGCCGCGTGGAGAGCGGGCAAACACGCCGAACCGCGACCGCCGCCCCACCCGATCCGGCACGATGACTGCTCGTGCCTTCCGCCGTCACCCCCTACCTGCCCGCCGCGGTGGCGTCGGCCGTCCTGCTGCTGGTGTGGTGGGTGGTCAAACGCAGGCCGAAGTTCCGCCTCGCCGCCCGGCGGCGACGCCCCGGCGACGGGCACCAGGGCCCGGTGTGGCACTCGGTGCTGGCGTGGTTCGCGGTCGCGCTGGTGGTCGGTGGCGGGGCGGGCGCGGGGCTGCTGTGGCTGCTCGGCTGGCCGAAGCTGCCGCGGGGCGTCGCCTTCAGCACCACCGAGGCGCTCGACGTGCTCAAGATCGGGCTCGCGGTGGTCGCGGGCTTCGGCGGTGTCGTGGCGCTCGCGGTCAACTACCGCAGGCAGCGGGTCACCGAAGCGGCGCACGTGCTGACGATCGGCCAGGAGGAGCGGGAGCGGACCAAGCTCTTCAACGAGCGCTTCGCCACCACGACCGCCCAGCTCGGCCACGACCAGGCGGCCGTGCGGATCGCGGGCGCGTACGCGCTGGCCGGCCTGGCCGACGACTGGGCCGCGCAGCGGCAGACCTGCGTGGACGTCCTGTGCGCGTACCTGCGGCTGCCCCGTGAGCGCGACGAGGGCGAGAAGGAGGTCGTCGCCACCATCTTCCGGGTGCTGCGGGCCCACCTCGGCAGCCCGCACGAGGCGGGTCCGTGGTCCGGCCTGGACTTCGACTTCACCGGTGTCGAGTTCCACGAGGCCGACTTCAGCGAGATCACCTTCGAGGGCAGGGTGGTGTTCGACGGCGCGGTGTTCCGCGGTCCGCACACGTCGTTCGAGCGGACCGTCTTCCGGGACATGACGCTGAGCTGCCACGGCACCACGTTCACGTCCGACCAGGTCAGCTTCCGGGACACCCTGTTCGAGCACGTGACCGCGGAGTTCGTCGGCGCCGACTTCACCCGGACCTCGGTCGACTTCACCGCCGGCGAGATCCGGCGCGGGAAGGTGTACTTCTACCGCGCGACCCTGACCGACGCCGGGATCGCCTTCCGCAGCAGCGAGGTGACGGGCACGAGCATCCGCTTCGAGCGGTGCGTCGTGACCGACAGCGCTCTCGACTTCTCCTTCGCGTACTCCGACGTGGAGGAGAAGCGGGCGTTCGGCGTGATCGTGGTGGACGGGTGCGAGGTGCACCGGTCGAGGATCGACCTGCGCGGCATGTCCTTCGACGACACCGGGGTCTGGTTCTTGGACAGCAGCTTCCGGGAGGTGGAGGTGGCCGTCGACGAGCAGTCCGACCGCCGGGGCCTGCGGGTCCGCAGGGTCCAGCTGGTCGACACCGTCCTGCCGGTGGCCGAGGCGACCGAGCCGGAGCGGCCCTCCGCGTGACGGAACGGGCCGGCGTCCGCGGTGGACGCCGGCCCGTTCGAGTCCGACTGGTCGGTGCTCCGACCGGTCAGTACGTCATCGCCACGCCGGGGTCGGCCAGCAGCGCGCCGACGTCGGCCAGGAACTGCGAGCCCTGCTGGCCGTCGACCACGCGGTGGTCGAAGCTCAAGGCCAGTTGGCACACCTTGCGCGGGACGACCTGGCCGTCCACCACCCAGGGCATGTCGCGGATCGCGCCGAGGGCCAGGATCGCGGACTCGCCCGGGTTGATGATCGGGGTGCCCGTGTCCACGCCGAAGACGCCCACGTTGGTGATGGTGATCGTGCCGCCCATCATGTCCGCGGGGGACGTCTTGCCGTCGCGGGCGGTCGTGGCCAGCTCGTCCAGGGCGACGGCCAGCTCGCGCAGCGACATGCGGTCGGCGTCGCGGACCTTCGGCACCACCAGGCCGCGCGGGGTGGCGGCGGCGATGCCCAGGTGCACGTAGTCCTTGTAGACGATCTCCTGCGCCGCCTCGTCCCACGTCGCGTTGACGTCGGGCGTGCGGCGGACGGCCAGGGTGACCGCCTTCGCGGCGAACGCCAGCGGCGTGAGCTTCACGTCGCGGAACTGCGGCGCGGACTTCAGCCGGGCCCGCAGCTCCATCATCGGCGTCACGTCCACGGTCAGGAACTCCGTGACGTGCGGGGCGGTGAACGCGCTGTCCACCATCGCCTGCGCGGTCGCCTTGCGGACGCCCTTGATCGGCACCCGGCGTTCCCGCGACCCGCTGTCGACCGCGGCGGGCGCGGTCGACGTGGCCCGGGTCGGGGACGTCACGGCCTGCTCGACGTCCTCCCGCGTGATCACGCCGCCCGGGCCGGAGCCCGCCAGCGCGTACAGGTCGACGCCCAGGTCCTTGGCCAGCTTCCGCACCGGCGGCTTGGCCAGCGGCACGTAACCGCCCGCCGGCCGCGCGACCGGTTCGGCGACCACCGGAGCCGGAGCGGGCGCAGGCGCCGCAACGGGAACCGGAGCCGGAGCGGACACCGGAGCCGGAGCGGCGGCGACCGGGACCGGGGCGTCCTTGCGCGGACGGCGCTTCGCCGCGCCGGCCCGCGGCCCGTAGCCGACCAGCGTGGCGATCCGGCCGCCCGGCATCTCCTCGCCGATCTTGCCGTTCGACGCCGCCGGGGCGGGCGCGGGCGCCGGCGCCGAGCCGGACGGGTCCACGTCGATCGTGATGATCGGGACGCCGACCTCGACCGTCTGCCCGACCTCGACCAGCAGCTCGGTCACCACGCCGTCCCACGGGCACGGCAGCTCGACGGCGGCCTTGGCGGTCTCGATCTCGACGATGACCTGGTTGACCTTCACCGCGTCACCCGGCTTGACGTGCCAGGTGAGGATCTCGGCCTCGGTCAGCCCCTCTGCCGTGTCGGGCAGGGGGAACTGCTTGAACTGCGGCACAGCTATCCCCCTACCAGGCCAGTGAGCGGTCGACGGCGTGCAGCACCCGGTCGAGGTCGGGGAGGAACTCCTCCTCCAACTTCGAGGGCGGGTACGGGGTGTCGAACCCGGTCACCCGCAGCACCGGCGCTTGCAGGGAGTAGAAGCACTCCTGCTGCACCTTCGCGGCGATCTCGCTGGAGATGGAGGACTCGCTGGGCGCCTCGGTCACCACGACCAGCCGGCCGGTGCGCCGCACCGACTCGTACACGGGCGCGAGGTCGAGCGGGGACAGCGTGCGCAGGTCGATGACCTCCAGCGAACGCCCCTCCTCCTCGGCCGCCGCGGCGGCGTCCAGCGACGTGCGCACCATCGGCCCGTACGTCACGAGCGTGACGTCCGTGCCGGTGCGCAGCGTGCGCGACTCGAACAGCGGCGCGGGCGCGGCGGTGGTGTCGACCTCGCCCTTCTCGTAGTAGCGCCGCTTCGGCTCGAAGAACAGCACCGGGTCGTCGCAGTCGATGGCCTGCTGGATCATCCAGTAGGCGTCGGCCGGGTTCGAGCACGAGACGACCTTGAGGCCGGCGGTGTGCGCGAAGTACGACTCGGGCGACTCGGAGTGGTGCTCGACCGCGCCGATGCCGCCGCCGAACGGCACCCGGATCACCATGGGCACCTTGAGCCGGCCCTGGGTGCGGAAGTGCAGCTTGGCGACCTGCGACACGATCTGGTCGAAGCCGGGGAAGATGAACCCGTCGAACTGGATCTCGCACACCGGCCGGTAGCCGCGGATGGCCAGGCCCACGGCGGTGCCGATGATGCCCGACTCGGCCAGCGGGGTGTCCAGCACGCGCTGCTCGCCGAAGTCCTTCTGCAGGCCGTCGGTGATGCGGAAGACGCCGCCGAGCTTGCCGACGTCCTCACCCATCACGATGACCTTGGGGTTGGCCTCCATCGACGCGCGCAGGCCGTTGTTCAACGCCTTCGCGATGGTCAGCGTCTGCACCGCGGCCGGCGCGGCGGACGTGGAGCGGTCCATGGTCGGAGCGGCCATCAGTGCTCACCTCCGGCGAACCCGGCGTGGTAGGCCAGGAACTCGTCGCGTTGCGCCTCCAGGACGGGGTTGCCCTCGGCGTAGACCTCGCTGAAGATCCGCCCGGCCGGCGGGTCGGGGAGGCTGACGCAGTACTCCCGCAGCTCGATCGCGATCTGCTCGGCCTCGGCCTCGATCGACTCGAAGAACGCCTGGTCGGCCCACTGCTGCTTGACCAGGTGCACCTTGACCCGCTCGATCGGGTCCTTGAGCTTCCACAGCTCCAGCTCGTCGGACAGCCGGTAGCGCGACGGGTCGTCGGAGGTGGTGTGGGCGTCCATCCGGTAGGTGAACGCCTCGATCAGGATCGGGCCGTTGCCCTGGCGGCACTCCTCCAGCGCCCAGCGGGTGACCGCGAGGGTGGCCAGCACGTCGTTGCCGTCGACCCGGATGCCGGGGAAGCCGTAGCCGCGGGCCCGCTGGTAGAGCGGGAGGCGGGACTGGCGCTCGGTCGGCTCGGAGATCGCCCACTGGTTGTTCTGGCAGAAGAACACCAGCGGCGCGTCGTAGACCGCGGCCCAGACGAAGCCCTCGTGCACGTCACCCTGGCTGGTCGCGCCGTCGCCGAAGAAGCAGATCGTGGCCTCGCCGTCGGCGTCGCCGACCTTGCCGTCGAACTTCTGCCCCATGGCGTACCCGGCGGCGTTGAGCACCTGGTTGCCGATGACGATCGTGTAGGGGTGGAAGCGGTGCGCCACCGGGTCCCACGTGCCGTTGTCGGTCCCGCGGAAGATGCCGAGCAGCTCGGTCGGCTTGACACCGCGCGTCCACGCGATGCCGTGCTCGCGGTAGCTGGGGAACGCCATGTCCTCCGGCCGCATCGCCCGGCCCGCGCCGATCTGCGCGGCCTCCTGGCCGAGCAGCGGCACCCAGATGCCGAGCTCGCCCTTGCGCTGGAGCGCGTTGGCCTCGCGGTCGACCCGGCGGACCAGGACCATGTCGCGGTACAGCCCGCGCAGCTCCTCGGCCGTGATGTCGATGTCGAAGTCCGGGTGCTGGACGCGCTCACCCTCCGGGGTGAGCAGCTGCACCAGGTCGGCGCCGCCCTCGTCTGTCGCTCGCAAGCCTGCGATCACCTGTTCCGCTGTCGGTTTGGCAGCAGTGGCCGGCGCGGCATCCGGCCCTGGGTGCGTCCATTTCTCGGGGGACGACATGCGCCTTGTCTCCTCGTCTACGAGGCCGCCCGGTCGCTTGTGGCGACCCGTGCGCGGCTGCACCGCCAGTCGCCGTCGCCCCCGGGGTGTGGGGGTCGGGCAACCGTCGGCGCTGACGGTGGTTCTCATCCACATCCTGACATGGCGTCACCCGTCATGGTGAGCCCCATCCCACTTCGTAATCTCCGACGCAACGGCCTGACGTGCGGTAACGGTTGGACGGCCAATCTTCGGCAGTCCGAGTAGCGCGTTCGCCCACCGGACGGCCGCGTCCCGGTTACCGATCGTTAACTACCTTCCGTGGGGAATCGCGCACGCCGGGTCGACCGGAATCGCCCACGTCGGCCGGTCCCCGTTGGATGGACTACCGACCATCGGCCGCCCAGCCCATTTCCACCACGCGAAACCCGCGCGCGGACCGTTCCGCCGGGTGCCGGCGTGACAGGATCGGGGCGTGGACCGTTCAGCGCTGACCCGTACCGTTCGCGGGCTCTGGGACGACGACATCCTCCCGAGCCTGTCCGCCTTGGTCGCGGTACCCGCGATCTCCCCGATCTTCGACCCCGCGTGGGCCGCGCACGGCCACCTGGCCGCCGCGGTGGAGCACGTGCGCGCCTGGCTCGCCGACCGCGACCTGCCCGGCACGACCGTCGAGGTCGTCCAGCTGCCCGACCGCACGCCGCTGCTGCTGGTCGACGTGCCCGGCACCGCGCCGACGTCCGACACGGTGCTCATGTACGGCCACCTGGACAAGCAGCCGCCGGTCGGCGGCTGGGGCGAGGGGCTCGGGCCGTGGACCCCGGTCGTGCGCGACGGGCGGCTCTACGGGCGCGGCGCGGCCGACGACGGCTACTCCGGGTACGCGGCGATCGCCGCGATCGAGGGCGTCCGGCGGGCGGGCGGCGCGCACTCGCGCTGCGTCGTGCTGCTGGAGACCGGCGAGGAGTCCGGCAGCCCCGACCTGCCCGCCTACCTGGAGCACCTGCGGCCGCGGCTGGGCGAGGTGTCGCTGGTGGTGTGCCTGGACTCGGGCGGCAACGACTACGACCGGATGTGGCTGACCACGTCGCTGCGCGGGTTGGCGCAGGCCACCCTGACGGTGCGGGTGCTGGAGAGCGGGCTGCACTCGGGCATGGCGAGCGGGATCGTGCCGTCGTCGTTCCGGATCGCCCGGCAGCTGCTGGACCGGCTGGAGGACTCCGCGACCGGCGAGGTGCTGGTCCGCGAGATGCACGTGGACATCCCGGAGCACCGGGTGGCGGAGGTGCGCGACGCGGTGGCCAGCACGCCCGGCGTGCTGGTGGGCAGCGTGCCGTGGGCGGCGGGGACGCAGCCGATGGGCGAGGACGAGGTGGAGCTCGCGCTCAACGCCGGGTGGCGGCCGACGCTGTCGGTCACCGGCGCGTCCGGCCTGCCCGAGCCGGACGACGCGGGCAACGTGCTGCGGCCGTTCACCACGCTGGTGCTGAGCTTCCGGCTGCCGCCGACGGCCGACTCGCGGGCGGCGATCGAGGCGGTGCGCCGGGCGTTGACGACCGACGTGCCGTACGGCGCTTCGGTGGAGCTGTCGCGCGTCGAGTTCGCCGACGGCTGGAACGCCCCCGAGTTGGCACCGTGGCTGCGCGAGACGCTGGACCGGGTCGGCAAGGAGGTGTTCGACTCGCCGTGGCGGACGGTGGCGCTGGGCGGCTCGATCCCGTTCATGGGCCTGCTGCACGAGGCGTACCCGCAGGCGCAGTTCCTGGTCACGGGCGCGGTCGGACCGGACTCGAACTGCCACGTGCCGGACGAGTGGCTGCACCTGGCGCACGCCGCGCGGATCACCGAGGCCGTGGCCGTGGTGCTGGACGCGCACGCCCGGCGCTGACGGGTCCGCAGGAGGTGGGGGGCATCGTCTACGCAGCGTGACGGCACCCCCACCTGACGGGGTTTGCAAACACCGGTCAGGACTGTGACCTAACTCGCCGGTAACCGGTTTACTGAACCGATGCCGCACACTGGCCGAGTGAACGAGCACAGCCGGCAAGCCGAGCGGACGCGGTTGGCGGAGTCCGACTCCCCGACCGCACCCTGGCGTCTCTGGGGCCCCTACCTGGCCGGACGGCAGTGGGGGACGGTCCGCGAGGACTACTCGGCAGGCGGCGACGCGTGGACGTCCTTCCCGTTCGACCACGCCCGCTCGCGGGCCTACCGGTGGGGCGAGGACGGCATCGCGGGCATCTGCGACGTGCACGGCTTCCTCAACCTCGGCGTCGCTCTCTGGAACGGCCGCGACCCGATCCTCAAGGAGCGCTACTTCGGGCTCACCAACAACGAGGGCAACCACGGCGAGGACGTCAAAGAGCACTGGTGGGTGACCGACGGCACGCCGACGCACTCGTGGATGCAGGTCGTCTACCGGTACCCGCAGCGCGAGTTCCCCTACGCCGAGCTGCGCGAGATGGCCGGGCGCGCCGGCCGCAACGAGCGCGAGCCGGAGCTGTCCGACACCGGCGCGCTGGACGGGAACCGGTTCTTCGACGTCCGGGTGAGCTACGCCAAGGCGGGCCCGCGGGACGTCTGCGTCGAGCTGACCGCCACCAACCACGGCCCGGACCCGGCCCCGCTGCACCTGCTGCCCCAGTTCTGGTTCCGCAACACGTGGGCGTGGGGCCGTGACGACCGCAAGCCGAGCCTGCGCGCCTGCACGCGGGACGGCTGGCGCCGCATCACCGCCGAGCACGGCGCGCTGGGCCGCTACACGCTGCACGTCGAGGGCACCCCGACGCTGCTGGTCACCGACAACGAGACCAACGAGGTCGAGCTGTTCGGCACCCAGCGCAACCCGACCCGCTACACCAAGGACGGCATCGACCGGTACGTGGTGGGCAAGGACGCCGCGGCGTGCCAGGTCGTCGGGCCGGACGACACCAGCGAGCCGGGCACGAAGGTCGCCGCCTGGTACTCGTTCGACCCGGTCGAGCCGGGCGAGGAGGTGACCGTGCGGCTGCGGCTGGTGGAGGGCGACGGGCACCTCGACGCGTTCGGGCCGTCCTTCCAGGACACGCTCGACCAGCGCAAGGCCGAGGCCGACGAGTTCCACCACACCGACCTCGACCCCAAGCGCGCCGCCGTGGTGCGGCGGGCGCTGGCCGGCCTGATGTGGACCAAGCAGCACTACCGGTTCCGCACCGCCGAGTGGCTGGACGGCGACCCGGCGCAGCCCGCCGCGCCCACCTCGCGCAAGAACATGCACGCCCGCAACGCGCACTGGCGGCACTTCGACGTGGCCGACGTCATCTCCATGCCGGACGAGTGGGAGTACCCCTGGTTCGCCGCGTGGGACCTCGCGTTCCACACCGTGCCGTTCGCCAAGGTCGACCCGGCGTTCGCCAAGGAGCAGCTCCTCCTGCTGTGCCGCGAGTGGCTGATGCACCCCAACGGCCAGCTCCCGGCCTACGAGTGGGAGTTCGGCGACGTCAACCCGCCGGTGCACGCGTGGGCGGCGTTGCAGGTCTACCGGTCCGAGGAGGTCAAGGACCGCAAGTTCCTGGCCAAGGTCTTCCACAAGCTGCTGCTGAACTTCTCCTGGTGGGTCAACCGCAAGGACGCCGATGGCAGCTACCTGTTCGAGGGCGGCTTCCTCGGCATGGACAACATCGGTCCGGTGAACCGGTCGGAGCCGATGCTGGGCCAGTGGCGGCTGGAGCAGTCCGACGCCACGTCGTGGATGGCGGCCTACAGCCTGCACCTGATGCAGATCGCGCTGGAGCTGGCGCGGCACGACGAGTCGTACGAGGACGTGGCCACGAAGTTCGTGGAGCACTTCCTGAGCATCGCCGAGGCGTCCACCCAGTTCGGTTCCGGCGGGCGCGGCATCTGGGACGAGACCGACGGCTTCTGCTACGACGTGGTGTCGCGGCGCCTGCCGGACGGGCACGTCGAGTCGAAGCCGGTGCGGGTGCGGTCGATGGTGGGCCTGATCCCGGTGCTGGCGTGCGCGGTGCTGGAGCCGTGGGTGTTCGAGGAGCTGCCCGACTTCGCCCGGCGGCTGGAGCACCTGCTGGCCAAGCGGCCGGAGTTGCAGCAGTTCCTGAGCCGCAGCGGCGGCGGCGCCCTGCTCAGCCTGCTGGACGAGCGCAAGCTGCGGCGGGTGCTGAGCCGGATGCTGGACGAGGGCGAGTTCCTCTCGCCGCACGGCATCCGCAGCCTGTCCGCGGCGCACCGCGAGGGCCTGGAGGTGCAGGTCGCCGACCAGGAGCACCGGATGGGCTACGAGCCGGGCGAGTCGCGCACGCCGATGTTCGGCGGCAACTCGAACTGGCGCGGCCCGGTGTGGTTCCCGACCAACGCGCTGCTCGTGGAGGCGCTGCGCACGGTCGAGGAGTTCCACGGCGGGAGGTTCCACGTGGAACTTCCCACGCGCAGCACGCGGCACGTGACGGCGGGCCAGGCGGCGGACGAGCTGGTCAGACGCCTGGTGTCGTTGTTCCTGCCCGACCACGACGGTCGCCGGCCCGCGGACGGCAAGCGGATCGAGTCGACCGATTCACCCTTGTGGCGGGAGCACGTCACCTTCAGCGAGTACTTCGACGGTGACACCGGCGAGGGACTGGGCGCGACTCACCAGACCGGGTGGACGGCGCTGGTCGCGAGCCTGTTGACGGATCGTCGTCACACCGGCGCTCAGGGTGAATCAACTGTGTGATTAAGGCCAAACGGCTGAACGATTTGCGCCCGCTTGGCCCCTGTGACGCAAGATTGATGCACACCGAAGTTCTGTAACACGCACGTGCTGTGCACCCAGTCACCCAAGTGGCAGTATGCCGAACACTCGACCGACACAGTTACGAGGAGTGACGCCGTGGCCCGTCGTACCAGGCACGCTGCGCTCGCCCTGTTCCCCGTGCTCGCCCTGGCGGCCACGATGACGGCGTGCGCGACCAAGGTCAACACCGGCTCGCAGGACAACGGGTCGGGCATCTCCCTGGTCCAGAGCGGCAAGCTGATCACCTGCACCCACCTGTCCTACAAGCCCTTCCAGTACAGCGAGGGCGACAAGACCGTCGGCTTCGACGTCGACCTGGTCGATCTGGTGGCCAAGGAGCTGAACGTCACTCAGGAAATCTTCGACACGCCGTTCGAGACCATCACCTCCGGTGAGGTCTTCAACACCGGCAAGTGCGACCTGGCCGCGGCCGGCATGACCATCAAGCCGGACCGCGCCGAGGTCATCGACTTCTCCGAGCCCTACTTCGACGCGTCGCAGGCGCTGCTGGTCAAGAAGGACTCGCCGGTCAAGACCCTCGACGACCTCAAGGGCAAGAAGATCGGCGTCCAGCTCGAGACCACCGGCGAGATCTACGCCAACGAGAACGCCGCGAAGTACGGCTACACGGTCGTGCAGTTCGAGGACCTGCCGCTGATGGAGACCGCCGTGCGCACCGGCGCGGTGGACGCGGCCATCAACGACAACGGCGTGCTCCTCGACTACGTCAAGGAGTTCCCGGACACCGCCGTGGTCGCGGAGTTCGACACGCAGGAGAAGTACGGCATCGGCATGAAGAAGGGCAACACCGCCCTCAAGGCCAAGGTCGACGAGGTCCTGAAGAAGGCCAAGGACAGCGGCAAGTACGACGAGATCTACGAGAAGTGGTTCGGCAAGAAGCCGGAGTCGAAGTAACCGGCTGACCCGGGGCCGGTGCTCACGAAGCACCGGCCCCGCGCCTTGTCCACCCCACCCACGAGGTAATCCACATGGCACTCTCCAAGCGACAACGGGCCAAGGCGTTCCGCATCAGCCAGTACGCGCTGCTGGTCGTGGTGGCCGCCGTCCTGGCGGTCGTCGCCGACTGGAGCGAGATCCAGCGCAGCTTCTTCAACCTCGAGATCGCCGCGGAGATGTTCCCCAACGCCATCACCGTGGCGTTGAAGAACACGCTCGTCTACACCGCCCTCGGCTTCGCGTTCGGCCTGGCGCTGGGCCTGGTGCTGGCGCTGATGAAGCTGTCGCCGGTCGCGCCGTACCGCTGGCTGGCCACCATCTACATCGAGTTCTTCCGCGGCGTGCCCGCGCTGCTGGTATTCATCGCGCTGAGCTTCGGCGTGCCGCTGGCGTTCGGCCTGCAGTTCGACATCTACTCGACGGTGATGCTGGCGCTGGGCATCGTCGGCGCCGCGTACATGGCCGAGACGATCCGCGCGGGCATCCAGGCGGTGCCCAAGGGCCAGATCGAGGCGGCCCGCTCGCTGGGCATGTCGCAGGGCCGCACGCTGCTGACCGTGGTGATCCCGCAGGCGTTCCGGATCATCCTGCCGCCGCTGACCAACGAGCTGATCCTGCTCACCAAGGACTCGTCGCTGATCTACATCATCGGCCTGGCCCGCGACCAGTACGAGCTGACCAAGTTCGGCCGCGAGACGCTGAGCCGGTCGCCGTCGCTGACCCCGATCCTGGTGGTCGGCCTGTGCTACCTGCTCATCACGCTGCCGCTGGGCCACCTGTCGCGGTACCTGGAGCGGCGCACGGGCGGCAAGAAGATCAGCACGCCGGAATCGACCGGGTTGGGGGTGTCCGCGTGAGCGAGCCGGCAGTCGAGATCACCGGGCTGAAGAAGTCGTTCGGCACGCTGGACGTGCTCAAGGGCATCGACGTGCGGGTGGACCGCGGTGACGTCGTGTGCGTCATCGGGCCGTCCGGCTCGGGCAAGTCCACGCTGCTGCGCTGCGTGAACCTGCTGGAGGAGCCGACCGGCGGGAAGATCGTGGTCAACGGGGTCGAGCTGACCGACCCGGACGTGGACATCGACGCCGCGCGCACCAAGATCGGCATGGTGTTCCAGTCGTTCAACCTGTTCTCGCACCTGAGCGTGCTGAACAACCTGACCGTGGCGCAGCGCAAGGTGCTCAAGCGCGACGCCAAGCAGGCGCAGGAGGTCGCGCTGCGCAACCTGGAGCGGGTCGGGCTGTCCGAGAAGGTCAACGCCATGCCGGCCCAGCTGTCCGGCGGCCAGCAGCAGCGCGTGGCCATCGCGCGGGCGCTGTCGATGGACCCGGACGTGATGCTGTTCGACGAGCCGACCTCGGCGCTGGACCCCGAGCTGGTCGGCGACGTGCTCGGCGTGATGCGGCAGCTCGCCGACGAGGGCATGACGATGCTCGTGGTCACCCACGAGATGCAGTTCGCGCGCGAGGTGGCCGACCGGGTGCTGTTCATGGACGGCGGGTACGTCGTCGAGGAGGGCCCGGCCGAGCAGGTCATCGGCGCGCCGCAGCACGAGCGCACGCAGTCGTTCCTGGCCCGCGTGCTCGACCCGACGCACCAGGGGCCGCGCGGGGCCTGATCCGCGAACTCGCCACGGGGGCCGACCCGGTCCCCCTATTGTCGATCGCATGGCTGAGGTGGGGGCGCGGGGGCTGGACGTGTTCGACCCCAGCCCGCCGCGCTCCGCCCGGATGCCGGCCGCCGAGGTGCTGCGCGGTGTCGGCGAGCCGGACGGGACGTGGCGGTTGCCGCGGCGGCGGGCCGGGATGCCGCCCGTGGTGCGGGTGGCGGACAAGTTCCTGACCGGCGTGCTGGACCTGCGGGCGGTGGAGTTCCCGTACCTGCTGGAGTTCGTGCGCTGCCGGTTCGAGGAGCCGCCGGACCTGCGGCAGGGCAAGCTGGCCGGCATCGAGTTCGCCGAGTGTTGGCTGCCCGGCCTCGCGGCGCGCAACCTCAGCTGCGCCAACGAGGTCTCGCTGGCGGGCAGCACGGTCGAGGGCCTGGTCGACCTGGTCGACGCGGACGTGGCCGGGTCGCTGTCGTTGCGCGACAGCACGCTGGTCGTGCCGGACGGGATCGCGCTGCACGCCGACCGGTTGAAGCTCGCGGGCGGGTTGCTGGCGCAGCGGGTGCGCGTCACCGGCGAGCTGCGGATGGCGGGCGCGCACGTCGGCGGGTACTGCAACCTCAGCGGCGGCTCGCTCACCAACCCGCTGGGCCACTCGGTCAACGGCACGGGGCTGCACGTGGGCGGCAACCTGCTGATGAACGACTGCGTGCTGCGCGGCACCGTGCTGCTCGCCGCCGCGCGGGTGGACTCGGCGCTGACGTTGCGCGGCACGTCCGCCGCCGACGGCCGCGCCGACGACGACGCGCTGGACCCGCACTCCGACCCGGACGCCACGCTCGTGTTCGACCGCATCGCGGTGAGCGGCGACGTGCAGCTCGACCGGGGCTTCACCAGCGCGGGCGCCGTGCGCATGGTCAACGCCACGCTCGGCGGCACGCTGTCGCTGTCCGGCGGGACGTTCGACGCGATGGGCGAGGCGGACAGCGAGCCGACCGGCTACGGCCGCGCGCTGGCCACCGACACCGCCGAGCCCACCGGCTACGGGCGCGCGCTGCACCTGGACGGCACGACGGTCGGCGGCGACATCATCGGCAGGCAGGCCACCGTGCGGGGTCAGCTGCGGATGGTCGACCTCCAGGCCAAGGGCAGCATGATCCTGGACGGGTCCACGCTGGACAACCCGCGCGCGGACGCCGTGCTGGGCAACCGGTCCCGCATCGGCAGCAACTTCGCCGCCCGCGAGGTCGAGGTGGCCGGCGGGCTGGAGCTGCGCGGCGTGCACGTGGGCGCGAACCTCGACCTGCGCGGCAGCCGGATCACCCGACCCGGCCGGTACCGGCACCAGCCGGCGGGCAAGCCGTCGCTCGACGTCGGCGGCGCGGTCATCGGCCGCGACCTGATCTGCGCGCGCGGCGCGAAGGAGTTCGTCGCGCACGGCGGCGTGCGGGCCAGGCGGGCGCAGGTGGGCCGGATGGCCACGTTCGCGGGCGCGGTGCTCGGCGACAAGCTGGACGCGCACGCGTTGAACCTGCTCGGCATGCAGGTGCAGGAGCTGGAGCTGAAACCGATCGGCCCGCCGCGCGGCGACGTGACGCTGCGGCAGGTGCGCTGCACGGTGCTGGACGACAACGAGCACTTCTGGGGCGCGACCGGGTGGATCGACCTGGAGGAGTTCCGCTACGACTCGCTGCGGCACCCGATCGACCTGCGTGACGACGGCGAGGTGGAACGGCGGCTGCGCTGGCTGCGGCAGGCCATGCGGCGCACCTACCGGCCGGGGCCCTACGACCAGTTCGCCGAGATGCTGCGGGCGGGCGGCAACGACGAGCACGCGTCGATCGTGCTGGTGGAGAAGCAGCGCCTGCGGTACCGGGCGGTCGCCGAGGGCCGCCGCTGGCTGCGACCGCTGGTGCTGCTGTGGAGCTGGCTGCAACGCGCCATGGTCGGCTACGGCTACCGCCCGGCCCGCGCGTTGGCGTGGCTGGTGGTGGCGTGGCTGCTGGGCAGCACCTGGTTCGCCACCGGGCCGGAGCTGAACGAGATCAACGCCGACGACGAGCTGTCGTGGAACGCGTGGCTCTACACCATCGACCTGGTGGTGCCGATCGTCGACTTCGGCAACAAGAACCGGTGGAACCCGCCCGGTGTGTCGCAGTGGATCGCGTCCGGGTTGATCGTGACGGGGTGGGTCCTGGCCACGACGGTCGCGGCGGGCGTCACGCGGCTGTTGAAGCGCTGACCCGCACTGGTCGGCGGGTGCCGGCGCGGCGGGTTCTGGGGTTGACGGCATGACGGACTTGGTGCCGGCACTGGACGTCGGCGGCACCAAGATCGCCGGCGCGCTGGTGGACCGGGGGGCGCGGTGCGGTGGGCGGTGCGGGTGGGGACGCCGGTCGGGGCGGCGGAGGACACCTGGGGTGCGGTGGTGTCGGTCGTCGACGAGGTCTTGCGCGGCGAGGAGGTGGCCGGGGTCGGCATCGCTTCGGCCGGGCCCGTGGACGCCGACGCGGGCACGGTCAGCCCCATCAACGTGGGCGGGTGGCAGGGGTTCCCCGCTGCGGGAGCGGGTGTCGGCGCTGGTGCCGGGGGTGCAGGCGCCGGACCGCGCGGACGCGGCGCTGCTGGCGGCGGCGGCCAACGCGGGTGAGGAGATCCCGCGGGCGGCGTTCGAGCGGGCCGGGCGGGCGGTCGGGCTGGCGATCGCGGCGACGGCCGCGGTGGTCGACCTGGACCTGGCCGTGGTCGGCGGCGGGGTGGCGCAGGCGGGCGAGCTGCTGTTCGACCCGGTCCGCCGGACCGTCGCCGACCACTGCGGACTGTCCTACCTGGACGCGTTGCGCGTCGAGCCCGCCCGGCTCGGTGGCCGGGCGGGACTCGTCGGCGCCGCGCGGTTGGTGCTCGGCTAGCCGGTGAGGCCGGCTAGTGGACCGCGACGGGCTTGACCCGGTCGCTGTCCTCGTCCACGTGGTAGTCGTCGTCCTGCGTCTCGTCGGTCCCGTTGAACAGCCGGGTCCGCTTCGCGATCAGCGTGACGATGACGGCGACCAGGAGGTTCGCCACGACGGCCACCGCGCCGACGTAGATCTGCACGGTGGAGCCGTCGAACGGGTGCCAGCCGAACAGCGACAGCTTGCCCAGCGGCAGCGCGGAGCCCGCGAAGTGGGCCTTGCCGACGGCCGGGTTGCCGATGTTGTAGAGCAGCCACATGCCGTAGCCCATGCCCACGATCCAGCCGGCGATGAGGCCCCACAGGTGGAACCAGCGGGTGTAGAGCGCGATCGCGACGGCGGGCAGCGTCTGGAGGATCATCACACCGCCGATGAGCTGGAGGTCGATGGAGAACTGCGGGTCGACGAACACGATGAACGCGACCGCGCCGAACTTCACCACCAGCGACGCCAGCTTGGCCTGCTTGGCCTCCTGGGCGGGCGTGGCGTCCTTCTTCAGGTACTCCTTGTAGATGTTGCGGGTCCACAGGTTCGCCGCCGCGATCGACATGATCGCCGCGGGCACCAGCGCGCCGATCGCGATGGCCGCGAACGCCACGCCCGCGAACCAGGCCGGGAACTCCTGGCCGAACAGCACCGGGACGATGGTGTTCGTGTCCGGGCGGCCGGTGGCCTGGTTGGTGATCGGCTTGGCGCCCGCGCTGATGGCCACGAAGCCGAGCATCGCGAGCAGGCCCAGCAGCAGCGAGTACGCGGGCAGCGCGACCATGTTCCGCTTGATCACGTTGCGGCCGCGCGAGGCGAGGATGCCGGTCAGCGAGTGCGGGTACAGGAACAGCGCCAGCGCCGAGCCCAGCGCCAGCGTGGCGTACTGGAGCTGGTTGTTGGCGGTGAGCAGGACGCCGTCGGCCTTGTTCTCCGTCGCGGCGAACTTCGCCTGGGCGGTGTCGAAGATCGCGCTCCAGCCGCCGAACTTCGACGGCAGGTAGATCACCGCGACGAGGATCACGATGTAGATCAGCGTGTCCTTGACGAACGCGATCAGCGCGGGCGCGCGCAGGCCCGACTGGTAGGTGTAGAGCGCCAGGATCACGAACGCGATGAACAGCGGCAGGTGGCCCATGATGCCGGAGCCGTTGAGGCCCATCGTGCGCAGCACGGCCTCCAGGCCGACGAGCTGCAACGCGATGTACGGCATGGTGGCCACGATGCCGGTGATGGCGATCAGCAGGGCCAGCCAGTGCGAGCCGTAGCGACCGCGGACGAAGTCCGCCGGCGTCACGTAGCCGTGCACGCGGGACACCGACCACATGCGGACCAGCGGCAGGAACACGATCGGGTAGAGCACGATCGTGTAGGGCAGGGCGTAGAAGCCCAGCGCGCCCGCGCCGAAGACCAGGGCGGGCACGGCGACGAACGTGTAAGCGGTGTAGAGGTCACCGCCGACCAGGAACCAGGTGATCCAGGAGCCGAACTTGCGGCCGCCCAGGCCCCACTCGTCCAGGTGGTCGAGGGTGTCGCCTGCCTTCCACTTCGCCGCGACGAAGCCCAGGACGGTGACCAGCAGGAACAGCGCGCTGAACACCACCAACTCGGTCCACTGCATTACTTGGCCCCCTCGTCCAGGTCGTCCACGCCGAGCAGGTCGGGCTTGCCCTTGACCACGGGTTGGTCCTTGGTCTTGACGTAGACCAGGCCCACGCAGAGGACGCCCACCGGCACCCAGGCGAACTGGTACCAGTAGAAGAACGGCAGCCCCAGGACCCTCGGCTCATCGGAGTTGAACCAGGGCGTGACGAGCATGAGCAGCGGAATCAGCAGCAGCAGGTTCCAGTTGCTCCAGCGGAGGCTGGATTTTCGAGCAGACGGCATGTGCCCCTCCGTACGGCGGCCCGGTGACGCGGTGTCGCGCATGGTAGGTCGGACGGGGGACAGTAGTCACCATGTCGGGTGGGTTACCGACCGATGACGTAGTTGGATCGTGACCAACTACCGCTCGGACCGCAGGCCGGTGACCAAGTGCTGCTCCGCCCGGTCGAAGTAGGTGAGCAACGCTTCTTCGGCCTGCCGAACCTCCCCGGCGTCGAGCCGGTCCACGATGGACTGGTTCAACGGCAGGTAGTCGCGGTGGAACTCCTCGGGGTCGCCCATGACGTGGAACGCCAGCCGCACCTCGGCGAGCAGCCGCTTCATCTCCTCGTCCAGCCGGGCGCTGCCGGCCAGCGCGGTGACGGCCTGGTGGAACTTCACGTTCGCGGTGCCGACGCCGGTCCAGTCGTCCTGCTCGCGGCGGGCCAGGCCGAGGGCGACGGCGTCGCGGACGGCCCGCCGGGCGTCCTCGTCCACGTCCGGCCAGCGGCGGACCGCGCCGCACTCGATCACCCGGCGGGCTGCGTAGAGGTCCACGATGTCGGCCACGTCGGGGCGGCGGACGAACACGCCCTTGCTGTACTCGTGCACGAGCAGGCGTTCGTGGGTGAGCAGGCGGAACGCCTCGCGCAGCGTGTTGCGGGAGACCCGGAGGGCTTCGCCGAGCGCCTTCTCGTTGAGCTGCTGACCGGGCGTGATGTGGCCGTCGAGGACCCTCGTGCGCAGCTTGTCCGCCACGCGCTCGGCGGTGCTGGAGCGGTCGAGGTCGTCGCGGTCCTTCGCGAGGGCGTTCAGCCAGCCGTCCGCCTGAGCTGTGGTCATGGGTGAAGTCTAGGTGTCGCACGAGTCAAATGGAGTATTGAAGGATCGTTGAACAATCCTTACATTGAACCAGGGTGAGGGGAGGGCGCATGGACCTCAACGCTGATCTGGGTGAAGGCTTCGGCCGCTGGGAGCTGGGCGACGACCGGGCCCTGCTCGACATCGTGACCAGCGCGAACGTCGCCTGCGGCTTCCACGCGGGCGACCCGCGGACGATGCGGCGGACGTGCGAGCTGGCGGCGGAGCGCGGCGTGGCGGTCGGCGCGCACGTCGGGTACCGCGACTTGAACGGCTTCGGCCGGAGGTTCGTCGACGTGCCGCCCGAGACCCTGACCGCCGAGGTGCTCTACCAGGTGGGCGGGCTGGACGCCTGCGCCCGGTCCGCCGGGACGCGCGTCGGGTACGTCAAGCCGCACGGCGCTCTCTACAACGCGCTGGTAGCGCACGAGGCGCAGGCCGACGCGGTGGTGGACGCCGTGCGCGCGTACGACCCGACCCTGCCGGTGCTCGGGCTGCCGGGCGCGGTGTGGCTGAAGCGGGCGGAGGTGGCCGGCCTGCCGGTCCGGTACGAGGCGTTCGCCGACCGGGCGTACACGGCCGCGGGGACGCTGGTGGACCGGCGCCGGCCGGGTGCCGTGCTGCACGACGTGGGTGCCATCGCGGCGCGGTGCGTGGCGCTGGCGACGGAAGGGCGCGTGCGCGCGGTGGACGGGCAGGTGCTGCGGATGCCCGTGGACTCGATCTGCGTGCACGGCGACACGCCCGGCGCGGTGGCGGTCGCGCGGGCGGTGCGGTCGGCGTTGACCGACGCGGGTGTGGCGCTCGCGCCGTTCCCGGGCGGGCTGGACCGGCTGAGCGCCTGACGCCGGACCGTCAGCGCGGCGGGTGCCCCGGCGCGACGCCCATCCGGTCGAGCAGGCCCAGGATCGCGTCGACCGCGGCCAGGACGTGGTCGGGGTTGATCCGGTCGCGCCGCGTGCCGAAGACCAACCCCGCTTCGAAGTGCAGCGGGGACGGCAGGCCGTGGGCCTGGGCCAGCAGGTACTCCACGACCTCCGGTGTGAAGGCGCGGGCCACGGCCGCCGGGTCGCTGGTGAACACGGCGAACTGGGTGTCGAACGGCCCGGGCGGGAACGCGACCCGGTGCCACTGACCTCCGACCGCCGCCACCGTCACCGGGATCTCGCGGACCAGTTCGCCGCCTTGGGCGGAGACGTGGTCCGGGCCCAGCGGTCGCCCGAACAGGTTCGTGCCGCCGTGGACGCGACGGCTGATCTTCATCGGGGGCAGGGGCGCGGACGCCACCTCGATCCGGTGCTCGTACTCGGTGCGCGTGCCGTTCTGGACCGACTTCTCCACCGAAGCCTCGCCTACGCGCACCGCCCACCTGCCCCTGTGGAAGTCGAGGGTGGTGCCGAAGCTGCGCGGCGACGCCATGCTCAACCGGTTGACCAAGCCGTCGGTCTCCTCCCGCATCGGCTCCAGCAGCTCGGCCGACCAGGGGCGTGCCTCGGCGGGGTCGAGAACCCTCCCGCCGAGGCCGGTCGCGAGTGCGGCCACCGCGTCGGCGTGCGCGTTCTCCTCTTTCCGGCGGTTGCGCCATTGCCACCAGAACCCGAGGCCGAACAGGGCCGCGATGATGGCGAAGAGCGGTGCTAGTTCGAGCCAGACGTTGACCATGTCAGATGTCCAGGTACCCCTCAGTGCGCTGCTTCGACTGGTCCTCGCCGGTGGCGGCGTACTCGTCGGCCTTCTGCTGGGACGCCTGGTTGCGCAGCGGCTTGTCGATGCCCGCGTTCGCGCCGGTACCGATGCCGAGCTGCGACGCCGCCGCGTCCTTGGTCGCGGTCCACATGGACTTGCTGAACCCGTCGTGCAGTCGACTGCCGACCATGCCCTTGTCGGCCCAGAGCTTGTCCACCATCGACTTGTCCGCCTTCGCCTGGGCGGTGACGTTTTTGGCGTGCTTGGCCGCCATGGAGCGCTGGAAGGCGGTCTTGACGTTGCCGACCCGCTTGGCCAGGTTGCGCAGGAAGTCGAGGATCTTGGTGAGGAACTGCTTCAGCCTGGCCACGATCCGGGCCACCCGGCTGCCGGTGGTGGCGACCCGCACGCCGGTCGCCGCCCCCGCCGCCGCGGTCGACGCGCCGAAGCTGGGCACGGCCGCGGCCAGCGCCGGGACCCAGATCATGACCAGCCAGGTGATCAGCTCGGTCAGGATCGCCTTGATGAAGTCCTCGACGATGGTCATGATCATGCTGGACGTCTGGAGCATCTGCGCCAGCTCGCCCGCCTGGCCGGCGACGCCGTCGATGCCGTTGGCGAACTCGCCCAGCTTCGTGCCGGCCGCCTCGGACGCGGGACCGCCCCAGCTCGTCACCGAGTTCGCCAGGTCGGTGTCGAACTGCTCGCGCAGCTTGGCCACGCCCTGGCCGATCGCGTTGAAGTTCTCCGCCGCCTGGGCCAGCGCCGGGCCGTCGCCGCTGACGAAGTGGATCGCGTCCTCCAGCGGCTGGACCACGCTGATCAGGAAGTTCAGCCCCTGCCCGACCAACCAGCCGATCGGGTCGGTGGCGATGCCCAGCGCGGACGTGCCGAGCGAGCCGATCAGCGCCGAGCCCTCGGAGACCAGGTTGGTGACCTCCGAGCCGCCGTTCTCGCCGGCCTTGCCCGCCGCCTCCTTGATCTTGAGGTAGTTGCCGTAGAAGGGGGCGGCCTCCGCCATCTTCTGGCTGGTGTCCTTCTCACCGACGGTGATCTCGACGCCGCCGGCCTCGGTCTTCACTTCAGCCATCTCCGGTGCCCCCGCCCCTACTGGTTGTCGAGCTCTACTTGCAGGCCGTTCAGCAGCTGCTTCACGGCCTCTTCCTGGGCGTCGTAGTCCTGCGCCGCGCCGGTGAACTTGTCCGCGCCCGACCGCAGGCCGTCCTGGAGCGCCTGGAACAGGTCGTTCAGGTCGCCGAGCATCCGCGTGTAGTCGTCCTTCACGAACAGGCCGACCACGCCCCACGACTTGTCGCCCACGTCCGCCTTGGCCACCAGGCCCGCGATCCCGGCGGCGGTGGCGCGGTGGCCGTCGAGCTTGCCGGCGAAGGTGCGCAGTTCCTCGGGGTTGACGTCGAAGCCGCCGCTCATCGGGTGATCACCGGTCCTCGTCGTCGTACAGGTTCAGGAAGCGGCCGTCGTGCTGGGCGGGACCGGGGCGCGGGGGTGGCGGCGGCTGACCGTCGTCGCGCAGGAACCGGCGCTGCGAGAAGTCGTCCGGTTCCTCCACCGGCTCCGGCCGGCGCGGCGGCGCGGGTCGGGTCGGCGGGGCCGGGGGCACTCGGATCGGCGCCGGTCCGGCCACCGACGGCGGTGGCGGCGGGGCAGTCGGGGGGCGGCCGGCGTACGGCGGCGCGGCGGGCGGCGGGTCCTGCGCCGCCCGCTCGGTCATCGTGCGCAGCTCCTGCGGCGAGACGCCGAACAACTGGGCCTGCGTCTCCAGCACCTGGTCGGTGAGGCGCATGTCGTCGCCGAGCGCGTGCTCCACGATCCCGGCCTGGCGGCGGGCGGCCTCCGCGACGGCCTGCCGCAGCGTCCCCATGATCGCGCCGGCCAGGGCGGGCGCCGGTCGGCGCAGGGCGTGGTCGCTCAGCCGGATGTCCTTGATCGCGCCGGACGGCCCCGCCACGACGGTCACCGCCCGGTCCGGCGAGACCGCGACGACCTCCAGCGCCGCCAGTTCCTCCTGCATCCGGTCGAGGCCCGCGACCTGCTGGTCGACCCGGTGCAGCTTGGCCTGGAACTGCTCGAACTGGGCGACGAGCTGGTCGAACTCGGCCGACACGACGAAGACCTCCGGAGGGCTGCTGGACTGCGAGCGGCACTCATGGTGGCAAGCGCGCGGCCCGTTTCGTGCCCGAACGAGTGAAAAGGGTGGACGTACGACCCGAGGGCCGTTCGGCGGATTCCTTGACCCGGCCGTGGTTGGGGAGCATCTGCGGGTGACCAGACGACTCCGCGCAGTGATGACACTCACACTCGGTCTGACCCTCCTCACCCTCCCCGCCGTGGCGCACGCGCAACCCGCGCCGTGCTTCGACCCGAACGCCCCCCTCACCGTCGAGGAGCAGCGGCTGGACGACCGGCTGACCCCCACCGGGCCGGAAGTCGGCCCCGAGCTGGTGCGGCTGGCCGGCTTCGACGACGACATCAGCCGGTTCACCGCCCGGCTGTGCGAACCGATCTCCCGCGCGCAGGCCCTCTACCACGTGGTCGGGCGGGGCGCGGAGCTGTGGCGCGCCGCGGTGCAGCGGGCGCAGTCGGCCCAGACCTGGGACTCCTACGACGACCGGCCGCTGTACTGGGCCCGGTTGCAGGCGACGAAGGCGCTGCGGCAGTGGCAGCCTCGCGACTGGCGGCCCGACGCCGCCGAGCGGGCGCGGCTGGTCGAGCTGTTCGACCGGACGTCGCGCGGCGTGGAGGACGTGCGGTTCGCCGACGGCGTGCGGCGGATCGCCGTCACCGGGTTCGACCCGTTCCAGCTCAGCGGCACGTCCGTGCGGCGCAGCAACCCGGCGGGCGCGGCGGCGCTGCGGCTGGACGGGAAGGTGGTCGACACGCCGTCCGGGCCGGCCGTGGTGGAAGCGGCCGTGCTGCCGGTGCTGTGGGGCGCGTTCGACCACGGCGTGGTGGAGCGGTTCTACGGCACGGCGCTCAACTCGCGGGCGAACGCGCTGGTCACGGTCAGCCAGGGGCGGCCGGGCCAGTTCGACGTCGAGCGGTGGGCCGGCCGGTGGCGCGGCGGGTTCCCGGACAACGACGACGTGTCGTCGCGCGGCGTCGTGCCGGACGCGGCCGGGTGGCCGCAGCCCGCGCTGGAGTTCATCGAGACGACGTTGCCGCACGAGCGCCTGGTCGCCGCGACCACCGGGCCGTTCCCGGTCCGCTACAACCGCGAGTTCTGCGAGTGGCCGCTCGGCACGGTCCCCGGCACGGGCACGCCCAGCTGCCGCACCGACGAGCCGACGCCGGGTGCGGCGGCGGCGAGCGGCAGCGGCGGCGACTACCTGTCCAACGAGTCGATGTACCGGGCCAACCGGCTGCGGCTGGGCCTGTCGGCCACCGCGGTCCTCGGCGGTCACCTGCACACACCGGTGCTGGGCCAGCCCGCCGACCCGGCCGCGCTCACCGACGCGGCCTTCGAGCGGGACCGCCGGGCGATCGCCGACCAGGTCGCCGCACTGGTGTCAGTAATCTGACCGCGTGACGGGCTGGCGGGCGGCGGTGGTGGCGGTGGCCGCGCTGTCGCTCGCCGCCTGCACCGCGCCGGTCCCGGGCGTGCCGGACGCCGAGGTCGTCCGCCCGTCGCTCACGCCGTCGCCCGAGCAGCTGCCCCGGGCCGGTCAGTGCACCGACACCGGCCTGGAGGTGCTCGACTGCGCCACCGAGCACGAGGCCGAGGTGACCGGGGTCGGCGTGCTGGAGGGCCTGGGCGCGGCGTATCCGAACGACCGCGACCTGCGCCGTGCCGCCCTGCCCGCGTGCCGCGCCGCCCTCACCGCCTACCTGGGCAGTCCCGACCACGACGCGACCCGGTTGCAGGCGCACGCGTTGTGGCCGAGCCGGGACGGGTGGGCGAAGGGCGACCGCTGGCGCGTGTGCACGGTGGTGGAGCTGAAGCCGGACGGCAGCCGGGTGCGGCGCAAGACCAGCGCCAAGGACCTCCTCAAGGCGGCCGGGTTCGGCACGGTGCAGTTGTGCGCCGCCGCCTCACCGGGTGAGGCGAAGGACGCCGCGATCACTGCCTGCGACCAACCGCACAAGGCCGAAGCCGTGCCCGGGGTGCTCGCGCTCGGTGGTCCCCAGGACCCCGCGCCGTCCGTCGACCAGGTGAACGCCAGGGCGGCGGAGCACTGCGCGAGAGCCGTCACGAACTACGTCGGCGCGGCCCGGGACGACGTCTTCGCGTCCTGGCGGGCGTTCGGCAGCCAGGCGTGGTCCGAGGGCTACACGTCCGCCGTCTGCTACGCCGAGGCGACGCGCCCGTTCACCGGCCGGCTGTGGGGCCTGGGCCGCAACCCCCTGCCCGCCTGAGGACAACCGACCCACAGGCTGTGCACAGCTCTGTCCACAACCTGTGGACAACTAGCGCCGTCGCCAGGACAACACCACCAGGAGCACGCCGACCAGAACCGGGCCGCCGCTCTCGAACACCGGCCTGAGCACGGGCAAGAAGGGGAAAGTACCCAGTTCGAACAGCACCGAACCCCCCAGTGCGGCGAGACCGGCGGTCAGGGGCGCGGCTGGGGACAGCTTCCCCAGCGACACCAGCCCCACCAGCAGTCCCGCGAGTCCCAGCGCCACCAGCCCGCGCAGCCGCACCTCGTCGAACTGGTCCAGCGCGTAGCCCCACGCGAGGGCCCCGAGCGCCGCGGCGACCGCGCCGAGCACGAAGCCGGCCACGTGCCACCACGCCGACACCCGCGGGCGCACCGGCCCCGTCCCGACCCCGGCCGGGTGGTACCGCACGACGCCGGGAGCCGGTCCGACCTCCGCCTCCGGCACGCGGTCGTAGTGCAGGCCGCCCAGGAAATCGTCCTGCTGGGTCACTCCTCCTTGGTACCTCCGGACGAGCCGGAAATCACCCGGAGCAACCAAAAAGAGACCCGGTGGACGCCGTTGGCCACCGGGTCTCACGCCGAGAACGTCTCGGGGGGCGGGCTCAGCCGAGGCGGAGCTTCAGCGCCTCCAGCTCGTCGCGCAGCGACGTCGGCACCTTCTCGCCGATCTTGGCGAACCACTCCTCGATCATCGGGATCTCGGCCCGCCACTCGTCGGCGTCGAACCGCAGCGCCGCCTCGATGTCCTCGCGGGGCGCGTCCAGGCCCTCCAGGTCCAGCTCGGAAGCGGTCGGCACGTGCCCGATCGGCGTCTCCACCGCGGCGGCCTTGCCCTCGATGCGCTCGACGGCCCACTTCAGCACGCGCGAGTTCTCGCCGAACCCGGGCCACAGGAACCGCTTGTCCTCGCCGCGGCGGAACCAGTTCACGTAGAAGATCTTCGGCAGCTTGTCCGCGTCGGCCGACTTGCCGGTGTCGATCCAGTGCTGGAAGTAGTCACCGGCGTGGTAGCCGATGAACGGCAGCATGGCCATCGGGTCGCGGCGCACGACACCGGTCTTGCCGACGGCCGCGGCGGTCGTCTCGCTGGACAGCGTCGCGCCCATGAACACGCCGTGCTGCCAGTCGCGCGACTCGGTGATCAGCGGGATCGTGGTGGCGCGGCGACCGCCGAAGAAGATCGCCGAGATCGGCACGCCCTTCGGGTCCTCCCACTCCGGCGCCTTGATGTCGCACTGGGCGATCGGCGTGCAGTAGCGGGAGTTCGGGTGCGACGACAGCTCGTCGCCGCCGGGCGTCCAGTCCTGCTTCTTCCACGAGGTCAGGTGCGCGGGCGGCTCGCCCATGCCCTCCCACCACACGTCGCCGTCGTCGGTCAGCGCGACGTTGGTGAACAGCGAGTTCCCCTTCGCGATGGTGCGCATCGCGTTCGGGTTGGTGTGGTAGTCGGTGCCGGGCGCGACGCCGAAGAAGCCGTTCTCCGGGTTGACCGCGTACAGCCGGCCGTCGTCGCCGAACCGCATCCAGGCGATGTCGTCGCCCAGGGTTTCGACCTTCCAGCCCGGGATGGTCGGCTCCAGCATGGCGAGGTTGGTCTTGCCGCACGCGCTCGGGAACGCGGCTGCGATGTAGTACGCCTTCTGCTCCGGCGAGGTGAGCTTGAGGATCAGCATGTGCTCGGCCAGCCAGCCCTCGTCGCGCGCCATCACCGAGGCGATGCGCAGCGAGTAGCACTTCTTGCCCAGCAGCGCGTTGCCGCCGTAGCCCGAGCCGAACGACCAGATCATCCGCTCTTCGGGGAACTGCGTGATGTACTTCGTCTCGTTGCACGGCCACGGGACGTCGGCCTGGCCCGGCTCCAGCGGCGCGCCGATCGAGTGCAGCGCCTGGACGAAGTCGGCGTCGTCGCCGAATCGCGCCAGCGCCTTCGTGCCCATGCGGGTCATGATGTGCATGGAGACGACGACGTACTCGGAGTCGGTGATCTCCACGCCCAGCATCGGCTTCTCGGCGTCGAGCGGGCCCATGCAGAACGGGATCACGTACATCGTCCGACCGCGCATGCACCCGCGGTACAGCTCGGTCATGATCCCCTTCATCTCGGCGGGATCCATCCAGTTGTTCGTCGGGCCCGCGTCCTGCGGGTCCACCGAACAGATGAAGGTGCGCTCCTCGACCCGCGCCACGTCGGTCGGGTCCGAGGCCGCCCAGAAGGAGTTGGGTTTCTTCTTCAGCGGAACGAAGGTGCCCGCGTCCACGAGCTTGGCGGTGAGCCGGTCCCACTCGTCCTGGGAGCCGTCGGCCCACACCACTTCATCGGGGCAGGTCAGCTCGGCGACCTCGCGCACCCAGGACACCAGGCGCGCGTGGTTGGTCGGTGCGTGGTCGAGACCGGGAATGGTCACTGCCGTCATCTCGTCTCGTCTCCTAGCTGAGCGCCAGCCCACGGTGGACGCCGTTGTCCGGGTGGGACGTCCTCGGGAATGGCTCCGCCCGCCCGGTGGAGGGCGTGCCGGTTAAGGGGATAGACGGAGGTTAGCCGGGTTAATCCCGGGTAACGCACATCTGACCTGTCGGCTGGCTCACAAAACCGATTCTGGAATCGATTCAGCACCCGATCACCACAAATCGGCCTGTGACCTGGGCTTTAGTCCACGGAATGCAAGGGCACCCCAGTGCGTCGATCGCCACACCGACGGGTGACCTGTTGGCGACTGGTGAGAGCGCTCCCACGGACCGGCGAAAGAATTGCTGCCCCCGAATTGCCCGTATTCCTCAACCGTTTCAGGAACGTCGGACGGGCAACCCGAGCAACTCGGTCAACCGCCGTTCCACTTGCGCCACAAGGGATTCACCGAAGACGCAGCGCGCGTGTTCCCAGGGATGGCCGAACGTGCCGAGGCGGAGATCGCGGGTGACGTACAGGTGGTAGTCGCCGTCCGGGTACGCGTGACCGGGCCACGGCGGTTGCCCCGACCGGCCGACGCGGTCGGGGTCGAAGCGGAAGCCCACGTGCTGCCGGTCGAGCCGGTACAGCGCCTCGTCGGTCGCGGCGCGCAGCCCGGCGGTGATCACGCTCTGCAGTTCGTCCAGCCCGTCCTCTCCGACGTTCAGGTGCCAGGTCACCGAACCGGGTGGTGCGGTGATGCCCGGGAAGGCGCTCGTGCTCGGCCGGAAGTCGAGCCGGCCGCGAACCGGGTCCCGGATTTCGTCGTCCTCCGGCTGGTCGAACAGCGGGACCACCGGGCGGGTCGCGGCGGGTGGGTGCGGCGGCGTCCAGTGGTGAGAGCGGGCGGTGGGCGGTGGCGACGTCGTGGAAGCCCGCCCCCAGCAGCACGTCGCGCAGCTCGCCGTCCGCTTCGGCGAAGAACGTCGTCCCCGGCTCCGCCCACCCCGCGCCCACGACCCGGCCGCCGTCGAGCACGACCTGGACGTTCGCGTCGTGGAACCGGCCCGGGTCGTCGACCTCCAGGTCGGTGAACGGCGTGCGGTGCCGGCCCCGGACCAGCCCGGCGCACCTCCGCAGGCAGGTCCTCATCCCGCAGCGGGCGGACGGCGGGGCCCGGGAGCGCGGTGATCTCGCGCGCGACCGGGACCGAACGCTCCCAACCCGGCGTGAACCCGCGGGTGAGCAGGTGCGCGGGGAGGTCGGGCGACTCGTGCGCGCAGGTCTTCCACTCGACCGGCTCGCTGCGCTCGGCGAAGTGCCGCCGTTGGCGGTTCACCATCCTTCACGCACTGCCGTCACGCCCTTGCACACGGAGGCGCGGCAGGCGAACACCGGAGCTGCCGGCTTGTCCTCCCGGGCCCTCACTGCCGAGCTGACCGGACGCGTTGTCCCCCACGCGATCACCTCACCGCCCGTCACCGCAAAAACCGGGGCATCAGCACTTCAGGCGAATGCCGCGCACCGGCGAAAGTCGGTGATGGCGATTATTTGGCACCAATCAGCGAGGAAATCCGGGACAGTATCCCGCAGGGGTGGTCACCGACCGGCGGGTCGGCACACTCGGTTCAGTGGTGGTGAGCACCCGGTCGGGTCGGCCGCGCGAGGCCGGGCACGGGCAGTGACCACCTGCGGGGGCGGTGGGTCAGTTCGGGCTGATCCACTGGCCGGTGACGGAGTCGATGCGGACCACGCCCGAGACGGTGACCTTCTCCTCCGACCACGCCTCGTCGCCGTCCGGCGCGTACTTGCCGTCCTCGCCGATGCGGCCGTGCTCGACCTGGGTCCACTCGTCGTCGCCGGTGTGCTTGGACACCGTGACCTCGCCGTCCTGGGTGATCTCGGTGGCCAGGTCGGCGCGGCCGTCGCCGTCGGCGTCGGTGAACAGCCAGGTGTCGCCGTCCTCGTCCTTGACCACGGCGGTGTCGGCGCGGCCGTCGCCGTCGGTGTCCTCGGTCGCGGGGCCGACGTTCTGGTCCGCGCCGTCCTCCATGTCGACGACGATGGCCTTGCCGGCGTTCGTGTTGGTCTGCTCGCCGCGGTCGTCCTGCGGGTCCACGGCGATCCACTCGCCGGAGTCCTCGTCGAACTCGGCCTGGCCCGTGAGCTCGCCGTCCGCGTCGAACGTGCTCATCAGGTCGGCTTCGCCGTCGCCGTCGGTGTCGCTGAACGCGAGGTGCCCGCCGTCGTCGGTCTCCACGACCGCGCTCTCGTCGACACCGTCCTGGTCGAGGTCGTAGGTCGCCTCGGCGGTGTACTCCTCGTCGCCGACCGTGACCTTCAGCTCGCCGTCGGCCGCGCCTGTCTCGTCGATGTACACCGTTCCCACCCTCCTGCGTCCTGTACGGGTAGGACTCACGTTATGCCCGATCGGTTCCGCCGGGGAAGTTCCGGTCCGGCCCGTGTCGCCGGGCGACCGCACGACCGAGGTCACGCACGGTCGCGCAGGGCCCTGATCCGGGCCAGCAGCTCGTCCACCTTCGTGCGACCGGCGGTCAGCTCGGCCAGGCGGCGCGTCACGGCCTGCAACGCCTTCGCCCGTTCGCCCGCCTCCATCCGCAGCGCCTTGTCCACCTCGCGCAGCTCCGCCTCGATCGCCTCGACCCGCTTGCCCAGCGCGTCGTCCAGCGCCAGCGAGAGCTGCTGCTCGGCCTCGATCAGCTGCTCGGCCACCAGCTGGTCCACAGTGGACCGGGCGTCCGCGATGGCGTCCGACAGCCACTGCTTGAGGTGCTGCTTGTCGGCCGAGTGCTTCCTGGTCCGGGCCATCCACCAGCCCGCGCCGAGGCCCAGGGCGATGGTCACCGGCAGCACGATCGGGTTCAGCGCCGCCACCCCGAGCCCGGCCAGCGGCAACGCGGCCAGCCGGCCCGCGCCCAGGCCGCCGGACACGCCCATGAACACCAGCAGCTTGTCCTCGGCGGTCGGCGCGCGCTTCTCCGGCGGGCGCAGCACCACCGGCGGCGTCACGCCGCGCGCGAACTGGCCCCGGATCACGGCCAGCTCCTCGGGCGAGAACAGGTCGGCCAGCGCCGAGTCGGCCACCCGGGACAGCCGCACCGCCAGCCCGGCGCTGATCCGGCCCGACACCAGCTGCAACGCCGTGTCGACCTCCTGCGGCAACGCCGCCAGCCGCTCGCGGTCGGCCGAGTCGATGGCCGTGCGGAACCACGTCTGCACGTCCCGCATCTGCCTGCTGACCTCGTGCGCGCCCTCCACCCGGGCCCGCTGCACCTCCCCGCGCAGCCGCACCTGCCAGCTGCGCGTCGACGAGCGGCGCTGCGAGTTCAGCTCGTCGCGCCGTCCCCGCAGCGTCTCGGCTTCCTCCTCGCCCGACGACAGCGCGCGCTTGTCGGCCTCGTTGCGCGCGATCAGCTCGTCCAGCACGGTCGCCAGCGCGCGCAGCCCGTTGGCCTCGCCGAGCATCGCCGCCCGGCCGACCACCAGCTCCTGCAACGCCTCCTGCAACGCCCCGATCCCGGACCGGTCGCGCAGCATCGCCGCCGCGTCCGGGTTCGGCGCCTTGGCCGCCAGCTCGAACATCCGCGACGACACCGGGTGGAACGTCGCACCGCGGAAGCGGGGCGCGTGCTCGGCCAGCAGCGCCTGGTCGGCCTCCAGCACCTGCCGCCAGCCCCGGTACTGGTCGACCTTGGTCAGCGCGAACACCACGGTCTCCACGCGCTCGCCGACCGTGCGCAGGAACTCCAGCTCACCGCGCGTGAACGGGGCCGAGGCGTCGACCACGAACAGCAGCGCGGTCGCGGTCGCGGCGGCCTCGGCGGCCAGCTCGCCGTGCGCGGAGTCGAGGCCGCCGACGCCGGGCGTGTCCACCACCGACAGCCGCTCCAGCAGCGGGATCGGGGCCTCGACCTCGACGTAGCGGGGCGGCAGCATGCCCTCGGGCAGCTCGTGCGCCGCGGACACCCAGTTCACGATCTCCGACCGCTCGAACGGCACCGGCGACATCGACCCGGCGTAGCAGGCCCGCGCCGACCACTGCTCGCCGTGCCGGAACACCAGGTAGGTCGCGGTGGCCACCTCGGCGTCCACCGGCGACAGGTTCGGCGTCGCCAGCAGGGCGTTGACCAGCGAGCTCTTGCCCCGGTTCGTCTCGCCGACCACCACCACCGACGCCGGACCGGCCTTGCGGGTCTCCACGAACGACGCGGCCGACGGGTCGAGCGAGCGGACCAGGGCGGTCAGCTTCTCCCTGGTCTGCCGGACGGTCTGCGGCAGGCTGCTCATCGCGCGGTGTAGACGGTGACGACGGGCGCGCGCAGCGTCCGGCCGCGATCGGCGAAGCCGACCACCTCGGTCTCGGCGACCACGCCGTCCAGCGACGCGTCGGGCGTCGGCACGGTGCCGCCCGCCTCGTGCCGCGACGGGTCGAACCGCTCGCCGTCGGGCCGCAACGCGGTCACGCCGATCGCCGCCAGGCCCTCTTCGAGCCGTTCCACCACCCCCGCGCTGCGGGCGCGGTCCAGCGCGTACAGGCAGAGCTGCACGAGGGCGCGCCGCTCGGCCAGCGCCTGGTCGAGCAGCTCGTCGGCGATGGTGGTCTCCAGCGTCGTCTCCACAGCGTGCTCGGACGCCGCGCCGCCCTGTTCCGTTCCGCTCATCGCCGTCCCCGCAGTTGTTGCCAGATCAGGAAATACGCCCGGTGCACCACGTGGGCCACGCGGCTCTGCGCGGGCGTCGCGCCGAACGACGCGAAGGAGCGCCACCAGCCGGCGCGCTCCAGCGCGTACGCCATGAGCTCGTGCGGCGGTCTGCCGCGCAAGCCGAGCTGCTCGGACACGTCCGGCGAGCTGCCGAACCGCAGCACCTCTTCCACCAGGTCGGTAGGCATCGCCACGGCCCCCGACGCGACCAGCGTCAACGCCTCCAGCAACCGCAACTGGTGCGCTTCCGGCTTGGCCAGCAGCACCTCGATCGCGTCGTGCACGCGCTGCCGCTCGTTCGGGTCGCCGGAGGCGGCGGCCAGCGACGTCACCGACGCCAGCGCCGCGGCGGCCTTGATGCCGTCGGCCCGCGACCGGAACACCGCGTTCAGCTTGGTCCGCACCCCGTCCAGCCCGGAGGCGTCGAGCAGCTTGCGGCGCAGCGCGCCCGCGGTGATGTTCGGCTCGGCGTCCAGGGCTTCGAGCGCCTTGCGGACGCCGTAAAGGTCCAGCTTCTCCAGCAGGCGGGTGCGGGTGCCGACGGGCACGTCGCACTCCCAGCCCACGAACAGGTCGGCCGAGATGAGCATGGTCTCGCGGGTCGCGTCGTCCAGCTCGGCCAGCTTGCGCAGCGCGTCGGCGTCGGCCGAGGTGAAGCCGCCGGTCTCGGTCGACTCGGCGACCAGGCCGATCACCGGCAGCACGTCCGCGACGCGCGGCTTGAGGGTGAGCGCCTGCCGCTCGGCCAGCAGCACGGCCGCCTGCCACGTGTCGCCGTTCGAGCCCTCGACGGTCTCCGCGGCGATCGTGTCGGCCTTGTTCAGCACCGCGATCGCGTTCACCGGGCCCGCTTCGCGGCTCGCGGTGGCGGCGGTGAACGCGGCCAGCGCCTGCTGGTCGTCCGCCCGCACGCCCTGCGTGACGACGTACAGCACGGCTTCGGCGCCGGCCACCGCGTTGCGCGACACCGGGTCCAGCTCACCGCCCAGCAGCGCCTCGGTGCGCGCCACCGACGCCGCGTCGAGCGAGCCCAGGCCGGGGGTGTCGATCACGGTCAGGTCCCGCAGCACCGCGTTGGTCAGGTACGCCTCGATGTGCGACACCCGCTCGACGTCCACGCCGAGGTCCGGCGGGATCGAGCCGTTCGCCTCGAACGGCAGCACCTGCTTGCGGCCGTCGGTGAACACCACCTCGATCCGGTCCACCGTGCCGTACTGGAAGCGGGTGACCAGCCGGGTGCACTCGCCCACGTCCGTGGGCGCGACGCGACGCCCGATCAGCGCGTTGACCAGCGTCGACTTGCCGGACTTGATCCGGCCCGCGACGGCGACCTGCAACGGCGCGGACAGCCGCCGCAGCACCTCGCGGAAGCCGGCCGCGGTGGCGGGCGAGACCTGGGGTTGCAGGCCGACGCAGAGGTTCGCGACCGCCGCCGAGAGCGGACCGGCGAGCTGCTTGGCCTGCGTCGTCACGCCGGAGATCGTGCCACGTGCGGGTGGCGCCCGGTTTGCGAACACGGCGACCGGGGTATTTCCGCGACCGACGAGGGAGGTCCGCCATGGAACAGGGATATGCGGTGTTCCTGCTGCTCGGCGTGGTGCTGGTGCTGATCGACGGTCAGATGATCTATCGCAGCGGCAAGGGCTACATGAGCCGGGCGTACGGGGACCCGGAGGCGGCCAGGTCGATGACCCGCCTGGCGACCGTGCTGTTCCACCTCGTGGTGCTCGGGCTGCTCGCCATCGTGTCGATCATCACGGTCCAGACCGGCGACCCGGTCAAGGACGTCGTGGTCAAGCTCGGCGTGATGCTGCTGGTCCTGGCGCTCGTGCACGCGGTGACCATGATGATCCTGGGCCGCATCCGCGACCGGCAGCTCCAGCAGCAGCTGGCCGACGAGATGGCCGAGGAGCACCGCCAGTACGAGCAGCAGCGGTCGGTGCCGCCGCAGACCCGGGTCGAGGCGGTGCGCGGGGCCCCCGCGCCGCGCGTGGAGACCGCCGAGCAGAAGATCGACCCGACGCAGATCAAGACCACCAGGTAGGACGGGGGCGGCGGACGTCCGCTCATCCGCCTGGAGGATTAGGCGAGGTCAGCCCGTGGCGCGACGCGCGGCTCCCCGACCGGTACCTAACCTGGTCACGTGCGGCGGCTGAGCCTGTGGATGCGAGCTCACCCGGTCTTCGGGGACTCCCTGATGGCCGGGTTGCTGCTCGTGTTCGACCTGGGCGTGCTGGGCGCCAACCAGTCCACCGTGCCGGGGTCCACGCTGCTGTTCGTCGGCGCGATGTTGATCGTGCCGGTGGTGTTCCGCCGCAAGTACCCGCTGGGCTCGTCCTACGTGATCCTGTTCGGCGGGGCGGTCCAGCTGCTCACCCACGGCGACCTGCAGATCGGGATGCCGATCCGGTTGGCGGACTTCGCGCTGGCCATCGCGCTGTACACGATGGTCGCCTACGTCGGCAGGCGGCAGGGCCTGCTCTACGCGATCTGGCTCGCGGTCGGCACGTTCGTGTGGGCCCTGTGGCCCATGGGCGCGGGTGTCGAGGCCGCGTTCATCGTGTTCGTGATCGCGGTGATCTTCGGGTTCAGCTGGGCGATGGGCGAGTTCGTCGGCGCTCGCCGCGCCTACAACCGGGAGCTGGAGCAGCGGCTCAAGCTGCTGGAGACCGAACGCGACCAGCAGGCCCGCATCGCGGTGGGCGAGGAGCGGTCGCGGATCGCGCGGGAGCTGCACGACGTGGTCGCGCACGCGGTGAGCGTGATGGTGGTGCAGGCCGACGGCGCGAGCTACGCGATCAGGACCAACCCGGACCTCGCCGAGGCCGCGGTGCGGACCATCGCCGACACCGGGCGGCAGGCGTTGACCGAGCTGCGGCGGCTGCTGGGCGTGCTGCGGTCGGAGGACCAGTCCGGCACGCAGTGGGTGCCCCAGCCGGACGCGGGCGACCTGCACGAGCTGGCCGAGAACTGCCGGGCCGCCGGGCTGCCGGTGCGGCTGGAGACCGCGGGCGAGCTGTCCGCGCTGCCCGCGGGCCTCGGGCTCGGCGTCTACCGGATCGTGCAGGAGGCGTTGACCAACACCCTCAAGCACGCGGGTTCCGGCGCCACCGCGACCGTCCGCGTCACGCAGGCGGCCGACCAGGTGGAGGTGGAGGTGGCCGACGACGGGTTCGGCACGCCCCACGACCTGGTCGCGGTGTCCGGCGGCAACGGGCTGATCGGCATGCGGGAACGCGCGGGCGTGCTCGGCGGCACGCTGGAGGCGGGCCCCAACCCCGGCGGCGGCTGGCGGGTCCGCGCCGTGCTGCCGCTGGTCCCGTCATAGGGTGCGGGTGTCTTACGGAAGGGACGGCGTGATCCGCGTACTGCTAGTGGACGACCAGGAGCTCATGCGGATGGGCTTCCGCATGGTGCTCGGCGCGCAAGAGGACGTCGACGTGGTCGGCGAGGCCGCCAACGGGCTCGACGCCGTGCAGCTCGCCGACCGGCTGCGGCCCGACGTGGTGCTGATGGACGTGCGCATGCCCGTGCTCGACGGGGTCGAGGCGACCAAGCGGATCGCCGAGGCGGGCACCGCGAAGGTGCTCGTGATGACCACGTTCGACCTGGACGAGTACGCGTTGTCGGCGTTGCGCAACGGCGCGTCCGGGTTCCTGCTCAAGGACACCCCGCCCGGTGACCTGGTGTCCGCGTTGCGCGCGGTGGCCAGCGGCGACGCGGTGGTGTCGCCGTCGGTGACCAAGCGGCTGCTGAGCCGGTTCCTCGGCGAGGGCGGCGGCGAGCTGCGGGACGCGGCGGTGCTGGAGGCGCTGACCGAGCGGGAGCGCGAGGTGCTGGTGCTGATCGCCAAGGGGCTGTCGAACACCGAGATCGCGCGCAAGCTGTTCCTGTCGGAGGCCACGGTGAAGACGCACGTGGGGCGCATCCTGGCCAAGCTCGACCTGCGCGACCGCGTGCAGGCCGTGGTGCTGGCGTACGAGACGGGGTTGGTCCGGCCCGGCGACGTCTGACCGGGCGGCTCGTGGCCGGGCCGGACGCCGGATCGGGGCGGGTTCACGGCAGGATCGGCTCGGTGTGGTGCGCCGGGTCCTGGGGGCAGGTCCACGACGCGACGCCGTCCAGCGGGCGCGCGGACAGCGGGTGCCGGTGCCCCGGGCAGGGCGGCGCCACCGGCATGCCCGACGTTGGGCTGGGCGGCACCGTTGCGCCACCAGCGCAGGCCGTCCTCGGCGCGCACGGCGGGCTGCGCCGCCAGTTCCTCCCGGTAGCGCTCGGCTTCGGCCCTGGCGACCGGCTCGTCGAAGGTGAGGGTGAGCACCGAGTTCGCGTTCACCTCCGCCGACGACCGGGATCTCCCGGACGGTGTCCGCGACCGGCGCCGGGGTGGCACCCGCCAGAGCAGGTGCCACCAACAGCGAACCGATACCGAGCACGATGACGCCGAATTTCGCGCGCATGCCGAGCAAAACCTTGCTGGACATTGTTCACCACCCCCTGTACGACACCCACCGATTCGGTGTCGCGCACACGAGGATTCCAGCGGAATTTCCGGTTGACGCGGGCCGTCGGCGGAACTGCTCGTCAGCGGTACTTCGACGCGTCCGCGGTCGCCGGGTCCACGCCCGCCTTGAAGACCTCCTCGAACCAGCGGCCCCAGTCCGGCCGCGACCCGTCCAGGTCGGTGAACCCGTACTCCCGCATCAGGGTCCACGACGCCAGCGCCTTGCCGGTGAACCGGTGGCGGTCCGGGTCGGCGGCCAGCGCCACCACGCCGCGACCGACGTAGTGCGGCGTCTCGGACATCGCGTAGTGCGGCTCCTTGGCGATCGCGTCGCGCCAGTTCTCCTCGGTGACGCCGAAGTGCTCCAGCATCTGCTCCGACCGCAGGAACCCGGGCGTGACGGCGACCGACGTGCCGCCGAACGCCTCCAGCTCCTTCGCCAGCACGGTGCCCAGCCGCCGGATCGCGACCTTCACCGAGTCGTAGGCCAGCGACCCGCTGTAGAACTCGTCGCTGTCGCCGTCGGTCACCTCGACCAGCAGGCCGCCGGGCCTGGCTACCAGCAGCGGCAGCAACCGGTGCAGCGCGACGAAGTGCGCCTCCAGGCTGTTGCGCCACATCCGCAGCTGGCGGTCCAGGTCCTGCTCCCAGAACACCTTGAACTCGGTGTCCGCCTCACCGCCCCACACGTCGTCCACCAGGACGTCCAGCCGCCCGTCCACTTCGGACTCGATGCGGGCGCGGAACGCGTCCACGTCCGACGGCACGGTGAAGTCGCACCGCACCGGGATGCCCCGGCCGCCCGCCGCCGTGACGAGCTCCGCGGTCTCCTCGATCGTCTCGTCCCGGTTGATCGGCGACCTCTGCTCGCGCGTCGACCGCCCACCGACGAACACCGTCGCACCCGCCGCGCCCAGCTCGACCGCGATGGCGCGCCCCGCACCCCGCGTCGCCCCCGTGACCGCCGCGACCTTGCCCTCCAACGACGCCATCATCTCCCCTTCCAAGCGTCCAACACCGCGTCCACGTCCTGCGCCAACCGGTCGGCCAGCTCGCCGCGCGGCCGGACCGACCAGTCCATCGACACGCCGTAGAGCAACCCGGTGAGCACCCGCGCCGCGCGTTCCGGCTCGGGACCGCGCGGGAGGTCCACCCGGCGGGTGAGCTCCAGCACGGTCCGCTCGGTCACCTCGTAGAGGTCGGCGAGCAGCGCGCGCAGCTCCGGGTCGATCAGGTCGACACCGAGCTGGGCCAGGTGGTTCTGCGCCTCGGCCGGGTCCGTCATGCCCTCGAACCAGGTCAGCAGCGCGGCCCGCAGGCCGTCGGCCGGGTCCGCTTCCGAGGCCGCCGCCGCGCGCATCCGCTGCACGTTCTCCGCGCTGGTCTGCCGCGTCAGGGCCTGGAGCAACCCGCTCTTCGAGCCGAACCGGCCGGCCACCGTGCCCACCGAGACGGCCGCCCGCTCGGCGACGTCCGCGACGGTGAACCCCGGTCCCTTGCGCGCGATCACCTCGGCCGCCGCGGCCAGCAACCGCTCGTCCGTGATCGTCTTCGGTCGTGCCACGGCATTATTGAATCACAGTTCAATAATGCTCGCCCAGTAGGGTGACGCCAGTGACCTGGAGACCACGCCTCATCGCCCTGGACATCGACGGCACCATCACCCCGGTCGGCCGCGAGGACGTCGCCCCGGCCGTGCGCGCGGCCATCGGGCGAGCCGTCGACCACGGCGCCCACGTCGTCCTCTCCACCGGCCGCAGCCTCGTCGGCACCCGGCCGATCGTCGACGACCTCGGCCTGCGCGGCACCACCGCGATCTGCTCCAACGGCGCGGTCTGGTGGGACACGACCACCCGCGAGGTGGTCCGCAAGGTCGAGTTCGACCCCGGGCCGTCGGTCGAGCGGCTGCGCGCCCTGCTGCCCGACGCGGTGTTCGCGGTCGAGCTGACCGGCGTGGGCAACCTCGCGTTCGGCCGGTTCCCGGACGGCGACCTGTGGGGCGAGGTGCGGCAGGTGTCCTGCGAGGAGCTGACCGCCACGCCGACGTCCCGGCTGGTCATGCGCTGGGTCGGCCGCACGCCCGAGGAGCTGGCGCTGCGCATGCTGGACATCGAGCTGCCGGGCGTGACGGCGTCGTGCGACCACAACGAGCCGTGGCTGACGTTGACGCCTCCCGGCGTGACCAAGGGCGCGGCGTTGGAGGACCTGCGGGCCAAGCTCGGCGTGCCCGAAGAGGACACCCTGGCCATCGGTGACGGCTCCAACGACGTGGCGATGCTGCGGTGGGCGGCGCACGGCGTGGCCATGGGTCAGGCCCCGGTCGCCGTGCAGGAGGTCGCCGACGCGGTCACCGGCACGGTCCTCGACGACGGCGCGGCCACCGTGCTGGACCGGTACTTCGGGGCCTAGGAGGCCCGCGGTCGATCCGTCGGCGCGGGCGTCCGCGTTCTGAGCGTTGAACTCGGGTGTTCCGAACGTGGGACACACGCGTTCTGGACGTAGGACTCGCGTGGTTTGTCCGGTTGTGGCCCTGAGGCGGGGGCGTGACGGCCTAGGGGACAACTCAGGGTGAACACGGATTACTACAACCGAGGTAGCGACCACGATAAGACTGAAGTCGCACGGACGAGTCAACTACAGACCGATGTGCGAGACCCGGCGGATCGGGCAGGGTTCAACCCGGTCCGGGGGATGTGTCGTCCAGGGGAGAAACCATGATCGAGGCTATCGGCCTCACCAAGCGCTACGGGAAGACGGTGGCGGTGGACGACTTGTCGTTCACCGTCGAGCCCGGTCGGGTCACCGGCTTCCTCGGCCCGAACGGGGCGGGCAAGTCCACCACCATGCGCATGATCCTCGGCCTCGACCGGCCGAGCGCGGGCAGGGTGCTGATCGAGGGCAAGCCGTACGCGCAGCTCGACCGCCCGCTGCGCACCGTCGGCGCGCTGCTCGACGCCAAGTGGGTGCACCCGAACCGGTCCGCCCGCGCGCACCTGCAGTGGCTGGCCAAGTCCAACGGCCTGCCCGACCGCCGGGTGGACGAGGTGCTCGACATGGTCGGCCTGGCCAAGGTCGCCAAGCGCCGCGCCGGCGGCTTCTCCCTGGGCATGTCCCAGCGGCTCGGCATCGCGGGCGCCCTGCTGGGCGACCCGAAGGTGCTGCTGTTCGACGAGCCGGTCAACGGCCTGGACCCCGAGGGCATCCTCTGGATCCGCCAGTTCATGCAGGGCCTGGCCGCCGAGGGCCGCACCGTGCTGGTGTCGAGCCACCTGCTGTCGGAGATGGCGCTGACCGCGCAGGACCTCGTGGTGATCGGCCGCGGCAAGCTCATCTCGCAGTCCAGCACCACCGAGTTCGTCGAGCGGTCCACCGAGAACACCGTGCGGGTGCGCAGCCCGCACGCGGACAAGCTGGGCGCGATGCTCGTCGACAAGGGCTTCACCGTCCGTGAGGACGCCGACGGTTCGCTCACCGTGTCGGGTGCGCTCAGTGACGAGATCGGGGACATCGCGGCGAGCGGCGGCGTGGTGCTGCACGAGCTGAGCCCGCAACGCGGTTCGCTCGAAGAGGCATTCATGCAGCTCACCGGCGATTCCGTCGAGTACCACGCCGAACTCGCCGAGACGGGGAAGTGACCACCGATGACTCTGCTCGCCGTTGAACGGATCAAGCTCTTCTCCACCCGCTCGCCGTGGTGGTGCATGCTGCTGGCGCTCGGGTTGACCGTCGGCATCACCGCGATCATCGCGGCGAACTGGTCGGGCTCGCCGATGCCCGTGCTGGGCGCGGTGTTCACCCACACGTTCGGGCTCTACGTGGTCATGGTGATGGCCGCGCTCGCGGTCACCACCGAGTACCGCTTCGGCACGATCAAGTCGACGTTCCAGGCGGTGCCGGACCGCGTGTCGCCGATGATCGCCAAGGCGGTCGTCGTGGTGCTGCTGTCGGGCCTGGTCGGCCTCGCCTCCGCGTTCGGCTCCTGGGGCCTGAGCTGGCTGCTCGCCGAGGACAACTCCGACCTGGCGCTGACCACCGCCAACGACTGGCGGCACGTCGCGGGCGTCGGCCTGGTGTTCGCGGCGGGCGCGCTGCTCGCCCTCGGCGTCGGCGCGCTGGTGCGGCAGACCGCGGGCGCGGTGTCGATCATCCTGGTGTTCGCGCTGGTGGTCGAGAGCGTGGTCGGGTTCATCCCGAACATCGGCGACGACATCCAGAAGTGGATGCCGTTCACCGTGGCCAGCAAGTTCATCTTCGGCGACCCGGACCCGGGCGCGATCCCGGAGGGCGCCGGGCCGCCCGCGATCGGCGAGCTGAGCCCGTGGGGTTCGTTCGGGTACTTCGCCGCCATCGCGCTGGTCGTCTACGTCATCTCGCTCGTCGTGGTGAAGCGACGGGACGCGTAGCGGGGAAGCCCACACCGCCGGCGTTCGGGCGCCGGCCGCGGGCACGGGGGAAAGGGGGAGCTCGGGTCACCTTCGGGGGGTGGCCCGAGCTCTTCTGCTCTAGGTTTCGCCACAAGCGTTAGATCGGACGGGAGATGTCATGATCGAAGCGACCGGCCTCACCAAGCACTACGGCAAGACCGTGGCCGTGGACGACCTGTCGTTCCGCGTGGAGCCGGGCCGGGTCACCGGTTTCCTCGGGCCCAACGGCGCGGGCAAGTCCACCACCATGCGGATGATCCTGGGCCTGGACAGCCCCACCCGCGGTCGCGTCACGGTGAAGGGGCAGGACTACCGGTCGCTGCGGGAGCCGCTGCGGGTGGTCGGGGCGCTGCTGGACGCGAAGTGGGTGCACCCGAACCGGTCGGCCCGCGCGCACCTGCTGTGGCTGGCCCGGTCCAACCGCATCCCGGCCGCGCGCGTGGACGAGGTGCTCGACATGGTCGGGCTGACGCAGGTCGCCAAGCGCCGCGCGGGCGGGTTCTCCCTGGGCATGTCGCAGCGCCTGGGCATCGCGGGCGCGTTGCTGGGCGACCCCGAGGTGCTGCTGTTCGACGAGCCGGTCAACGGCCTGGACCCCGAGGGCATCCTCTGGATCCGCCAGTTCATGCACCGGCTCGCCGACGAGGGCCGCACCGTCTTCGTCTCCAGCCACCTGCTGTCGGAGATGGCGCAGACCGCGCAGGAACTGATCGTGATCGGGCGCGGCAGGCTCATCGCGCAGACCAGCACCGAGCGGTTCATCGCCGACGCCACCGAGGACACCGTCCGCGTCCGCTCGCCGCAGCTGGACCGGCTGCGGGAGCTGCTGGACGGGCGGGCCCGGGTCGCCGAGGCCGCCGGGTCGGACGGCGCGCTCGTCGTGCACGGCGTCGAGCCCGCGTTCATCGGCGAGCTGGCCGCGTCCCACGGCATCACGCTGCACGAGTTGAGCCCGCAACTCGGTTCCCTGGAAGAAGCCTTCATGCAACTCACGAAGGAATCCGTGGAATACCACGCGGCCGACTGACCGATCGCCGCGACGGCGTTCGGGGTGAACGCATTCACCGTTCCGCGCCGAACGTCAGAACCGCTCGCCGCGCCAGAAGTCGTCGGTCGGCGGCGGGATTTCGGTGATGACCGGCACCGGCACGCGCCGGATTCGACTGCGCCGGGCCAGCAGCAGGCTCACCACCGCCACCACGGCACCCACCGCGGTCAACCCGCCGAACGCCACCAACAACCTCGTGCCGCCGTCCGCACCGGTCGGCGGCGCGGCCGATCGGCCTTCCACCGCTGTCGTCGGCGGCGGTTCGGCCGACGACGTGCGCGGTGGCGGCGCGAGCGGGTTGCGCTCCACCGGCGGCACCTCGGCGGTCAGCGCGGCCACCGGGTTGACCTGGCCGAACCCGGTCGCGTTGTCCCGGCCCGGGGCGAGCAGGTCGGTCGCGGTGGCGATGAGCCGGTTCACCACGTTGCCCGCGTCCAGGTCGGGGTAGCGGGCGCGCACCAGCGCCGCCGCGCCGGAGACCAGCGCCGTCGCCGCGCTCGTGCCGTCCACCTCCGCGTAGCCGGTGTCCACCACCTTCACCGGCACCGCGGTGACGATCCGCTTCGCGGGCGCGGCCAGCACCGTCTCCGGGCCGGTGTTGGACTCCGGCCACGGCCCGTTGCCCTCGACCGTGCCGGAGACCGCGATGACGCCCTTGATGTTGGCGGGCGCGCCCACGTGCTCGTCGCCGTCGTTGCCGGTGCCCGCGACCACCACGGCGTCGTGGTCGAACGCGTAGTTGACCGCCCGCAGCAGGTCCGGGGTGAGCGTGGCGAGCGAGGTGAGCGACAGGTTGATCACGTCGGCGCCGTGGTCGACGGCCCAGGTCACGCCCTCGGCGACGGACGCGGTGGTGAACTTGTCGCCGTCCGCGCCGACCGAGACCGGCAGGACCATCGCGCCCGGCGCCACGCCCAGCGCGCCGCCGTCCACCGCCCGGCCGGCGATCAGCGTCGCCATCGCGGTGCCGTGGCCGTCGTTGTCCTCGGTGCCGTCCGTGCCGGCGGCCGAGCCGAACCCGGCGCCCGGCAGCAGCGCCCCCGCGAGGTCGGGCCGGGTGTCGTCCACCCCCGAGTCGACCACCGCGACGACCACCCCGTCACCGCGCGTGGTGGCGTGCGCGGCCGGGATGCCGAGGGCGGCCAGGTGCCACTGCTGCTCCTCGATCGTCTGCGCGCGGGCCACCCCCGGGAACACCAGCGCGATCACCACGGCGACGACCGCCGCTCTCCCCGTCACCCAATTCCCCCTGTGCTCGGGATCACAGATATTCCATGTCGATGATGTTTCACAGTTCCGGATTCGGGCAACCGGAGTAAGCCTTTCGTTAAGACGTCGTGAACTCGGGCACAGCCCCATGACAAGCGCATCTGAACCGGGTCAGATGGAAAGCGCGAATCGTGAGGCAGGCACCTGCCCGCACGCGAATTCGGATACCCCCCGTCAAGGAACCCCCCGGAGGTGAACCCGTGACGGTGCTTGATCCGGACCTGAACGCCGACCACTCGGCGACCCGGTCCAAGGAGCCGCCCAGGTACAACATGCCCAGCCAACGCGACCACGCCCTCCGCGTCGAACCGATGTTGGCGTTGGAATGGTCGCACGCCATCGAAGCCGCGGGCGTGGTCGGTGTCGCCGACTCACCCGCGCAGACCCGTCGGGCTTGGATCCACAAGGCCGACGAGCAGCAAGTGCTCGCCATGTTCCGCGCGGTGGGCCCGGACGCACCCGCACCGTGGTGGTTGCGGGCCCTGGACCGGGGCCGGATCGCCTCGCGCGCGGCGGCGTTCGCCCTGGAGGACGAGGTGACCCGGTTGCTGGGCAGCCGACCGGGTTGGGTGTTCGTCCCCTGGACGACCGAGGGCGAGGTCGGCTACTGGGAGTTCGTGCCGTCCGAGAGCGGCGTGTACGGCCCCGCCGAGCCGACCACCGTGCAGTTCACCGACCGGCACCCCGGTTTCGTGGACCTGCTCCCCGCGCACCGGGGCCCCGGTCAGCGCCACCCCATCGAGTTCACCCCCGCCGAGCTGCGCGAGCAGATCGAGGACCTGGAGAACATCGCTTAGCGCACCACCTAGGCTGTACGCCCGTGACGTCCAGCCACCAGCGACCGCCGCACCACCGATCCGTCGTCAGCTACGTCCAACGCGGCGAACGGATGACCGTGGGGCAGCAGCGCGCATGGGACCGCCACTGGGAGCGCTTGGGCCGCGAGGTCAAGGCGCTCCCGGCCGGTCCCGTGCACTTCGACGAGTGGTTCGGGCGCGAGGCCCCGGTCGTCCTCGAGATCGGGTCCGGCATGGGGGAGACCACCTCTCAGCTCGTCGCCGCCGCGCCCGACGTCAACTACGTGGCCGTCGAGGTCTACAAGCCCGGCCTGGCGCAGCTGCTGCTGCGCGCCGAGGCGCTCGACGTGACCAACCTGCGGGTCCTGCGCGGTGACGCGGTCGACCTGCTCACCGAGCACGTGGAACCCGGCGCGCTCGCCGAGGTGCGGATCTACTTCCCCGACCCGTGGCCGAAGAAGAAGCACCACAAGCGCCGGCTCGTGCAGCCCGAGTTCGTGCACCTGGTCGCGACCCGCCTGCGCGCGGGCGGCACGCTGCACCTGGCGACGGACTGGGAGGAGTACGCCGAGCAGATGCTCGCGGTGTGCTCGGCCGAGCCGCTGCTGCGCAACCGGCACGACGGCTGGGCGCCCCGCCCGGACTGGCGGCCGGTGACGAAGTTCGAGCAGCGGGCCGTCGAAGAGGACCGGGTCAGCCACGACCTGATGTTCGAGCGGGTGGAACTCACCTGACCGTGTCATAAAGTCACGGCCCCGGCCGGACGATGCGGCGACTGCGCGTGGATTCGTCACCGGATCGAGTGGGATTTGTCGATCACCCGATGTGCCCCGTCTGGCAGTGACGTGTGACACCGATCCGCAACTACGGTTGCCGCCCGTGACCGTAGTAGACAACGAACCGATAACGTTCGACGTGGACGCGGCGGAGGGCTTCCTCCGCATGTTCCACATCGCCCACCCCGGAGCCGGACCCGTCGGACCGCGCCTCGCCGAGGTCCGCGCGGAGATCGCCGAGACCGGCACGTACCGGCACACCACCCACGAGCTGGCCTACGGCGCGCGGATCGCGCTGCGCGACTCCGGCTGGTGCACCAGCGGCGTGCCGTGGCGCCGGCTCAAGGTCCGCGACCTGCGCGGGTTCCGCAACGCCGGCGCGGTGGCCGCCGAGTGCGTCGAGCACCTGCGCCTGGCCACCAACGGCGGCGAGATCCGCCCGCTCGTCACCGTGTTCGCGCCGGACACCCCGACCGCGCCCGGCCCGTGCATCTGGAACGAGCAGCTGGTCCGGTACGCGGGCCACGGCGACGGCTCCGGCGACCGCCGCTACCGCGAGTTCACCGACGCCGTCGGGGGGATGGGCTGGCGACCGCCGAGCCCGCCCGGCCGCTTCGACCTGCTGCCGCTGGTGGTGGAGACCGCGCACGAGGGCGTGCGGCTGTTCGACGTGCCGCCCGACGTGGTGCACGAGGTGCTGCTGGAGCACCCCGACCTGCCCTGGTTCGGCCGGCTCGGCCTGCGCTGGCACGCGGTGCCCGTGATCACCAACATGCGGCTGGTCATCGGCGGCGTCACCTACCCCGCCGCGCCGTTCAACTCGTGGTTCGTCGGCTCCGAGATCGGCGCCCGGAGCCTGGCCGACGAGCACGCCTACGGCGCGGCCAGGCCCGTCGCCGAGGCGCTGGGCCTCGACACGTCCACCGAGCGCTCCCTGTGGCGCGACCGCGCCGTGGTGGAGCTGAACCGGGCCGTGCTGCACTCGTTCGACCTCGCCGCGGTGACCATCACCGACCACCACGCCGAGTCCCTGCACCGGCTGTCCTGGCTGCGCTCCCGGCAGCGCCAGCCCGGCAACCGGCCCGCGTTCCGGCTCGACCCGGCGGCGGCCCGCCGCGCCCGCGCCGGCGGACCCGCCCGCTTCTCCCCCGCCCCCGAGGAGACGACCCAGCCGCAGTCGCCCGGACGCCTCGCCGAACTGCTCCGACGGCGCGTCGAGGGCGTCGGCGGCTGAACCCCGACCCCCGCTCAGCGCTCCGAGTCGACCAGCACGCCCGACAACGCCATCAGCACCAGCACCAGCAGGCCCAGCACCGCGCCCGCCCAGGTTGCGACCACTCCGAACATGGTGTTCCTCCCGTTCCCCGACTCGCCACTCAAGAGTCACCCCGGGATTCGTCATCCGACATCGGCCACTGGTGTGTTTCGGCAGGCGTTCGGGTCAGCCTCACGGCTGACGGCCCACCCGACCGGGGTCGGACGCGCCCCGCGGCCCGACCACCTACCGTGAGGTCCCGTGGAGAGCACTCACCTCGGGTGGCGAACCCTGCTGCGCCGCCAGTGGCCGTTGGCGTGCGCCCTGCTCTTCTTCCTCGGCGGTGAGGTGCTCGGCGAGGCGGGCTGGTGGCAGCTGCCCGGCACGCTCGTGGTGTGCGCGCTGGCCGTGCTCGCGCCGCGCCGCCCGTTCGACGCCGCGCTGGCCGCCGCCACGGCGCTGGCCGCGAACTCGGTCGTGCTGCGGGTGCTCGACGTCGCGCCGATGGTGCCCGCGATCAGCGGCCTGGTGGTCTCCGAGACCGCGGCGGTGATGGCGATCACCGCGGTCGTGGTGCGGCAGGCGCCGCTGCCGCGCGCCGCCGCCGCGGTGGTCGTGCTCGTCGCGGTGGCCGCGGCCTCGCAGGCCGTGCGACCGGACTACTGGTCGCGGTACTGGCCGGACGCCTACAGCGGGCCCGGAGCGTGGCAGCAGGTGGTCGGCGGCGTGGTGCTGCTGGCGCTGTCGCTGGGCACCGGGCTGTACTTCCGGGCCCGCGACCGGGAGCGCGCGACCGCCGTGCGAGCCGAGGTGGCGGCGGCGCAGCACGCCGAGCGGATGGCGCTGGCCCGCGAGCTGCACGACGTGATCGCGCACTACGTGACCGGGATGGTGGTGCACGCGCAGGCGGCGCAGGCCGTGCCGTCGGCGGCGGGCGAGGCGCTGCCGATCATCGTGCGCAGCGGCAACGAGGCGTTGACCGAGATGCGCCGCCTGGTCGGCACGCTGCGCGGCACCGACGCCGACGCGCCCACCGCGTCCAGCGACCTCGCCGACGACGTGCGCGGCGTGGTGGAGCGGTCCGGCCAGCCCGTGCGGCTGCACCTCGACCTGCCGGTGTCCGTGCCGCCCTCGTTGGGCCGCTCGGTGCTGCGGCTGGTGCAGGAGTCGCTGACCAACGCGCGCAAGCACGCCGAGGGTGTGTCCGCTGTGGACGTCTCGGTGTCCGTTTCGGACGGTGTGGTGCACGTGCTGGTGGCCGACGACGGGCGGTCGCGCAAGGCGGCGCCGGTCGGCGGGTCCGGTGGCTACGGGCTCGTGGGCATGCGGGAGCGGGTCGAGCTGCTGGGCGGGCGGTTCAGCGCGGGCGCGCGCACCGGTGGGGGCTGGGAAGTGCGCGCCGCCCTGCCCGTGACGGGGTGAGCGCTAACCCGCCGTGGGACGTGACACGGGCAGCTCCGCGGGCAGCGGGTAGGTGAAGGTCTGCGCCGGGTCCTCCACCCCGAGGTGCCGGTCGGTGACCGGACGGCGGCTGCGCGGGCCGCGGTCCTGGTCGGGGATCGTCGGCCGGTAGTCGCCGAGCCAGGTGGTGACGTCGCCGGAGAGCCGGGCGTTCTCCGCGTGCAGCAGCCGCACCTGGTGCTCCAGCTCGGCGATGCGCGCCTCGGCGTCGCGGTGCACCCGCACCACCGTCCACAGCAGCTCGTACGCCATCGACCCCGGGTCGCGCGCCTCGACCGGCTGCGGCTCGGCAGATCCGGGCACGGGCAGGCCGTGCTTGCGGGCCCACTCCGGGCCGCCGATCATCGCCGTCGTGACGTTGTCGACCTCCGGGTCCAGCCAGCGCGGGCGCGGTTCGTCGGTCGGCTCACCGGTCACCAGGGCGTGCAGGTAGCGGGCGGTCGACAGCACCCCCGGCACGTCCTCCGGGTGCACGGCGGCGTGCACCAGGCTCGCCACCCGCTCCCACGGCGGCACGCTGTCCGGCCGCGCCTGCGCGCCGAACCAGCGCGTCACCTCGGCCCGGACCGCGCCCAGGGACCGGCCGTGCGCCCAGTGCCCGGGTGTTCGCGCCGCGCGCCGGAGCACCCGCCGGTACGCGGTGCTCATCCGACCCTGGTCGTCCACCAGGTGCACCAGCAGGAACAACGCGAGCCAGCGGCGTTCCCGGGACAGGTCCGGTTCGGAGAAGTCAGCCTCCGATCGCAGGACCGCCGCCGCGGGCTCACCCCTCCCGCGCCGCTCGCCGGGTTGACCACTTCCACCGTTACGAGCCACTGTCACTCCTTCGCCGGATCAGCGGGACCACCACCTCTCCCAACGTTTCGGAGATTACGTCCACCTGGCGGGTGAACACCGCCCCAGAAGGTCAAACCCACTGTTCGGGTTACGGCGCGAGGCGTGCACCGCCACGTTGTGTGTAGCTCGATCGAGTGCGGCAGGATCGGGGCATGTCGCTGCGCCTGCACGCCCCCGTGGTCCTGCCCTGCGATCCCGCCTGCACCGTCCTGCGCGACGCCGTGGTCGACGTCGTCGACGGCCGCGTCTCGTACGTCGGGGCGGAGGCCGACGCGCCGGAGTTCACCGGCGAGGTCCGCCGGCTGACCGGGATCCTGCTGCCCGGCCTGGTGAACACCCACGCGCACAGCCCGATGGTGCTGCTGCGCGGCATGGGCGGCGACCTGCCCCTGCTGCGCTGGCTGCGCGAGGCGATGTGGCCTGCGGAGGCGCGGATGAAGCCGGAGGACATCCGGGTCGGCATGCTGCTCGGCGCGGTGGAGATGCTGCGCAACGGCGTGACCACGAGCGCGGAGATGTACTTCCACGGCGAGCAGCTCGCGGACGCGGTGCTGGCCGCCGGGTCGCGGGTGCTGTTCGGCGCGGCGATCATGGACCTGCCGGGGATGCCGTGGCGGCCGATGACCGACGCGATCACCCGGTGGATCGACGCCGACGGGCTGCGGTTCGGGCCGGACGAGCGGGTCGAGCTGAGCTACGGGCCGCACTCGGCGTACATCCTCTCGCCCGAGGCGCTGGGCGAGATCGCGGGCGAGGCGCGTGATCGCGGCGCGCTGGTGCAGGTGCACGTGGCCGAGTCGCCCGAGGAGGACGTCGAGCAGCGGGCGTCGCACGGCTCCGTGCCGCGGTTGCTGGAGCAGGCGGGCGTGCTGGGCGGGCGGGTGCTGTCGGCGCACTCCGTGCACCTGTCGCCGGAGGACGTGGCGATCTACGCCCGGCACGGGGTCGGGATCGCGCACTGCCCCGGGTCGAACACCAAGCTCGCGTCCGGCATCGCGCCGCTGCGGTCCTACCTGGACGCCGGGGTCGCGGTCGGGCTGGGCACGGACGGGCCGGCGTCGAACGACGACCTGGACCTGTTCGAGGAGGCCAGGCTGGCGGCCCTGCTGGCGCGGGTGACCACCGGTGACGCGACGGCGATGCGCGCGGCGGACGCGTTGCTGCTGGCCACGCGCGGCGGTGCGGCGGCGTTGGGGCGTGACGACCTCGGGGCGCTGGAGCCGGGCCGGTGGGGCGACGTGGTGCACGTGGACGTGGACGACCCGGCGTTCGCCACCGGGTTGGACGCGCCGGACGAGCAGGTGCTGGCGAACCTCGTGTGGGCGTCGGGCACGCGCCGGGTCAAGGACGTGTGGGTGGCGGGCAAGCAGGTCGTGGCCGACGGCGAGACGACGCGAGTGGACCGGCGAGAGGCGCAGGCGGGCGTGCGGGAGGTCGCCGCCCGACTGCGGTAGGTCAGCGGGGGCGCGGGCGGACGACGAGCTCGGTGAAGTGGGCGTCGTCGCCCGCGTGGACGGCGGTGGCGACGGCCCGGGCGACGGAGTCCGCGGTCAGGTAGAGGTTCGGCTGGTAGTCGCCGCTCTCCTGCTCGCGGACGCCGCGCTGCATGTCGGTGTCGACGCGTCCGGGGTGGACGGACGTGACGCGCAGGTCGTCCTCTTCGGCGCGCAGGGCGTCGGCGAAGGCCCGGAGGGCGAACTTGGAGGCCGCGTAGACGCCCCAGCCGGGGTTGGCGCGCAGGCCCGCGCCGGAGTTGATCAGCACGACGTGGCCGCGGGCGGCGCGCAGCAGGGGCAGCGCCAGCCGGGTCAGCTCGGCCACCGCGACCACGTTCACGTCGAGGGTGCGGCGCCACACGTCGGCGTCCGCCTCGGCGAGCGGGCCGAGCTCGGCGATGCCCGCGCTGTGCACGAGGACGTCCAGGCGGGTGAGGTTCGCGGTGGCGGCGGCCAGGGCTTCCGGGTCGGTCAGCTCGACGGGCCAGGGCCGTGCGCCGTCCAGCGTCCCGGCCAGTTCCGCCAGCGCGCCCTCGTCCCGACCGCCGAGCAGCAGGTCGTGCGTGGGCGCGAGGACCCGTGCGACCGCCGCACCGATCCCCCTCGACGCACCGGTCACCAACGCCACGGGTCGACTCATACCCGCACCCTAAACCGCGCGAGTCGAACGCTCAGCGCCCGAGTGTCGAACGCTCAGGCCCCCCGAGTTCTACGTTCAGGTCAGCGCTGATCGGTCCTGAGCGTTGAATTCAGGGGTCCTGAGCGTTCGACACGCGGGACCTGAAGGTTCGACTCGCGCGGGGGTGGGTGGAGGGCTCGGGGTGAGCGAGCCCCCCACCGCGGGGTCAGCCGCAGATGCGGCCCTTGTCCTTCTTCCACACGGCGACGACGGACGGGCGGGGCTGGGAGGTGCCGCCGTCCGGCCAGTGCGACAGCGGGGTGGCGGCCGACGCGCCGTCGACCTCGCCCGGGTGCTGCACGGACACCAGCACGAAGTCGTCCTCGATGACCGGCCCGCACGTCTCCGCGCCCTTCGGCACGGTCAGGAACTGCTTCACCCGACCGCGGTACGGCCCCTCGACCGGCACGGCGAACAGGCCGTCGTTGGACTTCAGGGCGTTGCCGTCGGTGGAGATCCACAGGTTGCCCTGCGCGTCGAACGCCACGTTGTCGGGGCACGAGATCGGCGACACCTGGGTCTTGTCGTACCCGCCGAAGTACGTGTCGGGCGAGGTCGGGTCGCCGCAGACCAGCAGCAGCTTCCACGAGAACGACGTGGCGGTGTTGTCGCCGCGCCGCTCCTCCAGCTCCAGCACGTGCCCGTGCCGGTTGTTCAGCCGCGGGTTCGGCTCGGTCGCGCCTTCCTTGCCCGCCTTGCCGCGGTCGGTGTTGTTGGTCAGCGCCGCGTACACCCGGCGGTTGCGCGGGTTAGGCTCGACGTCCTCGGGGCGGTCCATCTTGGTCGCGCCCATGGTGTCCGCCGCGAGCCGCGTGTAGACGTAGACCTCCTCGGCGGTGAAGCCGGGCACGAACGACCGGGTGCCGCTCGCCAGCGGGATCCACTCGCCGGAGCCGTCGAACTCGCCGTCGGCCGGCAGCCTGCCCGAGCCGTCGATCTCGGCGACCGGGCTGTCACCGGTGAACCGGGCGACGTACAGCGTGCCCTGGTCGAGCAGCTTCTTGTTGTGCTCGCGGGCGTGCTTGCTGTTGCCCGGCTTGTACTTCTCGTCGGACACGAACTTGTACATGTAGTCGAAGCGCTCGTCGTCACCCATGTACGCGACCGCGCGGCCGTCGCGGGCGATGATCACGTTCGCGCCCTCGTGCTTGAAGCGGCCGAGCGCGGTGTGCTTGACCGGCGTCGAGTCCGGGTCGAGCGGGTCGATCTCGACGACCCAGCCGAACCGGTTGACCTCGTTGGGCTCCTGCGCCACGTCGAACCGCTTGTCGAACCGCTCCCACTTGCGGGTGGACGCCGCGCCGGACAGGCCGTACCGGGCCAGCCGCGCCTTGGTGGCGGGGTCGGTGACCGAGCCCGCGTTGGCGAAGTACTGGTTGAAGTTCTCCTCGCCGGACAGGATCGTGCCCCACGGCGTGACGCCGCCCGCGCAGTTGTTCAACGTGCCCAGCACCTTCGTGCCGGTCGGGTCGGCCGAGGTCTTGAGCAGCTTCGACCCCGCGGCGGGGCCGGTGACCTTGAACGGCGTGGTGGCGGTGATGCGGCGGTTGTAGCGCCGGTCCGGCTTGGGTTCGAGCCTGCCGCTGCGCCGGTCGCGCTCGACCCGCACCACGGACAGGCCGTGCGCGGCCCACGCGATCTCGGTCTGCTCGCGGGTGGGGTTGTCCGCGTCCCAGTCCTTGAACAGGAACTCCTCGGAGGTGTACTCGTGGTTGGCCACCAGCACCCACTCGTCGTGCCGGCCGACCGGCACCAGGCCGAGGAAGTCGCAGTTGTAGCCGAACTGCCGGGCCTGCGCCGCCGCCGTCTGGTGGTCGAAGTCGAACGCGGGCGCGCCGGGCACCACCGGGTCGCCCCAGCGCAGCACGACGCCCTGGTCGTAGCCCTCGGGCGTGACGACGCGGTCCTCGGTGTTGGGCGCGACGGCGGCGAAGTTCAGGCCGTCGCGGCGACGACCGCCGCCGAGGTCGGCGTCGACCTCGACCTCGGGCTTGGCGGCGGCGCTGCCGGCACCGACCAGCCCGACACCCGCGCCCGCGACGGCGAGCACCGCGCCGGCCTTCAGCAGGCCGCGGCGGCGCACGACTTCGCCGACGACGTCACCGAAGTAGGCGTTGCCGGACGTGTTGGGCGCTTCGTGCGCGCACGCGTCGCCGCAGCGGTACTTGCAGGTGACCGCCGAACGCCCGAGGGGGTGGTTGGGCAGCAGGGGCAGCAGGCGCCGCCCCCGATCGGTGGATGAGGACACGCGGACCTCCGAGATCGCTCAGTGGGAACCGGGCGACCGTAAGAGGGCAAGTCCTCCACCAGCGGACTTCGAGGTGAACGCGAGGCGAACACCTCGATCGTCACCGAACCGGAACGGCCAGGTCACACGCGGTGTGGTCGCCCGGTCGCACCGGGCGACCACACCGGTGGCCTCACTCGCCGACGCGACGTCCGTCCCGCCACACCACGACCACCGACGGCCGCGGTTGCGAGTCACCGCCGTCCGGCCAGTGCGAGGCCGGGTTGTCCGCGCTCGCGCCGTCGACCTCGCCGGGGTGCTGCACGCACACCGTGACGACGCGTTCGCCGATCACCGGGCCGCACGTCTCCGCGCCGCGCGGCACGGTGAGGAACGCCTTGAGGTGACCGCGCTGCGACCCGGAGACGGGCACCGCGTAGAGCCCGTCGTTGTAGCCGTGGAGCGCGCCGCCCGAGTCGCTGGAGATCCACAGGTTGCCGTGCCGGTCGAACGCCACGTTGTCCGGGCTGGAGATCGGCGACACCCGGCTCTTGTCGTAGCCCGCGAAGTAGGTGTCCGGCGACGCCGGGTCGCCGCACACCAGCATGAGGTTCCAGGAGAACGCGAGCGCGAGGGCGTCGCCGCCGCGCTCGGTCAGCTCCAGCACCTGGCCGTGCTTGTTGTTCACCCGCGGGTTCGGCTCGGTCGCGCCTTCCTTGCCCGCCTTGCCCCGGTCGACGTTGTTGCTCAGGGCGCAGTAGACGACACCGGTGTGCGGGTGGGTTTGGATGTCCTCGGGGCGGTCCATCCTGGTCGCGCCGACCTTGTCGGCCGCGAGCCGGGTGAAGACGTAGACCTCCTCGGCGGTCATGCCCGGCACGAACGAGCGGTTGCCGGACGCGAGCGGCACCCACTCGCCGCGGCCGTCGAACCTGCCGTCGGACGGCAGGCGGCCCGTGCCGTCGATCTCGGCGGGCGGGCTGTCGCCGGTGAAGCGGGCGACGTAGAGGGTGCCGTCGTCCAGCAGGGTCATGTTGTGCCTGCGGGCGGCCTTGCCGTTGCCCTTGCGGACCTTGCCGGTGGAGATGAACTTGTAGATGTACTCGAACCGCTCGTCGTCACCGGAGTAGGCGACCACTCGTCCGTCGGCGGCGAGGCGGACGTTGGCGCACTCGTGCTTGAAGCGGCCCAGCGCGGTGTGCTTGACGGGGGTGGAGTCGGGGTCGTCCGGGTCGAGCTCGACGACGTAGCCGAACCGGTTGACCTCGTTCGGCTCGCGGGTGAGGTCGAACCGCGCGTCGAACCGCTCCCACTTGCGGGTGGTGGCCGTGCCGGTGACGCCGTAGCGGGTCAGGCGCGGGTCGGCGAGCGCCTCGGCGTTGGCGAAGTACTGGTTGAAGTTCTCCTCGCCGGACAGGATCGTGCCCCAGGGCGTGACGCCGCCCGCGCAGTTGTTCAACGTGCCCAGCACCTTCGTGCCGGTCGGGTCGGCCGAGGTCTTGAGCAGGTCCGAGCCCGCCGCCGGGCCGGTGAGCTTGAACGGCGTGGTGGCGGTGATGCGGCGGTTGTAGCGGGAGAACCGGGGGGTGAGGCGGCCGTCGCGGGCCTGCTCGACCTGCACCACGGACAGGCCGTGCGCGGCCCACGCGATCTCGACCTGCTCGCGGGTGGGGTTGGCCTCGTCGTAGCCGCGGAACATGAACGGCTCGCCGGTGTACTCGTGGTTGGTGACGAGCAGGTTCGTCCGGCCCGTCGCGTCCTGCGGCAGCAGCGCGGCGAAGTCGCAGTTGTAGCCGAACTGCCTGGCCTGGGCGGCGGCGGTCTGGTGGTCGAAGTCGAACTCGGGCGCGTCCGGGAACAGGGGGTCGCCCCAGCGGATCACGACCTCGTGGCGGTAGCCCTCGGGGACGACGACGGCGTCGAGCGTGTTCGGCGCGACGGGGGTGAAGTCCAGGCCGAGGGGGTGCCGCCCCGCCGCCTCGGGCTCGGCGGCTGCGGCGGTGGCGGTCGTGGCGGCTGCGCTCATCGCGCCGCCGAGGGCTCCGACGACCACGGCCGCCTTGATGGCGGTGCGCCGGTCGACCAGGTCGCCGAAGTACGGGTTGCCCGAGGTGTTGGGCACGTCGTGGAAGCACGCGTCACCGCAGCGGTACTGGCAGGTGACGGCCGCGCGTCCGGGGGAGTGGTTGGCCAGCAGTGGAAGGTGTCTCACCACTAGAACGCCTCCTATGGTCAGTTGGGACCAACGGACCGTAAGCCGGCGTTCACTTCTTGTTAACCCACCAGGTCCTCTCCGACCAGGATCGCTTCGGTCGGCACGACGTGCCGGGACGTGCGGCCGACGGCCGGCAGGCAGGCCGCGAGCACGCAGCAGCCGGCGGCCACGACGAACGGCTGGGCGAGGTGGCCGACGAACGTCGCGGCCAGCGCGCCGCCGAGCCAGCGCAGGAAGTTGTAGCCCGCGCTGGCCACCGGGCGCGGCGCCGGGCTGACGCTCATCGCGGCGCTGGTGAACAGCGTGTTGAGCAGGCCGGACACCACGCCGCTGACGATCACCGCGACGACGGTCGTGCGGCGGTCGCCGAAGCGGTCGGCCAGGCGTGGCGCGAGCCAGACGCTGGAGACCGCGACGCACGCGCCCCAGCCGAAGAAGACCAGCCCGATCCGCACCGCGCCCCAGCCCAGCACGAACGGCGACCAGGCCAGCACGGCGAAGAACGCGGCGGTGTAGAGCGCGGAGCCGATCGCGGTGCGCAGCAGGCCGGGGTGGCGCAGCGCGCGCAGCGGGTCGAGGAGCCGGATCGAGTGCTGCGGCTCGTCGTTGGCGAGGAAGACCGAGCACAGCACGAACGCGACGGCCATCAGCACCGCCGTGCCGATGAACGGGCCGCGCCACGAGAAGCTGCCGAGCAGCGCGCCGAGCAGTGGACCGACGGACAGCCCCAGGCCGAGCGCGGCTTCGTAGAGCAGGATCGCGCCCTTCTGCCCACCGGTGGCCGCGCCGACGATGACCGACAGCGCGGTGGCGATGAAGAAGGCGTTGCCCAGGCCCCAGACGGCGCGCAGGCCGACGAGCTGGCCGATGTCGCCGGCGAGGGCGCAGAGGGCCGTGGCGACCACGATCAGCGCCAGGCCGCCGACGAGCGTGCGCTTCGGGCCGAAGCGGGCCGACGCGACGCCGGTGAACAGCATGGCCACGACCTGGACGCCCAGGTACGAGGAGAACAGCAGGGTGACCTGCGACGGCGTGGCGTGCAGACCTTCGGCGATGGACAGCAGGATGGGGTCGACGAGCCCGATGCCCATGAACGCGATGACCGCGGCGAACGCCGTGACCCACACCTGCCGGGGTTGGTCGAGGAATTTCACTTAGCCAGGCTAACTGATTTCGCTTAGCATGGCGAAGTAAGTGCGCTCACACTACGGTCTGGGGTGTGGATGCGGTGGTGTTCGACCTCGACGGCGTGCTGGTGGACTCCGAGCGGATGTGGGACGAGGTGCGCCAAGCCTTCGCCGCCCGGCACGGCGGCACGTGGACACCCGCCGCGACCAGGGCGATGCAGGGCATGAGCACACCGGAGTGGGCGACGTACCTGGTGACCGAGGTGGGCGTGCGCCTGACCCCGGCCGAGGCGGCGTCCGGCGTGATCGGCGAGATGGCCGAGCGCTACGCCGAGGGACCGCCCGTGCTGCCGGGCGCGGTGGACGTCGTGCGCGAGGTGGCGTCCCGCTACCCGGTGGCCATCGCCAGCTCGTCCCCGCCGGTGCTGATCAAGTCCTTCCTGGCCGCCACCGACCTGACCGACGTGGTGCCGGTGGCGATCTCCAGCGAGCAGGCGGGCGCGGGCAAGCCGGCGCCGGACGTCTACCTCCTGGCCACCTCGAAGCTGGGCGCCGACCCCACCCGCAGCGCCGCCGTGGAGGACTCGACCAACGGCCTGCGCGCCGCCCTGTCCGCCGGCATGACCGTCTACGCCGTCCCCAACCCCCACTTCCCCCCGGACCCGGCCGTGCTGGCCCACGTCACGGTCCTGCCCACCCTCTCCGCCCTGCCCGCGGCGCTGCCCAGGCCCTAGCGTTCAGGCCATGGAGCGACGAGTTGCGGTGGTCACCGGGGCGGCGCAGGGGATCGGGGCGCGGGTGGCCGAGGTGTTGCGGGGGGACGGGTACGAGGTGGTCGGGTTCGACCTCGTCGAGACCGAGGGCGGGGTGGTGGGGGACGTGTCGTCGCCCGCCGACGTGGCCAGGGCGGTGGAACGGGTCGGCGAGCGGGTCGACGTGCTGGTCAACAACGCCGGCATCGCGGGGATCGTGCCGTTCGAGGACACGTCGTTGGAGCAGTGGGAGCGGATGCTGGCGGTCAACCTGACCGGGCCGTTCCTGCTGACGCAGGCGCTGGGCCGGGTGATGCTGGCGCGCGGGCGGGGTTCGGTGGTCAACATCGCGTCCGTGGCCGGGTTGCGCGGCGTGGCGGACCGGGCCGCCTACAACACCACCAAGCACGGGCTGATCGGGATGACGCGCACGCTCGCGGTGGAGTGGGGCGGGCGCGGGGTGCGGGTCAACGCGGTGTGCCCCGGCTGGGTGAAGACCGAGATGGACGTCGAGTCGCAGGCGGGCGGGCACTACGGCGACGACGACATCACCGACCACGTGCCGATGGGCCGGTTCGCGGTCCCGGACGACATCGCGCAGGCGGTCGCCTTCCTGGCCGACCCGGACCGCAGCGGGTTCGTCAACGGCGTGGCGCTGCCCGTGGACGGCGGCTGGACGGCCGACGGGTCGTGGCAGTCGTTGCGGCTGTCCAAGCGCTGACGTGCGCAAAGACCCCCTGCACCCGGTGCAGGGGGTCCGTCGCGAAAGGGCTCAGCGCTCCACGTCGCCGCGGATGAACGCCTCGACCGCCTCGTGCGCCTCGGAGTCCGAGTACTGCACGGGCGGGGACTTCATGAAGTAGGACGACGCCGACAGGATCGGGCCGCCGATGCCCCGGTCCAGCGCGATCTTCGCGGCGCGCACCGCGTCGATGATGATGCCCGCCGAGTTCGGCGAGTCCCACACCTCGAGCTTGTACTCCAGGTTCAGCGGCACGTCGCCGAACGCACGGCCCTCCAGCCGCACGTACGCCCACTTGCGGTCGTCCAGCCACGCCACGTAGTCGGACGGGCCGATGTGCACGTTGCGCTTGCCCAGGTCGCGGTCGACCTGCGAGGTCACGGCCTGCGTCTTGGAGACCTTCTTGGACTCCAGCCGCTCCAGCTCCTTCATGTTCAGGAAGTCCATGTTCCCGCCCACGTTGAGCTGCATCGTGCGGTCCAGCTGCACGCCGCGGTCCTCGAACAGCTTGGCCAGCACGCGGTGCGTGATGGTGGCGCCGACCTGCGACTTGATGTCGTCGCCGACGATCGGCACGCCCGCCGCGCGGAACTTCTCCGCCCACTCCGGGTCGGAGGCGATGAACACCGGCAGCGCGTTGACGAACGCCACACCGGCGTCGATGGCGGCCTGCGCGTAGAAGCGGTCCGCCTCCTCCGAGCCGACCGGCAGGTACGACACCAGCACGTCCACCTCGGCGTCGCGCAGCGCCTGCGCCACGTCCACCGGCTGCTCGTCGGACTCCTCGATGGTCTCCCGGTAGAACCGGCCGAGGCCGTCGAGCGTGTGCCCGCGCTGCACGGTGACGCCGAGCGGCGGCACGTCGGCGATCTTGATCGTGTTGTTCTCGCTCGCCCCGATGGCCTCGGACAGGTCCGTGCCGACCTTCTTGGCGTCCACGTCGAACGCGGCGACGAACTCGATGTCGCTCACGTGGTAGTCGCCGAACCGGACGTGCATCAGGCCGGGCACGCGGGTGCCCGGGTCGGCATCGCGGTAGTAGTGGACACCCTGCACCAGCGACGCCGCGCAGTTGCCGACCCCGACAATGGCCACTCGAACGGTGCGGCGGTTGTCGCCCATGCCGAGTCCTCCTTAGTTCTTCCGTGCTCGTATTCGGGGGGTTATTGGTCCCGCTCGCGCTGTTCGGCCTGCTCATGGGCGATCAGCTCGTTCAACCACCGCACTTCGCGCTCGGTGCTCTCCAGCCCGAGCCGGTGCAGCTCCCGGGTGTACCGGTCGATGCGCTCGCTGGTGGCCGATAACGAGGTGCGCAGCCCTTCCCGGCGCTCCTCGACGCGGCGCCGGCGGCCTTCCAGGATGCGCATCCTGATCTCGGCCGGGGTCCGGGAGAAGAACGCCAGGTGGACGCCGAACGAGTCGTCGTCCCACGTCTGGGGTCCGGCGTTGGCCAGCAGTTCGGCGAACCTCTCCTTGCCCTCCGCGGTGAGCTTGTAGACCTTGCGCGCCCGTCGGCCCCACCGGGCCGAGTCGTCCTGGGGCACTTCCTCGACGATGAGGCCGCCGCGTTGCAACTTCCGCAACGTGGGGTACAGCGTCCCGTAGGAGAACGCGCGGAACGCCCCCAACAACTCGTGCAAGCGCTTGCGCAGCTCGTAGCCGTGCATGGGCGCTTCGTGCAGCAGGCCGAGGACCGCGAACTCCAGCACGTAGCACCTCCTCGCTCAGATGAGCCGATGGGTGCGGTCAGTATATCGGGGCGATACATCCACGCACGCTGCCGACGTGTCGCGTCGCACACAGCCACCCCTGCTTTCGGGGTACTGCCCTGAACGGCCCATCAGCGCGGTCGGGGCGGCACGTACTCTGGTCGTCGTGTCGACCCAACGCCAGGTCGTGGACTACGCCTTGCAGCGCCGTGCGCTGCTGGCGGAGGTCTACGCGGGCCGAGTGGGCACGATGGAGGTCTGCGACGCCAGCCCGTACCTGCTGCGAGCTGCGAAGTTCCACGGCCGACCGAGCGATGTGACCTGCCCGGTGTGCCGGAAGGAACCGCTCACCCTCGTGTCCTGGGTCTACGGCGACGAGCTCAAGCACGCGGCCGGATCGGCCCGCACCGTCGACGAGCTGGCCCGCATGGCGACCCTCTTCGAGGAGTTCACCGTGTACGTGGTCGAAGTTTGCCGCACATGTAGTTGGAACCACCTGGTGCAGTCATACGTCCTGGGAACGCGTGGCCTGAACTCTCGCAAGCCGCGCAGGAGGACCGCGGCGGAGTGAACCTGCTCCGGCCACGGGCGCCGCTCCGGCGAGGAGCAGCGGCGTACGACCACCGAACCGCGTGCAACGGCACGCCGGTCTGGGAGGCCATTTCGTGAACGACCAGCATGACGACAGGCATCGTGGCGCGGAGCCGCAGTGGCCGACCGGGGAGGACCCGGACGGCGGCGGTCACCCACCGCGCCGCGGCGCCGGGGATCAGCCGGAGCGTCCGAACACCCCACCAGGTGGTTTCGCGCGCTCCCCGGCGGACGGCCCCGGCCCTAGGCACGGCACCCCGCCGGGCGGGTTCGCCCGTCCGGGCACGCCACCCGGCGGCATCCCGCAGGCGGGCGGCACGCCACCCGGCGGCATCCCCCGCGGCGGTCCCCCGCCGCGCAGGCCGGCCGGTCCCGGCGGTCCCGTCCCGGGCGGCAGGCCCGGTGGCCCGCCGCCGCCACCCGGCGCGCGTCCCGACGGCTCGGCCGCCGCGGGCAGCGTGCCCGGCCGGCCGAGCACGCCCCCCGGTGGTCTGCGTCGACCCGGCGGCCCCGGCGGCCCCGTGCCGCCCGGCGGTCGTCCCCCGGTCGGCGGCCCCGGCGGTCCGCGCAGGCCCGCGGGCCCCGGTGGGCCCCAGCGGCGCCCCGGCGAGGAGCCGACGGACCTGCTGCCGCCCGTCTACCAGACCACGCCCCGCGAGCCCGAGCTCCTCACGCACCGCGAGGACGAGGTCGAGCTGGAGCCGTTCTACGACGACGAGTACGACGAGGAGCTGACCGAGGAGGAGGCCCGCGTCGTGCGCCGCAAGAAGGTCTGGCGCCGCGTGCGCCGCACCAGCTACGTGACCTTCGGCCTGATGCTGCTGGCCCCGGTCGTCGCGTTCGCCGTCGCCTACCAGGTCGTCGAGGTGCCGAACCCGGAGGCCGTGGCGGCCACGCAGGGCAAGGCGATCACGGTCCTCTACGCCGACGGCACGGAGATGACCAAGATCGCCCCCGGCGACGCGAACCGCAGCATGGTCAAGTACGAGGACCTCCCGGAGACGCTCAAGCAGGCCGTCTTCGCGGCGGAGGACCCGACGTTCGAGACGAACGTCGGCTTCGACCTGACCGCCATCGCCCGCGCCGGCTGGTACCAGCTCAAGGGCGAGAACAGCGGTGGGTCCGGCCTGACGCAGCAGTACGTCAAGGAGGCCACCGACCAGGACGACATGACGCTGTCCAGGAAGTTCACCGAGGCCGTCACCGCGTACAAGATGTCCCAGCAGCAGGACAAGAAGGACATCCTTACCGCGTACATGAACACGATCTACTTCGGTCGTGGCGGTTACGGCATCAAGACCGCGGTGAAGGCTTACTTCGGCGACGTCCAGCTCAAGGACCTCACCCACTCGCAGGCCGCCCTGCTGGCGGGGCTGATCCAGAACCCGGGCCGGTCGGAGCAGCAGGCGTACCGCGAAGAGCGCTGGAACTACGTCATGGACCAGCTGCTCAAGCACGGCTGGATCGAGCAGTCGTACCGGACGACCGAGCCGATGCCGGTCCCGGTGGAGCTGACCGACCAGTCCGGCCTGAGCGGGCCGCGCCTGCACATCCGCGAGCAGGTCATCCAGGAGATGGCCAAGGTCGAGTGGGACGTGGAGAAGGCGCAGAAGGTCGGCGTCACCGTCCACACCACCATCGAGCCGCCGAAGCAGGCCGCGGCCGAGCAGGCGGTGGCCGACATCATGGGTCCGCAGCCCAAGGAGCTGAGGTCGTCGCTCACCGCGATCGACCCGCAGACGGGCGCGGTGCGGGCGTACTACGCCGGCGCGGACGGCACGGGCCTGGACTACGCGACCAACACGCTCCAGGAAGCGGGCTCGTCGTTCAAGCCGTTCGACCTGGTCGCCGCGCTGAAGGCGGGCAAGGGCCTCGGCTCGACCTACGACGGCCGGTCGCCGAAGACGTTCGAGCTCGGCGGCACGAGCATCACGATCCGCAACGCGTCGGACCCGACCAACAAGTGCGGCGAGAAGTGCTCCATCCGCAAGGCCATGGAGCTGTCGCTGAACACCGTGTTCTACGAGATGGTGATCGACATCGGCACCCAGCCGGTCGCCGACGCCGCGCGCGCCGCGGGCATCCCGGCGTCGGTCGAGGTGCAGGGCGAGAAGCGGGACCTGCTGGTCGGCGAGAACGGCGGCCCGCCGAACGTCGGTATCGCGCTGGGCGGCGGTGAGGCGCAGGTGCGGCCGTTCGACATGGCCTCGGCCTACGCCACGTTCGCCGCGCGCGGCACCTACCACGAGCCGTTCTTCATCTCGAAGATCACCAACGCCGAGGGCAAGGCCGTCTACCAGCACGTCGACGTGTCCCGGCAGGCGTTCGACCCGGACGCGAAGAAGAACCAGGACATCGCCGACAACGTCACCGAGGCGCTGCGGCCCATCCCGAAGTCCTCGAACATCCCGTGCGCGGGACGCGAGTGCGCCGGCAAGACCGGCACGCACGAGCTCCCCGACGACGCCTCCCAGAACTCGAAGGCGTGGATGGTCGGCTACACCCCCTCGCTGTCCGCGGCGGTCTGGGTGGGACGCGACGAGGGCAACGTGGCGCTGAAGAACGCCGACGGCAAGCCGGTCTTCGGCAGCGGCCTGCCGGGTCAGATCTGGAAGCGGTTCATGGACAAGGCCCTGGAGGGCACGCCCGCCGAACCCTTCCCGAAGCCCGCGAAGCTGAACACCTTCGACGACCCGAAGCCGACGACCACCACTCCGCCGACCACCACGACGACGGACAAGAAGCCCGAGGACAACCGGCCGTCGTCGACCGAGCCGACCACGACCCGGCAGTCGACCCCGACGACGACCCGCAGCGGTCGGCCGTGCCCCGGCCTGGTCTGCCAGACCGAGCCGACCACGACGACCAACGACCAGCCCGATCCGGGTATCGGCAACGGCGCCTCGCCCACGGGTTAGCGCCCGGGGCGCGCACGCGAGGAGAGGGGTCCGGCCTGGTGCCGGGCCCCTCTTCGCGCGTCGGGGCGCGGATCGCCCGCCCCAAGTTCGCGGCGACCTCACATCTTCCGTTGACCCGTGCCCGTAGCATCCGTCCCCGTGGCCAGCCCCTCGCAGCCCTCGCAGGCGAACGCCGACGACACCGACTCGCTCGGCCCCGAAGAGCGGATCAACCCGACGTGGACCGAGCCGTTGGCGCGGGCTGCGAGCAGGCCGCTGGGCGGGCCAGTCGGGGTGCACGCGGCGGTGGGCCGCCAGTGGTTCTGGACGCCGCTGCGGGTCGTGCTGCTGTTCGCGGTGGTGACGCTGGCGCTGGCGTGGTTCCAGAAGTCGCCGTGCGTGCAGCAGTACGTGGACGACAACGGCGTGGTGCAGCTGGACTGGCGGGGCAGCAAGCAGTTCACCGCGATGTGCTACTCCGACACCGTGCCGCTGTACACGGCGGAGCGGTTGGACAAGCCGGACACGTTCCCCTACAAGACGTCCTGGGTGGACGACGAGGGCAAGCCCACCGCGCACGTCCGGTACATGGAGTACCCCGTGCTGACGGGCATGTTCCAGCTGCTCAACGCGCGCATGGCGCAGGGCTGGACCGCGATCGCCGCGTCCGGGTGGCTGCCGAACCCGATGACCGTGATCGTGTACTTCAACATCACCGCGCTGTGGCTCGCGCTGGCGTGGCTGGTGACCGCCTACGCGGTGGCCCAGCTGGCGAGGCGGCGGCCGTACGACGCGGTGATGGTGGCGGTGTCGCCGCTGGTGATCGTGCACGCGTTCACCAACTTCGACACGCTCGCCACGGCGTTCGCGACCGCGGGCATGCTCGCGTGGGCGCGCAGGAAGCCCGTGCTCGCGGGCGTGCTGCTGGGGCTGGGCGGCGCGGCGAAGCTGTACCCGCTGTTCCTGCTCGGACCGTTGCTGCTGCTGTGCTGGCGCGCGGGCAAGCTGCGGGCCGGGTGGACCACGTTCGGCGCCACGCTGGCGACGTGGGCGGTGGTCAACGCGCCGATCGCGTGGCTGTACCCGGACGGCTGGCGGGAGTTCTTCCGGCTGAACACCGAGCGGGGCGTCGACCCGGACTCGGTCTACAACGTGATCGCGCAGTGGACCGGGTGGCAGGGCTTCGACCCCGGCCTGGCGCACGGGCAGGCGCCCGAGGTGCTGAACACGGTCAGCGCGGTGCTGTTCCTGGTGTGCTGCGCGGCGGTCGGGTTCGTGGCGCTGTCCGCGCCGCGCCGGCCCCGGTTCGCGCAGCTGGCGTTCCTCGTGGTGGCCGCGTTCCTGCTGACGAACAAGGTGTGGAGCCCGCAGTACTCGCTGTGGCTCGTGCCGCTGGCCGTGCTGGCCCTGCCGCGGTGGAAGCTGCTGCTGGGGTGGATGGTGGTGGACGCGCTGGTGTGGGTGCCGCGGATGTTCTTCTACCTGGGCGTGGACAACAAGGGCCTGCCGATCGACTGGTTCCTGGGCGCGGTGGTGGCGCGGGACGTCGCGGTCCTGGTGCTGTGCGCCTTCATCGTCCGCGAGATCTACCGGCCCGACCTGGACAAGGTGCGCCAGGCCGGTGACGACGACCCGTGCGGCGGCTTCGTCGACGGCGCGCCGGACCGGTTCGCGCTGCGGTTCGGCCGGTCGCGCCGACCGGTGGAGGTCGAGCAGCCCGCTTAGCGGGCGGTGAGCCGGGCGACGCGCTGCTCGAACGGCACCCGGCGGGCGGCGTCGAGCCCGTCGACGACGCGGGCCAGCGGCGGGCTGCCCGGCACGTCCAGCTCGTCGGCGTCGACCACGTGCGCGAACGCGGCGAGCGCCGGGTGCTCCCGGGTCAGCGGCTCACCGCCGGTCCGGGGCAGCACCGCGCCGGGCACGGGGTCCGCCAGCGAGGGGTCGAGCACCACCAGCGTGTCGTCGGTGCGCCGTTCGGCGATCAGGCAGTCCAGCTCCCGCGCGAGGCCGGCGCTCAGCTCGGCGGCCCAGACGATCACCTGGTCGGCGACCGCGATCAGCGCGGACACGGTGTCGAACCACGTCTCGTCCGGCAGGTACAGCCGCACGGGGGCGGTGAACTGGCCGAAGTCCGGGCCCAGCTCCAGCTCGCCCGCGGTCGTGGAGGCCACCACGACCAGGGGCACGGCGGCGGCCAGCTCGCCCAGCACGCGCCCGGCGCGGCTGAGGTTGATCACCTGGACGTGGTCGGCCGGGTCCGCCGGGTCGCGCCACCACCCGTCCCCGGCGACCCCCGACCGCTCGGTGAGGTCGAAGTTGCGCAGCAGCAGGACGAACGGCTCGCCGGCGCACAGCCACGCCCGCACCTGGCCCGCGGACTTCCGGTGCCGGTCCCGGGCTTGCCGGACGAGCTCGCGCAGGTGGTTGCGGGGCGCGCCGTCGCGCAGCCACCGCGCGAAGCCGAGCCCGGTGAACCGCCGCCGCCGGTCCCAGTGCCGCTGGCGTTCGAGGTAGTCCAACCGCAACCCGGCCTCGCCGACGGGGAACCGGTCCAGCACGGTCGGGGCGTGCCGCGCGCGGCCGACCCACAGGTCCACGTCCGGCGACACCCCCGGCGGGTCCGCGCCGAACTCGGCGGTGATCACGGCGAACAGGCGGCGCGCGCGGTCCTCGTCGTCGGCCTGCAACCACAGCAGCGCCTCGTTGCCCAGCGCGTGCGCCCGCCGGTCGCGCAGCTCGGGGTCGGTGCTGCCGCCGGACCGCTCGGCCAGCTCGCGCCACCGCGAGGCGATCTCCCGGGCCGTGGCCCGGTCGAACGTGACGCCCCTGCCGCTCAGGTGCGCCACGCCGGACAGCGCTCGGCACACCGCCCGTTCCACCCGCACGTCCGCCGGCGCGCGGACGACGTCCACCACGTCGCGCAGCACGCCGACCGCGAGGTCCACCGACTCCCGGTCGACCGCACGCCCGGCGCACGTGTCCGTCAGCGCCATGATCGCCCGGACCCGCGTGTCCACCCGGAAGCCGTCCCGCGCGAAGTGCCGCCCCAGCCAGCGCAGCACGAGGAACGCGTCACCGGCGCGACCGCGGTCGAACAACCCGCTCGCCACCTCGAACGCCAGGAACGCGTGGGTGTCCGCGTCGTCGCCGAGCCCCGCCAGCACCGGCGCGACCTCGAAGAACCACTCGCGGAACCGCTCGTCACCGGCCCGCGGACCGGCCTCCCGCCGCAGCGCGTCCCACCGGTCGAGGGTCGCGGCCACGATCTCGGCGGTGGACATGTCGTCGGTCACCGGCGTCACCCCCTAGGTGCCGCCATCCTCCCGAACCCGCGCGGCCGCGGTCGAGGGCTCGGGCGCACCGAACGTGACCTCCGACTTCAGGAACACCAGGAACAGCGCCGCCAGCAGCGCCGCCCGGCCCCACACGCCGATCACCACCGCCTGCGCCGAGAACCCGTCGTAGATCCCGGACGGCGCGCCGAACTCGATCGCGTAGTACCAGCGGAAGATGCCGATGCCCATGGCGAGGTCGGCCGCGAAGTACGCCGCCACCCAGCCCCAGTCCACCCGCAGCAGCACGAACACCGGCACCAGCCACAGCGTGTACTGCGGCGAGTGCACCTTGTGCAGCAGCAGGAACCCGCACAGCATCGCCGCCGACACCGCCACCCACGGGTAGCTGCCCTCCCGCAGGTACCGCCGCCACCCCAGCCAGGCCGCCAGCGCGAACGACGCCAGGACGCCCACCGGCGACAGCACGCCCACCACGGCCTGCATGGTCTCGTCGGCCATGAACGGCCGCATCGACCAGAACCAGATCGAGTTCGTGGTGATGTCGACCCGGCGCAGCCCCTGGAACGTGAACGACGCCGCCCAGCCCTCCGGCCCGACCACCGCGAACGGCAGGTTGACCAGCACCACCGTCAGCACCGACGCCACCGCGACCTTCACCGCGCCCGCGACGTCGTACCGGTCGGCGCGCGGCAGCCACCGCCCGCCCGGACCGCCGGTCAGCACGTACAGGCACAGCGGCAGCACGAAGATCAGCGGGTAGAGCTTGAACGCGCACCCGATGCCCAGCAGCACGGACGCGACCACGCCGCGCTCGACCAACGACCGCTCGCGCCCGCCCCAACCGTGGTGCACCGCGTACACCGCCGCGACCGCGCAGAACACGACCGGCAGGTCCCAGTTGTGGAACGCGTACAGCACCACCGGCGGGCCCAGCGCCCAGATCAGCGCCCGCCACCGGCTCAACCTGCCCAGCATCCACCCGGCGGCCAGCCCGAACGGCGCCATCAGCAGCGCCGAGTACAGCAGGAACGCCGCGTCGGTCCGGGCCAGGATCGCGCCCGCCCAGATCAGCAGCCCGGTCAGCACCGGGTACTCGACCACGCCGCCGACCAGCACGCCCTTGTCGGTGATGCCGCCGTTGACGTACGGGAACACGTGCCGGTCGACGTCACGGCCGATCCACAGGTGCTGGATGTCGGAGTAGCAGACCTCGGCCTTGTTGCGCTCCTCGTAGTCGGGCGCGCTGCGGCCCCACTGGTCGAACTCGGGGCCGGTGCAGCGGTCCTTGTTGAGGAAGCCGAGGAACATCGTCAGCCCGCACAGCACGACGATCGCGGCGAGCGCGCCCCCGCCGAACCGGCGCGACCGCGACCGGGTGCCCGCGCGCTGCCGCACGGCCACCACCTCCCGCGTCACGCTCAGCGGCCCAGGTGCTCGCGGAGGAACGCGATGTCCTCGGCTTGCCCCTCGTCCGGCGTCTCGACCAGCACCGGCGAGCCCGCCGCGGCGGCCACCGCGACCAGCTGGTCGGGGTCGATGGTGCCGGACGCGATGTTGGCGTGCCGGTCGCGCGAGGAGCCGAACCCGTCGCGGGAGCTGTTGAGGTGGACCAGGTCGATGCGCCCGGTGATGGCCTTCACCCGGTCCACGATGCCGACCAGGTCCTCGCCGGAGGCGAACGCGTGGCAGGTGTCCAGGCAGAACCCGGCGTCGAACTCGCCGACCGCGTCCCACAGCCTGCCGAGCATGTCGAACGTGCGCGCCATGGCGTTCTCGCCGCCCGCGGTGTTCTCGATCAGGATCGGGACCGCGAAGCCGCCGCTGTCGGCCTGCCGCTCGAACATCTTGCGCCAGTTCGCGATGCCCTCGTTCGGGTCCTCGCCCTTGGTGACGTGCCCGCCGTGCACGATCAGGCCCTTGGCGCCGACCTTGGCCGCTGCCTCGGCGTGCTGGAGCACGATCTTGCGGGACGGGATGCGGATGCGGTTGTTGAGCGACGCGACGTTGGCCAGGTACGGCGCGTGGACGAAGACGTCCAGGTCGGAGGCCAGCAGCCCGTCGGTCTGGGGGTGCGGCTTCGGCGCCTTCCAGCCCTGCGGGTCGGCCAGGAAGAACTGCACGACGTCGGCGTCGCGCTCGGCGGCGGCGCCGAGCGGGTCGTCGTCGCGGACGTGGGCCCCGATGCGCATGGGTGTGGAGGGTAGCCGGGAGCTGCAACGCCGCGCCGACCGCCGGCGATAGGAAATTTGTCATCGCGGGGGATGGTCCGCGTCACTATCAGCACCTACGCTCGTTACTTGTAAGTAGGAAACGGGAAGCGCGTGCGGTACGCCAGGAGGCCAGCGATGCGGATCCGGCTCACTCGACTGGTGGGCGCGGCGGCCGTCGTGCTCGCGGTCGGCACGGCCGGCGTCGCGGCGGGCTCCGGTTCGGCCGTGGCCGCCGAACCCGTCGTCGTGGGCAGCTGCGCGACCACCGTGCAGGGCGCGCCGGGCACGCCGGTGGCGCTGAGCCCGGCCGCGGTGCTCGACCCGGTGGTGCAGCTCATCCGGGCGATCCCGCTGCTCGGGCCGCCGCTGGCCGAGCCGTTCCGCCAGGCGTTCACCGCCCTGCCGCCCATCCCGATCGGCTCGATCCCCACCGGTTCCGGCGTGATCACCGGCGGCGAGATCGCGAACAAGGTCAACGCCGAGCTGGTCAAGCTGCCCCTGCTCGGACCGATCATCGTCACCCTGTCCAACGGGGTGCGCACGGAGCTGGCGAAGCTGTGCGGCGTCACCGTGCAGGCGGTCAACACCGCCGCCGCGCCGGTCCAGGACGGGTCGCGGGCGCTCGCGGACGCCTCCGAGCAGGCCGCGGGCCGGCTCCCGGGGCTGCCCACCCTGCCCGGCACCAAGCCGTCGCCGAACCAGCCGCCGCAGACCGGCCAACCCGGCGGCACCCCCGGCACGTCCCAGCCCGGCACCAGCCCGTCCGGCCAGAACCCCGCCACCAGCCCCGTCGGCGGCGTCGGCGCGCTCGACGTGCCGCTGTACGGCTCGAACCCGTGGGGCGGCAACTTCGGCCGCGTGCCGCTGTTCAGCTACGGCTCCCTGCCGTTCGCCGTGCCCGGCCGGTTCGCGCCGTCACCCGGCGTGCGCTACGGCGGCGGCGTGAGCGGCTACCGGCCCGGCTACGGCGTGCCCGGCGCGGACGACTCCGACAGCGTGCAGACCGCGGGCCGCGCCCAGGCCCTGCCCGGCTCGGGCCGGATGGGCGGCGGCGTGGCGGCTCCCGTGCTGCTGGCCGTGCTGCTGCTGTCGTTCGTGACGGGCGCGCTGGTGCGCACCTGGGTGCTGCGCCGAGCCGTCGCCTGATCCCCGGCTGACCGAATCCCGGCCTGAATCCCGGTCGCCTGGATCCCGGCCGCCCGGGACCTGGTCAAAAGCACCGTTCACCGCCTGTTACCCTTCTCGGGTTGCTGACGCGACGACCCTCCTGCCACGGAACGTCCGTGGCCGCCGAGTCCACAGGAGGTGAGTGGTCTTCATGCGTCATTACGAAGTGATGGTCATCCTCGACCCCAGTCTCGACGAGCGCACGATCGCGCCGTCCCTTGACACGTTCCTCAACGTCATCCGCACCACGGGTGGCAACGTGGAGAAGGTCGAGGTGTGGGGCAAGCGCCGGCTGAGCTTCGAGATCAACAAGAACGCCGAGGGCATCTACGCCGTCCTCGACCTGATCTCGACCCCCGACGCGGTGAAGGAGCTGGACCGCCAGCTCGGCCTGCAGGAGACGGTGCTCCGGACGAAGGTCATCCGGCGCGAGCCCGCCAAGGCCGCGAAGACCGCCGCGCGGATCGCCGCCAAGGCCGCAGCCAAGGCCAAGGTCTAGGGGCGCCTCGACATGGCAGGCGAGACGACGATCACGGTGGTCGGGAACCTGACCGCTGATCCCGAACTCCGCTTCACCCAGTCCGGCGCCGCGGTGGCGAGCTTCACCGTGGCCTCCACCCCCCGCACGTTCGACCGGGCGAGCGGTGAGTGGAAGGACGGCGAAGCGCTGTTCCTGCGGTGCAACGTGTGGCGGCAGGTCGCGGAGAACGTGGCCGAGTCCCTCACCCGCGGTTCGCGCGTGCTCGTGACCGGGCGGCTGCGCCAGCGCTCCTTCGAGACGAAGGAAGGCGAGAAGCGCACCGTCATCGAGCTTGAGGTCGACGAGATCGGCCCCTCGCTGCGCTACGCGACCGCGAAGGTCAACAAGGTGAGCCGCGGGGACGGCGGCGGCGGCTTCGGCGGCGGCGGTCAGTCCCGCGGTGGTGGCGGCGGCGCCCCGGCCGACGACCCGTGGGGCTCCGCGCCCCCGGCCGGCTCCGGTGGCTTCGCCGACGAGCCCCCCTTCTAGACCGGCACCGGTCCACTCCACACTTCACTGCGTAATACCAGGAGTCCACACATGGCCAAGCCGCCTGTGCGCAAGCCCAAGAAGAAGGTCTGCGCGTTCTGCAAGGACAAGAACGCCAACCTGATCGACTACAAGGACACCACCCTGCTCCGGAAGTACATCTCGGACCGGGGCAAGATCCGCGCCCGCCGGGTCACCGGCAACTGCTCCCAGCACCAGCGCGACGTCGCGGTCGCCGTCAAGAACGCCCGCGAGATGGCGCTGCTGCCCTACACCTCGACCGCTCGCTGAGAAAGGGGACGGCATCGTGAAGCTCATCCTCACCGCTGACGTGACCGGCCTCGGCGGCCCCGGCGACATCGTCGAGGTCAAGGACGGCTATGGCCGCAACTACCTGCTGCCCCGCGGCCTGGCGATCCTCGCCACCAAGGGCGCGGCCAAGCAGGTCGAGGTCATCCGCCGGGCGCAGGAAACCCGCCGGGTCCGCGACCTGGATCACGCCAAGGAGATCAAGGCGTCGCTCGAGGGCCTCGGCTCCGTGACGCTGAAGGCCAAGGCCGCGGCGGGCTCGAAGAAGCTGTTCGGCTCCGTCACCTCGTCCGACGTCGTGTCGGCCGTGCGTGCGGCCGGCGGCCCCACGCTGGACAAGCGGGCCGTCGAGATCGCGGGTCACATCAAGACCCTCGGCAAGCACTCGGTGAACGTCCGGCTCCACCCGGAGGTCACCGTGGCGCTCTCGGTCGAGGTCGCGAACGCGCTCTGACGCACTCGGAAGCGCCGTTCGACCAGGTGTTCTGGTCGGGCGGCGCTTTCGCGCGTCCGGCTGTGGACAACTCGTGTGACACATCGTGCGCGACACGCCGGGGCCCCGGTTACACGCGACACGCCGAAGGTGTGACGCACGACTTTTCCACAAACTTATCCACAGCCTCTGACCTGCGTTAACTTTTGTCTGGACCCGAGTTGTACCCAGGTTGTCCACAGCTTTCCCCAGCCCTGTGGTCAGCTCGGCCCGACCATCCCCAAGCTGTCCACCGAGTTGTCCACAGGTGGGTTTGCCTACGCCATCCAGGTGGCTCTAGCGTCGCTGGACCACGGGGCGTGGCGTGGCGGACATTGTCGGACCCACGAGGTACAACAAACCGCACGGCAGCAGATTGGGGTGAGCTCACGGTGGCGCTGGTGGACGACCGGGGCATGGCCGAGCCCGGCTTCGAACGGCAGCCGCCGCAGGACCTCGCCGCCGAGCAGTCGGTGCTGGGCGGGATGCTGCTGAGCAAGGACGCGATCGCCGACGTCGTCGAGGTCCTCGCGCCCAACGACTTCTACCGGCCCGCGCACCAGGCCGTGTACGACTGCATCCTCGACCTGTACGGGCGGGGCGAGCCGGCCGACCCGATCACGGTGTCCGCCGAGCTCGAACGCCGGGGCGAGCTGCTGCGCGTGGGCGGCGCGCCGTACCTGCACACCCTGATCGCGACCGTGCCGACGGCCGCCAACGCCTCCTACTACGCCGAGATCGTGGCGGAGAAGGCGGTGCTGCGGCGGCTGGTCGAGGCGGGCACCAGGATCGTCCAGCTCGGTTACAACGGCGCCGAGGGCGCCGACGTGGACGAGGTCGTCGACCGCGCCCAGGCCGCGATCTACGAGGTCACCGAGCGCCGCACCACCGAGGACTACGTGGTGCTGGAGGAGCTGCTCCAGCCGACCATGGACGAGATCGACGCCATCGCCTCGCGCGGCGGCTCGTCCCTCGGCATCCCCACCGGCTTCGCCGACCTGGACGAGCTGACCAACGGCCTGCACCCCGGCCAGATGATCATCGTCGCCGCCCGGCCGGGTGTGGGCAAGGCGCTCGCGCTGGACACGCCGCTCGCCACGCCCACCGGGTGGACGACCATGGGCGAGGTCGCAGTCGGCGACCGGCTCATCGGCGCGGACGGCCGGCCCACCAGGGTGGTGGCGGCGACCGACGTGATGCTCGGCCGCCCGTGCTACGAGGTGGAGTTCTCGGACGGCTCCGTGCTCGTGGCCGACGCCGAGCACCAGTGGCTCACCGACACGCGGGCGTCGCGCCGCTCGGCGCACGAGGCCGGGTCCGGGCGCGAGCCGCGCGTCCGGAGCGGCATCCGCACCACCCGGGAGATCGCCGCGACCCTGCGCTGCGAGACGGCGGACCGGCGGCTGAACCACTCGGTGGCGAACGCCCGAGCCCTGGACCTGCCTGAAGCACCGCTGCCGATCGGCCCGTACACGCTCGGCGCGTGGCTGGGCGACGGGCATTCCGCCGCCGCCCGGATCACCACGGCGGACCCCGAGATCGCCTGGAACATCGAAGCCGAGGGCTACGAGGTCGTGCCTCGGGGCGGCCTGGTGCACAGCATCCGGCTACCCGCGGCGGACGTGCCCGTGATCCGCGCGTGCGTCGTCTGCGGTACCCCGTTCACGCCGAAGACCTCGCAGGTCAAGACGTGTGGCCGCAGCTGCGGCGGCAAGTCGCGCTTCACGTCGGCCCCGGTCCCGGCGTCGACCTGCCCGGACTGCGGTGGCCCCTCCTCCGGCCTGCGGCGCTGCCAGGACTGCCACCACGACCACGGCACCGTGCAGGCACTCCTGCGCGGCCTCGGCGTGCTGGGTGACAAGCACATCCCCGTGACCTACCTCCGGGCTTCCGTCGCGCAGCGGCGTGCGCTGCTCGCGGGGCTGCTGGACACCGACGGCACGGTGACGGCAGGCGGGTCGGTGCAGTTCTCCGTGACGAACCGACGCCTGGCCGAGGACGTCCGCGAGCTCGTCGTGAGCCTCGGGTACCGGTGTTCGACCAGCACCAAGTCGGTGCGCGGGCGCAACGAGCAGACGTCCACCGCGTACGTCCTGACCTTCGGCACGGACGACGACGTGTTCGGTCTCGAGCGCAAGCGGCTGGCGTTGAAGGAACGGCGCCGCGCTCTGAGCCCGGTCCGCACGGGCTCGCGGTTCATCGTCGACGTGCGCCCGATCCCGAGTGTCCCGGTGCGCTGCGTCGAGGTCGACAACGCGGACCACCTCTACCTCGCGGGACGCTCCATGATCCCGACCCACAACTCGACGCTGGGACTGGACTTCGCCCGGTCCTGCTCGGTGAAGCACGGGTTGACCAGCGCGATCTTCTCGCTGGAGATGTCGCGCACGGAGATCGTCATGCGCATGCTGTCGGCCGAGGCGCGGATCCGGCTCGGGGACATGCGCGGTGGGCGGATGAGCGACGACGACTGGACCCGGTTGGCGCGGCGGATGAGCGAGATCTCCGAGGCGCCGCTGTTCGTGGACGACTCGCCGAACCTGACCATGATGGAGATCCGGGCCAAGGCGCGGCGGTTGAAGCAGCGGCACGACCTGCGGCTGGTGGTGGTCGACTACCTCCAGCTGATGTCGTCGGGCAAGCGCAGCGAGTCCCGCCAGCAGGAGGTCTCGGAGTTCTCCCGGAACCTGAAGCTGATCGCCAAGGAGCTCGAGGTGCCGGTGATCGCGATCAGCCAGCTCAACCGCGGCCCGGAGCAGCGCACCGACAAGCGCCCGCAGCTGTCCGACCTGCGCGAGTCCGGCTCGCTGGAGCAGGACGCGGACATGGTGATCCTGATCAACCGCCCGGACGCCTGGGAGCGCGACGACCCGCGCGCCGGCGAGGCGGACCTGATCATCGCCAAGCACCGCGCCGGCCCGACCGCCACCATCACCGTCGCCCACCAGCTCCACTACAGCCGCTTCGCCGACCTCGCCCAGGGCTAGCCGGCCTGCGTCCGGCGGGTGGTCAGGAATCGAGAAGCGCAGGTCAGCGTGCCGATCTAGGCTCACCGCCATGGACCTGACGATTCACACGACCGTCCTGCCGCACGACGACCCGGAGGCGTCGGTCGCGTTCTACCGCGACACCCTCGGCTTCGAGGTCCGCAGTGACGTCGGCCAGGGTTCGATGCGCTGGATCACGGTCGGTCCGGTCGGGCAGCCCGGGACGTCCATCCTGCTGGCGCCGCCCGCCGCGGACCCGAACATCACCGAGGACGAGCGGCGGACCATCACCGAGATGATGGCCAAGGGCACCTACGGCTGGATCCTGCTCGCCACGCCCGACCTCGACGGGACGTTCGCGAAGGTGCAGGAAGGCGACGCCGAGGTGGTCCAGGAGCCGACCGTGCAGCCGTACGGAGTCCGGGACTGCGCGTTCCGCGACCCGGCGGGCAACCTGGTCCGCATCCAGGAACTCCGCTGACCCGAGGAGCGACCGCCATGTGCCATCCCGCGTGGGCGCGCGCCCGCACCGCGGCGCGCCGACGGGAAGAGCTGACCCGGTTGCGCCGCGTGCGCGACCGGATCGACCGCGACCACGCCCTGCCGCTGGACGTCGAGGCGCTGGGCCGCGAGGCGGGCCTGCCCGGTCGGGTCCTCGGCCTCGCGTTCCGCCGCGAGTACGGCAGGTCTCCGTACGCCTACCTGCTGGCGCGGCGTGCCGAGCGGGCGGTGGTGCTGCTGCTCCGCGGTGACCGGGGCGCCACCGCGTCGCCGGACGCGCTCGTCCCGGCGCTCGGGTGACCGTCGCGGGCCGGGCAACCGACCACGTCGGTTGTGGGTCATTCCCGCACCGCAGAACTGCGCATACCATCGGAAGATGCCACCCGACGCGGCGCGGCGCAGCGACCGTTCGAGGCGGGCGATCCTCGTGGCCGCGATTGAGTTGCTCGAGGCGCTCGGCTACTCGCGGTTGACCATCGAAGCGGTGGCGGCGCGGGCCGGGGTCGGGAAGCAGACGATCTACCGGTGGTGGCCGTCGAAGGGGCCGTTGCTGTTCGACGCCTTCCTGGAGTACGGGCCGGCCGGGGCGGACGCGCTGCCCAGCGGTGTGCTGGCGGTCGACCTCAAGCGGGAGCTGCGCACGGCGGCCGAGGAGCTGGCGGAACGGCGGTTCGACCAGGTGTGCCGGGTGCTGGTGCACGAGGAGCGCACGGACCTGGTGACGTTGCTGCTGATGCCGCGCCGGATGGCGCTGGAGGAGCGATTACGCGCGGCCCAGCGGCTGGGTGAGGTGCGGGCCGACGTCGACGTGTCGGCGGCGGCGGAGTTGTTGTTGGGGCCCGTCTACCAGCGGTGGTTCCTGCGGACGGCGCCGTTGACCGGGGAGTTCGCCGACGCCGTGGTCGATCTGGTGCTCCGCGCGCTGACCGGGCGACCATGATCGGTAGGGTCCGTCGATCATGGGGTACGCCGTGGTCGACGTGGAGACGACCGGGTTCGCCGCGCGCGGTTCGGACCGGGTGGTCGAGGTGGCCGTCGTCGGGTTGGACGACGGGGGCCGGGTGACCGACGAGTGGTGCACCCTGCTCAACCCCGGGCGCGACCTCGGGCCGCAGCACGTGCACCGCATCCGCGCGGCCGACGTGTGGCACGCGCCGACGTTCGCGCGGGCCGCGGGCGCGGTGGCGGCGCGCCTGGCCGGGCGGGTGGTCGTCGCGCACAACCTGTCCTTCGACGCCCGGTTCCTGACCGCCGAGTTCGCCCGCGCCGGGGTGGACCTGCCGGTGACCGGTCTGTGCACGATGCGGCTGGCCGACCGGTACCTGCCGAACCTGGTCGGGCGGTCGTTGGCGGCGTGCTGCGAGGCCGCCGGGGTAGTGCTCGACTCGGCGCACTCGGCGCTGCACGACGCCCGCGCCACGGCCCGCCTGTTCGCCCACTACCTGGGGTTCGGCGTGCCAGACGCCGAGCCCGTGCCGCGGCTCGCGCTGGACGACGACGTGGCCGAGGTGCGGCGCGGGGCGGCCACGCCGGTGCCGCGCCGGCTGGGACCGGTGGCGTTGGACCGCGGTGACCGGGTGGTGTTCACGGGTCAGATGGACGTGCCGCGTGACGAGTGGATCGACCGGGCCGCGTCCGCCGGGCTGGTCAGCCAGGGGTACGTGACCAGGTCGACCCGCGTGGTGGTGGCCGCGGACCCGTTCACGCTGTCGAGCAAGGCGCGTCGGGCGCGGGCGTACGAGGTGCCGATCGTGTCCGAAGAGGACTTCGCCGGGATGCTGGCCCGGCTCGGCGTTACACCGCCGGCCAAAGATCACCGGACCGGGTGGCGTCGGAGCTATTGAAAAGCCCGCTACCCGCAGGGAGGCTCTTCACGGACAGGCCATGCCTCAGCGGAAGGCACGAGTCCTATGAGTACCGTGCAGACAACGGCTTCCCGTGCGGTGTGGGACGAGTTCGTCTCGGAACTGCCGGTCGGGGTGCTGCTCCAGGACGAGCACGGCGTGGTGCTCGCCGCGAACCCGATGGCGTCCTCGCTGCTCGGTGACGCCCGCGCCCGCGACGACTCCGGGGCGCCGCTGCCCAGTTGCGCCGAGCTCGCCGCCCAGGTGCTGCGCACCGGGTCACCGCTGACGATCCCGGTGGTGCTGCCGCACGCCCAGGTGTGGGCGGAGTACTACCCGGTCGTGGTGCGCGGGCAGGTGCTGGTGCTGCTGCGGCCGGTGCAGGCGGACGTGCCGCACAGCGCCGGGCTGCTCGACGCGCTGACCGGGCTGCCGGGGCGGGCGCTGCTGCTCGACCGGCTGGACCAGGCGTTGATCCGGGCCCGCACCCAGGGCACGTTGGCGACCCTGGTCCTGGCCGACGTGCACCGCATGGCGGCGGTGAACGCGGCGCACGGCTTCAAGCGCGGCGACGAGCTGCTGACCGTGCTGGCGAAACGGCTGCGGCAGGGTCTGCGGGCCGACTACACGGTGGCGCGCTACGGCGGTGACTCGTTCGCCGTGGTCGCGGAGCACCCGAACGGCAGCGGCGAGGAGGTCGCGGCCCGGGTGCGCGAGCTGGCGGGGCGCGCGGTGCGGCTCGGCGGTGAACGGGTGCGGACCGGCGTGCGGGTGTGCTGGGTGACCAGCGACGGCGAGGCGCCGGTGCACTCGGTGGTCGCGCACGTCGAGGAGCTCCTGCGCCACTGACCCCGAACGCGGACCGGGCCCCCGGCACGTGAGGTGCCAGGGGCCCGGTCGCCGGGGGGTGGATCAGATGCGCGGGATCACCGTGGTGTCCTCGAGCGAGCTGAACACCGTGCGCGCGTCCATCGCGGCCAGGGCGGGAGCCTGGGTCTCGGTGAACCGCGTCGGGCCGACGCCACCCTGGACCGGGTTGACGTTCATGCCGCTGAGCGCCATCGGGGGCACGACCGGGGACTCGGAGCGCGGCTGCGCGACCCCGGGCACCGGCAGCACGAACGGCAGGCCGGCCGGCGCCGCGACGGGCAGCGACGACACGGTGCGACCGCCCTCGGCCAGGCCGTCGACCGGCAGGCCGCCGTCCACGACCGGGAGGGGCTGGGTCGGGGCGAAGTCGCCGAGCACCGGCAGGGTGCCGCCGAACGAGCGCTCCTCGTCGTCGGACCGCACCGCGCGGGCCAGCGTCGCCAGGACCGGCACCGTGCGCAGGGCGGCACGGGCGGCCTCACCGACGGCCGGCAGGCCCTGCCGGACCTGCTCCAGGTCGGTGAGCCGCGGCAGCTGCTGGGTGGGCAGCTCGGCCTGGGACAGCGCGCCCAGCGGCCCTCCCGTCGGCAGCTTGGCCTGCGACAGCGCGCCGAGCGGCGCGTCCAGGGTCGGCAGCTCCGCCTGGGACAGCGCGCCGACCGGGCCCTCGGCCGTGGGCAGCTTCGCCTGCGACACCGCGCCGACCGGGTTGTCCGCCTTCGGCTTGGCCGCGTTGATCGCGTCCACGTCCGGCCTCGGCACGGTGCGGCCCAGCAGCGCGCTGCCCGGCAGCTGCGCCTGGCGCAGGCCCTGGATCGGCAGGCCGCGCAGCTCGTCCAGCCCCGGCGTGCCCAGCGGCACGGTGTACTGCGACAAGCGGCTCACCAGGCCCAGGTTCGGCAGCTCGGTGACGCGCAGCAGGCTGTCGACGCCGGCCGGGAGCTGGATGCCCCGGTTCGCGTCGGTGACCCGGGTGTCGTCGCCCTTGTCGTCGCCGGTGCGGACGTCGTTGCGGTCCTGCGCGTTCGCGGTGGCGGTGCCGAGCACGTCCACCGGGATGCCGAACACGCGGGCGAACGCCTCGGTCGGCACCTCGACGTCGTGCACGCTGACCGGGCCGCGGCCCTCGGTGGTGGTCTTGCCACCGGACTGGCTGGCCGACCGGCTCGCGGTCGCGGCGTCCGCGAGACCCGCGACGGTCACCGCGTCACCGTGCACCGACGGCGTGACGCCGGCGGGCGCGGTGAGCAGGTTGCCCGACCACGCGCTGTCCTCGGCGGAGGTGAGGTGCTCGCCGCCGGCGATCAGGCCGGTCCGGTTGTCGGTCTCCGAGTAGCCGTTGCCCGCGGCGGTGACGGCGTCGCCGAACACCTGGAGGGGGACCGACGGCTGCGCGCCGATGCCGTTGCCGGAGAACGACGCGTCGTCGCCGGAGGTCTGCACGTCGCCGCCGGAGTACGAGCCGAACTGGTTGCGGCTCTCCGACTCCACGTTGCTGCCCGCGCCGACCGCGCTGCCGAACACCTGGGGCGAGGACGCCTCGGGCAGCGACAGCACGTTGCCCGACAGCGAGCCCTCGTCGCCGGTGGTGATGGCGGTGCCGCCGGAGCGGGAGTCGAGCTTGCTGTCGGTGTCGGACGAGCCGTTGCCGACCGCGACGACCGAGTCGCCGAAGACCTGGGCCGGGTTGGAGGTGGGCACGTGCACGATGTTGCCGGAGACCGAACCGTGCTTGCCGTTGGCCCTCGGCGGGTTGCCGAGGTCGATCTCGGTGTCGCTGTCGGTGGTCGACGTCGGGTTGGCGACCGCGCCGCCCGAGTTGCCGAACACCTGGCCGCCCAGGGCGGTCGGGGCGGACACGACGTTGCTGGACACGGTGCCGTTGTCGTCCACGCTGGTCGCCACCCGGCCCGAGCGCACGTTCTTGTTCTCGGTGGCCCGGCCGGTGGGCGTGCCCGCCGCGCCGACGCCGTTGCCGAACGCCTCGGCGGGCAGGCCGAGCGGCACCTGGCCGACGTTGCCGGAGCCGACCGCGTCGTTGCCGGTCGTGCCGTTGTAGCCACCGGACTGCGCGGTGACGTCGTTGCGGCACTCGGCTTCGGCGATGCCGCCGCCGGTCAGGCCGTTGCCGCACAGGTCGGCCGCGCCGGCGGGCGGCAGGTTCGCCGAGTTCGCCGACAGCACGGACCGGTCGCCGTTGGCGTAGGTGTCGCCGCCCGCGGCGGCGGAGGCGGCGTTGGCGTGCCGGGCCGTGGTGTTGCCGACGCCGGACAGCGAGTTGCCCGCGCCGGAGACCGGCAGGGCGAGCGGGGTGTCGGCGTAGTTGCCGGACAGCACCGAGTCCTGGCTGGAGGTGTAGCTGTTGCCACCCGCTTCGGCCTCGTTCGCCATCGCGTTGGTGACCCGCGAGTTGCCGACGCCCGCCAGCGCGTTGTCGCCCGCGGCGACGGGGCCCGCGAACGCGGGCTGGACCACGTTGCCCGCGAGGGTGCCGTCGTTGCCGGAGGTGGACGACCACATCGGCAGGTCGGTCCGGTCGCGCTGGGTGGTGCCCGCGTCGGAGGACGCCCGGTTCTCGGTGACGGTGTCCGCGTTGCCCGCGGCGCCGACGCCGTTGCCGGTGACCGCGAGGACGGGCGCGGCCGGCACGCCGAGGACGTTGCCGCCCCCGGTGCTGCGGTCGCCGGTCGTGCTCAGCGAGCCCGTGGCGCGGGCGTCGCTGGAGGAGGTGGCCTCGCTGTAGGCGTTGCCGCCCGCGGCGACCGCGTTGTTGGTGACCTGCGCCGGCAGGGCGCCCTGGACGGCCGCGATGTTGCCCGACAGGGAGCCGTCCTGGCCCGAGGTCGTGACGCTGTCGCCCGCGACCGCGCGCTGGTGGGAGGTCGCCCGCGACTCGGCGTTGGCCAGCGCGGCGATGGCGTTGCCGTTGACCTGCGGGGAGATGGCGGCGGCGCCGTGCGCCACGTTGCCCGCCAGGGGGCCGTACGAGCCGTCGGTCTTGATCTCGCCCGCGCTGGACGCGGACTGGGTGCAGACGCCCTCGGTGTAGGCGTCGCCGCCCGCCGCGACGGCGTTGCCGCAGACGTTCACCGGCACGACCACGTCCGCGTCGGCGGTGTTGCCGCGGGCCAGGCCCACGGTGTCGACGCCGGTCAGCCGCTCCTGCGTGGCGCGGACCAGCGGGTTGGCCGGGAGCGCGAGGTCGCGCACCGGCCGGCCGGTCGCGCTCGGCGTGCCGATCTCCTGGTGCACGGCCGGCAGCTCGTGGCTGCCGACCGGGGTGCCCAGGGTGTTGTGGTCGACGTCGACCGGAACGCGAACCTTCGCGTCGAGCGGGTTCGGCTTCGCGTCGGGGTTGACGTTCTCCTGGGCTGAAGCGATGCCCGTGCCGAGCATCAGCAAACCACCCGTGACAAGTGCGGTCTTCAGACCGCGCTTGGCCCAGGTTTGCATGGGTTCTCCTTCTTCCGGTGTCCCTTGCGGGAGGTGAGGGGTGGTCGGACGCGGTCACCGCGTCGGAGACGACGACCACCCGGGTCATCAGAGGGGTGGGAAGCGCGGCATCGACCGGGAGGGGAGCGCACGCGAAGCGGCGCGACGGTCGATCACCGGGTCAGCTCGACGATGAGCTGCCGCGGACCGCGCGCGTGGTCAGTCGGGCGTGATGCCGGGCTGCTTGCCCGGCATCACGACGTTCCGCTCGGTGGCGGGGAACAGAGCCCGGGCCACCGCGGGGTCGATGTGGTCGGCGGAGACGACCCAGAACGGGCCGTTGCCACCACTCGAGGAACCGGAGCCGTCGCCACCGCAGGAGCAGTGGGCCGGCGCGCCGAGGGGCGCGAACGGCATCGACGGCAGCCCGGACGGGTCTCCCGGCAGGGACGACCCGTTGTCGCCCGGCAGCGCGACGACCGCCTGCCGGGGTGCGTCCAGCCACGTCCGGCTGAGCTTGGCGAACACCCCGTGCACCACCGGGGTACCGGCGGAAACCGGCACGGCGGTGGCGGCCGGGGTGGTCTCGGTGACGACCTGCGTCACGACGCCGCCGACGACCGCGTCGGCGGGCGCCTGCTCGGACGCGCGGTGCTGGAACCAGTCGCGCACGCCTCCGACGGCGCCGCGGATGTCCTCCGCGACCTGCCGCAGGCGGGGCGGGTTCGGCTCGGGCACCCGCGGGGTGCTCAGCGCCGTGTCGAGCTCGTGCACCGCCCGGCCGACCTCGCTCGCGCGGACCGGGGCCAGCGCGGCCTCGACCCGGCTCTGCGCCGCGTCGGGCGACAGCGAGTCGTGCGCGACCTCGGCGACCTGGTCGACCGGGATCTGCGCGGACGCCGGAGCGGTCGACAGCGCCCAGGCCGCGGCGGTGCCCGCCAGCGTGCCGCCGACGACCAGCAGGGCGCGGGAGAGCAGCCGCCGAACGCGGCTCGCCCCCGTTCCCACTCGCTGGTCAACGCACGACATCGCTGGAACCTCCGCCGAAAGCACTGGGATTGGCCGGCGACGTGATCGAGGTGATCAAGCCGACGACGAGAGACTGCCAGTCGCGGGGGTCGCGGCGCACTCCATCCACACCTGGTTCGCCGGATCGTGTGACGAACACTCTGTGCTTTCAGGCGTGACTGCGGGTAATCAGACGCGCTTGAGGACCCGGGCCGCGCCGGCGGCGGCCGTGGACGCCAGGATCCAGCCGACCGCGATGAGCGAGCTCGAGATCCACTGCGAGGCGCCGCTGAACTTCCACTTGCCGTCCTGGCCGAGGTCCACGATCGGGATCAGCAGGTCCATCGACAGCAGCCACGCGTTCCAGGACGGCGACTCGTCGTCGTTCAGCTTCGGCATCTCGTGGCCCAGGAACCACAGCGCGCCGACCAGCCAGAACGCGGTCAGCCAGGCGATCGCGAGCCACGGCCGGTAGCCGTAGCCGACCGTCCAGCGCTGCAGGAACCCCCACACCCGGCCCGCGACCCCGAGCTCGGAGTAGCGCCGGTGCTGCTTCTCCACCTGCACGAGCTGCGCCAGCTCCTCCTCGCCGCCGTCGCGGTACACCGCGGCCAGCTGCTCGTACGGGCCGGGCGCGAAGTCCGGCTGCACCTCCCGCAGCCAGCGCAGCCGGGTGCGCACGTCGACGTGCGGGGTGGAGGAGATCGAGCGGAACGTGAAGTCCTCGACGTCCACGCCACCGGTGGCGGCCCACAGGCCGGGCCCGTCCATCACGGTCGTCGCGCTGACCCGCGTCAGCACGACCCGGCCCACCGGGGTCCGGTCCTCCGACAGCCGCAGCACGAGCTGGCTCACCGTGAGGCCGTAGGCGTTCAGCGCGATGTCGCTGCCGGGACCACCCAGCCGGGCGCCCGCGAACGTGGCCATCTTGCCGACCTCGGCCAGCCGCAGGCGCACGCCGCCCGCGGCGGTGAAGCCGTGGCTGCACAGCAGGTCCTTGCCGATCCCGGCCACGCGGGCGTCCAGCGACGGCTTCACCGTGCCGTCGGGCCGGCTGCGCGGGGAGAGCAGGGACGCGCCGGAGCAGTCGAGGGTGGAGCCGATCTCGGCGTTCTGGAGGCGCAGCGAACCCTCGGCGCGCAGGTCGCGGAGGAACAGGGTGCCGCCGACCCGGAGCCGGTCGGCGAACAGGACGTCGATGCCGGGTCCGTGCAGCCGCACGCCGGACAGCGACGCGCTGCCCCGCACGTGCGCGTCCACCAGGCGCACCTGGCCGTAGGCGCGCAGCGCCGCGTCACGCTCGCCGTCGCCGTGGAAGCCGCCGTTGACCGCGCCGCGCGCTTCGAGGTCGCCGCGCACCTGGATGCCGTCCGCGTGCAGCGCCACCGGGATGCGCTGGACGTCCTCGCCGGTGCGGCCGGCCAGCTCCTCGACCACGTCGCGGCGGCCGATCACCGCGCCGGACAGCCGCAGGTAGCCGCCGATCTCGGCGTTGGGCAGGCGGACCGTGCCCGAGGAGGTGAAGCCGTCGTCCAGCTCGACGTTGCCCTCCACCCGCATCCGGTCGGCGACCAGCGCGGCGGCCTCGTCGGCGGTGCCGCGCGGGATCACCAGGACCGGGCGGTCGACCACGCTGGCGTGCAGGCGGGCGCCGGAGAACACGACGCTGCCGCCGACCCGCGCGCCGTCGAGCAGGATGCGGCCCTCGGCGGTGAACCGGCCGCCCTCGGCGTCGCAGAACAGGGTGCCCGCGATGGTGACGCCGGTGGCGTCGAGGGCGTTCTGGCCCGCGTTGAGCAGGCGCGCGCCGCCGAGGTGCACGTTGCCGCCGACGTTCGCGCCGCGCAGCCGCACCTCCCCGCCCGCGCGCAGCGCGATGGCCTGCAACGAGCCGGACAGCCGGATGCGGGCGGCGAGCAGGGCGTGGTCGCCGCCCTTGTTGCGCAGCACCGCGCCCGCCAGCCGGCACGTGCCGTCGACCGAGGCGTCGGTCAGGTCGACCACGCCGTCGCTGGTGAACCCGGCCTCCAGCACCAGGTCGCTGCCCACGCGCAGGTTGCGGCCCCACAGGCCGGGCACCTTGCAGCCGCGCAGCCGCAGGCCGACCAGGCGGGCCATGCGCAGGTCCGGCGGCCGTTCGAAGGAGCAGTCCTGGAAGTCGACCACGTGGTCGACCTGCGCCCCTTCGAGGGCGAACGAGCCGACGACGTTCGCGCCGACCAGGCGCAGCGCGGCGGTCCGCGGTCCGCCGACGAGCAGGTCGGCCAGCAGCTCGCCGCGGACCGTGCGGTCCCGCTGGGGCGTCCTCGGGTCGAAGCGCAGCACGCGCCCGGCGGCGAACGCGGCGCGGACGGCGTCCTCGACGGTGCTCTCGGCGGTCACGCCCGCGATCCGATCACCCGGCGCGCCGGTCGCGCCGGCGTTTGACCGAATCCGAAACGTGGGGTCCGCCATGCCGCCCGCGGTGCCCGACCGACCCGCTCGCGGGCCCGCGGCCGACTAGCGTGGTGCGCGTGACGGGGACGGAACGGAAGATCACCGACAACGTGCCGGCGCTGCTGCGCGTGACCGCCGCGCTGAGCTGGCGTTTCGTCGCCGTGGTGGCGGCCCTCTACGTGGTGTTCCACGTGGTCGGGTTCCTGGCCACCATCGTCATCCCGGTGGGGGTGGCGCTGCTGCTGGCCGCGCTGCTGTCGCCCGCGGTGTCGCAGCTGACCCGGGCGGGCATCCCGCGCGGTGTGTCCACGGGCGTCGTGCTGGTCGGGGGCATCGCGCTGGTCGGCGGCGTGCTGACGTTCGTGATCAACGAGTTCTCGAAGGGCCTGCCGCAGCTCCAGGTGCAGGTCGGCAAGAGCCTGGAGCAGATCCGCGACTGGCTGCGCGACGGCCCGCTGCACCTGAGCGACGTCGAGTTCCAGGAGTACCTGGACGAGATGGTGAAGACCATCCAGGACAACCAGGCCGACATCACCTCGGGCGCGCTGACCACGGCGGCGACCCTGGGCGAGATCCTGACCGGTTTCATCCTGGCGCTGTTCACCCTCATCTTCTTCCTGCACGACGGCGACGGGATCTGGCGGTTCCTGGTCCGGATCGTGCCGCGCGACGTGCGCGACCGGGCCGACGTGGCGGGGCGGCGCGGTTTCGCCTCGCTCGTGTCGTACGTGCGGGCGACGGCGCTGGTGGCCGTGGTGGACGCGGTCGGCGTCGGCGTCGGCCTGTGGATCGTGGACGTGCCGCTGGTGGTGCCGCTGTCGGCGCTGGTGTTCCTCGGCGCGTTCATCCCGATCGTGGGCGCGGTGATCACCGGCGCGGTGGCGGTGCTGGTGGCGCTGGTGGCGGTGAGCCCGGTGGCGGCGCTGGTCGTGCTCGCCATCCTGATCGGCGTGATGCAGCTGGAGAGCCACGTGCTCCAGCCGTTGCTGCTGGGCCGCGCGGTGAAGCTGCACCCGCTGGCCGTGGTGCTGGCGATCACCGCCGGGTTGGTGGTGAGCGGCATCGCGGGCGCGCTGCTGGCCGTGCCGCTGCTGGCGGTGCTGAACTCGGGCATCAGGTCGCTGCTGTCGGAGTCGGACCGCGACGTCGCGCCGCGCCAGGTCGACGTGCTGGAGCCTCAGGAGAGCGGACCCGTGGACACGGGCGGGGACCGGGTCTCCGACGACGGAGTCGTCAATCGGGTACAGGATGCGTTCGAGGGTGACACCGACACCGAGGGGCCGACGGCGGACCACAGCGGGCGGCAGTAGGGGTCAGGCCATCTCGACCAGGTTGCGGCCGTAGCCCTTGGCCGCGAGCAGGGCGGCGTCGGCGGCCACCAGCAGGTCCGGCAGCTCGTAGCCGAACCGCTGGGTGGTGGCCACGCCGATGCTCACGGTCAGGCCGGTGAGCAGGTGCTCGCGGCCGTCCGTGCGGACGGTGGGCACGGCCAGGTCGGCGACGGCGTGCCGCACCCGTTGCGCCACGGACCGGGCGACGGCCGGTTCGGCGTCGGGCAGCAGCACGACGAACTCCTCGCCGCCGAAGCGGCCGACCAGGTCGCCGCGCCGGACCGTGCCGGTGAGCAGCAGGGCCACCGCGCTGAGCGCCGAGTCGCCCGCCAGGTGGCCGACCTCGTCGTTGACCCGCTTGAAGTGGTCGAGGTCGAGCAGCATCACGGCCATCGGCCGGTTGCGCGCCCGCGCCTTGGCCAGCTCGTAGCGGGCGCGGCTGTCCCAGTGCACGGCGTTGGCCAGGCCGGTCTTCGCGTCGCGCTGGGCGGAGCGCCGCCACTGCGGCAGCTGCGCCGCCCGTTCCAGCAGGGCCAGCGGCGGCCCGGCCATCAGGGCGTGCACCGGGGTGGTGATCGCGACGAAGCCCATCAGGCCGCCGATGCTCACCGCGACGATGCCCAGCACCACGTCGATCGGCTCGCCGATGACCTCCTCGCCCTTGGCCCGGGGGCTGCGCAGCTTCAGGCCGACCGCGATCACGGCCGCGCGGACGACCAGCAGCACCGTCGCGCCGAGCACCATCACGGCCAGGTCGGTGCTCGGCTCGGCCCAGCCGATGGCGTAGCGGGTGGTGAACACGGCCAGCGCGGTCGCGGACAGGGTGAACACCCAGCGGTGCGACTCCGGGCGCTGGGTCAGCACGCCGTGCAGCGCGGGGCCGAACAGCAGCAGGACCAGCAGGTTGCACGGCAGGGCGACCAGGCCCGCGGTGAGGTAGCACAGGTGGGCGGCCCACGGGTTGCGCGCGGCCTCTCCCGCCCGGTGGCTGTAGATGGAGCTGCCGACGATCACCGCGCCCGCGGTGCCCGCGATGGCCGCGAACCGGCCGATCTGCCCCGGTGTGGGCTGCGGCGAGGTCACGATGCAGTAGACGACGACCGCCAGCGCCAGGGCGTCCACGAGCAGCCAGTAGGCCAGCGCGGAGCGCTTCAGCGTCCACATTGGCCAGTGGCGCACGCTCGGCCCTCCCTCGCCACAGCGGTCCACGGACGTGATCTTCACCCCCGGAGGTAATCAGACTCCGCGAGATCACGCTCGGTGACTCCCGTCAGCCTTCCACAGGTGTCGGTATCGGAACAGACGGCCACCTGGGGGTTAGCTGCGCCACTCGACACGGCAAGATTGGGCGCGAAGGGAGCACACCGTGCACACGAAGCCAGCCGACCAGGGGACAGCGGCCATGGAGGACCCCGTCGCGCACCTCTGGCGGGGAACGGTAGCGCTACGCGTAGTGACGTTCCTGTTCGCCCTGGGCAACGCCATCGACCAGCACGACGAGTACGAGCGGCCGTGGCTGGCGTGGTGCGCGATCGCGGCGATGGCCCTGTGGTCGGTGTTCACGATCCAGGCGTACAGCCGGGAGCACGGGCGGCGGCCGTGGATCGTGGTGGCGGACGTGCTGATCACGTGCGGCCTGATGTCGCTGTCGCCGTTGATCATGACCGACGACCAGTTCCTGTTCAGCGTCCCGCTGATCACCACGATCTGGGCGGCCGGTCCGCCGGTGGCGGCGGGCGCGCTCGGCGGGCAGGTCGCGGGCGCGGTGTCCGGGTTCGCGGTCGGGCTGAGCACCTACCTCAACCGCGGTGAGCTCAGCGTCGACCTGGTGCGCGACGTGGTGCTGCTGTCCGGCGCCGGGTTCGTGGTCGGCATGGCTTCGACCACGGCGCGCCGCTCGGCGGTGCGGCTGGCGCAGGCGCTGCGGACCGAGGCGGCCACGGCGGAGCGCGAGCGGCTGGCGCGGTCCATCCACGACGGCGTGCTCCAGGTGCTGGCCCGGGTGCGCAAGCGCGGCACGGAGCTGGGCGGCGAGGCGGCGGAGCTCGCCGAGCTGGCCGGTGAGCAGGAGGTCGCGCTGCGGTCCCTGGTGGCCGCCGCGCCGACGGAGTCCACCGTGGACGGTGACGCGGACCTGCGGCCCGCGCTGCAACTGCTGGCCACGTCCCGGTTCCAGGTGTCCACGCCGGCCACGCAGGTGATGCTGCCGGCCGCGACGGCGTTCGAGCTGACCGCCGTGGTGCGCGAGGCGCTGTCCAACGTGGACAAGCACGCGGGCCCGGACGCGCGGGCGTGGGTGCTGCTGGAGGACCTCGGCGACGAGGTCGTGATCAGCGTCCGCGACGACGGTCCCGGCATCCCCGAGGGCCGGTTGGCCTCGGCCGAGGCGGAGGGTCGGATGGGCGTCGCCCAGTCGATCCGGGGCCGGGTGGAGGCGCTGCGTGGGACCCTTGAGCTGCAAACGGGGCCGGGGGAGGGCACCGAGTGGGAGGTGCGGGTCTACAGATGAGCGTGTCCGTGATGGTGGTGGACGACCACCCGCTGTGGCGCGACGGTGTCGCGCGCGACCTGTCCGAGCGCGGCTTCGAGGTGGTCGCGACGGCCGGTGACGCCGCGTCGGCGGTGCGGATCGCCCGCGCGGTGCGGCCGGACGTGGTGCTGATGGACCTCAACCTCGGCGAGACGACGGGGGTCGAGGCGACCACGATGATCACCGGGTCGCTGGAGGGCACCCGGGTGCTGGTGCTGTCCGCGAGCGGCGAGCACAGCGACGTGCTGGAGGCGGTGAAGGCGGGCGCGTCCGGCTACCTGGTGAAGTCGGCGTCGGCCGAGGAGCTGGTGGAGGCGGTCAACCGGACCGCGGCGGGCGACGCGGTGTTCACCGCGGGGCTCGCGGGCCTGGTGCTCGGGGAGTACCGGCGGATGGCCGCCACGCCGGACGAGGACAAGCCGCAGCTCACCGAGCGGGAGACCGAGGTGCTGCGGCTCGTGGCCAAGGGGCTGACCGCAAGGCAGATCGCGAACCGGCTGGTCATCTCGCACCGCACGGTGGAGAACCACGTGCAGTCCACCCTGCGCAAGCTGCAACTGCACAACCGCGTCGAGCTGGCGCGGTACGCGATCGAGCACGGGCTCGACGTCGAGCCGGAGGGCTGAGCCATGACCGACCCCAGGGACTTCCGGGTGTCCGACGCCGAGCGCGAGCACGTCGTCGGCCTGTTGCAGAAGGCGATCGGCCGCGGGCTGATCACGCTGGACGAGTTCACCGAGCGCACCGACACCGCGCTGGCCGCCCGCACCCGCGGCGAGCTGAACGCGGTGCTGCTGGACCTGCCGGGGATGGTGCACAACGAGCAGGTGCTCGCCGCGCCCGCGGAGCGGCAGGAGCTCAAGGCCACCATGTCCACCATCAACCGCAAGGGCAACTGGTCGGTGCCGCGGCAGCTCGTGGTGCGCAGCCGGATGGGGTCGACGGACCTGGACTTCCGCGAGGCTTCCATCCCGCACGCGGTGGTGGAGATCGAGCTGGACGTGACCGCCGGGTCGGTGAAGCTGGTGCTGCCCGAGGGCGCGACAGTGGACGCCGACGGCGTGGAGCTGGCCGCGAGCAACCTCAAGGACAAGGTCGGCACGGGCGCGAACGGCCGGCCGCACTTCGTGGTGCACGGCCACGTGCGGGCGGGCAACGTGGAGATCAAGAAGAAGGCCCGCTGGTTCCGGCACGCGTGACCCCGTCGTGACCCCGTGGCGCGCGCCGGCGTGCGCGCCGGCCGTCGCGCGGTGAGGATCGTGGTGTGCACTGCCTCGTCACCGGCGCGACCGGCTACCTCGGCGGACGGCTCGTGCCCCGGTTGCTCGCGGCGGGCCACCGGGTCAGGTGCCTGGTCCGCGACCCGCGCAAGCTGCGGGACGTGCCGTGGGCCGGGCAGGTCGAGGTGGTGCGCGGCGACGTGCTCGACCCGGCTTCGCTCGGCGCGGCGATGCGCGACGTCGACGTGGTGCACTACCTCGTCCACTCGCTGAGCGACCCGCACTTCGCCGACGCGGACCGGCGCGCCGCGCAGAACACGGCCCGCGCGGCGGCGGACGCGGGGGTGCGGCGGATCGTCTACCTGGGCGGGCTGCACCCGCCCGGGGTGGCGCTGTCACCCCACCTGGCCTCCCGCAAGGAGGTCGGGGACGTGTTCCTGCGCGGACCGGTGCCCGCGGTGGTGCTCCAGGCGGCGGTGGTCATCGGGTCCGGGTCGGCGAGCTTCGAGATGCTGCGCTACCTCACCGAACGCCTGCCGGTCATGGTCACGCCCCGCTGGGTGCGCAACCGGGTCCAGCCGATCGCGGTGCGGGACGTGCTGCGGTACCTGGTGGACGCGGTGGGGTTGCCCGCCGAGGTGAACCGGACGTTCGACATCGGCGGCCCGGACGTGCTCACCTACCTGGAGATGATGCTGCGGTACGCCCGGGTGGCCGGGTTGCGCCGGCGACGCGTCCTGCCGGTGCCGGTGCTCACGCCGCGCCTGTCCGCGCACTGGGTCAACCTGGTCACGCCGGTGCCGCGGTCGATCGCCTCGCCGTTGATCGAGTCGCTGGTGCACGAGGTGGTGTGCCGGGAGCACGACATCGAGGCCCACCTGCCGGGTGACACCACCGGCTACGACCGGGCGGTGGCGCTCGCCCTGGCGAAGATCCGCGACGCGGACGTGGAGACCCGCTGGTCGGGGGCGTCGGTGCCGGGCGCGCCCGCCGACCCGCTGCCCACCGACCCCGACTGGTCCGGCGGCTCGTCCTACGTCGACGTGCGGGAACGCCGGACCGCCGCGTCGCCGGAGCGGCTGTGGCAGGTCGTGGAGGGCATCGGCGGCGAGCACGGCTGGTACTCGTTCCCCCTGGCCTGGGCGGTGCGGGGGTGGCTGGACCGGCTGGTCGGCGGGGTGGGGCTGCGGCGCGGCCGGCGCGACCCGAGGCGGTTGCAGGTGGGCGAGGCGCTGGACTTCTGGCGGGTGGAGGAGCTGGACCGGGGCCGGCTGCTGCGGTTGCGCGCGGAGATGCGGGTGCCCGGCCTGGCCTGGTTGGAGCTGCGGGTCGCGGCGGCGGAGGGCGGCGGGTCGACCTACCGGCAGCGGGCGGTGTTCGTGCCGCGCGGGCTGGCCGGGCACGCCTACTGGTGGTTGGTGTGGCCGTTCCACGGCGTGGTGTTCGGCGGCATGGCGCGCAACATCGCCAATGAAGCTGAACTTACGAGTGAATTCAGAAAGTCCTGATGGACTGCACAGCGGGCCGGGGGCACACTCGCCCGCATGAAGGCACTGGTCAAGGCGACCGCCGGGCCCGGTCTGTCGTTGACCGACGTCCCGGACCCCACCCCCGGCCCCGGTGACGTCGTCGTCCGCGTGCTGCGGACCGGCATCTGCGGCACGGACCTGCACATCGACTCGTGGGACGAGTGGGCCGCGCACAACATCCACGCGCCGCTCGTGCTCGGGCACGAGTTCGTCGGCGAGGTGGTGGAGACCGGCGCGGCGGTGACCGGGGTGAAGGTCGGCGACCTGGTCAGCGGCGAGGGCCACCTGGTGTGCGGCACGTGCCGCAACTGCAAGGCGGGCCGGCGGCACCTGTGCGCCAACACGCGCGGCCTGGGCGTGCACAGCGACGGCGCGTTCGCGCAGTACGTGGTGCTGCCCGAGGAGAACGCCTGGGTGCACCGCACCCCCGTCGACCTGGACGTGGCGGCGGTCTTCGACCCCTTCGGCAACGCCGTGCACACCGCGCTGTCGTTCCCGGTCATCGGCGAGGACGTGCTGATCACCGGCGCGGGCCCGATCGGGATCATGGCGGCGGCGGTGGCCAAGCACGCGGGCGCCCGCAACGTCGTCATCACCGACATCAGCGAGCACCGGCTGGCGCTGGCCCGGGAGGTCGGCGTCGACCTCGCGCTCAACGTCGCCGAGCGCACCATCTCCGAGGCGCAGTCCGAGCTGGGCATGTCCGAGGGCTTCGACGTCGGCATGGAGATGTCCGGCAAGCCGATCGCGTTGCAGGAGATGATCGGCAACATGGCACACGGCGGCCGGATCGCCATGCTCGGGCTGCCCGCCGAGGAGTTCGCCGTCGACTGGAGCAGCGTCGTGCTGAAGATGCTGCACATCAAGGGCATCTACGGCCGGGAGATGTTCGAGACCTGGTACTCGATGTCCGTGCTGCTGCAACGCGGCCTCGACCTGTCGCCGGTGATCACGCACCGGTTCGACTACACGGCGTTCGACGAGGCGTTCGCGACGGCGCGCGAGGGCAAGTGCGGCAAGGTCATCCTCGACTGGACGGGAGCTCACTGATGTACGGCGCGATGCGCGAGGACCTGCGGGCCGGGCTGGACGAGATCCGCGCGGCCGGGCTCTACAAGGCGGAACGGGTGATCGGCACGCCGCAGAACGCGGCCGTGCGGGTCGGCTCGGGCGCCGAGGTGCTGAACTTCTGCGCCAACAACTACCTGGGCCTGGCCGACCACCCCCGGCTGGTCGAGGCCGCGCACGAGGCGCTGGACCGGTGGGGCTTCGGCATGGCGTCGGTGCGGTTCATCTGCGGCACGCAGGAACCGCACAAGGAGCTGGAGCGGCGGCTCTCGGAGTTCCTGGGCACCGACGACACGATCCTCTACAGCTCGTGCTTCGACGCCAACGGCGGCCTGTTCGAGACGCTGCTCGGCGCGGAGGACGCGATCATCTCCGACGAGCTGAACCACGCGTCGATCATCGACGGCGTGCGGCTGTCGAAGGCCCGCCGCCACCGCTACCGCAACCGGGACATGGACGACCTGGAGCGGCAGCTCAAGGACACCGCCGACGCCCGCTACCGGCTGATCGCCACCGACGGCGTGTTCTCCATGGACGGCTACCTCGCGCCGCTGGACGAGATCTGCGACCTGGCCGAGCGGTACGACGCGCTGGTCATGGTGGACGACTCGCACGCGGTCGGCTTCACCGGGCCGAACGGCCGCGGCACGCCCGAGCTGTTCGGCGTGCAGGACCGGGTGGACATCGTCACCGGCACGCTCGGCAAGGCGCTGGGCGGCGCGTCGGGCGGCTACACGTCCGGCCGCGCGGAGATCGTGGAGATGCTGCGGCAGCGGTCGCGGCCGTACCTGTTCTCCAACTCCCTGGCGCCGTCGATCACGGCCGCCGCGATCGCCGCGCTGGACCTGCTCAGCTCCTCCGGCGAGCTGCTGACCAGGCTGCGCGAGAACACCGCCCTGTTCCGGTCGCGGATGACCGAGGCGGGCTTCGACCTGCTGCCCGGTGAGCACCCGATCATCCCGGTGATGATCGGCGACGCGGCGCGGGCGTCCCGGATGGCCGACCTGCTGCTGGAGCAGGGCATCTACGTGATCGGCTTCTCCTACCCGGTCGTGCCGCACGGCAAGGCGCGCATCCGCACGCAGATGTCGGCGGCCCACTCGACCGACGACGTGAACCGCGCGGTGGACGCGTTCATCGCCGCACGCGACCGGATGTGAGGTCTCACTTCTTCCCGCTGCCGCCCCAGATGCCCGCGAACACGAGCAGGATCGCGGTCACCAGGATCGAGAGGGTCACCACGACGCCGTTCATCTCGAACCCGCCCGCCCGGGCGCTGGGCACGACGAAACCGAACACGACCAGCACGAGCAGGCCGACACCGGCGATGACCGATTCGGTGGTGCGGAGCGAGCGCATGGCTCTTGGTACCGCACGCGCGCGTGGCGTGCACGTCGTGACAATGGGCCCGTGATAGACCCACGGCGACTGCGGGTGCTGCGGGCGCTGGCCGACCACGGCACCGTGACGGCGGCGGCCCGCGCACTGCACCTCACGCCTTCCGCGGTGTCGCAGCAGTTGGCCGCCCTGGAGTCGGAGGTGGGGCACGCGCTGCTGCGGCGCCGCGGCCGGCGGGTGTCGTTGACGGCGGCGGGCGAGCTGCTGGTCCGGCACGCCAACGCGGTGGCGGCCGAGCTGGAGCGGGCGCAGGCGACGCTGGCGGCGTTCAGCTCCGGCGCCACCGGCCGGGTCGAGGTGGGCAGCTTCGCGTCGGCGATCACGCAGGTCGTCGCGCCCGCGCTGGCCGCGCTGCGGGTGTCCGCGCCGGACGTGACGCTGCGGGTGCGCGACGTGGAGGGGCACGCCAGCGTGCCGCTGCTGCTCGACGGCGAGATCGACCTGGCGATCACCGAGGAGTACCGGCTGCGCACCGACGACCGGCGGCTGACCCGGTTCCCGCTCTACACCGAGCCGTTCGACGTGCTGCTGCCGCCGGGGCACCCGCTGGCCGGGCGGGCGGAGGTCGACCTGGCCGACCTCGCGGACGAGGACTGGGTGGTGACGCTGCCGGGCAACCCGGTGCGCGACGTCGTGCAGCTGGCGTGCGAGCAGGCCGGCTTCGCGCCCCGGATCACGCACACGTCCGACGACTTCCGGGCCACCGGCGCGCTGGTGCGGGCGGGTGCGGGCGTGGCGCTGGTGCCGCGCAACGCCGTGCGGGGTGTGCCGGTCCGCGGCACGGCGCCGCTGCGGCGCGTGGTCGCGGCCGTGCGCCGGGGCAGCGAGGACCACCCGTTGGTGCAGCTCGTCCGGGACGCCCTGCTGGACGCCGTCGGTCAGTGAGGGGCGCGGGCCGCCAGCTTCGCCGCCGCCGGGTCGGCCGCCGCCACCGCGCCGCGCGCCGCGAGCTGGCACAGGTCGAAGCTGGTGGAGGCGAGCTTCGCGCCGACGCCCGCCAGCGCGGTGTGGTTCATCGACAGGCTCGTCACGCCCAGCCCGGTCAGCACGCACGCCAGCAGCGGGTCGGCGGCGGCTTCGCCGCACACGCCCACCGGCTTGCCCGCGGCCGTGCCCGCCTGGCCGACCAGCTCGATCAGCCGCAGCAGCGCGGGCTGCCACGGGTCGTTGAGCGCGGCCACCGCGCCGACCTGCCGGTCCGCCGCGAACAGGTACTGGGCCAGGTCGTTCGTGCCGATGGAGACGAAGTCGACCGCGGCCAGCACCTCGGCGGCGACCAGCGCCGCCGCCGGGATCTCGATCATCACCCCGGCCCGCTGGATGCCCGCGGCCCGCGCCCGTTCGGCGAACCACGCGGCCTCGGCGGCGGTGGCGACCATCGGGGCCATCACCGACACCTCGGCGTCGGTGTCGGCGGCGGCCAGGGCGATGGCTTCGAGCTGGCGCTCCAGCACGTCGGGGCGGTCGAAGGCGACGCGCAGGCCGCGCACGCCCAGCGCCGGGTTCGGCTCCGGCTCGGGCGCGAGGAACGGCAGCGGCTTGTCCGCGCCCGCGTCGAGCGTGCGGACCACCACGGGCTTGCCCGCGAACGGCGCGAGCACCGCCGCGTACGCCGCGCGCTGCTCGGCCACGGACGGCTCGGTGGTGGCGGACAGGAAGCAGAACTCGGTGCGGAACAGGCCGACGCCCTCCGCGCCGCCGGCCGCCGCGGCGACCGCGTCGGCGGGCGAGCCGACGTTGCCGAGCACCTTGACCCGGTGGCCGTCGCGCAGCGCGCCGACGCCGTTCCACTCGGCCCGGCCGGCGACGTGCGCCGCGCGGACCGTGCCGTCGGACGCCTGCACCACGCCGGTGTCGCCGTCCACGAGCAGGGAGGGCACGTCGAGGTCGAGGACGCCGCGGCACGCGACCACGGCCGGGATGCCCAGCGACCGGGCCAGGATCGCGGTGTGCGAGGTGGGGCCGCCCTCCTCGGTGACCAGCGCGAGCACCTTCGCCGGGTCGAGGCCCGCGGTGTCGGCGGGCGCGAGGTCGCGGGCCACCAGCACCGACGGCGAGGTCAGCGACGGCACGCCGGGCGCGGCCACGCCGAGCAGCTCGGCGACCAGCCGGTCGCGCACGTCGCGCACGTCGCGGGCCCGTTCGGCCATGTACCCGCCGGCCGCTTCGAGGGCGGTGATGAACCCGGCCGCGGCCTGGTGCACGGCCCGTGCGGCGGGCAGGGCGTCGGACGTCACCAGCTTCTCGGCCTGGGACAGCAACGCGGGGTCGGCCGCCATCGCCGCCGTGGTCTCCAGCACGTCCTTCGCGTCACCGCTCGCCGCCGAGGCCCGCTCGTGCAACCGCGCGACGACCACGTCCGCCGCCGGCCTGATCCGCGCGGCCTCGGCCGCCGGGTCGGCCGGCGCGGGCCCGGCCGGGGGCTCCCCCAGGGGTTCCGCGACCCGGACCACCGGCCCGGACGCCCGCCCGGAACTGACCCCGACACCGCTCAGCCGCGCACTCGACATGGTCTAGACCATACCCCCAGGTTGACGGGACGTGGAAGACAAGCCAACGCCACCCGGCCCGGACGCGCTACCCCAGCAGGTGCTCCGAGGTCGGCAGCACGGGTCGGCCGAGATCGACCCGAGCCCGCGATCACCCGGATTCCCGCACCCGCTCCGCACCCGGGTACGACGGCTGCGCGCCGGGCGAGGTCACCGACACGGCGGCCACGCGGGCGGCGAAACGGGCGGCTTCCGGCAGGGACGAGCCCGACGACAGGCCGAACGCCAGCGCGCCCGCGAACGCGTCACCGGCGCCCGTGGTGTCCACAACGGACACCTCCGGCGCGGCCACCTCCACCACACCGGACGGCGTGACGACGGCCGCACCGCGTGCGCCCAGCGTGACCACGGCGGACTTCGGGCCGAGGGCCAGCAGCCCCTCGAACGACGACGCCAGCGACGCGGCCTCGTGCTCGTTCACGATCAGCGGGTCCAGCAGGGCCAGCGCGTCCGCGGGCACCTCGACCACCGGCGACAGGTTCAGCACCGGCCGGACGCCGCGGGCGGCCGCCGCCCGCACCGCGTGCGCCACCGTCGGGACCGGCACCTCCAGCGAGCACACCAGCAGCGTGACGTCGTCCCAGGTCAGCGCGTCCACATCGGACACGCCCAGGTCGGAGTTCGCGCCGGGGGCGACGACGATCGAGTTCTCGCCGTCCGGCGTCACGGTGATGTACGCCAGGCCCGTGGGCCGGGACGACGTGCGCACGAAGTCCGTGCGCACACCCGCCGACGACAACGACTCCAGCAGCAGCCGCCCGTACTGGTCACCGCCCACCGCCCCGACGAACGCCACCGGCGCGCCGAGCCGGGCGGCGGCGACGGCGGTGTTCGCGCCCTTGCCGCCGGGCATGACGACGGTGTCGCCGCCGAGCACCGTCTCCCCGCCGGCGGGACGGCGGGGCACCGGCACGACGAGGTCCGCGTTGGCCGAACCGAGCACGAGAACAGTCACGGTGGAACTCTGCCAGGTCCGACCGTGACCCGTTCGGTACCCGGTTGAGTAGTGGTACGGATTCCGGATACACCGGTTCGAGGCGACCCTGGTCACATGACCGGTACCGGGCAGGACCCGTTGACGAGGCTGGCTGACGAACTCGGGCACCTGGGTCGCCGCTTGGAAGCGGTCGGCCTGGAGCTGCACCGGGTCGGCAGCGCGCAGGCGGTGGCAACGGCCACCGCACCCCCCGCCACGACCACGGCCACCACAACGGCCACGGCCACAGCCGCCGCACCGACCACCGCAGCGCCCGCGTCCACCGCAGCGCCGACCACCGCTGCCGGTCGACCGGGCGCGTCGACCGCCCCGCGGGCTGAACCCCTCCGGCCGGCGCAGCCGGGGCCGCAGCAGCCGGTACCGCAGCAAGCCGCCGTGCCGCCCCACGCGTACCCGGCCGCCCCGCCCCCGCCACCCGCCAGCGGCTGGGGTCCGCCGCCCACCCCCTACTGGACGCCGGCCCCTCCGCCGCCGCCCGGCCCCACCCTGTTCGACCGCCTCGCCAAGGACGGCGCGGGCAGCAAGCTCCTCGCCTGGGTCGGCGGCGCCGTCACGCTGCTCGGCGTCGTGCTGCTCCTGGTCCTGGCCGTGCAGCGCGGTTACCTCGGCCCGCTGCCGCGCGTCCTCGGCGGCGCCGCGCTCGGCGGCGCGCTGGTCGGCCTCGGCCTGTGGCTGCACCGCACCCCCGCCGGCCGGACCGGCGCGTTCGCCCTCGCCGCCACCGGCATCGCCGTGCTCTACCTGGACGTCATCGCGGCCACCTCGATCTACGAGTACCTGCCCGAGGGTGGCGGCCTGGCCGCCGGTCTGCTCATCGCGGGCGGCGGGCTGCTGCTCGCGCTGCGCTGGGACTCCGCGACCCTCGCCATCGGCGTGGTCGCGGCGTGCGCCGTGTGCGCCCCGGTCCTCACCCAGGGCTTCACGCCGCTGCTCGTCGCGTTCCTGCTGGTCCTGAAGATCGCGGCGAGCCCGGTGCACCTCAAGCGCGACTGGCCGTGGCTCGCGGTCACCGCCGGCGTGCCGCCGCTGGTCGCCTCGGTGCTGGTGATCGGCCGCACCGACGAGCTCGCCCTGGCCGGGATCTCCTTGCTGGCCGCCGTGATCGGCGTCGCCGCCGCGGTGCTCACGGTCCGGGTCCGGCCCGGTGACGTCACCGCGCTCGCCCTCGCCGTCGGCTCGCCGCTGCCCGCCCTGCTCACCACCGCCGTGCTGGACCGCCACCTCGGCGCGGGCGTGGCGGGTGCGGTCGCGGTGGTGATGCTCGCGCTGTGGGCGGCCGGTCGGCGTTCGCTGCCGGGCAACTTCACCGCGGCCGTCGGCGGGGTCGGCGCGTTCGCCCTGTTCCAGGCGACGGCGCTGGCCCTCGACGGCAGCACGCGGGCCGCGGTGGTGCTGGCCGAGGCGTTGGTGCTGGCGTTCCTGGCGAAGGTCCTGGCGTCACGCGGTCCGCTGCTCGGCTCGCTCGTGTTCGGCGCCACCGGTTTCCTGCTGACCCTCGGCAACGCCGTGCCGCCGCGACTGCTGCTGGACGAGCCGTGGCGCGTGGACACCGCGGGGTTCCTGGTGTCGGGCATGCTGACCGCGTTGGTCCTCGGTGTGCTCGCGGTCGTGCTGCCGTGGGTCGCGTCGGGCCTCGGTGTGCTGGGCCGGCAGCCGTTCCCGTGGGTGGTCGCGGGTGTCGTGCTGCTGTACGCGGCGGCCGGGGTCGTGCTGTGCGGCGCGCTGCTGGTGTCGCAGGACGTGACCGGATTCCTCTTCGGTCACTCGATCGTGACCGTGTCGTGGACGGTCGCCGCGCTGGTGCTGCTGGTGCGCGGCATCGACCGGAAGTCCCTGCGGGTGGCCGGGTTGGTGCTGGTCGGGGCCGCGGTGGCGAAGCTGCTGCTGTTCGACATGGCCGCGCTGGACGGCATCGCGCGCGTGCTCGCGTTCATCGGCGCGGGCCTCGTCCTCCTGACGGCGGGCACCCGTTACGCCAAGCTGGTGGCAACTCGACGAATTTCGGCTGATTCGTAGCTCTCGGGATCCAAAACGGCCCGGGCTGCGTCAACCTGGTGGTAGAGGTCTACGTCGTCGGGGTACGACCACCGGTGCTCCGGCACCGGCAGGGGTCCGGCGTCGGTCGTTTCGCCCCCCGAGCGACCGGCGCCGGGCGCACCGCCGCCGTTGCCGCCCGCCCCGCCGCCGCGGGCGGCAGCCAGGACCTCGTCACCCGGTCCGGCACAAATGGCACCCGTCCGTAGGACCAGGGTGGAAGCCGACCGCGCGGCGGTGTTCCCTCCAGCCATGTGGGGACGACGACGCACCGCAACCCTCGGCACCGCCGCTGTCCTCCTCGCCGCCGCGATCTCCGCCGGGGGCCAGGAGCGCTCGCACGTCGTCACGGCCGCCGGCGCGCCCGCGCCGAAGGCGTACGTGGTCGCGCACGGCGGCCAGGTCCAGGTGCTGGACACCACCAACGGACGGGTCGTGGCGGGCGCGAACACCGGCGCGTGGACCACGGGCGCGGCGGTCGGGCCGGGCGGCCACCGGGTGTACGTGGTCAACGGCTGGGCGGGCGTGATCACGGCGGTCGACCCGGTGGCGGGCAAGGTGGTCGGCCGCATCGACACCCGCGTGCAGCTGGCGCAGGCGGTGCTGCGCCCGGACGGCGGACGCCTCTACGTCACCGGCAGCGGCGCGGTCGCGGTGGTGGACCCGGTGTCGTTCCGCCTGGTCGCCGCGATCAAGGCGGGTGGTCAGCCGCAGGGCATCGCGGTCACGCCGGACGGGCGGCGGTTGTACGTGGCCAACGCGCAGGACGGCACGGTGAGCGTGCTCGACACCGAGACCGCGAGCCCGAAGACCACGATCGACGTCGAGGGGATGCCGCAGCACGTGGCGATCAGCCCGGACGGCAAGGCCGTCTACGTCAGCTCTCTCGACCTGGGCGAGGGCGCGGGCACGGTGTCGATGATCGACCCGAACGCCGACGAGGTGCGCTGGTCGACGCCGGTCGGCAAGGGCGCGGGCAGCATCGCGGTCACCCCCGACGGGCGGCGCGTCTACGTCGCGCTCGACCGCCGCGTGGCCGTGCTGGACACCACGACCCGGACCGCGAGGACGTTGCGGCTCAAGGCGAAGACGCTGGCCATCGCGCCGGGCGACCGCCGCGTGTTCCTGTCCACCGGCGACACCGCGACCGTGCTCGACAGCGCCGACAACCGGGTGCTGAACACGTTCCAGCTCAGCGGCCTGAACGGCGACGGCCGCGGCTTCCAGGCCACGGCCATCGCGTTCGAACCCCTCGACCTCTCGTGAGGGACCCCGCCTAGACGGTCTGCGCCACCTTGGTCGGGTTGCCGTCCTCCGCCGGCGCTTCCTCGTGGATCGCCATCCGCTCCTGGATCCGGCGCAGCGGGCCGGGAGCCCACCACGCGGCGTCCCCGAGCAGCTTCATCACCGCGGGCACGAGCAGCATCCGCACCACGGTGGCGTCCAGCGCGAGCGCCAGGATCATGCCGACGCCGACGAACCGCATCATCGTGATCTGCGAGAACGCGAACGCGCCCGTCACCACGATCAGCAGCAGCGCCGCCGCCGTGATCACCCGCCCGGTCTTGGCCAGGCCCGCCGTCACCGCTTCCTCGGTCGACGCGCCACGACCGCGCGCCTCGACCATCCGGGACAGCAGGAACACCTCGTAGTCGGTGGACAGCCCGAAGACCACGGCCGCCATCAGCACCACGATGCCGGACTCCAGCGGCGCGGGCGTGACGCCGAGCAGCGAGGCGCCGTGCCCGTCCTGGAACACCCACACCAGCACGCCGAACGTGGCCGACAGGCTCAGCGCGCTCATCACCACGGCCTTGATCGGCAGCAGCACGGACCCGAACGCCAGGAACATCAGCACGAACGTCGCGCCGACCAGCAGCGCGATCATCAGCGGCAGCTTGTCGCCGATGGCGTCGAGGCTGTCGGACACCATGGCCGTGGTGCCGCCGACGAGCACCTCGTCACCGGGACCGGCCAACGCGCGCACGTCCCGCAGCGCCTGCTTGGACTCGTCGCTCAGCGCGTCCTGGTCCAGCCCGGCGTTGACCAGCCACACGCCGCCCGCGGGCTCGGCCGCGACCTGCGCCTCGCCGACACCGGGCACCGCGGCGACCTCGCCGACGAACGCCTGCACGTCCGCGGGCGACGGGTCGCCGGTGATCACGACCTTGAACCCGGAGTTGGACAGCGCGGCGAAGTCGCGGTTGACCGTCTCGGCGGCGACCCGGGCCGGGTTGCCCTCGGGCAGCACCTTCTCGGTCACCTCGCCGAACTTCACGCCCAGGAACGGTGAGCCGAGCGCGAGCAGCACCAGCACGATCGGCAGCGCGAACAGCACGGGGCGCTTCATCACGCGACCGGCCAGCCGCCGCCATCCGCCCTCCGACGGCGCCTTCTTCTTGCGCCACGGCACGGCGAGCTTGTCCACGCGGTGGCCGAGGACGGCCAGCAGCGCGGGCAGCAGCGTCAGCGACACGACCGCCGCGATGGCGACCGCGGACATGCCGCCGTAGCTGAGGGACTTCAGGAAGCCGTGGGGGAACAGCAGCAACCCGGCGAGCGCGATCACCAGCAGCGTCGCGGAGAACAGCACGGTGCGGCCCGCCGACATGACCGTCCGGCGCACGGCGTCGGGGGTGTCGCGGCCGGCGGCCAGCTCCTCGCGGAACCGGCCGACCATGAACAGGCCGTAGTCGATCGCCATGCCGAGGCCGAGCAGGCTGGCCACGTTGACCGCGAACGAGTTCACGTCGGCGACCAGCGAGACGGCGTGCAGCACGCCGAGCGACCCGGCGATGGCCAGGCCGCCGACCAGCACCGGCAGCGACGCGGCGACCAGGCCGCCGAAGATGATGATCAGCAGGATGAGCACGATCGGCAGCGACACGGCCTCGGCCTTGGTGAGGTCGGAGGCGGACATGTCGCTGATCGCCTTCTGGGTCGGCACCAGGCCGCCGACCTGCGGGTCGAGGCCGTCGACCGCGAGCTCGCCCGAGATCTGCTCGTACTGCTTGAGCTGGGTGTTGGAGTCGCCCGAGCGCAGCGTGATCACCACGAGCGACTTGCCGCTCTCCGGCGACGGGAACGGCGGCTGCACCTTCAGCACGGCGTCGGTCGGGAGGTCGGCCAGCTCGGCGGCGATCCGCTGGAGCTTCGCCGGGTCGGTGGTGTCGTAGACCGCGAGGACGTCGCCGCCCTGCCGGCCGAACGCGTCCTGCGCGACGTCGTTGGCGCGGGCGGCCTCGCTCGTGGGCGCTTCGTAGCCGCCCTGGCTGAGCCGGTCGAACACGCCGAGGCCCCAGATGCCGCCGACCACCGCGAGGGCCGCCGTCGCGATCAGCACCACCCACCTGCGGCGGTACGCCAGCGATCCCCACTTCGCGAACACGCGTCCTCCCGGGCAAATGGGCTACCGTTGCGTGAATGGCGTGAACTACGTAAACAGCGTTCACTGACCGCCCCCGAAGTTATACCCGGGTGAACAGTGTTTACAACCTGATTGGGTGACATATGACCGAGGCCACTCGCCGTGAACGGCTCCGCGCCGAGACAGAGCGCGACATTCGGCGACAGGCCCGTGCCCTGCTCGTGGAGCGCGGCCGGGACGCCGTCACTCTGCGTGCCATTGCTCGCGAGGTCGGCATCACCGCTCCGGCGCTGTACCGGTACTACGACTCGCGCGAGGACCTGCTCCGCAGGCTCGCCGAGGACGTCTGCGCCGACCTCGCCGCGGAGCTCGAAGCCGACCTCGACCGGATCGACCCCGGCGACGTCACCGCCCAGGTCTACGCGGTGTGCCGCGGCTTCCGGCGCTGGGCGCTCGCGCACCCGCAGGAGTTCGCGCTGGTGTTCGCGTCCACGGAGGACGCCCTCGGCTCCTGCACGCCGAACGAGGACCGCAGCCAGGTCGGCGACCAGTTCGGCCGGGTGTTCCTCGAGGTCGCGGGCCGGTTGATCGCGAGCCACCCGCTACCGGACGACCTCGGCGGCGACGACGTCCCGGTGAACCTGCACGGCGAGCTGGCGGCGTTCCAGAAGGTCCTGCTGGCCACCGTCGCCGAACGCGGCGTCGAGGTGGACGAGGACGTCCTGCCGCTCGGCGCGGTCTACCACATCACGCAGTCGTGGGTCCGCATCTACGGCCACGTGGCCCTGGAGGTCTTCGGCCGCTTCCCGTTCGCCGTGACCGACCTGGAGCCCATGTTCGACTCGATGCTGGCTCAGATCCTCGGCGAGATGGGTTTCGCTGCGCAACGGTGAAGTGCGACTTCCGGGCATACCTGCTGGGCCGTTCGAGCGCTTTTCGCCTGCGCGGCGCAACCAGGGGCACCCGGGCGGGGTTGCATGGGTTGGCCGCACGGCGAGAACGTCTCGGGGCGGGGGGATGGTGGCGGGGAAGAGTTCCGACAAGGGATCAGGCGGCGTGGCGTTAGTGGCCGCGGTGCTCGTCGTCCTCGCGGGCGCGGGTGGCGCCGGTGGCGCAGCGCTCAACTCGGGCGCGAGCGGCGGTGGCGGCGCGGCACCGGTGGAGAGCATCGGGGTGCGCAAGTGGGACGCCAAGCGCGCCGCGCGCGGTGGCGACGCCGCGGGCGCGATGGGCCACCTCGGCGTCGCGATCAGCAAGCAGGCGGTCAAGCAGGAGCTGGACTGCGTGGCCAACGCGTTCGGCCAGGTCCGCGACTTCCTCGTCCGCACGCCGTGCACGTCCCTGGACCGCCTGCTGCTCGCAGTCGGCGACCAGGCGGGCAACGCGGCCGTGGTGTCCGTGGTGTGGGTGACCTTCCCCGGCCGCAACCAGGCGCGGCAGTTCGACCGCGTGATCGACGTCGCGGGCTCCGGCGACGTGCAGCCGTTGAACGGCGGGGTCGTCGGCCTGCCGGACGTGCGGTTCACCGCCCGGCACTACTGGTCGGAGATCAAGGACACGACGATCACCATCGCCGAGTCCGAACCGGCAACCGGGCACGTCGAGCCGGACCTGCTCGACGCGATGACCGAAGTGGCCGCCCAGTTGCCCCGTCCGTGAACCCCGCTACAGCACCACGTTGACCAGTCGGCCCGGTACGACGATCACCTTGCGCGGCGTGCCGCCGTTCAGCAGCTCGGCCACCTTCTCGTCGGCCAGGGCCGCCGCCTCGACCTCACCCGCTGACGCCGACGCGGGCACGACCACGCGGGCCTTCACCTTGCCGTTGACCTGGATCGGGTACTCGACCGTGTCCTCGACCAGGTACTTCTCGTCCGCGGCCGGGAACGGGCCGTGGGCCAGCGAGTCGGTGTGGCCCAGCTTCGACCACAGCTCCTCGGCGACGTGCGGGCTCAACGGTGCCAGCATCAGCACCAGCGGCTCGGCCAGCGCGCGGGGCGCGCCGCCCGGGAAGTGCTTGGTGACGTGGTTGTTCAGCTCGATCAGCTTCGCGCCCGCCGTGTTGTAGCGCAGGTTCGCGAAGTCGTCGTGCACGCCCGCGATCGTCTTGTGCAGCAGCCGCAGCGCTTCCTCGCCCGGGTCCTCGTCGGTGACCCGCAGCTCGCCCGTGGTCTCGTCGACCAGGTTGCGCCACAGCCGCTGCAGGAACCGCTGCGCGCCCACGACGTCCTTGGTCGCCCACGGCCGCGAGACGTCCATCGGGCCCATCGACATCTCGTACAGCCGGAACGTGTCGGCGCCGTACTTCTCGCACATCTCGTCCGGCGTGACGACGTTCTTCAGGCTCTTGCCCATCTTGCCGTACTCGCGCTTGACCTCTTCGCCGTCGAAGAAGTACTTGCCGTCGCGCTCCTCCACCTCCTCGGCGGGCACGGGGGTGCCGCGCGAGTCGCGGTAGGCGTACGCCTCGATGTAGCCCTGGTTGAACAGCCGCCGGTACGGCTCGTCACCGGACACGTGACCCAGGTCGAACAGCACCTTCTGCCAGAACCGCGCGTACAGCAGGTGCAGCACCGCGTGCTCGACACCGCCGATGTACAGGTCGACGCCACCGGGGTCGGACGCGCCGTGCTCGGCCGTGCGCGGGCCCAGCCAGTACCGCTCGTTCTCCTCGTTGACGAACCGGTCCGGCTCCGTCGGGTCCACGTACCGCAGCTGGTACCAGCACGAGCCCGCCCAGTTGGGCATGGTGTTGGTCTCGCGCCGGTACGGCTTGGGCCCGTCGCCCAGGTCCAGCTCGACGGTGACCCAGTCCTCTGCGCGCGACAGCGGCGGCGACGGCTCGGAGTTCGCGTCGTCCGGGTCGAACGTGCGCGGCGAGTAGTCGTCCACGTCGGGCAGCTCGATCGGCAGCATCGACTCCGGCACCGCGATCGGCGTGCCGTCGGCGTCGTAGACGATCGGGAACGGCTCGCCCCAGTACCGCTGCCGGGAGAACAGCCAGTCGCGCAGCTTGAACTGCACGGTGCCCTCGCCGCGGCCCTGCTCCTCCAGCCAGGCGATGATCTTCTTCTTGGCCCCGTCGACGTCCAGGCCGTCCAGGCTCACGCTGCTCTCGTGGCTCGAGTTCACCGCCGGGCCGGTACCCGTGTACGCCTCGCCGTCGAAGTCCTCCGGCGGCTGCACGGTCCGGACGATCGGCAGGTCGAACGCCTTGGCGAAGTCCCAGTCGCGCTGGTCCTGGCCGGGCACCGCCATGATCGCGCCGGTGCCGTAGCCCATCAGCACGTAGTCCGCCACGTACACCGGGATGCGCGCCCCGTTGACCGGGTTGACCGCGTGCGCGCCGGTGAAGACGCCGGTCTTCTCCTTGTTCTCCTGCCGGTCCAGCTCGGACTTGCGGGCGACCTCGTCGCGGTAGGCGGCGATCGCGTCGGCCTGCCCGGCGGACGCGATCACGTCCACCAGCGGGTGCTCGGGCGCCAGCACCATGTACGTCGCGCCGAACAGCGTGTCGGGCCGGGTGGTGAACACCTCGACGTCGACGCCGTCGTGCCCGTCCACGGCGAACTTGACCCGGGCGCCGTGCGAGCGCCCGATCCAGTTGCGCTGCATCGCCTTGATCTTGTCCGGCCAGTCCAGCCGGTCCAGGTCGTCGATCAGCCGGTCGGAGTACGCGGTGATCCGCATCATCCACTGGCGCAGCGAGCGCCGGAACACCGGGAAGTTGCCGCGCTCGCTGCGGCCGTCCGCGGTGACCTCCTCGTTCGCCAGCACGGTGCCCAGGCCGGGGCACCAGTTCACCGGCGCCTCGGACAGGTACACCAGGCGGTGCTGCCCCAGCAGCTTCTCGCGCTCCGGGCGGGACAGCTCCGCCCACGGCTTGCCCGGCGTGGCCCGCTCACCCGAGGCGAACTGCGCCTCCAGCTCGGCGATCGGGCGGGCCTTGCCCGCCGCCGGGTCGTACCAGGAGTTGAAGATCTGCAGGAAGATCCACTGGGTCCACTTGTAGTAGCCCGGGTCGATGGTGGAGATGCGGCGGCGCTCGTCGTGGCCCAGGCCCAGCCGGCGGATCTGCCGCAGGTAGGTCTGGATGTTGTCCTCGGTGGTCTTGCGCGGGTGCTGCCCGGTCTGCACGGCGTACTGCTCGGCGGGCAGGCCGAACGCGTCGAAGCCCATCGTGTGCAGCACGTTGCGGCCGTTCATCCGGTGGTACCGGGCGAACACGTCGGTGCCGATGAAGCCCAGCGGGTGCCCGACGTGCAGGCCCGCGCCCGACGGGTACGGGAACATGTCCTGCACGAACAGCTTGTCGGCGGGCACGTCGCCCTTGAGCGGCCCGACCGGGTTCGGCGCGTGGAAGGTGCCCTGCTCCTCCCAGTGCTGCTGCCAGCGCCGCTCGATCTCGCCCGCCAGCTCGGCGGTGTAGCGGAAGGCGGGCGTCGCGTCCGCCGCGTCGGTGCTCATCGGGATGTCCCTCTCCATCGGTACCTGCCCCTGACATGACGAAACCCCCCAGCCCGGAAGGGCATGAGGGGTTGCCGCGCGGACCTGGCTGTCGAGGTCTGCGCGGCTAGCTAAGGAGCAGGCGGGCCTTGCTCATGTCGTCAACGGTATCAGCGCAGCGCAAGTGCGATGAACCGGGTGAACTCCTCGGCCGCGAAGTTGTCGTCGCTGACCAGCAGCAGCGTGCGCTCGCCGGAGGCCAGGCGCGGGCCCCAGGTGAGGCCCTCGACGTTGTCGATCACGGGCAGCGGGAAGTCGTGCAGGTCGGCGAGCTGCTTCTTGCGGACCGGGCGCACGTCGTCGGCCAGCACGTCCTGGTGGCGCACGTCCGTCGCGCCCGCGATGTCGACCTGGAACAGGCGCACCTTGTAGTCCGCGCCGGGCACCCAGCTGCGCTCCAGCGCGTAGTAGCGGCCGGGGACCTTCGGGTCGGCCAGGATCGCGGGCACGCCGGTGTCGGGGCCCCACGGGCCGGGCTCGGGTTCGGCGAACAGCGGTTCCAGCGGGTAGGCGTGCTGGCGGACGACCGCGCCGTCACGGGTCTGCACGGTGAGGCGGGTGAGCGCGCCGCGCTCGGCGGTCGGCACGTCGCCGTCCTGCAAGAGCGGTCCCTCGACCACGCTGGTGACGAGCGCGCCGTCGGCGGAGAACGCGATCGCCTCCAGCGCGAGGTTGCGGCGCGGGCCGCGGTCGGCGGTGTAGGCGTAGTTCTCCGGCAGCGGCAGGGTGTCGACGTAGGCGCCGTCACGGGCGGCCCGCTGGATGGACGGCTGCACCACGACCGGTCCCTCGGTCTTGGGCCGCTCGCCCTCCTGGCTCCACCAGTAGTCGCCGGTGACGGGGTCGACCCGGATCTCCTCGGGGTCCGCGGTGCGGCCGTCGTTCGCGGGCGGCGACGAGTAGGTGCCGCCGTCGGGGTGCCGCAGGGCGTGGGTGGCGGTGATGCGGACGTCGTGCACGCCGGACTCGTCCAGGCGCAGGTCGGCGGTGTAGAAGCGCGCCGGGTTCGTGTAGGAGCGGTCGTCGCTGATCAGCACGTACTCGCCGGTGGCGGGGTCGCGGTCGACGCCGGAGAGGCCGCCGACCGTGGTGCCCTCGAACTGCCACGCGTGCGGCAGCGTGGTCTCGCCCAGGAAGCGGACGGGGGGCGCGGCGGAGGCGGTGGGCGCGGCCGTGACGAGCGCGGCGACGACACCCAGCGCGGCCAGGCAAGATCGAGTCTTCATGCGGTGAGCCTCCCGAGCCCGAGGGCCCGTCCATAAGGACACCTTCGGGTGAAGTCGGGGCTGGTTCGACCAAGATCGAAGGACGGGCCTACCCTCGGACGCGTGAACATCGTGCTGCCTGTGGTGCTGGGTCTGATCGGTGTCGCGTTCGCGACGATCGGCTTCCTCGGCGTGCGGGGCGGACTGCACCGCAACCGCTTCTTCGGCGTGCGCACCAAGGCCACGCTGCGTGACGACGAGACGTTCGCGCTGGCCAACAAGATCGCCGGCGTGCCGAACGTGGCCGCGGGTGCGATCGCCCTGGTCGCGGCCGTCGCGGCGGCCGTCAACCCGGCGTTGGCGCTGGTCATCGGCCTGATCGGGCTGGTCGGCAGCCTCGTGGTCGCGGGCGCGGGCGGCGTGCTGGGCCACCGGGCCGCCGAGGCGCTGCCCGAGCAGGCGCCGGCCGGGTGCGGCGGCTGCGCGTGCTCCGGCGCGGGCGGCGGCTGCGGCGTGCTGACGCGCGCCTGAGCCGCTAGTTGCGGCGGATGTCCGTCGGGAACGTCGCCAGCAGCGCCGTCGGCATCCCCTGGCGGCGCAGCACCCGACCCCACAGGTCGACGTTCGGCGGCGTGAGCACGTCGTCGGGCAGGCCCTTGACCACGATCCAGTCGCCGCGCGAGATCTCGCCGCCCAGCTGGCCCTCGCCCCAACCCGAGTAGCCCGCGAACACGCGCATGCCGCGCACCTTCGCCACCAGCGCGTCCGGGTCGGCGTCCAGGTCGACCAGCGCCACCGGGCCGTGCACGCCGACCACGCCGTCCAGCGAGGCCAGGTCCTCCCCGGTGCGCAGCGCGGCCAGGCACAGCGCCGTCTTCTGCTCCACCGGCCCGCCGATGTAGACGGCCTGCGGCCTGCTCACGTGCGGGCCCCAGGCGGGCAGCACGTCGTGGACGGCGACCTCGCTCGGGCGGTTCAGCACCACGCCGAGGCTGCCCTCGTCCCGGTGGTCGATGACGTAGACCACCGTCCGGCGGAAGTTGGAGTCGGTCAGACTCGGTGCCGCGACCAGCAGGGATCCCGGTTCGACGTCGGCATCAGGGCGCACACCACGCATGATCCCAGACGAGCGCCGCGGGCCAGGCGACGCAGCGCGCACACCGCACCTCCGCGTCGGCGGAACATCCGGGCTACCGTGTTCGTTGCAGTGAACGTCAGGCGCCATCGAGTCCCCCGGGCCCACTTGAACGCCTACGCGGAATACCGTCCGGCTGGAGCCGCGTAGTGCCACCCGCCGAGAGGCGACCGGGCGCCTGGCGCCAGGGAGGCCGGACCCCACGCGGGTCCGGCCTTCGTGGTTCCCGGCCGCGCAAGGCTTAGGCTCACCACCGTGACCACTGCCGGCACCACCGCGGCGAAGCACCACCTCGGGGTCCGGAAACTCCTCGCGCTCGCCGACTTCCGCAGGTTGCTGGCCTCCCGGCTGGCGGCCCAGTGGGGCGACGGGTTGTTCCAGGCGGGCCTCGCGGGCGCGGTCCTGTTCAACCCCGAGCGCCACGCCGACCCGCTCGCCGTCGCGGCCGGGTTCGCCGTGCTGCTGCTCCCGTACTCCGTGGTCGGCCCGTTCGCGGGCGCCCTGCTGGACCGGTGGGACCGCCGCCGGGTGCTGGTGGTGGCGAACCTCACGCGCGCCGTCTTCGTGCTGCTCACCGCGACGGCCGTCGGGCTCGGCCTGGACGGCGTGCCGCTGTACGCCTCGGCGCTGTTCGTCACGGGGGTGAGCCGGTTCGTCGGCTCGGGCCTGTCCGCGTCCCTGCCGCACGTGGTCGACGGAGACCACCTGGTGGAGGCCAACGCGTTCGTCACCACGCTGGGCGCGCTGACCGCGGTGCTCGGCGCGGGGTGCGCGGTGGTGCTGCGGTCGGTGTTCGGCTCGGGTGACGGCGGCTCGGCGTGGACGACGGCGTTCGCGGTCGTGGGCTCGCTGGGTGCCGCGTTCCTGGCCTCCCGCTTCGCGCGTGGGGCCCTCGGGCCCGACGAGGTGGACGAGCCCAACCGGACGCTCATTGCGGTCGCCCTGGGCCTGTTGGACGGCGCACGGGCGGTGTGGCGCGCGCCCGGCGTCGCCGCCGCCCTGCTGGCGCTGCTCGCCCACCGGCTCGCGTTCGGCGCGTCGCTGCTGCTGACGTTGCTGCTGATGCGCAACTCGTTCACCGACTACGGGCCGCTCAAGGCGGGCATGGCGGGGCTCGGCGAGGTCGCCGTGGCGGGCGGCGCGGGCATCCTGCTGGCGGGACTGGTGACCGACCGGCTGGTGGACCTGCTGGGCAGGCGCGGCACGGTCAGCTGCGCGCTTCTGCTGGCCGCGGCCACCCAGCTCGGCCTCGGCCTGCCCATGCTGCTGCCCACCATCCTGGCCGCGTCGTTCGTGCTCACGTTCGCGGGCCAGGTGGTGAAGCTGTGCGTGGACGCGGCCGTGCAGGGCGACATCGGCGACGAGGTCCGCGGCCGGGTGTTCGCCCTGTACGACACGCTGTTCAACGTCACGCAGGTGGCGGCCGTGACCGCCGCGGCGGCCGTGGTGCCCCTGAGCGGGCGGTCGCCGGGCCTGGTGCTCGCCGCGACGGCCGCCTACCTGCTGGGTCTGCTCGGCTACCTGCTGCTGGTCAAGCGGTCAGCGCGGTAGCGGCAACCGGATGATCCCCGTTTCGTGGGCGTAGACGACCGCCGCCATCCGGTCCCGCAGGTTCAACGCGCGCAGGATCTCCGACACCACCGCCCCCACCTGGTGCTGGCTCAGCGCCAGCACCCGCGCTATCTCGTGGTCCGCGAGCCCCCTGGCCAGGCAGCGGAGCACGGCCCGCTGCCGGTCGGACAGCTCATCCAGCCCTTGCGCCCGGGTGCCCCCCTCGGACAGTCCCCAAGCGTTCATACGACACCACCCCCAGTGCGCGTTTGACGCACACAGTCATGGTCCCGCAACAGGCTGTCACTGGCCAGGGCAAAAGTACGAGATTGGTCACGTGGTGTCAGTCACCCGGGAGCTGGACACCCTCCGACCGGGCCCACTCCAGCAGCTCGGCGACCGCCTCGTCGTGGTCCAGCGGCCCTCGGTCCAGGCGCAGCTCCTTGAGGAACTTCCACGCCTTGCCGACCATCGGCCCCGGTGGCAGGCCCAGCAGCCGCATGATCTCGTTGCCGTCGAGGTCCGGCCGGACCCGCTTGAGGTCCTCCTCGGCGGCGATCCGCTCGATGCGGCGCTCCAGGTCGTCGTACGTGCGCTGCAACGCGTTGGCCTTGCGCCGGTTGCGGGTGGTGCAGTCGGCGCGGACCAGCTTGTGCAGGCGGGGGAGCAGGTGGCCCGCGTCGGTGACGTACCGGCGCACCGCCGAGTCGGTCCACTCGCCGCTGCCGTAGCCGTGGAAGCGCAGGTGGAGGTACACGAGCTGGGCGACGTCCTCGATGATCTCCTTCGAGTACTTCAAGGCGCGCAAACGCTTGCGGACCATCTTCGCCCCGACCACCTCGTGATGGTGGAACGAGACACCGCCGCCCTCCTCGAACCGCCGGGTGTCCGGCTTGCCGATGTCGTGCAGCAACGCCGCGAGCCGCAGCACCAGGTCGGGCTCGGAGCCGCCTGCCGGGTCCGCCGCCTCCAGGTCGATGGCCTGCTCCAGCACCACCAGCGAGTGGTGGAACACGTCCTTGTGCTGGTGGTGCTCGTCGATCTCCAGCTTCATCGCGGGCAGCTCGGGCAGCACCACGTCGGCCAGCTTCGACTCGACCATCAGCTCCACGCCCGCGCGCGGGTGCGCGCCGGTGAGCAGCTTGGACAGCTCGACCTGCACGCGTTCGGCGGTGATGCGGGTCAGCTCGCCGGACATGGCCGTCATGGCCTCCAGCACGCGGGGCGCGACGGTGAAGCCGAGCTGGGACGCGAACCGGGCCGCGCGCAGCATCCGCAGCGGGTCGTCGGAGAACGACTCCTGCGGGGTCGCGGGGGTGTCCAGGACGCGGGCCCGCAGCGCCTCCCGCCCGCCGGTCGGGTCGATGAGCTGCCGGTTCACCACGTCGTAGGCCATCGCGTTGACCGTGAAGTCGCGGCGGACCAGGTCACCCTCGATGCTGTCGCCGAAGGTCACCTCGGGGTTGCGGCTGACGCCGTCGTAGCTGTCGGCGCGGAACGTGGTGATCTCCACGGTCTGGCCGTGCTTGGTCGCGCCGACCGTGCCGAACGCGATGCCGGTGTCCCAGATCGCGTCCGCCCAGCCCTTGAGCAGCGCCATGATCCGCGGCGGCCGGGCGTCGGTGGTGAAGTCGAGGTCGCCGGACAGCCGCCCGATCACGGCGTCGCGCACGCTGCCGCCCACCAGGTACAGGCGGTGGCCGGCCGCGGCGAAGCGGTCGGCCAGTTCCTCGGCGACGGGAAGGGCGCTCAGCAGTTCCACCACGGCATTGTCCTGCTCAGGCGGAGTGGCGGCGGAGGCGAGGGGTCCGGACACGAGGAGCCAGCCTACTGGTCCGCGACCGCCGTTCCGAACGAGTTGACCGCCTTGTTGATCACCGCCCGCCACCGGGCTGTCACGTCCGGTAAGCGCTGGTCGCCACTACCATCAGGGCATGCCCCAGTCGTCCGGTCGCTCCGGCGGTCCCAAGCCGAGGCGCCGGAACCGGCGTCGCGGTCGCCGGCTGAGGACCGTCGACGAGACCTCGGCGGGCGGACTGGTGCTGGACTTCGAGCAGCACGTCGCCGCGATCATCGGGCGGCTGGACCGGCGCGGGCGGTTGCTGTGGTCGCTGCCGAAGGGCCACATCGAGGCGGGCGAGACCGCGGAACAGACCGCGGTGCGCGAGGTCGCCGAGGAGACCGGTATTCATAGCAGGGTCCTGCGCCCGCTCGGCTCGATCGACTACTGGTTCGTCGCCGAGGACCGGCGGGTGCACAAGACCGTCCACCACTTCCTGCTGGAAGCGCTGGGCGGCGAGCTTTCCGACGAAGACGTGGAGGTCACCGAGGTGGCGTGGGTGCCCCTGGGCGAACTGGACGACCGGCTCGCCTACGCGGACGAGCGCCGACTGGTGCGCCGAGCCGCCGAACTGCTCGCCGAGTTCCAGGCGGACGGGGCGGAGTCGGCGTGAAACGGCTGCTGTCCGCGCTGGCGGCGGCGGGGGTCCTCCTCGTGACGACCGCGTCCGCCGCGCCCGCCGCGCCCGTCGACGGCGGGCGGCTGCCCGTCCGGCCCGCGCCCGCGACGCAGGTGTGGGCGACCCGGGCGCTGTCGAGCCAACCGGGCCAGCAGTCGCAGGTGTGGCTGCGCCTGGACGTCGAGGAGATGACCCCGCGGGTGATCACCGCGGACGGGCCCGACTCGATCACCATCTCCGGCAAGGTGGTCAACGTCGGCGACCGGGCGCTGGAGGACATCGAGCTGCGCCTGGAGCGCGGCCAGCCCCTGACCAGCGAGGAGCAGGTCCGCAAGGCGCTGCGGGAGCCGACCGACGCCGAGGTCGTGCAGCCGAACTTCACCCCGGTCACCGACCGCCTGGAGCAGAACGAGTCCAAGCCGTTCCGGCTCACCGTGCCGTTGCGCGGCACGGACCCGACCTCGCTGCGGATCACCGAGCCGGGCATCTACCCGATCCTGGCCAACATCAACGGCGTCCCCGACTACGGCGGCCGCGCCCGGCTGGCCGCGCTGAGCACCCTGCTGCCGGTGCTCGCGATGCCCGGCGGCCAGGCCCCGACCCCGCCCGCGAACCCCGCGAAGCTCACCCTGCTCTGGCCGCTGGCCGACCGGCCGCGCCTGATCAGCGAGAACCCGACCGTCCTCGCCGACGACGAGCTGGCCGGCTCGCTGGCCATGGGCGGGCGGCTGTACGGGCTGCTCATGGCCTACGAGTCGGCGTTGACCAGCCCGCTGGGCACCGGCGTGTGCCTGGCCGTCGACCCGGACCTGCTGCGCACGGTCGAGGCGATGAGCCAGGGCTACGAGGTCAGCGGGCAGGGCGCCGGCAAGGGCAAGAGCGCGGCCGGCATGTGGCGCGACCGGCTGCGGCTGCTGGCCGCCGGCCGGTGCGTGATCGCCCTGCCGGACGCCGACGCCGACCTCGTCGCGCTGTCCCGCGCCCAGCTCACCGGCCTCGTCGACCTGTCGCTGGCCGGCGCCGAAGTGGTCCGCCAGGTGCTCGGCGTCCAGCCGACGCCGGGGCTGGCCTGGCCCGAGGACGGCGTGCTCGACCAGCCGACGATGGCCAACCTGACCGCCCGCGGCATCACGTCCCTGGTGCTCGACCAGTCGGCCGTGGCGGGCACCCCCGGCACCGGACCGGTGCGGTTCGACGCGGCCGACGGCAAGCCGGTCACCGGCGTGCGCGTCGACGGCATGGTGTCCGACGCGCTGCAGGGCGCGGCGACGACCCGGCCGGTCGCGGGCGTGACCACGCCGAGCGAGACCCGGCCGGTGTCGGTGCAGAACGCGCTGGCCGCGCTCACCTTCCGGGCCGGGTTCCAGAGCACCGGCCAGCACGTGGTCATCGCGCCACCGCGCCGCTGGAACGCGCCGACCGGCGAGGTCGACACCCTGCTGCGCACGACGAAGTCCCTGGTCGGGGGCGGTTTCGCGACGCCGGTCGCGCTGGAGTCGCTGCTCGCGTCACCGCCGGAGCAGGCCGCCGCGCTGAGCTACCCGGTCGACGCGGGCGCCCGCGAGGTGCCGCCGACCGTGACCGCCTCGGTCGCCGAGTCGTGGGGCCGGCTGCACCAGCTGGCGGAGTCGATGAGCCAGCCGGACGCGGAGTCCGCCGAGCCGGCCGACCTGGTCGACCCACTGCGGTTGGCGCTGCTGCGCGCGGTGTCGGGCGCGTGGCGCGGCAACGACGACGGGGCGCGCACCGCGCTGGCGGTGGGCCGGGCGCAGCTCGACGGGTTGCAGGACCAGGTCACCGTGACCGAGCCGAACAGCCCGATCCTGCTCGGCTCGGGCGACAGCCCCATCCCGCTGTCGATCAAGAACCGGCTCGACGTGCGGATCACGGTCCGGATCGTGATCGAGGACACGCCGGGCATCGTGGCCAAGGACCTCACCGACATCGAGCTGCCCGCGCGTGGCGACCGCCTCGTGCGGGTACCGGTAGAGGTGCAGCGGTCCGGACGGTTCCCGGTGCACGTCCGCCTGGTCACCACCAGTGGGGTGGAGCTGGGTAGGCGGGCCCGGTTGGAGGTGTCGTCCTCGGCGTACGGGACGATCACCGTGGTCATCACCTGCCTGGCGGGCGCCGCGCTGGTGCTGCTGTCCGCCCGGCGCATCTACCGTCGGGTGCGCGCCGCGCGGGCCGCGTCCGCGCAGGTGCCGAACGACGCGAGCGAGGTCACCCCGGAGAGGTCGAGCACGAGTTGAGCGGAACAACCACGGTGACGCAGGAACAGCCGCAGGGCCCGTCGCTGGCGCGGGCCAGCGGCTCGATGGCCGTCGCCACGATCGTCAGCCGCGCCTCCGGGCTGCTGTCCAAGCTGCTGCTGATCGCGATCCTCGGCGTCGACGCGCTCAACGACTCCTACCAGGTCGCCACCACGCTGCCGACGATGATCAACGAGCTGCTCCTCGGCGGAGTGCTGACCAGCGTGGCCATCCCGCTGCTGGTCCGCGCCGAGAAGGAGGACGGCGACCGGGGCGAGTCCTACGCGCAGTGGATGATCACCATGTCGGCGGTGGTCCTCGGTGTCGGCACGGCGATCGCGGTGGCGTGCGCGCCGCTGCTGACCGGGTTGTTCATCGACTCCTCCGACGCCGAGCCCGAGCTGGTCACCGCGTTCGCGTACCTGGTGCTGCCGGGCATCGTGTTCTACGGGCTGTCCGCGCTGATCGGCGCGATCCTCAACACCCGCCACGTGTTCGGCCTGCCCACCTGGGCGCCGGTGCTGAACAACCTCGTGGTGATCGCCACGCTGGTCGTCTACTGGCTGATGCCGGGTGAGATCTCCCTCGACCCGGTGCGGATGGGCGAGCCGAAGCTGCTCGTCCTCGGCCTGGGCACCATGCTCGGCGTGGCCGTGCAGGCGTCCGTGCTGATCCCCGCGCTGCGCCGGACCGGGTTCCGGTTCCGCTGGCGGTGGGGCTGGGACCGGCGGCTGTCGGAGTTCGGCGGCCTGGCGTTCTGGGTGCTGCTGTACGTGGCGCTCGGCTTCGTCAGCATGGTCGTGCTGACCAAGGTCGCCACGCACGACCGCGGCGCGATCACCGTCTACAACATGCAGTGGCTGATCGCCCAGGTGCCCTACGGCGTGCTCGGCGTGTCGCTGCTGACCGCCCTGATGCCGAAGATGAGCCGCGCGGCGGCGGCGCACGACACCGACGCGCTGGTCGGCGACCTGGCGCTCGGCAACCGGATGTCGTCGATCCTGCTGATGCCGTTCAGCGCGTTGCTGACGGTGTCCGGCGTGTCGATCGGACTGGCGCTGTTCTCCTTCGGCGCCTCCGGGGTCGAGGACGGCGAGGCGATCGGCACGGCGCTGGCGCTGTCGGCGTTCGGGCTGGTGCCGTACGCGATCACGCTGCTCCAGCTGCGGGTGTTCTACGCGTTGAAGGACGCCCGGACGCCGACGATCATCCAGGCGATCATCGTGGTGGTGCGGATCGGCCTGCTCTACGGGTTCCTGGCCCTCTCACCGCCGGACAAGCTGGCCGTCGGCGTGTCGATCGCGATGTCGCTGAGCTTCGTGGTCGGCGCGCTGGTGGGTCAGCTGTGGCTGCGGTTGCGGCTCGGCCGGCTGCGCACCGGTTACACGGCGTGGACGATCTGCCTCACGGTCGTGGCGTCCGCCATCGCGTTCGGGGCGGCGACCGGGCTGGCGTGGTTGGTCGTCGAGGTGCTGGGTATCCAGTCCCGCGTGGCGGGTGCCTGGGTCGAGGTCGTGATCCAGGCGGTCGTCGGGTTGCCGGGCAGCTTCCTGCTGCTCGCGTTGTTCCGAGTGCCCGAGGTGAAGCCGGCGGTGGCCAAGATCAGTCGTTTGGTGGGTCGGCGATGACCCCTGCGACCCGACCCGGTCACGTACCCTCGGCCCCGTGAGCAGCGGTCCGATCCAGAACACCTCGCTGGTGCCCGGCGGGGTGATCGGCGACGGCCGGTACCGGCTGCTGGCGCAGTCCGGTGTGGACCGGCGGTGCGACGCGCACCTGTGGCGGGCCCGGGACGGCCAGCTCAACCGGGACGTGGCGCTGACCGTGCTGGTGGGCAACCCGGCCGACCACCCCGCCGCGGCCCGCGCCAAGCGGACCGCCGAACGCGCGATGCACGCCGCCAGCTTCACCCACCCGGGTGTTTCCCGGGTGATCGACGTGCTGACCCCCGGCGCGGGCATCCGGCTCGACGAGGGCATCCTCGCGGTGATCGTGGCCGAGTGGACCCAGGGCACCGACCTGCTCGACCTGATCGCCGAGGGCCCGCTGCCGGCGGGCACGGCGACCCGGCTGCTGGAGCCGCTGGGCGCGGCGATCGAGGGCGCGCACCACGCGGGCCTCGTGCTCGGCGCGGACCACCCGCAGCGCATCCGGGTGACGTCGGACGGCAGGCTGCGGCTCGCGTTCCCGGGGCCGAGGCCGGAGGCCATCGCCCGCGACGACGTCAAGGGCCTGGGCGCCATCCTGTACCTGCTGCTGACCGGGAAGTGGGCGCTGCCCAACGGCCCGGACGGCGTGCCCGTCGCGCCCACCGGGCCGGACGGCGCCGTGCTGGCGCCGAGCGCGCTGCACCCGTACGTGCCGCACGAGCTGTCGTCGGTCGCCGTGCGCAGCCTGGAGGACACCAGCGTCGGCGGCATCCGCACCAGCGCCGCGATCCTCCAGGTGCTCGACCAGATCACCCAGTCGGAGGCGCAGACCGCGCTGATCCAGCCGGTCCAGGACGACCAGCCCGACGACGGCGCGGTGTGGACCACGCAACGCCCCGTCCGGGACAAGGACCACAAGCGCAAGCTGATGATCAGCGTGGCCGTGCTCGCGGTGGCGACGCTGGCCGTGGTCATCTGGCTCGGCGTGCAGATCGTGAGCTTCTTCAGCGACGAGCCGTCCCGCGGCGGCGGGCCGACGGTGGTGATCGGCCAGTCGACCACGCCGGGGCAGAGCGGCCAGCCCGCGCCGCCCCCGCCCCAGCCCGCCGGTCCGGTGCAGCCCGCGTCCGTCGGCGTGTACGACGTGACCAACCAGCCCGACAACGCCACCCGGGCCAACCGCGCGGTCGACAACAACCCGACCACGGTGTGGCAGACCGAGAACTACTTCCAGCCGTTCCCGGCGCTCAAGCCCGGCATCGGGCTGATGGCGGGCTTCGCCGAACCGGTGAAGCTGTCGTCGGTGACGATCACGTCGCCCAGCGAGGGCACGGTGGTGGAGATCCGCGTGGCGGGCGCCCCCGGCGCGCCGCTGCCGGAGACCAAGGTGATCGCGACCGCGACCCTGTCGGCCGGGCAGACCCAGATCCAGCTCGGCGACCACGAGCCCACCCAGCACGTGCTGGTGTGGATCACCAAGCTCGGCGGCAGCGGCAAGAACAACCGCTCCGAGATCGCGGAACTCGTCTACACCCGCGCGCAGTAGCCCGCGCGCGCGTCCACCGCGAAGGTGAGCGGAGTGCGGTTGTCCCAGCCCGATAGGCTCCCCGCGTGACCGCCGCAGCCAGCTCGGACGCAGACCTCATCACGGCGCACGCCGCGGGTGACCCGCACGCCTTCTCCGAGCTCGTGCGCAGGCACCGGGATCGCATGTGGGCCGTCGCGCTGCGCACGTTGCGCGACCCCGAAGAGGCCGCGGACGCGTTGCAGGAGGCGTTCATCTCGGCCTTCCGCGCCGCCGCCAGCTTCCGGGCCGAGTCCCAGGTCACGACCTGGCTGCACCGAATAGTCGTCAACGCCTGCCTGGACCGGATGCGCAGGCGACAAACCAGGCCGACCGTGCCGCTGCCCGAGGCGGGCCCCGGCGAGCCGGTGGCGCCGCGCGACGCGATGGCCGAGCGCGAGACCCGCCTGGTGGTCCAGGCCGCCCTCAACGAGCTCCCCGAGGAGCAGCGGGCCCCGATCGTGCTGGTCGACGTGGAGGGCTACTCGGTGGCGGAAACGGCCCAGCTGCTGGGCATCGCGGAGGGCACCGTGAAGTCGCGGTGCGCCCGCGGGCGGGCCAAGCTCGCCAAAGTTCTGGGGCACCTCCGGAACCAGGGTGCAGATGCGAACGTCCCACTGAACGATGTGCAGGTGCAACAGGGACGTCAGTTGGAGGAACGATGACCGGCAATGCGCGGCGTTCAGGGCCGCCGTGGTCCGTCGACCTGCTGGCTGATCTGCACGCGGGGGCTCTGGACCCGCGGACCGAGGCCGAGCTGCGGCCGCTGGTCGAGAACGACCCCGAGGCCCAGGCGATCCTGGCCGCCCTCGACGCGACGCTCGAGGACCTGCACAACCTGCCGCCCATCCCGATGCCGCGCCACGTGGCCGAGCGGATCGACGCGGCGCTGGCCGAGGAGGCGCGCCCGAGCGCACCGGTCATCGACTTCGCGCAGGCCAAGGCCCGGCGCGCCAAGCGGCTCGGCTGGGGCGCGGGGCTCCTCGCGGCGGCGGCGGTCGCCGTGGGCGTCGCCGTGATGGCGATCCCGCGGGACACCACCGCGAACGACGGCGGCATCGCGCAGGAGGACAAGACCCAGGACACGCCGGTGTCCGCCAGCGCCCGACCGCCCGGCAGCGGCGACATGCCCGCGGTCCGCGACGAGAACTTCGGCCCGGTCGTCGGCGACGTGCTCAAGGCGCAGAACTACGGCCCGCTGGAGAACCAGGAGAAGCTGGCCGACTGCCTGCGCGGCGCGAACATCACGGCGGGCAAGCCGCTCGGGGTCAGCCCCATCACGCTGGACGACAAGCCGGCCGTGATGGCGATCCTGCCCGCGGGCACTCCCGGCGCGTACCGGATCGTGGTGGTCGACCCGCGCACCTGCGGTCCGGACAACCCCGACGGGGTCCTGGCGAACAGCACGATCGAGCCGTAGCCCGGCGGCGTTGCCCAACTCACCGTGAAGGGGTGGAATTACCGCACCCTACGATCCGTTGTGCGAAGTGCCGGGCCTGGTGATCCAGGTCCGTCAACGACTAACGGAGGTCGAGGGTGTCGGACGTTCGGAACCTGATCGTCGTGGGATCGGGGCCCGCCGGGTACACCGCGGCGGTCTACGCGGCGCGTGCCCAGCTCGAACCGCTGGTGTTCGAGGGCTCGCAGTACGGCGGCGCGCTGATGACCACGACCGAAGTCGAGAACTACCCCGGTTTCCGCGACGGCATCATGGGCCCCGACCTCATGGAGCAGATGCGGGAGCAGGCCAAGCGCTTCGGCGCCGAGCTGCGCGCGGAGGACGTCGAGGCCCTCGAGCTGGACGGCCCGGTCAAGTACGTCACCGCGAACGGCAAGCGCTACGCCGCCCGCGCGGTCATCCTGGCCATGGGCGCGGCGGCCCGCTACCTGCACGTCCCCGGCGAGCAGGAGCTGCTCGGCCGCGGCGTGTCGGCCTGCGCCACCTGCGACGGCTTCTTCTTCCGCGACCAGGACATCGCGGTGATCGGCGGCGGCGACTCGGCGATGGAGGAGGCGACGTTCCTGACCAAGTTCGCCCGGTCCGTCACGATCATCCACCGCCGCGAGGAGTTCCGCGCCTCCAAGATCATGCTGGAGCGCGCGCGGAGCAACGAGAAGATCAAGTGGCTGCTCAACGCCGAGGTGGTCGAGGTGCTGGGCCAGGACTCCGGCACGGTGGCAGGCGTGAAGACCCGTGACACCCGGACGGGTGAGGTCACCGAGCACCCGTTCACCGGTTTCTTCGTCGCGATCGGCCACGACCCGCGAAGTGAGCTGGTCAAGGGCCAGGTCGAGCTGGACGGCGAGGGTTACGTCCAGGTCATCGGCCGCACGACTCACACGAACGTGAACGGCGTGTTCGCCGCGGGCGACCTCGTCGACCACACCTACCGCCAGGCGATCACCGCCGCCGGCTCGGGTTGCGCCGCCGCGATCGACGCGGAGCGCTGGCTCGCCGAGCACGGGACCACGGAGGCCGCCGTCACCGCCGAGCACGTCGGCGGCGGCTACGGCGAGCCCGTCACCACCAGCTGAACCGACTTTCTGTGAGGGAGAAGAACGACATGGCAGGCACCCCCGTGGTCACGACCGCTCAGACGTTCACCGACGACGTGCTGACCAGCGAGAAGCCGGTTCTGGTCGACTTCTGGGCGACCTGGTGCGGCCCGTGCAAGATGGTCGCGCCGGTGCTCGAGGAGATCGCCGCCGAGCACCCCGACAAGATCACCATCGCGAAGCTCGACATCGACGCCAACCCGTCGATCGCGCGGGACTACCAGATCATGTCGGTGCCGACCATGATCCTGTTCCAGGGCGGCAAGCCGGTGAAGCAGATCGTGGGCGCGAAGCCGAAGGCGGCGCTGCTCAAGGACCTGTCCGACGTGCTCTGAGTACGACCAACCGGGTGACCCGTCCGTCTCTGCGGAAGACGGACGGGTCACTCGTTTGTGGAGCCGTGACCACTCGGAGTAGCCCCGTCCGTGGCATCGGCGCGAGCAAGGCACAATAGGGCGTCAAGTTCGCGTCGACGGATGTCGGCGCCTTAGTGAGCGAGGGGTGCATGCTGCTACTCCGCCGCGGGGATTTCGGTCCGGACGTCGCCGAGGTCAGGGCAACGCTGACGAAACTCGGTCTGCTGTCCGATCCGCAGCCGTCCCAGGTGTTCGACCTGCCGGTCGAGCACGCGGTGCGCGCGTTCCAGCAGCAGCGGGGCCTGATCACCGACGGCGTCGTCGGTCCCGCCACCTACCGCGCGCTGCGCGACGCGACGTACCGCCTCGGTGACCGCCCGCTCGCGTTCCTCATGGCGCAGCCGGTGACCGGCGACGACGTGTTCGCGTTGCAGGAGCGCCTGCTGGAGCTGGGCTACGACGCCGGGCGGGCCAACGGCGAGTTCGGTCAGCAGACCGAGCAGGCCCTGCGCAGCTTCCAGCGCGACTACGGCCTGATCGTGGACGGCATGTGCGGTCCCGACACGGTCCGCGCGCTGCGCCAGCTCCAGCCCAAGGTGCGCGGCGGCCGGCCGGTGTTCCTGCGCGAGCAGGAGCGGGTCCGCCGGGCCGGGCCGAGGCTGTCCGGCAAGCGGATCATCATCGACCCCGGTCACGGCGGCGAGGACCGCGGCGTCGTGGTCGACGGCGTGTCCGAGGCCGACGTGATGCTGGACCTGGCCAGGCTGCTCGAGGGCAAGATGGCCGCCACCGGCATGGAGGCCCTGCTCACGCGCGGCCCGAACCACAACCCGGACGAGGGCGAACGGGCGCGCTTCGCCAACGAGGCGGGCGCGGACCTGATCCTGTCCCTGCACACCGACCGCAACGCCTCGCCGCTGGCGTCGGGCGTGGCGACGTTCCACTTCGGCACGGGCAACGGCACGTCGTCGACGGTCGGCGAGGCGCTGGCCGGGTTCATCCAGCGCGAGATCGTGGCGCGGACGGGCATGCTCGACTGCCGCACGCACCCCAAGACCTGGGACATGCTGCGGATGACCCGCTGCACGGCGGTCCGGGTCGAGGTGGGCTACCTGACCAACGCGGGCGACCGCCGGCGCCTGGCGAACCCGTCGTTCCGCGACGTGGTCGCGGAGGGCATCCTGGTCGCGGTCAAGCGCCTGTACCTGCTCGGCAAGGACGACCAGCCGACCGGCACGTTCACCATGGACGACCTGCTGCGGCACGAGGTGGCCACCGGCAAGCTCCGGTAGGCGGTCCTAGTAACCCGTCAGGACGTCCACCACCCGGGCGACGGCGTCCTCGTCGTCGGCCCGGTTCTGGGCGCGCAGGTCCAGCATCAGGTCGGTGAGCTCGTCGACCAGCTGCTCGGCCGGGATGCCCTGGGCCTGCCAGCCGTCGAGCAGTGTGCGAATCTTCACGAAGTCCCGCGAGCCCTCGATGATCGCGAGTACCTCGCGCTGGATCTCGACCCCCACGTCCACGAGTCGATCTTATTGGCCGGCGCCCGCCGGTGAGGAGCACGATGGAGTTCTACCGCCTCGAACCCGAGGTCGCCGGCGTGTTGGACGAGGGGACCGTGATCGACGCCGCGGCCCAGCCGCCGCGCATCGAAGCGGTGCACTACGAGATCACCGACTGGACCGGTGACGACCTGGTCGAGGCGTTCCCGGTGTACCTGGTGACCGACGACCTGGCCGACACGCTCGTCGACAGCGGCCTGGACGCGTTCCGCGTCCGCCGCGCCACGGTGACGCTGTCGGACGAGGCGCAGGAGCTGCTGGAGGGCCGGGAGGTGCCCACGTTCCACTGGCTCGAGGTGACCGGCCAGGCGGGGGTGGACGACCTCGGCGTGACCGACCAGGGCCAGCTCGTGGTGAGCGAGCAGGCCCTCGACCTGTTCCAGGGCGGCACGCTGGAGAACTGCGAGATCGACCGCTTCTAGTCGACGTGCGCGGGCATCTCCCACGGGATGCCCGGCAGCACGTGCCCGGTCTCCAGCAGCGACTTCAGGTTCGACAGCACGGCCGCCCAGCCGGACGCCGCCTGAGCGCGTTCCGCCTCGTCGGCCAGGCCCTCGTGCGTCACGGTCAGCCGCACGATCCCGCCGTACGCGTCGATGCGGAAGGTGACGGTGGAGGTGACCGACGGCTCCGCCGGGTCGGCCCACGTCGTCACCAGGCGCCGGGGCGGGTCCGCCTCGACGACCTGGCCCACCACGTCGTCCACGTCCGACCCGTCCGCGCGCCGGTGCGCCCACGGCGACCCCGGCTGCCAGTCCGAGACGTTGCGGTGCCCCCAGTACTGCGCGGTGACGTCCGCGTCCGTGAGGGCCTCCCACACCCGTTCGGGCGTGCTCTCGATGTACGTCACGTACACGAACTCCGGCTTCACCGGTTCCTCCGCTCGTCGTTTCACGTCACCGAGCAGCCGCAACCGGGGCCGCTCGAACTTGTCGACCCACCGCTCCTGCACCTCGTGCAGCGGCACCGGGTTGAGGTAGTGCAGCTTCTCCCGGCCGCGGCGCACGGTGGTGACGAGGTTCGCCGCCTCCAGCACGGCCAGGTGCTGGCTGACGGACTGCCGGGCCATGCCCAGGCGGGCGCACAGCTCGCCGAGGGTCTGGCCGTTCTCCTCGTGCAGGCGGTCGAGCAGGTACCGGCGCGTCTCGTCGGCCAGGGCCTTGAACACCTTGTCCACACGGCACGTTATGCAGTCATTCACCTGCATGTCAACCCGAGCGAAGAAAACACCAGCTCAGGGAGCAGATCACACGGGCTTGAAACTCGGTTCCGCCGCGGTCGACACCGACACCGAGCTGAGCAGCCGCTCCAGCGCCGCTTCGACGTCTTCCTTCCACGACGACGCGCTGCGCAGCTCCAGCCGCAGCCGCGGCCAGCGGGGGTGGGGTCGCACCGTCTTGAAGCCCACCTGGAGCAGGAAGTCGGCCGGCGTCACGCAGCTCGGCCCGTCGACCTCCGGCCGGTTGTCGCCGAACGCCTCGATCGCCTTCACGCCGCGCCGGGTGAGGTCCTTGGCCACGGTCTGCACCAGCACCCGCCCGAGACCACCCCCGCGGAACTCCGGCAGCACTTCGAGACCGGTCATCAGCACGGCGTCGGGACTGGCGGGGGAGGTGGGGAAGGCCAAGGACCTCGGCACGGCCGCGGGGGGTGCGTAGAACACCGAGCCTGCGGGAATCCCGTCCAGGTAGATGATCCGACCGCAGGAACCCCACTCCAACAGCACGCTGGAGACCCAAGCCTCCTTCTCGAACTCGGTGTCCCCGAACTCCTCGGCCTGCTCCTTCAGATGGGGCGCGAGCTCCCAGAACACGCAGGTCCGGCTGTGCTTGGAGAGGTGCTCCAGGTTGTCCAAGGTGACGCCCACGACACGACGCGACACCCCGACCTCCAAGCCCCCGAACACATCCCCCCACGAGGATAGGCGGATGTGACCCCCGCCCGGAAGGCAGATGCCCCGAACGGGACGGCCGTTACACTCGGGCGGGAACAAACCCGCCGGTAACGCCCACCTACGGAGTTTCCCGTGAACCTACCCGGACAGCCTCCCAAGCAGGGAGCCAGAAGCCTCGACCCCCACCTGCGCCGGTACGCGGCGCGGACGGCGGGCATGACGGCATCGGAGATCCGGGCGCTCTTCGCGGTGGCGAGCCGGCCTGAGGTGGTGTCCCTGGCGGGAGGGATGCCCCACCTGGCAGCACTGCCGCTGGAGTCCCTCAGCGCGGAAGTGGCCGACGTCGTGGCCACGGAAGGGCTCGTCGCGCTCCAGTACGGCAGCGCGCACGGCGTGCCCGAGCTGCGTGAGCAGATCTGCGACGTGATGGCCTTGGAGGGCATCAACGCCCACCCGGACGACGTCGTGGTGACCGTCGGCTCCCAGATGGGCCTGGACATGGTCACCCGCATCTTCTGCGACCCCGGTGACGTCGTGCTGGCCGAGGGCCCGTCGTACGTGGGCGCGCTCGGTTCCTTCGCCGCCTACCAGGCCCAGGTCGTCCACGTGGGCATGGACGCCGATGGCCTCATGCCGGAGGCCCTGCGCGAGGCCATCGCCGCGGTGGAGCGCTCCGGCCGCCGGATCAAGTTCCTCTACACGATCCCGAACTTCCACAACCCGGCCGGCGTCACGCTCGCCGTGCAGCGGCGCGCCGAGGTGCTGGAGATCTGCCGGGCGCACGGCATCCTCGTGGTCGAGGACAACCCGTACGGCCTGCTGGGCTTCGACGGCGTCACCTACCCGGCGCTGCGCTCGACCGACCCGGACAACGTGGTCTACCTCGGCTCGTTCTCCAAGACCTTCGCCGCCGGCCTGCGCGTGGGCTGGGTCCTGGCGCCGCACGCGGTCCGGGAGAAGCTCGTCCTGGCCGCCGAGTCGGCCACCCTGTGCCCGCCGACCCTCAACCAGCTCATCGTGTCGCGCTACCTGTCGACGCACGACTGGAAGGGTCAGATCAAGACCTACCGCGAGGCTTACCGGGAACGCCGTGACGCGGCGATCTCGTCGCTCGAGCAGCACATGCCGCTTGGTTCCACGTGGAACAAGCCCACCGGCGGCTTCTACGTCTGGGTGACCGTGCCCGAGGGCATCGACACCAAGGCGATGCTGCCGCGCGCCATCACGCAGCGCGTGGCGTACGCGTCGGGCACCGGCTTCTACGCCGACGGCCTCGGCAGCCGCCAGCTGCGCATCTCGTACTGCTACCCGACGCCCGAACGCATCCGCGAGGGCGTGCGACGGCTCGCGAACGTCATCAAGGACGAGATCGAGCTGCACGAGACGTTCGGCCCGACCGTGGGCCGTGCCGTCTCGGGACCGCACAGCCCCTCGCCCGACACCGCTTGATCAGGAGCACACGTTGTCCAACCGCTGGGTCGCAGTCCTGTCCGGGGGCCTTTCGCACGAGCGGGAGGTGTCCTTGCGATCCGGTCGCAGGCTGTCCGCCGCGCTGCGCTCGGCGGGCCTGGTCGTGGAGGAGTGGGACGCCGACGGCAACCTCCTCACCCGCCTGAAGGAACACCGCCCCGACGCCGTCGTGGTGGCGCTCCACGGCGGTGAGGGGGAGAACGGCTCGGTCCAGACGATCCTGGAGCTGATGGACGTCCCGTTCGTCGGCACGGACTCGCGCGCCTGCCGCCGGGCCTGGGACAAACCGACCGCGAAGGCCGAGCTGGCCCGGGCCGGCCTGACCACCCCCGAGTGGGCCGTGCTGCCGCACGCCACGTTCCGCGAACTCGGCGCGCAGCCCGTGCTGGACGCCATGGTGGACCGCCTGGGCCTGCCGCTGATGCTCAAGCCGGACCAGGGCGGCTCGGCGCTCGGCGCGCACGTGGTCCGGGATGCCGCCGAGCTGCCCGCCGCGATGGTCGGCTGCCTGGCCTACGGCAACACCGTCCTGGCCGAGCGCTTCGTGGCCGGGGTGGAGGTCGCGGTGGCGGTGGTGGACGGTCCGGACGGGCCGTACGCCCTGCCGCCGGTCGAGATCGTCCCCGAGAACGGCGTCTACGACTACACCGCCCGCTACACGGCCGGCCTTACCGACTTCCACGCTCCCGCCCGGCTGGACGACAAAGCGGCGCAGGCGGTCGGTGAGCTGGCGGTCGCCGCGCACCGGCTGCTCGGACTGCGGGACGTGTCGCGGACCGACGCCATCGTCGCCCCGGACGGCACGGTCCACTTCCTGGAGGTGAACGTCTCGCCCGGCCTGACCGAGACCTCGCTGCTGCCGATGGCGGTGGAGGCGGCCGGTCAGTCGCTGGGGGAGATCTACGCGGGGTTGGTCGAGCGCGCGGTCGACCGTTAGGCCCTCTCACTTAACGATGACGGCCCGTGTCCAACTGGACACGGGCCGTCATCGTCACCGTGACAAAAGACCCCTGGGTGATCCCTTGCGCCCCGAACGAATCCTAAATGTCCGTTTTCACCGCACGCTGGGCGGCTTCGGGTGACATGAGCTGGATGATGCGTTCGAGGTCGTCGACGGACCCGAACTCGACCACGATCCGGCCCTTCCGCTGCCCCAGCTCGACCTTCACGCGGGTGTCGAAGTTGTCCGACAGCCGCTCGGCCAGCTCCTGCAACCCGGGCGCCTGCATCGGCTTGCGCCGCGCGGCCTTCGCCTTGGTGGGCTCGGCCCCCTTGGCGAGGGTGACCGCTTCCTCGGTCGCCCGGACCGACATCCCCTCGGCGACGATCCGGGTGGCCAGCTCCTCCTGCACGCCCGGGTCCTCGATCCCCAGCAACGCCCGCGCGTGCCCGGCCGAGAGCACGCCCGCCGCGACCCTCCGCTGCACCGGCAGCGGCAGCTTCAGCAGCCGGATCGTGTTGGTCACGACCGGCCGGCTGCGCCCGATCCGATCGGCCAGCTCCTCGTGGGTCACGCCGAACTCCTCCAGCAACTGCTGGTAGGCCGACGCCTCTTCCAACGGGTTGAGCTGCACGCGGTGGATGTTCTCCAGCAGCGCGTCCCGCAGCATCACGTCGTCGGCGGTGTGCCGGACGATCGCCGGGATCGTCTTCAACCCCGCCAGCTGAGTGGCCCGCCACCGCCGCTCGCCCATGACGAGCTCGTAGGTGTCGGTCCCGGTCGCCCGCACCACGATGGGCTGCATCAGCCCGAACTCGCGGATCGAGTGCTCCAGCTCCCGCAGCGCCTCTTCGTCGAACACCTGCCGCGGCTGCTTCGGGTTCGTGCGAATAGCCGTGACCGGCAGCTCCTGGTACACCGCGCCGGCCACCTCCCCTGTGGGGCCAGGGGAGGGCGCAGGGGTGGACGTTCCGCTGGACGACCCGTTGGACCCGCCCCGGGCCGGTGACGACGACGGCGCCGCCGGCGTGCCGGGCGGCGGGCCGCTCGGGATCAGGGCCGCGAGCCCGCGGCCCAGGCCACCCTTGCGCTGTTCCGTCATGCCGACCTCATCTCCGCGCCGTACTCGGCGATCTCCCGTGCCGCGTCGAGGTAGCTCATCGCGCCCCGTGAGCCGGGATCGTAGGTGAGCACCGTCTGACCGAATCCTGGTGCCTCGGAGACCTTCACGCTGCGCGGGATCACCGTTTTGAGGACCGTGTCGCCGAAGTGGCCGCGCACCTCGCTGGTCACCTGGTCGGCCAGCTTCGTGCGGCCGTCGTACATCGTGAGCAGGATCGTGGACACGTTCAGCGTCGGGTTCAGGTGCGCCTGCACCAGCTCGATGTTGCGCAGCAGCTGACCCAACCCCTCCAGCGCGTAGTACTCGCACTGGATCGGGATCAGCACCTCCTGCGCGGCGACCATCGCGTTGACGGTCAACAGGCCGAGCGAGGGCGGGCAGTCGATGAACACGTAGTCCGGCTTGATCGGGTCCAGCGCCTCCGGGCTCAGCGCCTCCTTCAACCGCGACTCGCGGGCGACCATCGACACCAGCTCGATCTCCGCGCCCGCCAGGTCGATCGTGGCGGGCACGCAGTAGAGGTTGGGGGACTGGTTGCTGACCTGAGCGGCTTCCGCGACGGACAGCTCACCGATCAGCACCTCGTACACCGACGGCGTGCCGGACCGGTGCTCGACGGCCAGCGCCGTGCTCGCGTTGCCCTGCGGGTCGAGGTCGATGACGAGCACCTTGAGCCCGTGGATGGCGAGCGCGGCGGCCAGGTTCACCGTGCTGGTCGTCTTGCCGACGCCACCCTTCTGGTTGGCGACCACCATGACGCGCCGACGGTCCGGGCGGGGGAGTTGGAGGGAGTCGGGGTGCAGGACGCGGGTGGCGCGTGCCGCTTCTTCCGCGATGGGGGTCCACACGGTGCTGTCTCCTGCCGGTTCCACGTTGTTGGCCAGATCTGGACTGGATCCAGGACGGAGCACTTCGCCCGCGCCCACCACACCTTCAGGTTCGGTTTCACGTGGAACACCGGCCGCTTGGAACACCGGTTGCAGGGGGTCGGGGTACACGTTCACCGATCCTTCCTCTTGCGACGCGCGCCTTCACGGCGGCTCGCCTGCTCATCGCGCTCCACGAGCACGACCGTCGTCGGCAATTCGAGTACTTCGCCACCGCAGGTGATGACGCGCGGTCGGATGCCTCCGGCCCGACGTACCGCCTCGGCGTCGCGTTCCAGTTCTTCCGCGGCGCTCTCGCCCTTGAGAGCGACCAGACGTCCACCCGGCCGCAGCAGGGGCAGGCACCACCGCGTCAGCCGTTCCAGCGGAGCCACCGCGCGGGCCGTCACGACGTCGCTGTCCGACAGCCGCTCCCGCACGGGACCTTCCTCGGCCCGGCCGCGCACGACGGCGACCTTCAACCCGAGCGCGTCGACGCACTCGGTCAGCCACGCCACCCGCCGGGCCATCGGCTCCAAGAGGGTGAGGTCGAGGTCCGGGCGCGCGATCGCCAGGGGGATGCCTGGCAGTCCCGCGCCCGAGCCGACGTCCACGACGCGTGCGCCTTCGGGCAGCAACTCCGCCACGACGGCCGAGTTGAGGATGTGGCGCTCCCAGAGCCGGTCGACCTCCCGCGGGCCGATGAGGCCGCGTTCGACGCCGTGCTCGGTGAGCAGTGCCGTGAAGGCGACCGCCTTGTCGTAGTGGTCACCGAAGACCTTCTTCGCGCGGTCTTCCACCTCTGCGGCCATGTCTCCGTCCGGGACGTTTCACGTGAAACCACACCGGACGCCGGCAGCGGCCGGGTGTGGGCGATGGGGTTGGGCGTCTCGCCAAGAGGCAGTGAGCCCCACGAGATGTGCCGGCCCCCACTATGACGGATCACCCCGGCGACACGCCAAATCCGAGTCGCGTTTCACGTGAAACTTTCAATCCGACCGCCCTTCGGGAGCACGCGCAGGAGTTCCAGCGCGTAGTCGACCGACTCGACGTGGTCCAGCGCGGGCACGTCGGCGAGCGGGAACCACGCCGCCTGGTCCGTGCTCCCGTCCACCTCGAAGGTCAGCTCGCCGCCGACCACGTGCGCCTCGTACATGATCCGGATGCGGTGGTAGTCCACCTCCACCCCGTCCCGCACCATCGGCCCGTACACGTTCTGGATGCCGAGCAGCCGGTCGACCTCGGCGCGGTAGCCGGTCTCCTCGAACACCTCGCGGACGACCGCGTCGTACGGGTCCTCACCGTGGTCGAGCCCACCGCCGGGCAGGATCCACCTCGGCCGGTCCGGACCGAGCCAGCGGGAGAGCAGCATCCGATCGTCTTCGATGATCACGGCGTAGGCGGCGACCCGGAGGTTGCGGACGTTCCCAGTCATGCCGCGACCGTTTCACGTGAAACGCGACGAAGGGAAGAGGAGCGGATATACAAGATCAGACCGGGGCGCTCAGCACGATGGGGCACCCGTACGGCCTGGAGCACATCGATCGCCTGGCCACGGCCGGCGTGGAGGTGATCGTGTGCGCCCTCACCGAACCGGAGCTGGCCGAGCTGGACCTGATCGACGAGCGCGAGGCCGCGCAGGACGCCGGCATCACGTTCCACTGGATGCCGATCCCGGACTTCGGCGTGCCCGCCACGACGCCCGACCTGGACCCGCTCCTGCGCGACCTGCGGGCGGGTCGTCACGTCCTGGTGCACTGCTGGGCCGGCATCGGCCGCTCGTCGTTGCTCGCCGCCGCCCTCCTCGTCCTGGACGGCGCGTCCCCCGAAGCGGCGTGGCAGGCGATCGCCGACGCGCGCGGCCGGGACGTCCCGGAGACCGACGAGCAGCGGGCGTGGCTGACCACAATCGCCGAGACCCGTCCCCGGCCTTCCCGCTGAACGCAGAACGGCCCCGATCCCCATCAGGGGAGCGGGGCCGTTCCGGCACAACCCGTTCAGGGCTTCGGCAGCACCACCACGCGGCGCTGCGGCTCCTCGCCCTCGCTCTCGCTGTGCACGCCCGCCACCGCGGCGACGGCGTCGTGCACGACCTTCCGCTCGAACGGCGTCATCGGGTGCAGCCGCACCTTCTCGCCCGTCGCCACCACCTTCTCGGCCGTGGTGCGGCCGAGGTCGGCGAGCTCGGCGCGCCGCCCGGCGCGCCAGCCGGCGATGTCCAGCATGAGGCGGCTTCGCACACCCGTCTCCTGCTGCACGGCGAGCCGGGTCAGCTCCTGCAACGACTCCAGGACCGTGCCGCGGGGGCCGACCAGCTTCTCCAGGTCGTCACCGCCGTCGATGCTCACGATGGCCCGACCCGCCTCGACGTCGAGGTCGATGTCACCGTCGTAGTCGAGCAGGTCCAACAGTCGCTCGAGGTAGTCCCCGGCGATGTCGCCCTCCTGGACGAGCAGGTCCTCCGAACTCCCCGACCGCGCCGGCGGGACCTGGTCGGCCTCCGGTGCGTCCACGTCGGCCGCCTGCAACGTCTCCGACACGATGTCTCCTCTCCAGGGTCAACGACGCTTCTTGTTGCCCTGCTTCTTGCTTGGGGATCGGTCTGGGCTCAGACCGGGAACCTCGGTGGACGGCTTCGCGTCCGGTGCGGACCCGCTCGCGTCCGGTGCCGACGTGGCGTCGGCGGCGGGCTGCGCGGACTGGCCGGCCGCGGGCTTGCGCTGCGGCTGCGGCTTCTGGCCGGGCTTCGGCTTGGTCGCCGGCCTCACGCCCGGCTTGGGCGCGAGCGCGGACCGCTGCGCGGTCGCCTCAACCTTCTTCGCCTCTTCCTCGCGGTCGATGCGGTGGTACACGACGTACTGCTGGCCCAGCGTCCACGCGTTGTTGCTCAGCCAGTAGAGCAGGATCGCGATGGGGAAGAAGAGGCCACCGACGAGCACACCCAGCGGGAAGATGTAGAGCGTCAGCTTGTTCATGATCGCCGTCTGCGGGTTGTCCGTCGCGGCCTGCGTCTGCCGGGCCACCGAGTGGCGCGCGGTGAAGTGGGTCGCGATCGAGGCAACGATCATCAGCGGGACGGCCACCAGCAGCACCGCGTTGCGGTCCGTGGCGAAGTTCGCCAGCTCGCTCGCGGGCATCGTGATGAACGTCGACAGGTTCGCGCCGAACAGCTTCGCCTGGACGAACGACTCCACGCCCTGGGCGTCGAAGAAGTAGACCTCGCCCCAGCCGGGCCGGAACGAGCGCAGCACGTGGAACAGGCCGATGAACACCGGGATCTGCACCAGCATCGGCAGGCAGCCGCCCAGCGGGTTGACGCCGTGCTCCGACTGGAGCTTCTGCATCTCCTGCGCCTGGCGCTGCTTGTCGTTCGCGTACTTCTTCTTGATCTTCTGCAGCTCGGGCGCGAACTCCTGCATCTTGCGCATCGAGCGGACCTGGCCGACGAACGGCTTGAACAGGATCGCGCGCAGCGTGAAGACGAGGAACACCACGGCCAGGGCCCACGCGAACCCGCTCGACTCGCCGAAGATGTGGCCGAACACCCAGTGCCAACACCACAGGATGAAGGACACCGGGTAGTAGATGAAGTTGAGCACTAGCTACTCCTCGGCAGGAAGGTCGGGGACCGCGTTTCGCCTCGGCGGAACCGGGTCCAGGCCACCAGGGTGCCAGGGTCCGCAGCGGCCCAGCCGGCGCAGGGTCAGCCAGGAACCGCGCAGCGCACCGTGGACGGTCAACGCCTCCACCGCATACGCACTGCAACTCGGGTGGAAACGGCAGGTCGGGGGCAGCGCCGGCGAGATGAACTTCCGGTAGAAGCGCACGGGCAGGAGCAGAACCCGCACGACGGGGTTCACCTGGACGGTCGTCATCGCAGCACCTTGTGCAGCGCCGCGTCGAGGTCACGGCCGAGCTCGGCGCTGTCCGCATCGGCTGACGGTGCCAACGCGCGCACGACCAGCGAAGTTCCGGGCGGCAGCACGTCGAGGCGGTCCCGCACCACGTGGCGGAGCTTGCGGCTCACCCGGTGGCGGACCACGGAGTTGCCCACCGCCTTGCTCACGACGAAGCCCACCTTGGACGGGTCCAAGGTGGGCTGCGCCGACGTCAGGACGTGCACGACCAGCCGGGGCCGGCCGGCCCGGCGGCCTCGGCGGACCACCAGGCCGAAGTCCTGGCTGCGGGTCAGCCGGTTGGCCGCGGGTAGCACGGCGCTGCGGCGATCAGGCGGACAGCTGCTTGCGGCCCTTGCCACGGCGCGCGGCCAGGATGGCGCGACCGGCACGGGTGCGCATGCGCAGCCGGAACCCGTGGGTCTTGGCACGGCGGCGGTTGTTGGGCTGGAAGGTGCGCTTACCCTTGCTCACGGTCGGACTCCCGGTGCTTAACTGCCAAGCAGGTCTGTGGTTGTCCCCAGCGAACAAGCCTTAGGCGCGCGAAAAGCACCCCACGCAAGCGGGAGACGGTTACGAGGGTACGCAGCCCCGGGGGCGCGGTCCAAATCGGGGTCGCACCCGGGCACGGGGACGGCGGCCGGCCAGGCGTCCACGGGGCGGAAAAGGCTTGCGCCCCCGTACGCCTTGTGGCAGGGCCCGCACCTTGTTAGCGTGCTGCGTTCGCGGGTGGATGCGCGTCGACGCGGGCCCGTCCCACGAGGGACGACAGCCGCCGCCACGGCCGGCCGCAGGTGCTCGGGAGCAACGGGGGGATCCGCTGCGCTCCGGGCCTCGTTCGTGCACAGTTGTGGATAACTCTGTGGATGCCTCTATTCTCCGTGTCCACGTCGTGGAAGTTCCCCGGGGACTGACCGCGGAGCCATCACGAGGGGAGGGGAGCGCGGAGGTGTCCGACCACCAGGCCGATCTGGGTCTCGTGTGGGAGCAGGTCGTGCAGGAGCTCGCTGCCAGCACGTTGTCTCCCCAGCAGCGCGCCTGGATGCGCGTGACCCGACCCATCGGGCTGCTCGACGGGACCGCGCTGCTCGCCGCGCCGAGCGACTTCGCCAAGGAAGCGATCGAGCGCGCGCTGCGCGAGCCCATCACCGCCGCCCTGTCCCGCCGCCTCGGTCGGGCCGTGTCGCTGGCCGTGAAGGTCGACTCGCCCGACCCCGTGACCGCGCCGATCCCCGTGCCCGGCCCCGTGCCGGTGCCCGGACCCCTGCCCGGCCCGCCGCCCGGCGCGGTCCCGATCAACGGCCTGGCCGTCGAGGCGGAGACCGAGGGCGACGCGGACGGCGAGGGTGAGGAGGTCGACGAGGAGGGCGAGGCGCTCGCCGCCGTCACCGAGATCTGGCCCACGTTCAGCGGCGGCCACGCCGCGCCGAGCGGCACGCCGTACACCCGGCCCGCCAACCCGGCGTCCTCGCAGACCAGGCTGAACGAGAAGTACAACTTCGACACGTTCGTGATCGGCGCGTCCAACCGCTTCGCGCACGCCGCCGCGGTGGCCGTGGCCGAGGCGCCCGCCCGCGCCTACAACCCGCTGTTCATCTGGGGTGAGTCCGGGCTCGGCAAGACGCACCTGCTGCACGCCGTGGGGCACTACGCGCAGCGGCTGTTCCCCGGCATGCGCGTGCGGTACGTGTCGACCGAGGAGTTCACCAACGACTTCATCAACTCCCTGCGCGACGACCGGAAGGTCGCCTTCCAGCGCCGGTACCGGGACATCGACGTGCTGCTGGTCGACGACATCCAGTTCCTGGAGGGCAAGGAAGGCACGCAGGAGGAGTTCTTCCACACGTTCAACACCCTGCACAACGCGAACAAGCAGATCGTGGTGTCCTCCGACCGGCCGCCCAAGCGGCTGGAGACGCTGGAGGACCGGCTGCGGACCCGGTTCGAGTGGGGTTTGATCACCGACATCCAGCCGCCCGAGCTGGAGACCCGGATCGCCATCCTGCGCAAGAAGGCCGCCCAGGACCGCCTGGCCGCGCCCGCCGAGGTGCTGGAGTTCATCGCGGCCCGGATCGAGCGCAACATCCGCGAGCTCGAAGGCGCCCTGATCCGGGTGACGGCGTTCGCGTCGCTGAACCGGCAGCCGGTCGACGTGCAGCTGGCGGAGATAGTGCTGCGCGACCTGATCCCGGACTCGCACGCCCCGGAGATCACCGCGCCGACCATCATGGCCGTGACGGCCGAGTTCTTCAGCGTGTCGATCGACGACCTGTGCGGGCCGGGCAAGACCAAGGTGCTGGCCCAGGCCCGGCAGATCTCCATGTACCTGTGCCGCGAGCTGACCGACCTGTCTCTGCCGAAGATCGGCCAGACCTTCGGCGGTCGCGACCACACCACGGTCATGCACGCGGACAAGAAGATCCGCAAGGAGATGGCTGAGCGCCGCCGGGTCTACGAGCAGGTCCAGGAGCTGACGTCGCGCATCAAGCAGCGCGCCCGCCACACCCCCTGACACCCGCAAACGCTTGCGGACGCCTGTCCGGCCACCGCCCGCACCGCCGACCTCCGATGACGGGTGGGCGGGCCTCGGATCGCCGGGGGAGTCCGGCGCGGCTCTGATCCACCCGCGTCCGACCTCGGGCTGAGCCCGGCTCCTGCGCTCCGCCCGCCCCCGCCTGCCCACCCCGGTGCTCACCGAGCCCGGCTCGCCGGCGACCCGGACGGAGCCCCTCGAAGCAACCGGCACCGAACCGGGAGTGCCGCGGTCGGCCCGACCCCACCCGAGCCGACCTCACCCGGCTAGCTCGGGCCGAGCCGAGCGAGTCAGCCGACCCGACCCGAGCCGGTAGCGCCGAGCCCCCGTCGCGGGCGGTCGAGTCGTCGTCCGCTCGGCCGCCGCAGCGAGGTCTCCGCCCGACCCACAGCCGGCCCCTCGCGCACCCGGGTGCCGCCGTCGCACCCGGGTGCGGGTCGCTCCGCACCCGGGGACGGTCCGGTCCGCACCCGGGTGCGATCCGGTCCCGCCGCCGGCACCCGGGTGCGGCACGCCTCGCACGCCACCCCGGCCCACTTCGCACGCATGAACACCCGGGCGTGCGGGTAAGGACCAGTGGGGGTCGTTTCGTGTCCCCCGTGTGAGGTACCTCCGCCCCACCGGGGCCGGGTCCAGGGCGTTCCCGAGGCGCTGCAACGGCCCGGCCCCGCACGACGGCGCTGGTGAACGGCGGGCCACGAGTTGTCCACAGGCTCGGAAAAGTGCCCCGTAGGGGGAGATTCGCCCCACCTTCACCCTGTGCAACACCCGGGTACAACTCGGCCCACACCCGGGGATTAACCCGGGGACAACTCGGCCTTCCTGTGGACCGAACGGACGAGCCCGTCAGTTCTCCCCGGGGACGCCGACTTGTCCCCGGGTGACACCCCGTGTCCGTCCACACCTCCAAGCGGGCGACGAGCTGCGAGAACGGCGGTTGTCCACACAATCCACAGCCCTTACTGCTGTTGCTGTTGTCTTCCCTTGAAGAGAAGAACAAAAGAAAAACAGGTGGGGGTCGAGCCCGGGGACGAGCGCTCGGCGACCGCCTCCCCCCGGGGCGGCCCCGAGGTGACGAAGTCGGCCCCGACGCTCTACGGTGGGGAGCCTCCGCGCCGAGGGTCGGAAGATCCGGCGAGGGCCGCGGCTCCCCAACCCCCACCGCAACGCATGCTGTTGTTGGTCATGCCGACTTGAGGAAGGACGCCTCATGAAGATCCGCGTCGAGCGCGACGGCCTGGCCGACGCCGTCGCCTGGGTCGCCCGCAGCCTGCCGTCCAGGCCGCCTGTCGCGGTGCTCGGCGGAATCCTGCTCGACGCCGGGGCGGAGGACGGCTCCGGCGAGGCGCTGACCGTCTCCGGGTTCGACTACGAGGTGTCCGCCCAGTGCGGTGTCCCGGCCACGATCGCCGACGGCGGCAAGGCGCTCGTCAGCGGGCGGCTGCTGGCCGACATCACCAAGGCGCTGCCCAACCACCCGGTCGAGATCGCGGTCGACGGCTCCCGGATGACGATCTCCTGCGGCAGCGCCCGCTTCAGCCTGCCGACCATGCCGGTCGAGGACTACCCGCAGCTGCCGTCCATGCCGCAGCTCGCCGGTGAGCTCCCGGGCGAGGTCTTCGGCGAGGCCGTGTCCCAGGTCGCCGTCGCGGCGGGCAAGGACGACACGCTCCCGATGCTGACCGGCGTCCGGCTGGAGATCGGCGAGGGCAAGGTGACGCTGGTCGCCACCGACCGCTTCCGGCTCGCCATGCGCGAGTTCCCGTGGGAGCCGAACGAGTCCCTCGGCGAGGTCGCCGTGCTCGTGCCGGCCAAGACCCTGAACGACTCCGCGAAGACGCTCGGCGCGTCCGGCGCGAAGATCGAGCTGTCCCTGGCCGCGAACGACGGCCTGCTCGGCCTGTCCGGCACGGGCCGCCGCACGACCACCCGGCTGCTCGACGCCGACTTCCCGAAGTACCGCCAGCTCCTGCCCACCGAGCACTCGGCCGCCGCGATCATCGAGGTCGACGCGCTGGTGCAGGCGATCAAGCGCGTGTCGCTGGTCGCCGAGCGCGGCACGCAGGTCCGGCTGGAGTTCGTGGACAGCGGCCTGCGCCTGTCCGCGGGCGGCGACGACGAGGGCAGCGCCGAGGAGGAGCTGCCGGTCGAGTACACCGGCGACCCGGTGACCATCGCGTTCAACCCGACGTACCTCCTGGAGGGCCTTCAGGCCGTCCGCACGCCGAGGGCGCACTTGTCCTTCACCACACCCAGTCGGCCCGCATTGCTCAAGCCGGTGGACGAGGATGGGAACGTGGCGCCGGGCTACCTCTACCTGCTGATGCCCGTGCGCCTGCCCGGCTGATCCACAACGCCATCCACAGACGCTAGGGAAGAGGAACGACCGTGCAGCTCGGACTCGTCGGCCTCGGCAAGATGGGCTTCAACATGCGCGAGCGGATCCGCCGCGCGGGGCACGAGGTGGTCGGCTACGACCGCAACCCCGAAGTCTCCGACGCCGACTCGCTCGCCGACATGGTCGGCAAGCTCGCCGCACCGCGCCTGGTGTGGGTCATGGTGCCCGCCGGTGACATCACCCGGCAGACGATCGCCGAGCTCGGCGACCTGCTGGAGCCCGGCGACCTGGTGATCGACGGCGGCAACTCCCGCTTCACCGACGACGAGGTCAACGCCAAGGCGTTGGGCGACAAGGGCGTCGGCTACGTCGACGCGGGTGTGTCCGGTGGCGTGTGGGGCCTGGAGAACGGCTACGGCCTGATGGTCGGCGGCGACGCCGAGCACGTCGAGCGGGCCATGCCGATCTTCGACGCGCTGCGCCCGGAGGGTCCGCGCGAGGAGGGCTTCGCGCACGCGGGCTCCGTCGGCGCGGGCCACTTCGCCAAGATGGTCCACAACGGCATCGAGTACGGCCTGATGCAGGCTTACGCCGAGGGCTTCGAGCTGCTGGAGGCGTCGAAGCTGGTGCGGGACGTGCCCGGCACGATCAAGGCGTGGCAGCGCGGCACCGTGGTCCGCTCGTGGCTGCTCGACCTGCTGGTCCGCGCGCTGGAGTCCGACCCCGAGCTGGACGACCTGCGCGGTCACGTCGAGGACTCCGGCGAGGGCCGGTGGACCGTCGAGGAGGCCATCAAGCACGCGGTGCCCGCGCCGGTGATCTCCGCCGCGCTGTTCGCCCGGTTCGCCTCGCGCCAGGAGGACTCGCCCGCGATGCGCGCGGTCGCGGCGCTGCGCAACCAGTTCGGCGGCCACGCCGTGCAGACCGCCGGCCCCTCGTCCGGTTCCGGCACGACCCAGAGCTGACGAGTTGTACGTCCGGCACCTGCAAGTCACCGACTTCAGGTCGTGGGAGCACGCGGACCTGGCGTTCGAGCCGGGGGTGAGCGTGCTGGTCGGGCGCAACGGCCAGGGCAAGACGAACCTGGTCGAGGCGCTGGGGTACGTGGCCACCCTCGGTTCGCACCGGGTGGCCACGGACGCACCGCTGATCCGGCACGGCGCGCCGCGCGCGGTGGTCCGGGCGGCGGTGGTCAACGAGGGGCGCGAGCTGCTGGTCGAGCTGGAGATCACGGCGGGCAAGGCGAACCGGGCGCGGATCAACCGCGGCCCGGTGCCGCGCCCGCGCGACGTGCTCGGCATCCTGCGCACCGTGCTGTTCGCGCCGGAGGACCTGGCGCTGGTGCGCGGCGACCCCGGTGAGCGCCGCCGGTTCCTGGACGAGCTGCTGACGACGCGCGCGCCGCGGTACGCGGGGGTGCGCAGCGACTACGAACGCGTGCTCAAGCAGCGCGGCGCGTTGCTCAAGAGCGTGCGCGCGGCGCGCAACGCCGACATCAGCACGCTCGACGTGTGGGACGGGCACCTGGCCCGGCACGGCGCGGAGCTGCTGGCCGCGCGGCTGGACCTGGTCGCGGACATCGCGCCGCACGTGGCCGCGGCGTACGCGGAGGTGGCGCCGGAGTCGCGGCCCGCGCGGATCGCGTACCGGTCGAGCCTGGGGGAGGCGTTCCCCGAGCTGGTCGCCCCCGGTGGCCGGCACGACCGGGACGTGCTGGAGGACGCGCTGCTCGCCGAGCTGCACCGGGTGCGGTCGCAGGAGGTCGAACGGGGCGTGTGCCTGGTGGGGCCGCACCGCGACGACCTCGACCTGGCGCTGGGCGACCTGCCCGCGAAGGGCTACGCCAGTCACGGTGAGTCATGGTCCTTCGCGCTGGCCCTGCGGCTCGGCGGGTACGAGCTGCTGCGTGTCGAGGGGGCCGAACCGGTGCTCGTGCTGGACGATGTGTTCGCCGAACTGGACCGCGGCAGGCGTCGCCAGTTGGCGAAGGTGGCCGCCGGCGCGGAGCAGGTGCTGATCACGGCGGCGGTCGCGGAGGACGTGCCCGAGGAGCTGGACGGGCTGCGGTTCGACGTTCGCCACGGGGAGGTGCACCGTGTCTGAGGAGTTGCCCCATACGGGTGTGACGGCCCGCACATCTGGGGACAACCCTGTGGATGGTGTGGATAACTCACCGCCCGAATCGGACATATCCACAGTCGGGGGCACACCAGAGGGTGGTTTGCGGGGATCGGACCTCGCCCGTGCCGCCTTGGAGGCCGCCCGCGCGTCCGCCAAGGAGCGCGGTGCGCGGGGTGCGCGCAAGGGTGTCGCGGGCGCGACCGGCCGCCGGCGGCGACGTCGCTGGTCGGGGCCCGGCCCGGACGACCGCGACCCGCAGCCGCTCGGCCGGATCGCGTCCCGCATCGCCGCCGACCGCGGCTGGGCGGAGCGGTTGGCGGGCGGCCAGGTGTTCGCCCGGTGGCCGAAGCTGGTCGGCGAGGACGTGGCCGAGCACGCGCAGCCGGTAGCGCTGAGTGACGGCGAGCTGACCGTCCAGGCCGACTCCACGGCGTGGGCCACGCAGCTGCGGCTGCTCCAGCGCGACCTCCTCAAGCGCATCGCCGCGGGCGTCGGCGACGGCGTGGTGAAGAAGCTGAAGGTGCAGGGACCGGCGGCCCCCAGTTGGCGGTACGGCCCCAGGCACGTTCCCGGCCGCGGACCACGTGACACCTACGGGTGACCGACGTCAGGGCCGCAGCGGCGATCCTGTGGCGCGGTGAGCGCCCACCAGTCGATTTTGACCCCGCGAGCGGCGGTCGGCACCCATCTGCGTTCACTTCGGGCCGCCTGTGAGCGAACCAGGGGTGTCCTAAGTGGGTTTCTGTCGGTCCGCCCCGGTAGAATCGTGGGGTAGCGCAACCCAGCGTCGCCCGGCGACGGTCCCAGTCGCGTGAAGTCCGAGGAGACACCAGGCCCGTGGCAGTCAAGAAGAATGAGTACAACGCGTCCTCGATCACCGTCCTGGAGGGCCTGGAAGCGGTCCGCAAGCGCCCCGGCATGTACATCGGGTCCACCGGCGAGCGCGGTCTGCACCACCTGATCTGGGAGGTCGTGGACAACTCGGTCGACGAGGCGATGGCGGGCTACGCCACGGTCGTGGACGTGACGCTGCTGGCCAACGGTGGCGTCCGGGTCATCGACGACGGCCGCGGCATCCCGGTCGGCATGCACCCCGTCGAGAAGAAGCCGACGCTGGAGGTGGTGCTCACCAAGCTCCACGCGGGCGGCAAGTTCGACAGCGACTCCTACGCGGTGTCCGGCGGTCTGCACGGCGTCGGCATCTCCGTGGTGAACGCGCTGTCCAGCGCGGTCGACGTCGAGGTCAGGACCGACGGTTTCACGTGGAACCAGCGGTTCGAGGCCACCAAGCCCGCGCACGAGCTGCGCAAGGGCGAGCCGACGGACGTCACCGGCACCTCGATCACCTTCTGGGCGGACCCGGAGATCTTCGAGACCACCGAGTACAACATCGAGACGATCTCCCGCCGCCTTCAGGAGATGGCGTTCCTCAACAAGGGCCTCACGATCATCCTGCGCGACGAGCGCGTGCAGGCGGGTGACGAGGAGGCCGACGCCGAGGGGCACGTGGCGGCCGTGCGCGAGCGCACGTTCCACTACCCCGGCGGCCTGGAGGACTTCGTCCGCCACATCAACCACACGCGCGAGGCCGTGCACCAGAAGGTCGTCTCGTTCGAGGCCAAGGGCGAGGACCTCGAGGTCGAGGTGGCGATGCAGTGGAACACCGGCTACACGCCGTCGGTCTACACGTTCGCCAACACGATCAACACCCACGAGGGCGGCACGCACGAGGAGGGCTTCCGCGCCGCGCTGACCCGCGTGGTCAACGAGTACGCGCGCGACAAGAAGCTGCTCAAGGAGAAGGACTCGAACCTCACCGGCGACGACATCCGCGAGGGCTTGGCCGCGATCGTGTCGGTCAAGCTCAAGGAGCCGCAGTTCGAGGGCCAGACCAAGACCAAGCTGGGCAACAGCGAGGCCAAGTCGTTCGTGCAGAAGTCGACCAACGAGCACCTGGCCGACTGGTTCGAGCGCCACCCGAACGAGGCCAAGACGATCGTCACCAAGGCTGTGTCGTCGGCGCAGGCCCGCATCGCCGCCCGCAAGGCCCGCGAGCTGGTGCGCCGCAAGGGCGCGCTGGACATCGGCGGCCTCCCGGGCAAGCTCAAGGACTGCCGCTCCACCAACCCGGAGGAGTGCGAGATCTACGTCGTGGAGGGCGACTCCGCGGGCGGTTCGGCCAAGGAGGGCCGGGACTCGATGTTCCAGGCGATCCTGCCGATCCGCGGCAAGATCATCAACGTGGAGAAGGCGCGCATCGACCGCGTGCTGAAGAACAACGAGGTCCAGGCCCTCATCACGGCGTTCGGCACGGGCATCCACGAGGACTTCGACATCTCGAAGCTGCGCTACCACAAGATCGTGCTGATGGCCGACGCCGACGTGGACGGCCAGCACATCCGCACGCTGCTGCTGACCCTGCTGTTCCGCTTCATGCGGCCGCTGATCGAGCACGGCCACGTGTACCTGGCGAACCCGCCGCTGTACAAGATCAAGTGGCAGCGCGCCGAGCCGGAGTACGCCTACTCCGACCGCGAGCGCGACGGCATCATCCAGGCCGGTCTCGCCGCGGGCAAGAAGATCGGCAAGGACGACAACATCCAGCGCTACAAGGGCCTCGGTGAGATGAACTCCTCCGAGCTGTGGGAGACGACGATGGACCCGGCCAACCGGGTGCTGACGCAGGTGACCATGGACGACGCCGCGACGGCCGACGAGCTGTTCAGCGTGCTCATGGGCGAGGACGTGGAAGCCCGCCGCGCGTTCATCACCCGCAACGCCAAGGGCGTGCGGTTCCTCGACGTCTGATCCTCCCCGGCCCCTGTTGAAGGAAGTAGAACCTTGAGCGAGACGACGCTGCCCCCCGCCGGTGGAGACCGCACCGAGCCGCGCGACATCCAGCAGGAGATGCAGAACTCGTACATCGACTACGCCATGAGCGTGATCGTGGGACGAGCGCTGCCCGACGTGCGCGACGGACTGAAGCCGGTGCACGTCCGCGTGCTGTACTCGATGTTCGACTCGGGCTTCCGCCCGGACCGCAGCTACAACAAGTGCGCCCGCGTGGTCGGCGACGTGATGGGCAACTACCACCCGCACGGCGACTCGGCGATCTACGACGCGCTGGTCCGCCTCGCCCAGCCGTGGGCGCTGCGCTACCCGCTGATCGACGGCCAGGGCAACTTCGGCTCCCAGGGCAACGACCCGGCCGCGGCCATGCGCTACACCGAGTGCCGGCTCACGCCGCTGGCCATGCACATGCTGGCCGACATCGAGGAAGACACGGTCGACTTCCGCGACAACTACGACGGCCGGATCCAGGAGCCGACGGTCCTGCCGTCGCGCGTGCCGAACCTGCTCATCAACGGCAGCTCGGGCATCGCGGTCGGCATGGCGACCAACATCCCGCCGCACAACCTGCGCGAGGTCGCGGACGGCGTGGTGTGGGCGCTGGACAACCCCGACGCCTCCGACGAGGAGACGCTGGAGGCCATGATCCAGCGGATCAAGGGCCCCGACTTCCCGACCTACGGCCAGATCCTGGGCACGGCGGGCATCGAGGACGCCTACCGCACCGGCCGCGGCTCGGTGAAGATGCGCGCGGTCGTCGAGATCGACGAGGACGCCAAGGGCCGCGTGATCCTGGTCGTCACCGAGCTGCCCTACCAGGTCAACCCGGACAACCTGGTGGAGAACATCGCCACCCTGGTCCGCGACCAGAAGCTCACCGGCATCGCGAACATCGCCGACGAGTCCAACCGCCGCTCGGGCATGCGCATCGTGATCACGCTCAAGCGCGACGCGGTGGCCAAGGTCGTGCTGAACAACCTCTACAAGCACACCCAGCTGCAGTACTCGTTCGGCGTGAACATGCTGTCGCTGGTCGACGGCGTGCCGCGCACGTTGCGCCTGGACCAGATGATCCGGCACTACGTGAAGCACCAGGTCGAGGTCATCGTCCGGCGCACCCGCTTCCGGCTGCGCAAGGCCGAGGAGCGCGCCCACGTCCTGCGCGGCCTGGTCAAGGCGCTCGACCAGCTCGACGCGGTGATCGCGCTGATCCGCCGGTCGGACACGCCCGAGGTGGCGCGCACCGGCCTGATGGAGCTGCTCGACGTCGACGAGATCCAGGCCAACGCGATCCTGGAGATGCAGTTGCGCCGCCTGGCCGCCCTGGAGCGGCAGAAGATCGTCGACCAGTTGGCCGAGATCGAGCTGGAGATCGCGGACTACAAGGACATCCTCGCCAAGCCGGAGCGGCAGCGCGCGATCGTGCGCGAGGAGCTGCTGGCGATCGTGGAGAAGCACGGCGACGACCGGCGGACCCGGATCGTGCCGTTCGACGGCGACGTGTCGATGGAAGACCTGATCGCGGTCGAGGACGTCGTCGTCACGATCACCCGGACGGGTTACGCGAAGCGCACCAAGACCGACCTGTACCGCTCGCAGAAGCGCGGCGGCAAGGGCGTGCAGGGCGCCCAGCTCAAGCAGGACGACATCGTCCAGCACTTCTTCGTGTGCTCCACGCACGACTGGATCCTGTTCTTCACGAACAAGGGCCGGGTGTACCGGGCGAAGGCTTACGAGCTGCCCGAGGCCAACCGCAACGCGCGCGGCCAGCACGTGGCGAACCTCCTGGCGTTCCAGCCGGAGGAGGAGATCGCCCAGGTCATCCAGATCAAGAACTACGACGTGGCGCCGTACCTGGTGCTGGCCACCAAGAAGGGCCTGGTCAAGAAGTCGAAGCTGTCCGACTTCGACTCGAACCGGTCCGGCGGCCTGATCGGCATCAACCTGCGCGACGACGACGAGCTGGTCGGCGCGGTGCTGTGCGCGGCGACCGACGACCTGCTGCTGGTGTCGGCCGACGGCCAGTCCATCCGGTTCCACGCCAGCGACGAGGCGCTGCGCCCGATGGGCCGGGCCACGTCCGGTGTGCTCGGCATGCGGTTCAACACCGGCGACGAGCTGCTGTCGGTGGGCGTCGTCCAAGAGGGTCTGTTTGTTTTGGTCGCCACCGATGGCGGGTACGCCAAGCGCACGCCGATCGAGGACTACCCCGTCCAGGGTCGCGGTGGCAAGGGTGTGCTCACCATCCAGCACGACCGCAGGCGTGGGAGGCTGGTCGGCGCGCTCATCGTCGACGTCGACGACGAGCTGTACGCGATCACCTCCTCGGGCGGGGTCATCAGGACCAGCGCCAAGGAGGTGCGCAAGGCAGGGCGGCAGACGAAGGGTGTCCGGTTGATGAACCTCGGCGAAGGGACCACCCTGATCGCGGTGGCACGCAACGCCGATGAGCCGGCGGACGTCACCAGTGGTGACGGCGATCCGGTCGTCGACGCCGACGGCAGTCCGACTGCCGACTCCGCCGACGTGAGTCCGATCGTCGGCTCCGCCGATGGCGACCAGGCCGAGCCTGCCAACTAGCGCGAACGAGAGGTTGAGGGACTGCTCGTGACTCCACCCGAGAAGCCAGAGGACAAGACCGCGGTGATCACCCGGCCCGGTGCCGAGCCGACACCGGCGGCCGGGGCCGACACCGGCGCCGACGAGCCTGCGGTCGACGCCTCGGGGGCGTCCGAGCAGCCCGGGACGCCCGCGGCCGGTGCCACGTCGGCCGACAGCAAGACCGAGAAGGTCGACCGGTCGGCCCTCGAGGACGACAGCCACCACGCCTCGGCGCCCCCGCCGTGGCAACGTGTGACGAGCGACACGCAGTACGGCGAGGCGCAGCAGGTCGGTCCGGCCGACCTGATGTCCCCGCCGGAGCAGCCGGCCGAGGCGGCGCAGCCCGCCTACCCGGCCAGCGACCCGGACACGGTGGCCGTGGCCAGGCCGGTGGTGGCGGGCTCGGCCGCGGCCGGCTCGGCCCGCACGCAGGTGAACCTGGGTGCCGCGAACGGCCGTCCGGCCGCGGCGGCTCCGACGGCCCGCCGTCCCGGGCGCGGGCCGCGTCGGGCGAGCCTCCAGGTGAAGCGGGTCGACCCGTGGTCGGTGCTCAAGCTGGCCCTGGTGCTCAGCGTGGCGCTGTTCTTCGTGTGGCTGGTGGCGGTCGGCGTGCTGTACGGCGTGCTGAACGGCATGGGCGTGTGGGACAAGATCAACAGCACCGCGAACGACCTGCTCCAGGGCAACGAGCCCAGCGGCGACCCGCTGATCAGCGCGGGCCGCGTGTTCGGCGTGGCGGCGATCGTGGGCGCGGTGAACATCGTGCTGTTCACCGCGCTGGCGACCGTGGCGTCGTTCGTCTACAACGTTTCCGCTGATCTTGCCGGGGGTCTGGAAGTGACCCTGTCCGAGCGGGAGTGATCTACGACCACCCGATTTGGGGCCGCGACGGGGGGTGCTGTAGTCTTGCCGTCGTTGCCCCGAGGGCCTATAGCTCAGACGGTTAGAGCGCTTCGCTGATAACGAAGAGGTCGGAGGTTCGAGTCCTCCTAGGCCCACCGGAAGTTCACAGGTGTTGCAGAGGGGAATCGCCGTGAAGAAGATCATCGCACTTGTCGCTGTCGCCGGTGCGGTTCTGTTCTTCGTCAAGCGCAGCCGCTCGGCCAAGGCTGACGCGGACCTGTGGCGCGAGGCCACTGCTCCCACCGACTGACCCGCGAGGGCGGTTCGCCTGCCGCCCCCGTGCACGGGGACGTAGCTCAATTGGCAGAGCACCGCCTTTGCAAGGCGGGGGTTAGGGGTTCGATTCCCCTCGTCTCCATCCTCTCGCTCCGGGCGAGGTGTGTTCGCGGACAACGCGAACCGCCTCGCCCGGAGTGCTTTGTGGGCTCGTGCCCCCGCCCGGGAGGCTCCGCCCCCGGACCTCCGTCGATCGGGTCGCGCCGTGGTCGGCCACCCGCGTCCCAGGGGCGCAATAGTTTCGGGTTTCGTGTTTTACTGGGGGAGCCCCGCCAGGACATCCGATGGCTGGGGTTCTCGCGGTAGGACGACAAGTGAGGGCCCGCACCCAATGCCGCTGGGTGCGGGCCCTCGGTTTGCCCACTGCTATGCGGTGACGAGCGCCTGCTCCTGCTTGCGGGAGGCGATCACCTTGTCGACGGCCCAAGCTCCCGGGCCGGTGAACGCCAACAGCAGGAACACCCACGCGTACACGGCGGCCAGCTCGCCCTTGTTCTGGATGGGCAGGAGCCCGGCGGGCTGGTGCACCACGAAGTACGCGTAGGCCATCGCACCGGACGAGATCAGCGCGGCGATCCGGGTGCCGAGGCCGATGACGATCAACGCGCCACCGACGAGCTCGATCAGACCGGCTGGGCCGGACGGCCAGTCGGTGATCGACACGGCACCCTTGGCGCCCAGCACGCCGAACAGCTTCTGCGCGCCGTGGCACATGAACAACACGCCGACGACGATCCGGAACACAGCGATGGCTTGCTCTCGGCCGCGGTCAAAGATGTTCATCTTGACTCAGTCCTCACATTGCAGGGGCGGCCGGCAGGGTGAGGACAACCGTAATGTGGTTTACCGTGGGTGCCTAGGTGGTCACCGTGTCGATTGGCTGTCGACCATCTGATTGACTGGCGCCCCTATGAACCGAGTGCTGCTCACCGCCCTGCCCTCCCTGCTGGTCCTCGGCGCGCTGGCCGCCTGCGCCACCGCCGAACCCTCCTCGGCGCCCACCGCCGGGACCACGACCAGCGCAGTGGCGAAGACGACCACGACCACGCCCGCCGGACCGCCTCCCGTGCCGGAGCCCAGCGCCGACGGGCAGTGCCCCTACCTGGCCTCTTCCGTCGTGCAGGAGGCGAACGGGCAGCTGGTGCGGAAGGTTCGGCTTTCCGCCGACCAGGCGCGACCGGCCTGCTTCTTCTACGCCAACGCCACGGACGTGCAGCTGTCCGTGTGGGTGTTCGAGGGTGAGCCCGCGACCGCGAAGGCGGTGGTCGACCGGGCCGCGCCCGTCGCCGACTCCAGCCCGGCGTCGGCGCCCGCCGGGTGGGCCGGGGGCTCGCTGACCACCGACACGGGCGCGGTCTACGCCGTGTCCAAGGGCGGCAGCGCGGTGGTCGTGACCAGCAACCAGAAGCAGACGATCAAGGCGCGTCGGATCGCCGAGACCGTGGTCGGCAACCTCGGCCTGTGAGCGGGCACGACTTCGCGCCCGTCCCGTGCCGGGGCGGGCGCGAAGTGGTTCCTGCGGTCAGCTGCGGCTGTGCTGGTCGGAGACCTGGCCGTTGCGGGCCGCGTGCGGGCGCACCGACTCGGCGGCAGCGCCGGTCGTGGTGGTGTCGGACGTGATGTCCACGTCCTCCTCCTCCAAGTGCACCTCCTGCGGCCGCTTGGTCAGCGCGAGGTACCCCGCCACCGCGGCGGCGGCGAACACGCCCAGGACCCACGGCCAACGACGGCGCTGGGGGTGCTTGGCCGCCGCCAGTTCCTTGCGTGCCTGCTTCGCGGCCTTGCGCACGTCCTTCGCGCGCACCTTGGCCTCCTTGCGCGCCCGCTCGGCGGCCTTGGCCACGTCCTTGCGGACGCCCTTGGCCCTCTTCGCGAGCTGCTTGCGACCGCGCCGGGTGGACTTCTCGTACGCCTCGGCCTTCTCCACCAGGGCACCCGCCTTGTCGGCGACCACACTGCGGACGTAGTCCTTGGTCACCCCTCGCTCGGCGAGCTTGCCCTCGGCGCGCTCGGCGAGTTGAACAGCCGCGTCCGCACCGACGTGACCAGCGCGGACGGCGCTGCGCCGAACTGCGCGCACCGCCTTGCCGACCGACTCCCCGGCCCGGGTCATGGCGTCTACCTCATCCATATCGCGCTCCAGAAGCTGTCGGTCAGTCACGTTCCAGGCAATACCCATCGTGCCCCTTCCCCAACCACCCCGCGCGGTGATGGCACGATGGGGTGCGTGGCAGACAGCAACGAATCGTTCGTCGGGACCAAGGTGACGGCGACCCTGCACACCTCGCAGGGCGACATCCGCATCAACCTCTTCCCCGACCACGCCCCCAAGACGGTGGCCAACTTCGTCGGCCTGGCCGAGGGCACGAAGAGCTACTCCGAGCCCAACGCGAAGGGCGAGCAGTCCGGTCCGTTCTACGACGGCGCGATCTTCCACCGGGTGATCGCGGGCTTCATGCTCCAGGGCGGTGACCCCACCGGCACCGGTCGCGGTGGTCCGGGCTACAAGTTCGGCGACGAGTTCCACCCGGAGCTGCAGTTCAACAAGCCGTACCTGCTGGCGATGGCGAACGCCGGGCCCAACACCAACGGCTCGCAGTTCTTCATCACGGTCGCGCCGACCACGTGGCTGAACTTCAAGCACACGATCTTCGGCGAGGTCGCGGACCAGGAGTCGCGCAACGTGGTCGACGCGATCGGTCGCACGGCGACCGGCGCGAACGACCGCCCGGTCACCGACGTGGTGATCGAGAAGGTCTCGGTCGAGCGGGCCTGAGTGGCCGACTCACCCGCCTTCCCGCCGCCCGGTGAGCCGGTCGGGGCGCAGCCAGACCTGCCGGTCTGCGTGCGCCACCCCGACCGGGCCACCGGGCTGCGGTGCGTCCGCTGCGAGCGGCCGTCGTGCCCGGAGTGCCTGCGCGAGGCGTCGGTCGGCTACCAGTGCGTCGACTGCGTGAACGTGGCCCGCGCCACCGTCCGCCGGCCGCGCACGTTCGTCGGCGCGGAGTTCTCCCAGCGCATGGTGGTCACGCCGGCGCTGATCGCGGTGAACGTGCTGCTGTTCGCGATCACCGCGGTCCAGGCGGGCAGCGCGTCGGCCAACCAGCGGTCGGCGCTGTTCGAGCACCTGGTCATGTACACGCCGGCGGTCGCCGCGAACGGCGAGTGGTGGCGGCTGCTGACGTCCGGGTTCCTGCACTTCGGGCCGCTGCACCTGGCGTTGAACATGATCGCGCTGTACGTGCTGGGCCGTGACCTGGAACCGGTGTTCGGCAAGCTGCGGTTCTCCGCGGTCTACGGGGTCTCGCTGCTCGGCGGCGGCATCGCGGTGTACCTGTTCGGCGGCGTGTTCACCGTGGTCGCCGGGGCGTCCGGCGCGGTGTACGGCCTGATGGGCGCGATGCTGGTGGCCGTGCTGCGGCTCAAGCTCAACCCGGGGCCCGCGCTGGGCGTGATCGGGTTGAACGTCGTGCTCAGCTTCACCCTGCCGGGCATCTCGCTGCTCGGGCACATCGGCGGCCTGGTGATCGGCGCGGCGCTGACCGCCGGGCTGGTCTACGCGCCCGCCGCGAAGCGGAACAACTGGCAGGCCGCGGCCGTCGCGGCGGCGGTCGTGCTGCTGGTGGTGCTCGCGGTCGTGCGGACCGGGCAGCTGGTCTGACGGCGCGGCTGGCCGTCCTGGGCGGCGTCGGCGCGTGGCCGACCGCCGGCCTCGTCCCGTTGCTTCGGGTGCGCGTGGTCGGGTCTTCGGGTCCCCGGTGCTGCCGGTGCACCCGCTGGACCGCGTGCCGGCGCTAGGGGCGCAGGGCGTGCAGGACGTCCGCCACGTCTCGCGGGTCCGTGCCCAGGTCGAGCGTGGTGAGCACGAACAGCTGCTCGTGGTCGCCGTGCCGCCAGTCGAGCTCCAGGGTGGGCGTCTCGCGGCCCAGCCGGCGGGTGCGGGCCAGGCGCACCTTCACCTCGTGCCACGGCAGCCGGTGCGCCCCGTTCAGGGTGCGCACGGTGAGCCCTGAGTCGTCCACCAGCAGCCTGGGGCGCACAAAAGTGCCGTGAGCGCCGAGCCCGATCTGGATCAGCGTGGCGAGGCCCAGGAAGACCCGGCTCATCGGATCCGGGCTGATGATCGTGACCAGCAGGAACACGACGGCCAGCCCCCAGGCGAGGCCGACCATGCCGGGCTGGGGCGACCAGGTGCGCGGTGGGTTCACGCCTTCGAGTCTGCCGCACTTGTGGACAACTGGGGCCTCCGACCGGCGCTTGTGCAATTGGGCGCAAAGTTGTCCACAGGAGTTGTCCCCATTGGGGATGACTTACACCTGTGTGCTTCGGTGACCGCGAGGTGAACCGGGTGAACTACCGGGTAACGCGCAACGACCCGGACGTGGTGCACGTCCGGGTCGTCGGCCACTTGGCGTAGCGCGTGGTCAGCGCCATTTCATGGTCATCAGCAAGCCGACGATCATCAGGGCGAATCCGATGCCGAAGTTCCAGGACCCGAGGTCCATCATCACCGGGACCTTCTCGCCCGCGATGTAGTTGACCACCAGCCACGCCAGCCCCAACAGCATCATGCCGAGCATCACGGCGACGTAGACGGGGTGCGACGGCCCCGCTGCCTTGACCTTCACCGGGGTGCGGCGATCGGCAGGCGCCGTGTAGACGGCCTTCTTGCGGACCTTGGACTTAGGCATGCTGTCCTCGCCTGACGGGTGGATAGGTCTCCAGTGGCGCGAGTTCACGTCCACTGCTGGATGAACACGTTAACGTAACCGAGCAGGTCCCTGAAGCACCGTGTAGTTCTGGAACGTTCGGCTTGGGAGGTTTTCCGGTGAGCTACGACCCGCCCCCGCCGCAAGGCGGCCCGCCGGGCCGACCGCCGCGACCCAGGCCCCAGCAGCCCCCCGCCACCGGCGAACCACCGCTGCCCGGTCACCGCACGACCACGCCTCCGGGCGGTTTCTCCAGGCCACCGACCCCTCCGGCCGGTGTCGACCGCCCCGCCGCCCCGAACCGCCCGCTCACCCCGCCCGGGGGCTTCGACCGCCCGCCGACGCCGCCGGGCGGTGTCGACCGCCTCGCCGGCCGTCCCGGCGACCCGGACCGGCCCCCGACGCCGCCGGGAGGTTTCAGCCGTCCGGGGGAGCCGTTCACACCCCCTGTCGACCCCCCGCCGACCGGCCGCCGCGCGCGCAGGGACGAGGTCGAGCCGCCTCACGGCGAGCCGCCTGCCGCTCGACGCGCGCGACGCGACGACGCCGTGCCGCCGGTTGACCCTTCTTACGGCGAACCGCCCGCCGCCCCTCGCCGTGCCCGTCGTGACGACGCTGTGCCGCCGCCGGAAGCACCCCCGGCCCGCCGTGCCCGTCGCGATGACGTGGTGCCTCCGGTCGAGCCGCCGTACGGCGACTTCCCGCAGGTCGAGCCGCCCGCCGCTCGCCGCGCCCGTCGTGACGACGCCGTGCCGCCGGTTGACCATTCTTACGGCGAGCCGCCTGCCGCTCGCCGCGCGCGACGCGACGATGCCGTGCCGCCGCCGGAACCGCCCCCGGCCCGCCGTGCCCGTCGCGATGACGCGGTCCCGCCGGTGGACCCGTCGTACGGCGAGCCGGCTGCGACTCGTCGTGCGCGGCGCGATGACCCGATGCCGCCGGTGGAGCCGCCGCTCGCCGAGCCGCCCGCTGCCCGCCGCGCCCGTCGTGACGACTCCTTGCCGCCGGTCGAGCCGCCGTACGGCGAGGCACCCCGAGCCGAACCTCCGCCCACCGGTCGCCGGGCGCGCCGTGACGAGATGGGTCCGCGCCCCGAACCGCCCGGTGGCCGCCGGGCGCGTCCGGACGTGCCGCCCGCCGTGGCCCTCGACGCCGAAGAGACCACCTACGTCGAACCTGTCCGGGTCGAGCCGCCCGGTGGTCGGCGTGCGCCCTCCGAGGTGGCCGCACGGCTCGGTGGGGCCTCGCCCGCCGCCCCGGCCGCGGCGCGTCCCCGTCCCGCCCCGCCGGAAGCCGACGCCACCCGCTACACCAACGCGTTCTCCGGCAGCCTCCCGCCGCCCCCCGGCGCACGCCCGCCCGCGCCGCCCGGCCGCCCCCGCCCGCGTCCCCGCCCCGTCGACCCGCCGACCGAGGTCATCGCACCCGTCGACGACTACGACGACGAGTACGAGGACTACGACGACGAGTACTACGAGGACGACGACTACTACGACGACGAGGACGACCAGCCGCCACCGCCGCCCGACAGCACTGCGCGCAAGACCGTCCGCACCATCGGCGAGCTGCTGATCACGGCCGGCCTGGTCATCCTGCTGTTCGTGGTCTACGAGGTGTACGTCACCGACCTCATCTCGGCGGGCAAGCAGGACGACGCCACCCAGGCGCTGGACGACCAGTGGAACGCGAACACGGTCGAGGTCGACCCGCAGCGCCAGGTCAAGTACGACCTGCTCGACGGCCAGGCGTTCGCCAAGATGTACATCCCGGTGTTCGGCCCGGACTACAAGTTCTCCATCGTCGAGGGCACCACCGACAAGGACCTGGAGATCGGACCCGGCCACTACAAGGGCACGGCGCTGCCGGGTGACCCGGGCAACTTCTCCGTGGCCGGTCACCGGGTCGGCAAGGGCGCGCCCTTCAACGACCTCGACCTGCTGAACTCGTGCGACGCGGTCGTGGTCGAGACGCAGACCCACTGGTTCGTCTACCGGGTGCTGCCGAAGTCCGGCGAGGTGGCGGACTGGGCGCAGCGCAAGTCCGACCCCAAGTGCGAGAAGGTCTCACCGCTGGGCGCGCCCTACGACAAGACGGTCGGCCAGGAGATCGTGCTGCCCACGCAGGGCGAGGTGATCAGCCCGGTGCCGCACTTCGAGGGCGAGGTCCCCGCGGCGCAGCAGGCGGCGCTGATGACGCTGACCACCTGCCACCCGCGGTTCTCCGACAAGCAGCGGCTGATCGTGCACTCGGTGCTGACGATGAGCTACCCGAAGGCCCCCGGCTTCGTGCCCGAAGAGATGAAGGAGCAGTGATGTACGGGTGGATCTGGCGGCACCTCCCCGGCCCGCTGCCCGTGCGCGTCCTGGAAGCGGCGGTGCTCGTGGCCGGGGTGGTGGCGCTGCTGATGTTCGTGGTGTTCCCGTGGGCGGAGCCGAAGCTGCCGTTCAACAACGTGACGACGCCGCAGTAGCCCTCACGGCCGGCAGATGCCGGTCATCTCCGCCCGGTCCACGACCTTCACCCGGTCACGGCCGCGCGCGGCGCCGAGGGCGATCTCGTGCGCGTCCAGCCTGCGCCACCCGTCCACGGTGGTGAACGGCACGGCGCGCTGCTCCAGGAACCGGACCACCGCGTCGGGTTCGCGGGCGGGCGCGGTGGGCAGCAGCGGCGCGTCGGCCAGCAGGCTGGTGACGGTCTCCAGCGCGTCGCCCTTGGTGTGCCCGATGAGCCCCACCGGGCCGCGCTTGATCCAGCCGGTGACGTAGACGCCGGGCATCGCCTGCTCGTCCAGGTCGAGCACGCGGCCCGCCCGGTGCGGCACGGTGCCGGACGCGTGGTCGAACGGCAGGTCGACCAGGTGCGTGGACAGGTAGCCGACGGCCCGGTACACCGCCTGCACGGGCCAGTCGGTGAACTCGCCCGTGCCGCGGACGCCGCCGTCGCCGTCCAGCTCCATCCGCTCGGTGCGCAGCCCGGTGACCTCGGACGAGCCCAGCACCCGCACGGGGGCTTCGAGGAAGTGCAGGTGCAGCCGGCGCGGGCGCGAGCCGACGTCGCGGATCGCCCACTCCTGGAGCGTCTTGACCACCATCTCGACCTGCTTGTTGGACCGGATCGCCGCCATGCCGGCCGCGTCGAACTCGATGCCCTCGGGGTGGACGACGACCTCGACGTTCGGCGAGTGGTCGAGCTCGCGCAGCTCCAGCGGTGTGAACTTGGCCTGCGCCGGGCCGCGGCGGCCGAACACGTGCACGTCGGTGACCGGGCTGGCCTTCAGGCCCTCGTAGACGTTGTCCGGGATGTCGGTGCTCAGCAGCTCGTCGGCGGTCTTGGCCAGCACGCGGGCCACGTCGAGCGCGACGTTGCCGACGCCCAGCACGGCGACCTCGCGAGCCCGCAGCGGCCAGGTGCGCGGCACGTCCGGGTGGCCGTCGTACCAGGAGACGAACTCGGCCGCGCCGTAGGAGCCGTCGAGGTCGATGCCGGGGATCGGGAGCGGCCGGTCCTTCTCCGCGCCGGTGGAGAAGACCACCGCGTCGTAGAAGTGCCGCAGGTCGTCCAGCTTGAGGTCGACGCCGTACTCGACGTTGCCGAAGAACCTGATCCCGGGCCGGTCCAGCACGCGCTGCAAGGCGGTGACGATGCCTTTGATGCGGGGGTGGTCCGGCGCGACGCCGTACCTGATCAAGCCGTAGGGCGCGGGCATCCGCTCGAAGAGGTCGACGCCCACCTCGGTCCCCGACTCGGCCGCGGACTTGGTCAGGATGTCGGCGGCGTAGATGCCGGCGGGGCCGGCGCCGACGACGGCGACGCGCAGGGAACGGGTCATACCTCAAGGTTAGGTGAGCCTAAGCTCACTTCTGGCGAGAGGTTCGTCACGGCTACGCTGGCGGCATGCGCGTGCTCGTGGTCGACAACTACGACAGCTTCGTCTACAACCTCGTCCAGTACCTGGCCCAGCTCGGGGTCGAGTGCGTGGTCCGGCGCAACGACGCCGTCGAGCTGGACGAGGTCGCCGACGTCGGTGGCGTCCTCGTCAGCCCCGGACCCAGCACGCCGGACAAGGCGGGCAAGAGCATGGACGTCATCCGCCACTGCGCGGACCGCGGCGTCCCGGTGTTCGGGGTCTGCCTGGGCCACCAGGCGATCGGCGCGGTGTGGGGCGGTACGGTCGACCTCGCGCCGGAGCTGCTGCACGGCAAGACCAGCGTCGTGCACCACAACGGCGCAGGCGTGCTGAAGGGCGTGCCCAGCCCGTTCACCGCGACCCGCTACCACTCCCTGACCGTGCTGCCGGACACCATCCCGGCCGAGTTCGAGGTGACCGGCCGCACCGAGTCCGGCGTGGTGATGGCCATGCGGCACCGCGAGCTGCCGGTCGAGGGCGTCCAGTTCCACCCGGAGTCCGTGCTGACCGAGGGCGGCCACCGGATGCTGGCCAACTGGCTCGCGGTGTGCGGTTTCGAGGTGCCCGAGAGCACGGTCTCGCAGCTGGAGAACGGCATGCGCGAACTGGCCGCGGCCGCCAACCGGAAGTAGCCCGAACGGCAGAAGGCCCCCTCCGGCGTGGAGGGGGCCTTCTCGCTGCCTGCTGTCCGACTACCTCGTGGACGTGGGTCCGCCGAGCTTGAAGTCGGACGCGGTCACCGAGATCCGGGCGTTCTTGCCCACCGGCTCGTTCGGCTTGATCTCCTGGGCCAGGATCTTCTTGTCCTGGCTGATGTCGGTGGTCGGCTCCTTGGTGACGGTCAGGTCGTTGCCCGTCCACCCCGCCTGGCTGAGCTTCGTCCGCGCCTGGTTCTCGGTGAGCCCGCGCAGGTCGGGCATGAGGAACTGGTTGTTCTTGGACACGCTCAACGTGATGAGCGAGCCCTTCTCCGCCCGTCCCGGCCCGGGGTTCTGCGCCACGACCTCGTTGAGCGGCTCGGTGCTGTCGACGTCCTTGGTCTGCACCTTGAACCCGTTGCCCTCGAGGGTGGCGCGCGCGTTCTCCAGCGTCTGACCCGTCACGTCCGGCAGCTGCACGGTGTCCGGGGCCTTGCCCAGCGTCACCGTGATCGCGCTGCCCTTCGGCGCGTTGGTGCCCGCGGCCGGGTTCTGCGAGACGACCTTGCCGACCAGGTTCGGGTCCTCGGTCTCGATGGTCTCCGTGGCCTGCTGGTAGATCCACTTCTCGGCTTCGAGCTTCTTCTGCGCGTCCTGCGGGCTCAGCCCGGTGACGCTCGGCACCGGCGCGGGCTGAGCCTTGGCGCCGATCACCAGCTTGACCTCGGTGCGCTTCTCGACCTCTTCGTTCGCCGGCGGGTCGGTCAAGACGACCTTGCCGACCTGGTCGTCGGTGCAGGCCGGCTCCGAGCCCGGCTGGCACGGCACGGTCTCGATGATCCAGCGGAGCTCCTTGGCCTCCAGCTCGACCAGCGCCGCGGACTGCTCCTTGCCCGTGAGCGCCGGCACCGACACCTTCTCGGTGCCGGCCGCGGTCTTCTCGCCGTCGCTGAGCAGGGTCGTGGTGATCCACGTGGCGAGCGCGAGCACGGCGATGCACAGCAGGACGACCAGGGTGACCATGATCGCCTTCTTGCGCCGGGCGCGCCGCTCCTCCTCTTCCTCGGCCAGCGGGTCGTACTCGGCGGGCTCCTCGCGCTGCGCCGACGGCCGGTGCCGACCGCCCGTCGAGGGCGCGACCTCGGTCCGCGGCGACGCCGCCTGGCTGCTGAGCACGGCCGTGCGGTGGTCCTCCGCCGTCATCACGGCGGGCGCGGAAGGCCGTTGGCCGGACAGCACGCGCACCAGGTCCGCGCGCATCTCGGCGGCCGACTGGTAGCGGTTGGCCGGGCCCTTGGCCATCGCCTTGAGCACGATCGCGTCCAGCGCGGGCGTCACCTTCGGGTTCAGCGACGACGGCGGCTTCGGGTCCTCCCGCACGTGCTGGTAGGCCACCGCCACGGGCGAGTCGCCGGTGAACGGCGGCTCGCCGGTCAGCAGCTCGAACAGCACGCAGCCCGACGCGTACACGTCGGACCGGCCGTCCACGGCCTCACCGCGCGCCTGCTCGGGCGACAGGTACTGGGCGGTCCCTATCACGGCGGCGGTCTGCGTCACCGCGGCCTGGCCGTCGTGCACCGCGCGCGCGATGCCGAAGTCCATCACCTTCACCGCGCCCGACCGGGTGATCATCACGTTGGCCGGCTTCACGTCCCGGTGCACGATGCCGTGCCGGTGGCTGAAGTCCAACGCGGCCGACACGTCGGCCATGACCTCCATCGCCCGCTTGCCCGACAGCGGGCCCTGAGTCTTGACGATGTCGCGCAGCGTGCGGCCGTCGACGAACTCCATCACGATGTAGGGCAGCGGGCCGTACTCGGTCTGGGTCTCACCGGTGTCGTAGACCGCGACGATCGCGGGGTGGTTCAGCGCGGCCGAGTTCTGCGCCTCCCGGCGGAACCGCTCCTGGAACTGGGCGTCACGGGCGAGGTCAGCGCGCAGCACCTTGATGGCGACGTCGCGGCCGAGCCGGACGTCCCGGCCCTTGTGCACCTCCGACATACCGCCGTAGCCGAGCGTCTCACCCAGTTCGTAGCGGTTGGAGAGCAGTCGCGGAGTGCTCATCAGTGCTTCGTCCCGCTCCTCGTCAACGGTCTCACCATCAAGCCTTGCGTTCGCCTTCGTACCGTTCGGGCATCAAGTCGGTACACACGTCACCGTGACCCGTGAGCCGATCGCAACCTCACCGGTCGGCGCCAGGTCCGACACCAGGCACCGCTCGGGGTCCCGCGGCGCGCCTCCGTCCTCGGAGTGCACCTCGGGTTCCAAGCCGTGCCCGGAGAGCTGTTTCGCGACTTCGTCCACCGGGAGGTCGACGTAGTCGGACTTCGTGATCGTCACCTTCGGTTTGCCGGGGAGACGATCGGTCGAGTCGTCCAACGGGCGGGCGCTCGTGGTGCCCTGCTGGCTCGCCCCTCCGGGCACCTCGTCGTCCTTCAGCGCCCAGCGCAGGACGACCACGCCGAGCACCAGCAGCGCGACCACCAGCACAGCGACCATAACCCACAGCACGGCGCGGTTGCGCCCCGGTGGCCGTGCGCCCGGTGGCAACGGACGGAAAGCGCCCGTGTGCGGAGTGTTCATCGCTGGTGGGGCCGGTTGCATGCCCGGACGCGACCCCGGGTGGGTCACCGGGTTGCCCACGTGGGGGTGCTGGGGGTGGGTGCGCTGCGCGGGCGGCGGCGTGAGGGGCGCGGCCATCGGCGCGCCCACCGCCATCGCCAACCCGGACGGCGCGGGCAGCGGCTGGCCCGCCCGCACCGCGCTCACCGCGGACGCGAACTCGCCGCCGTTGCGGTAGCGCTGCCGGGGGTCCTTGACCAGGGTCGCCTCGATCAGCGCCCGCGGGCCCGGCGGCACGTCCGGCGGCAGCGGCGGCGCGATGTCGCGGATGTGCATCATCGCGACCGTCACCGCGTTCTCCGACAGGAACGGCCGGTGCCCGGTCAGGCACTCGTAGCCGCACACCGCCAGCGCGTACACGTCCGACGCGGGCTCGGCGGCGTGACCGAGGGCCTGCTCCGGCGCGATGTAGTGGGCCGTGCCCATGACCATGCCGCTGTGCGTGACCGGCGCCGCGTCGGCGGCCTTCGCGATGCCGAAGTCGGTGATCTTCACCTTGCCGGTCGGCGTCACCAGGATGTTGCCCGGCTTCACGTCCCGGTGCACCAGCCCGCGCTCGTGCGCGGCCTGCAACGCGTTGCCCGCCTGCTCCAGCACGTCCAGCGTGCGGTCGGCGTTCAGCCTGCCGCGGGCGATGATCGCGGCCAGCGGCTCGCCCTCGACCAGCTCCATCACCAGGTAGGCGGTGTCCTCCGGCCCGTCCGGGATCGACGCGGTCTCGCCGTAGTCGTGCACCGCGGCGATGCCGGGGTGGTTGAGCGACGCGGTGGTGCGCGCCTCGATGCGGAACCGGTTCAGGAACTCGGCGTCCCCGCTGAGCTCCGCCTTCAGCACCTTCACCGCGACCTTGCGGTCGAGCCGGGTGTCGTCGGCCTCCCAGACCTCGCCCATGCCGCCGACCGCGATCCGCTTGGTGAGGCGGTACCGCTCGGCGAGCAACTGGCCGGAGGTCAGCATCAGCGTCCCCCGAGGTAGGCGCCGATGACCGCGCGGCCGATCGGCGCGGCGACCCGGCCGCCGGTGGCGGACAGGCCCTGCTGGCCGCCGTTCTCCACGATCACCGCGATCGCGATCTCCGGCTTCTCGGCCGGCGCGAACGCCACGTACCAGGCGTGCGGGTTGGTCGAGCGCACGTCGTCGCCGTGCTCGGCGGTGCCCGTCTTGGACGCGATGGTGACGCCGCTGAGCTTGCCGCCGCCACCGGTGTTGTTCTCCGAGGCGATCATCATGTCGCGCAGCGCCTGGGCCTCGGCGGGCTCCATGGCCTCGTCGACCTCGTCCGGCTTGGTCTCGCTGATCACCTGCAGGTCGGGCGCGAGGATCTTGCCGACCAGGTGCGGCTGCATCCGCACGCCGCCGTTCGCGATGGTCGCCGCCATCACGGCGTTGACCAGCGGCGTCACCCGGACGTCCTTCTGGCCGATGCCGGTCTGGTAGATCGACGGCTTGTCCGACATGGGGCCCAGCGTCGAGGGCACGACCGACAGCGGGATCGACAGCTCCTGCTCGCCGATGCCGAACTTCGCGGCCTGGTCGCGCAGCTTGTCCGCGCCCAGCTCGGCGGCCAGCACCGCGAACGCCGTGTTGCACGACTTGGCCAGCGCCTCCTGCAACGTGGCGGTGACGCCGTTGCCGCAGACGGTGTCGTTGAAGTTCGGCAGCGGGGTGTTCGTGCCCGGCAGCGTGATCACCGGGCGGCCGTCGACCTGGGTGTCCTTGTTCTTGCCCTCGGCCAGCGCCGCCGCCGTCACCACCAGCTTGAACGTCGAGCCGGGCGGGTAGTTCTCGTGGATCGCGCGGTTGAGCATCGGCTTGGACTTGTCCGCGTCGTAGCCGACCCAAGCCTCTTCCTGCACGTCCACGTCGTGGCTGGCCAGCACGTTCGGGTCGTAGGACGGGGTGCTGGCCATGGCCAGGATCTCCCCGGTCTGCGGCCGGATCGCGACCACCGTGCCGGTCACGCCCTGGAGCCGGTCGAACGCCGCCTGCTGGAGCTTCGCGTCGATCGTGAGCTGGAGGCTGCCGCCCTTGGGGTCGCGGCCGGTGATCAGGTCCGACACCCGGCGGGCGAACAGCCGGTCGTCCGAGCCGTTGAGCAGGTCGTCCTCGGCGCGCTCCATGCCGCCCGCGCCGTACAGGGTGGAGAAGTAGCCGGTCACCGGGGCGAACACGGGGCCGTTGGCGTAGGTGCGCAGGTACTTGAGCCGGTCGTCGACCCGCTGCACGCTGGCCAGCGGCGTGCCGTCGGCGGCGATGATCTGGCCGCGCTCCCGCGAGTACTGGTCCAGGACCACCCGCCGGTTGAGCGGGTCCTTGCGGTAGTCGTCGGCCTTGATCACCTGCACGTAGGTCGCGTTGCCCAGCAGCAGGAGCATCATCGCCATCATGGCGAGGCCGACCCGGCGGAGCGGTGTGTTCATTTCGGACGCTCCACCATGACTGTGAACTGGTCGGCGATGGCCGGTTGCTGCGGGCGCGGTTTCGGCGTGGTCTTCGGCGCGCGCGCCGCGTCCGAGATCCGCAGCAGCAACGCGACCAGGATGTAGTTGGCCAGCAGCGACGAGCCGCCCTTGGACAGGAACGGCGCGGTGATGCCCGTCATCGGGATCAGCTTCGTCACGCCGCCGACGACGATGAAGATCTGGAACGCCACGGCGAACGCCAGGCCGCCGCCGAGCAGCTTGCCGAACGTGTCCCGGACCGACAGCGCGGTGCGCAGGCCCCGCATCGCGAACACGGTGTAGATCAGCAGCACCGCGGCCAGCCCGACGAAGCCCAGCTCCTCGCCGATCACGGCGGTGATGAAGTCGGTGTTGGCCTCCGGGATCTGGTCGGGCCGCCCGCCGCCGAGGCCCGCGCCGAACAGCCCGCCCGTGCCGAGCCCGAACAGCGACTGCACGATCTGGTAGCCCGTGCCCGACGGGTCGGCGAAGGGGTCCAGCCAGTTCTGCACCCGGATCTGGACGTGCCCGAAGAGCTTCCACGCCACGACCGCGCCGACGCAGAACATCATCACGCCCAGCACGACCCACGCGGCCCGCTCGGTCGCCACGTACAGCAGCACCAGCACGATGCCGAAGAACAGCAGCGAGCTGCCCAAATCCTTCTGGAGCACCATGATGCTCACGCCGACCGCCCACGCGGCGATCAGCGGGCCCAGGTCGCGGGCGCGCGGCAGGTCCAGGCCGATGACCCGGCGGCCCGCGATGGTGAACAGGTCCCGCTTCGACACCAGGAACGCGGCGAAGAACACCATCAGCAGGATCTTCGCGAACTCGCCCGGCTGGATCGAGAACGCGCCGAAGCTCAGCCAGATCTTCGCGCCGTTGATCTCCGGCGCGATGAAGCTCGGCAGCACGCCGGGCAGCACCAGCGCGACCAGGCCGAGCAGGCCCGCGGTGTAGCCGTAGCGCGCCAGCGTGCGGTGGTCGGACAGCACCTTCAGCACGATGCAGAACAGCGTCAGCGCGATGGCCGTCCACAGCACCTGCTTGGGCGCGGCGGGCGACCACACCTGGTCGCCGGGCAGCTTCACGTCCGCCATGGCCAGGTCGATCCGGTGGATCATGACCAGGCCCAGGCCGTTGAGCAGCGCCACGCACGGCATGATCACGGGGTCGGCGTAGGGCGCCCACTTGCGCACCGCGAGGTGCGCCACGGTGAGCAGGCCCAGGTAGGCCAGGCCCAGCCACAGGATCTGGAGGCTCAGCTCCTGCTCCTGGTTGGCCTCCACCAGGATGAGCGCGCCGGTCACCAGCGTGGCGGCGAACGCGAGCATGAACAGTTCGGTGCTGCGTCGCGTGGGCGGCCTCAACCCGGGCGACGTGCTGCTCGCCGCCGCGAGCGGTGTGCCCTCAGCGCCGGTGACCGGCGAACCCATGCGACTACTGACCCTTTCGGCAATCCGTGCCCGGCTTCTGCACGGGCGTGGTGAGGGGGGTCCCCTCCACAGTGGTGGACGTCGTCGCCTCGGTCGAGGTTGTCGTCGGCGCCGCGGCGGTGGTGGACGTCCCCGTGGTGCTCTCGGCGGTGTCCTTCGGGCAGAACGGCAGCGTCTGCTCGGTGCGCAGCCTGCGGATCGCCTCCCGGGCGCCCTCCAGGCCGTCCACGTCGGTGATGCCGTTGCGCACCACGTCCCGGGTGGCGACCTTCAGGTCGTCCACCGTGATCGGCTCGCACGCCTGCGCGCCGGGCGGGCAGGAGCCCTCCACCTCGCGGTGCAGGTCGAAGCCGAACACGCTGCCGGTGACGCCGCGGAACACCGACACCTCGCCGTTCTCGCCCGCGCCGACGTAGTACTGGCGCAGCACGTACCAGCGCGTGCCCAGGCCCGCCGCGACCACCAGCAGGAGCAGGAAGACGACCAGGGCCAGCGCCTTGAGCCGGTTGCCGCGCGAGCGCCGGGGGTCCGGCGGCGGCATCGGCTCGACCCGCTGCGGGATCGGGCGGGGCCCGGTGATGGAACTCGCCCGCGAGGCGGGCGAGTCGGGTGGGGGTGGGTCTTCGCTGCCGTCTCCGGCCGCGCCGCCCACTATGGGCGCGTCCTCCCCGAAGTCGACGTCGACCACGTCGGCGACGACGACCGTCACGTTGTCGGGGCCGCCGCCCTTGAGCGCCAGCTCGATCATCCGGTCCGCGCACGCCTGCGGGTCCGGGATGCGGATCGCCTCTTCCAGCGTCTCCATGCTGACCACGCCGGACAGGCCGTCCGAGCACAGCAGGTAGCGGTCGCCCGGACGGGCTTCCCGCACCATGAGCCTCGGCTCCACCTCGTGGCCGGTCAACGCGCGCAGCAGCAGCGAGCGCTGCGGGTGCGTGGCCGCTTCCTCTTCGGTGATCCGTCCCTCGTCGATCAACGACTGCACGAACGTGTCGTCGTGCGTGATCTGCGTGAACGTGCCGTTGCGCAGCATGTAGGCGCGGGAGTCGCCGATGTGCACCATGCCCAGCCGCGAGCCCGCGAACAGCACGGCGGTGAGCGTGGTGCCCATGCCGTCCAGGTCGGGGTCGCTCTGCACGAGCTCGGAGATCGCGCCGTTGCCGGCGATCACCGCGTCGCGCAGCTGGCCGAGCAGGTCGTCGCCCGGCTCGTCGTCGTCGAGCGGGGCCAGGGCCGCGATGACGACCTTGCTGGCGACCTCGCCCGCGGCGTGGCCGCCCATGCCGTCGGCGAGGGCGAGCAGGCGTGGGCCCGCGTACACGGAGTCCTGGTTGTTCGAACGGACCAGGCCCCGGTCGCTGCGGGCCGCGTATCGGAGGACGAGGGTCATGAGCGCAGCTCGATCACCGTTTTGCCAATTCGGATCGGGGAGCCGAGCGGGACCCGGAGTGGGGCCGTGACCTTCGCCCGGTCGAGATAGGTGCCGTTCGTGGAGCCGAGGTCTTCCACGTACCAGTCGGTGCCGCGCATCGACAGCCGCGCGTGCCGGGTCGACGCGAAGTCGTCGTCCAGCACGAGCGTCGAGTCGTCGGCGCGGCCGATCATGATCGGCCTGCCGTCCAGGGAGATGCGCGTGCCCGCCAGCGCGCCGTGGGTCACGACGAGCTGCCGGGCCGCCTTGGTGCCCCTGGCGGCCTTGCTAGCGCCTCTGCCGAACTTCGGCGTCGGGACGCGGAGCCCCGACGCCGCGTACAGGTCGGAGCGGACCACTCGAAGCGCAGCCAACACGAACAACCAGAGCAGGACGAGGAAACCCGCTCTGGTCAGCTGCATCACCAGCTCTGGCACCGGTTGTAACCGCTCCTGACTTGAGTGCCGTCACGCCTTCGCCCGAATCGACGCGCCCAGAATGTACTGGTCAGCCCTGGGTGCGGTAGACCAGCGACGAGTGGCCGATGCGGACGACGTCGCCTTCCGCGAGCTGCCAAGTCTGCACTGGAGTGCCGTTCACCGTGGTGCCGTTTGTCGAACCGAGATCAGCGAGCATGGCACTGTGCCCGTCCCACGTGATCTCCAGGTGCCTCCTGGAGACCCCGGTGTCGGGGAGTCGGAAGTCCGCTTCCTGCCCGCGGCCGACGACGTTGCCGCCCTGCTTGAGGTTGTAGGTGCGGTTGGAGCCGTCGTCCAGGTGCAGCGTCGCGTTCAGCTGGCGGGGGCCGGACTGGACCGCCGGCGGCGCGTAGCCCGCGGCCGGGTCGCCGTAGCCCTGCTGCCCGTAGCCCTGGTCGTAGCCGGGCTGCTGGCCGTAGCCCTGCTGGCCGTAACCCTGGTCGTAGCCGGGCTGGCCGTAGCCCTGGTCGTACCCGGGCTGGCCGTACCCGGGCTGCTGCTGCCCGTAGCCCTGGTCGTAGCCGGGCTGGCCGTAGCCCTGGTCGTAGCCGGGCTGCTGCTGGCCGTAGCCCTGGTCGTACCCGGGCTGCTGGCCGTAACCCTGGTCGTAACCGGGTTGCTGCTGGCCGTAGCCCTGCTCGTACCCGGGCTGCTGCTGACCGTAACCCTGCTGGTCGTAGCCCTGCTGCTGCTGGCCGTAGCCGCCCTGCGCATAGGGGTCGTAGGCGGGCTGGCCCTGTCCTTGTCCGTAGCCGGGAGGCTGGCTCATGGATCCGTCTCCTGCAGTGCGAGGTGGTGCTGACCGTCGGCTGGCAACTTTCACGTCGGGGTCGACGGACGAGCTGGTTCGGAACTGTCCCGTGTGCAGCGCGTCGGAGCGCTCCAGGGAGACTACGACGTCACCATAGGTATCCCATCCGCTCTCTTCGAGGTGCTCCCGGATGGAGTCCCCCAGAAGCTGGGTGATGCGTAGTTCATCCTGACCGTCCCCGGCAAGCCGATCGTGGTCCTGCGGACCCAGCAGGACCTTGAAGTGGTTCGGAGCGAGCAACCTGCCACCCGCCAACTCGCGGATGCTGCTCTCCGCCTCCCGCTGCAGTGCCTGGGCCACTTCCTGCGGGACGACGTTGCCACCGAACACACGCGCGAAGGTGTTGCCCACGATGCCTTCGAGACGGCGCTCGAAGCGCTGTACGAGGCCCACGGCAACCCTCCGACCCGGTCGACTTCTTGCTCCGATCGTATCCGGGCCGGGGTGGCGGGACACGGGGCAATTGGTAACCCGGACGGGGACCGTGCTAGTGTTCTCCACGTCGCTCCGGGCGAGTGGCGGAATGGCAGACGCGCACGGTTCAGGTCCGTGTGTCCGAAAGGACGTGGGGGTTCAACTCCCCCCTCGCCCACAAAAGGGGAAGCCCCATCCACGCAGTGGATGGGGCTTCTTCGTTTTCCGCGTCTTTTCGCCGCCGGTGCGTGCGTGATGTCTGTCACCCGCCCGGCCGCGGCCGAACGTGGTGGCGCGGGGGCGCGGGGCGGTCGGTCGGTTTCGCGCGTCGAGCGGTCGGTGGTGCGGGCGGCGAGGTGGCCGGCGGTCCCGGTTCGGCGGTCGTTCCAGGCGAGCGACGCACACGCTGAGCAGTCTTCCGGCTCTCGCGGAGCACCCGGGTCACCCAGACGGCAGCACCGCCGGGCCGAAGTCGCCCCGCCGGTCGCCGACCGGTTACCGACCGCTCGACGCCGTCGATCGCAGGACGCCTTTTGCCCCGGGGGTGCGACCGGTCCCACCTGGTACGCCTTACCCAGAGCACGAGTCGAAACGCGGCGGACAGCCCGCCGTGGTTGCCGAGGAGGCCCTGGCGTGAGCAGCACACCAGCACGGATCGCGGACACCGACGACACCAGGGCGCTGTCGGCGACCGCTGTTCCGGTTCCCGAACTGCCCGGTTCCGTCGAGGAGCTGGCCGCGTCGGCGGCCGTGCGCCTCGGCTGGCACGGCGTGGTGCTGCCCGAGATGGTCCTCATGGGGCGCAAGGTGATCGTGGTGGCGGAGCTGTTGGCCGACGCGCACGCCGAGCGGCTGTGCCTGGGCGCGGCCCCGGAGACCGACCGCACCACCGTGTCGACCTGGGTGTGGCCGGAGATGGACGGCCGCGTGCCGCCCGCCGCGGTGCGGATCGTCGGCGTGCTGGCGGTCGCCCGCCACTGGCGCACCGCCCTGGCCTCGGCGGTGCCGTTCGCCCGCTTCGGCAACGCGGCCGCCGTGCTGCCGACGTCGGTCGTCTTCACGCACGACTACCTGGCGAACTGCCTGCCGCGGGTGCGGCGCTACGGCGTCTCGGTGCTGCTGGCCGACGAGGAGCTGCAGCTGAGCACGGACGTCGCGGGCCGCAACGAGACCGTGCCGGTCGAGGACACCGCGACCACCCGCTGGGTGAACGAACTCGTGTACGAGCAGGTGCTGGCGACCGCGTCCTGACCTACGGTCGGACCATGCGGGTAGTGATCGCGGGCGGGCACGGCAAGATCGCGTTGCGGGTGGAGCGGCTGCTGGCCGCGCGGGGCGACAGCGCCACGGCGCTGGTGCGCAACCCCGACCACCACGCGGACGTGCTGGACGCGGGCGGTGTCCCGGTCCACTGCGACCTGGAGGCGACCGACGTCGCTTCGGTCGCGGAACTGATGACCGGCGCGGGCGCGGCGCTCTTCGCCGCGGGTGCCGGGCCGGGCAGCGGGGTGGCGCGCAAGGACACCGTGGACCGGGCGGCGGCGGCGCTGTTCGCCGAAGCCGCGCAACGGGCGGGCGTGCGCCGGTTCATCCAGATCAGCACCACCGGCATCGGCCGGACGACCGGTGACGAGGTGTTCGACGCCTACCTGGCGGCCAAGGGCGCCGCCGAGGACGACCTGCGGGAACGGGACCTGGACTGGACGATCCTGCGGCCCGGCCGGCTGACCGACGACGAGCCGACCGGCTTGGTCGAGCTGTCGGAGAAGCCGCTACGGGGTTCCGTACCCCGCGGGGACGTGGCGGCGGTCGTGGTGGCCCTGCTGGACCGTCCCGGAACGGTCCGCCGGACCTACGAGCTCATCAGCGGCGACACCCCGGTCGCCGACGCGTTCTGATCGGCCCGCGCGACCGTGAGGGCGTCGGTCACCCCGTCGTCCTGCCCGGGGTGGGCCGCCGCCCGGTGTTGGTCAGCCCAGCACGCGGTCGAGGTAGGCGTTGGTGAACTTGCCGGTCGGGTCCACCTCGGCGCGGACCCGGCGGAAGTCGTCGAAGCGCGGGTAGCGGTCGCGCAGGGTCTCCGCCGTGAGGGTGTGCATCTTGCCCCAGTGGGGCCGGCCGCCGACCGCGCCCGCGATCCGCTCGAACGCGTCGAAGTAACGCCGGTACGGCATCCCGAGGTACTGGTGCACGGCGATGTAAGCCGTGTCACGTCCGTGCGCCGTGGACAGCCAGATGTCGTCGCCCTGGGCCACCCGCACCTCGACCGGCACGATCACGCCGTGGTCCAGGCCCGCGACGGCCGCGCGCAGCTCGCGCAGCACGTCGTGCAGCGCGGCCCGCGGGATCGCGTACTCGGTCTCCACGAACCGCACCCGCCGGGGCGTGACGAAGACGCGGTGCGAGACGTCCCGGTAGTCGCGCTCGGAGATGAGCGACCCGCACACCCGGTTGAGCGTCCTGGTGGTCGCGGGCACGGCCTTCGCCAGCTTGCAGACCAGACCGAACGCGCCGTTCTCCATCACCTCGTACTCGTAGAACCGGCGCACGGCCGACAGCGGCGCGGCCGGGGAGTCGACCCGGTTGTTCCGCTTCACGATCACCCGGTCGGAGTGCGGGAACCAGTGGAACTCCACGTGGTCCTCGACCGCGGTGAGGTGGTCGAACTCCTCCAGCACCGCGTCGAGCCGGCCGGGGAACTCGCGGGCGTGCAGCACGAACGACGGCACGCACCGCAGCGTGACCGTGCTGATCACGCCCAGCGCGCCGAGCCCGACCCCGGCCGCGTGGAACAGCTCGGGCCGCTCCTCGGCCGAGCACCGGACCAGCGACCCGTCCGCGAGCACGAGCTCCAGCGCGACCACCTGGGTGGCCAGGCCGCCGAGCTTCGCGCCGGTGCCGTGCGTGCCGGTGGAGATGGCGCCCGCCACGGTCTGCGCGTCGATGTCGCCGAGGTTGGCCATGGCCAGCCCGAGCACGTCCAGCAGGGCGTTGAGCTGCCGCAACGTGGTGCCGGAGCGGACCGTCACGAGCGTGCCGGACACCTCCACGACCCCGGTCCAGGCGTCGAGGTCGATGGCCACGCCGGGCGCGACCGCGATGTCGGTGAACGAGTGCCCGCTGCCGCGCGGGCGGACACTGGAGGCGCCTGCGACCGCCGCGGCGAGCTCGTCGACGCTCGCCGGGCGTTCCACCCGGTGCGGGTTCGCGGACGCCGTGCGTGCCCAGTTCGTCCACGGGGTCCCCATGCCCACCTCCGGATGTGACGCGTTCCACGCACCGTAGGTGAAAGCTATTCACCTTTCAAGTACGGTGAGGCCCATGCAGCACCGCACGCGCCTGGACGCCGCGACGGAGGAGCACGACCCGCCGTTCGCGATCGTCGACCTGGACGCCTTCGACAGCAACGCGGCCGACCTCGTGCGGCGCGCGGGCGGGCGTCCGATCCGGGTGGCGAGCAAGTCCGTCCGGGTCCGGGCGCTGCTGGAACGGGTGCTCGCGCGGCCCGGCTTCGCGGGCGTCATGTGCTACTCGCTGGCCGAGGCGCTGTGGCTGTCGTCGGTCGACCTGTCCGACGACCTGCTGGTCGCGTACCCGACCGTGGACCTGGCGGCGCTGACCGAGCTGGCCAAGGACGACAAGGCGCGCGAGCGGATCACCATCGTGGTCGACTCGACCGCCCACCTCGACCTGGTCCAGTCCGCGCTCGGCGCCGCGCACCCGGAGATCCGGGTGTGCCTGGAGCTCGACGTGTCCTGGCGGCCGGTGCCCGGCCTGCACATCGGCCCGCGCCGGTCACCCGTGCACACGGCGCGCGACGCCCGCGCCCTGGCCGAGGAGATCGCGCGCCGGCCGGGGTTCCGGCTGGTCGGCGTGATGGCGTACGAGGGCCAGATCGCGGGCCTCGGCGACCGGCCGCCGGGCAAGCCGCTGCGCGGGGCGGCGCTGCGCTGGATGCAGCGCCACTCCGCCGCCGAGCTGGTCGAGCGCCGCGCGGCCGCGGTCTCGGCCGTGCGCGGGGTCGCCGACCTGGAGTTCGTCAACGGCGGCGGCACGGGCAGCCTGGAGGTCACCGCGGCCGACCCGTCGGTCACCGAGCTGGCCGCGGGCTCCGGGCTCATCGGCCCGACCCTGTTCGACGGCTACCGCGGCTTCCGGCCCCGGCCCGCCGTGCTGTTCGCGCTGCCCGTCGTGCGCCGGCCGACGCGGCGGGTGGCCACGCTGTTCTCCGGCGGCTACATCGCCTCCGGCACCGCGACCCCCGACCGCCAGCCCAGCCCGTACCTGCCGGTCGGGCTGAAGCTGCTGCCGCTGGAGGGCGCGGGTGAGGTGCAGACCCCGGTGGTGGGCCGGGCCGCCGACTCGCTGCGCCTGGGCGACCGCGTGTGGCTGCGGCACGCCAAGGCGGGCGAGCTGGCCGAGCGGTTCACCCACTACCACGTCGTGCGGGGCGACGTGGTGGAGCGGACCGTGCCCACCTACCGGGGCGAAGGTCACTCGTTCGGCTGAAAAGGACCGCTAGTTCGGGAGCCTGGTCGACAGGTAGCCCCGCACCAGCGCCTTGGCCTCGTCCAGGATGCGCTGGTCACCGGCCGGATCGCGGCGGAACGCCAGGTTCAGCACGCCGTCCGCCGCCTCGACCGCGATCGAGATCGGGAGCTGGATCTCGGCGAGCGGGATGTCGAACTTCGCCGAGATCATCTCCGCGATGCGGTCGGAGATGACCGTGTTGTTGTCGCGCCGGTCGTCGAGCAGCCGCATGTCGACCACGTCGCCGAAGTGCAGCTTGGAGAACGCGGGCACCTCGCGGTGCATCGAGACGTACACGTCGAAGATCGAGTCGACGGCGTCCCACCAGTGCTCGAGGGTGGTCGAGGTGAACCGGCCGTCCACCGTCTGGATGAACTTCTCCAGGTTGCGCAGGGTCAGCGCCTGCACGACCGCCCGCTTGTCGGGGAAGAACTGGTAGAGCGAGCCGACCGCGACGCCCGCGCGTTCGGCGATCAGTGTCGTGGTGACTCCGTCGTAGCCGACCTCCTCGATGAGCTGGGCGCAGGCTTCGAGCATCCGCTCGACGCGCTTGGCGCTGCGCTGCTGCACCGGCTGGCGGCGCAGTGGGGTCGTACTGGTCACGGCGACTCCTGCTGAATGGGTGGCGGGTCTCCATAGTGCCCGGTCCTGGACCTTTCCACTTCACTTCACGGCGCAACACGCCTACGATCCGAATCACTTTCATGTTTGGAGGCCCGCGTGACCGCGTCCGATGAGCTCCCGGGCACCGACGACTTCCTCTGGGGCGTCTCGACCTCCGCGTTCCAGATCGAGGGCTCGTTCACCGCCGCCGGCAGGCGACCGTCCTCGTGGGACGCGTTCCCGGCGTTCGAGGGGCACGACGCGTCGGTGGCCTGCGACCACTACCACCGCTACCGCGAGGACGTCGGCCTGATGCGGTCGCTGGGCGTGAACGCCTACCGGTTCTCCGTGTCGTGGCCGCGGGTGCTCGCGGGCGATTTGGTGTTCTACGACCGGCTGGTGGACGAGCTGCTGGAATCGGGCATCGCGCCCGTCGTCACGCTGTACCACTGGGACACGCCGCTGGCCGTGGAGGATGCGGGCGGCTGGCTGGAGCGCGACACCGCCTTCCGGTTCGCCGACTACGCCGAGCGGGTCGCGGCGCGCCTGGCCGACCGGGTCGCGCTGTGGATCCCGATCAACGAGCCCGCGATGGTGACGCTGCTCGGGTACGCCACCGGGCAGCACGCGCCGGGCAAGGCGCTGCTGTTCGACGCGCTGCCCACCGCCCACCACCTCAACCTGGCGCACGGGCTCGCCGTCCAGGCGCTGCGTTCCGCCGGAGCGCGCGCTGTGGGCACGGCCAACAACCACACGCCCGTGTGGCCCGCCGAACCGTCCGACCTCCCGGCCGCGCAGGCGTACTCCGAGCTGCACAACTGGCTCTACGCCGACGCGCAGCTGGCCGGCCGCTACCCCGACGCGCCGGCCGACCGCTTGCCGATCGTGGACGGCGACCTGGCGATCACCTCCGCGCCGCTCGACTTCTACGGCGTCAACTACTACAACCCGACCCGCGTGCGGCTGCCGTCCGAGGGCAACCCGCTGCCGTTCGAGCTGGTGGACATCGAGGAGTACCCGAAGACCGGCTTCGGCTGGCCGGTCGTGCCGTCCGGGCTGTCGGAGATGATCTCCCTGTTGCGAGATCGATTTGTCGACTTGCCTCCGGTGTACGTGACCGAGAGCGGGTGCAGCTACCCGCACTCCCTGGACGACACCGAGCGGATCGAGTACCTGGACGGGCACATCGAGGAAGCCCTCAAGGCCGACGTGCGCGGGTACTTCGTGTGGTCCCTGATGGACAACTTCGAGTGGGACTCGGGGTACTCGCAGCGGTTCGGCCTGGTCCACGTCGACTACGAGACGCAGCAGCGCACCCCGCGCGCCTCCTACGAGTGGTACCGCGATCGGATCAGGAGGTGACCGCCGAGGCGTTGGCGGAACCGGCCGTCCCCGTCCGCCGGTCGTGGATGACGTGGCTGTTCCTGGCCAACCTCGGCCTGTGGCTGGCGATCTACGCGCCCATCCAGGTGCTGCTGCCGCACCAGGCCGAACTGCTCGACGCCACCGCCAAGGAAGCGGTGTTCGGGCTGGTCACCGGCGTGGGAGCGCTCGTGGCGCTGGTCGCGAACCCGCTCGTCGGGCTCTCGTCGGACCGGACCACGTCCCGCTTCGGGCGGCGGCACCCGTGGACGCTGGCGGGCGCGTCGATCGGCGCGGTCGGCCTGGCCGTGCTGTCCTCGGCGTCCTCCGTCGGGGTGATGGTGCTCGGCTGGTGCCTGGTGCAGGCCGGGCTGAACGGGATGCTCGCCAGCCTCACCTCCGCCGTGCCCGACCGGGTGCCCGTGCGGCAGCGGGCCAAGGTCGGCGGCCTGGTCGGCGTGTCCCAGATGCTCGGCACCGTGCTCGGCGCGGTCGTGGTCACGGTGCTGGTCAGCGGCCTGGCCCAGGGGTACCTGGCGTGCGCGGCGCTGGTCGTGGCGGGCGCGCTGGCGTTCGTGCTGATCACCCCGGACGCCCGGCTGCCGCGCGCCGCCCGCCCGCCGCTGCGGTGGCGCGAGCTGTGGGTCTCGCCGAGGCGGCACCCGGACTTCGCCTGGGCCTGGTCCGCCCACTTCATGATCAACCTGGGCAACGCGTTCGGCACGCTCTACCTGCTGTACTTCCTCGACGACGTGGTCCGGCACCCCTCGCCCGAGGACGGCCTGCTGGTGCTGATGCTGCTCTACGGCGTGGCGCTGGCGATCGGCGCGTTCGTCGTCGGCGCCCGCTCCGACCGGACCGGCCGGCGCAAGCCCTACGTGCTCCTGGCGGCCGGCGTGATGGCGGCGGCGGCGCTGCTGCTCGTCGCCTGGCCCACGTGGACGGCCGCGCTGATCGCCGCGCCGCTGCTCGGCGTCGGCTTCGGCGGCTACTGGGCGGTGGCGCTGGCCCTGCTCACCCAGGTGCTGCCCGCCGCGTCCGACCGGGCCAAGGACCTCGGCGTGGTCAACATCGCCAACTCGCTGCCCCAGGTGCTCGCACCGCTGCTGACGACGTTCGTGCTGGCGTCACTCGGCGGGTACCGGGGGTTGTTCGCCGTCTCGGCTGCCGCCACGCTGTGCGCGGCGGCGCTCGTGATCAGGGTCCGTTCGGTGGCATAGGGAGAGTTCGTTGCGGTTGGCGGGTAAGACGGTCGTGGTGACCGGCGCGTCCCAGGGCATCGGCGCGGCGACCGCCCTGACGCTCGCGGGGCGCGGTTCGGTTGTCGTGCTGGTGGCGCGCAGCGGTGAAGCGCTCGACGAGCACGTCGAACGGATCGAGGCGACCGGCGGGCGTGCGCTCGCCGTGCCGGCCGACCTCGCGGACGTCGACCAGATCCACGCGCTCGCCGAACGGGTGATCGCCGAGGTCGGCGTGCCGGACGTCCTGGTCAACAACGCGGGCGTGGGCCGCTGGCTGTTCCTGGACGACACGCCGACGCCCGAGCTGGCCGGCATGATCGCCCTGCCGTTCACCGCGGCGCTGCACCTGACCAGGGAGTTCCTGCCCGGCATGCGGGCGCGCGGCACGGGTCGGGTGGTCAACGTCAACTCGCCGGTGTCCCGCCTGCCCATCCCCGGCGCGACCGGGTACGCGGCGGCCCGCTACGCGCTGCGCGGGATGACCGCGGCCCTGCGGCTGGACCTGCGCGGCACCGGCATCGGGGTGAGCGAGGTCGTGCCGGGCAAGGTGAGCAGCCGGTACTTCGTCAACAACCCCGGCGCGGAGGCGCGGATCCCGGCGCTGGCCAGGGTGATCCCGACCGTGACGCCGCAGGACGTGGCCGAGCGGATCGCCGAGGCGGTGGAGCGGGAGCGCGACGAGGTCGTGTTCCCGTGGCAGCTGCGGGCGTTCGACCTGGCGGGCCGGCTGTTCCCCGGGCTGACCGGCTACCTGACCTGGCGCACCGGCACGCACCGCTGATCTCGTGAAACGGCCCCGATGCCCGCGCGGGAGGTGCGGACATCGGGGCCGGGTTGGTGCCCGCGGACCGGTGTCGGTCGGGGAGGGAAGGTGTGCACAACACCGGCCCGCGGATGTCTGTGGAGTTGTCGTGCGGTGGAGCTGTAGCTGGCCGGCGGTCCGTTCGTCGCGGTCGGGGGTTCGCACGTCCCGGACCGCCGGCCAGTAGGCGGGTGCTCGACCTGGTCGCGTCGGGGGAACGACAGGTCGGGGCCGCCCGTCAGTGGGCTCGCATCACCATTCCCCGGCGCGACCGGGTGACGGGAGGCGTCACCGGCGCCGATCGGAGGTGCCGAGCCGGGCGCGGGGCCAAACCGCCCGCGACCAGGTGTTCGTACGCGGCGCGCCACACCGAGCAGGGGCTCTTCTGCTGCCGCCACCGCCCGGAGCACTCGGGGCAGTTGCCCTTCTCGTCCGGTTCGTGCGCGGCGAGCAGCGCCCGCCACCCCTCGGTCAGCCGAGGGAGCTCGGAACGGGCCACCGACAGCAGGGACGGGGCGTCGGCCTCGTTGGCCAACTCCGTGAGCAGGTCCAACCGCTCCCACACCGCGTTGCGAAGAACTTGTCCGAGGATCTCGTCCACCGAAACGTCACCGTCACCTTTCCGCCTGCTCGGCGGCCTCACGTAGCGCGGCCCTGAGTTGTACGAGTTGGTCGGCCGAGAGGACCGCCGTCTCACCGGGGGGACCGACCAGGACCACGCGGCCCCGGTCGACCATCACGGTGAGGCAGCGCTCCCGGTCGACCACGTCGCTGCAGCGGATGCGCCACCAGCGACGGTGCCCGGTCGTGCCGCGCCATCCGGAGTCGACGTCGGTCGGCTCCTGGACAGACAGGGGTGCCGGAGAGGGGGCCGGGGCGACGACAGGCGCGGCCGACCCACCAGGGGTGGTCACCGCCCGCTCGATCAGGTCCACGACCATGTTCCTCTCCGTACTCGCTCGCTTACCGGAACTCAGATTGCGATGATTCAACCCGGATCGGGACGTCATAGCGCTGGCCGGTGGCCGTTCCACGGTAAGCGGTCAGTGGAGTTCGGCAGGGCCGATCAGCCTCGCCGATCGGTACTTCTCGCAGTCGGGGGAGTGCCCCTACTCTGCCGTTGACGCCCAAAGGACTGTGAGGGGGCGCAATTGAACACCATCGGTTCGCCGAGCTCTCCTGTTACACCAGACGTCTGGGACCAGCAGGAGATGCGTGACGCCCTGGCCAGACGAGAGATCAGCGCGGTCTACCGGCTGCTCCGGCGGCACGGTGTGTCGCAGCGCCAGATCGCGGCGTTGACGGGCCAGTCGCAGTCCGAAGTCTCGGAGATCCTCAAGGGACGCCAGGTCATGGCCTACGACGTCCTCGCGCGGATCGCCCAGGGCTTGGGTGTCCCAAGGGGGTACATGGGCCTCGCTTACGACGAGGCCACGGCAGTGAGGGTGGCCGCCACGGCGGACTCACCCCATTCTGAGGAGGACGAGTCGGTGAAGCGAAGGAAGTTCCTCGCGCACGCCGCCGCCATCACCGTCGGCGCGGCCGTGTTCGGTACGGACTCCGGGTCTTGGGCTTCATCGCCCGCGCAGACTCCGGCCCCTGGCCGCATCGGCATGACCGACGTCCGACAGGTCGAAGCGGCCACCAGGGCGTTGCGCACGCTCGACTACCAGTACGGCGGCGGCTCGTGCCGCGACGCCGTCGTCGCCCAGCTCTCGTGGGGCCAGCAGATGCTCGGCGCGAACGCGACCGACCTGGTCAAGGAACGCCTCTACGTCGCGCTCGCCGACCTGCACAACCTGGCCGGCTGGACCTCGTTCGACACCGGCTTGTACGACTCGGCCCGCAACCACTTCGGCCAGGCGCTGGGCCTGGCGAAGCAGGGCCGCAAGGAAGAGCTCGTGGCCAACATCCTGTACCGGATGGGCCGCGTCTACCTGCACCAGAACGCGCCGGACGACGCGCTGAAGGTGTTCCAGCTCGGCCAGCTCGCCGCCCAGAACTCCGGTTCGGAGCTCGCGGTCGGCATCCTGTGCGCCAACGAGGCGTGGGCCTACGCGAAGATGGGCTCCGACGACCAGGCGCTCAAGCTCCTCGGCCGCGCCCGCGACGAGTTCGCCCGCGCCAACGTCGCCGAGTCGCCCGCGTGGGCGAAGTTCTTCGACGCCAACGACCTGTCCGCGATGATCGGGACGGTGCACACGGAGCTGGCGCAGACGGTGGACGCGAAGTACACGCGCACCGCGGTGCCCGCGCTGACCAAGGCCATCAGCGGCTACGGCGACGACATGGCCCGCAGCCGGTCGTTCAACCTCACGTCGCTGTCGATCAACCACCTGCTCGACGGCGACATCGACCACGGCGCGCGGCTCGGCCGGCAGGCGATCGAGCTGTCCGAGGGCCTGAAGTCGGTCCGCACGAAGGACCGGATGAAGCCGCTGCAGCACGAGGCGGAGAAGCGCCGCAACAACCCCGATGCCCGTGAGCTGGCCGAACGCCTGGCGAAGTTCACCGGCAACGACAGCGCGGCCTGAGCTGCGGGGAGTCGGGGCCCTGGACGGCAGGTTCACCTCCGCCGCGTTGACGTCCGTGCTGGCACGGCTGTGCGCCGAACTGGGGTTGGCGCACCGCGGCGCGAGGCTCGTGAAGTTCACCAGCAACGCCGTGTTCGACCTGCCCGCCGACCGGGTGGTGGTCCGGATCGTCGGCTCCACGACGCTGCGCCACCGGGCGCGCAAGGTGGTCGAGGTCGCGCGGTGGCTGGCGTCGCACGGCGTGCCGGCCGTGCGGCTGGTCGAGGACGTGCCGCAGCCGTTGGTGGTGGGGGAGCACCTGGCCACCCTGTGGCACGCGGTGCCGTCCGGCGGCCGGGCCGTCGACGGTCGCGACCTGGGGCGGCTGCTGCGCCAGGTGCACGCGCTGCCCGCGCCGGAGTTCGAGCTGCCGCGCTGGACGCCGCTGGACGACGTGCGCCGCCGCATCGCCGACGCCGAGGAGCTGTCCGCGCCGGACCGCCGGTTCCTGGAGGACCGGTGCGCCGAGGCCGACCTCCGGCTGGCCGAGCTGCGGACCGTGCTGCCGCAGGGCGTGGTGCACGGGGACGCGCACCTGGGCAACCTGATCCCCAGCCCGGACGGGCCGGTGATCTGTGATTTCGACTCCACCAGCGTCGGGCCGCGCGAGTGGGACCTGAGCACCCTGCCGGTGGGCGTGGCCCGCTTCGGCCATCCCGCCGAGTGGTACCGGCAGCTGGCCGACGAGTACGGCTTCGACGTCCTCGACTGGGCGGGCTTCCCGGTGTTGCGCGAGGTCAGGGAGTTGAAGCTGACCACGAGCGTGCTGCCGATCATGCGCAGCCACCCCGGGGTGCGGGACGAGCTGCACAGCCGGCTCAAGGCGTTGCGCGTGGGCGACACGACGACGCCCTGGACGCCCTACCGCTGAAACCGGGGTCGTGGGGGAACGAACCGGTAACACTCGCCGCGCGTCTGACGACTGAGGCATCGAGAGTGCGGGTCCGGGGTCGGCGAGGTGTGCGTGGTCGGGAATCTGGCGGTTGTGCGGCGTCGGCGGGCCAGGCGTGCCCTGCGCGCCGCCCGGATGTTGGACGAGGTCGTGGACACGCAGCTGCCGTTCCTGGCGCGGTTCGACCAGCAGCGCCGCGAGCGCTCGGCGGACTACCTGGCCGAACTGGTGAAGCTGGCCCAGGACTACCGCTACTTCGCGAACGGCTGGATCGACGCCAAGGAGCTCGAACGGCGTGGTCAGGACGCCATGGCGGCGCTGAACAAGCTCCGCGCGGACACTTCCGCCCGACGGGTCACCGATTAGGGCGTTCGGCGCAGCTCGCCGCACCGAACGGACCACTCACCGACGCTCAGTCGCGCCATGCGCCCCCTTCCCACGCCTGCACGGCGTAGTCGTGGAAGCTCCGGGGCTCACGTCCGGTGACCCGGGCGACCACGTCGGTCGGTTCGACGTCGCCCACCGCGGCCCACGTCCGGATCTGCTCGTCCGCGAGGTCGGCGGGCATGACGGCCCGGTAGTCGTCCGGCGTGCCGCGGAACGCGACCTGCCGGCCGGTGACCCGCGCGAGCACGTCCAGCGCCTGCGGGAACGACAGCGCCTCGGGCCCGGTGACCTCGTAGGTCTCGCCCTCGTGCCCGTCCTCGGTCAGCGCGGTCGCGGCCACCGCCGCGATGTCGCCCGCGTCGACGAACGCCTGCCGCTTGTCCCCGAAGGGCAGCACCAGCTCGCCCGCGAGCACCGACGGCCGGAAGAACCCCTCGTCGAAGTTCTGGTCGAACCAGTCCGGCCGCAGCACGGTCCACCCGACGCCCGACCCGCGCACCAGCCGTTCGGCGGCGAGCAGCCGTTCGTCCCCCATCTCCACCACGCCGCGGGTGGACAGCAGCACGAGCCGCCGCACGCCCCGCGCCACGGCCTCGTGCACGAAGTCCGGGTCGACCGGCTGCTCGTCCGGCGCCATCAGGTACACCCGTTCGACACCGTCGAGCGCACCCGCCCACGTGCCGCGGTCGGACCAGTCGAAGCGCACGTCGCCGCGGCGTGACGCCCGGCGCACGTCGTGGCCCGCCGCGGTGAGACGCGCGGCCACCCGCTTGCCCGTGGTGCCGGTGGCCCCCAGTACCAGGATCGGTGAATCAGCCATGCGCGCACTCCACCACAGGGGTCCGACAACCGGCGCGTCGCGCCTGATCACGCGAGCGAGCGGGTCAGGCGACCGGTGCGCGCGAGAGCACGACCGCCAGGCCGAACGCGATGCCCATGATGGCCAGTTCCACCGCGGCCCAGCCGACGACCGCCGTCGTCTTGTGCTGCGCGATGTGCGGCAGGAACCGCCACCGGATGTTCGCGCCCAGCAACGCCAGCAGGGCCGCGCACACGAGCTTCCCGACCAGCACCAGTCCGTACGAGGTGGTGAGAAGAGACCCCGGCAGGCCGATGACCGGGTTCAGCGCGAGTTCCAGCAACCCGTTGAACAACCCGGTGACCGACACCAGGATCAACGCGATCGTCGCCAGCTTGGAGAACTTGGGCAGCGCCTCGGCCAACAACCCGCGGCGGTGCGCGACCAGCACCACCAGGGCCGCCAGGCCACCGGTCCACGCCGCCGCGCCGAGCACGTGCAGCTCCATCGAGATCATGGAGTAGTCGTGGTACTTCCAGTTCGACGCGTGACCGGTGACCGGCAGCGGCAGCAGGCCGAACATGGCGATCAGGATGCGCAGTTCCGCCGGCACCGATTCGCCCCGGCGCACGGCCATCACGCCGATCCACAGGTACACCAGCGCGCACACCGCGCTGAACAGCAATCCCTGGCCCGCGCCGACGCGCTGCACGTAGTCCACGACCATCGGCATGGTCAGCTCCGCGTCCGGTCGCGTCTCGTACGCCCGGATCACGATCGACAGCAACGCGGTGAAGGCCCACACCGCCGCCGCGACCACGGCGGCCGGCCGGGCCACGCGCAGGACCGGTTCGGTGAGGGCGGGCCGGCTGAACCCGAGCAGCTTCGGCAGCAGCGAGAGGCCGACGACGACGGTCGCGGCCAGGTCCAGCAGCGTCCGCACCAGCGGGTGCGCGAACCGGACCACCACGCCCGGCTCGGCCACGCCCACCGCTTCCGGTGTGGTGGACAGGCCCAGGCCCAGGAAGACGCCGACGGCTCCGCCTGCCAGCAGGCCGCCGACGACCCAGTACCTGTTCGCGGTCGTGGTGGTCCGGTTCACGCTCATCGCCTGCTGCTCTCCCCGCCGCCGCCGCGCAGCGCGAGGAACGCGCCACCGGCCAGCAGCACGGCCGCGCCGACGATCCACACCCAGATGGGCACGCCGCCACCGCCGGACGACGCGGATTTCGGGTCCTCGGCGTTCGCCGCGGCGGGCGCGGGCGTGCCGCTGCCCGCCTTGGTCAGGGTGAACTTGAGCGAGCCCGTCACCGGGTGCCCGTCCGCGGAGAGCACCCGGTAGCCCACCGAGTACTCGGCGGCCGGGCCGAGCGGGCGGACCCCGAAGGCGACGCTGTTGTTCTTGACCGTCGGCTCGCCGTCCGCTTCCCAGCGCGTGCCCTCGGGTCCGGTGACCGTGATCGTGTTGAACTTCTCCCCGGCCTGCACGGGCTGGTCGAAGGTCAGCGTGATGGTCGCCGGCCCGGCCTCCAGCTGCGCCCCGTCCTTGGGGTCGCTGCTGATCAGCACGTTGTGCGCGGACGCCGGTGCGGCCGTGCCGAGCGCGACCGCGCCCGCGACCAGGCCGGTCAGCAGCAGCGAGACGACGCGCCTCATGCCGTCGGCTTGCCCGCGCGACGGGACCGCAGCACGGCTCCCGCACCCAACCCGAGCCCGAGCGCGCCCACGGCCAGCCCGGCGCCGCCCAGCCAGCGGGCGGTGTCGTCGGTCGCGGTGGCGGCCGTGTCGTGGCCGTCGTCGGCGACCGCCGTCGCGGTGGCCGTGCCGTGGTCGTCGCCGGTCTTGGCGACGAGCTTCAGCACGGGCGCGGGGCGTTCCGGCTCGTCCGCGCCCTCGGCGGGCGGGGCCGCGTTCCAGTCCACGACCTCGCCGCTGTCGTAGGTCTGCTTGGCGGGCAGGACCAGCTGGTCCGTGGTGTCCGGCAGCGGCCCGATGGACAGGTCGAACTCGTTGAACTGGCCGGGCTCGATGCGGGTGCCCGGGTCGGCGGTCCACGTGACCGTGCGCACGGCCTCGGTGACCTCGCGGCCGTGGCTCTTGACCGGCGTGGCCAGCTTCTCCTTGACCGCCTCGACCTTCCAGCCGGGCGTCGGCTTGGTGCTCACCGAGGCCAGCGGGTACTCGGCGGGCAGGTTCACCTCGACCTTGACCGTGCCCGCGTCGGGGCGCTCGTTGGGCACGCGGAACGTGACCTTGGTGTAGCCGCCCTGGACGGCGTCCTTCGGGGTGGACGCGGTGACGTGGGCGGACGCCGAGCCGGCGGTGGTCAGCGCGAGGAACGCGGCGGTGGCGAGCACGGCGCCGCCCTTGGCGAGCGTGCGCACGCCAAATCGATTTGTCGACATGTAGTGATGGCTCCTGGGCCTGAGTGCGTGGGTACGGGGACTCGGGTGATCAGGAGCGAGGAGGGCCGCGACGGCCGTGCACCCGCCGCAGCAGCACGTCGACCAGCGCGTTCCCGGACGACGACGGGGTGGGCGACCACAACGCCCCGGCCGGTGTGGCCGGGACGGGGGGCAGGGGCAGCAGCCGGGCGACGGCGTCGGCCAGCGCGTGCAGCACCGCGTCGGCACGGGCCAGCAGCAAGCCGGTGAGCAGCGCGGCGACCACGTGCGCGGCGGTCATGGCGGTCGGGCTGAACCCGAGGCCCGGTCCGTCGGCGGCGTGGTGGCCGAGGGTGAGCAGCGCGTGCTGCCCGAGCTGCGCGACACCCAGCGTGGCCAGGACCGACCACGGCCGGCGTCCGCGCTCGGCGAGCGCCGTGCCCGCGAACGCCACGAGCAGCGTCAGGGGCAGCGCGGGCGCGAACTCGGTGACCGAGCCGCCCGCCGCGCCGTGCGCGGTGGCGCTGAGCGCGGCGGACGTGACGGCCAGCAGCACGGCCCGCGCGAGGCGGGGCGGAGCGGGCCGGCTGGTCACACCCCAAAGAGTAGGAGGTCACGGGGTTCGGGCGTGAGTCCCCACCCGCACCCGCGGGTTTTCCCTAGTCCGAACGGGGGTACGGATTACCCGTGACGACCGAGAGCAAACCTGTCGACGAGCCTTTGCCCGGTGATCCGAAGGCGGATCGGCCGGGTCGCACGGACCGTGTGGTCTTCGGTGTCGCCGCCGTCGTCACGCTCGCGTTCGTGGCCTGGGGCATCTTCGGCACCGCGTCCCTCGCCACGGCGTCGAAAGCCGCCCTGACCTGGATCATCACCAACCTCGGCTGGGCGTTCGTGCTCACCGCGTCCGGCTTCGTGCTGTTCGCCCTGTGGCTCGCGGTGAGCCGCTACGGACGCATCCCGCTGGGCCGCGACGACGAGCCGCCGGAGTTCCGCACGATCTCGTGGGTCGCGATGATGTTCAGCGCGGGCATGGGCATCGGGTTGATGTTCTACGGGGTCAACGAGCCGCTGTCGCACTTCGTGCAGCCGCCGCCCGGCACCGTCGAGGGCGGCACGGACCAGGCCGTGCAGACCGCGATGGCCACCACCCTGTTCCACTGGACGCTGCACCCGTGGGCGATCTACGCCGTCGTCGGCCTCGCCATCGCCTACGGCAGCTTCCGCCGCAGGCGCAGCCAGCTGATCAGCGCCGCGTTCGCACCGCTGCTCGGCCGCCGCCGGGCGGAGGGGCCCGCGGGCCGGGCCATCGACGTGCTGGCGATCTTCGCGACCCTGTTCGGGTCGGCCACCTCGCTGGGCCTGGGCGCGTTGCAGATCGGCAGCGGCCTGCGGGTCGCGGGCTGGCTGGGCGAGGTCGGCAACGGGGTCGTGGTCGGCGTCATCGCCGTGCTGACCGTGGCGTTCGTCGCGTCGGCGGTGTCCGGCGTGGCCAAGGGCATCCAGTGGCTGTCGAACACCAACATGGTGCTGGCCCTGGTGCTGGCCGTCTTCGTGTTCGTGGTCGGGCCGACGGTGTTCGTGCTGAACCTCGTGCCCACCGCGATCGGCGACTACTTCCGCGAGCTGGCCGACATGGCGGGCCGCACCGCCGCGTCCGGCGGCGACGCGACCGAGGCGTGGCTGTCCGGCTGGACGATCTTCTACTGGGCGTGGTGGATCTCGTGGACGCCGTTCGTCGGCATGTTCATCGCCCGCATCAGCCGCGGTCGCACGATCCGCCAGTTCGTGGCGGGCGTCATCGGCGTGCCCAGCCTGGTGAGCCTGGCGTGGTTCTGCGTGTTCGGCGGCACGGCGATCTTCACCCAGCGGTCCGGCACCGACCTCGCGGGCACGGCCTCGCCGGAGGGGCAGCTGTTCGGCCTGCTCGACCGGTTCCCGCTGGCCACCGTCGCCGGGGTGGTCGTGATGGTGCTCGTGGCGATCTTCTTCGTGTCCGGCGCGGACGCCGCGTCCGTCGTGATGGGCACGCTGTCGCAGCGCGGCTCGATCCGGCCGTCGAAGGGCGTGGTCGTGTTCTGGGGCGTGCTCACCGGCCTGGTCGCGGCGGTGATGCTGCTGGTCGGCGGGTCGAGCGGGCTGACCGGCCTGCAGAACCTGACGATCATCGCCGCGCTGCCGTTCGTGGTCGTCATGGTCGGGCTGTGCGCGTCGCTGGCCCGCGACCTGCGCAGCGACACGCTGATCCGGCGGGAGGAACGGGTCGCCGAGGTGCTGGAGGAGGTCACGGCCCAGTTCGACCCGGCCGACCCCAACCCCGAGGAGACCGCCTACCGGGCGGTGGAGGAGCTCACACGCCGAGGCGTTTGAGCAGGTCGGCCTCCATCGCGTCCAGGTCGGTCGAGATCGCGCGGTGCGCCGCCTTGCGCCGCGACGCGGGCATCCGCTCCGACGCCCGCACCGCGGCCAGCAGCTGCGCCAGCCGCCTCTCGGTGTCCTGGACGTAGACCCGCTCGGAGTCGCCGAGCTGGGCGAGCGCGTCGGAGAACCCGGCGATCCGGGCGTGCAGCCGCGCGCCCTTGCCCGAGTACCTGGTCAGCTGGTCGACCGGCACGCCGAGCCGCGAGGCCCGGTAGTGGTCGTAGCGGTCGCTCAGGAGCGCGGCGGCCCGGGCCGCGACCGGAGCCATCACCGGGATCAGCGTGGGCGCCAGCACCTTGGCCACGCCCACGAGGTTCTTCGCCCGGCTCGGGGTGAACCCCTTGCCCTTCGCACGCGCCATGGCCGCACCTCCTCAACCGCAAACCCTAGAGCCGTTCCGCCAAAAGATCGACTCGACTCGACGAGGTTGCCGGTACAACCGCCCGCCCGGCGTCATACGCTGCACCGGTGACTTCCCAGGTGCAGCTCGACGCCGGTGTGGTCACTCGTTGCCGGCGGCGGGTGCACCTCGAACACGATCCGACCATGCGCGACGTGCCCACGCTGCCGCCGGACCCCACCGGCCAGCAGCGCAAGGCCGACGCGATCGAGCACCGGCACGCGGTCGCCGTCGCCCTGGGCCGGGTCGTCGGCTCCGACCTGATGGAGATACCGCAGGACGTGCCGTCGGCCGACCGCGAACGCGTCACGGCCGCCGCGATGGAGGCCGGCGTGCCCTACATCTGGGGCGCGGCGCTGCCCCGCGACCCCCTGGGCGGGCGGCGCGGCGGCATCGACCTGCTGGTGAAGGAGACCACCGGGTACGTGCCCGTGCTCGTGGTCCGGCACAAGGTCAGCGACCCCGGCCAGGGCGCGCGCACGTCACCGCTGACCCACCCGCTGCCCGGCGGCGCGCGGGTCGACCCGCTGCGCAAGGTCCGACCCCAGCCGCGCGACCAGCTCCGGCTGGCGCACGCCCAGCGCCAGCTCCAGGCGTCCGGGTTCGCCGCGCGGGGCCGGGCGACCGGCGGCGTGATCGGCATGGACGCCGACGTCGTCGTCTGGCACGACCTGGAAGCGCCGACGTGGCCGGGCGGCCGCAACGCCCTCGCCGAGTACGACGCCCGGTTCGCCGACCGGCTGGCCGTCGCGACCGCCGCCGCGACCGGCGCCGACCCGCTGGCCCGCCCGTCCCGGATCGTGGAGTGCCGCAGCTGCCCGTGGTGGCCGGTGTGCGAGGCCGACCTGAAGGCCGCGCGGGACGTGAGCCTCGTGGTCCGCGGCGAGGACGCCGTGGCGCTGCGCAAGGTCGGCGTGCAGACGGTCGACCAGCTCGCCGCCCTCGACCCGGCCGAGCAGGTCATCCCCCTGGTCGGGATGCTGCACTCGGACGCGGTGATCCTGGCCCGCGCCTGGCTGCGCGACCTCACCGTGGTGCGCCGCGTGTCCCGGATGGAGGTGCCGCGCGCCGACGTCGAGGTCGACGTCGACATGGAGAGCTTCGGCGACCTCGGCGCGTACATGTGGGGCTGCTTGCTGTCGGGCAAGGACGTCGGCGAGGAGCACGGCTACCGCGCGTTCGCCACCTGGGACCCGCTGCCGTGCGCCGACGAGGCCCGGTCGTTCGCCGAGTTCTGGGGCTGGCTGACCGGCGTGCGGCTGCGCGCCCGCGCGCGGGGGCTGTCGTTCAGGGCCTACTGCTACAACGAGCTGGCGGAGAACCGCTGGCTGCTCGGGTCGGCCGAGCGGTTCAAGGGGCAGCCCGGCATCCCGACCGTGGGGCAGGTGCGCGAGTTCATCACGTCGGACGCGTGGGTGGACCTGTTCGGCATCGTGCAGGACCAGTTCCTGTGCGCCCACGGCAAGGGCCTCAAGACCATCGCCCCGGTCGCCGGGTTCCGCTGGCGCGACCCCGAGGCGGGCGGCGAGAACTCCATGCGCTGGTACCGCGACGCCGTCGGCATGGACGGCAAACCGGCGGACCCCGCCCAACGCCGCCGGCTGCTGGAGTACAACGAGGACGACGTCCGCGCCACCCACACCCTGAGGCTGTGGATGACGTCGGACGCCATGGACGACCTCCCCTTCGCGGGAGATCTGTGACGGGGTCGCCCTACCGGACCACCACGCGGGGTCGCGTCAGGCGACCGAGCCCGCCGTCCGCGGAGCCGCGGCAGGTCAACGCGGAGCCATCCGCAGCGCGCCGTCCATGCGGATGACCTCGCCGTTCAGGTAGTCGTGCTCGACGATCGACACGGCCAGCCGCGCGTACTCCTCCGGCTGCGCCAACCGCTTCGGGAACGGCACGCCCGCCGCCAGACCGGCCCGGAACTCGTCCGACACGGTCGCGAGCATCGGCGTGTCCACGATGCCCGGCGCGATGGTCATCACCCGCACCCCGACCGACGACAGGTCGCGCGCCGCCGGCAGCGTCATCCCGACCACCGCGGCCTTCGAGGCCGCGTACGCCACCTGCCCGATCTGCCCGTCGAACGCCGCGATCGACGCCGTGTTGATCACCACGCCCCGCTGCCCGTGCTCCAGCGGCTCGGTCTTGCCCATCGCCGCCGCCGCCAGCCGCAGCACGTTGAACGTGCCGACCAGATTGACGTCGATGACCTTGCGGTACAGGTCCAGCGGGTGCGGACCGCTCTTGCCGACCGTCCGCGTCGACGGGCCGATGCCCGCGCAGTTCACCACGACCCGCAGCGGCGAGCCGGAACCGGCGGCCGTGTCGACGGCGGCCTGGACGTCCTCCTCCGAGGTCACGTCCGCCGCCAGGTACGTGACGCCCTCGACGTCGGGCGCGTTGTCGGTCGAGAGGTCGAGCGCGAACACCGACGCACCCCGTGCCGCCAGCGCACGCGCGGTCGCGAGGCCCAGACCGGACGCGCCGCCGGTGACGATCGCCGCGGTACCCGAGATCTCCATACATCCTCCTGTCCCTGGGGACAGGAGGTTAACGGTCGTTCAGCCCGCGGCGCTCGGAGAAGTGGAGCAATGCGACCAACGGCACGGCCGCCAGCACCGCGAGCCCCACGAAGAGCAGGGAGAAGAGGACGAGTTCCATACCCACGACCTTGCCCTTGTCCGGCTGGAACCGCGTCCGCCGCGAGGGGTGTTTCCCCGTACACCCAGGGGACTACCCACCTCACTCTCCGCATACGCCTCGTGTTTGACCCGCGGCCAACTTCGGGTGCCACCGTCAGCACCATGGTCGTCCGGCGGATCGCGGTCGTGGGAACGGGTTACGTGGGCCTGACGACGGGGGCGTGCCTGGCCTCCCTCGGACATCGGGTCGTGTGCGCCGACGTGGACGCGCTGAAGGTGGCGCGGCTGCGCGCCGGGCAGGTCGACATCCTCGAACCGGACCTCGCCGACCTGGTCGTGGCGGGCCGGTCCGCCGGGCGGCTCGCGTTCGTGGAGGGCGCGCGGCACGCCGTGGCCGACGCCGAGGTGGTGTTCCTGTGCCTGCCCACACCCATGGGCGCGGGCGGCGCGGCCGACCTCGGCGCGGTCGAGGCCGTGGCTCGGGAGATCCGCGACGTGCTCCCCCACGGGGCGATCGTCGTGTGCAAGTCGACCGTTCCCGTCGGCACGTCGACCAGGGTCGCCGCCCTGCTCGGCCGCGAGGACGTCGCCGTGGTCTCCAACCCCGAGTTCCTGCGCGAGGGCAGCGCGGTCCGCGACTTCCTGCACCCCGACCGGATCGTGGTCGGCTCCGACTCGCCGCAGGCCGCCGAACGCGTCGGCGCGCTGTTCACCCGCCTCGGCGCGCCCACCGTGCTCATGGACGCGGCCAGCGCCGAGATGGCCAAGTACGCGGCGAACTGCTTCCTGGCGATGAAGCTGTCCTACGTCAACGCGGTCGCCGAGCTGTGCGAGCTCGTCGGCGCGGACGTCACCTCCGTCACCGAGGGCATGGGCTACGACAAGCGCATCGGCCAGTCGTTCCTGAAGCCCGGACCCGGCTGGGGCGGATCGTGCCTGCCCAAGGACACGCACGCCATGGTCCGCATCGCCGACGCCGTCGGGGTGGACTTCTCGCTGGTCAAGGCCACCATCGACACGAACGCGCGGCAGCAGCGGCGGGTGGTGGGGAAGCTGCGCCAGGCCGTCGGACCGCTGGCCGGTGCGCGCATCGGCGTGCTCGGGCTCGCGTTCAAGGCGGGCACCAACGACCTGCGCGACTCGCCCGCGCTGGCGGTGGCGGAGCTGCTCGCGCTCGAAGGCGCGGAGCTGGTCGCGCACGACCCGGAGATCAGCCGGCCACTGGCCGGCATGACCGTGGTGGACTCGCCGTACGAGGCCGTGCGCGGCGCGGACGCGGTCGTGCTGCTGACCGAGTGGCCGCAGTTCCGCGCGCTGGACTGGGCGCTGGTGGCGTCGGTGATGGCCGGGTCGACGGTGCTGGACACGCGCAACCACCTGGACGCGGACGCGGTGGCGCGGGCCGGGCTCGTGCTGCACGGGCTGGGGCGGGAGCTGCGCGTCCCCGACCAGGCGAGGTGAGCGCGATTCGGGTTCAGAAGATCTTCAGGAAACGGTTTCGTTAGCCGGGGTAACAAAACGGTGCGCGCCGACGTACGTTGTCGAAATGTTCACCACCCGCCCTGAACTCGTCGGCACGCACGGCATGGTCGCGTCCACGCACTGGCTCGCCTCCACCGCGGGCATGGCCGTCCTGGAGGACGGAGGCAACGCCTTCGACGCCGCGGTCGCGGTCGGCTTCGTGCTGCAAGTGGTGGAACCGCACCTCAACGGGCCCGGCGGCGAGGTGCCCGTGGTGTTCGCCGCGGCCGGCGAGACGGCACCGCGCGTGCTGTGCGGCCAGGGCGTGGCACCTGCCGGCGCGACCACCGAGCACTACCGGGGCCTGGGTCTGGACCTCGTGCCCGGCAGCGGGCTGCTGGCCGCGACCGTGCCCGGCGCGTGGGACGGCTGGCTGACGCTGCTGCGCGACTACGGCACCAAGTCGCTGCGCGACGTGCTCGGCTACGCGATCGGCTACGCGCGCGACGGGTTCCCGCTGCTGGAGCGCGTGGCGTTCACGATCTCGACGGTCGCCGACCTGTTCCGGGAGCACTGGACGTCGTCCGCGGCGCTGTGGCTGCCGGGCGGCAACCCGCCGGAGGCCGGGACGCGGTTCCGCAACCCCAAGCTCGCCGACACGTGGGAGTGGCTGCTCGCCGCCGCCGAAGCCGCCGGGTCGGACCGGGAGGCGCAGATCGAGGCGGCGCGGCGGGCGTGGTCGCAGGGGTTCGTGGCGGCGCAGGTGGACGAGTTCTTCCGCATCGCGCACCGCGACGACTCGGGTGCGGACCACGCGGGCGTGCTGACCGGCGAGGACATGGCGTCGTGGGAGGCGTCGTACGAGGACGCCGTGTCGGTGGACTTCGGGCCGTGGAGCGTGGTGAAGCCCGGGGCGTGGACCCAGGGGCCCGTGCTGTTGCAGCAGTTGTTGCTGCTGGAGGGGTTCGGCGACCGGCTGGCGTACACCGACGGGGTGCCGACCGCTGAGACCGTGCACCTGGCGGTGGAGTGCGCGAAGCTGGCGTTCGCCGACCGTGAGGCGTGGTACGGGGACAGCGGCGACGTGCCCTTGGACGTGCTCCTCTCGAGGGACTACGCCCGGCAGCGCCGGCAGCTCGTCGGTGATCGAGCGTCACTCGACCTCCGCCCCGGATCACCCGGTTCGGCCGAAGCACGCCTTCCCGGGCACGTCCTGCGCGGTCCGAGCGTTGCGAGCCGGGAAGACAGCGGCGGCGCGCTCGGCGAACCCACCGTCTCCCGCGCCGGCACGGTCAAGGGCGACACGGTCCACGTGGACGTCGTCGACCGCTGGGGCAACGTCGTGTCGGCCACCCCGTCCGGCGGCTGGCTCCAGTCCTCGCCGACCATCCCGTCGCTCGGGTTCTGCCTCGGCAGCCGGGCCCAGATGTTCTGGCTGGACGAGGGCCTGCCCAACTCCCTGGCCCCCGGCAAGCGCCCCCGGATCACCCTGTCCCCGACCCTGGCCCTGCGCGACGGCCTGCCCGCGATGGCCTTCGGCACCCCCGGCGGCGACCAGCAGGACCAGTGGCAGCTCGGGTTCTGGCTCGCGCACACCGTCGGCGGGATGAACCTGCAAGCGGCCATCGACTCGCCGATGTGGCACACCAACGCGTTCCCGAGCTCGTTCTACCCGCGGTCGTGGACGCCCGGTGAGCTGGTGGTCGAGTCGCGCCTCGGCGAGGCGGCGCTGGCCGAGCTGCGCGACCGGGGCCACTCGGTGGTCGACGCCGGGCCGTGGACGCTGGGCCGGATGTCGGCCGTGGCCCGGGACTCGCGCGACGGCCTGCTGCGTGCCGCCGCCAACCCGCGCGGTGCGCAGGGCTACGCCGTGGGCCGCTGATCCCGTCCGGTGCGGTTGTTCGTCCCGATTCGCGTAGTTGGAGCGGCCCCCGACCCGAGGGGGGAGGGGGCGGGGGCCGCTCCGGTTCCGGGGAGGGACCGTGGCCTGCGGGCGGTGGCGCGGTGCGTCAGCGGCCGAGGTCGATCTTCAGGTCCAGCGGGGCGTCGCCGGTGCCGCCGCCGAGGACCAGCGGGCCGGTGACGGCCGGGCCGGTCGGGTTCGAGGTGTCGATGCGGACGACGTCGCCGATGTTCGCGACCTCGCCCAGCTCGCCGTCGATCTCCGGGCTGGTGTGCGCGCCGAGGTCGACGGCCTGCGCGGTGCCGCCCAAGCCGAGCATGACGGCCGTGCTGCCGACCGCGACCGCTGCTCCGGCGATGGTCTTCCTGAGGTTCATGGGCGGGAAAGTTTCGCAACGCGGGTGCCCGGTTCAAGCTCCCTAATCCGACGGAGTGGACTACTTCACCCGGTCGGTGGGCGAGCCCGGCCAGTGCAGCCCCACCGTGCAGACCCGCGTCGTCCCACGCCACACCGCCACCGAGTAGACGCCTCGCGAAGCGCCCGTCCGCGCCAGGAAGTCCTCCGCGCACGCCCGCGTGTACCGGTCCCGCCACGCCGCCCCGCGCTCGATGTACCAGCCGTGGTCGTCCGCCGTTTCGACGTGCTCGCGCACGAGGGAGCCGTTGTCCTGACGCCGGAAGTACTCGACCCGGTGCAGGTAGACCGTGTCCGTCATGGAGCCACGGTCGCCGTCGGAAGCCCTCGTTGGGATTCCCACCCGCTGTTTCCGTCGCCGTAACGTTGCGCGGTCGGATGATCACCGGCCGGACGGGAGAGGTGGGTGCGCATGACCCGGAACGAGCCGACCCATCGCATGCGCAGGTTGGGAGAGGTCCTGCGGGAGTTGCGCCAGCGGGCGGGCCTCTCCCAGCAGGAGGCTGCCGACCGGCTCAACTACGACCACCGCAAGATCAGTCGGATCGAGAAGGGCCAACGACCCGACTACCACGGCATGCGCGCCATGCTCGACACGTACGGCGTGCCGTTCTCCCAGTGGGAGCCGTACATGGAGATGTACGCGAGGGCGTTGGAGAAGGGCTGGTGGACCAAGTACGACCTGGAGGATCAGGGCTACATCAGCCTGGAGCACGACGCCGCCAAGGTCTCCGACTTCCAGATCGCCTACGTCCCGGGCCTCCTCCAAACTGCCGAATACCTGCGGGCGGGCTTCGCCAGGGCGAGGGTGCAGCGGTCGCGGAAGTGGATCGACAACCAGGTCGAGGTCCGCATGCTCAGGCAGAAGCGCTTGACCGCCCCTGAACCGCTCCACTTCCACGCCATCGTGCTGGAGAGCGCGCTTACCCACGCGTCCGAGGCGCAGTTGCGGCACATCGACAAGCGCGCCCGGCTCGACAACGTCACCGTCCAGGTGCTCACCCACGCCGCCGGGCCGAACGATGGTCAGATGGGGTCGTTCACCGTCCTGGACTTCCTGGCGAAGGCGGACCGGTCGGTGCTGTACATCGAGCACGCCGGTGGGTCGCTGCACGTGGAAGACCCGTCGAAGGTGAAGGTGGCTAAGCTGACCTTCACCCATCTCTCGAAGTTGGCGTTGACCCCCGCGGAGTCCGCCGAGTGGATCGGGAGGCTGGCCGCTGAACGATAGGGGTGTCACCGTGTGGCGCAAGAGCAGCCGTAGCAACACCGGCGGGAACGGCAACTGCGTCGAGGTCTCGCTGGTGGGCCGTTCGGCTCGGGTGCGTGACTCGAAGAACCCGGCCGGCCCGACCGTGGCGCTGCCCGACTGGCAGGCGTTCCTGGACGCGGCCAAGCGCGGGCGGTTCGGGGTCTGAGCGACTGCGTAGAGGTGTAGAACAAATTGTTCTACAGTTGCGAGCATGGGTGAGCCGTCGACCATCGGCGTCCGTGAGTTGAACCAACGCACCAGCGCCGTCCTCAAACGGGTGCGTGCGGGTGAGCGCATCACGGTTACCGAGCACGGTGAGCCGGTCGCCTACCTCGTTCCCGTCCAGCCGAGCACCGACGTGCTCGACCAGCTCGTCGCCGCGGGTCAGGCGGTTGCGCCTACTCGCACCGGTCCGCTCGCCCTGCCGCCCGACCGGGGGGACGCGGACGTGGACGTGGCGGTGGAGCTCGTCGCGGCGCGTGACGAGGAGCGTTGGTGATCTACCTGGACACGTCCGCCCTGGTGAAGCTCGCGCGTCGCGAACCGCGCACGATCGAGCTGGTCGACTGGCTCAACGCGGACGACCGGCTCGGTGTTCGGCGCGTGTCCTCTGTGCTGGCCGAGGTCGAGTTGTCCCGTGCGTTGCGGCGGTCCGCTCCGAAAGACCTGGCGAACGTGCCGGTCGTGCTGTCCGACCTGTACCTGGTGGAGATCACTCCCGTGGTGCGTCGGACGGCCGCCACGTACCACGACCCGCTGCTGCGATCGCTCGACGCGATCCACCTCGCCACCGCTCAAGCGCTGTCGGGCGGGCTCGACGCGTTCGTCACCTACGACAAGCGGCTGCTGGAAGCCGCCGCCGGCATCGGGTTGGCGGTGGCGGCGCCGGGCGCGTACGACCGCTGACGTACGGGCGCGAGCCGCCTGCGCGCCGACGCCGACCCCCGCTGCCCTGTCGTACCGTCGTCGGCATGGCGTGGTTGGCGTGGGTGTGGTTCGCGGCGACGTTCGTGCCGCTGATCTGGCGCAAGCGCTTCCCCGTCGCGGTCATCGGGATCACCGGCGGGTCGACGTGGCTCTACTACGTCACCGGCCACTGGGGTCCGCTGATCGCCGCGCCCGCCGTCGCCGTGCTCTCCCTGCGCCGCACCCGTGTCCTCGAGCAGCGGAGCCGCCAGGTGGAAGAAGAACGGCTGCGGATCGCGCGGGAGGTGCACGACGTGGTCGCGCACAGCCTCGCCATGATCAACGTGCAGGCCGGGGTCGCCGCGCACGTCGCCGACCGCCGTCCCGAAGAGGCCGTGAAGGCGCTCAAGGCGATCAAGGAGGCCAGCGGTCGGGCGTTGGACGACCTGCGGGCGACCCTCGGCGTGCTGCGCACCGGCGAGGGCACCACGCCCGCGCCCAGCCTCGACCGGCTGGCCGAGCTGGTGGGGCCGGTGCCGATCGCGAAGGTCGTCGGCACGCCCGGGGCGCTGCCCGCCCCCGTCGACGCCGCCGCGTACCGGGTGGTGCAGGAGGCGCTGACCAACGCGCTGCGGTACGCGCCGGACGCGTCCGAGATCGTCATCTCGTTCGAGCACACCGAGGACGCCCTGGTCCTCACCGTCACCGACGACGGCCGGGCCCGGCCCGACCAGCCGGCGCAGGGCGCGGGCTCCGGCATCCGCGGCATGCGGGAACGGGTCGAGGCGCTGGGCGGCACGCTGGACGCCGGCCCGTCGAGCGGTGCCGGACGGGACCGGGGCTTCACCGTCAGGGCGGTCCTACCGTGGGAGGTTCGTGGTGATCAGGGTGGTGCTGGCCGACGACCAGGCGTTGGTGCGCGCGGGTTTCCGCCTGCTGCTCGACACCGAGGACGGGTTCGAGGTCGTCGGCGAGGCCGGTGACGGCGCGGAGGCGGTGCGGCAGGCGCACGAGCACCGGCCGGACGTCGTGGTGATGGACATCCGGATGCCGGGCACCGACGGCCTGGCCGCCACCCGGCAGGTCTGCGCCGAGCTGCCGGACGTGAAGGTGCTCGTGCTGACGACCTTCAACGTGGACGAGTACGTGTTCGAGGCGCTGCGCGCGGGCGCGTCGGGGTTCCTGCTCAAGGACACCGACCCGGTCGAGCTGCTGCACGCCCTCAGGGTGGTGGCGGAGGGTGACGCCCTCCTCGCACCGAGTGTCACCCGGAAGTTGATCGAGGAGTTCGCGAACCGGCCGGAGCACCGCCGTCCCGACCCGCGGGCGCTGCGCGAGCTGACCGCGCGGGAGCGGGAGATCCTGGCGCTCGTCGCGGCCGGCATGTCCAACGACGAGATCGCCGAGCACCTCGTGATCAGCCCCGCCACGTCCCGGACCCACGTCAGCCGGGTGATGACCAAACTGGGCGCGCGGGACCGCGCGCAACTCGTCGTGCTCGCCTACGAATCAGGTTTGGTGTCCCCGCGCCGAGGGTGAATATTCATTGTTGGGAACGCGTGGGATGCACATGGACCACCCGCGAAAGTTCTGCGTAAATCGCACAAAAATCACGGACAGTGACCGAAACGCCAGTACCCGCCGCATTGTGTGTGCGGCGGGTGACGTTAACCGGAGATGTCAGGCGATAGCGCCGGGCGGCAGCTTCAGCTTGAACGGCAGCGTGGTCACGACCGCGAGGTCGGACGCCGTCTTCTTCATCAGCGTCGGCGCGTTGCGCGAGCCGGGCTCGGGCAGGTCGAGCAGCCGGTCCACGGCCTCGACCAGCGGACCCTCGTAGATCCAGACGGCCTGGGCGGCGCGCTGGCTGTCCCGCACCGCCGGCAACCTGCCCGCGCGGGCCTCGGTCTCCGACCAGAACAGGATGGAGTCGATGAACCCTCTGCGCTGCTTGAACGCCATGATGCGGTCGAGCTGTCCGTCCTCGTCCCGGAGGTGGAGGAACTGGAACCCGCTTTCGCGCAGCTCGATGACCTTACTCAGTGCGAGATCCATGACGCACCTACCTCTGTTCTGAGGTCCCCTAGCAGGCACAGGTCGTACGACCCGAAATGATCGTACGGCAAGTGGACAAGCCGCCATAGGGACTAGGCCGGCGGGGCGGCCTCAATACGGGGTTGCCCAGCTTCGAATTTCGATGTGGATCGCAGGACGCGGACGGTTCGCACTAAAAAGGCCACCGCCCCCGAGGTGACCAGCATCACAGTGGGCCACATGTCGCTCCTTCACCGCATCGGCTGTCCGGTCACCCGAAGAGACGTCCGCCACGGCCGCTGGGTTGCACGGGCCGCGGATCGTCAATCCGCTCCTTGAGGTGAACCCCGAACAGGTGATCCACGCGCCGGCTACGCTGTTCGGCGTGAGCATCGAGCCGCCCAAGCCTCAGAGCCTCCCGGCGGTGCCCGAGTCGCTGCTGCCCCGCGAGCACGCCCTCTACCGGCCCCGGCACGGCAAGCGCCAGCACACCGCGCTCACCCTCGCCGTCCTCTTCTTCTGCCTGCCCGCCTTCCTGCTCGTCGCCGGCGTCCGCCCGGCCGAGTTCGAGAACCGGCAGCTCGCCGCGTTCCCGTCGATCACCGACGGCTGGGGCTTCTTCACCGGGATGGAGAAGTGGGCGGCCGACCACCTCCCGCTGCGGTCGCAGGCGGTCGCCGCGGCCGACGGGATCAGCCGCGGCGTGTTCGGCGAGCCCTACCCGTTCGGCCAGAAGCGCGACACGGGCCCGGTGCCCGGCTCGGTGCCCGAGCAGCAGGCGCAGGACGAGCCGCTCACCGGCGTCGAGATCCCCCGGGCCAGCGGATTCCCGGTCGTGGTCGAGGGCCAGGACGGCTGGCTGTTCCTCGGCTACGACGTGCAGGCCGCCTGCCAGCCCAACAAGACCGTGGACGAGGTGTTCGGCGCGCTGAACCGGCTGCGCGCCGGGGTCGAGGCGTCCGGTCGCGAGTTCGTGCTGGTCGTCGCGCCGAACAAGGCGACCGTGGTGCCCGAGCGGCTGCCCGCGAGCTACCTCGGCTCGAAGTGCTACGACAAGGCCCGCGACGAGTTCTGGCGCAGGCTCGCGCCCGAGACCGGGGCGCTCGACCTGCGCGACGACCTGGGCACGGCGGCGGCGAAGCTCGGCGGCCCGGTCTACAGCAAGATCGACACGCACTGGACGCACGAGGGCGGCCTGGTGATGGTGCGGGCCATCGCCGAGGCGGTCGAGCCCGGCTCCACCGCCCGCTGGCGGGAGACCAAGGCCGCGGTGGTCGACGTGCCCGGTGACCTGCCCACGCTGTTCGGCCGCACCCAGACCCGCCCGGTGCAGACCTACGACCTCGCCCCGGACGGCCGGACCGTGCGCAGCAAGCAGGTGCGCGACAACCTGCGCGAGCCCAAGCGGTTCACGCTGCCCGCCGGCGCGGGCGGGGTGAAGCCGAAGGTCGGCCTGATCGGCGACTCGTTCGCGTTCACCGTGGCGAGCTACTTCGTCGGCGGGTTCTCCGACGTGAGCCTCGTGCACAGCGACCTGGTCGGCACCGACCCCGCCCGGGTCGGCCGGATGCTCGCCGAGCAGGACGTGGTCGTGCTCGAAGCGGTCGAGCGCAGCCTGGTCGGCGGCATCAACACCGCGCTGTCCGACTCGGCGGTCGACGCGATCGTCCGCGAGCTGGCCGAGCGCCCGCGCTAGCGGCGGGCACCCGGCCGGGGCTCACACCCGCAACGACCGCTCCCACGTGCGGTGCGGGTTCAGGTCCAGCGGTCGGATCGGCACGTCCGGCCGCTGCCGGCGCAGCAGCACCTGCTGCACGAGCGCCGACCGCACGTCACCGGCCGCGACCTGCCGCCAGAACACGTGGTCCTCCAAGCCCTCCAGCAGCGGGTCGCGCGTCCACCCGCCGAACGAGTCGACCACCGACCGGCGCACCAGGTAGCCCGAGCCGAGGTAGGGCAGCAGCCGCAACCGCGGCTCCTCCGGCGGCAGCGCGCCGACCAGGCCGTCGACCGGGTCGCCCACCGGGCAGTGCGCCACGTCGGCGTCCGCCTCCAGCAGCCGCTCCACCAGGTGCCGCGAGGCGCGCATGCCCGCGTCCAGCACCAGCAGCCAGTCGGCGTCCGACCGTTCGAGCAGACCGTTGCGGGCCGCGCCGCGCCCCAGCGGCATCTCGTGCTGGAGCACCGCGGTGGCGTGGCTGCGGGTGAGCATCGAAGCCCCGTCCACGCACACCAGCAGCCGTCCCGGCCGGACCGTCCCGCCCAGCAGGTCCAGCAGCAGGTCGTCCGGGTCCTGCTCGCCGGGCCGCTGCACGACAAGCACGTCCACGTCCGAGCCGGGGTGGGCGGGCGACACGTCGTGCCAGGCGGAACCGGAGGCGCGCTGCGCGAACGCGGTCCGCTCCACGGCCAGCGCCGCGGCGGTGACCTCGGCCTCGACCACCTGGCGGCCCAGCGACGACTCGCCCGCGAACCGGGGGTCCCACGACGGGGTGTCCACCGCGAGCGGCCGCTGCTTCGACTCGGCCTGCGGCGCGGGCAGGTCGGGCAGCGGCGCGGGGGAGGCGGGCTTCGCCAGCACGCCGGCGGCCAGCTCCACGAGCGTGCGGGCCGACCCGAGCAGGTCCAGCTGGTTGCGCACGAAGTCGTACCCGGCCAGGCGCAGCTCCCGCTCCCGCTCCGGCTGCGCCGCCAGGGCCGCGGCGACCGCGCCGAGCGAGCGGGTCCGGGCCACCACCAGGTGCTCGCCCGGCACCAGCGGCTCGACGTCCGTCGACGGCTCGGTCAGCACGACGCAGCCGTTCGTCAGCGCCTCCAGCACCCGCACCCACTCCAGCGCCTTCGACCGCTCGCGGTGCAGGTTGATCAGCATGCGGGAGTCGGCGAGGTGGCGGAACTTCTCCTCACCGGGCAGGAAGTCGACCCGCTGCCCGGTCATCGGCTCGTGCGGCGGGGTCAGCAGCCGCACCCGCAGGTCGTCCAGGTCGGCGGAGTAGGAGTTCAGCAGCACCGACCGGCGTCGCTCGGCCGTGCCGAGGTAGGTCACGTCGACGTGCCGCTCGCTGTCCGGGTCGCCGCCCCAGCGGTCCCACAGCGGCGTGTAGCCGAGCTGGAAGTGCTCGACGGCCGCGCCGCGGCGCCTGAGCTCGTCGGTCGAGTCGACGTTGATGTCCACCGCGCCCGCCAGCGACCCGATCAGGCCCGCGGTGCGCTCGAACGTCAAGGTGCCCGGGTGCTCCACGCAGAACGCCATGGTCCGGGCCCGCAGCTCGGCCGACGGCCGGTCGGCCACCGGCGTGACGTAGAAGTACTCGTGCGGCACGACGACGTACACGGTGTCCTCGGCCGGCTCCGGGAACCGGCCGACCGCGGTGCGCGCCCGTCCGCCCGCCCGCCGCACGGCGTCCGCGACGACCTCGAACAGCTCCTCCATGAACGCCGACCCGCCGGCGGCGGACACCAGGCACAGGTCGGGGGTCACCGCGGCCGTCCGCGTCGGCGCACGGCGCGCAGCGGCGCGGTGACCCGCCAGCTCACCGTCGCCTTCGTCGCGGCCAGCTCGCGCGCCAGGTGCGCGGCGCGGGCCTCGGCGGCGGCGGCCCGGTCCTGCCCGCCGGACGGCGCGATCGCCACCGTCGCGGGCGGCGTCTCCGCGCCGGACAGCGCCAGCTCCGCGTCCAGCAGCCGCAACCGCAGCTGGTCGCGCTCGGTGCGGGTGCGGGCGAGCTCGGCGCGCAGCGCTTCCCGCTCCCGCTGGGCGTTGGCCAGCTCGGCCCGCAGCGCCTCGTCCCTGGCCTCCTGCTCGGGCCGGCTCAGCGCCTGCTCGCCGAAGACCGCGACCTGCTCGGCGAGCCGGTCGCGGTCGGCCAGCAGCTCCCGCGACGCCTCGTCGGCCTCGCGCAGCTGCCGCAGCAGCCGCTCCCGCTCGGAGACGAAGACCACCCGCTCGGCGCGCAATCTGGTCAGCTCCGCGCGCACCGGACCGGGGAGGTCCGTCAGGTCCTCGTCAGTCATGCCACGTCCCCCTGTTCGGCGATGGTGCGGAGCACCTCGGAGTACTCGTCGGCGTACCCGGTCGGGTCGAGCCAGTCGCTGAGCTCGCGGAACGCGTCCGCGGCCATCTCGGCCCGCTTGGCCCCGGGCGTCTCCACGGCCCGCAGCAGCGCGACCGTCAACGCGTCCACGTCGTTGGGCTCGAACAGCCAGCCGGTGACCCCGTCCTCGATCATCTCGCGGGCGCCGAACACGTCGCTGGCGATCACCGGAACTCCGCAGCACACGGCCTCCAGGATCGACCGGGGCAGCGACTCGACGTCGGAGCTGTTGACGAACAGGTCCGCGGCGTGGAACCACGGCGTCGGGTCGCGCTGGATCGGCACCAGCCGCACGTTGTCGCCCAGCGCGTTGCGCTCGACCAGCTCCTCCAGCGCCAACCCGTACACGGTCGGGTGCTGGCCGACGACCGCGAGCTGCACGTCCGGCTTGAGCCTGCGGATCCGCTCCACCGCCGCGATCAACCCGGCCTGGCCCTTGCGCGGCTCGACCACACCCACGTTGAGCAGCAGCAACGCGTCGTCCGGCACGCCGAGCGCGGCACGGGCCTCGGCCCGCCTGCGCTCGCTGATCCGCCCGCCGAAGCGCACCATGGGCGTGCCGTAGCGGATCGTGCGGCACCGCTGCGGCTGCGAGTAGCGGGCGAACATCTCCTTGGTGGCGTCGGCCACGAACAGCAGCCGGTCCACCGCGCCGAGGCTGTGCTCCCAGCGCTGCTTGACCCGCGGTTCGAGCCCGGCCGGGCCCCAGTTCAGGAACGAGAAGTCGGCCAGCTCGAAGCTCTCGTGCACCACCCACGCGGTCGGCAGGCCGGCCCGCTTGGCGGCGTCGGCCGCGCTGAACGCCCCGAGGGTGTTGACCATCGCGACACCGGCGCCGGACGCGCCGGCCAGCAGCGCCAGCTCCGCCACGTGGCCCTCGTAGGAGGCGATGTCGCCGATCCGGTAGTGCGAGGTCAGGTGCACCGGCACGCCCAGCGCGGCGCAGTCCTCGCGCAGCGGGCCGTCGATCGGCGTCACCACGGTCGCGGCCCAGTCGTGCTTCTTCACCAGGCCGGTCAGCAGCTCCTGCAACCACAGCTGGCCGCCGCCGATGGCGAGGCTGTGCGTGAACACCAGCAGGTGGTGGGGGTCGAGCCGGGGCGTGAGGCGGGCCAGCAGGCCCGCGGTCTGCTGCTCCAGCCGGTCGCCGAGCAGGTCGTCCGACGCGTCGCCCGCCGGGTTGGACACGGTGGCGAAGCGGACCGGCGTCGACCACTCGCCCACGCCCTCCGTGGACAGCCGGACCCGCACCGACACGCGGCGCTCCTCGCCCGGCCGCACCGCGACCGGCACCCGCGCCTCGAACCCGCTGACGCCCGCCTCGGTGAAGTCGGGGAACGCCTCGGCCACGTCGGGCCGCGGCAGCCGGGTGCGGGCCCGCACCACCGGGCTGCCCTCGACGAACACCTCGACCAGGCTCGGCGCGCGGCTGTCCAGCATCGCCCAGCCGCTGACCAGCACCAGGTCGCCGCTGATCGTGGCGTCGGCGGCCGGGCTGTCGAGGTCGGCCAGCCACAGCGGGCCCTCGGCCTCCTCCGAGCCGACCACGACCACCTCGGACGTGAGCACCTCGCCGCTCGCCGACAGCACGGTGACCGGCCACACGCCGTTGGGCACGGCGGTCGCGGTGCGCGCGGCCCAGCCGATCGCGCCCCTGGGCGCACCGGGGAAGTCGATCGCGTGCACGGCGGCGGCCCGGCCCGCGATGTGCACGCCCACCTCGCCCGCCGAACCGACGCCGGTCGCCCAGCCGCGCAGCTCGAACGAGTGCCCCACCGGTCTGGCGGGTCGTTCCACGTAGGCCGTCATCGCCGCGGCCCCGCCGGCGCGCCCGCGTCCTCGGCGGCCCGGCCCCGCGCGGTCCCCCGGACACCGACCGGCCCGGTCGGCTCGACGCCGTGCAAGCTCATCGGGTTCCCCTTCACCCGGCGACCGGGTCGTTCAACCGCGTTCTCCATGCCGCCCTCAAGTAGTCCTGCTCGCGCCGCAGCCCCGCCCCCGCCGACGCGCCGCTGATCCGCACCGCCTGGAAGCGCGCCTCGCGCTCGGCGGCTTCGTCGATGAACCCCGGCGCGTGCCCGAGCAGCACGCCGAGCCAGCCCGCGAGGTCGCGCACGGTCGTGTGCTCTCCCGCGCCGCGCCACCCGGCGCGGGCCAGGTGGTCCGCGGCCAGCAGCACGCCGCGCTGCTCGACCTGCGCCACGGTGGCGTCGGCGACCTGCCAGTCCAGGTCGATCGCGCGCAGCCCCGCGTCGGTGACCAGCACGTTGTGCGGCACCAGGTCCCAGATCGCCGGGCCGAGCGCCTCCGCTTCGGCGTGCAGCAGGTCCCGCCAGCCGCACAGGGCGTCCTCCACCCGCCACGGCTCGTCCAGCACCGTCGCCAGCAGCGGCCTGCCCTCGTGCACCGGCTCGTCGTAGCCGCGCACCGACACGACGTCGTCGCCCTGCGGCAGCAGCGGCGTGCGCCGCACCTGCGCGTCGACCACCTCGGCCCGCGTGCACCAGCGCGCCGCGCGTTCGGTGTTGAAGTACACCGCCAGCCGGTCCTCCGGCCACAGCCGCTGGGGTCCGTCGCCGGCGACGGCCACCACCAGGAAGCTGTTCCACGCCTCACCGGCCAGGCCCGCGGCGACCAGCTCGCCCCACAGGGCCGCCTCGTCCACCGGGCGCGGCTCGTCGTGACCCCAGTCCGGGCTCGGGAACCGCGGCACGTCGAGCGCCAGCCCCGGGTACCGGTCGGCCAACCCGTCGGCGAACACCGCGCGGGTGATCTTGTAGTCCGGGAAGCAGCCCCACGTGCCCGCCACCCGGAAACCCGCGCCGGTCAGCAGCCGCTCCAGCGGCCTGCGGGCGAACGTGCGGGCCGGCGCGCCGTCCGGGTAGCCCTGCGGGCCGTCCCAGCGCTTGCCGCTGTGGTCCTCCGGCGCGCCCGCGAGGTACTTCACGCCGAGCTGGTTCTCGATCGCCAGCACCAGCGCGCCACCGGGCTTGAGCCTGCGCCGCACCGACCGGAGGAACTCGGCGTACGGCTCGTCGGACTTGTCGCCGCGGCCGACGTACTCCAGCACGCCGATCACGAACACCAGGTCGTAGGCCGGTTCGTCGGGCACGTCGTCGGCCAGGCCGACGAACACGCGCACGCCCGGCAGGTCGGCGGTGCGGCGGGCGGCGATGGCGGCGCGCGCCGGCACGGGCTCGACCGCGTCCACGGCCGCGACCCGCTCGCCGAGGTGGCGGGTGATCGCGCCGCACCCGGCCCCGATCTCCAGCACCACCGCGTCGGCGGGCAGGTCGAGGGCGCGCAGCACGTTCGCGCGCCCCCGGTCGAGGTGGTACTGCTCGGCCCACGTGCGGCTCGCGTAGTGCAGCTCGTCGCTGAGCGAGCCGAGGTCGCCGGCCGAGTCGACGATCGCCGCGACCATCTCCTCCCCGCCGTCGAGGTAGTCGACGGCGGGTGGTCCGCCGAGCACCGGGCAACCGCCGTGCCGCTCGGGGTGCAGCCCGCGCAGCGGAGTGGTCGGCACGGTCGTCACTGCACCGCGGGGAACTGCTTCAGCACGGCCTTGACCTGGTCCTGGTAGCTGCCGCTGAGCGCCGCCTCCTGGACCAGCGGGGTCTGGCGGATGCCCACGACCACCACGTTGTTGCCGGACAGGTACACACCCCGGTAGTCGGCGACCTCCGGCGTCACGCGCTTGTCGAACGACAGCGACTCCGGCATCCCGGGCAGCGGGTCCTTGATGTTGAGGAAGCCCTCGGAGCGCTGCGCCAGCAGCAGCTGCTCGGCCAGCGTCGTGGCCGCCGCCTCGTCCGCGGTCGGGATCACCAGCACCGAGAACTGCTCGACGCCCTTGCCCTCGAACGCCGGGTTCTTGGTCGCGCCGCGCCAGGCCACCTTCTCCACCTGGCCGTCGACGAGCACCTGCACCTCGGTCGCGGACAGGACCTCCTTGGCGGTGAGGTCCGAGGGGGTGAGCACGCCGTTGTCGGCGTCCTTCTTGGCGTTCAGCTCGGGGATCTGCTCCAGCAGGATCTCGTTCGGGTCGGTCGGCTTCGGCTTCGTGGTCGTGGTCGCCGCGGCCGTCGTCGTGTCACCGCCACCGCCCGGCTGGTCGTCGCCGGTGAGGAAGTAGAAGCCCGCGCCGACGCCCGCGAGCAGCAGCACCACCAGGCCGACGATCAGCGCGACCTTCTTGCCCTTGGACGACGAGGAGGAGTCGTCGAAGACCTCCGGGCCCTGCACCATCCACGACGGCTGGTCGATCGGCGAGTACATGTCGTTCCCGCCGCCCCACGGCGGCGTGGCGGCCGGCCCCGGCATCTGCTGCGGGTGGTTCGCCTGCCAGCCCATCTGCGGCTGGTCCATGCCCTGCGGCGGGGTCACGGGGCGCACGTACTGGGTGCGCTCGGCGTCCTTGTTCTGCTGGGGGTTCTGCTGGGGCGCGACCACCTGGGTGGCGTCGGCGGGCGCGGCCGGGCCGGTGCCGACGACCTGCGTCGCGTCCGGCGGCGGGCCGCCGCCCGGCTGCTGCGCCTCCCAGCGGAACGGCTGGCCGAACGGACCCGGCTGCTGCGGCTGGGGTTGTGCCGACTGCGTGGCGCTCGCGAGAAGTTCGTCCCTCCGCCGCCGGTAGTCGTCGGCGGAGATCCGTCCTTCGGCCAAAGCGGTGTCCAACTGCCGAAGATCGTCTTGCCAGGACATCGTGGGCCCCTCCAGTGCTGCTAAGCAAAGGTCATTGTGACGTACACGGACGCGGTGCCCGCGTGCGCCTCCGGGTCGGTGGGTTGGGCTCGGGCGGTCGGTCGATCAGCCGAGGACGGTGGTGATCCGGTAGAGCCGGCCGCCCGATGCGACGAGGACCACGCCGTCCTCGGTTCCGGGTTTCGCCACGGCCCGCCAACCGGAGCGCCCGGTCCCGGTGACGATCTGGGTGACGTCGCGCCGGGGGATGCCGACCGCGCCGCCGCCCACCACGGTCCCACCCTGGTCGGTGATCAGGACGCAGTCGGGGGTGTTCCCGGCGACCATCGCCCAGCCGCCGACCTCGACACCGCCCTTCACCTCGCCGGTCTCGACCGCGCCCGCCGTGGGCTGGTCCTGGCCCGGCGGCGGCAGCGCCGTCACCGCCGCCAGGTCGACCCGCGAGCCGAGCTCGGGGCCGCCGCAGCCCAGCGTGAAGTCGTCGGTGAACGGGTAGACGCCCATGGCGCGCAGGACCGGGGTGAACTGCGGGTAGGCGAAGTTCTTGAGGATCACGCCGTCCGCCTGGAGGTGCATCGCGACGGCCAGCACCGGCTGGACCGGGTACTTGTTGCGCGTGGTGACCGCCCACGTCGCTCCGATCGCGTAGGTGGCCACGCCGACGGTGAGCACGGCCGCCACCACCCGGGCGGTCGGCTGGGCGCGGGCGCGCAGGACCAGCAGGACCACGAGGGCGGCCAGGGCCAGCAGCGCGATGCCCGCGTACCGGGGCGCGAGCCCTTCCGCGGCGCCGTACCGGCCGCGGCTGAGCCCGATCATCACGGCGGCCAGCACCATGTGCACGGCCAGGCCGTGCCAGCCCGCGTCCTCCCGGGCGTCGACGCGGTCGACGGCTCCGGCCCCGGCTTCGAGGTCGATGCCGGTCGTGGTGTCGGTGTCGGTGTCGGCGAGGCGCTGCCGGACGGCACCGGCCAGCAGGAACGCCAGCAGGCCCACCGCCACCGCGCCGCCCGCCAGCGCGAAGTCCGCCGAGGCCGCGGCCCACACCTGGCCGAGCGTGGTCAGCGCGGCGCTCAGGTAGGTGTCCGGACCCGTGATGAAAGGACCCGGGTAGCCCGGCGTCCCGCGACCGGCCAGCAGCCACACCACCAGCACGACCGCGCCCAGCGGCAGGGGCAGCAGCACCCGCCACCGGCGGTCGCCCCGCAGCCACGCGGTCACCGCCAGCGCCGCCCACACCGGGAACCCTGCGCCGTGACCCAGGCACGCGACCGCGGCGAGCACGACCGCGGGCAGCGTGCGACCGCGGGCGGCCAGCGCGATCGCGGCCACCGCGGGAGCCAGGCCCAGCAGCCAGTGCGTGCCGCTCATGCCGATGCCGAAGTACTCGGTCGCCGCCGAGGAGAACACCAGCGCGGACAGCGCGGCCGTCACCGCGGCGCGGCGGACGCCCGTCAGGCGGCGCGGCAGCATCAGCACCAAGGAGACGAACACCACAGTCGCGAGCGCGACGCTGAAGAGGTTCAACGGCCAGTTCTGCCCGGCGAACAGCTTCGCGTCGAGCCAGAACGCGAGACCGGCCAGCACGGCGGGGTGGTCGTTGTGCAGGACCAGCAGCTCGACCGGCTTGAGGCCGCCGGTCGGCGTGGTGACGCGGCCCAGCAGCAGCCAGAAGTCGCCGTAGTTCAGGCGGGGTGACCGGAACGCCTCGGCCACGGCCAGCGCGAACGGCACGGCGGCCAGCAGGTGGAGCGACAGCGCCGCGACCCGCCCGCCGCGTCGCGGGGGCCGCTCCACCCGTTGTTCGGCCAAGACTGCTACTGCCACCGGTTCACCATCGCCATCTACGCCAACACACCGTGCCGAGTTATGAGAACGCACAAAAGTACCCCGCACCGCGAAGACAACCGGATCGTTACCGCTCGGGGTCCGTGTGATCCCGCACGTCGCGCCCCGGTCCGGCGGCGACGTGACGAAACCTACGATGTGAGAGCGCTCCCCACACGGCGCGGTGTGGGTGTCCCGTCACCCCGCCGTCCGCAGGAGCACGCAGCATGACCCACGGTCCGCTCGACCACCGCTACCGCGGCGAACACCCCGTCCGCACCCTGCTCTACCTCTTCCACGAGGACCGCGGGAAGCTCGCACTCGGGGCGGGCGCGTTCTTCGTCAAGCACAGCCCCACCTGGTTGACGCCGGTCATCACGGCGCACGTGATCGACGTCGTGGTGCGGCGCGAGCCGGTCTCCGGCATCTGGCTCGGCGCGGGGTTGCTGCTGGTCATGCTGGTGCTGAACTACCCGTTCGCGGTCCTCTACACGCGCTGGTGGTACGGCAGCGCGCGGCGGATGGGCATGAGGACGCGGTCGGCGCTCAGCCGGCGCATGCAGGAGCTGTCCATCGGCTACCACGCGCGGGTCAGCGCGGGTGTGTTGCAGACCAAGGTCATCCGCGACGTCGAGAGCATCGAGACGTCCACGCAGCAGGTCGGCGACCAGGGCCTCTCGGCGCTGGCGACGTTGAGCGGCGCGCTGGTCGTGATCGCGCTGAGCGCGCCCGCGTTCCTGCCGGTGTTCGTGCTCGTCGTGCCCGCGGCGGCGGTGCTGGTGATGTGGCTGCGCGGCAGGCTGCGCGCGTACAACGAGTCGTTCCGCCAGGAGGTCGAGCAGCTCTCGTCCCGCGTCGGCGAGATGACCACGCTCATCCCGATCACCCGCGCGCACGGCCTGGAGCGCACCGCCCTCAACCGCATGGACGGCACGCTGCGCCAGGTCTTCGCCGCCGGCATGAGGCTCGACGGCCTCAACGTCCGCTTCGGCGCGCTCGCCTGGATCCTGCTCAACGCCCTGGGTGTCGGCTGCCTCGCGGGCTCGGCCCTGGCCGCCTACCACGGCTGGCTCTCCGTCACGCCCGGTGACGTGGTCATGCTCAGCGCCTACTTCGCCTCCCTGACCGGCGCGGTGACGACGCTGATGAGCCTGACGCCGTTGATCAGCAAGGGGTTGGAGTCGGTGCGGTCGCTGGGCGAGGTGCTGGAGGCGCCGGACCTGGAGCACAACTCGGGCAAGGCGCGGGTCGACGTCGTGCACGGCGGCGTGCGGTTCGAGGGCGTCGGGTTCGCCTACCCCGGGTCGGAGCGGCCCTCGGTCGTCGACTTCGACCTCGACGTGCGGCCGGGGGAGACGATCGCGCTGGTCGGCGCGTCCGGCGCGGGCAAGTCGACGGTGGTGAACCTGGTGATCGGGTTCCTGCGGCCGACCGGGGGGCGCATCCTGCTCGACGGCGTCGACATGGAGGCGCTCGACCTGCGCAGCTACCGGCGGTTCCTGTCGGTGGTGCCGCAGGAGTCGATCCTGTTCGAGGGCACGATCCGGGACAACGTCACCTACGGGCTGGACGACGTGCCCGAGGACGTGGTGCGGCGGGCGCTGGCCGACGCCAACGCGCTGGAGTTCATCGACCGGCTGCCGACCGGGCTGGACACCGTGGTCGGCGAGCGCGGCGCGCGGCTGTCCGGTGGGCAGAAGCAGCGGCTGGCGATCGCGCGGGCGCTGATCCGCGACCCGCGCGTGCTGGTGCTGGACGAGGCGACGTCCGCGCTGGACAACCGGTCCGAGGCGTTGGTTCAGCAGGCGCTGGCCCGCCTGGTGCACGGCCGCACGGTGTTCGTGGTGGCGCACCGGCTGTCCACGATCCGCAACGCCGACCGGATCGTCGTGCTGGACGACGGGCGGATCGCGGAGGTCGGCTCGCACGACGAACTGCTCCGGTCCGGTGGCCCGTACGCGCGGGCGCAGAGCGCGTAGCGGCACCGGACGGGGCTTCGGCAGGGCGAAGGGGGAGGGTTCGGCCCGCTCAGCCCTTCTTGGTGAGCAGGGTGGGGCCGACGATGCGGCGCGCGATCCGGCGCAACCGGCTGCGCGGCGCGGGCGGGGGCGTCGGCTTCGCGGCGGGGGCGGGGGCGGGAGCCGGAGCGGCGGGCTGAGCAGCGGTCGCGGGCTCGGTCGCGGGTGGCGCGTCGGCGGCGGGCGCGGGCGCACCGGGAGCGACGGCCGGCACGGCGGCGTCCGGTGCGGCGGGTGCGGGCGGGAACGCGGACCCGTTCGTGCCCGGCGCTGCGGGGGCGGGGGCGAAGACCGAGCCGTTGGTGGTCGACGCGAAGGCGGACGCGTCGGCTGCCGGAGCGAAGACCGAGCCGTTGGTGGCCGGTGCGAAGACGGACCCGTCGGCTGCGGGGGTGAAGGCGGACCCGTTCGCCGCGGGGGCGAAGAGGGACCCGTTGGCGGCCGGCGCGGCGTCGGAGCCGTTGGCGGCGGGGGCGAAGAGGGACCCGTTGGCGGCGGGCGCGGGGGTGCCGTTGGTCGAGCCGTTCAGCCTGCCGTTGAACGCGCCGGTGACCGGCTCGAACTTCGTGGTGGCCGCGGCGGCGGGGGAGGCGGGGATGGGGGCGAGGTTGGTGGCGGTCATCGGCTCGTTGGTGGGCCAAGCCGGTTCCGGCGCGGCGGCGACGGGCTGCACGCGGACCGTGGGCGTGTCGTTGGTTCGCTGGGGCTGGGTGGGCACCTGGCTGGACGTCACGCCTCGATCTTGCCAAAACACGTTCGGTGATCCGGTGCCGGGCGAGCTCAGCAGAAGATGATCCCGCACGGTCTGCGGGTCGTCGTCGTGGTGGTTGTGGTGGTGGGACGCCGTGTGGTGGTCGTGGTCGGCCGCGCGGTCGTGGTGGTCGTCACAGTCGTCGTGGTGGTGGTGACGCCGGACGTGGTGGACGTCGTCGTGGTCGTGCTGCTGCTCGACGTCGTCGTGGTGGTGGTCGTGCCCGACGAACTGGTCCTGGACGCCGTGGTGGCGGTCGCGGTGATCGAGCGGCTCGGCTGCTCGCTGCGCTTGACGACGACGATCTCACCGCTGTCGGTCGGCTCCAGGCCCCGCGGCGCCCGGGTGATGCTCCCGTGCGCCGCCAAGAGGGCGGCCACCGCCGCACCGATCAGGGCGCCGAAGGCGAGCCGGCCGGAACCACCCAACGCCGTGAGCATCCCCAACGACTACCGGCCTCACTCGTAAGGGTCAAATCTTTCGGGACAACTGGTACCGGCCTGACACTTCGGGTATCGGGCCGGTACCAGCGACGTCAGCCGGCGACCGGGGTCACTGCTGGAGGGTGGCCGTCAGCGTGATCTCGGTGCCCGCGAGCGCCTTGCTGACCGGGCAGTTCTGCTTGGCGTTCTCGGCGGCTGCCGCGAAGCCCTCGGCGTCCAGGCCGGGCACGACCGCGGTGACGGTCAGGTGGATGCCGGTGATGCCGGTGCCGGGCTGGAACGTCACCTCGGCCGAGGTGTCGACCTGCTGCGGCGGGGTGCCCGCCTGCGCGAGGCCGTGCGAGAGGGCCATCGAGTAGCAGGACGAGTGGGCCGCCGCGATCAGCTCCTCCGGGCTGGTCTTGCCGTTCGCGGCCTCGGCGCGGGACGGCCAGCTGACGTCGAACGCGCCGACGCCGGACGACTCGAGGGCGACGTTGCCCTTGCCCTCGAGCAGGTTGCCTTCCCAGTGCGTGGTCGCCTTGCGGGTGGTGGCCATGTGCGCAACTCCGTCTTCGACGAGGAAACCTTCGACGCCAAACCTAATGGTGATCGCCGGCGCGTGCCGTCACCGGACGTGCGAAAGGCCCCCGGTGCGGTACCGGGGGCCTTTCGAAGAGCGGATGACGAGACTCGAACTCGCGACCCTCACCTTGGCAAGGTGATGCGCTACCAACTGCGCTACATCCGCCTGTTGGTGACAACTATAGACCACCCTCAAACCGCGTTTCGACCGGGGGGTCCCGACTGCGCCAGCAGCCGGTCTACCTCGGTCAACCGCTCCTTCGGCCAGCGCCACTCCCACAGCGGCCGGACCCGGTCCACGACCTCCGCCGGCAGCCACGGCGCCACCTCGTCGCGCAGCTCCCACTCGTCGAACACGTGCTCGTAGAAGCTGACCACCGAGGCGTCGGACAGGAACCGCTCGGGCTGGCGGAAGCACCAGTGCGCGAAGCCGTACACGCGGCCCAGCACCTCGCGGTCGCCGTCGCGGTGCGCCTCCAGGGCCAGCTGCCACAGCTCGGACAGGAACACGTGGCAGGACCACGACTCGCGCTCGACAACGGCGCTCAACTCGGGGAGGAGGGCGGAAGCCCTTGTGCGCCAATCGACCACGCGGCAGGAGCGTACTCGTCACCGGCGGTCCCGCAGCGCGATCGGCGACCACCCGACGCCCACCCGTGACCGGTCCGTCACCGACCGCGAGCGCTGCCACCGCCGCGCGCGGGTGCTCTGATTAGGCCGGACGGCCGACGCCGACCGTCGGGTGTTCGGTATCGGCTCGCTATCGCTTCGGGCCGGAACCAGCCGGCTGTGGCATCTTGACCACTGGACGACGGGCAGGGCGGGAGGTGCCGGGCGGGATGGCCGGAGATGCCGATTTCGACCGGGAACTGCTCGCCAGGGTCAGGGCGGGTGACGACGCCGCGTTCGGCGAGCTGTTCACCCGTCACGCCGACGCCGTCCGTCGGTTCGCCCTCCGGCACGTGCGTGAACACGCCGAGGCCGACGACCTGACCGCGGAGGCGTTCTTCCGGGTCCTCCAGGCGATCCGCCGGGGCAACGGCCCGACCGACCACGTCCGCACCTACCTGCTGACCGTCGCGCGCCGGGTGGCGTGGGAGTGGAGCGGGCGGCGGCGGGACGTGCCGGTGGAGGACGAGGAGCTGAGCCTGCGGGTCGAGCCGTTCCCGGACGTCACCGCGAACCGGCCGGAGCACGCGCTGATCTCCCGCGCGTTCACGAGCCTGCCCGAGCGGTGGCGCACGGTGCTGTGGCAGGTCGAGGTGGAGGGCGAGCGGCCCGCCGCGGTCGCGCCCAGCTTCGGCCTGAGCCCGAACGCGATGGCGGCGCTGGCCCGCCGGGCCCGCGAGGGGCTGCGCGCGGCGTACCTGCAGGCGCACCTGGCCGCGGACACCGGGCCGCGGGCGTGCAGCTCGGTGGTCGCGAAGCTCGGCTCCTACACGGCGGGCGGCGCGCAGGGCGCGGAGCAGAAGCGCATCCGCAAGCACCTCCAGACCTGCTCCTCCTGCAACGCGCTGCACGCCGAGCTGGTCGAGGTGTGCTCGACGCTGCGGGCGCACGCGGCGAGCATCGCGGTGCCGGTGGCGGCGACCGCGCTGCTGAGCCCGGCGGTGTTCGGCCCGGTGGTGCTCGGCAAGGCGGCGTGGCTGACCGGCCGGGTGAAGCTCGCGCTGGCGGCGACCGCCTCGGCCGCGGCCGTCGGCCTGTTCGGGGTGCTGGCCGGGACGTTCACCGGCGCGCCGGGACCGGCGCTGGTCCAGTCGGGCCCGGACGGCGCGCCCGGCGAGAACGTGCTGGCGCTGTGCTCGACCTCGCCGACCGTGACCGGCACGGCGACCAGCGAGACGTCGCCGCAGCCGCCGGCCGACGCGCTGCGGGTCGTGCGCACGAAGGCGGTCCAGGCGCAGCGCCCGGCGCCGACGACGACGGCGTCCGCGGCCACCCCGCCGCGGGTGGAGCCGACCGGCTCGACCGCGCCCGCCGAAGCGCGCTCGCTGGACCTGACCCCGACGTCGTCGCCGGACCCGACGTCGGACACCCGCACGGCGCTGCTGGCCACCACGACGACCCCGACCACCGCCGTCACCAGCACCGAGGCACCCAAGTCGGCGGGCACGCCCACGTCGAGCGGGCCGGTGCTCACGCCGACGACCGTGACGCTGCACCCGACGCCGGGCCGCCCCGAAGCCCGGTGAGGGCGGGTTTCACCCACGAGGTGCAAGACTTTGCCGGTAGCGTGGAGAACGCTGAGTGATCGCTCGACGTCTTGAGGAGACGGTGATGACGCGGCTGGTGCGCGGGGCTGACGGCCGGATGTGGACGGTGCGCAGCCAGATCGAGTGGCGCAACCCGTCGATCGACGCCGACTTCGAGCACGACGTGAGCGGCGGCCACGGTCCTGGCGTGCTGATGCTCGCCATCGTCATCGGGATGGGCGTCATCCTGGTGGCGTGGACGCCGCCGGAGGTCGTCGTGCCGGCGTGGCTGATCGTGGCGCTGGTCCTGGTGTTCCTGTTCTTCCCGGTGCGCTGGGCGGTGCGGCGGCCGTGGCTGGTGGCGGCGGAGTCGAAGAAGACCGAGGAGCTGCCGCCGGAGCGGTGGGTCGGCTCGGTGCGCGGCTTCCTGACCGTGCGCAACGAGGTCGCCAACGTGGCCCGCAAGATCGAGATGTACTCGCTGCCCGACCTGGACGGTCCGCTGCAACCGGTCGACTGACGGCCGTTCGCGGGTGACACTGTCGGGGTGCCGGAACTGCCCGAGGTCGAGGCGCTCGCCCACCACCTGCGCGAGCACGCCGTTGGACGGCGCGTGCACCGGGTGGACGTCGCGTCGTTGCAGGTGTTGAAGACGTTCACGCCGCCGTGGACCGAGCTCCAGGGACGCGAGGTGACCGGCGCGGGCCGGTTCGGCAAGCACCTGGACCTCGACTGCGGCGGCCTGCACCTGGTGGTGCACCTGGCGCGGGCCGGGTGGCTGCGCTGGTCGGAGCACCTGTCGGCGGCCCCGCCGAAGCCGGGCCGGGGTCCGCTGGCGCTGCGCGTGCACCTGGGTCCGCCGGGCGAGGGTCCGGGGTTCGACCTGACCGAGGCGGGCACGAAGAAGGGCTTGGCCGCGTGGGTCGTGAACGACCCCGCGGACGTGCCGGGCATCGCGCGGCTGGGGCCGGACGCGCTGTCGGTGACGCGCACCCAGCTCGAAGACCTGTTCTCGGGTCGCACCGAGCGGTTGAAGACGGCGTTGACCGATCAGGCGGTGCTGGCGGGCGTCGGCAACGCGTACTCCGACGAGATCATGCACACCGCGCGGCTGTCGCCGTACGCGACGGTAGGCAAGTTGTCGGCGGAGGCGCTGGACCGGCTGCACGAGGCGTTGATCTCGGTGCTGGACGACGCCGTGGCGCGGTCCGTCGGCCAGTCCGCGGCGACACTGAAGGGTGAGAAGCGGTCGGGGCTGCGGGTGCACGCGCGGACCGGTCTGCCGTGCCCGGTGTGCGGTGACGTGGTGCGCGAGGTCTCGTTCGCGGACAAGGCTTTCCAGTACTGCCCGACGTGCCAGACGGGTGGCAAGCCGCTGGCCGACCGGCGCATGTCGAGGCTGCTCAAGTAGGTCACACGGACGAGTGGCTTGCGCCGTTCGTCGGCTGAGCGTCACCGCGACCGGGAACTACTCCAGGAGTCCGCTCGACCACCTGGAGGAGCTATGAACCAGCGCATCGCCGCCGCGCTGATCGGTACCACCATGGGCCTGGCCACGTTCGCCGGTTCGACCATCGCCGTCTCGGTCGCCTCCCCGGAGCCCGCGCCGCCGCAGTTGCAGCAGGACCAGGTGTCGGAGGTGATCTGCGAGGTGCTCAAGAAGCTGGACCTCCTCGACCACCCGGCGCTGGAGGACCTGGTGAAGAACCTCAAGTGCGAGAAGAAGGAAAAGCCCACCACGACCACGACGACCACCACGACCAAGGCCCGTTGATCCGGGAGTGGGCCGTTCCGATCAAGGGGTGCGACCCGAGTGATCGGGTCGCGCCCACGCTCAGTGATCATAGGGCATGGTGATCACCCGTTCGGGTAAGCGTTCTGCCACGGTTGCCGCCAATTCATCGGATGTGCACGTCTCGCCCCGCCGAGCCCCTTGCCTATACCGCCCCCACAGCACAGCATGGACGCCGTGCGGGACCTCCTGACCGAGCGCGCTGTGCTCGGACTCATCGCGACCCTGGCCGTCCTCGGCCTCTTCGTGATGCTGTGCCGTGCCCGCCGCGTGAGCACGTCGGTCGAGGACGCCGTGATGGACATGCTGCACCGCATGTCCAAGGCGTCGGCCGACCTGCGCGAGGGCTTGACCGAGGACGCGGCGAACAAGGCGACCCCGCACCTGCGGGAGATGCTGCGGTGCGTCGCGGTCGGCATCACCGACCACGAGGGCACGCTGCTGTCCTGGGACGGCGGGGCCAACGACCACTACGAGTTCCTGCGCGCGTTCATCGAGCGCGCGATCGGCGAGGGCCACAAGGAGCACGTCGAGCACCGCAAGCTGGAGTGCGAGCTGCCCGGCCCGTGCTCGCTGCACAGCGCCGTGATCGTCCCGCTGGTGGTGGAGGGCGACGTCGCCGGCACGTTGATCGTGGTCAGCGGCGTGGCGAACAAGCGGCAGATCCGGATGGCGGAGGAGACCGCGCGGTTCGTCTCCACGCAGCTGGAGCTGGAGGTGCTCCAGAAGTCGCGGCAGGCTCTGGCGCAGGCCGAGGTCCGGGCGCTGCGGGCGCAGATCTCGCCGCACTTCGTCTACAACGCGCTGAACACGATCTCGTCGCTGATCCGCACCGACCCCGGGCACGCGCGGGAGCTGCTCCAGGAGTTCGCCGAGTTCACCCGGTACTCGTTCCGCACCGACGGCTTCTTCACCACGCTGGCCGACGAGCTGACCAACATCCACCGCTACCTGACCATCGAGCAGGCGCGGTACGGGTCGCGGCTCAACGTGCGGTTGAAGATCGCGCCCGAGGTGCTCCAGGTCGTGCTGCCGTTCCTGGTGCTGCAACCGCTGGTGGAGAACGCCGTGCGGCACGGCCTGGCGAAGAAGCCCGGCGGCGGCCTGCTCACGATCATCGCCGAGGACAACGGCGCGGAAGCGCTGATCTCGGTCGAGGACGACGGCGTCGGCATGGACCCGGACCGCCTCTTCGACGACCTGAAGGACGCCCACCAGACCGGCGCGCACGTCGGCCTGGGCAACATCAACCACCGGATGCGGGCGGTGTTCGGCGACGACTACGCGCTGGTCGTGGAGACCGCGCCGGACGCCGGCATGAAGATCATCCTGAAGATCCCGAAGTACCGGCCGGGCGTGCAGACCAACCTGCCGCTGGTGCCGCCGCGGCTGGAGGACACCACCGAGCAGCCCGCCGTGAACGCCTGATCAGCGGCCCGGCCGGCTCACGCGGCGGCGATCGCGAGGACCGTCACCGTCATGACCGCGCACACGCTCCACGTGATCCACATCCAGTAGACGTGCATGGCGGTGGGACCGTCCGCATTCTTGCGGCCCCGGTCGTCCCACCACTCGACGTAGCGTTCGAGCCACCGGAACGGGTTGAACGTCACCGGTCGATGTTAGCCGTGTCACTCGGGTCGCGGTGACACGTAAGGTCGGAGCCATGAGCGTGACGGACAAGATCGCGGCCCGGCTGCCCAGGATCGTCGCCGAGCGGACCGAGCGCGGACCCGTGGTGGCCGCCGTCCGACTGCACGGCGTCATCACGCCGACGCCGACCCCGATGGCCCGCAACACCATCAGCATGCAGACCGTGGAGAGCGCGCTGACCCGCGCGTTCGAGCACGACCGGCTGGTCGCCGTCGCCTTGCTGATCAACTCGCCCGGTGGCGCGCCGACGCAGTCCGCGCTGGTCGCCGAGCGCATCCGCGAGCTGGCCGCGAAGAAGAAGGTGCCGGTCCTGGCGTTCTGCGAGGACCTGGCGGCCTCCGGCGGCTACTGGCTCGCGTGCGCGGGCGACGAGGTCTACGCGCACGGCACGTCCCTGGTCGGCTCGATCGGCGTGGTCAGCGCGGGCTTCGGCCTGAACGGGCTGATCGAGCGCTACGGCGTCGAGCGGCGCGTGCACACCGCCGGGGAGAACAAGGTGCGGCTCGACCCGTTCAGCCCGGAGAAGCCCGAGGACGTCGAGTGGCTCAAGGGCCTCCAGGCGCAGCTGCACGAGCAGTTCGTGGCGTGGGTCCGGGAGCGCCGCGGCGCGAAGCTGACGGCGACCGACGACGAGCTGTTCAACGGCGAGGTGTGGACCGGCGCGAAGGCGGTCGAGCTGGGACTGGTCGACGGCCTCGGCACGCTGCGCAGCGTCGTCGCCAAGCGCTACCCGGACGCGGAGATCGCGATCGCCGAGCCGCGCCGGCCGCTGCTGGCCCGCCTCGGACTCGCCGGCGCGACCACCCGATCGGGGGACTTCCTGGCAGAGGGGTTGGCGGCGCTGGAAGAGCGGGCGCGCTGGTCGCGATTCGGGTTGTGAGGTAACGCCCCGGTGGCCGTCCGGCGACCGGCGTAGACAGCGACCCCGCCGGGTCGGCAAGATGCGCGGCACAGTGAGCACCCCAGTGATGAGTAGCGCAGTGAACAATCGCACGGACAGCACCGGTCTCCTCGTCCTGGCGGTGGACGACGAGGCGCCCGGTCTGAGCGAGATCAAGTACCTGCTCGAGAGCAGCCCGCACATTCGACGCGTGCTCACGGCCTTCGACGCGGCCGAGGCACTGCGCATCCTCCGGGGTGACTACGACGTCGAGGTGATGGACCGCACCCGGGCTGGGCTGCCGCCGGTCGACGCCGTGTTCGCCGACATCAACATGCCGGGGTTGAGCGGGACGGACCTCGCGCGCGTGCTCGGCGCGTTCCGCCAGCCGCCCGCGCTGGTGTTCGTCACGGGTGTCGAGCACTCGGAGGCCGTGGTGGCGTTCGAGGTGGGCGCGCTGGACTTCGTGACCAAGCCGATCAACTCCGACCGGGTCAACAAGGCGATCTCGCGGGTCGTCGACCGGGTCGCCGCGACACCGGCGGCCACCCCGGAGCCCGCCGCGGCGGAACCGCAGGACGACGAGGTGATCCCGGTCGAGCTGGGCGGCACCATCAAGCTCGTGCCCCGGGCCACCGTCCGCTACGTCGAGGCGCAGGGCGACTACGCCCGCCTGCACACCAACGACGGTGCGAGCCACCTGGTCCGCATCCCGCTGGCGCAGCTGGAGGAGCGCTGGGAGAACGCCGGGTTCGTCCGCATCCACCGGTCCTACCTGGTGGCACTGCCGCTGGTGACCGAGCTGCGGATGACGTCGAACGGGTACGCGGTGGTGATCGGTTCCGGCGAGGGCGCGAAGGAGCTGCCGGTCAGCCGGCGGCACACGCGTGAGCTGAAGGAGAGGATCGTGCGCCCCCCCAAGAGCAGTTGGGGATGACCAAGCACTCCGGCCCACCCGGGCAACCGGACCAGCCGCAGCCGGCCGAGCGCGACGCCTGGCTGTCGGTGTCGGCGCGCAAGAACCGCCGCAGGCGGGTGGTGCTGGCGGACCCGCGCGGCCGCGGGCGGGTGCTGCGCACGATCATCGAGCTGGAGGAGCAGACCAGCGTCGGCGAGAAGCTGATCCGCGACCTGATCCGCACCCAGCTGCGCACCGGGCTGGCCCTGGGCGGCAGCACGTTGCTGCTGCTGGCGTCGTTGCCGCTGGTGTTCTACGCGGTGCCGTGGCTGGCCGAGGTGGAGTTCGTGGGCGTGCGGCTGCCGTGGCTGCTGCTGGGCCTGGTGCCGTTCCCGCTGTGCTACGGCGTCGGCTACGCGTACCGAAGACTGGCCGAGCGGCACGAGCAGGACTTCGTGAGTTCGGTGGACCGGTGATCGACAACCCGTGGAGCCTGGTGCTCGTCGGCGTGATGGCGGTGCTGACGTTCTCGTTGGGCTACGTGGGTTCCCGCCGCGCGAACACGACCCCGGACTTCCTGGTGGCCCGCCGGGCCGTCCCGGCCACCCGCAACGCCGCCGCGATCTCCGGCGAGTACCTGTCCGCCGCGTCGTTCCTCGGCGTCGCGGGGCTCGTGCTCAAGGACGGCGTCGACGCGCTGTGGTACCCGATCGGCTTCACCGCGGGGTACCTGGCGATGATGCTGTTCGTGGCCGCGCCGCTGCGGCGGTCGGGCGCGTACACGCTGCCGGACTTCGCCGAGGCGCGGCTGGGGCCGTCGAACCTGCGGAAGTTCTGCACGTTCTTCGTGATCTGCATCGGGGTGCTGTACCTGGTGCCGCAGTTGCAGTCGGCCGGGTTGACGCTGAACACGATCACCGGCCTGCCCGCCTGGCTGGGCGGCGTGGTCGTGACCGCGATCGTGGTGGTGAACGTCCTCGGCGGCGGGATGCGCGCGATCACGCTGGTGCAGGCGTTCCAGTACTGGGGCAAGCTGTTCGCCATCGCCGCGCCGACGTTCGTGCTGTTCACGTTGTTCCTGGCCGGGCCGGGCAACGGGGCGCAGCCGGTGGACGACTCGGGCGTGCTGCGGTTCCCGGAGCGGGTCGAGGTGACCACGGTCGACCCGGTGCGGGTGCGGGTGGACGTGCCGATGGAGCTGTCCGCGACCGGGCTGGTGAACGGCTACCCGACCGACGGGCAGGTGTACTGGACGCCGGGCCGGTACGAGGTGGGCGCGGACACCGAGCTGCGGTTCGCGGCGGGCTCGCCGGTGCCGGTGGTGGAGGGGTCGCCGACGTCGAACCACGACTGGCTGCGGCCGCAGACCGAGGGCCTGTCGGGGCTGTTCGAGACGTACTCGCTGATCTTCGCCACGTTCCTGGGCACGATGGGGCTGCCGCACGTGCTGGTGCGGTTCTACACCAACCCGGACGGGCGGGCGGCGCGGCGCACGGCGCTGCACGTGCTGTACCTGCTGGGGTTGTTCTACCTGTTCCCGACGGTGCTGGGCGTGATCTCCCGCCAGTACCTGCCGCAGCTGCTGGTGACGGGGAAGACGGACGCGGCGGTGCTGCTGCTGCCGACCACGATGCAGCCGAACCTGCTCGGCCAGGTGCTCGGCGCGGTGGTGGCGGCGGGGGCGTTCGCGGCGTTCCTGTCCACGTCGTCCGGGCTGCTGGTGTCGGTGGCGGGGGTGGTGTCGACGGACATCCTGCCGGGCAAGGTGCGCGACTTCCGGTGGGCGACGGTGCTGACCGGCGCGGTGGCGATCGGGTTGGCGCTGGTGCTGCCGCGGGCGGACGCGTCGTTGACGGTGGCGATGTCGTTCGCGTTGGCGGCGTCGACGTTCTGCCCCTTGTTGTTGTTGGGCATCTGGTGGCGCGGGTTGACGTGGGTCGGCGCGATGGCCGGCCTCGTAATCGGCGGCGGGCTGGTGATCGCCTCGCAGGTGGTGACGGTGGTCAGCTCCTACACCGGGCAGTGGGCCCCGTCGGTGCTCTCGCAGCCGGCGCTGGTGACCGTGCCGGTCGCGTTCCTGACCATGGTGATGATCAGCAAGCTGACCGCGCGCCGCAAGCCCGAGGACGTGAACCAGATCCTGCTGCGGTTCCACGCGCCGGATCCGCTCGGTTTCATGCGCGACCGGGAGTCGCGCTTCGGCGGGTCCGAGGAGAACTCGCGGTCGACGCGCGGCGACGACGTGAGCCCGACTCCCTGATTGGTGAACTGCCTCACAGCGGTGTTTGAGGCAGCGGCGCTCGACGAGCCTGGGAGCAGGGCCTCCCGCACCCGCCTTACCACGTGATGACCTGCGACGTCCCCGCTCGGCTCAGTGGCCTGTGGCTGAGAGTGGGCATAGGTCTCAATCGGGTGAAGATAACCACACCGATCCGGTTATCGGTGACTTCAATCACCCGAGTGGCAGTTCGTCTCAGCATTACTACCGCTCATCGCATCACTCGACTGTTGAGCGCAAGGTCACACGAAAGGTCTTTCAGGCGTGAGCCAGGTCTCCCTACGGTGCACGGCGTATCAGGAACGCACCAGGAGGTCTTACGTGCCGTTCACACCGTCGTCTAGTACGCGAGGAGGGGACCGTGAGCACCTCTGAGCAGCACTCCCCAACCGACGCCCAGGGCAACCACGACTGGGTGGAGGTGCAGAACAGCCCCGACTTCCGCGAGCTCCGCCGGCGGCTGCGCAGCTTCGTCTTCCCCATGGCCGGCCTGTTCCTGGCCTGGTACCTGCTGTACGTCCTGCTCGCCGACTACGCCCACGGGTTCATGTCGACGAAGGTCTTCGGCAACATCAACGTCGGTCTGATCCTCGGGCTGCTCCAGTTCGTGTCGACGTTCGTCATCACGACGCTGTACGTGCGCCACGCGAACAAGAACCTCGACCCCAAGGCGGAGAAGATCCGCAACGAGCTCGAAGGGGGTCACGCGTGAACGGCAACCCGCTGCTCAACATCGGCATCTTCGCCGTCTTCGTCGCCGCAACCCTGGTCGTCGTCATCCGGGCCAGCCGCAACACCAAGACGGCCGCCGACTACCTGGCCGCGGGCCGGTCGTTCACCGGTCCCCAGAACGGTGTCGCGATCGCCGGCGACTACCTGTCGGCCGCGTCGTTCCTCGGCATCGCGGGCGCGATCGCGCTCAACGGCTACGACGGCTTCCTGTACTCCATCGGCTTCCTCGTCGCGTGGCTCGTCGCCCTGCTGCTGGTCGCCGAGCTGCTGCGCAACACCGGCAAGTACACGATGGGCGACGTGCTGAGCTTCCGCATGCGCCAGCGCCCGGTGCGCGCGGCGGCGGCCACGTCGACCATGGCCGTGTCGTTCTTCTACCTGCTGGCCCAGATGGCGGGCGCGGGCGGCCTCGTCGCGCTGCTGCTCAACATCACCGGCAAGCTCGGCCAGGCGATCGTGATCGCGGTCGTCGGCGCGCTGATGATCGCCTACGTGCTCATCGGCGGCATGAAGGGCACCACCTGGGTGCAGATCATCAAGGCCGTGCTGCTGATCATCGGCGCCGGCGTGATGACGATCTGGGTGCTCGGCAAGTTCGGCCTGAACCTGTCCGGCCTGCTCGGCTCGGCCGTGGAGAACGCGCCGAAGGCCGGCGAGAAGCTGCTCGGCCCGGGTCTGCAGTACGGCGCGACCGGCACCTCGAAGCTGGACTTCCTGTCGCTGGCCCTCGCGCTGGTGCTGGGCACGGCCGGCCTGCCGCACATCCTGATGCGCTTCTACACCGTGCCGACCGCGAAGGAAGCCCGCCGCTCGGTGGTCTGGGCGATCTGGCTGATCGGCCTGTTCTACCTGTTCACGCTGGTCCTGGGCTACGGCGCGGCGGCGCTGGTGGGCCCGGACAAGATCAAGGCGGCTCCGGGTGGGGCGAACTCGGCGGCTCCGCTGCTCGCCGAGGCGCTCGGCGGACCGCTGCTGCTCGGCCTGATCGCGGCGGTCGCGTTCGCCACGATCCTCGCGGTGGTGGCCGGTCTGACGATCACCGCGTCGGCGTCGTTCGCGCACGACATCTACGCCAACATCATCAAGAAGGGCGAGGTGGAGGACAAGGACGCCGAGGTCAAGGTGGCGCGGCGGACGGCGATCGTGATCGGCATCGTGTCGATCCTCGGCGGCATCGCGGCCAACGGCCAGAACATCGCGTTCCTGGTGGCGCTGGCGTTCGCGGTGGCGGCGTCGGCGAACCTGCCGACCATCCTGTACTCGCTGTTCTGGAAGCGGTTCAACACCTCCGGCGCGCTGTGGAGCATCTACGGCGGTCTGGCCGTGACGATCACGCTGATCGTGCTGTCGCCCGCGGTGTCCGGCAAGCCGACCTCGATGTTCAAGAACGTCGACTTCGCGCTGTTCCCGCTGTCCAACCCGGGCATCGTCTCGATCCCGGTGGCGTTCCTCCTCGGTTACCTCGGCACGGTCCTGTCGAAGGAGAACGACAAGGACAAGTACGCGGAGATGGAGGTGCGCGCCCTCACCGGCGTCGGCGCCGAGAAGGCGGTCTCGCACTAGCCGTCGCCTGCCTGTCCGGGGCCGCCATCCCTTCGGGGGTGGCGGCCCTTTCGCATCTGTCGGTATCGAGAACCGCAATATTGCGCCCGTCCTCCCCGAGGCTTCATCACATTGTCGGAATTGTGGGCCGCCGACATTCTTCTATCGTGTGGAATCATCGTCGCAAACGGGTGACCGTGTAACGGTGAGTGCGCCCCTCACGATCGATCCATCGAGATATGTGCGGTGAGTTCGGTGCTGACTGCTCCATTGCGGTGATGGATCACTCCGGACCGCTGGGTGTCTGGTGTTCAGAAGGATAATGAGGTGCGCGTTGCGGACGGACGGGTCGAATTCGTGTGGATTCCTCACGTCGGGAAGGGGTGATCGGTATGCGTGAGGTGCTGATCACTGTCGTGCTGGCCGCGGGGACCGCACTGTTGCAGTTGATCATGAAGGGGATCAGCCGTACCGATCTGCCGGGGAAGAGGCACGGGTTGAGCCGTGACGACGTGCTCTTCTGGACCGACTGGACCATCGCCGCGAGTCTGGCGCTGGGAGGGTCCACCGTGGTGGCGGCTGGTTCCAACAAGCCCATACCTGTTGCGCAGGTGCTGGTGAGCCTCGTGTCGATCCTGCTCAGCTGCAGTGCTTTCCCGTTCTTCCTCCGCGTGTTCGCCTACGAATCCGGTGCGCGCATGAAGGCTTGGGGTTGGAAAGGCGCCGGGTGGATACTCGTGGCGAATCTGGTCGGTGTTCTCGTATTGCTCGGAGCTGTCTTCGCGGGGGTGAGCGTCTATGAGTTCGGGTAAACCCGGCGAATTAGCTGCAGGTGAGCGGAAGAAGGCTACGCGGGGGGAGCGGTACACGGCGGCGGGCCTGGGTTTCGCCACCGTCGCCTCGTCGGTCGCCTCCGTGGTCGTGACCGCCGGGTTGAGCGCTATTCCGTCGATAGCCGCTGCTGTCGTGGCCGCGACCGGTGTGACCGCGGTCGGGCTCCACCAGACGAAGCGGAAAAAGCACGCGGGGTAGGGGAAGGACTGCGGCCCGGCGGAGTGGTGCGCACCAGCGCCCGCTGACGATGGGCGGACATCTCATGCCGGACCCACAAACGCCGTGGCAGCATGGTCGCGTGACCGTTCCCAGCGTTGAAGTGTCCGAGGTGCCGGCTCAGCTGCCGGAGGGCAAGGTGCTGCTCGACGTGCGCGAGGCCGACGAGTGGCAGGCGGGCCACGCGCCGGGCGCGCTGCACATCCCGATGAGCGAGCTGGCGGGCCGGCTCGACGAGCTGCCGGGTGACGCCGAGTTCTACGTCGTGTGCCGCGCCGGCGGCCGTTCCGCCCGCGTCACGCAGTACCTCAACGCCAACGGCTGGGAGGCGACCAACGTCGACGGCGGCATGCAGGTGTGGGCCGCCACGGGCCGCCCGCTGGTCGGTGAGGTCGACGGCGCGGAGCCCGAGGTCATCTGACATGGCGCTGCGACCGCTGCGGGTGGACTGGGTGGCGACCCCGCCACCCGGCGCCTACCCGCACCGTCGCCAGGGCGCGCCGCGCCGGGCGTACACCGGCCCGCCGTCGTACCCGGTGCCACCGCGCTGGGGCTTCCCGCTGCTGGCGTGGCGCTGGCCGACGTCCGTCGCCACGGACGACGACCGGCCCACCGACTCCATCGACCAGGCCCAGCGGTCGGCCCGCACGGCGTCCCACGCCCTCGGACTGGCCGCGCTGACCGCCGTGTGGGCGGCGGGCAGTGAGCTCTGGCGCTACGTGTTGTTGCTGCTCAGCCGCTACGGCGCGATGTCGGAGACCACGGTCGGCGTGTCCGACGCGATGGTCGTGTCGTCGTCGGTGGTGACGGTCGTGGCGTCCGTGCTGGCGCTGGTCTTCACGCTGCTGTGGCTGCGCCGCGCCCGCAACGCCGCCGCCGCGGAGGCGGGCTACGGCCCGTCCCGGTCGGACCGCGAGGTCCTGATCGGCCTGGTGGTCCCCGGCGTGAACCTGGTGGTCCCCGGTTCGGTGCTGGCCGAGCTGGAGCACGCGGCGCTGCGCGAACCCGCCACCGCCCGCCCCGCGCCGTCCAAGCTGCTGCGCTGGTGGTGGGGCCTGTGGGCGGCCACCGGCCTGTTCGTCGGGTTCACCCTGCTGTGGGACCTGCGCGACAGCGTGCAGGCGATGGCGGACGGCGTGCTGCTGCACGCGGTCGCGGACCTGCTGGCGGCGGCCGTGGCGATCGTGACGGCGGTCGTGGTCCGCCACATCACCGCGTTGCTGCTGCCGGTGGACGCCGCCGCGATCCGCCGGATGCGGGTGGTCGACGTCAAGGACGCGCCCACCCCGGTCCTGCGTCCCGTCCGGCCTTCGGGCTCGCCCCGCTGACCTGCGCGGTCACCGCGGCGTGACCACCCGTTCGGCGAGGAAGTCCGCCCGTTCATCCGCGCCGGCAGCAGCGTGCGACGCCGGCCGGTGCGCCCAGCGTCAGCTCCACCAGGCGTTCGGCCACGTCACGGGCGTCGACCGGCTCGAACCGCAGCCCGCCGGGGATCGGCACGACCGGCAGCTTCGCTTCGGCCGACTGTCCCCGTTCGCCCGTCCCGACCTGGTCAACGGTGCCGCCGGGGTCGACGTCCTGGCCGACTCAGCCCGCCTGTCCGGGCTCGTGGACGTACAGGGCGAACGGCTCGCCACGATGGAGGAAGTCGTGGCTGTAGGCGAAGCCGAGACGGTCCATGACCGCCCGTGAACGCAGGTTGTGCGTCTCGGTGAAGGCCACGACGTCCGATGCCGCCAGCTCGACGTAGGCGACGGTCAACGCCGCCCGACCGATCTCGGTGGCGAACCCCTCGCCCCAGAACCGCCGCCGGACCGCCCAACCCGCCTCCAGCCGGCGGACACCGTCGACCTCGGTGTACGACAGGCCGCCCCGACCGATCAGCTCACCGGTCTCGCGGTGGTGCGCCAACCACTTGTGGACGCCCTCCGTCCGCCACGCCTCGGCCATGTGCACGGCGGCGTTGAGGGCGTCCTCCTCGGTCCACGGGCCGTACCACTCGGCGATGCCCGGGTCCTGGTGGAGCAGGTGCAGCTCTCCGGCGTGCGCAGGGCCGATCGGCGTCAACCGCAGGCGCGACGTGGTGTTCATGCGGTTCGGTCCTCCTGCTCGAGTTCCTCGTACTCCCAGACGAGCGCGAGGGGGATGCGCCTGCCGTACCGGTTGAGCGCCGATTCGGCGGACGAGTGCTGGCCGATGAACGTCCGGCCGGTCTCGGGGTCACGCCGGTAGACGACGGCGTCCGACCGGTCCTCGTCCAGGATTTCCATGCCCCAGGCGAAGATCCGGTTGCGGTCGGTCGCGTCCACCAGGCTGAAGAGGTTCGCTTCCACGCCGACGACTGTGCGGCCGGGAGATCCGCCCGATGCGGTGAAGCACAACGGGATTCCCGCATCCGCGCTTCCCGCCGGATCATGCTGCCCTGTGCCCACCCCGCCACCGTTCCGCCGCCGTCGGTTGGGGCGCAAGCTCACCCGGATGCGGACGCAAGCCAAGCTGACGCTCGAAGAGGCCGCCAAGGCCCTCTATCGAAGCAAGTCCACGCTGCACCGACTGGAGAACGGCGAGACGATCCTGGACGTCCACCTCGCCAAGTCGATGATGGACCTCTACGACCAGTACGACCCCGACCTCATCGACCAGGTGCTGCGCGCCCGCGAACCCGGCTGGTGGACCACCTACGGCATCGAGAACCAGGGCTACATCGACGTCGAGACCGAAGCCGCCCACGTGCGCGACCTGTCGCCGCTGATCATCCCGGGCCTGCTCCAGACGACCGGTTACATGCGCGCGGTGTTCGAGGCGCACCGCCTCAAGCGCACGAAGCGGTGGCTGGAGAACGACATCCGCGTCCGCCAGATCCGGCAGCAGCGCTTGGCCGAACCCGACCCGCTGCGCCTGCACGCGATCATCGAGGAAGCCGCGCTCCGCAAGGTCGTCGGCGGCCGTGAGGTGATGCGCGAGCAGTTGGCGCACCTGCTCGACATGGCGAAGCGGCCCAACGTGACGATCCAACTGGTGTCGAGCGAGCAGGGCGTGGTCGACGGCATGGCGACGGCGTTCACGCTGCTGGGCTTCGCCGGGCCGGACGAGCCGGAGGTCCTCTACATCGAATACCTGACCGGAGCGCTGCACATCGAGGCGGAGCGGGAGCTGCAAGAGGCTAGACTGACGTTCGGTTTCGTGGCCTCCCGGGCGTTGAGCCCGGAGGATTCGGTGGCCTTGGTCGAACGGGTTCTGGCCGAGTGAGAGAGGCGGTGGACGTGTCCACAGTGGACCTCTCCGGCGTGACGTGGCGCAAGAGCAGCCGGAGCAACGGCGCGAGCAATGCCAACTGCGTCGAGGTGGCGTTCGCGGGGCGGGCGCTGGTGGCGGTGCGGGACTCGAAGAACCCCGACGCCGCGACGCTGGCGTTCCCCGCCGTCGGGTGGTCCTCTTTCCTGCGCGCCGTCGACTCGCCGCGGGGCACCGCCTGATCAGCTCGTCCCCAGACGCGCGCGTGCCACCTCGACCTCCGGCGCGCCGACGCGCTCCAGCACCACCAGGGCTTCGGACCACTGCCTGCGGGCGTCCGCCGCATCACCCAGCGCCGCCAGCACGTCCCCGAGGTTGAGCAGGCTCAACGCCTCCTTGTGCGGGTGGTCGAACCGGCGGAACACCGACAGCGCCTCGCGGTGGCACGCCAGCGCTTCCGCGTACTCGCCCGCTCCCAGGTGCGAGAGCCCGAGGGAGTTGAGCGCCAGTCCCACGGACAGCCGGTCGTCGGTCTCCCGGAACACCGCCGACGCCTGCCTCCCGTAGTCGATCGCCTCCCCGAACCTGGCCATGGCGCGGTGGCAGTCGCCGAGGCTGAGCAGGCACATGCCCTCGCCGCGCCGTGCGCCGGCGCGTCGCAGCGTGACCAGCGCACGTCGGTAGTGCTCGGCGGCGACCTCGAACCGCCCGGCCTTCTCCTGCACCAGACCGATCCCGCGCATCGCGAAGCCCTCGGCGCGACCGTTGCCGATCCGCCCCGCCAGGTCGGCGGCTTCCCGGTAGTGCGCCAACGCCTGGTCCGACTCGCCCAGGATGTGGTGGGCGTCCCCGAGCCCGACGAGGTTGGCCACGGTCCACGGGGCTGAGCCGATCTCCTTCGCCGAGCGCAGGCCCGTGGCGTAGACGTTGCGGTAGTCCGACCAGTAGGCGCGGACCTCGAAGAAGCCCGCCATCGCCTTCGGCATCGTGGCGGCGATGTCGTGGTGCCCGAGCGCGGACGCCTGGTCGAGGGCGTCGAGCAGGTTGAACCGCTCCGCTTCGAACCACCGCAGCGCGGCGTCGGCGTCGGCGAACACGAGCGGGGCGACCTCGTCGGCCGGGTCGGCGGCGGTGACGTCGAGGACCAGGTCGGGGAGGAACGCCCGGCGGGCGTTCGCGGCGGACAGGAGGTACCAGCGCAGGCTCCGGCGAACGGCGTGACGCCGTTCGGCCCCGGTCTCGTCCGCCACCGCGCGGTCCGCGGCGTAGGTGCGCAGGAGGTCGTGCAGCCGCCAGCGGTCGGTGGCCGTCTGCTGGAGGAGGTTCGCGGTGGTCAGCAAGCCGAGCAGGCGGCGCACCGGGGCCGGGTCGGAACCGGTGAGGGCAGCCGCGGCGGCCGTGCCGAAGTCGGCTCCGGCGTGCAGGCCGAGCAGCCGGAACAGCCGTGCCGCGTCGGGTGGCAAGCGGTGGTAGGACCAGGAGAAGACCGTTCGCACGTCGGCGAGCTCGTCGTCCGACGCCAGGGCGTCCAGCCTGCGGTACTCGTCCGCCAGCTCGTCGGCGAGGTCGGCGAGGGACAGGTACTCCTGCTCGATCAGGCGTTCGGCGACGATCCGCAGCGCGAGCGGCAGGTGGCTGCACCACCGGGCGATCCGTCCGGCCGCCTCGGGTTCGGCGTCCACCCGGCGGGCGTCGACCAGGCGGCGCAGCATCTCCAACGACTCGGCCGGCGTCAGCACGTCCAACACGACCGGTTCAGCTCCCTCCACGGCGATGAGACTGGACAGCCGGCTGCGGCTCGTGATGACGGTCATGCAGGTCGGCGAGGCGGGCAGCAGGGGCCGGGTTTGAGCGGCGCTGACCGCGTTGTCGATCAGGATCAGCACCCGCTTGCCGTCGAGCAGGGAGCGGTAGAGGGCAGCGGCGGAGTCGAGGTCCGCCGGCACGCGCTCGGCCGGCACGCCCAACGCGTGCAGGAAGAACTCGACGCCCTGGAACGCGGTCAACGGCGGACCGGCCCCGTAGCCCCGCAGGTTCAGGTAGAGGTCGCCGTCCGGGAAGCGGTGCCGGACGCGGTGCGCCCAGTGCAGCGCCAACGACGTCTTGCCGATCCCCGGCGCGCCGGCGACCGCGGTCAGCACCACCGTCCCGGCGCCCTCGGCCGGTCGACCGGCCACGAGGGCGTCGAGCGAGGCGAGCTGGGCCTCCCGGTTGACGAATTTCGCCGGGGCCATCGGCAGTTGGCGCAGGGAGGCGGCGCCGCCGTCACCGGACCGGTGGACGGTGATGCCGCCGTGAACGGTTCCGGCCTGCACCACGGCGGCCACCGGACCGGAGACCTCGTTGCTCGTGCCCTCAGGTCGCTGTTCGACCATCTTCGTCGGTCCTGACGAGGCCACCGCTTTCTCGTCGCAGATATCGGTGGAATGGCGTGCTGTGCGCCATGGCCAATTCTTTGTAACGCACGTAGTCCGCGGGATCGGTGTCCGCGAGCAGCTCACGACCGATCTGCAGGCCGTCCTGGTAGTGCATGAGGACGACCACCCGGTCGTCGAAGAGCCAGAAGTCCTGCGCGGGCAGTTCCCGCACCACGTCGTCGTCCTGGTCCAGAACCCGAATGTCCTCGCCGGCCGAGGAGTTGCCGGGGTAACCCCATTCGAACTGGCTGCGCTGGTAATCGGTCGGCGGTCGCGTCACGACCCGGACGCGTTGCACGGCCCGGCCGGAACTGCGGTAGGAGCGCAGGCGCTCGTGCCAGGCCGAGTTGAACCCGCTGGGCATCGGCAGGCCGGACCGGAAGCGCTCCAGGAGCCCGTCCTCGCCGGCGACCCGGTACTCGGGCAGCGTCTCCAGCCTGAACGCCGATGTGGTGAACTCGCGCCACACGCGCGCCCAGTCGTCGCCCGCCAGCCAGTTCCCACCCGAGCGCAGGTGGGGTTCACCCGGCCGCACGAGCGGCCTCGCGCAACAGGTCGACCGGGATCTCCACCAACGCCTCGCCCGGTGAGAGGCGGACCCGGCCGGGGTCGGTCACGATGACGCCCTGGACGGCGATGGTGCCGCGATCGGTGGCGTACACGGTGGGGCAGTCGTCGTTCTGGCAGTCGCCCGCCAATCGGATCATTTCCACTCGAACCCCCTTCGGATAACCTGGGGGTCACACCGTACCGACCCGTTCTGTTAAGGCTCCAGCGCTGAACGGGTACTTCCGCCGGCAATATCCGCAGAAGTGGGGAGATCGATATTCCATTAGCGTAGAGAATTCTCCCGAAAGAGTGTCCGGTTGACGCTGCGTGGCCGCCCGGAGAGGGTAATGCCACGTGATCTCGACTGGATTGGGTGTTTTTCACGCTTTGCGGTGAACTGCGGCGCGGTCCGGTGTTCACCGTCCGGACTCTTGTGCTTCGCGTTCCCGCGACGTCCGCGTGCCAGGGTGGACCGCATGCGGGTACTCGCGGTGGCACTGGTCCTGGCCCTGTCGACCTCCGGGGTGGCGAGCGCCGACGGCGGTCGGGAGTTCGACCTCCAGGCGCACCGCGGTGGGATCGGGCTGACGGTCGAGAGCACGTTGGCGGCGTTCGGCAAGGCGCTCGAAGTGGGCGTCACGACGTTGGAGCTGGACGTCCAGATCACCAAGGACGGCCGTGAGGTCGTCACGCACGACCGCAGGACGAACCCGGCCAAGTGCGTCGACACCGCGCCCGCGTTCCCCGGCGACCCGGCGTTCCCGTACGCGGGCAAGTACGTCAAGGACCTGACGTTCGCGCAGGTCCGCACGCTGGACTGCGGTTCGCGGCGGTGGGCGCAGTACCCGGACCAGGAGTTGTCGCCGGGCGCGCGGATGCCGACCCTGGCCGAGGTCTTCGCCCTGGCCCGCAGCTACCGCGCGTTCCACGTGAAGTTCAACATCGAGACGAAGGTTGAAGCCGCCGCCCCGCACGAAACCGCGCCGCGCGAGCAGTTCGTGGCCGTCACGGCCCGCGAGATCCGCGAGTCCGGCTTCTACCGCAACGTCACGATCCAGTCGTTCGACTGGGGGACGCTGATGCTGTGGCGGCAGGCCGAGCCGCGCATCCCGCTGGTCGCGCTGACCCAGCCGGAGTTCCTGCGCCCCGGTTCGCCGTGGACGGGCGGCCTGGACCTGGCCGACTTCGGCGGCAGCGTGGTCAAGGCCGTGCAGAGCTTCGGCGCGTCCGCCCTGTCCCCGGTGCACGGCAACCCGCAGGGCGGGAAGGCGGGTGACCCCGACTACGTCCCGTTCACCACGAAAGCCCTGGTGGACGAGGCCCACGCGCACGGCCTGAAGGTCGTCCCGTGGACCGTCAACGACCCGGCCACCATGCACAAGCTGATCGACGACGGCGTGGACGGCCTGATCACCGACTACCCGGACCGCCTGCGCACCGTGCTGGCCGACCGCGGCCTCAAGCTGCCCAAGCAGTACCGCGCGCACCGCTAGCCCGCCGGATCACCCCGCGGTGAGCGGCAGGTCGTGCAGGCCGCGGATGACGAACTCGGTGCGGCGGCGGGGTGGGGCGGCCAGGGTGGCGGTGGGGAGCTTGCGGGCCAGGGAGGACAGGGCGGCCTGGACCTCGATGCGGGCCAGTGGCGCGCCCAGGCAGTAGTGGATGCCCATGCCGAAGCCCAGGTGGGGGTTCGGGTCGCGGGTGATGTCGAACCGGTCCGGGTCGGTGAAGACCTCCGGGTCGCGGGCGGCCGCGCCGAGCAGGGCGGCGATCTTCTGACCGGGCTCGACCAGGTGCCCGGCGATGGTGACGGGCTCGGTGGCGGTGCGCTCGAACAGTTGCAGCGGCGAGTCGTAGCGGATCAGCTCCTCCACCGCGGTCGGCAGCAGGGCGTGGTCGTCCACCAGGCGGCGCCACTCGTGCGGGTGGTTCATGAGCGCTTGGACGCCGTTGCCGATGACGTTGACCGTGGCCTCGTGGCCGGCCATGAGCAGCAGCACGGCGGTCGCGACCAGTTCGTCCTCGGTCAGCTTGGCCCCGTCGGTGCCGGTGACGGCCACCAGGTCCGACACCAGGTCGTCACCGGGCGAGCGCCGCCGCAGCGCGACCAGGTCGCGCAGGTAGGCGACGAACTCGGTGGCCGCGTGCTCGGCCGCGGCCTGCTTGTCCTCGGCCAGGTCGTACTCGTACATCTTCACGATGGCGTTCGACCACGGTTGCAGCAACACCCGGTCCCCGGCGGGCACGCCCAGCAGCTCGGCGATCACCTCGACCGGCAGCGGCGCGGCCACGTGGGACAGCAGGTCGGCCTGCCCCTCCGACGAGATCTTGGCGACCAGCTCGTCCACCAGCCGGTCGGCCAGCTCGGTGATCCACGGCCGCAGCCGCTCCACGTGACCGCGGCCGAACGCGGCGGCCACCAGCCGGCGCAGCCTGCTGTGCGTGGGCGGCTCGTTCTCCAGCAGCGAGTTGCGGTGCAGCAGGTTGAACGACGTGAACCGCTCGACCGGCTTCGCGTCGGTCCAGATCCGGCCGAGGGACCGGTGCCGGAGCACGGCGGACGCGGCCGCGTGCGACACCGCGACGGCGACGCCCATCTCCTCGTGCCAGTGCACCCCGCCCTCAGCGCGCATCGCGGCGAACGCGGGGTACGGATCCGCGATGAAAGCTGGATCGTGCTGGTCGAAGGGTGCCACGGTGACGGACGGTAGGTCTTGAGGGCCACTCGCGTCCATCGGAGTGTGGTTGTTGTGGCAAACGTTCAGCGAGTTGTGACGTGGAGTAGTCAAGTTGACCCCGTACGGACACCACCAGGAGCATCCCTGTCGTGTCACCTGAAGTCGTCGCCCACCGCGGCGCGTCCACCCGCCGCCCCGAGCACACCCTCGCCGCCTACGAGCTGGCCCTCAGCCAGGGCGCGGACGGCCTGGAGTGCGACGTCCGGCTCACCAAGGACGAGCACCTCGTCTGCGTGCACGACCGCACGATCGACCGCACCAGCGGCGGCACGGGCGCCGTCGGCGCGATGACCCTGGAGGAGCTGCGCCGGCACGACTTCGGCAGCTGGCACGGTGGCGAGCCGGCCGAGGTGCTGACCCTGGACGTGCTGCTCGCGCTGGCCGCCGACCACGGCAAGCGGCTCTTCGTCGAGACCAAGCACCCCGTGCGGCACGGCGGCCGGGTGGAGCGCAGGCTCGCCGAGCAGCTGGGCCGCCACAAGCTCGACGTGGTGATGATGTCGTTCTCCGTCTTCGCCGTGCACCGGTTCAAGGAGCTCAGGCCCGAGGTGCCGACCGTCCTGCTCTACGACCGCCTGTGGCCGAAGGTGAAACCCCGCTTCGCGGACTACGCCGGCCCGGGAGTTCACCTGCTCAGGCGTCACCCGGACAGGGGCCGGGACGCGTACGTCTGGACGGTCGACGATCCGGCGGACATCGCGTTGTGCCGCGAGCGTGGCGTCCGGTTCCTCGCGACCAACAACCCGGAGGAGACGCGCGAGCACCTTGCGGATAACTTGACGCCCGACCAGCCCTGAGACCGAGGAGGCGCGCGGTGGCGAAGCGGACAGCCGTGAAGGACAAGCCGGCGGACGGCGTCAACCCGCGGCAGCCGTGCCCGTGCGGCTCCGGCAAGCGCTACAAGGCGTGCCACGGCTCGGCCGGCGGCGCGGCGGACGTCATCGTCTCGCGCCCGTTCGAGGGCCTGGCCGCCGAGGCGGAGCTGATCGCGCTGCGCGAGTTCGTGCCCTCGGCCACGGTGAAGCTGCCGCTCAAGGACGACGGCGGTCGCGAGATCGTGCTGGCCACCGTGCTGCCGATGGCGGCGGCGGGCCTGGTCCGCGCGGACGGCACCGCGTTCGTCGGCCTCCAGGTGCAGACCCGGTCCGGTGACCTGAGCCGCGACCTGGCGCGGGCCGTGCGGTGGGCGCGGGCCGCCAAGACCGGTGACGCCCTCGCGGTCGTCGGCCCGGACGACGGCTCGAACCCCGGTCGCCTCCAAGACCTGCTCGACCCCGAGGCCACGCTGAGCCCCGAGCTGCACACCGACTTCGCGTGGTGGCTGCCGCCGGACAACGAGCCGACCGGCGAGGTCGCCCTGTCCCTGGAGCGCGCCAACGCCGCGATCCTGCCCACCGAGCGCCTCGACGCGCCGGGCGTGCAGGCCGCCTACTGGGTCGACGCGGGCGACAAGGCGCACCTGCGCTGGGTGCGCCCCGAGCCGGAGGAGACGCTGCTCGCGGCGCTCGCCCGGCTGTCCGTGCGCGGCGAGCTGGACCTCGGCGAGGGCTCCCGGTACGCCGGGTCCTTCCGCGCGCACGGCCTGCTCGTCCCCGTGTGGGACCTCGACCGCGAGCTGCACTCCAGCGAGTGGGCACCGGGTGCGGAGGCGTTGGGCAAGCGTTTGCAGGACGCCCTGACCAGCCTCGACGCCGAACCGCTCACCGAGCAGGAGCGCCGGGCGCGGGACGGTCTGCGCGGCCGGCAGATCACCCTGCGCTGAACCTGTCCACAGGTATCCCCAGCTTTGTCCACAGGCTCCTGTGGACAGGTGAGGAAGATCGGTGATCCTGCGGATCAGCTCGAAGGCGGACTGGCGCCGGGCCCGCGAGGACGGCGCCATCCCGCTCGACCTCGACGGTTTCGTGCACTGCTCGGACCCGGGCACGGTGCACCTGCCGGCCAACCGCCTGTACCCGAACCGGCACGACCTCGTGCTGCTGGTGATCGACCCCGAGGGCCTGCCCGTGCTGTGGGAGCCGGGCGAGACCGAGGACGGCCCGTGGTTCCCGCACGTCTACGGGCCGATCCCGGCCGACGCGGTGGTGGCCGTGCACGAGTTCACCCCGGACGCCGACGGCGCGTTCCGGCCGTTGCCCGTTTTGTGACCTCGGTCTGAGGCAACCGGCACCCCCCTTCGAGCGTGTCCTCTCCGACGGTGGCTGAGGGGCCACCGCCGGAGGGGGTTTCGAGGTGACCGCGGTCTTGCCGGGGGAGAGAGCCACCGATCGTGGTGGGGGGACGACGGCCGACTTCGCCGACTTCGTGCGGATGTCGCTGCCGGGGCTGCTGCGCTACGGGCACGCGTTGACCGGCAACCCGCACGACGCGGGCGACCTGGTGCAGTCCGTGCTGGAGAAGGTCGGCGCGCGGTGGGCTGCCGTGCTGCGCAAGGGCGACCCGCTGGCGTACGTGCGGCGGTCCATGGCGAACGCCAACACGAGCCGGTGGCGTCGTCGTCGGCGCGAGGACCTGGTGGCGGAGTTCCCGGACGCGGCCGGTGTGGCCGGGCACGACCGGTTGGAGCACGAGCCGCTGTGGCAGGCGTTGCGCGCGTTGCCGCCGCGTCAGCGGGCCGTGGTGGTGCTGCGCTTCTACGACGGCCTGTCCGAGGCCGAGATCGCCCACGCGCTCGGCGTGTCCGCGGGCACGGTCAAGAGCCAGAACAGCAAGGCGATGGCGACCTTGCGCGCACGACTGGGGGACTCGGGGTGACCATCGAGGAGGAGCTGCGCCGGTTGTTGCAGGACGACCGGCTGGACGTGGTGGCCAGGCCCGACGCGGCCGAGGTGGTGGTGGCGGGCGCTCGTCGGGTGCGTCGCCGGCGGACCGCGCTGGTGGGCGCGGTGACGGCGGTCGCGCTGGTGGCGAGCGGGTGGGGCGTGTCCGCGCTGGGCGGCTCGTTGAGCCTGCCGACCGTGGAGCCCGCCCTGCCGTCGACCACCACGACGACGACCGCGGCGACGACGGTGACGCCGGCCGGGGGCACGACCGTGTCGCTGCCGCCGCACACCGTGGTGGAGACGGTCGTGGTGACCGTGACGAAGGATCCGGCGCGCCCGGACCTGGGGTACGGCCCGGTGAAGTTCGGCATGACGGAGCAGGAGGTGGCCGCCACCGGCCTGGTCGCGCCGGCGCCGGGCGGCGAGTGCGCCGCGTTCACCTGGACGAGTGATCCGGGCATGGTGAACGCCGTGCTGGTGGCGCGGGGCCGGGGTGTGGTGCGGATCAAGCTGCCGTCGAGCGGCACGACGTCGGCGGGCATCGGCGTCGGCGCGACGTTGGCGCAGGTCAAGGCGAAGTACCCGGTGGGGGAGCTGACGCACGCGGGGGCCTACCAGGTCCTCATGAGCGGTGACGTCGGCTGGACGTACGTCTTCGCGCTCGACGCGGAGCGGGTGGTCGAGATTCGGATGCAGCGGCTGACCGCCGACTGCGCGCAACAGGGGGAACAGCGATGAAGGTGGTGGCTCTCGTGCTGGCGGTCGCGGGTTCGGTTCTGGTGGGGTGCACGGCGCAGCAGGAGGACGCGTCGATCGGCACGGCGTCGTCGGCGGCGGTGACCACGACCACCGCCACGACCACCGCCACGACGCCGGCCGGCTCGTCGGTGGTCGCGCCGAGCACCGTCACGGTGCGGTCGACGGTGACCAGCACCGTGGAGGAGACGGTGGTGGTGGACACCGCGGCGGTGCTCGGCCACTCCGCGTTCGGTCCGGTCGAGCTCGGCATGACGCGCCAGCAGCTGGTGGCGACCGGCCTGGTCGGTGAGCCGGTGCTGCGGATGAGCGCGGAGTGCGACATGTACCCGCTGAAGTCCGGCAACGGCTCCGCGTGGATCCAGGACGGCAAGGGCTTGATGGCGATCCTGGTGAACTACGGCGCCGTCACCGCCGAGGGCCTGCCGGTCGAGATCAGCCCGGCCGACCCGCGGCTCGCGCGGACCTACCCCGGTGGCGAGCCGTGGGAGAACGGCGCGGGTGTGACGGCCGCCTTCAAGGTGTGGGTGACCGATGACGTCAACTACACGTTCCGGGGCAGCACCTCGCTCGCCCGCCGGGGCCAAGCCTGCTTCAACTGACCACGCGGCGGGCGCGGCGGAGCGGGAGGATGGACCGATGAAGCTGGTGGTGCTCGCGGCGGTCCTGCTGCTCTCCGCCTGCGAGGCCACCGCCCCGCGGGCCGGCGTGCCCACCGCGAACGTCGGCACGACGTCCGAGGTGGGCGGCACCGCCGTGCTCGACTCGCGCGGCATCGGCGCGGTGCGGCTGGGCATGACGTCGGCCGAGCTGGAGGCGACCGGTGAGATCGGCGGCGACATCACCACGCCGGAGTTCTCCTGCCTGATCCGGGAGCTGGAGGTCGCGGACGGCTGGGTCGGCCTCCAGGACGGCGTGGCGGTGGAGATCCGGGTCGACGGGCGCGCCCGCACGCCGGAGGGGTTGCGCATCGGCGACTCGCGGGCGCGCATGCACGAGGTGTACCCGGGCGTGGAGCAGTACCCGCACGGGTTCGTCCGGCCGCTGGACGCCGAGACCGGCTACAAGTTCTTCTTCGAGAACGCGGGCGACACGCTGACCGGCATCGGCCTCGTCCGGGCCGACCGGGGCTGCCTGACCTGAGCACGCCGCGACGCCCGCCACCGGTCGAGGTGACGGGCGTCGTTCGCTGTCGGCGGGAGGGGGCTAGAGGGTGCCGCCCGCGGCCCGGGGCGCGCCGCCGTCGGCCTCCTCGCCCACGGTCTCGCGGGTCAGGAAGTTCTCCACGTGGAACAGGTTGCCGTCGGCGCGGTCGATCACGGTGAGCAGCGTGCTCATCGACGCGACCTCCTCCACCTGCTCCTTGAGGAACCACTGGAGGAACTGCTCGCCGATGTAGTCGCCCTCGTCGCGGGCCGTCTTGGCCAGCGCCACGATCTGCTCGGTGACCGTCTTCTCCTGCTCCAGCGCGAGCGCGACCGGCTCGCGCGGCGCGGTGAAGTCGTTGCGCACGTCGTCCACACCGGGAATGGCCACCGGCAGTCCGTTGTCCATCAGGTACTGCACGATCATCATGGCGTGGTTGCGCTCCTCGAGCGCCTGCTTGTAGAAGTGCGACGCGAGGCGCGGCAGGTCGTTGACGTCGAACCAGACCGCGATGGCCACGTACTGCTGCGAGGCCGTGAACTCGTTGCGCACCTGCTCCCGAAGCAGGTCGTGGAACTTCGAGGAACGCGCGGAAGCAATCTTCTTCAAGTTGACAGCCATACTCGAAGAATACCCGAAAGGGGGGTTTAATGCATTTCAGGTAAGGCTTACGAGAGTAAGGAAAGGGTGACCGAAGAAAGCTTAGGCAACCCTTTCCGGGGTCGGGTCAGACGAGTGGCGCGCGGTCGATCGGGCACGACATGCAGCGCGGTCCGCCGCGGCCGGAGCCCAGCTCGGAGCCGCTGATCCGGATCACCTCGACGCCCGCGTCCTCCAGCCGCGCGTTCGTCTCCACGTTCCGCTCGTAGGCCACGACCAGTCCCGGTCCGACGGCGAGGGTGTTGTTGCCGTCGTCCCACTGCTCGCGTTCCGCGGTCACCGGGTCCAGCCCGGTGTCGATCACCCGCAGCTTCTCGATGCCCATCGCCTCGGCCGCCGCCTCCAGGAACGGCCGCCGGTCGTCCACCACGACGCCGCCCGCGCCGTCGGACCGCACGGGGTAGGCGAACAGGTTGTCCCGCACCGCCGGGTACATGACCACGGCGTCCCGGTCGACCATCGTGCACACCGTGTCCAGGTGCATGGTCGCCCGCTCCTGCGTGATCGGCACGGCCAGCACGGTGTGCGCGAGGCCGTCGGCCAGCGCGGACCGGGCGAACGACTCCGCGCCCGCCGGCGTGGTCCGCTCGCCGACGCCGATCGCCAGCACGCCCGGCGCGAGCAGCAGCACGTCACCGCCCTCGACCGGCGCGGAGTGCGCCCCGTAGGCGCGGCCGGTCCTGCGGAACCGCGGGTGGTAGGCGTAGATCAGATCGGTCAGCGCCGTCTCCCGGTCGCGCGCGGGCAGCGCCAGCGACGTGATCGCGACCCGGTCGCCCACCCACACCGACGAGTCGCGGGTGAACAGGAGGTTCGGCAGCGGGTCGACGGCGAAGTCGATCGGGTGGTGCATCTTGCGCACCAGCGACGCGCCCTCGGCCGCGGGCAGCTCCTCGAACGTCATGCCGGTCATCAGCGCGGTGGCCAGCTGGTCGGGGCCGATCGAGGTCAGGTGCGAGCGCAGCGCGTCGGCCAGGTCGATGCCGAGCCGCCGCTCGTTGACCGCGCTGTGGATGCCCGCGATCCGGGCCCGGTCGTCGTGCAGCGCGTCGACCAGCAGGTCCGCCAGCAGCAGCACCTCGACGCCGCGCCCGCGCAGCAGCTCGGCGAACGCGTCGTGCTCCTCCTGGGCCCGGTCGACCCACGGCACGCCGTCGAACAGCAGCTGGTCGTTGTTGCGGGGGGTGAGCCGCTTGAGCTCGGCGCCGGGACGGTGCAGCAGCACCGTGCGCAGGGGGCCGACTTCGCTGTCGACGCGGGGCGCCGCTGCCGGCTCGCCGTCGGGGGACGCGGTCTGGGCGATGTGCGCAGTCACGTCTCCGAGGGTAACCCGAGGTTGGTCGGATCAGCAGCTCTGAGCGGCCCGTTGCGGCGAAACTCGATCGTATGATGGCCTTGGAATGGCGATTCGTTGTGCGTTCGGTGCTTTCGGCTTAATGATCGTTGCTTTGTCGCGGGGACTGGCGGTCCGGCCGCGCGGTTGCGGGATGATCGTGTTCTACCGGGGGAGGACCAGTGGCCGAGTTCCGCTTGTTCGTCGACGCGCCGGGCCAGGCCGCCTCGGCGACGAGCCAGTTGGCGCAGGAGCTGATCAGGGGCGCGAGGGTCGACGCGCGGCCCGCGCCCGCCGAGTCGCCGGAGGGCGCGAAGAGCGGCGCCGGCGCGACCGTGGCCGAACTCGTGCTCAACGGCGCGCTGCCCGCCGCGGTGGCCGCCGCCGTCGCGTCGGTCGTCACGTCGTTCGTGCAGCGCGGCAGCGCCCGCAAGGTGACGATCAAGGACGGCGAGGACGAGATCACCGTCGAGGGCGTGGACGCCCGCTCGCAGAAGGCCCTGCTGGAGGCGTGGCTGCGCGAGCACGAGAGCGAGGGGTGACGTGGGTCGGTACGCCCTCCTGGTCGCGACCGGCCAGTACGAGGACGTCCGGCTGAGCGGGCTGCGCGCCCCCGACCAGGAGGTGGACCGGCTCGCCGCCGTGCTGGAGGACCCCGACGTCGGCGGCTTCACCTCGGTCGAGGTGCTGCGGGACCGGACCGACCACGAGATCCGCCGCGCCGTCGAGGACGTGCTCGCGCCGCGCGAGGCCGACGACCTGGTGCTGCTGTACTTCTCGTGCCACGGCCTGACCACCCCCGCCCGGCGGCTGTACTTCGCCGCGACGAACACCGTGCAGGACCGGCCCGCCGGCACCGCGATCCCCCGGTCGTTCCTCAACGAGCAGTTGGAGGACTGCCGGGCGTCCGGGCGGATCCTGCTGCTGGACTGCTGCTTCAGCGGCGCGTTCGTGGAGGGCTTCAAGGCGGCCGGGACGGCGGTGCTGGACGACGTCGGCGAGGGCTACGTGGTGATGACCGCGTCCAACGCCTACGAGTACGCGTTCGAGCAGGACTCGCTGTCGCTGGACGCGCCGGTCGCCTCGCTGTTCACCGACGTGCTGATCGAGGGCCTGACCAGTGGGGCCGCCGACCTCGACGGTGACGGCTGGATCGACGCGGACGAGCTGTTCAAGTACGCGCGGGGCGAGGTGCGGGCGCGCCGGCCGGACCAGACGCCGCAGTACTTCGCGCACGGCTCGTCGCAGCCGCTGCGGATCGCGCGGGCCGGTGGCGCGGCGGACCGCAGGCCGCGGGGCAAGGCGTCGTACACGTCCGGGCAGTGGCTGGTCGCGCGGGGCTTCCGGGCCGCCGCCGAGCCGGTGTGCGCGACGTTGGGCCCGATGGGGCGGCGGGCCGTGGTGTTCGTGGACCGGCGGCCGGTGGAGCTGTCCGACGCGGCGGCGATCGCGGCCGCGTTCCAGCCGGACGACCCGCGCGACTCGCTCGGCGCGGAGTACGTGCGCGACCTGGTGGCCCAGGTGCGGCGGGAGGCCGGTGACGGCGCGGCGTCGGCGGTGGCCGTGGCGCGCGGGGCGATCGGCGGGCTGATCGACGCGATGCGCGACGGCCACAACCCGGTGCGGCTGATGCGCGGCGTCACGGCCGCCGCCGACCGCGCGGTCGAGCTGATCGCGGACGAGGTTGCGCGGCCGTTGGCGGACGGCGACGTCGGCGTGGTGGCGACGGCGGCGTCGGGTGACGCCGAGGTCGGCTCGGTGGTCGAACGGGTGGTCGCGGTCACCGGGCCACGCGGGCCCGTGCTGGTGGAGGAGGGTCGGGGCTTCGGGCTCGACTTCGACCTCCGCCGGGGGCTGCGGTTCGACCGCGGGTACGCGTCCAGCGCGTTCGTGACCGACCCGGCGCGGGACGAGGCGGTCCTGGAGCAGCCGCGCGTGCTGCTGGTGAGCGGACCCCTGTCCACCGCGGTCGGGAAGGTGCTCGGGGAACTCCTCGGCGTCGGCTTGTTCGTGGTGTGCGAGGCATTGCCGCACGACGCCCTCGCTGTGTTGGCGCGGTCGCGCAAGCCGGTCGTGGCAGTGGTGGCCGACCAGCGACGGCTGACCGAGCTGCAGGGGACGGTCGGCGGCACGGTCCTCGACGCGGACTTCCTCGAGACCACGACCCTGCGGTCGTTGGGGCAGGCCGAGAAGGTCGTGGTCACCTCCCGCGAGACCTTCGTCCTCGGCAGCCGGTCCCGAGGTGGTGAGGCGGCCGCCGTGATCCGCGCCCCCGCCGCCACCGCGCCGATCGTCGAACGCGCCGTGCGCGCCGTCCGCGGCGCGGCCGGCGAGGGCGTGATCCGGGGCGGCGGCGTGGGCCTGGCCGAGCTGGGAGCCCTCCTGGCCCGGCACGCCACCGGCACCCCCGAGGAGATCGCCGGGTGGCGCGCCTTCGCCGCCGCCCTCGCCGAACCGGCTCAGCGGATCGCCGACAACGCCGCCGTGCCCGTCGCCGACCTCGACCCGGCCCTGCTCGACTCGGCCGGCGTCGCCCGCGCCGCCGTCACCGCCGCCGCCCGGACCGCCGCCCGCTTCCTGCTGGTCGGCTGACCGGGCCGCCCTCGGCTCACCCGATGAACCGGACGTCCGGGTGCTGCGGTGAGCCGCCCCGGAACAGCCCGGTGTCCCGGCCCTTCAGGTGCAGGTCGAAGAACCCGGCGAAGTAGTCGTGCTGCGCCGCCAGCGACCGGGCCGCGTCGATCTCGCCCACCACCTCCCGCTGCTTCTCCGGCGTCACCACACCGCCGAGCTGCGGCACGGCGAACTGGAGGTCGGTGAAGCTGTAGTGGGTGCCCCGGTCGAAGTGCAGGTCCCGCTTCCACCCGCGCTGGTTCGGCCAGAACTGCGCCCACGTCGGGTCGAACTCGGGCGTGCGGTGCGAGTGCTCGACCCGCGCGCCCGTCACGGGGTCCACGAAGTCCGCGCCGACCAGCATGAACGGCCGGTCCAGCCCGCGCGTCACGACCTCACCCGGCCCGGACCCGTGCGCCATGGCCCCGTCCACGTTGATCCCGGCGTCGAGCCGCCGGTCGCGCACCATCGTCTCGCCCGCGGTGAACCCGCCGTACGAGTGGCCGAACATCCCCACCCGCGACAGGTCCAGCGCACGGCCCAACCCGCGCGGCAACGGGTCCCGCTGCGCGTCCGGGTTCCCACCTCGGGCGATCCGCTCCAGCTGGTCGAGCACGAACCGCGTGTCACCCATCCGCGCCTCCAGCGCGGTCGTGAGCTGGGCCGGGTCGGACGGGTCGACCGCGGGCGGCACGACGCGGCCGTCCGGGAACTCCACCGCCAGCGACTCGTGCGTGTGCGACATCGACACGACCACGTACCCGCGGCTCGCCAGGTCGTCGTCGAGGCCCGCGTTCAACTCCCGCGCCGAACCGAAACCGGGCGAGAACAGCACGACCGGCCACCGGCCGAGCACGGGCGCGCCGGTCCGGGCGTGCCGCCGGGTCGCGGCCCAGTCGACCGAGCCGGCCGGCGCGCCGAGCACCTCCGGCTTCGCCGCCTCCGCCTCGACCGCCCCCGCCACGCCCGGGGTCATCCACGGCGCGCGTGCGCCGTCCGAGCGGTGCGCCGGGTAGGTGACGGTGACCATCACCTCGCGCGCGGCCTCGGGTCGCCACGGGTCCGGCCGCTGGTCGACCAGGTGCAGCTCCACCGTGCCGATCGCGTGGTGCCCGCTCGGCTCGGGCACGGAGATCACCACGCCCGTCGTCGCGGCGGCCGGTGCCGCCAAGCCGACGGTCACGACCGCCGCGACCGCCAACGCTGTGGTGCGCCTCATCAGGGTCCCCCTTCGTCGGATCACCTGATGCTGTCGCGCCGAGCGGGCCGCCCGCGTCCACCCCGCGACCGACCGCCGCGTACGCCTCACGGAGGATCTACGGCAACCAGGACACGTGACCGCGCAGCACCGTGTAGCCGACGAACGCCACCACGTCCAGCAGCGCGTGCGCCACCACCAGCACCCACAGCCGGTTCGTGCGCTGCCACACCTTGCCGAACACCAACCCCATCACCACGTTGCCGATGAACCCGCCGAACCCCTGGTACAGGTGGTACGAGCCGCGCAGCACCGCGCTGGCCAGCAACGCCGTGTTCTCCCGCCACCCGAGCTGCCGCAGCCGGGTGATGAAGTACCCGACTACCAGCACCTCCTCCGCCCACGCGTTGCCGATCGCGGACAGCACGAGCACCACGGCCCGCCACCACGACGAGTCCAACGTGGACGGCAGCACCGCCAGGTTCAGGCCCAGGTTCCACGCCACCAGGTAGAAGACCAGCCCGGGGATGCCGATCACGGCCGCCAACCCGAGGCTGCCCAGCGCGTCCGGCCCGATCCGCGTCCGGTCCAGGCCCAGCGCCCCCAGCTTGATCCCGCCCTGCCACAGCAGGTACAGGCCCAACCCGCCCCACGCGGCCAACTGCACGACGCTCAGCAGCTGCGCGATCAGGTCCAGCAGGTCGAACCGCGCCTGCGGGACGTTGATCGCGACCTTCTGCTCGTTGAGCGGCACGGGTTGGAGCAGGCTGTCCAGCAGCCGCACCAGGCTGCGCGCCCCGGACAACCCGAGCGTCACGGCGAAGACGAGCAGCAGTTCCAGCCGGTAGCCGCGGCGCGTCCGGGCGTCGAGGTCCTCCATCACCCCCATACGCTAACCGCGCCGGCGTCAGCGGCGTTGCGCCAGGAACGGGCAGCCCATCAGCCGGCGCAGCTCGGCGGCCAGCTCCTGCGCCGTGCCGACCGGGCGGGAGAACGCGATCCGCACGTCGTGGTCCTCGTCGGCCATCTCCACCCGCAACCGCAACCCGAACCGGTCCAGGCCCAGCGGACGGACGTGACCACCCCTCAGGTCCGCCGGCAGGTGCTGCGCCAGCAGACCCACCACGTCCCGGTGCGACAGCTCCAGGTGACGCAGCCAGTGGTCCTCGTGCGCGGCGAACGGGTCCGGCTCGGCCTGCGCGAACAGCTCCGGCCGCAACGACGTCGTGCCCTCCGCGTCGGCCACCACCAGCGACGCGGGCGACAACCGCAACGCCGACGCGCCGTGCCCCAGGTCCAGCAACCGCGGGTCCGGGCGCGCCTCGGCCACCAGGACACCGGCCACGCGCGCCTCCTCCGCGGAGAGCGTGCGCAACCACCCCGTGATCCACAGCAGGCCCCGCACCGGCTCCCGCAACGCCACCGGCGCCTGGTCGGCCACCTCCAGCATCGCGGTCAGCTCGCTCCGGCGGGCCGCCTCGACCAGCGGGTGCTCGTCCGGCAGCACGATCGTCGCCTCGCCGTGCGGGTGCACGTGGTGCAGCACCGGCGTGATCCGGGTCTCCGCGCCGTCGGACGGCAGCAGGGCCGCGCGCCCACCCCGGGCGGCGATCGTGCGAGCCCGCTCCGCCGGGTGCGGCGTCGGCGGTCGCCGTGTCTCGTTCACCCGCCCACCTCCCAACTTAGGGGAGCCTAACTTGATCGGACACGATGACGGTAGTCCCACGACCGGCTTACCCCCGCCGGCGGGTCCGGTTGGCCGATTCGGCGACGGGCGCACCCGTCGTAACCTTGATCCGATCTCCGGCTCGCCTCGCGGAGGTGGTGGCTCGTGGCCGTGCCGACCGCGCCGTCCGGCCACGGCGCGGCGCTCGACGACCGGTGGACCCGGTACTGCATCGAGATCGCCGGCCGGCGGGCGCTCGGCTGGGTGGTCGTCGGCGCGCTCGCGTTCGTCCTGCAACTCGCCCTGATCCTCGTGTTCGCCGTGTCGTCCGCCCTGCCGCTCGTCCTGCTGCTGTTCTCCGTGCTCGTCCTCGGCTTCGGCCTCACCCGGCGCCAACCCTCCACCGCCGTGCTGGGCGAGCACGAGTGGGTCCACGTGCGCGTCCACTGGCGCGGCGGGCTGCTCGTCGTGCACGGCGCCCGCCCCCTGGTCCTCGACGTCAACGCCGGACCCGTCGCCCGCGGCCGGATCAACCGGCACCGCCGGGCCTGGGTCGTCGCACCCGACCGCGCCGGGAACACCGTGGTCACGTTCCGCGGCGTGCCGAAGCTGTTCCCCGCCAAGGTCGTGCGCCGCTGAGTTTGCTGATCGGCTATTCGGTTACCCACGAGCAGGACTTCTGGTTTGCTGGGAGCAGTGGTGGGCGAGGCTTGGGTGGACAAGTGCCTGACCAGCGCGGATCGTCGCGCGGTCGGGTTCCTCGGGCTGGGCGTGCTCGCCTTCCTCACGCTGTGGGTCGTCTCCGAGTGGATCGGCTCGCGCTGGGTGTTCCTGCTCACGCCCCTGTGCGTCGAGTTCGCCGTGCCCGGCCTGCGGCACTTCTTCTCCCGGCGCGCGCTGCGACGCCTCCTCGACACCTACCCCCGGCACGCCGTGGCGGTGCACTTCGTGCCGGGACGCACCCGCGTCGGCCGCCAGACCTACCTCGAAACGGCGGGCTCCGACCGCACGTTCCTCCGGCTCGCCGAGATCCCCGAACGCGTGCGCGAGAACATCCGCCGTGGAGGCCGCGTCTGGCTCGCCGGACCCGACCCCCGCGGCCGGACCGTCGTGCTGACCCGCGGCGCGCCGTTCATGACCCTCGGCCGGGTCGTCATCCGCTGACCTACCGGCCCACCGGGATGCCGCTCTGCTCCGCCCACGCCGCCACGTCCTCGCGGCGCAGCGCCGTCGCCAGCAGGTCCGGGAACCGGTCCGGGGTGCAGGCGAACGCGGGCGCGCCCAGCTCCGACAGCTTCGCCGCCAGCTCGTGGTCGTAGGAGGGCGTGCCGCTGTCGGACAACGCGAGCAGCACCACCACCGTGACGCCGCTCTGCACCAGCTCCCGCACCCGCCGCTGCAACTCCCGCGCCACACCGCCCTCGTACAGGTCGCTGATCAGCACCATCACCGTGTCCGTGGGGCGGCGGACCAACGACTGCCCGTAAGCGACCGCCCGGTTGATGTCCGTGCCGCCGCCGAGCTGCGTGGAGAACAGCAGGTCGACCGGGTCCTTCAGATGTTCGGTCAGGTCGACCACCTCGGTGTCGAAGACGACCAGCTTCGTGTCGACGGCCTTCAGCGAGGCCAGCGAGGCGCCCAGGACGGCGGAGTAGACGACGGACTCGGCCATCGAACCGGACTGGTCGACCAGCAGGACGACGTCCCGCAGCGAGGCTTGGCGGCTGCGCCGGCTGTTGCCGACCAGGTCCTGCACGATCACCGTGCCCTGGTCGGGCTGGTAGTGGCGCAGGTTCTTGCGGATCGTGCGGTTCCAGTCCACATCGGACAGCCGAGGGCGGCTGGTGCGCCGGGACCGGTCGATCGCGCCGTGCACGGCGGCCAGGAGGCGGTCGGCGAGCTTGCGCTCGATGTCCTCGACCACCTTCCGCACCACGGCCCGCGCCGTTTCCCGGGTGCGTTCGGGAATGGCGCGGGAAAGGGAGACCAACGTGCCGACCAGGCTCACGTCCGGCTCGACGCTGGAAAGCAATTCGGGTTCCAACAACAACTGCCGCAAACCCAACCGTTCGACGGCGTCCTTCTGCATCACCTGGACGACGGAACTGGGGAAGTACGTGCGCACATCCCCGAGCCACCGGTGCAGCACGGGCGACGACCCACCCAACCCGGCACTCCTCTTACCGCCCGCGTCCACCGGCTCCCCACCGCCGTACAGGCCGGTCAACGCCGCATCGCGCCTCTGGTCGTCCTCCCCCAACACCCCGAGGTCCCCGGCCGCCCCGCCGAGCAACAACCTCCACCGCCGCTGCCGCTCAACCGCGCTATCCTGCGTCACGCGAACCCCGCCCTCCGGGCCACCGCAGGCCCCTTGTCACACAATCGGGTGATCATCGCCCGAAAATGTACGGAAACACTGTTACCGCCCCTCGGTTAAAACATGAGGAGCCCCGACAACCACCCCCGCCTGCCAACCCCCCGAACCCCCACCACCCCAATCCGCATCCCTCCACCTCGCCACCCACCCCACCAACCCCGCCCCCGCCGCAACCCCGGCCCTCGGGCCCTCAGGGCCCGCCGCGACCCCCTGACCCCGGACCACTCCCCGGCCCCGGATCACCCGGCCCTGGACCAGCCAGCCTCCGGCCCTGCACCGGTCGGGCCTCGACCCCGGACCAGCCAGCCCCGGCCCTGGACCGCTCTGGCACCCGGCTTGCGCCGCCTTCGCCTTCGCCTTCGCCCGTCCGGCCTGCGCCCTTCGCCCGCGCCGCCGCAAACGGCCCACGCCGCCGTGAATCGTCTGAGCCATCCCGCGCGTGCATCGCCCGCGCCGGCCCGCGTCGCGCACTCGCCCGCGCCCACCCGCGTCGCGCATCCGCCCGCGCCGCGTCCGCGCGCGTCACCCGCCCACCCCCAGCAGATCGCGCACGTGGCCCACGAGCCGGGTCGCGAGTTCTTCGTCCCAGTCGCTCGACGCCGCCGCGCCACCCGCCGTCGTGCCCTTGACCCGATCGCCCAGCATCCGGCGCTCGGCCGGGCTGAAATCGCCCACCGCGCGGCGCAGGAGTGGCAGGGCGGCGGCGAAATCGGGCGCGGACAGGCCCGTCAGCCACTCGTCCACCACGCCGAACAGGCGCGGATCGGCGGTGAGCAGGGCGGCTGAGCCGCGCAGGAAGCCCGCCACGAACGCGGTCGCGCCGGCGGCCAGGGAGACGGCGCGGTGCAGGCGTGTGGCGACCTCGTCGGAGTCCAGGGCACCCGTCTCCCACAGCAGGCGGGTCGCGCGGCCGGTGGGCAGGCCGTGCGCGTCGGGCATCGCGACCAGCGATTTCAGCGCGCGTTGCCAGGTGTCGCGGTGTTCGTCGTCGGCGGCCAGGCGGACCGCGTCGTCCGCGCCTTCGACCGCCCGGACCGCGCGTTCCGCCGTCTCCTCGTCCACCCCGCGGCACGCCAGCGGCAGGCCGACGGCGCCACGCGCGAGCAGCCCGTGCAGCGCGACGCGCAGCAGCTCCGGGTCCGTGCCGCGCACCGAGCCGTAACGCACCGTCGTGGCCAGGTCCGGCAGGGCGGACAGGAGTTCCAGCGCGTCGGTCGCGGCGGCGGCGCAGCGGTCCAGGGCTTGGCGGGCCGCGGCGACGGCCTCCGGGATCTCGCAACCCACGGCCCGGCTCAACGTTTCGGCGGCGTCGACCACCCGCGTCGCGTCCGCGGCACGGCCGATCAGCACGGTGCGGGCGGCGGCTTCGACGGTCGTGCCGTGCCGGGCCGCGACGGCCAGCGCCACCGCGAACTCCGGCCGCCAGTGCAACTGCCACGCCTCGGCGAACGTGCCCAACGTCCGGGTCGTGTCCGGCGTGCCCCACGGCACGTCCAGCACCTCCAAGCGCCGCAACAACTTCGAGCGCTCACGATCGGTGTCCTTGCGCAGGTCGAACCGCACCTGCTTGATCGCCGCACCGGCCGGCATCCGCAGCCTGCGCTGCAACCGCGCCAGGTCCGCGGCCAGCGGCGACGTCGGCACGTCGTCGCCCACCTCGCCCAACCGCTCACCGACGACCAACTGCTCGTGCACCAGGCGCAACGGCGTCGCGTCACCGCCGCACAGCACCGCCAGCGACGCCTCCATCACCTCCGACAACCCCGGCGAGGGCCGTCCCCGCATCGCCGCCAACGCATCCGCCAGCCGCACGGCCTCCACCGCGCTCGCCGTCGACGCGGGCAAGTCCTCCGCCCGCAGCACCGCGGACGCCTTCGCGAACCACCGCGGCACGGCGTCACCGCGTTCGGCGCACTCCCACAGGTGCGCGTACCACCCCGGCGAAGCGACCCCCGCGCCGTAACCCGACGACGCCGCCAGCCGACCGTGGCTCCACGGCACCCACGTGCCCGACACCTTCCCGCGCGGCAACCCCTTCAGCGCCGCCGCGTCGACGGACGCGGGCGGCAGGGTGCGCAGCGCGGGCACGTGCCACGCGCCGGCCACCACCGCGATCGGGCCCTCGACGTCCTTCAACGCCTGCCGGACGTTCTGCCGCATCGCGGCCTCCCGCCGCAACGTGCGCGCGTCCACCTGGTCGGCGAACTCCTCCCGCAACGCGCCCATCGCCTCCGCGACCGCCTCGGCCAGGTCCCGCGGGTCGGTGTGGTGCTCGACCACGTCCTCCCACCAGCGCTCCGGGTCGTCGAACCCGGCCGCCTCGGCCAACGTGCCGAGCGGGTCGACCGCCGCCTTCGGCGCGTCATCAGCGGAATCCGGCTCCGGATCACCCAACGACGCGGCGGCGGGCAAGTCGAAGAACCGCACCGGAACGCCGTTCGCGTGCGCCCACGTCATCGCCCGCCACTCCGGCGAGAACTCGGCGAACGGCCAGAACGCCGCCCGCGCCGGATCCGCCTCGTCGTGCAGCAGCAACGCCACCGGCGGCGTCAGGCGCGGCACGTGCGGCAGCAGGGCGTCACCCTCCGGCGGACCCTCGATCAGCACGACCTCCGGCCGCACCGCCGCCAACGCCGCCGCGACCATCCGCGCCGACCCCGGACCGTGGTGCCGGATCCCGAGCAGCGTCACCCGCTCGGGCAACGGCTGTTCGCGCGCCATCAGCCCACCATGTCCTGGCACGCCCGGTACAGGTCACGCCACTCGGCGCGCTCCTTCACCACCGCCTCCAGGTACTCCTGCCACGCCGCCGTGTCCGACACGCGGTCCTTCACCACCGCGCCCAGCAACCCCGACGCCAGCTCGTCCGCGGTGATCGAACCGCTGCCGAAGTGCCCGGCCAACGCCATCCCGCTGGTCACCACCGAGATCGCCTCGGCCGTGGACAGGCTGCCGCTCGGCTTCTTCAACTGCGTGCGACCGTCCGCAGTGGACCCGTTGCGCAGCTCGCGGAAGATCCGCACCACCCGGCGCACCTCCTCCAACGCCGGCGGCTCGGCGGGCAGCTGCAACGCCCGACCGAGCTGGGCGGCCCGCGCCGACACGATCGCCACCTCGTCGTCCTCGGTCGCGGGCGGCGGCAGCACGACGGTGTTGAAGCGGCGGGCGAGCGCCGACGACATCTGGTTCACGCCCCGGTCCCGGTCGTTCGCCGTGGCGATCACGGTGAACCCCGGCACCGCCTGCACCTGCACGCCCAGCTCCGGGATCGGCAGCGTCTTCTCGGACAGGATCGTGATGAACGAGTCCTGCACCTCCGCGGGCATCCGGGTCAGCTCCTCGACGCGGACCACCGCGCCCTCGCGCATCCCCGTCATCACCGGGCTCGGCACCACGGCCGCCTCGGACGGGCCCTCGGCGATCAGCCGCGCGTAGTTCCAGCCGTAGCGGACCTGGTCCTCGCCCGTGCCCGCGGTGCCCTGCACGACCAGCGTCGAGTTGCCGCTGACCGCCGCCGCGATGTGCTCCGACAGCCACGACTTCGCCGTGCCCGGCACGCCGACCAGCAACAACGCCCGGTCGGTGACCAGCGTGCCGACGGCGATCTCCACCAGCCGCCGGTCGCCGACGTACTTCGGGGTGATCACCGTGCCGTCGGCGAGCGTGCCGCCGAGCACGTAGGTGACCACCGCCTGCGGCGACATCCGCCACCGCGGCGGGCGGGGCCGGTCGTCCGCCGCCGCCAGGGCCGCGAGCTCGGCGGCGTACTGCTGTTCCGCGGCGGGCCGCAGCACGGATTCGGTGGTCACTGGCTTTCCTCCCGGTGGTTGAACGCCTCGCGCAGCTGCATGCGCAGGCGCAGGACGTCGAGTTCGACGGTGTGCTCGGGCCAGCGCTCGGTGATGCGGGCCCAGCTCGCGCCGAGCACCTCGGCGTCACCCCTGGCCAGCAGCACCGCGGGCGGCCGGCCGGCGCGCCACCTCGGGTCGCGCATCGCGGCGTAGCGGTCGAGCAGGTCCGCGGTCGCCCGCGCGCTCCACGGCGCCGGCAACTGCGAGCACGCGTGGTCGAGCAGGTCGTAGTTCCACTGCCGCGACACCTCGACGACGGTGCGCGCGGCCAGCTCGGCGGGCAGGCCGCCGAGCATCTCCAGCTGTTCCATGCCGGTCAGCGACCGGGTCGCCGCGACCGCCCACGGCCGGGCGTCGTCGGCGAGCCTCAGGTTCTGCGCCACCCCGCGCAGCAACGCGCTCGCCCACGGGCCGCGCGCGAGCTCGGCCGCCGCGCCCTCGTCGTCGGTGTCGAGGCGGCTGGTCCAGTGCTGCGGCGGCACGCTCGCCGCCGCACCGCGCAACCGTCCCGCGACGCCTGCCTCGGAACCGTCTTTCAGCAGGTCACGGGCCTCTTCCGGCTCGGGCGCGGTCTCGGCCCACAGCTCCTCGGTCTGCACGTCGAAACCGTCCGCGGTCAGCCACAGGCCCCGGTGCAGGCGTTCGGCGGCGCGCGCGGCGAGGGCCGACGTGGGCAGCGTGCGCAGCAGGCGCAACGCCTCGTCGTGCACGCCGATCGCGCGGTCGTCCAGCGCGCGTTCGAGCAGCGGCTCGTCGTCCGGGCCGAGGTTCGCCTCCAGGGCGCTGATCAGCACCTGGCGGTCGGTGGCGCGGCGTTGGACGTCGAACTGGGCGGCCAGGAACGCGCGGGTCTTCGCCGGGTCCTGGTTGCGCGCTCGGCGCAGCGCGGCGAGGCGGGACGTGCCCGGCAGGTCGAGGGCCTGGTCGAGGTCGACGTCCGCGGTGACCGCGCCGGCCGCCGCCCAGGCCCAGGCCGGGCGGATGTTCGCGAGCCACCGGCCGCGGGCGCCGAGGACGGCGGAGACGGCCGGGCGCAGGCCGGGGTGGGCGGTGCCCAGGCCCAGCAGCGCGGGCAGTTCGCGGTGGTCGGCGACGACGCGCGCGGCCTTCGCCATGCCGCACCACTCCGTGAGCAGCATCTGGTCGTCCAGGGCCAGGATCTGGACCAGCACGGACCTGGCGGCCGGGTGGGCGCGGACGTCGTCGGACGCGGGGGCGGGGGGCAGCGGCGGGGTGTCGACGGGGGGTGGGAGTTGCGCGCCGTGCGCGGCGACGCCCAGGGCCGCGACGCGGTCGAGCAGGGCGGTCGGGGAGGTGCCGGCGCGGTGTGCGCCCAGGAGGGCGGCTTGGACGGCTTCGTCCCACTCGGCTTGGAGGCTCATCGGCGGCCGTCCGCGGTGGCCGGGGTGCGTTCTCGGGCGATGATCACCCGATCGAGCGATGGGACGGTGTGCCTGACCTGCGTGATCATCCCACGACCTCCGGTGCTCCGCCTGACGTGGCCACGGCGCCCAGGCGCAGTTCGCGGCCGTTCCACAGGGCCCACGCGTCGAACGGCGCGCCGCCGGTCAGGGCCAGCGCTTGGTCGAGGGCCAGGTCGCCGCGGACCGGCAGACCGCGGCCCGTGCTGTCGACCAGGTGCCGGCAGTCCTCGGTGACCCGCACCGACGCGCAGCCCAACGGGTGGAGGCGCTGCCACGGGTCGGCCTTCAGCTGCTCCTCCAAGCCGGCCAGCGCGGCACGCCACGACTCCGGCGCGGGAACGGGCTCGGGCTGCCGCTCCACCAGCAGCTCACCCACCGCCACCCGCTGCGGCGCGGAGCCGGGATAGGGGTGCAGCACCCCCTGCACCTGCACCCCGTGCGTCAACGGCGGCGCGGGGCGGCCACCGCCGCCCGAGTGCCGGACCGCCACGACCCACCCGTGCGCGCGCCCCCAGGCCCACTGCCGCACGGTCCGCACCAAGCCGTCGTCGGACTCCAGCCTCAGCAGCGGCACCCACAGGTCGGACCAGCCCGGACCGGCGCGCACCTCCTCCTCGGCCACGGAGAACCCCAACCGCCGCCGCACCACCGCGTCGGGTGACGACGACAGCCGCGCCAGCAGGTGCAGCCCGCCCAGCCGGTCCGCCGCGTCGTGCGCCCAGCGCGGACCGCCGGCCGCGACGATCCCGCGCACCTCGTCCACCGCCGACGCCAGCCCCTTGGCCTGCGCGTCGACCATCCGCGCCTGGATCGAGTGCCACCACGCCGCGTCCCGCGCGGGCAGCCCGGCCAGCCCCGCGCCCGCCACGTCGCCCAGCCAGTCGGTCAGCCCCGCGACCCCGGCCCGCACCGCGTTCTCCCGCGCCTGGGCCGTCTTCTCCTTCGCCTTGGCGCGCCGCTGCACCGCCTCCGGCGAGTCGTCAGCGGCAGCGGGCGCGGCGGCGGCGCGGTTGCGGCGCGTCAGCCACTCCGTCACCCAGTCGGGCGTCTCCGCGACGGGGAACGGCTCCCGCACGTCCCGCAGCTGCAACGCCAACGCGTGCTTGCACGGGAACTTCCGGGACGGGCACGAGCACTTCGTCGCCCGGTCGGCCAGGTCGACGCACACCTGGTACGGGTTCTTCCCGCTGCCCTTGCACAGACCCCACAGGGCGGTGTCGCTGCGACCCGTCCCCTGCCAGCCGGAGGACCCCGCCAGCCGGGTGGCGCTGCTCGCCACCCGGCCGTCCGGGGCCTGCTCCAGAAGCGCTTGTGCGTCCATGTCGGCAGACGGTAGAGGCACCCACCGACAAAAAGTCGATCAACCCAGGTCAGGACCCCGACGTGCCCAGGACCAGGCGTACTTCGGGTCCTCCGACGCCAGCGCGGCCTCGCCCAGGTCCAGCGGCCGGAACGTGTCGACCATGACCGCGGTCTCGTCGAAGTGGTCGATTCCCAGGGACGCCTCGACCGCCCCCGGCTGCGGTCCGTGGGTGCAGCCCGACGGGTGCAGCGACAGCGAGCCGAGGCCGATGCCAGAGCCCTTGCGCGCCTCGTAGTTGCCACCGACGTAGAACAGCAGCTCGTCGGAGTCCACGTTCGCGTGGTTGTACGGCACCGGGATCGACAACGGGTGGTAGTCGACCTTGCGCGGCACGAACGAGCACACCACGAAGTTCGGCCCCTCGAACGTCTGGTGCACCGGCGGCGGCTGGTGCACGCGGCCCGTGATCGGCTCGAAGTCGCGGATGTTGAACACCCACGGGTACAGGCAGCCGTCCCAGCCGACGACGTCGAACGGGTGGTTGGCGTAGGTGAACCGGGTGAGGCCCGCGCGGTGCCGCACGAGCACCTCGACGTCCTCGCCGTCCACCAGCAGCGGCTCCGCCGGCCCGCGGACGTCCCGCTCGCAGTACGGCGAGTGCTCCAGGAACTGGCCCTTCGCCGACAGGTACCGCTTCGGCGGTCCGATGTGCCCGGTCGCCTCCAGCACCAGGATGTTCATGGGCTCCGACGGCACCACGCGGTACGTGCACGACGTCGGCAGCACCACGTAGTCGCCCTCGCCGACCGGCAACGCGCCGTAGATCGTCTCCACGACGCCCTCGCCGGACTGCACGTACAGCAGCTCGTCGCCGGCCGCGTTGCGGTACAGCGGGCTGGGCGCGGTGGCCGTCACGAACCCGATCACCACGTCGGCGTTGCCGAACAGCGTGCGCCGGCCGGTGACCGCGTCCACCTCGGAGTTCTCCCAGGTCAACGCGGGTGTCTTGAAGTGCCGCGGCTTGAGCGGGAGGTTCGGCGCCAGCGCGCCGCGCGTCTCCTCGACGGTGACCGCGTCGACGATCGCGGTCGGCAGGTGGCGGTGGTAGAGCAGCGCCGAGTCGGCCGAGAAGCCCTCGACCCCCATCAGCTCCTCCGCGTACAGCCCGCCCTCCGGTGTGCGGAACTGCGTGTGGCGCTTTCGGGGGATCGCACCCACCTGGCGGTAGTACGCCATGGTTCACTCCGGGCGTTCGATAGTCGGACATCTTTGTTCATTGACCGGTACGCCACTAGCGTGTCAGCCGTGTCAAGCGCCTTCGAACTCCGTGCGCCCGGTCCACGCGGCACTCCGCCCCTGCTCGCGAGGCTTGTCGACGACGCCGCACTGTTCCCGCCGGGCAACGCCTCCATGCCCGACGCGGTCCGCGGCCACCTCGACGCACGTGCCGGGGAATGGGCCGGTGCGGTGGGCCTCTTCCTGTGCCCCGCCTCGCGTCTGGCCGAGCTGATCACCGAGCTGATCAAGGTCAAGCCGGTGAAGCCGGTCGCCCTGTCGCTGGTCATCGACACGGGCCTGGGAGGTGTGCCCAAGGCCGTGTCGATCGTCGAGTCCCGCAGCGAGCTCCTCGCGCTGCGGATGGTCGAGATGCCCGCACCGTCCGACGTGGACGAGGTGTGGCTCGAACGCGTCTCGGAGTTCGTGCCCGAGGACGTCATCCGGGTGGTCGAGCCCCGCCGGGGCGGCGCCGAGTGGCTCGACGGCGTGCGCCGCGTCATCGAGCACGGCAGCTGGCCCAAGCTGCGCTGCGGCGGGGTGAGCAAGGAGAACTTCCCCAGCGTCGACGAGGTCGCCGACTTCCTGTCCGTGGTCAGCAGCGGCGGCGTGGCCTTCAAGGCGACCGCCGGCCTGCACCACGCGGTGCGGCACACCGACGGGGAAACCGGGTTCACCCACCACGGGTTCCTCAACCTGCTCGTGGCAACCGCGCGTTCCCTCTCCGGTGGCGACGTGCGCGAGGCGCTGTCCAGCACGGACGCGGTCGCGCTCGGCGAGGAGGCGTCCGGGCTGTCCGACCAGGCCGCGCACGCCGTCCGCGGGGTGTTCGCCTCCTACGGGTCGTGCTCGCTGGACGAGCCGATCGCCGACCTGGAGGAGCTGGGGCTGCTGTGAGCTGGATCGAGGACCCCGCGTTCACCGCCGACGAGCCGTTCGGGCCGCAGACGCTGCCCTACGGCGTCGTGCCCGGCGGTGTCGCGGTGCGCGTCGGCGACCGGGCGCTGCTGCTGCGCGGGCTGGCCCTGGGTGAGCGGCTGGAGCCGCTGATCGCCACCGGCACGCTGGACGCGCTGCTGGCGGCCGGGCGGCCCGCGTGGAGCGAGCTGCGGGCGCGGCTGGTCGAGATCGTCTCGGCCGCCTCCGCGCCGCGCGGCGCCGAGCTGGTCGGGCTGGACGGCGCCGTGCTGCCGTTCGCCGTGGCCGACTACGTGGACTTCTACTCGTCGCGCCACCACGCGGAGAACGTCGGCCGGATCTTCCGCCCCGACGGCGAGGCGCTGCTGCCCAACTGGACGCACCTGCCCATCGGCTACCACGGCCGGGCCGGGACCGTCGTCGTGTCCGGCACCCCGGTCGTCCGGCCGCACGGGCAGCGCCGCACGTCCACCGGTCCGGTGTTCGGGCCGACGGGCCGGCTCGACATCGAGGCCGAGGTGGGGTTCGTGTGCGGCGGTCCGGTCGCGTCCCGGCTGACGCCGTCGCAGGCCGTGGACCACGTGTTCGGCGTGGCGCTGGTCAACGACTGGTCCGCGCGCGACGTGCAGGCGTGGGAGTACCAGCCGCTCGGCCCGTTCCTGGGCAAGTCGTTCGCCACGTCGGTCTCGGCGTGGATCACGCCGCTGGAGGCGTTCGCGGTGGCCCGGGTGTCACCGCCGCCGCTGGGCAACGACGTGCTGCCGTACCTGGTCGAGGAACGGCCGTGGGGCCTGGACATCGACCTCGAGGTCGAGTGGAACGGCGTGGTGGTGTCGAGGCCGCCGTTCCGCGAGATGTCGTGGACGTTCGCGCAACAACTCGCGCACCTGTCGGCGAACGGCGCTACCGTTCGGCCGGGCGACCTGATCGCGTCGGGCACCGTGTCCGGTCCGAACCGCGACGAGCGCGGCTCCTTCCTGGAGCTGAGCTGGGGCGGGAAGGAGCCGGTGGTGCTCGACGGCGACGAGCGGACGTTCCTGGAGGACGGCGACACGGTGCGGATCACCGCGACGGCCCCGGGCGAAGGCGGTTCGGTCGTCGGGCTGGCCGAGGTGGTCGGCACGGTCGCGCCCGCCGACGAGAGGTAGAGCGTGGTCAGACCCGATCCCCGCGGCCGGCTGCCGGCGCCCGCGTCCAAGGAGAGCTCGCTGACCCTGGAGCGGGGCCTGGCCCTGCTCCAGGCGGTCGCCGACGCCGAGTCGGAGGCGCCGTCGATCAGCGAGCTGGCGTCGGCCATCGGCGCGTCGCGGGCGGCCGTGTACCGGCTGCTGGTGCCGTTGCAGTCGCGCGGGCTGGTGCGGCGCGAGGGGTCGAAGGTGCGGCTCGGGCTCGGGGTGCTGCGGCTGGCGTCCAACGTGCTGCCGCAGCTGCGGATGGCCGCGCAGCCGGCGCTGCGGACGTTGGCCGAGACCGTGGGCGCGACCGCGCACCTGACCGTGGCCGACGGGAGCGAGGCGCAGGCGGTGGCCGTGGTCGAGCCGTCGTGGACGGCGTACCACGTGGCGTACCGGGTCGGGTCGCGCCACCCCGTGCACCGGGGCGCGGCGGGCAAGGCGATCGGGCTGTCGCCGGAGGGGCGGCAGTGGGTCCACTCGACGGGCGAGTTGCAACCGGGCGCGTTCGGGGTGGCGGCACCGGTGCGCGGGGTGCCCGGACTGCGGGCCAGCGTGGGCGTGGTGGCCCTGGAGAAGCTCGACGGTGATGTCGTGGGGCCACAGGTCGTGAGGGCGGCTCAGGAGGTCGCTGACGCGTTGCGCTGACGCACAGTAGTCACATGCGACACTCAGGGTGAGATCGAAGGAGAACGAAGTGACCGCTCTGCCTGAGGACGTGCAGAACTCGGCCGGCGAGCCGCACTTGTTCACGGTCGCCGAATACGCCGGGCTCGGGGAATCCGAGGCCGGGTACGCCGAGCTGCAAGAAGGTCGCATTTTGATGTCGCCCAGTCCCAGCCCGCGCCACATGGTGGCCTCGGGTGAGCTTTTCGTGCAGTTCCGGGATCAACTGCCGGCCGAGCTGGTCGCGATCCAGGACGTCGACATCGACCTGGAACTGGTGCCGCACGGCGATCCCGGCTTCTCCCGTCGGCCCGACATGGTCGTCGTGCCGCGCGTGGCGGTGGCGAGCGGCCGGATGCTGAGGGCGTCCGAGGTCGTGGTCGTGATCGAGATCGTTTCGCCCGGCTCGAAGCGCATGGACCGGGTGGTCAAGCGCGGCGAGTACGCGGACGCGGGCATCCCGCACTACTGGATCGTCGACCTCGACCCGCCGATCTCGCTGGTCGCCTGCCACCTGGCGGGCGAGTTCGGCTACCAGGACGCCGGTGACGTGGTCGGCGAGTTCACCACCTCCGTCCCGTTCCCGGTGACGCTCAGGCTCGACGGGCTCGGCTGAGGCGCACCGGGCGCGGGACGGATCCGCGGTCGGTCAGCCGAAGAGCGCCTGCCACAGCGCGAACAGCGCGAACGCGGCGAACACGAAGCCGCTCACCCGCTGGATCAGGTGGGTCGGGATGCGGGTGGCGATCCTGCGGCCCACCAGGACCGCGATGGCGGCGACGGTGGTCAGGGCCAGGAACGCGCCCAGGCCCACGAACACCGGGCTCGCGTAGCGGGCCGACAGGGCGGCCGTCGCGAGCTGGGAGGCGTCGCCCCACTCGGCGGCGAACAGGACGCCGAACGACGTCAGCGCGGCGCGCAGGAACGTCACCCGGCCGCTCCCGGCGGAGGCCGCGCCCTCCTCGTCGCCGTCCTTCGAGAAGCCTTCCTTGAGCAGCAGGAACGCGCCCACGCCGAACAGCACGGCGACCACGCCCGCGACCACCCGGTCCGGCAGCAGGGTCAGCACGCCGCCGAACGTGGCGGCCACCACGCACTGGACCGCGAACGCCGCCGTGACGCCGACGAACACCGGCCACGCCCGGTACCTGGTGGTCAGCACGAGGGTCGCGACCATGGTCTTGTCCGGCAGCTCGGCCAGGAAGACGATCGCGAAAGCCGTCGCCAGGGCGATGAGTTCGGGTGCCACGGGTACCTCCGACGTCCGATGTGAACCCGGACGGAGGCAGCACGACCCCGACCGGGCGTGGTGCACTGCCCGGCCGGAGGTCTCGTTCGCCCGCTGCTCGCGCGAAGACGGGTGAGGGACCGGATCCGCGCGCGGCGGACCAGTGTGTCGATCTCCTCGCCCCGGTCGTGGTGACCCGGGGGAACTACTCCCCTCTGGCGTCCACAGAGTACCCGTTGCGGGCACAAGCGCTGGACGTGACCGCGCCCACTAGCCGGGGACGACCGCGTACTGCCCCAAGGCCCCACTCGCCGCCAGGGCCGTCGCGCCGGTCAGCGCGGTCCGCACCGGGACGCTCACCCGGCAGTCCGCGGGCCGGGGTGACGCGTAGCAGTGGCCGCTCGTGCCGTTGCCCACGTTGCCCTGCCAGTCGTTGCGGCCCCACGCCCACACCGCGCCGTCCGACCGGACCGCGAGCGTGACCCCCTGGTGGCTGTCGATCGCGACGACGTCGGTCAGCCCCGGCACCTCGACCGGGACGGTCGAGCGGCAACCGGCCCCGGCGCACTCCGACCCGGTGCCGAGCGTGCCCCACTCGTCGTCGCCCCACGCCCACAGCCGGCCGTCCGCGGTCACGGCATAAGCGACCCGGTCACCGGCGGCGATCGCGACCACGTCGGTCAGGCCGACCACCCGGGTCGGGGCGATCGTGGCCGGGGACGTCGCGCCGGTCCCGGTCTCGCCCGACCAGTCCTGTCCCCACGCCCACACCGTGCCGTCGGAGCGCAACGCGTAGCCGGTCGGGGAGTTGCCCGCCGCGATCGCGGTGATCGCGGTCGTCCCGGGCAGGGGCAGCGCCACGCGCACCGGCGTGCCGGCCGGGCAGTGGTCGACGTGGCAGACGCCGCCACCCAGGCCGCCCGACGCGGAGCTGCCCCACGCCCACACCGTGCCGTCGTCCTTCAGCGCGTAACCCACCTCCGGTGCGGCGGCCACGGCGGTCACCCCGCTCAGGCCGGACACCGGCACCGGCACGGTCTTGACGGCGTCCTCGTCCGGGCCGATCTGCTTGGCGCGGTTCGACCCCCACGCCCACACCGTCCCGTCCGACTTCCGCGCGTACGCCGTCCCGCTGTCCACGTCCACCGCCGTGACCCCGCCCAGGCCCGGCACCCGCAGCGGCACGGCCGACCCGTGGTCGAGCACACCGGTGCCCAGCTGGCCGCTCTGGTTGCCGCCCCACGCCCACACCGTGCCGTCGGACTTGACCGCGTAGGCGGCGGTGCCACCGCTCTGCGCCACGTCCGTCACGCCGGACAACCAGGGCCGGCGGACGGGTGTCGTGCCGTAGCCGTTGCCCCACGTGTAAAGGCAGTCGGCGGTGCACGGCGGCGGCGTGGCGAAGAACCCCGCGAGGTCGACCACCAGGTCGGTGGAGCCCGCGTTGTTGTAGAGCGTCAGCCGGGCGTCGCCACCGATCGCGACCACGGCGGCGTTCGCGGTGTCCCGGCCGGGGACCAGGTTCAGGGCCGAGGTGGCGGGCCGGTCCGCGCCGGTCCGGTACGCCGAGACGTAGGTGGCCTCGGTGGTGTTGGTGCCCGTCAGGTTGAGCACGGCGGCGGCGGCGGACTCCGGGATCCGGCTCGCCAGCTCGACCACCCGCGTCCCGCCGGCGTGGACCGGTCCGCCGCTCTCGCGGGTGTCGACGGTCCGGACCTGCTTGACGGGGAAGAACCGGTGGCCGTGGTCGGTGGCGTAGTAGCCGAGCAGGTCCACGAGCAGGTGCGCGGTCCCGGCGTGGTTGTAGAGGGTGATCCGGCGGTCCGCGCCGATCGCGACCGTGACCAGGTTGGGGGTGGTCCGGCCGGGCGCCAGGTTCAGGTTCGACACCCCGGGCCGGGCCGTGCCCGACGCGTGCGCGATCACGTGCGTCGCGGCGGTCGGCTCGGTGCCGGTCAGGGTGAACGTGACCGCGGTCGCCGAGGCGGGCACGTGCGCGGAGAGGTCCACCTCGCGGGTCGAACCCGGGCCGACGGGCGCACCCGCGCGGGTGTCCAGGACCCTGGTCGGCGACGTGGTCGTGTACCGCGCCGCCTCGTCCGTCGTGTAGTAGCCGACCAGGTCGGCGAGCAGGTGCACGGTTCCGGCGTTGTTGTAGAGGTGGACCTGCCGCGTGCCGCCCGGCAGGTCGAACGTCACCAGGTTGGCCCTGGTCTCGCCGGCCTGGAGGTTCAGGTTCGACGGGCCCCAGGGGACGAGGCCGAGCGACAGCTCCACGTGCGTGTCCGCCGTCGGCTCGGTGCCGGTCAGGGTGAACACGGCCGCCGTCGCCGAGGCGGGCAGGTGCCCCGCCAGCTCCACCACCGCGCCCTGGCGCGGGCCCACGGCGGCGCCGCCACGCGTGTCCAGCACCCGCGTCGGGGTCACCGGGACGAACGTGGCGCCCAGCTCGTCGGGCCACCCGGCGGACGGGAGGGACGACGCCGCCACCGGGTCGGCGTGCGCCGGGACCGGGTGGGCGCCGACCACGGCGAGCACGGTGAAGCACAGCGCGAGAAGCCGCATGAAGTCCCCCCGGATCAACGACGAGCCGCACGACCCTACGTCGAACCGGTCGCGACCCGGTACCCGGTAACCGGTACCCAGGACCTTGGTCCCGGGTACCGGGGGACCCTCGTACCTGAGGAAGGGACCCCGCGCGGACCTACGTTCGACCCGTGGACGTCCTCGACCTGGCACGGTGGCAGTTCGGCATCACCACCGTCTACCACTTCCTGATGGTGCCGCTGACCATCGGGCTCTCGCTGCTCGTGGCGGTGATGCAGACCGCGTGGGTGCGCACGGGCAACCGCAAGTACCTGGCGATGACCAAGTTCTGGGGCAAGCTGCTGCTGATCAACTTCGCCATGGGCGTGGTGACCGGCATCGTGCAGGAGTTCCAGTTCGGCATGACCTGGAGCGCCTACTCGCGGTTCGTCGGCGACGTGTTCGGCGCGCCGCTGGCGATGGAGGGCCTGGTCGCGTTCTTCGTCGAGTCCACGTTCCTCGGCCTGTGGATCTTCGGCTGGGACCGCCTGCCGAAGAAGGTCCACCTGGCCTGCGTGTGGGCGTTCTCGCTGGCCACGATCGCGTCGGCGTACTTCATCCTGGCCGCGAACTCGTGGATGCAGCACCCGGTCGGCGTGGAGCTGGTCGACGGCCGGCCGCGGCTGACCTCGATCTGGGCGGTGCTGGGCAACAACACCACGCTGGCCGCGTTCCCGCACACGGTCTTCGGCGCGTTCGCCGTCGCCGGGACGTTCCTGGTCGGCATCGCCGCGTGGCACCTGTGGCGGCGCAGCGACGACGGGCCGGTGTGGCGGGCGTCGGTCAAGTTCGGCACGTGGGTCGGCGTCGTCGCGTTCGCCGGGCTCGCCATCAGCGGCGACGTGCAGGGCAAGCTGATGTTCGAGCAGCAGCCGATGAAGATGGCCGCGGCCGAGGCGCTGTGCCACACCGAGCAGCCCGCCGCGTTCTCGGTGTTCGCGATCGGCGACGTGACGCGGCCCGACTGCGAGAACGTCAAGAGCATCACGGTGCCCGCGCTGCTGTCGTTCCTGGCGCACAACGACTTCACCACCGAGGTGAAGGGCATCGAGGACCTGGTGCCGATGTACCAGGAGAAGTACGGCACCAACTACCCGGTCGACCCGAAGCTCGGCGAGCTGTCGGGCAAGCCGATCGACTACGTGCCGAACCTGCCCGTCACCTACTGGGGCTTCCGGCTGATGATCGGCTTCGGCGGCCTCGCGGTCGGCGCGGGACTGCTGGTCCTGTGGCTGACGCGGGGCGGCCGGACGCCGCGCGGGCGGTGGTTCGCCTGGCTCGCGCTGGGCAGCATCGCGACGCCGTTCCTGGCCAACAGCTTCGGCTGGATCTTCACCGAGATGGGTCGGCAGCCGTTCGTGGTGGTGCCGAACCCGAGCGGGGTGGACGGGGTGTGGATGTTCACCGCCCGCGCCGTGTCGTCGTCGACACCGGGGGAGGTGTTGACGTCGCTGATCGCCTTGACGCTGGTCTACGGGGTGCTGGCCTGCGTCGAGGTGTTCCTGATCCGGCGGTACGTCCGCGCGGGGGTCGCGGGCGTGCTGCCGGCTCGGGAACCGGACGACGGCACCGGGAAGCGTGATGACAGCGAGAAGCGTGACGACACCGAGAAGCGTGACGACGACGTCCTGTCGTTCGCGTACTGAGGGGGACGGACGTGGAGACGTTCTGGTTCTGCGTGATCGCCCTGCTGTGGCTGGGCTACCTGTTCCTGGAGGGCTTCGACTTCGGCGTCGGCATGCTGCTGCCCGTGCTCGGCCGGTCGGAGCGCGAGCGGCGGGTGCTGATCAACACGATCGGGCCGGTGTGGGACGGCAACGAGGTGTGGCTGCTGGTCGCGGGCGGCGCCACGTTCGCCGCGTTCCCCGACTGGTACGCGTCGCTGTTCAGCTCGGTGTACCTGCCGCTGGTGCTGTTCCTGCTGGCGCTGATCGGGCGCGGCGTGGCGTTCGAGTACCGGGGCAAGGTCGACTCGGCGCGCTGGCGGCGCACGTGGGACACCGTGATCGTCGTCGGGTCGTGGGTGGCCGCGCTCGGCGTCGGGCTGCTGCTGTCGACGACCGTGTTCGGGATGCCGCTGGACGCCGCGGGCGACCGGGTCGGCTCGCCGTTCGCGTCGATCCGGCCGGAGACGCTGCTCGGCGCGGCGGCCGTGGCCGGGTACGCGCTGGTGCACGGCGCGGTGTTCCTGTCGCTGAAGACCGAGGGCGAGGTGCGGGAACGGGCCCGCGCGCTGGCGTTGAAGGTCGCCCCGTTCGCGCTGCTGCCGCTGCTCGCCCTGCTGCTGATCGTGCAGTTGAGGTTCGGGTCGGTGTGGACGTGGGCCGCGTTCATCGTGGTGGCGCTGGCCGCTTTCGGCGCGTACGCGCGGCTCGTGCTGCGGCGCGAGGGGCAGGCGTTCGCGCTGATGGGCGTCGCGGTGGCGGCGACCGTGGCGGCGCTGTTCGGCGCGCTGTACCCGAACGTGCTGCCGTCCACTCTGGACCCGGCGTGGTCGCTCACCGTGGCGGGCGCCGCGTCGAGCCCGTACACGCTGACCGTGATGACCTGGGTGGCCGCGTTCGGCACGCCCGCCGTGCTCGTCTACCAGGGGTGGACGTACTGGGTGTTCCGCAAGCGGATCGGCACCCGGCACATCCCGGACGTCCACGTGCCCACCGGGTCGAGCCGGTGAACTTCCCCGGAGCCCCTTCCGCCAAGAAGCCGGGGAGAGGCCCGCTCGGCGCGCTGCCCGCGCTCTCGCGCTCGGCGCGCCGGGCGTTGGCCTGGTGCGCGGTGCTGGCCGCGCTGACGGCCGTCGCCCTCGTGTGGCAGGCCGTGGCGCTGGCGTCGGCGCTGGTGGGCGGCGGGTCGTTGGCGGTGCTGGCGGTCGCGGTCGTGGCGCGGGCCGGGCTGGCGTGGGCGACCGAGTCCGTGGCGGCGCGCGCGGCGGCGGGCGCCAAGGAGGAGCTGCGGGCGGCGGTGCTGGACCGGGCGCTCGGGCTGGGGCCGTCGTGGATCGTGGCGCGCGGCCCGGCGTCGCTGGCGGTGGTGGCGACCAAGGGGCTGGACGCGCTCGACGCGTACTTCACCCGGTACCTGCCCGCGCTGGTGACGACGGCCGTGGTGCCGGTGGCGGTGGGCGGCTGGATCCTGGTCACCGACCCCACGTCGGCGGTGCTGATCGCCGTCACGCTGCCGCTGATCCCGGTGTTCGCGATCCTGATCGGCCGGTTCACGTCGGCGCGGGTGGAGGCGGCGGCGTCGGCGCTGGAGCGGTTGTCCGGGCGACTAGCGGAGCTGGTGCGGGCGCTGCCGGTGCTGACCGCGTTCGGGCGGGCGGCGGCCCAGGCGTCGGCCGTGCGGGAGGTCGGCGAGCGGTACCGGCGGGCCACCATGGGCACGTTGCGGGTGGCGTTCCTGTCGGCGCTGGTGCTGGAGATCGTGGCGTCGCTGTCGGTGGCGCTGATCGCGGTGGGCATCGGGCTGCGGCTGGTGTCGGGGGAGATGACGCTGCTCACGGGCCTGGTCGTGCTGATCCTCGCGCCCGAGTGCTACCTGCCGCTGCGGGCCGCCGGCGCCGCCCACCACGCCTCGGAGGACGGCGTGGAGGCCGTGCGGCGGGTCGCCGAGATCCCCGCGCCCCAGCCGCGGGACGACCGCGCCGAGCCGGTCGAGGGCGTCGAGGTCCGCGACCTGCGGGTGCGGCGGCGGGACCGGTTCGCGCCCGACGGGATCGGGTTCCGGGTGCGGCCCGGTGAGGTGCACCGGCTGGACGCGCCCAGCGGTGCGGGCAAGTCGACCCTGTTCGCGGTGCTGCTCGGGTTCGTGGAGCCCGACGCCGGGTCGGTGGCCGTCGACCGGTCGGCCATCGCCTGGGTGCCGCAGCGGCCCGCGTTCGCCGGGCGGACCGTGGCCGACGAGCTGGAGCTGACCGTCGGCCGGGTCGACCACGACGTGCTGGCGTCCGTGGCCGCGGACCACCTGGTGGCGCGGCCCGTCGCCGAGCTGTCGACCGGGGAGCGGCAGCGGGTCGCGGTCGCCCGCGCGCTGACGCGGGTCCGGGACGGCGCGAAGGTGCTGCTGCTGGACGAGCCCACCGCGCACCTCGACCCGGCGACGGCCGCGAAGGTGATGGCCGCCGTGCACCGGGCCGCCGAAGGGGGTGCGGCGGTCGTGCTGGCCACGCACCGGCTGGTGGGCGAGCAGACCGAGGACGTGGCCGCGGCACGGGCGGTGCGCGTCGTGGCGGACCGGCCGACCACGCCGCGCACGCCGCGCCCGACCCGCCGGCTGCTGGCCGGGGCCGCGCTGGGCGCGGCGGCGTCGTTGAGCGGTGTGGCGCTGACCGCGCTGGCCGCCCACCTGATCGCGAAGGCGGCGACCCAGCCGCCGATCCTGACGCTGTCCGTGCTGGTGGTGGGCGTGCGGACGTTCGCGCTGGCCAAGGGGGTGCTGCGGTACCTGGAGCGGCTGGTGTCGCACGACGCCGCGTTCCGGCACGCGGAGTCGCTGCGGGTCCGGCTGTGGCGTGGCCTGCGGCCCGGGAAGGCCGAGCTCACCCGGCTGGTCGACGACGTCGACGCGGTCCGCGACCTGGTCCCGCGCGTCCTCCAGCCGCCGTTGATCGCGGTGGGCGTGTCGGTCGCGGCGGTGGTCCTGTTCACCGCGATCGAACCGGTGGCCGGCCTCGCGCTGGCGGTGGCGCTGGCGGTCGGCGGCACGCTCGCCCCGGTCGTCGCGGTCCTCGCCGAACGCCGCGCCACGGCGGTGCTCGCCCGCGGCCGGCGGCACGTGTCGGAGCAGGTGCTGACCCTGCTCACCGCCGCGCCGGACCTGATCGCGTTCGGCGCGGACGGCGAGGTGCGGGCCGAGCTGGCCCGCCGGGACGCCGCGCTGGCCCGGCTGGCCCGCCGCCAGGCGCTCGGCGCGGGCGCGGCGATCGGCATCGTGCACCTGACCACCGGGTTGGCGTCGGCGGTGTGCATCGGCCTGGCCGGCGGCGTCGACCCGCTGCTGCTGCCGGTCCTGGGGCTGGCCCCGCTGGCGCTGGCCGAGGTGCTGAGCGCGCTGCCCGCCGCCGCCCAGCACCGCGCGGCGCTGCGCGAGGCGTACGGCCGGATCGTCGAGCCCGTGCCGGCGGTCGCGTCGGCGGCCCGGGTCGAGGTGGGCTCGGTCGGCGGCGCCGTCTCGCTCGAAGGTGTGTCGGCGCGGTGGCCGGGCAGCGCGGAACCGGTGCTCGAACGGGTGTCGGTCGACCTGCCCGCCGGGGCGAAGGTGGCGGTCGTCGGCCCGTCCGGCTCGGGCAAGTCGAGCCTGTTCGCCCTGCTCCTGGGGCTGCTCGAACCCGAGCGCGGACTGGTGTGGCGGCCCGACCGGGTGGCCTGGTGCCCGCAGGAACCCCTGCTGGTCTCGACCACGGTCCGCGAGAACCTCCGGCTGGGCGACCCCCGCGCGGACGACGACCGGCTGAGGTGGGCGCTCGACGTGGCCGGCGTCCGGCTCGACCTCGACACCGTGATCGGACCGACGCTGCTGTCCGGCGGTGAGGCGCAGCGGGTCGCGCTGGCCCGCGCCCTGCTCCACGACGCCGACCTCGTGCTGCTGGACGAGCCGACCGCCCACCTGGACGAGCCGACCGCCGCCGCGCTGCTGGACCGCCTGGACGACGTGCTGCGGGACAAGACCGTCATCCACATCACCCACCGGCCGGCCGAAGCCGACCGCGCCGACCTGGTGCTGGACGTCGCCGAGGGGCGGACGCGGGCCAGGGCCTACCGTTGACCGCCGTGGACCCCGCACGCGTGCTCGCCGCGTCGACCGAGATCACCTCGGCGGCCCTGGCCGGCGACGACCCGGACGCCGTGCTGCCGCTCGTGGTGCGCAGCGCCGTCGAGCTGGCCGGCGCGGACCTCGGGCTCGCCATGGCCACCGCGGACGACGGCACGCTCACCGTCGAGGCGTCCTCCGGCGACGACGACCCGGTGGGCGTGGTGCTGTCGAGCCGGTCGTCGGCCGCGCGGGCGGCGCGGACCGGCGTGCCCGTGGTCGCCGACGACTTCACCACCGACCCGCGCACCGCGCCGTTCGTGCCCAAGGCGCTGCGCGGCTACGGGCCGTTCGCGGTCGCGCCGTTCGGCACCAAGGAACGCCGGATCGGCGCGCTGGCGGTGTACCGGCGCAAGGGCGCGGCACCGTTCAGCCCGGACACCGTCGAGGTGCTGACCGCGTTCGCCGCCCAGGCCGGGCTCGCCGTCGTCCTGGCCGAGGGCTCGACCGCGCGCCAGCGGGTGGCGGTCTACCAGGAGCGCGAGCGCATCGCGCGCGACCTGCACGACGTGATCATCCAGCGGCTGTACGCGACGGGCGTGCAGCTGGACCTGCTGGACCGGCGGCTGAAGCTGGAAGGCCGGGAGGCGCGCCGGCTGGCCGAGTGCGTGGACCAGCTCGACCAGACCATGGCCGAGGTCCGCGCCACCGTGCGGGCGCTGCGCAGTGCCGACCCGGGCAAACCCGGCGACGTCGACCTCAAGGGGTCGGTGCTGGCCGAGGCGCGGACGGCGGGCGAGCTGCTCGGCTACGAGCCGGAGGTGCGCGTCGAGGGCGACGTGGCCGACGTGCCGACCGACCTGGCCGACCACGCCCGCGCCGCGCTGCGCGAGGCGCTGTCCAACGTCGTGCGGCACTCGGGTGCCCGGCACGTCGGCATCGACCTGCGCCGCACCCCCGACCGGCTCGACCTGCGGGTCACCGACGACGGCTGCGGCATCCCCCGCGGCGTCGCCAAGCGCGGCCTGCGGCACCTGGAGGAACGCGCCCTGGCCGCCGGCGGCGGCTGCGAGATCACCTCCTCGCCCCGCACCGGCACCACCATCACCTGGCACGTGCCGTTGCACGGCTGAACACCGAGGCCCGCGTCCGCATTTGTCGGCGGTATGAAAACACGGTTCCGGTGAGATTCCCGGGTGTCCGTGATTTGACGTTCTCTGGTTGCGCAGCAGTGAAATCCGGCTAGCCTTCTGTGACGGAGCCCCCGGCGATCCGAGGTGCTGGAATCACCTCGGAAGGCGGGGGCTCCACCTGGTCGGGTCAGCCCACGATCTGTGCGCTGCCCGCCTGGCTCTTGATCAGCTCGGCTGCGTGCTTCGCGTCGGCGTAGTTCGAGTACCGCTCGCTGTGCGCCAAGACTTTGCCATTGGAGGACACGATGCGGAAATACCACTGAGTCCCGCTGGCGTCGATGTGGATCTTCACTGGTGGTTGTACCTCTTTCAGTCGCCGGTTCTTCGTTTTGATAGGGCATCACCGCCCTGTACCAGGATGATTCCGCATGACCGGCGGTGCAACCAGCCCGACCGGATCCATGTCGAGACTTGATCGGGTGTCGCCGTTCGAGATTGATGTGTTCACTCGCGAAAGACAACGCTGTCATCACGGTGGGTTCGCTGGGTGGGCACTCTCTGTGGGAATTTCCGTGCAGGCGCAACGCGCGTGCAATTCACCCGAATGACGCATGACTATCGGGGTGGTGTGGCCACAAATAGTCCAGTTCAGGTAACCGATGACCGGCAACCGCAAGACACCACGGGAAGCAGACCCCTTGGTCGACCTCGTTGAGCCATGGTCAGCGTGAGCGGCGGGCGACCCAGGCGGCGGCTTGGGTGCGGCGTTCCATGCCCAGTTTCGACAGCACGGCGGTGACGTAGTTCTTCACCGTCTTCTCGGCCAGGAACAGCCGTTCGGCGATCTGGCGGTTCGTCAGGCCCTCGCCGATGAGGTCCAGGACCCGCCGCTCCTGCTCGGTCAGCGCGTCCAGCACGTCGACCTCGGCCGGGCGGCGCAGGCGGTCCAGGACGCGGGCGGTGGTCTGGGGGTCCAGCAGGGAGCGGCCGGCCGCGACCTCGCGCACCGCGGTCACCAGGTCCTGGCCGCGCACCTGCTTGAGCAGGTAGCCCGACGCGCCCGCCATGATCGCGCCGACCAGCGCCTCCTCGTCGTCGAACGCGGTCAGCACCAGGCACCGCGGGCCGTCCGCCGACGCGCGCAGCCGGCGGCACAGGTCGACCCCGCCGCCGTCGGGCAGCCGCACGTCCACCACGGCCACGTCCGGCCGGGTCGCCGCGGCCCTGACCAGGGCCTCGTCCACGCCACCCGCCTCGGCGACCACCGAGATGTCGTCCTCGTCCTCCAGCAACTCGCGCAGCCCCCTGCGCACCACCTCGTGGTCGTCTACGAGCAACACTCGCACCGGCACGAACCAACCATAGGTCGAATGCCGGTACCCACCGCGCCCGCCCGCCAAGACAGTGCAGGAATGCTCGTACGCGCGATCGAGGAAGCCGACCGGATCGTCGTCGGCAGGCTGGTGCTGGAGCTGTGGGGCGCGCACACCGCCGTCGCCCACGGCCAGGTGTTCTTCCCGGCGAGCCTGCCCGGGTTCCTGGTCGAACAGCAGGACACCGTGGTCGGGCTGCTCACCTACGCCGCCGCCGACGGCCACCTGGAGATCGTCACCATCGACGCGTTGCGAAGAGGCAGGGGCGTCGGCAGCTCGCTGGTCGACGCCGCCGTGCACCGGGCCCGCCAGCTCGGCTGCCACCGCGTCCGGCTCACCACGACCAACGACAACCTCGACGCCCTGCGCTTCTACCAACGACGCGGCTTCCGGCTCGCCACCCTGCGGCCCGACGCGGTGCGCGAAGCCCGCCGGCTCAAGCCGGAGATCCCCAGCGTCGGCCACTACGGCATCCCCATCACCGACGAACTGGACCTGGAGCGTTGGGTCGCGCCGCGCTAGTTGTCCACAGGCCCCAGCCGGGCTGTCCACAGGTTGTGCACAACCACGGGCCCAGTCGTCACCTGCTGTGCCTTCACCGGCTGGGCAGCGGGCTGAACACCTCGTCCCACGCCGCCGCGACCTGCCGGGCGCACGTGGCGGGCGCGACGCCGCCGACACCCGTGCCCAGACCGGGCATGGCGATCGTGCGGACGACCGAGCGCAGCGGGCGGCCGTCGTCCAGCCGGCCCACCGACCACAGCCGCAGCACCGCGCGCGCGGCCAGGTACGGGTGCACGGTGTCCCCGGGCAGCAGCTCACCGGGCTGCCGCATGGTCGGCGCGCTGATCAGCCACTCCGGCTCGGACTCGCCGGTCGGCACGACCAGCGCCTCCCCGACCGGCACCTCGCCACCGTGCAACCCGAGCACGGCACTGCGCACGTTGCCCTCGACCTGCGGGAACGCCCGCGCGTACACCGCGTCGATGCCCCCGCGCATCCAGCCGGACGAGTTCGCGGGGCTCACCACGGCCTCGGCGACGATGTCGAGCACCGAGCCCCGGTGCACCTCGACGCCGGTCCGGCCGTCGGCCACCGCGAGCCAGGCACGGGCCAGCGGTTCGTCGACGGCGCACAACACCAGACGGGGAACTGCTACCGGAGCGTTGATCTCACCCTCCGTATCGGCGGCGGACACGTCACCCAGCATTCCAGGAGAACCCGTTGGTGCGGAACGGGGGCGGGCACCCGCCGGGCGGGTGATCCTCGCCTCAACGGCGGTCACCGGCAGTGGTCCTCGTATCGTTGCGGCCGTGCTCGCCTACTTCGGACCGCAGGGAACCTTCACCGAGCAGGCCGCACGCGGCTTCGCCTCTCCGCAGCAGGAGCTGGTCCCGTTCGACACGGTGCCCGCCGCACTCGCCGCCACCCGGCGCGGGGAGACGGGGGCGGCGTGCGTGCCGGTGGAGAACTCCGTCGAAGGTGCGGTGCCCGCGACGATGGACGCGCTGACCGAGGGCGAGCCGCTGGTGGCGGTCGCCGAGGCGGTGCTGCCGGTGCGGTTCAGCGTGCTCGTGCGGCCCGGTGGCGCCCCGGTGCGCACGGTCGCGAGCCACCCGCACGCCCTGGCCCAGGTCCGGCACTGGCTCGCCGAGCACCTGCCGGGAGCCGAGGTCGTCGCCACGACCTCCACCGCCGCCGCGGCGCGCGCCGTGCTCAACGGCGAGTTCGACGCGGCCGTCAGCGCGCCGGTGGCCGTGCGCCACTACCCGCTGGAGGTGCTGGCCACCGACGTGGCCGACGTCCGCGACGCGAAGACCCGCTTCCTGCTGGTCCGCCCGCCGGGCGCGCTGCCGGGGCCGACCGGCCACGACCGCACGTCCGTGGTCTGCACGGCGGCCGACCGGATCGGCGCGCTGTCGGAGCTGCTGACCGAGCTGGCGCTGCGCGGCATCAACCTGACCCGCATCGAGTCGCGGCCCACCAAGGGCAGGCTCGGCGAGTACCGGTTCTACATCGACTTCGACGGCCACGTGGCCGAGCCCAGGGTGGGCGACGCGCTGGCCGCGCTGCACCGGCACTGCCCGCAGACCCGGTTCCTCGGCTCGTACCCGAAGGCCGAGCCGGGCGGGGTGGTCGCGGGCAACGAGGAGTTCGTGGCGGCGACGGAGTGGGTCGAGACGGTTCGGAGGGGGCGGGGCGCATGAGGTTGATCCTGGTCAGACACGGCGAGACGGCGTCGAACGTGAAGATGGCGCTGGACTCGCTGCCACCCGGTCCGCCGCTGACCGACGCGGGCGTGGCGCAGGCCGCCGCGCTGGCCGAGCAGCTGGCCGCCGAGCCGGTCGCGGCCGTGTACGCCAGCACGGCGGTGCGCGCGCAGCAGACCGCCGCGCCCGTGGCGGCGGCCCACGGCCTGGAGGTCGAGGTCGTGGAGGGCGTGCAGGAGATCTTCTGCGGCGACCTCGAAGGGCGGCACGACCGCGAGGCGTTCGAGATCTTCATCGCCACGGTGACGCAGTGGGCCGAGGGGAACCTGGACGTGCCGCTGCCGGGCGGCGAGAGCGGGCGGCAGGTGCTGGACCGCTACCTGGCCGCGGTGGACAAGATCGCCGCGAAGCACGGTGACGGCGAAGCGGTGGTCCTGGTCAGCCACGGCGCGTCGCTGCGCATGGGCGCGCTCGCGCTGGCCGGCAACGTGAGCCCGGCGCTGGCCGAGGCGGGCCTGCTGCCCAACACCGGCCGGGTGGTGCTGGAACGCACCGGCAGCGGGTGGCGCTGCACGTCGTGGACCGGCGTGGACGTGATCGAGGGCTGACCGGCGCGCCTAGCCCCAGCCCAGTTCGTGCAGCTTGGCGTCGTCGATGCCGAAGTGGTGCGCGATCTCGTGCACCACGGTCACGACCACCTCCTCCACCACGTCGTCCTCGTCGTGGCAGATGTCCAGGATCGCCTCGCGGTAGATCGAGATCCGGTCCGGCAGCACGCCGCCGTAGTCGGTGGTCCGGCTGGTCAGCGCGATGCCGTGGTACAGCCCGAGCAGGCTCGGCACGTCGGCGTTGCGGTCCTCGACCAGCACCACCACGTTGTTCATCGCCGCCGCGAACTCCGGTGGGATGAGGTCGAGGGCCTCGGCGACCAGCTCCTCGAACCGCTGACGGGTCATCTCCACCGGCATGCCGTCACCTCGTCGTCGTGGTCGTGGGCGTGGTGGTCGTCTCGTCCGACTTGGGCGGTTTGGCGTCCGACGACGACGGCGGTGCGGCGGAGCTCGAGTTGGACTGGGAGTGCAGCGGCGCGCCGGTCGGCTCGTCCTGCTGCACGGTGGTCGTCTGCGGCGGGTTCGACGTGGTCAGCGGCGGCGCGTTGGGATTGCGCACGCTGCCCTCCCACGCGACCAGGACGTTGTCCACGGGCAGCGCGCCGACCTTGCAGTTCACCAGCCGGGACCCGGCCGCCCAGCTCTCCGCGACCCTGGTGTCCCAGGCGATGACCAGGCCGCGGGCCTTGAGGTCGGCGCCACCGGTGTACTCGGCGGTGATCCGGGTGCACTCGCCGACCAGCAGCTGGTCCTGCTGCTCGGGCGACGGGAACTCGCCCGGCGGCATCGCCACCACGCCGGTCATCTCGAACGTGTGCGGCTTCGCGCACTCCACCGGGTCGCCCACGGACTTGGCCTCGGTGATGCCCAGGCACACGCCCGGGTCGTAGACGTCGGACTGGTCCTGGGTGCGGGCCGTGCCGTAGGCCGGGAGCAGCCCGCCCGCCGGACCGGCCACCTGGAGGCCGCAGCGCAGCGTCCGCTGCCCCTCGCCCCACAGCCGCTCGCCCGGGTTCAGCGGGCCGACCGTGTACTTGCCGAACGGGTCGAACTTGCCGCCGAGGTAGTCCAGCGACGTCTTCGCGCACCGCTCCTGGCTGATCTGCTGCCACTGCGCGTCGTCCGGGAACGGTGCCCCGGGCCCGTGATCAGCGGAGATGTCCGCCACGCCGGTAACCTCGAACAGGTGCTGGGCCGCGCAGTCGACCTTCTGGACGTCCGACAAGTCCTTCTTCGTCCAGTTCAGGCAGTCGCCGGCCTGGGCGGCCATCACGGGGTTCACCGTGGTCGTCGGGGTGCTGCCGAGACCGCCGGCGCCCACCGGCCAGCCGGTGAGCGTGCTCAGGGCGAGCAGGACGAGCGCGCCGGCGAACGCGCCGAGCATGACCATGTGGTCACCCCGACGAAACCAGCGCAAGGTCGCGGACATCTACTCCATGATGCCTGTGTAGGCCGAGTAACCGTTCGGGCGGGTGGAGAGTGTTGCTTTTGGGACACTCGTCACCCATTCGGCGGCCGATCTCTGTACCGTCCCCGCCGGGAGTGGCTGATGACTGAGAACGACAACACCGGTAACGCGGCGCCCGGTCAGGGCGGGGCGAGCGGACCGAGCGGACCGGGCACCCCGGGGCCGCAGAGCGGTGGCGCCTCGCCGCCGCCGTACGTGCCGCCGACGCCCCAAGGGACGCCGGACGCCCCGCCCGCGAGTGGGCGCGGCCAGATCCGCCGGCAGGAGGCGGGCCAGACCAAGCCCCGGCCGCCGACACTGGCCGAGCAGCGGGCCCGCGCCGCGGCGATCGAGCAGCAGCGCGAGCAGCAGCTCGCCGTCGAGGCCGAGGAGGCCCGCCGCAAGAAGCTGCGCAAGCGGCTGCTCATCGGCGGTGGCGTCGCCGTCGGCGTGGCCGGCGTGGTGGCCATCTGGTACGCCGTGTCCAGCCCCGACGACGTGGTGGCCCAGTGCACCAAGGACGACGTGGTGGTCGAGGACCAGTACTGCGACGAGACCTACGCGCGTTCGCACGGCGGGTACGTCAGCGGCGGGTTCATCTACATCGGCGGCAGCTCCTACCGGTACAACTACGGCGCCCCGAGCACCCCGATCGGCCAGAAGGTCAGCGGCGGCACCTACACCATGCCCAAGGGCGCGAACATCTCCACCAAGTCGGGCACGGTCGTGCAGCGCGGTGGGTTCGGCGTGTCCGGCGGCAGCAAGAGCGGGGGCAGCTGAGTGCGTCGGGAGACCTCCACGCCCCGGCCCGGCTGGCAGCGCACCGTCTCCGAGCAGGGACTGGTGTTCGGTGCGCCCGCCAGGGCCGCGGACGGCAGCCCCCGCCCGTACTGGGACGAGTCGGCGCACTACGTGTTCGACATGAGCGACGTGCTGTCGCTCGAAGCCGACGTCGAGCTGCTGCACAACATGTGCCTGGAGGCCGTCGACAACGTGGTGCTCACCGAGCGCTACCGGGACTTCGGCATCAACGAGTGGCTGTGGCCCGCGATCGCCGAGTCGTGGAAGCGGCGCGACCCGCACGTGTACGGGCGGTTCGACCTGCGCTACGACGGCAGCGGCCCGGCCAAGCTGCTCGAGTACAACGCCGACACGCCCACGTCGCTGCTCGAGGCGTCGGTCGTGCAGTGGAACTGGAAGACCGACGTCTTCCCCGAGGACGACCAGTGGAACTCCATCCACGAGAAGCTGGTGGAGCGCTGGGCCGAGATCGGCAGCCGGCTGCCGTCCAACGAGCTGCACTTCACCTGGTCGGGCGCCGACCCGTCCGGCGAGGACCACGTCACCGTGGCCTACCTCCAGGAGACCGCGGCCGAGGCGGGCATGGACACCGTCGGGCTGGCGATCGAGGAGATCGGCTGGGACTCGCTGCTGCGGCGGTTCGTCGACCTGGAAGACGCCCCGATGGGCACGGTCGTGAAGCTCTACCCGTGGGAGTGGGTGGTCGACGAGCAGTTCGGCCGCTACGCGGTGGAGAGCCTGCCCGGCACCCTGTGGGTCGAGCCGCTGTGGAAGATGCTGCTGTCCAACAAGGCGCTGCTCGCCGTGCTGTGGGAGATGTACCCCGGCCACCCCAACCTGCTGCCCGCGTTCCTGGACGACCCCGGCCTGCTCACCGAGTACGTGCGCAAGCCCCGGCTGGGCCGGGAGGGGCAGAACATCCAGATCGTCGCCCCCGGCTACGAGACCCAGACCGGCGGGGTCTACGGCAAGGAGGGGTTCGTCTACCAGCTGTTCGACCCGCTGCCCGAGTTCGACGGCTACCGGCCCGCCCTCGGCGCGTGGGTCGTCGGCGACGCCTCGGCGGGCCTGGGCATCCGGGAGACGGTCGGCCTGGTCACCGACGACGGCGCGGCCTTCGTGCCGCACAGGATCGTCGAATGAGCTCCTCACCGGTCCCCACCCGCGCACCGGACACGGCACCGGACACGTCACCGGCTCCTTCACCGGCGGCACAACCGATCAACCTGCACACCACGGAGGGTCTGTGATTCCCCCACTCGCGTTGGACCCCGGCTTCGGGTCCGCCATCGGCACCGGCGTCGGTGCGATCGCGCTGTACGCGATCGTCGGCCTGGTCCTGATGGTCGTCGGCTTCTACGCCATCGACTGGACCACGCCGGGCAAGCTGAGCGCGCTGGTCCGCGGCGGCGCCCCGAACGCCGTCATCGTCACCTCGGCGGGCCTGGTGAGCATGGCGCTGATCGTGGTCGTGGCGATCTACAGCGCGGCGGGCAAGCTGGACGAGGGCCTGCTGTCGGCGCTGATCTTCGGCTTCGTCGGCATCATCGTGCAGGTGCTCGCGGTCCGGCTGCTGGAGTGGGTGACCAGGCTCGACATCGGCTCGCTGATCGAGTCCGACCGCTTCGCGCCGGCCAGCGTCGTCGTCGCCTCCGCGCACGTCGCCCTCGGCCTGGTGGTCGCGGTCGCGATCTCGTAGTCGCTCTACGGCGAAGGGGGCGTGCCAGTCGGGTGCGCCCCCTTCGCGCTGCTCAGGCCACCGGCAGCCGCTTCTGCCAGGCGATCGGGCCGACCTTGATCCGGGTGCGCGCCGAGCCGTTCCACTCGACCGGCAGCCCGCCCGCGGTGAGCGCCGCCACCACCTCGTGGCCCACGGCCTCGTCGGCCACGTCGCCCAGCGAGCCGTACGCGAGCCACACCTGGCCGTCCGCCACGGCCCGCTCGGTGTCCTGCCGGTGGAAGAACACGTAGCCGCGCGCGCCCTCGCCCGCCTCGTCGCCGATCTCGGCGTGGCCGCACGTCTGGCAGCACGTGAAGTCGGCGCGGGCCGTGATCCCGCCGCGGTCCAGCGCGTCGAACACCTCGAACAACCGGTCCACGTCGGTGCCCGCCGGCCACCCCCGCTGCTCGGCGGACCGCTCCCGCCACAGCCGCTCCACCACCGCCCGCGCGGTCGCCGGCGCCACCGGGTGCTCCCCGTCCGCGAAGTGGTCCGCCACCGCCTCGACCGCGTCGTCCAGCGCGGTGAAGCCCGCGTGCACCACGCTCCGCGCGTACTCCTCGACCTCCGCCGCGACGTCGGCGGGCAGGTCGGGTTCGTCGTCTGCTCGTTCAACCACGGGCGCATCCTGCCCGAGGGGTCCGACAACGCGGCACGACGTCCTGCAAACCGTTTCGCGCCGGGTACTACCCTTCCCTGTGTGATTGACCTCAAGGCACTGCGCGAGAACCCGGAAGCCGTCCGCGCGTCGCAACGCGCGCGTGGCGAGGACGAGACCGTGGTCGACGCGCTGCTGTCCGCCGACGAGCGCCGCCGGGCCGCCATCGCCCGCGCCGACGCGCTGCGCGGCGAGCAGAAGACGTTCGGCAAGCAGGTCGGCCGCGCCAAGGGCGAGGAGCGCGACGCGCTGCTGGCCAAGGGCAAGGAACTGGCCGCCGAGGTCAAGGCCGCCGAGGCCGAGCAGTCCGCCGCCGAGGCCGAGCTGGCCGAACTGCACCGCGCCGTGCCCAACGTGGTCCACCCCGACGCGCCCGAGGGCGGCGAGGACGACTACGTCGTGCTCAAGCACGTCGGCGAGCAGCGGGAGTTCGACTTCGAGCCCGCCGACCACCTCGACCTGGGCCTGCGGCTCGGCGCCATCGACATGGAACGCGGCGCGAAGGTGTCCGGCTCGCGCTTCTACTTCCTCACCGGCGTGGGCGCGCAGCTGGAGCTGGCGCTGCTGAACATGGCCGTCGCCCAGGCCACCGCCGCCGGGTTCAAGCTGATGATCACGCCGACCCTGGTGCGCCCGGAGATCATGGCCGGCACCGGGTTCCTCGGTGCGCACGCGAGCGAGATCTACCGGCTCGAAGCGGACGACCTGTACCTGGTCGGCACGTCGGAGGTGCCGCTGGCGGGGTACCACGCGGACGAGATCCTGGACGGGCCGAAGCGGTACGCGGGCTGGTCGTCGTGCTACCGGCGGGAGGCCGGGTCGTACGGCAAGGACACGCGGGGCATCATCCGCGTGCACCAGTTCAACAAGGTCGAGATGTTCTCCTACGTCAAGCCGGAGGACGCCGAGGCCGAGCACGCGAAGCTGCTGGCGTGGGAAGAGGAGATGCTGGCCAAGATCGAGGTCCCGTACCGGGTCATCGACACGGCCGCGGGCGACCTCGGGACGTCGGCGGCGCGGAAGTTCGACTGCGAGGCGTGGATCCCGACGCAGCAGGCGTACCGCGAGTTGACGTCCACGTCGAACTGCACCACGTTCCAGGCGCGTCGGCTCAACGTGCGTTATCGCGACGAGAACGGGAAGCCCCAGATCGCGGCAACGCTCAACGGGACGCTCGCCACCACCCGGTGGATCGTGGCGATCCTGGAGAACCACCAGCAGGCCGACGGTTCGGTCGTGGTGCCCCAGGCCCTCCGTCCATTCCTGGGCATGGACATCCTCAAGCCGACCAACTGACTCCAAAAGGACAACAAGCCGAACAAGAGCACGACGGACCCATCACGAGCCACAAGGCTCGATTTGACATGGGTTCGGGTGCTTTGGCCTGCCTGGAGTGCCCGTAAGGGCCCCATGTCACATCGAGCCGGGCTCGACAACTGCCTCGAACCAAAAAACGGGATGACGCGAAGCCCTCCTTCTGCGAGGAAGGGCGGCAGGTGAAGTGGGCCGGTTGTCAGGTCCAGCTTTGTTCGACCCGGGCGGTGATGTGCTTGGCGATTTCCAGGGCGGAGGTGGCGGCGGGGGAGGGGGCGTTGAGGACGTGCACCTGGCGGGGGGCGGTGTCGATGAGGAAGTCGTCGACCAGGGTGCCGTCGGGGCGCAGGGCTTGGGCGCGGACGCCCGCTTCGGCGCGGACCAGGTCGGGTTCGCGGATGGCGGGGACGAGGCGGGCCAGGCTGCGGGCGAAGCGGGTGCGGGAGAGGGAGCGGAGGACTTCGTCGGCGCCGGTGCGGGCGAAGCGGCGGGCCAGGCGCCAGGTGCCGGGGAAGCGGGCGATGTCGGCCAGGTCGGTGGGGGAGAGGTCGCGGCGGCGGTAGCCCTCGCGGCGCAGGGCGAGGACGGCGTTGGGGCCCGCGTGGACGCTGCCGTCCAGCATGCGGGTCAGGTGGACGCCCAGGAACGGCAGGGCCGGGTCCGGGACGGGGTAGATCAGGCCGCGGACCAGGTGGCGCCGGTCCTGGCGCAGCTCGTAGTACTCGCCGCGGAACGGGACGATGGTGGCGGAGGGGGTGACGCCGGCCATGCGGGCGATGCGGTCGCTGTGCAGGCCGGCGCAGTTGACGAGGGCGTCGGCGCGGACGACGCCGCGGGTGGTGGCGACCTCGACGCCGCCGCCGCTGAGCGCGCGTCGGATCGCCAGCGCGGGGGTGTGGAGCCGGAGGTCGTGGCCGTTCAGCTCGCGGACCAGGGCGGCGCAGACGGCGGGGTAGTCGATGATGCCCGTGCTCTCGACCCGCAGCGCGGCGACGGCGGCGACCTCGGGTTCGTGCTCGCGGGCCTCGTCCACGCCGATCCGGCGGGCGGGGACGCCGTTGGCCTCGGCGCGGGCGGCCAGGGCGTCGAGGCGGGGGACCTCGTCCGGGGAGGTGGCGACGACGAGCTTGCCGCACACGTCGACGGGCACGCCGTGGTCGCGGGCGTAGGCCACGATCGAGGCGTTGCCCGCGACGGACATCCGGGCCTTGAGCGAACCCGGCTTGTAGTACAGGCCCGCGTGCACGACGTTGCTGTTGTGGCCGGTCTGGTGGGCCGCCCACCGCGGCTCCTTCTCCAGCACCACCACGTCGTGACCGCGCCTGGCCAGCTCCCGCGCGGTCGCGAGGCCCACGATCCCGCCACCGATCACCACGACTCGTCGCACAGCGCAGAACGCTAGCTGCCGACGAGTTCGGGCAGCACGTCGGCCGCGACGCGTTCCAGCACGGCCTCGCTGCCCGCGTACACGCCGTTCTCCCGCGGCCAGTGCACGACCAGGTCGGTGAAGCCCAGCTCCCGGGCCCGGCCCGCGACCTCGCGGAAGTGCTCGACGCTGGTCAGCGAGTACACCGGGCACGAGTCGGCGTTGAGGTGGAAGTCGATCGACTCCTTGGCCCGGCCGATGCCGGCCAGCACCTCCCGGAACCGTGCCGCCATCGCGGCCACGCCGTCCCACCAGGCGTTCTCGTCGTCGGTCTCCGGTCCGGTGGTGACCCAGCCGGTGCCGTACTTCGCGGCGACGCCCATGGCCTTCGGGCCGTTCGCCGCGACCACGAACGGCAGCCGGGGCCGATGCACGCACCCCGGCGCGCTGCGGGCGTCGCGGATCTCGTAGTGCTCGCCGCTGAACGTGGTGCGGTCCTGCGCGAGCAGCATGTCGAGCGTGGCCACGAACTCCTCGAACCGGCCCTGCCTGCTACCCGGCGGCGGGCCGCCCATCACCTGCGTGTCGTATCCCACACCGCCCGCGCCGACGCCGAGCGTGAAGCGGCCGTCGGAGACGTCGTCGAGGGCGAGCAGGTCCCGGGCGAACGGCACCGGGTGGCGGAAGTTCGGGGACGCGACCAGCGTGCCGAGCCGGATCGTCCGGGTCACCGAAGCGGCTGCTGCCAGCGTCGGGACGGCGCCGAACCACGGTCCGTCGACCAGTGAGCGCCAGCCCATGTGGTCGTAGGTCCAGGCGTGGTGGAAGCCGTACTCCTCGGCGGCCTTCCACTTGTGTTCGGCCATCCACCAGCGGTGTTCGGGCAGGATCACAATCCCAGTGCGCACCCGGCGACGGTATCCGAGAGGCACGATGGACAGGTGCAGAGACCTTCCCTTGTGGCATCCGACGTCGACGGCACCCTGCTCACGCCCCTCGGCCGGGTCAGCCCGCGCACCGCGGGCATGGTGGGCCGAGTGCTGGCGGCCGACGTCCCGTTCGTGCTGGCCACCGGCCGCCCGCCGCGCTGGGTGCCCGACGTGGCCGCCGCGGCGGGCCTGTCCGGTTACGCCGTGTGCTCCAACGGCGCGGTGCTCTACGACATCGGCGCGGACCGCGTCGTCTCGGCCGAGCTGCTCACCCCCGAGCAGCTGACGACGCTGGCGGCCGTGCTGGACGAGGCGCTGCCCGGCTGCGCGATGGCCTCGGAACGGGTCGGTGAGACGGCGCGCGGCTCGGCCGAGCCAGAGTTCATCGCCGACGAGCACTACCTGCACCCGTGGGACGAGGGCGCGCAGCCGCTGTCGGGGCACCAGCGGGCCCAGCTGCTCGGCAAGCCGGCGGTGAAGCTGCTGGTCAGGCACCCGAACATGAGCTCGGAGGAGATGGCGCGGGCGGCCGGTCCGCTGGTCGGCGACTCCGTGGCGATGACCTGGTCGACCGACGAGGGCCTGCTGGAGTTCGCCGCGCCGGGCGTGACCAAGGCATCCGGCCTGGCCGCGGTGGCCGATTTGCTCGGGGTGCCCGCGGGCGGCGTGCTGGCGTTCGGCGACATGCCCAACGACGTGCCGATGCTCACGTGGGCCGGGCACGGCGTGGCGATGGCCAACGCCCACGCCGACGCCCTGGCCGCCGCCGACGAGGTCACCGCGGCCAACTCCGAGGACGGGGTCGCGCTGGTGCTGGAGCGGTGGTTCTAGGCTGCCCGTGACGACTCCCCGACCCACCCTGGAGAAACACCCGTGCGCGCACTCGTGACCGGCGGTGCCGGCTTCATCGGTTCGACCCTGGTCGACAGGCTCCTGAGGGACGGGCACGAGGTGCACGTCGTCGACGACCTGAGCCGGGGCAAGCGGACCGCGCCCGCCGACCCGGCCCACGCCGACCGCTACTCGTTCTCCCGGGTCGACATCACCTCGCCCGAGCTGGCCGACGTGGTGTCCTCGTTCGGCCCCGAGGTGGTGTTCCACCTGGCCGCGCAGATCGACGTGCGCGTGTCCGTGGCGGACCCGCTGCTCGACGCCACCAAGAACGTGCTGGGCACGGTGAACCTGGCCGAGGCCGCCCGTCGCGCGGGCGTGCGCAAGGTGCTGTTCGCCTCCTCCGGCGGGTCGATCTACGGCACGCCCGAGGAGCTGCCGGTGGCCGAGACCACGCCGATCAACCCGAAGTCGCCCTACGCGGCGTCCAAGGTGTCCGGCGAGGTGTACCTGAACACCTACCGCCAGCTGTACGGCGTGGAGTGCACGCACCTGGCGCTGGCCAACGTGTACGGGCCGCGGCAGGACCCGCACGGCGAGGCGGGCGTGGTGGCCATCTTCGCGTCCGCGCTGCTCGCGGGCCGGCCGACGAAGGTGTTCGGCGACGGCGGCAACACCCGCGACTACGTGTTCGTGGAGGACGTCGTGTCGGCGTTCATCGCGGCCTCGGGCGAGGCGGGCGGCGGCAAGCGCTACAACATCGGCACGGCGCACCAGGTGTCCGACCGCGAGCTGCACACCCTCGTCGCGCAGGCGGCGGGCGTGGCCGACGACCCCGAGTTCGCCCCGGCCCGCCTGGGCGACCTGCGCGCGTCGGCGATCGACCCGTCGCTCGCGCGGGCCGAGCTGGGCTGGAAGCCCGAGGTGGACATCGCCACCGGCGTGCGGCTGACCGTGGACTACTTCCGCTCGCTGGAGGGCTGACCGAACGCGAACGGGCCGGTCCCTCCCCGTGCGGAAGGAACCGGCCCGTTCGCGTCGGTGCTGGTCAGGCGGTGTGCGCGGGGTCCTCGGCGCGCTGGACGGCCTCGACGTGCTCGATGACCTCGGCGTCGGTGTGCGCGGGGGCCTCGGCGTTGCGCAGCGCGATGGCGCGGGCCAGGCGCGCGTAGCGCAGCTCCAGCTCCTTGAACCGCAGGTAGGTGTTGATGGTCTGGAAGCCGAACGCCACGACCAGCGCGTAGAGCAGCAGGTCGGTGCCGCGACCGACGCCGACGAGCTCGGCGATCTTCGACACCTCGACCGGCCTGATGACGGCGACCACCGCCAGCACCAGGAACAGCAGGAAGCCGATCTTGACGCCGGCCGCGGTCTTGGTCGTGCCGTGGTTCTTGAGGAAGAACACCAGCAGCACGATGACCGCGGCGATGAGCAGGAACTGGATCAGCATGTCAGCGCCTGGACCCCGTCTTGAGAGCCGAGTCGAACAGGATGTTCACGCCGTTGATGAGCGACTGGCCCTTGGACATCGAGTACTCCGTGTAGAGGATCTCGACCTGCTCCTCGGTGACCCGCCACCCGCGCTGCGAGATCATGTCGACGATCTGCGACGCGTGGCCCATGCCGTTCAGCGTGATGCGGAGCTCGTCCGCCACCTTCTTGTTGAACACCCGCAGCCCGTTGTGGGCGTCCGACAGCTTCAGCTTGCGCAGCTTGGGGCTGACCGCCACCACGGTCTTGAGCACCACCCGCTTGATCAGCGGGATGTGGGAGGTGTCGCCCTTGAACCGGGTGCCGACGATGATGTCGACCGGCTCGGCGCGCAGCCGGTCCAGCATCCGCACCACGTCGGCGACCTGGTGCTGGCCGTCGGCGTCGAACGTCACGAAGTACTCGGCCCCCGGCTGCTCGCGGGCGTACTCGACGCCCGTCTGGATCGCCGCGCCCTGGCCGAGGTTGACCGGGTGCTGCACCAGGTGAGCGCCCGTGCCGCGGATCGCGTCCGCTGAGCCGTCCCGGCTACCGTCGTCGACGCACACGATGTTCGGGAACGTCTGCAGCGCGTTGCGCACCACGTCCGCGATCACCTGTGCTTCGTTGTAGACGGGCACGACCAGCCATACGTCAGACTGGTCCGCCACGGCGGCCTCCCTGGCGAGTGAGTCGGATGGGGTTTCGCAGAACAGGCTAGCGCGCGGTCCCGTCCGGGCCGTCGCCGACCAGCATCGAGGCGAACTCCGCGATGGTCCGGTCCCACGAGAAGCGCTCGCGGGTGATCTCGCCGAGCTTCGCCGCCCGCGCCTCCCGCTCCGGGTCGGACACGGCGGCCTCCAGGGCGGCGCCGAGCGCGCCGGGGTCGCGCGCGGGCACCAGCCAGCCGGTGACGCCGCCGTCCACGATCTCGGCCGTGCCGCCCACGTCGGTGGCCACGACCGTGCAGCCCATGGCCGCCGCCTCCAGGACGGTGGTCGGCAGGCCCTCGGTCCAGCTCGGGTTGACGAACAGCGTGGCCGCGGCCATCTCCCGCAGCGCCGTGTCGTGGTCCACCTCGCCGAGGAACACCACGTGGTCGGTCAGGTCCAGCCGCGCCACCTGGGCCCGCAGGTCGGCGGCGGCCGGGCCGTCGCCGCACAGCCGCAGCCTCAGCGGCACGCCGCGCCGGTGCAGGGCGGCGGTGGCGGTGAGCAGGTCGGCCACGCCCTTGCCGTTGATGAGCCGGCCCACGTAGCAGGCCACCGGGCCGTCGGCGTCGTCCGGCCGGGACGCCACGCCGTCGGGCAGCTCGATGCCCCGGTACAGCACCTTCGCCTCGCGCTTGGCCAGGTCGCGGACGAACCGCGCGGCCGACTGCGACACGGCGACCACGCCGTCCGCCCAGCGCAGCACGGGCTGGCTGGTGAGCAGGTCGACGGTGGCGGCGACGAACCGGACGAACAGGTTGCCGCTCTGCACCGGGCTGGACCCGTGCTCCACGTGCAGCCTGCGCAGGCGCGACCGCTTGGCGAACAGCGACGCCCACAGGTGCGGCCAGTAGAACCGGGTGTGCGTCATCAGCACGGTGTTCGGACCGCACAGCTCGCGCAGCTTCTTCGTGAACCCGGGGTACGGCACGGGGTAGTGCGAGATCACCTCGCGGCCCGCCCAGCGCACCACCGTCCACCGGTCGCTGATCCGCTCCACGCCCGCCGGCGCGCCGACCGCCGAGGTGAACACGGTGATCCGCAGGTCGGGGTCCGCCTCGAGCATGCGGCGGTGCAGTTCGTGCGCGTACGCCTCCACACCGCCCTTGTGGGGCGGGTAGTAGACCGGCATGTCGACGAGGTGCACGGCCAAGAATCTAGGCCCTTTCCCGTTGTCCGAGCAGGCCGCCCCAGGCCAGTGCGGCGGCGGTCAGCCACGCCAGGGCCATGCCCAGGGCGACGCCCATGACGCCCAGCAGGAGGCCCAGACCGGCCACCAGGGCGATCTCGGTGACGAACTGGACGGTGCGCACCCGCGGACCCAGCCAGGCCCGGCCGCTCGCCTTGGCCGCGACGAGCGCCGTCTGGGCCGTGGCCAGCAGGAACGCGTACGCCAGGAGCAGCAGCACGACCGGTCGCAGGCCCTCCCACGGCGTGCCGAGCGCGGCGGTGAGCAGGTCGGCGGGCGCGATCAGGGCCAGGCCCGCGAACACCAGGCTGACCACGGCGGCGAGCCCGGAGACGAGCATCGGCGCCCGGACGACCTCGCGCGCGGACCGGCCCGCCAGGTGTGCGAGCAGGGCGTTGCTGATGCCGATGAACAGCACGGTGAGCGCGGTCACGGGGACCAGCGCCTTGCGCAGCACGCCGAGCCCGTCCAGGCCGACCACCCACGCGGTGACGCCGAACGTGGCCCAGGTGCCCGCGGTGAGGTAGACGGCGTCGATGAGGAACCCGGGCAGCAGCGCGCGCCGGTCGCGCAGCCAGTCGCGCACCGCGCCGACCGCGAACGGCCCGCCGGTCAGCCACGCGCAGACCGCCGCCACGGGCACCGCGCTCAACGCCCACAGCAAGTAGGTGGACGACGCGTCCAGTTCGCCGACGAGCACGGTCACGCCCACCGCGCCCAGGAACACCGCCAGCCACGACCCGTCCAGCGCCAGCGCCCGCAACGGCCGCTGCCGCGCGTACGAGACGTACCGGCCGTGGTCGAGCACCGCCGTGAACGGCGAGGCCAGCGCCTGGATCAGCAGCAACGTCCTGGCCGGCCCGTCCATCAGCAGACCCACGACCAGGCACACCAGGCCGATCGCGACGCCGAGCAGCAACGACGTCGCCGCCGCGCCGCGCACACCGCGCGCGTCACCGTCCGGGACGACCTTCGACACCAGCAGCGGCTCCGCCGCGAGCGCCCGGCCCAGGTACCACTGCCCGATCTGCACGATCGCGACCAGCGAGAACACGCCGTACTCGGCGTCGGTCGAGACCGGCGCGGCGATCAGCTGCACGGCGAAGGTGATCGCGCTGAACACCAGCTGGTCGAGGGTGACGGCCGACTGGCGCACCGCCGTGCCGGCCAGTGCGCGCAGACCGTCGAGCCGTGATCTGTTCGCCGCCGTCACGGATGTCCTCTTCTTGCGGGGGGTGTCGGGCGCTCATCGGTGCCAGGTGTCCTGGGGTGCCGGAGCGGGCCTTACTGTACGGCGTCGGCCGATCCCACCCCGCAGCAGGAGAACCCCATGCCATCGCCGGTCTCCGTGGTGATCCCGTGCGCGCCCCGGGCGGACTTCCTCCCCGGGACGCTGCGCTCGGTCGCCGAGCAGACCCACCAGGACTGGGAGGTCGTGCTCGTCCTCGACGGCGAGTGCGAGCAGAACCGGGCCGCGGCGCGCACCCTGCCCGCCGACCGGGTCCAGGTGCACCTCACGCCCGAGCCGCGCAGCGGGCCCGCCGTCGGCCGCAACATCGGGCTGGACGCGGCCGAGCACGACCTGGTGGCGTTCCTCGACGCCGACGACCTGTGCATGCCGCAGCGCCTGGAGCACCAGGTCGCCGTGCTGGAGCAGCGGCCCGGCCTCGGCCTGGTCGGCGCGTGGGCCCGGCAGATCGACCCGGACGGGCAGGTCGTGGGCGAGATGCACTCGGCCATCGGGCCCGAGGTCGCGCGCACCATGCTCCTCTACAACTGCCTCATCACGTCCACGATCGTGGTCCGCAAGGAGCTGGCGGCGCAGGTCGGCGGCTTCGACCCGCGCCTGGTGCGGCTGGAGGACTACGACCTGTGGCTGCGCGTGATGGCGCGCGCGGACGGCGACGTGCTGCCCGAGGAGCTGGTCGGCTACCGCGTGCACCCCGGCCAGTACAGCCGCGGCGCGCTCATGGGACCCCACACGAAGCTGCTGCGGCGGTCCAAGCAGGCGCTGGCCAGGCGCATCGGCGTGAGCGGGCTCGGCGTCGCCGCCCGGCACGCCGCGTGGCTGGGCGTGCAAGTGGCCCACCGCCGCTGGTGAGGCCGGCGCGGGTAGTCTGCGGTCGCGGCGGGACGGGGACCCGCTCCTACGCCAAGTGATCGGGTTGCTGACGCGATGAGTGCCGTACTGCTCGTGCTGTTGCTGCTGTGGGTGCCTGGCCTGGTGTTCGGTGCGGCCGTCCGGCTGCGGGGGTGGGTGCTGGCCGCCGCGGCGCCCGCGCTCACCTACGGCCTGGTCGCGATCGGCGGACTGCTGCTGGGCGAGCTCGGCTTCTCGTGGACCCTGGTCACGTTCGGCGTGTGGACGCTGGTGGCGTCGGCCGTGCTGTTCGCCGTCACCACGCTGGTCCAGCGCCGGTGGCCCGCCCGGGTCGACGACGACGAGCCGCGCGTGTCGCGCCGGGGCCACCTGGTGGTCGGCGCGGGCGTCGCGATCGGCCTCGCGGTCGGCGCGGTCACGTTCCTGCGCGGCATCAGCAGCCTCAACCGCCTCGCCCAGGACTGGGACGCGCCCCACCACGGCAACCTCGTGCGCTGGCTGGCCGAGCACCACACGTCCCTGGTGTCGACCGCGGGCGCGATCGGCAACCAGCCCGAGAACGCGGACTACTTCTACCCGGCCACCTACCACCAGCTGCTGGCGCTGCTGCTCGACCAGTTCGGCGTCACGCTGCCGCAGCTGCTCAACTCCGGCGCGCTGAGCACCGTGCTGGTGTGGCCGGTCGGCATCGCCGCGATGGGCCTGGCCTGGAAGCTGCCCGCGCGGATGGTCGCCCCGGCCGCCGCCGTGTCCACGTGGTTCTCGCCGTTCCCCTACGACTCGCTGTGGCGGGGCCCGCTGTGGCCCTACGTCGCCGGCATCGCCCTGCTGCCCGCCGTGCTCGCCCTGGTCACGTACCTGATCCGGCCGCGCGGCATCACCGGCCCGGTCGCCGTCGCGGTGTCGGCGGCGGCGCTGGTCGGCCTGCAACCCAGCCTCGCGTTCATCCTCGCCGGCCTGCTCGGCGTCATCTTCCTGGCCTGCCTGGTCCGGCTCGTGCCGATCGAGTGGAAGCGCGCGTTGCCGGGCCTGGTCGTGCTGGGCGTGCTGGGCGTGGCGGTGGCCGTGCCGCTGATCCTGCCGTCCATGCGCTCGGCCGAGGGCGTGGCCGCGATGGTGTGGCCGTCGGAGGCCACGCCCGCCGGCGCGTTCGGGCAGATGCTGACGTTCTCCGGCGTGGTCGACTTCCCGCAGTGGTGGATCGGCCTGCCCGCGCTGTTCGGCGTGGTCGTCATGGCCAAGCGGCGGCTCATGGTGTGGATGGTCGGCGTGTGGCTCGCGTTCGGCGGGCTGTACGCGGTGACCGTGTCGCTGGAGGGCGCGATCATCCAGCGGCTGACCGGCTACTTCTACAACGACCACTGGCGGCTCGCGGTGATGCTGCCGCTGCCCGGCGCCATCGGCTTCGGCGTGGCCGTGGTGGCGTTCGGCACGTGGGTGGTCGACCGGTACCGGGACAAGGTGCCCGCCCTGGGGCGCACGCCGTGGGCGCCGGTCGCGGTCAGCGTGGTGTTCTTCCTGCTCATCGGCCTGGTCAGCGGCGCGTACATCGGGCGCAACAGCGCCCGCCTGGCCGGGAACTACCAGAACGGGCCGACGGTCAGCGACGGCGAGCTGGAGGCTTACCGGTGGCTGGCCGAGCGGGTCCGGCCCGGCGAGCGGGTGATGAACGACGTGTTCGACGGCAGCGGCTGGCTGTACGCGATGGCCGGGGTCGAGCCGGTCGAGTGGACGTTCTACGGCACCCCCGCGGGCACGCCGAGCAACTACCTGGTCAAGAACCTGAACAAGCTCAACACCGACCCCCGGGTGCGCGAGGACCTGACCGAGCTGAAGGTGCGCTACGTCATCGTCGGCCGGGGCTTCGTGCGCAAGGAGAACCGCGTCGCGCCCGGGTTCGTCGGCCTCGACCGCACGGCCGGTTTCACCGAGGTGTTCCGCAACGCCGATTCGGTGATTTACGAAATCGAAGGTCAGGAGAACGTCCTCGAAGGCGCCGCGGCGGCGGCCGGTCGTTGAGCGTATCGACCCGTCGGTGTGCAGGATTCACCCCATGGGGTGTGGGCGGTCGCATCCGGTCACTGCCGTACCCTCGACTGCTGTGAGCTTCGCTGGATTTGACCTGATCGTCGTCGGTTCCGGGTTCTTCGGCCTGACGGTCGCCGAACGGACCGCCTCCCAGCTCGACAAGCGCGTGCTCGTGCTGGAACGCCGTGCGCACATCGGCGGCAACGCCTACTCCGAGCCCGAGCCCGAGACGGGCATCGAGGTGCACCGGTACGGCGCGCACCTGTTCCACACCTCCAACAAGCGGGTGTGGGACTACGTCAACCAGTTCACCGAGTTCACCGGGTACCAGCACCGGGTGTTCGCGATGCACGCCGGTCAGGCATACCAGTTCCCGATGGGCCTCGGCCTGATCTCGCAGTTCCTCGGCCGCTACCTGAGCCCGGAGGAAGCCCGCGCCTGGGTCGCCGAGCAGGCCGCCGAGTTCGACTCCAAGGACGCGAAGAACCTGGAGGAGAAGGCGATCTCGCTCATCGGCCGCCCGCTGTACGAGGCGTTCGTGCGCGACTACACCGCCAAGCAGTGGCAGACCGACCCGAAGGAGCTGCCCGCGGCGGTCATCAGCCGCCTGCCGGTGCGCTACACCTTCGACAACCGGTACTTCAACGACACCTACGAGGGCCTGCCCGTCGACGGGTACACCGCGTGGCTGGAGAAGATGGCCGACCACCCGAACATCGAGGTGCGGCTGAACACCGACTTCTTCGACGTCCGCGACGAGATCCCGGCCGGCACCCCCGTGGTCTACACCGGGCCGCTGGACCGCTACTTCGACTACAGCGAGGGCTGGCTGGGCTGGCGCACGCTGGACTTCGAGCAGGAGGTCCTGCCGGTCGGCGACTTCCAGGGCACGCCGGTGATGAACTACAACGACGCCGAGTTCCCGTACACCCGCATCCACGAGTTCCGGCACTTCCACCCGGAGCGCGAGTACCCGTCGGACAAGACCGTCATCGTGCGGGAGTTCTCGCGGGCGGCGGAGAAGGACGACGAGCCGTACTACCCCATCAACACCGCCGAGGACCGGGCCAAGCTGGAGCGCTACCGCGAACTCGCGCGCGCGGAGGCGGCCGAGCGTAACGTCATCTTCGGTGGCCGACTGGGCACCTACAAGTACCTGGACATGCACATGGCGATCGGTTCCGCGCTGAGCGTGTTCGACAACAAGATCGCCCCGCACCTGGCCTCCGGTCGGGCGCTGGACGGTTCGCTGGAGGACTGATTCGGTTATGTCGGGCAACTCCACCCTCGTCGAGCACGAGGCTCCGGAGAAACTGCTGGCGCAGCGCGGCCTGTTCGCCGGGCCGTCGCAGATCGTCTCGGAGGACCTCTACGCCGAGATCTCCCAGGGCATCGCCGACCGCGAGCGGCACCGCCTGGTCGTGCACCCGCACGCGGCGGTGTCGATGAACACCTACTTCGGCCGGTTCCCGGCCACCTACTGGCAGCGGTGGTGCGTCAGCCCCGAGGTGGAGCTGAGCCTGACCCTGACCGGTTCGGGCACGGTCTCGATCGTCGCCTCCGACGCGGAGGGCGAGACCCGGACCATCGTCGCCGAGCAGGTGTCGGACGCGAAGGGCCGGGTCGTCACCATGACGGCCAAGATCGACAAGTTCACCGACGGCGGCGCGCTGTGGTTCGACGTCGTCACCGGCGAGGGTGAACTGGTCGTCGAGCACCCCCGGTGGACCGTCGCGCCGCCCAAGCGGGTGAGGCCGACCGCGATCGTGATCTGCACGTTCAACCGGGTCGAGGACTGCCTCAACACGATGGCGGCCCTGGCGTCCGACTCCGAGCCGCTGGGCCTGGTCGACGCGGTGTACGTGGTCGACCAGGGCAGCGACCCGGTCGAGTCGCGGCCCCGGTTCGCCGAGGTCGCCGCCGCGCTGGGCGACAAGCTGCGCTACATCCGGCAGCCCAACCTCGGCGGCGCGGGCGGCTTCACCCGCGGCCTGTACGAGGTCATGGAGGTCGACCACGCCGAGCACGCCAACGTGCTCTTCATGGACGACGACGTGCTGTGCGAGCCGGAGATCGTGGTCCGCACGACCGCGTTCGCCAACCGCACCGCGCAGCCGGTCATCGTCGGCGGCCAGATGCTGTACCTGCTGCACCCGAACCACCTGCACGTGGGCGCGGAGTACGCCAACCTCGACACGCTGGCCCCCGGCCAGGTCGTGGAGGGTGCGCTGCACGACGCCGACCTCACCGGGTACGACGAGGAGACCGGCAAGCGCAACGTGCAGGACCGCCGGGTCGACGCGGGCTACAACGGCTGGTGGTCGTGCCTGATCCCGTCGGAGATCGTCAAGGCGATCGGCTACCCGCTGCCGCTGTTCTTCCAGTGGGACGACATCGAGTACGGCTACCGCGCGCGGGCCCACGGGTTCGCCACGGTCACGCTGCCCGGCGCGGGCGTGTGGCACGCCGACTTCCACTGGAAGGACTGGGACGACTGGCACCGGTACTTCAACCTGCGCAACGCCCTGATCACCTCGGCGCTGCACAGCCAGTTCGACCCGAAGCGGATCTGCCGGTCCATGGCGGGCCAGCTCGCCACCTACCTGGTCGCCATGCAGTACGGCCTGGCGGCGACCCAGCTCAAGGCCATCGAGGACTTCCTCAAGGGCCCCGGCGTGCTGCGTGACGGCGGTGTCGAGGCGGCGGCGGAGATCCGCAAGCTGCGCGCCGAGTTCCCCGAGACGGTCAAGCACCCGGCGTCGGAGGTGCCCGGCATCGCGTCCGGCGACCTGCCGCTGATCACCGCGCCGCCCGCGCCGCGCCTGTTCGCGCCGGTGCTGGCCAAGCGCGTGGTCAACCAGCTGCTCGGCCGCAGCGTGCACGACGTCGGCGCGGTGGCCGCGGGCGACTCGGCCTGGTGGCACGTGTCGCTGTTCAACACCGCCGTGGTCACCGACGCGTCCCAGGAGGGCGTGCGGGTCCGGCGGCGCGACCGCGAGCTCGCGATCCGGCTGGGCAAGCAGGGCACCAAGCTGCTCAAGGAGCTGTACCAGCGCGCCCCGGAGATGCAGCGCGCTTATCGCGACGCGATGGGCGAGCTGACCAGCCGCGAGAACTGGCAGCGGTTGTACGACCTCTGATCGACCCCGGCGGGGCGGCCCTGAGCGGTCGCCCCGCTTCCTTGTCCCGTCTTCCCCACGCGCATCTCACCGAGGGACCTTCAGTGGACGCAGTGCACCGGATCATCCTGCCCCGGGACGACGACCCGCTCGACGTGCGGCCGATGTACCTGGACGAGCCGCAGAACGTGCACTGCCAGGTCGAGTCCCGCCGCGCGCTGACCGTGCCCGAGCACGCCAAGGTGTCGTTCGCGACGTACTTCAACGCGTTCCCGGCCAGCTACTGGAAGCGGTGGACGGTCGTCGACGAGGTCGTGCTGCGGATGAGCGTGCGCGGCTCCGGCCGGGTCGACGTGTACCGCTCCAAGCCCAGCGGCGACGTCGTGCACCTGGAGGGGTCGTTCGTCCGGGACGCGGCGGACTGGACGGCGCTGGAGTTCCCGGTGTCGCTGCGGCCGTTCGAGGACGGCGGGCTGATCTGGTTCGACGCGTTCACGCACGAGTCGCCGCTGGAGATCCGGGACGCGGAGTGGGCCGTGCGGTCGCCGCTGCCCGCGAAGAAGGTCGCGGTCAGCATCACCACCATGCGCCCGCACGACGCGGTGGAGGCGTTGCGGGCGCTGGGCAGCGACCCGGCCGTGCTCGACGTCGTCAGCAACGTCTTCGTGGCCGACCAGGGCGCGGTGAAGGTCCGCTCGGTGCCCGGCTTCGCCGAGGCCGCGGCCGGGCTGGGCGACCGGCTGGAGGTCGTCGAGCAGGACAACCTGGGCGGCTCCGGCGGGTTCACCCGGGGCATGTTCGAGGCGATCGAGCACACCGACGCCGACCAGGTCATGCTCATGGACGACGACATCCGGCTGGAGCCGGAGGCCGTGCTGCGGTCCAACGCGTTCGCGCGCGCCGCGGCGTCGCCGGTCGTGGTCGGCAGCCACATGCTGAACCTGCAGGCCAGGACCCGGATCCACAGCACCGCGGAGATCGTGGACCTGGGCACGTGCTTCTGGCGGGCCGCGCCCGGCGCGGTGACCGACCACGACTTCGCCACGTCGTCGCTGCGCGAGACGCCCGAGCTGCACCCCCGCGTGGACGCCACCTACAACGGCTGGTGGATGTGCCTGTTCCCCCGCGAGGTGGTGGAGCGCACCGGCTACCCGCTGCCGCTGTTCATCAAGTGGGACGACGCCGAGTACTCGCTGCGGGCGCTGGAGCACGGGTTCCCGACCGTGTCGCTGCCCGGTTCGGCGGTGTGGCACATGCCGTGGACGGACAAGAACGACTCGACCGACTGGCAGGCTTACTTCCACACGCGCAACCGGCTGGTGCTGGCCGCGCTGCACAGCCCGTACGACGTGCGCAACGGGATCGTGAAGCACGGGCTGAAGCTGTCCCTGCGGCACCTGCTGTCCATGGAGTACTCCACGGTGGCGTTGCAGCAGAAGGCGATCGAGGACTTCCTCGACGGCCCGGCGGGCCTGTTCGACTCGCTGCGCACGGCGCTGCCGATGGTGCGGTCGATGCGCGAGGAGTACAGCGACGCCCGGCGCCTGGAGTCGGCCCGCGAGTTCCCGCCGCCGACGTTCGACCTGGTGCGCGCCGAGGCGCTGCTGCAGCCGTCGAAGAGCAAGGCGACGATCGCGGTGCGCGCGGCGAAGTCCGTCCTGCACAACCTGCGCCCGCCCCAGCCGGCCGCGAGCGACCGCCCCCAGCTCAACGTGCCCGCCCTGAACGCCCGCTGGTTCCTGCTGGGCAACCTGGACAGCGCCACGGTGTCCACGGCCGACGGCACGGGCGTCGCGTTCTACAAGCGCGACCCGGAGCAGTTCCGCACCCTGATGGCCCGCGCTGTGCGCAACTACCGCCGCCTGGGCAAGGAGTGGCCACGCCTGCGCGCCCAGTACCGCGCCGCCCTGCCCGACCTCACGTCGGCCGAGCAGTGGCGCAAGGTCTTCGAGAACCACTGACTTACCCCTGATCGTGCTGGTCAGGGGGCATTCGCCAAGAGTGCGGCCTCGCGCTGAGCGGTCGGACCCGCTTGGTGCCCGTGACAGCGCTGCCCGGCCGTTCGGGTCCACCCACCACGGTCAGTGATGAGCGAGGTACTCCTCGAGTGCCTCGCGGATCACCGTGGAGGTCGTGGTCTGTCGATCCCTCGCCAGCTGCTCGACTCGTTCTTTCAGCTGAGCGGGTACCCGCGCCTTGACCTCGGGAGACGTGCTGCCGCCTGCGGACAGAGAGGGGCGGCCGACCCGGGCGAGGGCCTCCTGCGCCATTTCGTCGGCACGTGCTTCGGTGATCCGACGCCCCTTGCCGTCGAGTACGACTTCCTGGTCCAGGTCGACGTCCCCCACCTGGTCGGCATCGAACTTGTACTCACGAACCATGATGGTCACCTCTGGTGCGGTGCGTGGTCGGGGCTAGCGGTCTCGGTAGTGGGTGGGCATCACGTGGATGATGAGAACCACGTCATCAGCCTGTAGTCGACTCCCACGATCTCGAGCCCCACGCCCCGGTCGTCTCCCATCCACACGATTTTCGGATCTTCACCGTCCTCAACTGGAAGGGCGGTCGGAGTGCAGTTGTTGATCACGTGCGAGGCGTGCGCGCGTCCGGTGCGGTGCTTGCGGGCGGACTGGCTGAACCTGAGACGCACCTCGGCTATTGTGCGCCACAAAACTCTGGTCGTCAGTACGCCGGGTCGTCGATGATCGATCCTGGTGCCCGCGGGCGGTGGAGGGGTCGGCCAACGATCGACGCGGCTAGGCGAAGTGCGCGGCCACGACGTGGCTGAAGTTGACCACGAAGTCCTTGCCGTCGGCGGTCGCGATGGCCTGGGTGTGGCCGTTGCGCACGACCTGGATCAGCCGTGGGCCGAGGTCGTCGGCGGTGTCCTGGGAGACCCGGATGGAGATCGGGTTGGGGTTGGCGGCGAGGTGCAGGACCAGGGTCGTCTTACGCGCTTCAGAAGTCATGGCGCACAGCCCACCAGCGACGGCGTGACCAGGCAAGACGGGTTCGCCGTCAGCGATTCCGCGTCAAGCTGAACGCCGTCCCGGAGACCTTCCCGGCCGGACGGCTCACTTGCGGAAGAAGCGTTCCCGCTGACCCTGGCGCACCAGCTTCAGCCACTCCAGGAACGCCTTCGGGTCGCGCCGCACGCCGATGAAGTACAGCCCGAACCGGAACGCCTCCAGCAGCCCCAGCTTGCGCATGCCCGGCTGCGACAGCAGGTACCCGCGGTTGCGGTAGGTGTAGTAGCGCTTGACCGCGTTCTCCGGGTCCTGCGCGTGGAACCGGCCGCCGAGCATCGGCTTGAACTCGTCCGACCCGTCCGGGTGCAGGTAGGCGACCTTCAGCGACGTGCCGAACGGCAGGCCCGTGCGCACCAGCCGCCGGTGGATCTCCACCTCGTCGCCGCGGAAGAACAGCCGGTAGTCCGGCACGCCGATGACGTCCACCGTGGACGCCTTGAACAGCGCGCCGTTGAACAGCGACGCGATGCCCGGCAGGAAGTCCGTGCCCAGCTCGGACGCGTTCCGCTTCCACGTCAGGCCGCGCCGCAGCGGGAACGCGAGCTTCTCCGGCCGCTCGATGTTCGCCACCACCGGCGAGATCGCGGCCAGCTTGCGCCGCTGGGCCTCCTCCAGCAGCACGGCCAGCACGTTCTCGTCCGCTGGCCGGCCGTCGTCGTCGGCCAGCCACAGCCAGTCCGCGCCCAGCGACAGCGCGTGCAGCATGCCCAGCGCGAACCCGCCCGCGCCGCCGAGGTTGCGGTGCGAGGCGAGGTAGGTGGTGGGGATCGGGCACTGCGCGACCAGGTCGTCCACCGGCTGGTCGGGCCCGTTGTCCACGACCACCAGGTGGTCGAGCGGGCGGGTCTGCGACGCGAGGACCTTCAACGAGTCGGCCAGCAGCTCCCGCCGGTGCCGGGTCACCACGACACCGACGACGGAACCCTGCGGCAGTGCGCCCACCACGCTCACCTACTCGCCACCGTTCCCGCTCAGCACCGTCGGCTGACCGATCCGCTCCAGCGTCTCCTCGCTCAGGTGCTCGTAGGGGTCGCGGCCCTTGTAGGCCGTGACCACCTCGCGGAGAGACCCGTGCATCTTGACATGCCCCTCGTCCATCCAGATCGCCGTGTTGCACAGCTCGACCAGGAAGTCGTCGGAGTGGGAGGCGAACACCAGCATGCCGGACCGCTTGACGAGGTCGTTCAGCCGGTCCCGCGCCTTGGCCAGGAACGCCGCGTCGACCGCGCCGATGCCCTCGTCCAGCAGCAGGATCTCGGGGTTGATCGACGTCACCACGCCGAGCGCCAGGCGCACCCGCATACCCGTGGAGTACGTGCGCAGCGGCATCGACAGGTAGTCACCCAGCTCGGTGAACTCGGCGATGTCGTCGACCCGCTTCTCCATCTCCTTGCGGCTCATGCCGAGGAACAGACCGCGGATCATGATGTTCTCGTACCCGGAGATCTCCGGGTCCATGCCGACGCCGAGGTCGAACACGGGCGCGACCTTGCCGACGATGCGCGAGCTGCCCCGCGTGGGCTCGTAGATGCCCGCGAGCAGCCGCAGCAGCGTCGACTTGCCGGCGCCGTTGTGGCCGACGAGGCCGACCCGGTCACCGTGCTTGAGCGAGATGTTGATGTCGTGCAGCGCCTCGATTATCGGGACGCGGCCCTCCGCGCCGATCTTGCCGCCGACCTTGCCCAGCGCGAGCTTCTTCAGCGACCTCGACTTGGCGTCGAAGATCGGGAAGTCGACCGAGGCGTTCCAAACGTCGATGCTGACCATGATGTGTTGCGGCCTCACTCAGACCCAGTAGGAGACGCGGGCACGGTAGTTGCGCATGGCGACGAGCGCCAGCGCCCACCCGACGACGGTGAAGGCGCCGACCACCACCCAGTGGTGCCAGTCCTGGGTGTGCCCCAGCATCGGCGCCCGGACGATCTCGACGAAGTGGAAGATCGGGTTCAGCTCGGCGATCAGGATGCGCCAGCTGCCCTCGCCGTCGGTGACCTTGTTGAGCACACCGACGTGCCAGACGATCGGCGTCATGAAGAACACCAGGTTGATGAAGCTGTTGATGACCGGCGGGATGTCGCGGAAGCGGGTGCTGATGATGCCGAACAGCAGGGCCACCCACACCGCGTTGACCACCACCAGCGCGAAGCCGGGGATCGCCAGCAGCACGGTCCAGGACAGACCCGGCTGCGACACCGGGTCCCCCTCCATCCGGTACGAGTGGATGAGCGTCGGGAAGAAGATCGCCACGACGATCACGTAGATGGCCAGGTTGTGCAGCAGGAACAGCACCTGCCGCCACACCATGCGCAGCACGTGCACCGTGATGGGCGCGGGCAGGTGCTTGATCAGGCCCTCGTTGGAGATGAAGACCTCGGTGCCCTCGGTGACCACGCCGAGGATGAAGTTCCAGATGATGAACCCGGCCGTGACGTACGGCAGGAACGTGCTCAGCTGCTGGTTGAACAGCTGCGAGTACAGCAGGCCCAGCGCGAGCGCCGTGGTGCCCATGGAGATGGTGATCCACAGGGGACCGATGACGGAGCGGCGGTACCGCTGCTTGATGTCCTGCCACCCGAGGTGGCCCCACAGCTCCCGCTGCCGCCAGGCGTCGCGCACGTCGGCGAACGCGCGCGCGAACGTGCGCGAGTTGGGTGCCAGGGGAGCGGGTGGTCGCTCGACCGTACTCGTGGGTTGCACGAGTGATGAGACTACCGGCGACGGGGTGGCGGCCCTGTCGCCGGGCTGTCACGGTGCGGTCACCCCTGCTGCGGGACCTCCGGCACCCCGGTTACCTTCATGATCACCTGTTCGTGATCGTAGGTGTACCCGCAGTAGTCGAACTCGATCCCGGTGCGCTCGACGTACTCGGACCAGGCTTTGTGCTCGTGCTCCTGCCACCCCGGGTAGTTGAAGTACTCGTCGAACACGATCACGCTGCCGGGCACGAGCCGCGGGCCCACGAGGTCGAGCACGGTCCTGGTGGAGGAGTACAGGTCGCAGTCGACGTGCAGGAACGACACCGGGCCGGGGTGGGCGTCCAGGAAGCCGGGCAGGGTGTCGTCGAACCAGCCGACGACCAGCTCCGCGCCGTCCACGTCGGGCAGGCCGTCCATGCCGAACAGGCCGGCCGGGAAGCCGTTGCGCCAGTCCTCGGGCAGGCCCTCGAACGAGTCGAAGCCGTACACGCCGCGACCGTCGAAGGCGGTGGCGATGAGCTTGAGCGTGCCGCCGGTGTAGACGCCGAACTCCAGCGCCATGCCGTCGGCCTCGACCAGGCTCAGCGCGTGCTCCAGCGTCGCGTGCGGGTGGCCGAAGTGCGGCGCGGTCGGCAGGTGCTCGCGGATGAACCGGGCGCTCTGCTTGGCCGCCTCCTGCTCGCCCGCGAACACCAGGTCGCGGCGGGCCCGGACCTCGTACTGGATGGTCGCGTCGACCGCCCGGTCGGCCTGTCTGCGCAGCTCCTCCACCTGGCGTTCGAGCCGGGCGATGTGCTCGACCTGCTCGCGGTGGTAGGGGCGCACGACGTCGTCGATGACCCGGAAGATCTTGCCGCGCACGCGCTTCCGGACTTCTTCGACGAGTGGGCTGTGCCGGACTTTGTCGAGCACTTGACGGCTCCTCTCGCGGGTGTGGCGGTGAACACGGTCGGGCAGCGCGGTGCCCGTTGTCCAGCCCGCGACCTCACCGCCGCACCGGAACGTTACAAGTACTGACCAGTCCCCCGGATGTGCGGACCGCTCTCCCCGTCGGCGTGCCCGGACCCGGCCGGCAGGGCGCGCCCGCGCATCTGCTCCAACTGGACGCGCGCTGCCATCTGCTGGGCGAACAGGGCCGTCTGGATGCCGTGGAACAGGCCCTCCAACCAGCCCACGAGCTGCGCCTGGGCGATCCGCAGCTCCGCGTCGGAGGGCGTGCCCTCCTCGGTGAACGGCAGCGACAGCCGTTCCAGCTCGTCGCGCAGCTCCGGCGCGAGCCCGTCCTCCAGCTCGTCGATGGACCGCTTGTGGATCTCCTTGAGCCGGTTGCGGCTGGCCTCGTCGAGAGGTGCCGCGCGGACCTCCTCCAGCAACTGCTTGATCATCGTGCCGATGCGCATGACCTTCGCCGGCTGCTCGACCAGGTCGGTCACGTCCTGGCCGCCCCCGTCCTCGCCGGCCGGAACCCTGGCGGCACCCACCGGGGTGCCGTCCGGGCCGACCACGACCACGTGCCGCTCGTTCTCCACCTGATCACCTCGGGGTGCCTCGCTCATGCCTCCCATCCTGGCCCGATCGGGTGGCGAACGCCGAACCGGGTCACAGATCGGGTGGCAAACCCGCCGCCCCTGCTGTCGCTCGTGCCGGCGTCCTCCGTACGGTGTGCGGCATGGCGTTCGACGTCGCCCGGGTCCGTGGGCTGTTCCCCGCGCTCGGCGACGGCTGGGTTCACCTGGACGCTCCCGCGGGGATGCAAGTACCCGAACAGGTGGCCACGGCCGTCTCCACCGCGCTGCGCGCACCCGTCTCCGGGCCGGGTGGCATCTTCCCGGCTTCGCAACGCGCCGAGGCCATCGTCGACGCGGCCAGGCGGGCGGTGGCCGACCTCGTCGGCGCCGACCCGGCGGGCGTCGTGCTCGGCCCGAGCTCCGCTGTGCTGCTCCAGCGGCTGGCCGACGCGCTGTCGGAGGGCTGGTTCCTCGGCGACGAGGTCGTGGTGTCGCGGCTGGACCACCCCGGCAACATCGCGCCGTGGCAGCGGGCCGCGCAGCGCACCGGCAGCGTGGTGCGGTGGGCCGAGGTCGACATCGAGACCTGCGAGCTGCCCGCCTGGCAGTACGACGACCTGGTCACGCCCAAGTGCAAGCTGGTCGCCGTGACGGCCGCGTCCGGCTCCGTCGGCACCCGGCCGGACCTGCGCAAGATCGCCGAGGCCGCCCGCCGCACGGACGCTTTGGTCGTCGTGGACGCCTCCTCCGCCGCGCCGTTCGTGCCGCTCGACATCACCGCCATGGACGCCGACGTGGTCGCCGTCTCGGCGAACAACTGGGGTGGCCCCCCGGTGGGCGCGCTCGTGTTCCGCGACCCGTCGATGCTCGACCTGCTGCCCTCGGTCGCCGTCGAGCCCGGCGCGCGGGGTCCCGAACGCCTGGAACTGGGCCCGCACGCCTACCCGCTGCTGGCCGGCCTGGTGGCATCGGTGGAGTACCTGGCCGGTCTGGACGACGCCGCGGTGGGCCCGCGGCGGGAGCGCGTGCTCACGTCGCTGGGTTCGGTGAAGGCGTATCAGGCCGGACTTCTGGCTAATCTCATCAACGAACTGCGATCGCTCCGTCACGTCATGGTGATCGGCGACGCCATGCGCCGGGTGCCGGCGCTGGCGTTCACGGTGGCCGGCGTGAAGGCGACCGACGGCGTCGAGCACCTGTCCGACCGGGGCGTGTGCGCGTTCGCCGACTCGGGGCAGCACGGCGTGTTCTCGGTGCTGGGCGTGGGCGAGGTCGGCGGGGCGATCCGCGTCGGCCTGGCGCACTACACGAACGCGGTGGAAGTGGACGAGCTCGTGCGGGCGGTCGCCGAGCTGGGGTGAGTTCGGGGGGCTGGGTGGACGACCTGCTGTCACGGGAGCTCGCCGACCTCGCCGCACTGCACCGGCTCGCGCCCCTGATGTCGGAGTACCTGCCCAACACCGCCCACGAGCTGCGTCCCGCCGCGCTGGCGGCGGTGATCGACGAGGTGCTGCTCGGCTCGCGGACCGTGCTCGTCGAGTGCGGCTGCGGGGCTTCGTCGGTGGTGCTGGCCCGGTTGCTGGCCCGACGCGGGTTCGGTCACCTGCTGTCCGTCGAGCACGACGAGCGCACGGCCGCTTTCGTGGCCAGCCAGTTGCGGCGCGAAGGGCTGGGGCACGTCGCGCGGGTCGTGCACGCGCCGTTGACCCCTCATCCGGCGGCGCTCGGGAACGCGCAGTGGTACCACCCCCAGCTCGTGCACGACGAGGTGTCGGCGTACGTGGAGCGGTACGGGTTGGTCGACTTGCTGCTGGTGGACGGCCCGTTGTTGGGGGATGCGCGGTATCCGGCGCTGCCGGTGTTGCGGGGTGTGCTCGCTCCTGGTGCGGCGGTGCTGGTGGACGACGCGGAGCGGCCCGGTGAGCAGACCGTGCTGGTGCGGTGGGCCGAGGAGTTCGCCCTGCGGTTCCGGACGACGCCTCGGACGTTCCTGGCTTCGGCGATGGCGTTGGACTGAGCCGGGGGCGGGGTCGGGGGGTGGGGGAGAGAAAGATCAAAGATTAAAGATTGAAAGCGTCCTCGCCGGACGCTTTTAATCTTTTGTCTTTTTCTTTTCGGGTTTTCGAGAACCTCAGGTCACACCTTCAGCACGAGCTTCCCGAACACATCGCCGTCCTCCAGAGCCCGATGAGCGTCCCCGGCCCGCTCGATCGGCAGCACCTCGTGCACGACAGGCTTCACCCGGCCCGCCGCGATCAACGGCCACAAGTGCTCCCGCACCTCGGCCACGATGCGGCCCTTGCCGTTCGGCCCGTCGACCGGCCGGAACCGCAGGCCCGTCCCGGTCACGCTCGCCCGCTTGGACAGCAGCTTGCCGATGTTCAGCTCGCCCTTGACCCCGCCCTGCATGCCGATGATCACCAGCCGGCCATCGGGCGCGAGGACGTCGACGTTCCGGCCGAGGTAAGCCGCGCCCATGTTGTCCAGCACGACGTCCGCCTGCCCGACCTCGGCCACGAAGTCCTGCTCCCGGTAGTTCACCAGCACGTCCGCGCCCAGTTCGGCGCAGCGCCGCAACCGCTCCGCCGAGCCGGCGGTGACGGCGACCCGCGCACCGAGGGCCTTGGCGACCTGGATGGCGTGCGTGCCGATGCCGCCCGCCCCGCCGTGCACGAGGAACGTCTCGCCCTCCCGGAGGCCCGCGACCATCACCACGTTCGACCACACCGTGCACGCGACCTCGGGCAGCGAAGCGGCGGTCACCAGGTCGACGCCCTCGGGCAACGGCAAGAGCTGAGCGGCCGGGACGACGACTCGTTCCGCGTAGCCGCCGCCGGCCAGCAGTGCGCACACCTCGTCGCCGACGCGCCAGTCCGTGACGCCCTCGCCGAGCGCCGCGACGGTGCCCGAGCACTCCAAGCCCGGGGACTCCGACGTGCCCTTCGGTGGCGGGTAGTGGCCCTGGCGTTGCAGCAGGTCGGCGCGGTTCACCGCGGTCGCGGCGACGTCCAGCAGCACCTCCCCCGGTCCCGGTTCGGGGTCCCGAACCTCCGTCCAGGCCAGCACGTCGGGTCCGCCGGGTTCACGAATGGTGATCGCGCGCATGGCTCTGACGGTAATCCGCTCGCACGGCGGACGCGCGGCCGTCACCATCGACGGGCATGGACCCCTGGCCCTTCCGCGACCTGGTGCTGCGCACGCCGCGCCTCGACCTGCGCCCCGACGACGACGAGGGCCTGGCCGAGCTGGTGGACGTGGCGCTGGACGGCGTTCACCCGCCCGACCGGATGCCGTTCGGCGTGGAGTGGACCGACGCGCCGCGCGACCGGCTCGGCCTCAACACGTTCCAGCACTTCTGGCACTCGCGCTCGACGCTCTCGCCGCAGCGGTGGACGCTCAACTTCATCGTGCGCCTGGACGGCCGGGTGGTCGGCACGCAGGCGCTGGGCGCCGACGACTTCCCCGTCCTGCGCGAGGTCAAGAGCGGGTCGTGGATCGGGCTGCGGCACCAGGGCCGGGGGATCGGCACGGAGATGCGGGCCGCTGTCCTGCTGTTCGCGTTCGACCACCTCGGCGCGGTGGCGGCGCGGTCGAGCGCGTTCCGGGACAACCTCGCCTCGCACGGCGTCAGCCGCAAGCTCGGCTACCGACCGGATGGCACGTTCCGGCAGGTCAGAAGGGGTGAACCGGCCGAGCAGACCCGGCTGTTGGTGACGCCGGAGACGCTGAAGAGGCCACACTGGGAGCTGGGGGTGAGCGGTGTCACACCCTGCTTGCCCCTGCTCACAGGGCGAGAACCCGCCGAGTGACGGATTGCGCATACCCCCGTGACTTGTGAGGGTTCGGCATCCGAGTGAAGGGGAACTCGATCATGTCAGGTAGAACCGGGATCCGACGCGCGGCGATCCTCGCGGCGTCCGCATCCCTCGCACTGGTCGCCGTTCCGGCCGTCAACGTCGCGTCGGCCTCGACGCTCGACGGCCCGAAGCTGGCCAAGACCCTCACCAAGAACGTCTCCGCGGACGGGGTGAACCGCCACCTGATCGCCCTCCAGCGCATCGCCGACCGCAACGACGGCAACCGCGCCGCGGGCACGCCCGGCTACGACGCCAGCGTGGAGTACGTGGCGGGCAAGCTGCGCGGCGCGGGCTTCGACGTGACCACGCCGGAGTTCACCTACCCCGTGCAGATCACCGACGCGGCGATCGCCAAGGTCGGCACGACCACCTACGAGAACATCCCGCTGGAGTTCTCGCCGCAGACGCCGGTCGGCGGCGTCACCGGCCCGCTGCGCGTCGTGCCCGAGGACGAGACCCCCGGCTGCGAGGCGTCCGACTTCGCCGGGCAGGACTTCACCGGCGGCATCGCGCTGATCCGCCGCGGCTCCTGCACGTTCGACGTCAAGCATCGCAACGCGGCCGCCGCGGGCGCCATCGCGGTGATCATCTCCAACAACCGCGAGGGCACCCTGTCCGGTGTCACGCTCGGCGCGCCGGGCGTCGTGCCGACCGGTGGCGTCACCCAGGCCGACGGCACCGCGCTGGCCCAGCTCGGCGGCCAGCCCGTCACCGTGGACCTGCGCTACCACGAGGAGGACCGCGTCTCGCGCAACGTGATCGCGGAGACCAGGACCGGCCGCAAGGACAACGTCGTGATGGCGGGCGCGCACCTCGACAGCGTCGAGAACGGCGCGGGCATCAACGACAACGGCACCGGCTCGGCCGGCCTGCTGGAGACCGCGCTGAAGCTGGGCGGCTCGCCGAAGGTCAACAACGCGGTGCGGTTCGGCTGGTGGGGCGCCGAGGAGCTCGGCCTGGTCGGGTCGACGAAGTACGTGCAGTCGCTGACGTTCGAGCAGCAGCTCGACATCGCGCTGTACCTGAACTTCGACATGATCGGCTCGCCCAACGCGGCGTACTTCGTCTACGACGGCGACGACTCCGACGCGGTCGGCGCGGGCGCCGGCCCGTACGGCTCGGGCCAGATCGAGCAGGCTTTCGTCGAGTACCTGACGGTGGAGAAGGGCGTGCAGACCGAGGGCACCGACTTCACCGGCCGCTCGGACTACGGCGAGTTCATCATCCAGGGCATCCCGGCCGGTGGCCTGTTCACCGGCGCCGAGGGCATCAAGACCGAGGCGCAGGCGGCGAAGTGGGGCGGCACGGCGGGCGCCGCGTACGACCCCAACTACCACGGCTCCGGTGACAACCTGGGCAACGTCGACCGCGTCGCCCTGGACCGCAACGCCGACGCGCTGGCGTGGGTGACGGCGTCGTACGCGATCAGCACGGAGAGCGTGAACGGCGTGCCGGCGCGGTCCGAGCGCGCTTCGGCGCGGGCGGCTTCGATGCGTTCGATGCACGTCGAGTCGCACCACCACTCGCACGCCGACGTGGCGTAGAGCGCGTTCGACCAGGCAACACGGGCCGGTCTCCCTCCTGGGAGGCCGGCCCGCTCCACGTCGCCTTTGCCCTCCACAATGGACTCTGTGACCCGGGTGTGATCGGGTCGGGTTAGTTTCGCGCCAACGGAATCCATCCAAGGGGGGCATGTCTTGATCACCTCGAAGCGCGCGCTCGGGCGAAGATCCCTCGTTCTCATCGCGGCCCTCGTGGTCACCGCGACCCTGTCCGCCCCGGCGCGCGCCGACGAGCCCGGCTCTCAGCCGACCGCCGCGGCCCTGGCCATCTCGGCCACCGTCGGCGCCGGCCCGTTCCTGGTCGGCGAGCAGGTACCGGTCGACGTGAAGATCACCAACACCGGCGACACCGACGCCACCGGCGTCACGGCGAGCGCCTACTCCACGTCCGGGTCCAGCTTCTTCACGCAGTTCTCCGAGTGGGGTGACCTGGCGCCCTGGCCCGGCCCCGGCGCGACCCTGGCCGCCGGGCAGGAACGGGCCCTCACCGTCCGCGGCGTGTTCTCCCAGTGGAGCGGCGCGCCCGTGGTCCGGTTCTACCTCCAGCAGTCCGGCGTCGGGTCCGCTGCGGTGAGCGTGCCGATCACGCTGCGCGACCCCGGCTCCGCCTCGGACGTGGTGGCCGGTCTCGTCTACGGCGACCGCGACGGCGACGGGACGCCCGGCGCGGGCGAAGGGCTCGCGGGCGTCCAGGTGGAGGTCTCCATGACCGGCTCCCCCTGGCTGCGCCTGGAGGCCAGGACCGATGCCGGAGGCCGGTTCCGGTTCGCGGACCTGCCCGTGCGGGTCTACAGCCTCTCCATCCCCGACGCGCCGGACGGCTGGGTGGTGGAGCCCTCGTACTCGCAGGTGGCGGTGGACGGCGCCGGCTCGGCCGCGAACGTGCTGCTGCGCGGCAGGCGCCCGTTGACCGACGTGCTGTCGGCGGCCATGCGGTTCACCCGGACCGAGTACCGGGTCGGCGACCGGGCCGAGATCGAGGTGACGCTGACCAACACCGGCGCCACCGACCTGACCGCCATCAGCGCGGCCTGCGACCGGAGCGGTGGTGAGGGGCCCGAGCTGCGTGACGTCGTCATGGGCGACCTGGCCTGGGACGCCGAGGGCGTGACGGTGCCCGCGGGCCAGTCGCTCGTGCGGACCATCAGCGGCAGCGTGTCGGAGGAGACGGCCGAGTACGGCGGCGTCGCGTACGACTGCGACTTCGGCCCGCGGGAGGACTTCAGCAACGGCCGCCCGCGCGCCGCTGCCCTCGCCAAGGTGCCCGGCCCGGCCGTGACCGTCCGCATGTCCTTCCACCACGACCGGGACGGCGATCGCATCGGTGAGCCCGACGAGGTCGTGGCCGGTGCGCGGATCGTCCTGCGGGACGCCGTCACCCGAGGGGTCGTGGCCCAGGGGCGCACCGACGCCCAAGGTCGTGGGCGCTTCGACAACGTGCCCTCCGGCCCGTACGAGGTGCAGCTGCTGAGCTCGTGGAAGTTCGCCCAGGGGCACAACGGCGGCCTGTTCGCCGGGACCTGCCGCAACTGCCAGGCCGAGCGCTCGTTCTTCCTCGTGCCCGGACCGGACCCGACGAACGTGCGGTTCCCCGGCTGGTGACGCGGCGCACGTCGTGACCGGCACCACCCGACCCCTGTCCCGCCGGCGGGACAGGGGTCGGGTGGTCCGCGTCTCACCGTGGGCTACCGTACGACCGTGGACAAGACTGACGGTCAGGACTACACCGACCGGCTCGCGCGCCTGCAGAACCTGCCCTGGAAGCGTGTCCTGAACGTCCAGGCCCCGTACCGGTGGAACGTGCGCCGCATCTTCGGCGACCGCGAGGTGCTCGACGTCGGCTGCGGCATCGGTCGCAACCTCAAGCACCTGGAGCCCCACGGCGTCGGCGTCGACCACAACCCGCACTCGGTGCAGACGTGCCGGGACATGGGCCTCACGGCGTTCACCACGGCCGAGTTCTTCGACACCGAGTACGCCAAGCCCGGCCGCTTCGGCGGCATGCTGGCGGCGCACCTGGTCGAGCACATGCCGCGACCGGAGGCCGTGGAGATCCTGCGCGGCTACATCGACTTCCTCGCGCCCGGCGGCCTGCTGGTCCTCATCTGCCCGCAGGAGCGCGGGTACGCGTCGGACCCCACGCACGTGGCGTTCACCGACCTCGACGGCCTCGCCGACGTGACGTCCCAGCTGGGGCTGGTCGAGCGCGAGCGCATGTCGTTCCCGTTCCCCCGCGCGGCCGGGAAGGTGTTCACCTACAACGAGTTCGTGCACATCTCGGCGAAGCCGGAGAACTGAGAAACCGACTGCATTTCGCTTTCCGTTGTCGTACCCCTCGGGTAGTGTCCGCCGCGTTCGGTCGAGTCGGGGGCTCGTCCCACAGGGGGGTCGCGCTGTGCGCGCCAACGTCCGCGTGTTCCTGTCACGGACTGGCTGGTAGACCGACGCCATCTGTTCACTCCTGCTGTCAGGAAAGAGGATCAATGCGTCGTTCCGCAGCGCTGCTGGTCGCCACGGCCGCGGCACTGGCGACGGCCGCGGCTCCGGCCACCGCCGAGCCGGCGTCCGCCGACGGTGACCTGGTCGTCCGCACCGATGTGTCGCTCGACAAGTCGCACCGCAACGTCCGGCCCTACGGCACGAAGGGCGCCCGGCCCACCAGCCAGGCCGCCGAGGCCGAGGCCGAGTGGGTCGGCCACCGCTTCATCCCGACCGCGCCGAGACGGGTCCTGGACACCCGCTCCGGCCTCGGGCGCAACGGCGTCGCGGGCCCCGTGGGCCACGGCGGCCAGATCGAGGTCCCGCTGGTCGGCTACCCGGAGAACGTGAGCGCGGTCGTGCTCAACGTGACCGGCACGTCGCCCACCGCCAACACCTACGTGACGGTGTGGGAGGGCGGCCCCATCGCGCGGCCCCAGGTGTCGACGCTGAACCTGGTGCCCGGTGACACGCGCGCCAACTCGGTCACCACCTGGGTGTCGCTCGACCACACGGTCAACCTCTACAACAACGCGGGCAGCACCGACCTGATCGCGGACGTCGCGGGCTACTACGTCTACGACGCGCCGACGCCCGGCACCGGCTTCGCCACCCCCGGCCGCTACTTCGCGACCGGCCCGAGCCGCGCGTACGACTCGCGCAACACCGGCGGCGCCTTCTACGCCGGCGAGACCCGCTCGATCGACTTCAGCTCCTTCGGCGTGCCCGCGGGCGCGACCGCGGTGGCGCTGAACATCACCGGCGTGGACGCCACCGCCGGCACCTACGTGACCGCGTGGCCGTCCGGCGCGACCCGCCCGAACGCGTCGAGCCTGAACGTCACGCCGGGTGGCGCGACGCCGAACGGCGTGACCGTCGCGCTGGGCTCCGACCGCAAGGTCAACGTCTACAACAACGCGGGCTTCGTGAACCTGATCGTCGACATCACGGGCTACTACCTGCCCACCGAGGTCGGCGGCGCGGACTTCTTCCCGACCGACCCGGGCCGCGCGTACGACACCCGTGAGCCGGGCGCGTCGGGCGCGATCCCGCCGTACACGTCGCTGACGCTGTTCTTCGGCGACGCCGGCCTGTTCCCCGGCGACAGCCTGCTGGTGAACCTGACCGGCACCGAGCCGACCGACAACACCTACATCACGCCGTTCCCGTCGGGCGAGGCCCGTCCGGGCACCTCGGCGCTGAACCTGGCGCCCGGCCAGACCGCGCCGAACATGGCCACGGTCCGGCTCGGCAGCTACTACGACGAGGGCTCCGGCGTGTCGTACCCCGCGCAGGACTACTACAACAACGCGGGCTTCACGCACCTGGTCATCGACGTGTTCGGCGTCTTCGCCTGATCGGATGACGCGCCGGCCACCACGTGCCGGCACAGCGGTGGACGTGCGGGGTCCCGGGTTCCGGGGCCCCGCGCGCTCGTTCGCGACGAGGGGCGGCGTGCCTCGCGGACGACGCCCGTCGGCTAGGCTCCAGGCAGGGGTAGCGTGCCCGAGCGGCCTAAGGGACACGTCTTGAAAACGTGCGAGGGTTGATCCCCTCCGTGGGTTCAAATCCCACCGCTACCGCACCGCACGCGCAGCGCCCCCGCACCCCCACCGGGTGCGGGGGCGCTGTCGCGTCACGGGGCGCCGCTCACCCGTCCACGTCGCGCAGGTGCGTGATGATCCGCTCGAACACCTTGGCCACGACCTCCTGCTCGTCGCGCGACAGCAGGTCGACCATGTGCTCGCGCACGCCCTCGACGTGGGTCGGCGCGGACGTCTCCAGCAGGGCCATGCCCTCGTCGGTCAGCTCGGCGAACACGCCGCGACCGTCCTCCGGGCACTCCTTGCGGCGCAGCAGCCCCTCCCGCTCCATCCGCGCCACCTGGTGCGACACCCGGCTCTTGGAGGACGCCACCTCGTCGGCGAGCTGCGACATCCGCATCCGCCGCCCCGGCTGCTCCGACAGGCGCACGAGCACCTCGTAGTCGGCCAGCGACACCCCGTGCCCGTCCTGCAACTCCCGGTGCAGCCGGTCGGCGAGCATCGACGCCCCGACCACGTAGTTGCGCCAGGCGCGCATCTCCCCATCGTCGAGCCAACGCGGCTCCTGCTCAGTCACGCCACCAGGTTAAGCCGCGGATATCCGTTAACGGACGATCCACCGCCATGTCTGGTGTCGGTCAGCTCCGGCGGGCAAACTCCTGCGCCGTACCGCGCCCTCCTACCGGGGCGCCGCAGGGAGGACCCACCCCATGACCTCGTTCAGACGCACCGCGCAGCGCTCCGCCGCGCTCGCGGTCACCGCGGCGGCAGCGCTCGCGGTCACGCTCGCGCAGAACCCGGCGGCGGCCGACCGGGACGACCGCCCGGCGCGCACCGTCGACGTCCGCCTGATCGGCATCAACGACCTGCACGGCAACATCGAGCCGCCCACGGGTTCCTCGGGCCGCGTCACGCTGTCCGACGGCACGCAGGTGGAGGCGGGCGGCGCGGCGTACAACGCCACGCACATCCGCAACCTCCAGGCCGAGGTGCGCAACTCGGTGATCGTCGGCCAGGGCGACCTGATCGGCGCGTCGCCGATCGTGTCGGCGCTGTTCCACGACGAGCCGACGATCGAGGTCCTCAACCGGGTCGGCATGGACACCACGGCCGCGGGCAACCACGAGTTCGACGAGGGCTACCAGGAGCTCCTGCGGATGCAGCGCGGCGGGTGCCACCCGACCGACGGCTGCCAGTTCCGCGAGACCTACGGGGGCGCGGACTTCCCGATCCTCGGCGCGAACGTCACCCTCGCCGCGAACGACCGGCCGGCGCTGCCGCCGTTCTGGGTGGAGTTCCGCGACGGCGTGCCGATCGGGTTCATCGGCATGCCGCTGAAGGACGTGCCGATCCTGGTCGACCCGAACGGCATCAAGGAGCTGGAGTTCGGCGACGAGATCGCCGCCGCGAACCGGTACGCCGACCTGCTCAACTGGCTGGGCGTGAAGTCGATCGTGCTGCTGATCCACCAGGGCGACAACACCGCGGGCGGCGGCCCGGACGACTGCCGCACGGTCGCGGGCGGCCCCGGCCGCAAGATCGCCGAGCAGGTCAGCCCGAAGATCGACGCCGTGTTCTCCGGTCACAGCCACCAGCACTACAACTGCACGGTCACCGACCCGGCGGGCAACCCGCGACCGTTCATCGAGGGCCTGGCGTTCGGCCGCGAGCTGTCCGTGGTCGACCTGAAGATCGACAAGCGGACCCGCGAGGTCGTCCGCTCGGCCACGGTCGCGCGCAACCACGTCGTGACCAAGACCGTCGACCCGGACCGGGAGGTCCAGGACATCATCGACCTGGCCAAGTCGAAGTCCGGCCCGATCGCGAACCGCCCGGTCGGCACCATCGCGCAGGACATCCTGCGGGCGCAGAACGCGGCGGGCGAGTCCCCGCTCGGCAACCTGATCGCCGACTCGCAGCTGGCCGCCACCGCGGACAACGGCGCGGTGCTGGCGCTGATGAACCCGGGCGGCGTCCGGGACGACTTGGACTACGTCACCTCGTCCGCGAACGAGGGCGACGGCGTGGTGACCTACGGCGAGGTGTTCACCGTGCAGCCGTTCGGCAACATCCTGCAGACGGTGACGTTGAAGGGCTCGCAGATCAAGGCCGCGCTGGAGCAGCAGTGGCAGGTGGTCAACAACCAGCCGAAGCAGATCATCCTGCAGCCGTCGGCCGGCCTGACCTACTCGTGGTCGACGTCCGCGCCGATCGGCTCGAAGGTGTCGAACATCGTCCTGAACGGAACGCCGTTGGACCCGGACGCGAACTACCGCGTCACGATCAACAGCTTCCTCCAGGGCGGCGGTGACGGCTTCAGCGTGTTCACCGGCGGCACCGAGATCACCGGCGGCGGCATCGACCTGGACGCCTTCACCGCCTACCTGGCCGCCCACCCGAACACGGCCGCACCGGCGCTCGGCCGCATCGCCACGACGCCGTGACGTCACGCGCGGTGAGCGGGCTCCTCGTGGGTCCGCTCACCGCGCGTGCACGGCGGGCCCGCACCGCCCCACCGAGCCGGATGAATCTCATTTCACCAGTTCAGGGGCCTCTGCTCGGGTTGTGCGCCGGGCCGAGAAGGCGCATGCTCGAGACAGGACCTGCCACCGGCGGAACCCGAGCCGACCCGCCGGCGGCACGCCCGGAAGGGGTAGGTGGTGCGGTGCAGGTAAGTCCTCGCGGTGACGATCCGCGTTCGAACCGCAACCCCGCGGGCGGAGCGGTCTCCAGACCGGCCCGATCGCGAACGCGAGCGGTTCCGACGAGGTTTCGAGCGCACGGCGCCACCGGCGCCATCGCCGCGCTTGACGATGTTGACCCGGGAGTAGAGTCAGGGCGCCGTCTCCACCGTCGGCGCCGCCCGTGGTCCACGCCGACCTCGTGACGCAGGTTTCGTCACTTCCACATGGGAAAACCCGGGTGCGGTGCCCCGACGTCGGGCCCCGCACCCGGGGCTTGTGCTGTCCGGGTTCGGTGCGCACAGACCGGGAGGAGTCGAGGTGCAGTTCAACGAGAACGCCGAGCTGGACACGTCGCAGGTCAGTGACCAGCGGGGGGTGGGTGGCCGGGTCGCCCTGGGCGGCGGCGGGCTGGGCATCGTCGGCCTGATCCTCTACTTCGTGCTCTCCCAGCTCGGCGGCGGCGCGCAGCTGCCGACCGGCTCCGGGTTCAACGACGTCGGCCAGGGGCAGCAGGTCGGGTCGGAGGCCATCAAGGAGAAGTGCCGGACGGGCGCGGACGCCAACCGCGAGTCGGACTGCCGCGCGGTGGCGTTCATCAACTCGATCCAGGGCTACTGGTCCGACCAGTTCGCCCGCTCGGGCAAGACCTACCAGCCCGCGCAGACCAACTTCTTCTCCGGCAGCGTGTCGACCCGCTGCGGCAGCGCGTCGTCCGCGGTGGGGCCGTTCTACTGCCCGGCGGACGCGCAGGTCTACATCGACCTGGGCTTCTTCCAGGAGATGCAGCAGAAGTTCGGCGCGACCGGCGGCCCGTTCGTCGAGGCGTACATCCTGGCCCACGAGTACGGCCACCACGTGCAGAACCTGCTGGGCACGTCGGACCGGGTGAACCACGACTCCGGGCCGACGTCGGGTTCGGTGCGGCTGGAGCTGCAGGCCGACTGCTACGCGGGCGCCTGGGCCAACCACGCGGAGACCGTGCCGACCTCGTCCGGCCAGCCGCTGATCACCGGCGTGACGCAGGACGACGTGAACGCGGCGCTGGACGCGGCGTCCCGCATCGGCGACGACTTCATCCAGGGCGAGCTGGGCGGCGGCCAGGTCGACACGACCAAGTTCACCCACGGCACGTCGGCGCAGCGGCAGAAGTGGTACACGACCGGCTACCAGACGGGTGACCCGGCGCGCTGCAACACGTTCGACACGAACAACCTGGGCTGAGCCGGACCGCGCGCCGCGGTCACCTCACGGCTGCCCGGTCAGGGCCTTCGAGCAGCGCGCCAGCAGCGCCCGCAGCGTCTCCCGCTCGTCGGCGCTGAACTCGTCGGCGAGCCGCCGCTCCACCGCGGACGCCCGCTCGTCGGCCACCTCGAACGCCGCGCGCCCGGCCTCGGTCAGGCGCGTCTCCAGCACGTTGCGGTGCACCTCGTGCGGCACGCGGGCGATCAGGTCGGCGGCTTCCAGGTTGCGCAGGATCGTGGTCATCGTCTGCGGCGTCACGCGGCAGCGCCGGGCCAGCTCGGCGGCCGACACGCCGGGGTGGTCGTTGAGCACCAGCAACGCGGCGTACTGGGCCACGGTCAGCCCGGCCGGCCGCACGGCCTGCTGCTTGACCAGCATCAGCTCGTGCTCGACCCGCTTGATGTCGCCGCCCAGGCGCTCCTCGAACGGCATTCCCATGCCCCGATCGTAAAGTGCGTTGACGGCTATCAGAGCTCTGATCTAACTTCGTACACGTATTTCGACAAGTGGACGGAGCAACATGCGCTTCCTGATGGTCCTCGCGCTGGTGGTCCTCACCGCCACCCCGGCCGCGGCCGCCCCCGCGCCGGACGTGATCACCGGCCGATCCGCCGAGCTGCACCCCGAGGGCATCGCCTGGGACCCGCTGCGGCACGCGTTCCTGCTCGGCTCGCTGCGCCGCGGCACGGTCGAGGTGGTCCGCGACGGCACCACGAAGACCCTGATCAGCGACCCGCGGATGGTGTCGGTGTTCGGCGTGCACGTGGCCCGCGGCCGGGTCTACGTCGCGTACGGCGACATGGGCCTGGGCCACCGGTCCAGCCCGGACACCACCTACAAGTCCTCCGGGCTGGGGGTCTTCGACCTCGCCACCGGACGTCCGCTGCACGTGGTGGACCTCGCCATCGGCCCCGGCCGGCACAGCGCCAACGACGTCGCCGTCGACCACGCGGGCACCGCCTACGTCACCGACCCGGCCACCGACGCGCTCTACCGGGTCGACCGCGACGGCCGCGCCGACGTGCTGGTCCGCGACCCGCGGCTGGGCAGCGACACCATCGGCCTGAACGGGATCGCCTGGCACCCCAAGGGCTTCGTGCTCGCCGTCCGCTACGACACGGGCGCGCTGTTCAAGATCACCCGTTCCGGCCGGATCTCGGAGGTGGCCCTGGACCGTCCGCTGGTCGGCGGCGACGGCGTGGACCTGCGCCCGGACGGCACGCTCGCCGTGGTCACCAACTCCCTGGGCGCGCCCGGTGAGGCGGCGGTCAGCGTCCTGCGCTCGTCCGACGACTGGAACACCGCCCGCACCACCCACCGCACCGCGCCGTGGGGCGACGACGAGCCGACCACGATCGCCCGGTCGCCGCGCGGCAGCTACGTGGTCGACGGCGACCTCGGCGCGCTGGTCAGCGGCACGGGGACGTCGGACGCCTACACCCTGCGCAGGCTCGACGAGACGCCCCGGCGCACGGGGTGATCGCGGTCGGGCCCCGGGTAAACCCGTGATCGGCGGGACGCGGTGTCGCAAGTGCCACACCGCGTCCCGCCGCACGCGGTGTTAGCGTCGCTGACCAACTGCGAGACCAGGGGAGTGGCCGTGACGGCGCTGGAGGCGATCGTCGTCGTCCTGGCCGGTGTGTTCGCCGGTGGGATCAACACGGTGGTGGGTTCGGGCACCCTGGTGACGTTCCCGGTGCTGATGGCCGTCGGGTACCCGCCGGTGGTGGCCAACGTGTCCAACAGCCTGGGCCTGGTGCCGGGCTCGCTCAGCGGCGCGTTCGGCTACCGGCGCGAGCTGACCGGGCAGGCGGACCGGGTGAAGCGGCTGCTGCCCGCCTCGGTGCTGGGCGCCGTGGTCGGCGCGATCCTGCTGGTCGTGCTGCCGGAGGACGCGTTCTCGGCGATCGTGCCGGTGCTGATCGCGATCGCGCTGGTGCTGGTGGTCGCCCAGCCGTGGCTCAACCGCAAGCTCGCCGAGCGGGAGCGGCACGAGCACGGCGGGGTCGCGCTGTGGATCGGCGTGTTCTTCGCGGGCATCTACGGCGGCTACTTCGGCGCGGCCCAGGGCGTGCTGGTCATGGGTCTGATGGGCGTGCTGATGAACGAGCACATCCAGCGGATGAACGCCCTGAAGAACGTGCTGACCGCGTTCGTGAACCTGGTCGCGGGCGTGCTGTTCATCTTCATCGCCGACGTGGCGTGGCTCGCCGTGCTGCTGCTGGCGATCGGCTCGGTCGTCGGCGGCCAGCTCGGCGCGAAGGTCGGCCGCCGACTCCCACCCGCCGCGCTGCGCGCGGTGATCGTCGTGGTGGGAGTCGTGGCCATCACCCAGATCCTCACCCGCTGAAGGTGCTCACCCGCTGAGGATCGTCACCCGCTGAACGACTTCGCGGCGGCCAGGAACGCGTCGTTCTCCTCCGGCTCGCCGATCGTGACGCGCGCCCCGTCGCCCGCGAACGCCCGCACGACCACCTTGTGCGCCAGGCAGTGCTCGTTGAACGCCGCGGTCCGCTCGCCCAGCGGCAGCCACACGAAGTTCGCCTGCGACTCGGGCACCTCGAACCCGGCGGCCAGCAGCTCGCCGCGCACCCGGGCCCGTTCGGCCACGATCGCCCGGCACCGCGCCATCAGCTCGTCCTCGGCGTCCAGCGACGCCAGCGCGGCGACCTGCGCCAGCGCGTTCACGCTGAACGGCACGTAGACCTTGCGCAGCGTCTCGGCCACCGCGGGCGAGGCCACCGCGTAGCCGACGCGCAGCCCGGCCAGCCCGTAAGCCTTGGAGAACGTGCGCAGCACGGCCACGTTGTCCCGACCGGCCGCCCACTGCCGCTTCGCCAGCTCGACGCCGTCCGGCACGTCCGGGTCGTCCACGAACTCCTTGTACGCCTCGTCGATCACGACGAGCACGTCCGACGGCACGCGCTCGATGAACCGCTCGATGTCCGCCGCGCGCAACGCCGTCCCGGTCGGGTTGTTGGGGTTGCACACGAACACCAGGCGCGTCTTCGGCGTGATCGCACCCGCCATGGCGTCGAGGTCGAGACCGTGGCCCGGTGTCAGCGGCACCCGCTGCTGCCCGGCGCCGACGACCGCGGTGATGATCGGGTACGCCTCGAACGAGCGCCACGCGAACACCACCTCGTCGGCCTCGGTGCAGGTCGCCTGCACGAGCTGCTGGCACAGCGTCACCGAGCCGCAGCCCACGGCCACCTGCTCCGCCGGCACGCCGAGCTTGTCCGCCAGTCGCGCCACGAGGTCGGTGGCGGCGGTGTCGGGGTAGCGGTTCACGGCGGTGGCCGCGTCCGCGATCGCCCGCACCACGCTGGGCAGCGGTCCGGCCGACACCTCGTTGCTGGCCAGCTTGATCGCGCCGGGGATCGTCTTACCGGGCACATATCCGGGCAGCGCGACGAGGTCGGCGCGGGTTCGCACGGTCATCCAAGGACTCCCTTCGGGGTTCTGGGCCGGACGTTATCCGGTGATAGACCCGGATGGGGCATACCCGCCGTACGGATGCTCACGTTGACTGCCGTTCACCCCCACGTGGAAGGGTTGGCCCATGACTGCTACCCGCACCGAGACGCTCTCGCTCACCGACGGCCGCGAGCTGAGGCTGACCGTCGCCGAGCCGGAGAACGCCGTCCGCGGCGGCCTGGTCGTGCTGCACGAGGCGCGTGGCGTGACCGACACCGTGCGCGGGTTGGTGAGCGGACTGGCCGCCGAGGGGTGGCTCGCGGTGGCGCCGCACCTGTACGACGAGGTGTCCGGTGACGAGGCGCCCGCCATGGTGAGCGGGCTGTCCGGTGAGGACGTGCTGGCCGACACCGACGTCGCGTTCGTCTGGTTGGGCCAGCACGGCGTGAGCCATGACCGGATGGGCGTCATGGGCTTCGACCTGGGCGGATCGGTCGCGATGGTGGTTGCGGGAAGCCGAACCGTCGGTGCCGCGGTGACCGTCGGGGGCGGCGGGATCCTGGAACCGCTGGCCGAGGGGCTGCCGTCGCTGGTGGAGGTCGCGGAGGAGCTGACCTGCCCGTGGCTCGGCCTGTACGGCGACGACGACGCCGAGATCCCGTTCGACGACGTGGAGAAGTTGCGCGACGCCGCGGCGGCGGCGCCCGTGGCGACCGACGTGGTCCGGTACACCCACACCGGCCACCGGTTCGACACCACGCCGGAGGTCAACGCGGAGGCTTGGCAGCGGGCGTTGAACTGGTTCGACTCACATCTTCGCTAAGCCTCTGGTCGGCGGCTTGGAACCGAACGGGCTTCCCGGTACATCTAAGGAGGGCGTCCGGAACGCCTGATTTCCGATCGTCGTCGGCTAACGCGCGGTGAGCCCGCGGCGAATCGCAGTGCAGGGGGTAGTGATGAGCGACGGGAACACGGTTCCACTCGTGGGAGCGCAGACGGTGCGGATCCCGCCTGGCTTCACGCCGTCCGCGGCGCCGCAGCCCGCGGTCGTGGCGGACGCGCCGGCCGTTGCCGCGCCCACCGTCGCGCCACCACCACCCGCCGCGGCGCCACCGGCCGCGCCACCGCCCTCCGACGCGACCGTGACGCTGCCCGCCGCGGCCGTGGCCGAGGTGTCCAAGCCCGCCCCGGAGAGCTTCGCGAAGGCCGCGCAGACCGACCTGGACAAGGCCACCACCGCGCTGGGCGCGGTGGACAAGGAGTCGGTCCAGCTCGACTTGGACAAGCAGGGCGTCGACGACCTGCTCAAGCTGATCTCCCAGGCGCGCAGCCTGGTCGACTCCGTGCACGGCCGCGCGGTCAACAACCTCGACGTCGAGCTCAAGTTCGGCAACAACTGGGTGAGCGACGCGATCAGCAGGCGGCTGCGCGAGGTGGCCGTGGGCAACGAGGAGTCGGCGGTCAACGTGATCGGCGACTTCATGCAGGTGCTCTTCGAGGTCGAGGAGACCATCCGCGACGCGGCGCGGAACCTGGAACGGGCCGACGACGAAGCTGCGGACGCCTTCGGAGCCGCAGGGGAGGCCAAGGGCTGATGGGCGACAACAAGCACGGCGGCAACCACGGCGGTGGCCAGGGCCACGGCGGCGGTCACGGCCAGGGGCACGGCGGTCACGGCGGTGGCGGCCAGGGTCACGGTGGTCAGGGTCACGGCGGCGGTCACGGCGGCGGTTACGGTGGCGGCCACCACGGCAACGGTCACGGCGGCGGTCAGGGGCACGACAAGCCCACCGACCTCGGCCAGAAGGTCGACTGGATGACCTACAGCCACCAGCAGCTGTGGGAGATGATCAACACCGGCGTCGACCTGAAGGCCGCGAGCAGCGCCCAGGCCGACTGGGCGGCCGTCAGCAAGGCGCTCGGCGAGGTGCAGGAGTACCTGGCCAAGGCGATCGGCCAGTCCAGCCAAGCCTGGACCGGCGAGTCGGCCGAGCGCGCCCGCGAGGCCCTGGAGTCGGTGGAGAAGTGGGCGCTGAACACCAGCGAGCACGCCGACAACGTGGCCAAGTGCATCGCCACCGAGATCGAGCACGTGCAGACGGCGCGCGAGATGATGCCGCCGCCCGCGCCCGCGCCGCCGGTCGTCACGCCGGTCGCCGACGTGTCGTCGGGTGCGGTCGCCACCCCGACCCCGGTCGCCGTGCCGCGCTCGCCGCTGATCCGCAACCAGCTCGTCGACGACCAGGGCCACCAGGCGCTGTCCCCGACGCTGCGGGACAGCCTGGTCAGCAGCCCCACGCGCACGCCGGGCGCGTTCACCGGCCTGGAGACCGTCGGCGCGCCCGCGCTGGACTCGGTCGCCACCGCCGACGCGACGCACCGCCAGGCCGCCGAGGTCATGGCGATGTTCCAGCTGAACTCCTACGAGGTCGACCGGACCGTGCCGTCGTTCGCCCCGCCGACCAACCCGCTCGCCCCGCCCCCTCCGCCGCCCGTGGTCGTCACGCCGACCCCGCCCACCCCGGACACCGGCGGCGGCGCGGGCGGCGGCAACCAGGTCGTGGTGAACAACCCCGGCGGCACGGCGAACCAGCGCCCCGGCAGCACGCCCGCCCAGTCCGGGCGCGGCGGCTTCACCGGCGGTCGCGGCGGTTTCGCCGGTCGCGGGGTCATGCCCACGCCCGTCGGCGCGTCCGGCGGCGGTGGCGGCGGACCGCTGGCCGGTCCGGGCGGCACCACGGGCGCCCTCGGCGGCGACCGCGGCGGCGCCAACCCCGGCAGCGTGACCAGCCAGTTCCAGGCGCCCAAGTCGGTGACGCCGCAGCACGGGATGATCGGCGCCGCACCGATGGCCGCACCGCCACCCGTCGCGACCGGCGGCGAGAAGGACCGCAACCGCCCCGGGTACCTGGAGGACGACGACAACGTCTTCGGCGTCGACCGCAAGGCCGCACCACCGGTGATCGGCCTGTGACCGACCGCGTCTTCCGGCTCAGCGAGATCGAGTTCTTCCTGCTCTGGCAGGCGGTCCACCGCGACGCCCACCCGGTGCCGCTCGGGACCAGGCACTTCGGCCACACCCAGCGCGAGCGGGACGCGTTGATCGAGACCGCGTCCCGCGACCTGGCCGCACGGGGCTTCGGCACCGTGCGGAGGCCGGACGAGGAGCTGTACGGGCTGCTGCGCGGCCTGGCCGAGTTCGAGGTCGGGCTGGAGGTGTTCTTCACCGTGCGCGGCGCCCAGGCGCGCGGCCTGGCCACCGCCGCGTGGCACGGCGCGTTCGCGGGCCGGCTCGGCAACCAGGTCCAGGTGACCGGGTTCCGGCCGACCGCGCTGGCCGCCACCACGGTCAACACCCTGCCGCCCGCGCCGCCGGGCAGCGGCCGTTCGGTGAACGTGCGCTGGGACGACTACCTGGCCGCGGGCCGGGCCGGGCAGGACGACGGCAGCGAGGGGTTCCTCGACGCGCTGCGGTCCGTCGGCCTGCGCGAGCCGGAGGCCAACACCCTGATGCGCGCCGTGACCACGCGCAGCGGTGGCGGTCAGGTCGGCGTGATCGCCCGCAACCGGGCGGGCTACCTGCATCCCACGGGCGCGGTCGTGTCGTGGCTGGACACCGAGGAGGGGCGCTACCTCGTGCGGCGGGACGACGGGTGGCTCGTCGTCGCGCCCGCGGACGCCCCGCGGCTGATCTCCGCGGTCGAGGGACTGGTGGCGAGCGCCGGCCGGAACTGATCCGGTGTGTGGATGCCAACTGTGGTTCCGGGCCGTCGCATCGGCTAGGAACTTCAGGTATGACCGAGATGCGTGCCGGCACCGCCGCCGGCGAGGCGGAAGTCCTCTGGCGCCCTGACCCCGACCGGGTCCAGGACAGCAGGATGGCCGCGTTCCGCTCCTGGCTGGCCTCCACCAAGGGCCTGGACCTGCCCGACTACGAGTCGCTGTGGCAGTGGTCCACCTCCGACCTGGAGGGGTTCTGGGGCGCGATCGCCGAGTTCTTCGAGGTGGTGTTCCACAGCGCGCCCACGCGCGTGCTGGAGGCGCCCGTGATGCCCGGCGCGTCCTGGTTCCCCGGCGCCACGCTCAACTACGCCGAGCACGCCCTCAGGGGCCCGGACGACGCCCTGGCGGTCGTGTTCCACCGCGAGGACGGGCTGTCGTCCCAACTCACCTACGGCGAGCTGCGCCGCCGGGTGGCCGCCGTGCGCGCCGGGTTCGAGTCGCTGGGCGTGCGGCGGGGTGACCGCGTGGTGGCGCTGGTGCCGAACTCGCCGGAGGCGCTGATCGCGTTCCTGGCGGCGGCCTCGCTCGGCGCGACCTGGTCGTCGTGCTCGCCGGACTTCGGCGCGCGGGCCATCGCGGACCGGTTCACCCAGATCTCGCCGACCGTGCTGGTGGCCGTCGACGGGTACCGGTACAACGGGCGGGCGTTCGACGTGCGGCCGACGGTGGAGAAGCTGAGGTCGGAGATCCCGTCCCTGCGCGCCACCGTGGTGGTCGACTACGTGGGCGGCACGCCGCTGCCCGGTGCCGTGACGTGGGACTCCCTGCTCTCCGCGCACGCCGACGCGCCCCTGGTGTTCGAGCCGGTGCCGTTCGACCACCCGCTGTGGGTGCTGTACTCGTCGGGCACGACCGGGCTGCCCAAGGGCATCGTCCAGGGGCACGGCGGGATCGTGCTGGAGCACCTGAAGATGCTGGCGCTGCACAGCGACCTCGGTCCGGGCGACCGGTTCTTCTGGTTCACCACCACCGGCTGGATGATGTGGAACTTCCTCGTCTCCGGCCTGCTGGTCGGCTCGACGATCGTGCTGTTCGACGGCAGCCCCGCGCACCCCGACCTGAACGTGCTGTGGCACCTGGCCGAGCAGCACCGCGTGACGTACTTCGGCACGTCCGCCCCGTACATCCAGTCCTGCCTGAAGGAAGACCTGCACCCGGCCGAGCGCCACGACCTGACGGGTCTGCGCGTGGTCGGCTCCACCGGCGCACCCCTGACGCCGGAGGGCTTCCGCTGGATCGCGTCGGCCGTCGGCCCGGACCTCCAGATCGCCTCGGTCTCCGGCGGCACCGACCTGTGCACCGCCTTCGTGGCCGCCGCGCCCGACCTGCCGGTCTGGCTGGGCGAGCTGTCGTGCCGGGCGCTGGGTGCCGCCGTGGAGTCGTACTCGGAGGCGGGCGAGCCCGTCGTCGAGGAAGTGGGCGAGCTGGTCATCACCAAGCCGATGCCGTCGATGCCGGTGTTCTTCTGGGGCGACGAGGACGGCTCGAAGCTGAGGGACGCCTACTTCTCCACGTTCGAAGGCGTCTGGCGGCACGGCGACTGGATCCGCATCACCGACCGAGGCTCGGCCGTCATCTACGGTCGCAGCGACTCCACCCTGAACCGCGGCGGCGTCCGCATGGGCACGAGCGAGTTCTACCGGGTCGTCGAGGGCATGCCGGGTGTCGTCGACTCCCTGGTGATCGACACCTCGGGCGCCGGCCGGACCGACGGCGAACTGCTGTGCTTCCTGGTCCTGGACGAGGACGTGGCCCTCCCCGACCTCGAACCGAAGCTGAAGTCCGAACTGCGCACCAACCTGTCCCCGCGCCACGTCCCGAACCGGTTCGTCGCCGTGGCCGAGATCCCGAGGACCCTCAACGGCAAGAAGTGCGAGGTGCCGGTGAAGAAGATCCTGGCCGGCACCCCACCGGAGCGCGCGGTCAGCCTGGACGCCCTGCGCAACCCGGCAGCCCTGGACCCATTCCTCGACCTGGCACGAGACCTACCTCACGTCAGCACCCCCTGAGGCCCCTCCAACGCCCCCCTCTGCACCCTCTGACCAGCGCGGATGCGGTTAAGAGGGGGGCGTTTTGCTAGAGCGGCGGGGGCATGTGTAATCTATGCGTCGTAGCCGAGGGCTCCGGGAGGCTTCGCCTAGTCTGGTCTATGGCGCCGCACTGCTAATGCGGTTTGGGTTTACCGCCCATCCCGGGTTCAAATCCCGGAGCCTCCGCAACACCCGGCCTCGGCCGGGTGACAACTGAAGAACGATGCGCTCGTAGCTCAACGGATAGAGCATCTGACTACGGATCAGAAGGTTGCAGGTTCGAATCCTGCCGAGCGCGCACCGATCGGGGCCCTGCGGATTATCCGCAGGGCCCCTGATCTATTCCGCCCACGCCCACTCGGGAACATGAGGCATGCGAACGTTCGGCGGGCGGTGGAAAAGTCGGGTGGTCTGACAACCCGGTAGGGCTGGGAGACGTTCCCCCTGGTTGTGTTCTTCAGACGGAGTAGCGGCGGGCTGCCTGATGCCCGCTTCGAGCAGTTCGTGCGCGCGCAGTCGCCCGGATTGCTGCGCCTGGCGTCGCTGCTGGTCCACGATCGCGGCCACGCCGAGGACCTGGTGCAGACCGCCCTGCTGCGGACGGCGCTGCGGTGGCACCGCGTGCTCGACCACCCCGAGGCGTACGTGCGGCAGGTGGTGGTCAACCTCGCCCGGGACCGGTGGCGGCGGGCGAAGCGGCGGGTGGCGGAGCAGCCGCTGGTCGACGTGACGGCGCCGCCCGATCCGGGTGACCACGCCCGACGCGTGGTGGACCAGCAGGTCTTGCAGCAGGCGTTGGCGGCGTTGCCTCAGCGGCAACGCGAGGTCGTGGTGCTGCGGTTCTTCGCCGACCTGTCCGTCGCCGAGACCGCGCAGACCATGGGCACGACCGAGGGGACGGTGAAGTCCCAGACCCACCGGGCGCTCTCGCTGTTGCGGCAGGCGCTCGGCTCCGAGACTTTCCAGGAGGCCAACGATGTCCACTGAGGACAGGCTCGACGACCCCTTCGTGCGTGACCTGCGCACGGCCCTGCGGTCGGGTGTGGAAGAGGTGCCGCCCGACCTGCTGCCCTCCCTCGCCAAGCGCTACACCCGGCGGGTCGCCGTGCGCCGCGCGGGGTTCGCGGCGGTGCCGGTCGTGCTGGCGCTGGTGGTCGGGATCGTGGCCGTGCGGCCGGAGGCCGGTCCGCACGACGTCGGCCAGGTCTCGTCCGCGGTCCCGGCGCCGCACGTGGACATCGCGCTGGTGGCGCGGGAGGTGACCACCGCGCTCGACGCCGTGGACGGCTGGGTCGTGCGGCGGGTCGCCATCGAGGAGTCCGGCAAGTACGGCAGGCCCGGCAGACCCGCCGTCTACGAGAACTACAGCCTCGGCGACGGCACGGCGTTCCGGTCGTCGATCTCGGTGGCCGGCGAGCCCGTCATGGACACCGGCATCGAGCGCGACGGCACCACCACCTCGGTCGACCACGTCAACCGGACCTGGCGGCGCACCGCGGGCTACTACGCCCCGGGAGAGGCGGTGGTGGACACGGACGTGCTGACCCCCGCGCGGATCAAGCGCGCGCTCGCCGACGGACGGTTGCGCGTCGTGGGCGAGGGTGAGCCGGTCGACGGTCGGCCCACCGTTCACCTGGAGGGCGACCTGGGGCTGCCGGCCGACCCGCCGGTGGGCCTCTGGGTCGACACCGGGACGTGGCTCCCCGTGCGGCAGGAGCACCTGCAGGACGACGGCGTGGGGCCCGCCGACCTGGAGTGGCTGCCGCCGACGCCGGAGAACCTGGGCAAGCTGCTCGCGCCGATCCCGGACGGGTTCGCCGAAGCCCGATGAAAGCCGCTGATGTCAAAGATGCTTGACATCAGGTTAAGCAGGGCTGACACTGACGATGTCAAGTTTTCTTTACATCGGAGGGTGGGCGATGTCGTACGAGGAGAAGGGCACCTTGGTGTACCTGGTGGTCAGCGCGCTGACCTACGTCGGGTACGTCGTGGTCGTACTCGGCCGTGCCGGTGACGGACCGGTGGTCGAGGCGGAGTACGTGGCGCCCCTGCTGTGGGCGATCGGGATCTCCATCGGCCTGGCCATCGTCGGGCGCATCGCGGTGGGGATCGCGAAGCCCAGCGAGAGCCACCGGGCCGATGCCCGGGACCGCGACATCCACCGGTTCGGTGAGCACGTGGCCAGCGTGGTGCTCGGCGTCGGCATGGTGCTGCCGCTCGGGCTCGCGATGGCGGAGGCGCCGCACTTCTGGATCGCCAACGCGATCTACGCCGTGCTCGTGGCGTGGTCCGTGTTCGGGGCGGCGGTCAAGCTCGTCGCGTACCGGCGGGGGTTCTGAGTGGGCAAGCCGACCAGGATCACCAACTCGATCCGCGCGCTCCGCTTCGCGCACGGCGAGATGACGCAGGCCGAGCTGGCCCGCCGACTCGACGTCACGCGCCAGACCGTCATCGCCATCGAGCAGGGCCGCTACTCGCCCTCGCTGGAGATGGCCTTCCAGATCGCCCGGGTGTTCGAGGTCCCGCTCGGCGACGTGTTCCAGTACCCGGAGGACGACTCATGAGAGCGATGACCCAGGACGCGTACGGCGTCCCCGAAGAAGTGCTGCGGCTCGACGACATCGACAAGCCGGAAGTCGGCGACGGCGAGGTGCTGGTGCGCGTCCGCGCGGCCGCGGTCTCCGGCTCCGACTGGCACATCCTGCGCGGCCTGCCCTACGCGGCACGGCCGGTGGTGGGGGTGCGGCGACCGCGCAACAAGGTGCCCGGCCTGGAACTCGCCGGCACGGTGGAGGCGGTCGGCGCCGGTGTGACCGCGATCCGGGTGGGCGACGAGGTGTTCGGGTGGTGTTCCGGCGCGTTCTGCGAGTACGTCGCCGTGCCCGAGGGCCAGGTGACGGTCAAGCCCGCGAACCTCACGCCGGAGCAGGCGGCGGCCGTGCCGATCGCCGGGTTCACGGCGTTGCAGGCGGTCCGGGACGCGGGGCGGGTCCGGGCGGGGCAGAAGGTGCTGGTGCTGGGCGCGTCGGGCTGCGTCGGCACGTACGCCGTGCAGCTGGCCAAGCACTACGGGGCCGAGGTGACCGCGGTGTGCGGGGCGGCGAAGGCGGGGATGGTCGCGGACCTCGGCGCGGACCACGTGCTCGACCACGCCGCCGGGCCGGTGACCGCGACCGGGTTCGACGTGGTGGTCGACCTGTTCGGCAACCCGTCCCTGCGCACGCTCAAGCGCCTGCTGAAGCCGGGCGGCACGGTCGCGCTCGTCGGCGGCACGGGCGGGCGGTGGTTCATGGGCACCGACCGGTGGTTCCGGGCGCTGGTGGCCGCGCCGTTCCTGGGCATCAAGGCTAGGCCGCTCGTGCACAAGGACCGGCTGGACGACCTGGTGCTGCTCCGCGACCTCGTCGAAGCAGGTGCGGTCACGCCCGTGCTGGACCGCACCTACCCGCTGGACGAGGCCGCGACCGCGATCGAGGACGTGCGGCGCGGCCGGGTGCGCGGCCACGCCGTCGTCACGCCCTAGTCACCACCGCGACGGCGCGGGCGGCGGCACGACCGCCGGCCGGTCGTCGCAGGTGATCGTGTTCGGCAGCAGCCACGGCGCGAGCCAGCCGTCGTTGCCACCCCGGTCGGTCAGCGCGAACTCCGAGCCGGTGGCCGGGAAGTGGAACGACCCGCAGTTGTTCACCGGCACCGCGCCGACGTTGCGGGCGTCGACGTTCTCGAACGACGCCGACCCGGCCGCACGCGCGCTCACCACCGACGTGCCCGTCCCGTCCACCCGGACGTCCCGGAAGTGCACGTTGGTGATCGAGTGCAGGTCCTTCACCGACCACTCGCTCACGAACATGATCGCGTTGTAGGTGTTGTCCAGGAAGTGGTTGCCGACCACCCGCACGTCCGCGTCGAGGTCCCGCTCCAGGGCGTAGAACCAGATCGCGCCCAGCCCGATCCTCCAGTTCGGCTCGAACGTCCCGGCCCGCGCGGTGGTGTTGTCGGTGATCAGGACCTGCCCGGTGAACGGTTGCGCGCCGAACCGCGAGCCGAGCTGGATGCCGCTGCCCTCGCGCACGGGGTCGGCGACCAGGTTGCCGACCACGGCGTTGTCCGTGCCGCCGTACAACGCGATCCCGTTGGCCAGCACGGGCGACTGCACGGTGTTGCGCTCGAACCGGTTGCGGGCGTTCTGCCGGTGCTCCGACCACATGGCCAGGCCGTCGTCACCGGTGTTGCGGATGAAGTTGTTGCGCACCACCGAATCCGTGACGCCGGTGTGGAAGTTCAGCGCGTCGGCGACCTGGTCGACCACGGTCGTGTCGGTGATCGACACGTTCGACATCGGACCGTCGAACCACAGGCCGACCTTGGTGTGGCGGATGTGCAGGCCGCGGATGGTGGAGTCGCTGAGGGCCCCGCCGATCCCGTTGACCTGGTCGGTGTCGATCCGCTCGCGCACGTCGCCCTCGATGGCGAACCCGCGCAGGTGGACGTCGTGGCTGCCGCCCTCGGCCGCGGGTTTGCCGTAGAAGCCGACTCCGGTGTGGACGGAGCCGTCCGGCGCGGGGGTCGGGAGGGCGACCTCCCGGCCCTTGACCACGGTGTGCCAGTTGCCCGCGCCCTCGATGGTCACGTCGTCCACGACGACGTGCCGGTTGACCTGGAACGTGCCGGGCGGCAGGTACACCGGGAGCCGGTGGCGCCGGGCGAACGCGATGGCGCGGTCGAGGGCGTCGGCCGAGTCGCGCCGGCCGGTCGGGTCCGCGCCGAACAGCAGCACGTTGGCCGCGACCGGGTTGACGTGCGGCGCGGCCACCAGCTCGGTGTCCAGCAGGTCGATCACGGTCCACTCGGCGTTCGTGCCGGCGGGCGCGGTGAGGCGGACGCGGTCGCCGGCGCGGTGGGTCCGGCCGAGCTTCAGGCGCTGCTCGTCGTAGAAGTGGCTGGGGCGGAACGGCTTGTGGACGACCGGAGCGGGCGTGGTCCGGGACGGCACGCACGCGCACTCGGTGATCCACCAGTCCGGGTGCAGCAGGTCGGCGTTCGGGTCGTTGGTGAAGGGGTACTGGTTGTAGAGCCACGAGTACTGCGAGGTGAGCGTCATCGTCCGGCGGTGGCCGCCGTTCACCGTCACGTCCAGGGGCGCGGTGATGCCGCCGCCGGTCGGCGCGTCCGGGATGCTGTAGCGGACGGTGATCGCGTTGGCGGCGGCGGGCAGGGTGAACTCGACGTGCTCGCCGGGCGCGAGCCGGACCGCCTTCCGACCGGAAGCCTCGGACGGCAGCGTGTACGCCGTGCGGTCCGGTCCGATGACCGTGCCGGTCGTGGCCGCGTTCTCGGCTTCCTGCTCGACGAACGCGACGTCCGCGCCCCGGCCCGCGACGAGCGCCGGGTCGAGCGCGGCCCTGGTGACGACGGGCGCGGGCGCGGCCTGGGCGGCGGGCGTCGCGAGCCCGGCCGCCACCACCGCCACGACCAAGCCGAACCTGGCAGACATCCGCGGCATCGGGATCTCGTTTCTCTCGCGACGGCAGGGCGACGTGACCCTAGGCGGGCTGTGCGCTGCATCACAAGAGGTTGTCGAGAAATTGCGCGAATCAGTCGGCTACTTGCACACGTTCACCGGGTGCGGCCCAGCTCCGCCAGCACGCCGTCGGTGAACGCGGGCCACGCCGCCACGGCCCACTCGCCGAAGTTCCGGTCGGTCAGCGCCACGCAGGCCACGCCGGCGTCCGGGTCCACCCACAGGAACGTGCCGCTCTGCCCGAAGTGCCCGGCCGTGCGCGGTGAACTGGCCGACCCCGTCCAGTGCGGCGACTTCGCCGCCCGGATCTCGAACCCGAGGCCCCAGTCGTTCTCCTTCTGGAGCCCGAACCCCGGCAGCACGCCGCGCAGCCCCGGGAACGCCACCGTCGTCGCCTCGGCCACCAGCTCGGCCGAGACCAGCTTCGGCGCCTGCACCTCCGCCGCGAACCGCACCAGGTCCGACACCGTGGACACCCCGCCCGCGCCCGCCGAGCCGGTCAGCTCCGACGACGCCATGCCCAGCGGCTCGAACACCGCCTCCGCCAGGTACCGCGCGAACGGGATCTCCGTCGCCGCCGCCACGAAGTCCGCGAGCACCTGGAAGCCGGTGTTGGAGTAGATCCGCTTGGTCCCCGGCGCCGCCTGGACGTCGGCCGAGTCGAAGGCCAACCCGGACGTGTGCGCGATCAGGTGCCGCACCGTCGACCCCTCGGGCCCGGCCGGCTGGTCCCACTCGACCGCGCCCTCCTCCACCGCCACCAGCACCGCGTACGAGGTCAGCAGCTTGGTCACCGACGCCAGCGGGAACCGGTGGTCGACCGGCCCGTGCGCGCCCAGCACCTCGCCCCGCGCGTCCACCACGGCCGTCGCCGCGGTGTCCACCGGCCACGACGACACCGCCTGCAAGCTCTCCATGCCGCAGACTCTGCCACGTGTCACCACGAGAGCTGGTCGTGCTCGGCACCTCGAGCCAGGTGCCCACCCGGACCCGCAACCACAACGGCTACCTGCTGCGCTGGGACGCCGAGGGCTTCCTGTTCGACCCCGGCGACGGCACGCAGCGGCAGATGGTCCGCGCGGGCGTGGCCGCCACCGACATCACCAGGCTGTTCATCACGCACTTCCACGGCGACCACTGCCTCGGCGTGCCGGGCGTGGTGCAGCGCATGTCCCTCGACCGCGTGCCGCACACCGTGCACGCGCACTTCCCGGCCGAGGGCGCGGAGTACTTCGACCGGCTGCGGCACGCCAGCTCGTTCCACGACGTCGCGGACGTGCGCGGCCACCCCGTCACCGGGCCGGGTGTGCTCGCCGAGGGGCCGTTCGGCCGGCTGGAGGCGCGCCGGCTCGACCACTCCCTGCCCGCCTACGGCTACCGCCTGGTCGAACCGGACGGCCGCACGATGCTCCCCGAAGAGCTGGCCGCCCGCGGCATCCGGGGCCGCGCGATCCGCGACCTCCGACCGCCGCTGCTGGACGAGGTGAGCGTGCCGCGCCGGGGGCAGCGGTTCGCCTTCGTGATGGACACCCGGCTGTGCGACGGCGTGTTCGAGCTCGCCGACGGCGCGGACATGCTGGTCATCGAGTCCACCTACCTGCACGCGGACGAGGCGCTGGCGGTCGAGCACGGCCACCTGACCGCGCGCCAGGCGGCGACGGTCGCGGCCGGGTGCGGCGTGCGCAAGCTCGTCCTCACCCACTTCTCGCAGCGCTACACCGAACCCCGGCTGTTCCACGACGAGGCCGCCGAGGTGTTCGACGGCGAGATCGTGGTCGCCGCCGACCTCGACCGCGTGCCGCTGCCCAAGCGGCGTGACGCTCAGGTCTGAGGCAGCGCCTCGGCCGCCCACTGGTCGCGGACCAGGGTGTCGAGGTCCGAGCAGGTCGGCCGCCAGCCCCACGCGCGCAGCCGGGTCGTGTCCGCGCGCAGCTCGCGCGCCTCTCCGGGGTGCGCGGGCCGCCGCACGACCGGCACCTCCCGGCCGCTCACCCGATCCACGGCGGCCAGCACGTCGGCCACGCTCGCGGGGGTCGCGCCCACGTTGAGCGCCGCGTACCCCTCCTCCGCGCGCTCCACCGCCGTCACGAACGCCCGCGCCACGTCCCGCACGTGCACGAAGTCCCGCACCGCCGACCCGTCGCCGAACACCTCCATCGGCGGCAGCCGCCCGGACGCCACCCCGCACGCCCTGGTGATCACGCGCGTGTCGTCGGAGTCGCCGCCGCCCGCGACGTTGAACAACCGCAGCGCCACCCCGCGCACCCCACCCGCACCGGCGGCCCACGCCAGCACGTCCTCGGCGGCGGCTTTCGACGCCGCGTAGGGGTTGACCGGCGCGCGGGGGCAGTCCTCGCCGATCGCGGCGACTCCCGGTGACCCGTACACGCCCGCCGTGGACGCCAGCACGAACCGGGGCGGCGGCGACCGCAGCAGGTTCACCGTGCCGCCGACGTTCACGTCGTAGTACCGCACGGGGTCGTCGAACGACTCCCGCACCCGCGTCAGCCCGGCGAGGTGCACGACCGCGTCGACCGGTGCCGCGGCCGAGCCGACCCGGACATCACCCGAAAAGGGGACAGGAGTGTGGCCCGCGGCGGCCAACTCCGCCAAGACCACTCGTCCGACGTACCCGGATGACCCGGTGACCAGAACGCGCATGGCGACATCCCAGCACGTCCGACCGGGCGATCACGTCCCTGAACTCGGTGCAAATTCACCCTAAAGGTAGGGACCGGTGGGGCCGATACAACCCAAGTGAGTTACCCGCATCCAGCCATGCACACGAGCATCGAGGGCGTTCTCGCGGAGTACGCCGTGCAGGAGGCCAAGCGGCAGCGGTTCCTGGAGACCGCCGCCGAGATCGTGGCCGCCGCGCCGCCGTCGGTGGACGACACGCTGCTGGGCCTGCTGCTCCCGTTCCCCAAGGCCCGGGGACCGCGTGCCTTCCTGAACCGGGTTGACCAGGTCCTTCGCGACGCCGCTCGATGATCTCGCGCACGCGCCGCTGAACCCATCGGCAAGTTTCATGCGGTCGTTGCCGGACCGTGCTGGGCCGATCCCATCGCCTGCCTCTACAGTGCGTGACACCCGGCGCTCGCCGGCTGTCTCGTCTGCTTCTCATAAAGCGAGTTCTCGGCGATGGATGACGTCCTTTCCGCGCTTCAAGCGCGCCTCGGCACCCTGTTCGGCGACCGGTTGGTCGTGCTCGCAGGCGGCACTCGGCTGAGTAGTCGCGCCGGCGAGCTGCACCAACTCGGTGCCCGCCATACGCTCGTGCTGTCGACGGACGACCACGCGCCGCTGCACGACTCGGACGTGGCCCGCTGGGTTCCCCTCGGCATCGCGGGCGGCTTCGTCGCGGTCGAGCAGAACCGGCTCACCAAGCTGCTCACCTCGCCCAACCGCCAGGTCCGCGCGGTGCTGGAGGAGTTCGACCCGCGCGGCGAGGCGCTGGTGATCAGCACCCCGTACGTGCACACGCCCGAGTTCGCGGGCCGTCCGGTGCTCAACGCTCGCCGCCCCGAGTGGGTGGAGCTGGAGAACAAGACGACGATCGACGGCCTGTGGGACGAGCTGTCCGCGCCCCGCGCGCCCGCCGTCGTGCTCGGCCTCGACTTCGACGGCCTGTGGGCGGCGACCCAGCAGCTCGACCGCGGCGCGGGCGTCGTCTGGTCCGGCGACGGCCCGGCGATCAACGGCGGCGCGAACTTCGTCCGCCGCGTCCGCGACCGCCAGGAGGCGCAGGACGCGTTCGACGTGCTCGCGGCCAAGTGCGACTTCGTCCGGGTGATGCCGTTCCTGGAGGGCATCCCGGTGAGCGTGCACGGGATCGTGTTCCCGGACGGCACCGCCGTGCTGCGGCCGATCGAGATGGTCGTGCCGCGCCGCGCGGGCCAGGCCCGGTTCCTGTACGCGGGCTGCGCGTCCTACTACGACCCGCCCGCGTGGATCCGCGAGGAGATGCGCAACCTGGCCCGCCGGGTCGGCGAGCGGCTGCGCGAGACCGTGGACTACCGCGGCACGTTCACCCTCGACGGCATCGCCACCGCCGACGGCTTCCTGCCCACCGAGATCAACACCCGCTACGGCGGCGCGATGGTGTGCTTCGAGGACGCCCTGCCGCAGCTGCCGCTGGCGCTGGTGCAGGTCGCCCTCGTCGCCGGGCACGACCTCGGCGTGTCGTCCATCGAGTTCGAGGAGCTGCTGGTCTCGGCTGCGGACGACTACCGGCACGGCTCGGTCGGCGCGAACGTGCGCGCGGTCCACCCGACCGAGGTGGTGGAACGCCCGATCGTGTTCACCGAGTGGTCGTGCCGGTTCGCGCACCCCGACGAGACGCCGCACGGCGTGCTGCGGCTGCGCCCGTCGCCGCTGGGCGCGCGGCTGGAGCTGGACTTCTACGCCGACCAGCTCCCGCTCGGCCGCCCGGTGGTGGCGCTGACCGTGGCCGCGTTCGCCCTCGCCGACCAGGAGTGGGGCACCGCGCTCGGTCCGCTGGAGCCCGCGGTTCCGGTCGCCGACGACGAGGCCGCCGCGGTCGTGGAGCCGACCGCCGTCACGGCCTGATCGTCACGGCCTGATCGTCACGCCTTCCTCGCCGGTGGGGGGAGCGGAGTCGCCGTAGGCGGTTCCCTCGTACGCGGCGAGGAAGGCGTACCGGTAGCCCATCAGCTGCAACGTCACCGCCGGCGGCTGGTTGGGCGGGTAGACCTTGTCCCGGTAGGCGCGCATCAGGTCCGGGTTGCCCTGCGCGGTGGCGCGCAGCAGCGCCGGGGTGATCGGCGTGTCGCACACCAGGTGCAGCGCGACCCGCGCGGCCAGCGCGAGCAGCCGCGGCGACCGGTCGGCGGAGGACAGGTCCTCGGCCACCCCCACCACGTGCCGCGGCACGACCTCGGGCACCGCGATGGCCAGCGCCATCGAGCACGCCACCTCCGCGCCCGCCAGCGCCTCGAACACCTTCGGCGCGCCCTTGGCCACCTCGTACCGCGTCTGCGTGATCCAGTCCGGCGGCCGGCGGGGCAGCTCGCGGCCCAGCGCGTTCCACCGCCGGCGGGTGCGCTTGCCGTCGTCGGTGAACCCCCAGCTCGCCAGCGCCATCGCGGCCAGCAGGAAGATCACCCGATCGCGGCTGTCCGCGGGCACCCGGTAGCTCGCGCCCATCTCCACCAGGAAGGGCACGGCCCACACGCTCGCCTCGGACACCGTGTCGTCGACCAGCAGCCGGTCGACCAGCGCCTGGCAGGCGACCTCCCGCGTCACGCGCTCGCCGTGCACGACGCGACGCATCAAGTCGTCCACGCCTGCCCCGTGGGCGAGCACCGACCAGGGCATGTCCTCCAGTCCACGCAACGGATCCGGCCGTTGCCACGCAGGTGGGAGCTCCATGGCGGGCAACGTACGCGATCACGGGGCCGAGCACCGGCGGGATCACTCGCCTGTGGGCGGCGCGCCCACCGTACGATCACGCGGTGCGCGGACCCACCTTCAAAGTCGTCGACCTGTTCTCCGGCGCCGGTGGCATGAGCCTCGGCTTCCAAGCGCACCGCGACTTCACCATCGTGGGCGCGGCCGACGCGCAGATCGGCAAGCCGTCGTCCCGGCTGGGGTCGTTGCGCTGCAACGGGATCTACCGGGACAACATCGGCGTCGACCCGTTGCAGGTCGACCTGGGCCGGCTGGACCCGGCGGTGCTGCGGCAGGTGTGGAACCTGCGGCGCGGCGAGCTGGACGTGCTGGTGGCGTGCCCGCCGTGCTCGGGCTTCACCCGGATTGCGCCCGCCAACCACCTGCGCGACGACCCGCGCAACTCGCTGGTCGGCCGGGTCGCCGCGTACGTGGCCGAGTTCCGGCCGCGCGTGCTGGTGCTGGAGAACGCGCGCGAGCTGGTGAAGGGCAAGCAGCGGCACCACCTGGACGGGTTGGCCGAGCAGCTGCTGGAGATCGGGTACGAAGTGGACGCGAGCACGCACATGCTGTCGCGCTTCGGGCTGCCGCAGCTGCGTGAGCGCGCGATGGTCGTGGCGGTGGACGCGGGCGTGCCGCTGCGGACGCTGGAGGACCTCTGGCAGGGCTGGGAGGTCCGGCCCGGCGCGGTGACCGTGCGGCGGGCGATCGGCAAGCTGCCGCCGGTGGAGGCGGGCGAGGCGCACCCGGAGGACGCGATGCACGTGTCGCCGTCGTTCCGCCGCGACCGCTCGCTGGACCGGATGCGCGCCATCCCGGCCGACGGCGGGTCGTGGGGCGACCTGGTGGGCTCGCCCGCCGAGCTGCTGCTGAACCCGGCCCAGCGCAAGATCATCGAAGAGGGCAAGTGGGGTTCCCACCCGGACGTGTACGGGCGGATGTGGTGGGACGAGCCGGCGCGCACGATCAAGCGCGAGTGCGGTCACGTCGGCAACGGGCGCTACGCGCACCCCGAGCAGCACCGGCTGTGCACGGTGCGGGAGATGGCGCTGCTCCAGGGCTTCCCGCGCCGGTTCCGGTTCGACGTGTCGGTGATCGGCAACGCCTACCGGCACCTGGGCGACGCGGTGCCGCCGCTGATCTCGTTCCAGCTCGCGGCCCTGGTGAAGTGGATGTTGACCGGTGAGCCGCCGACGGCCCGCGACCTGTGCCTGCCGGGCACGTCGCTGCGGGTCGGCGACATTCGCCCGGTCACGCCGTCCGCTTTGGTGGCGTAGATCACCGTTCGGCAACGGTGTGGCGTCGAAAGCGGGTCGGCTCCGAATACGTGCAATCCACTGTGGACCGCCTGAGCTGCGATGACGTCGTGACTGCGGGAATCCGCGTCCGTTTCGCGGTCCGTCGAAACAGGAGCCCGGCGGCGGTGCTCGACAGGGCGTCGAATATCATTCGATCATCCACTGTGGAGGGCTGCCGTGCGTTTGCGCTGCTGGCAGGCAGTGATGCTCACGGTGTCGCCCTTTCTCGATTGGATGAGCACGATCAGCTAATGTTCGGCTGATTCCTGTCGTCTCGGTGTCGGAGCGCTCTGCCAAGTAGCTCCCCGGACGACACGGACCGCCGCCTTGAACACACCAACGGGCTTCCCTCGCGAGCCTCAAGGAGACAAATGGCTTCCCGGTTGAGTCCGAAGCGCCTCGGGGCCGCCGTCCTCGGCGCCTCGATCGCGTTGCTGACCGCGGCGCTGCCCGCCGCCGCCGACCCGGTCAAGATCATCCCGATCGAGCGTGACGACCCCGACTTCCTCAAGCACCACGAGGAGGGCATTGAGCTCGGGATCGAGGGCGAGAAGCGCGACTGGCTCGACGCCAACCTCATCCCGCTCTACGTCATCGAGAACGGCGAGAAGACCGTCGTCAAGGCTTACTGCGTCGAGCTGCCGACCGTGCTGAAGGACGGCACGCCGCTGCACGAGGTGCCGTGGGACAAGCACCCCAACAGCAAAACCCAGTTCGTGGCGAACGCCAAGTTCGTGAACTGGATCCTGCACAACAGCTACCCCCTGAAGGACCCGTCGGTGTTGTCCGAGGCGACCGGGCGCGACATCGACGAGCGTGAGGCCATCGCCGCCACGCAGGCCGCCATCTGGCGCTTCAGCGACGGCGCGAAGCTGAAGTCCGACCCGACCAAGGACACCAATCCCGAGGTCGACGCCGACGTCAAGGCCGTCTACGACTACCTGACCGGCGACAAGAACAAGGGCATCGAACAGCAGCCGGCACCGACGCTGAAGATCGACAAGGCGGAGCTGACCGGCAAGGCCGACGGCCGGCTGATCGGGCCGTTCACCGTCGAGACCACGGCCGACTCGTTCCGGGTCGAGGCTGAGGTACCCGCAGGGGTCACCTTCACCGACAAGGACGGCAACCCGCTCACGCCCGCCGGCGACGGCGACTTCAGCGCGCGGGCCGAGACCCGGACCGCCGACATCTTCGTCAAGGTCGCCCCGGGCACCGAGTCCGGCGAGGTCGAGTTCTCCGTCAAGGCCGACGCGCAGCTCCAGCACGGCCGGCTGTTCGTGTCGGAGAGCCCCGCCAAGGAGACCCAGTCGCTGATCATCGCCAAGCCGTCCACCGTGAAGGTGGAGGAGAAGGCGAAGGTCAAGTGGGTCGAGAGCACCGTCGTGACCACCACGACCGAGGCCACCACGACCACCGCGCCGACGACCACCACCACGACCGCCGCGCCGACGACCACCACCACGGCCGTCGCGGGCGGCGGCGGTGACGACGACCTGGCCAACACCGGCGCGTCGATCTTCGTGCCGCTGCTGATCGGCGTCGGCCTGCTGGGTGCGGGCGCCGGGGCGCTGCTGTTCGTGCGCCGCAAGCGCACCGCCTGAGCGGAGTGACCGACCGGAACGGCCCCCTGGGACTCGCCCAGGGGGCCGTTCCGGCGTGCGGGGCGTGATCGCGTGGTCGGCGGGGGTACGGTTTTGCCGCTGGGGGCACGAGGGCGATTCGGGTAGCCTGCGTCAGGAGTGCGAAGGAGCACGATGAACTTCGACGAGATCAGGGACAAGGCGTCCGAGCTGCTCGAGCAGCACCACGAGCAGGTCGATGCGGGCATCGACCAGGCCGCCGAGTTCATCGCAGGCAGGTTCGGCCACGAAGAGCAGGTCAAAACGGTGGCCGAGAAGGCCAAGGACATCCTTCCGGGTGGAGAGTGAACTCGTTCAACACGGCTGAGCGGGCCACCCCGTCCGGGGAGTCCCGCGCCGCGGCCGCGCAGATGGTGACCTGGCAGGGCTACGACGTGCCCCGGCTGGAGCAGGTGCGGTTCCTGCTCTCGGAGCGCAAGCTCCGCGCCTCGGGCAGGTTGGTGACCGCCGGTCCGTCCGAGCAGTTCAGCGGGTCGTTCGAGGTGTCGGTCGGTGAGACCGGCGCGGTCACCCGGCTGCTGCTGCGGACGGCCACGGTGTCGGAGGAGCGGCAGATCTCGGTCAGCCGCTCGTCGGAGGGCATCTGGCTGGTCGACTACGGCCAGGGCGCCGAGCGGGCGGACTTCGACGGCGCGGTGGACGTGGACGTGCAGTTCGCCGTCCTGTTCAACGCCATCCCGATCCGCCGCCTCAACCTCCAGCAGGAGGAGGGCGAGCACGAGATCCCGGTCGTCTACGTGACCCTGCCCGACCTGTCGGTCCAACTGGTCCGCCAGCGCTACCGCACGGTCTCGATCGGCGAGGACCGCTCGGTCGTCTCCTTCACGCACGGCGAGTTCGAACAGGACATCACCGTCGACCGGACGGGCCTGGTCGTCGACTACCCCCGCATCGCCTACCGCATCTGAGCCGGCCGGGGCGACGTCGCCCCAGTCGGGCGATCGATCATCAGATCGGGCGAGCAATCGTTTGCCCGTCGTGCGAGCGCGCAACGATCGTTGGGTGCACACCCACGTCTTCGTCGACGAGTCCCGTCGATCCAGCTACCTGCTCGTGGCCGCGTTCGTGGAAACGCGGCAGCTCCCGGGGGTTCGCAGCCTGATGCGCCGGCTCCGCGTAGCGGGCGAGCGCAGGCTGCACTTCAAGAGCGAGAGCGACACCGTCCGCAAGGACGTCATCGGGCGCTTGGTCGACGCCGGTTTCCGCAGCCGCATCTACCTGGGTCGAGGGCCCTCGGAGGCGGTTCGGCAGAGGTGCCTGGCGAGGCTGGTGGCGGACCTGGTCGAAGAACGCGTCAAGCGACTGGTGCTCGACTCACGCGGCCCGGTGGAGGACGGCGTCGACCGTCGCGTCATCTTCCAGGCGCTGTGCGACCGCCGCGCACCGGTTGACGCGTTCTTCTACGAGCACCTGAGCTCGCACGGCGACCCGGCGCTGTGGGTGCCCGACGCGATCGCTTGGTGCCATGGGGCCGGGGGTGAGTGGCGCAAGCGCGTCGCGCCGCTCGTAGAAGAAGTGATCGACATCGGCGTCGTCACCCGGCGGCAGCAGTTGCGGTGAAAAGCGCGAAGCCCTGGCTCCCGCCGTCCGACGGGCCTACCAGGGCTCACTTCCTCGGCCTAGCGGCCTCGGCTGTGGCCAAGCTTAGCAAGGCGTCGGCCGCGGTGCTGTCGCTCGATCAGGCGATCTTCACACCCGGACCGCGATCGCCATGCCCTGGCCGACGCCCACGCAAGCCGCCGCCACGCCCACACCGCCGCCGCGCGCGCGCAAGTGCCGGCACAAGTCCACGACCACGCGCGGGAACGAAGCGCCCAGCGGGTGGCCGTACGCGATGGCGCCGCCGTGCACGTTGACCTTCTCCCGGTCCACCTCGGGCAGGTGGTGCAGCACCGACAGGGCCATCGCCGCGAACGCCTCGTTGATCTCCCACAGGTCCACCTGGGACGACTCGATCCGCAGCCGCCCCAGCAGCTTCCGGATCGCCGACACCGGCGCCAGGGTGAACCGCTGCGGGTCCTCCGCCGTCACGGCCGAGCCGAGGAACTCGCCCAGCGGCGTGATCCCCAACGACGACGCCACCTCCTCCGACCCCATCAGCACGGCCGCCGCGCCGTCGTTCAGCGGCGACGAGTTGCCCGCCGTCACCGGCCCGCCCTCGGAGAACGCCGACTTCAGCTTCCCCAGCTTGTCCGCCGACGTCTCCGGCCGCACGGACTCGTCCCGCCGCACCGGGGCGCCGTCCCGCAGCTGCACGGGGAACGCGAACCCCTCGTGCACCCCGGCGTCCCACGCCGCCGACGCCCGCCGGTGCGACCGCAGCGCGAACAGGTCCATCTGCTCCCGCGTGATCCCCAGCTCCACCGCGACGTCCTCCGCCGCACGCCCCAGCGGCACGGTCCACTCGGCCTTCATCCGCGGGTTCACCAGCCGCCACCCGAGCGCCGTCGACACCGACTCCAGCCGGTCGGCGAACGGCTTGTCCGGCCGCGGCACCACGAACGGGGCCCGCGTCATCCCCTCCACGCCACCGGCGACCAGCAGCGAGGCGTCCCCGAGCGCCAGCGCCCGCGCCGCCTGCACGATCGCCTCGCCGCCGGACGCGCACAGCCGGTTGATCGCGACACCGGGCACCGACGTGGGCAGCCCGGCCAGCAGCGCCGCCATCCGCCCGATGTTCCGGTTCTCCTCGCCCGCGCCGTTGGTGTTGCCCAGCAGCACGTCGTCGATGGACGCCGGGTCGAGCGAGGGGTGCCGCCGCAGCAGCTCCACGATCGGCAGCGCGGCCAGGTCGTCCACGCGCACACCGGACAGCCCACCGCGGTAGCGGCCGAACGGGGTGCGGGCGGCGTCGAGGATGAGGGGGCGCGACATGCGCCCCATCCTCTCACCGGCCGACGAAGAACGGGATGTAAGCCGAGGTGGGGCGGGTCTCACCGGACGTGCCGAACAGCCGCACCTCGATCATGTGCGGTCCGAGCGACAACCCGCCGGTGTTCAGCGCGAACCGGTACCGCCCGGCGATCCCGGGCCCGCCGGACGCGGTGGGCACGACGGCCACCCGCTCGTCGTCCACGCGCAGGCTGAACCCGGCCAGCCCGGCCAGCGCCACCCCGGGCCGCCCCTCCAGCGCCAGGTCGAACACCATCCGCCCGCGCTGCACCGCCGCGCCCTCGGGCACGGTCTGGCCGCTCGCGTCGAGCACCGTGCCGTTGATCCGCGCGAGCTCCGGCTCCTGCCCGATCAGCGGGGCCTTCTCGGTGCTCGGCGGCGTGCCGGTGGCCGACCCGGTCAGCTCCAGGTCCACGTGGGTGGCCTGCACGCGCAGCCCGGTCACCAGCGTGACGGCCAGCTTCCCGGACGCGCCGACCCGCAGCGCCTCCGCCGGCAGGTCCGCCACCACGGGGTACGCGACACCGGCCCGCCACGGCGCACCGGCCAGCGCGGGCCGCAGCGGCACGACCACCCCGGCCACCGACACGCTGAACGGCGGCGCTTCCGGCGACGCGTCGGTGTGCAGCAACGCCATCCGCAACTGCCCGCCGGTCACGCCCGGCACCGCCTGGACCGGCCCGGTCTCGGGCGCGGCCACGGCCACCGCCACGTCGACCTGCGGCCCCGGCACCCACTTCGGCGCGGACGCCTCGGCCGCGTCGAACGCGATCAGGCTGACCGCCGCGCGCTGCCCCGTCGGACCGGCCACGGACACCAGCGCGGTGGCCTCGCGCCACGCGGGCACCGCCGGGCTGGTCGCGACCACGTCGCCGTCGAACAGCACCCGGACCCCGTCGCGGCGCAGCGCCAGCTCCCACCGGTGGCTGATCCCGGTCTCCAACGCGGGCACCGCGCGCACGGTCGTGGTCGGCGTCCCGGCGGGCACGACGACCTGCACGGACGTCGTCCCGGCGCTCGTCGCCACCCGCAGCCGCACCGCGTCCGGGGGCAGCGCGTCACCGCTGACCAGCGACACCGGCCCCGGCACGAGGTCCAGCACGAGCTCGCCGTCACCGCCGGGCGCGTCGGTCTCCACCACGAACCGGCCCAGGTCGTCGGCGTCGCGCAGCACGAACGGCGTGCGCGAGCGCAGCGTCGCGGGCGCGGCCGCGCAGTTGCTGCTGAGCACCAGCCGCCGACCGTCGTCGCCGTGGCCGGGGGTGGCGCGGGCGCAGTTGCCCCGTGACGCCAACCGCCACCGCGTCGGGTCGGGCGCGTCGGGCTGGTCGAACCGGTCCTCCAGGGCGTAGTCGCCGGTGGTGGCCGCGTGCGGGGTGCCGGTGGACCGCGCGGGCGAGGACCGCTGCCCGAACGCGTCCACGGCGTGCACCACGACCTCGTACATGCGCTCGTCCTCGAGCCCGTCGATCTGGGTGACGGAGTCGGTGGTCAACCGGGAGTGGTCGAGGTGGCCGGGCGCGCCCCACCGCACCTCGTAACCGGGCGCGTCACCGGTCCACCGCACCTGCAACCGGTGGGGTCCGGGCGTCACGGCCACCTGGCGCGGTTCGGCCGGCAGCGGACCCGCGGTCGGGACGATCACGCCCTCGGCGGCGTAGGGCGACAGCGAGGTGGGCGGTGGCGTGGACGTGCTCGTCGCGGTGGCGGGTTCGCCGACACCGGTCGTGCGCAGCACCGCGACCACCCCGGCGAACAGCACCACACCGGCGGCGATGAGGGCGACCCGACGACGTTCCATTGAGTCAAGTTAGGTGTCGGGGTGACCCCGATCACCCGGTCGTTGCCGACCCGAGACCAAGAATGGCCGGTCGCGGGCTACAGGGGCCGGATCTCGAACGTCTGCTCGTACGACTGCACGCCCCGCCGTTCGTCCACCGGGAGCACGCGCACGTCCAGCTCGTGCCGCCCGCCGGCCAGTCCGGAGACGTCGACCAGGAACTCGTGGCGCCCGCCCGCGGAGCCGTGCGTGGGCAGGGCGACGAGCCGTTCGCCGTCGAGGTCCACCTCCACGCCCTTGACGGGGGCGACCTCGCGCGCCCGCGTGTCGGCGAACTCGACCGTGAGCCGCACCCTGCCCCGGTTCGGGAAGGTGGGGAACTCGGAGTCGTTGGCGGACTCGTGCACGACCGAGACCGACGGCGGCGGCACCAGCGGGTCGAGGAGCTCGCGGTCGGTGAGGCGGGGCAGCGGGTGGCGGGCGTCCTGGCCGTCGGCGATGACGGCGTGGGCGTCGTGGGCGCTGACCCCGCCGTCGGAACGCAGCCTGACCTTGGGGTTCGGGTCCGGCGAGGGCAGCGGGAAGTCGGCGTGGACGACCGTCGGGCGGTTCGGGTCCGGACCGCGGTCCGGCGGCATGACCACGGCGGGCGCGGACCGCGAGCCCAGCTCCACCGTGATCGGCGCGGCGCTCTGGGAGACGACGGAGGCGACCACGCGCACCGAGGACGCGCCCTCCAGCCGGGAACTCGCGATGTTGCCCAGGGCCGCCGCGCCGTCCTCGGTGACGCTCGGACCCAGCGGCACGACGGACGCGGCCACCGGCGTGCCCGGCACGCCGCCCACGGCGAACACGTCCAGGTGCGTGCCCTGGGCCTGCCGGAACGCCAGGCGTGCCCGTGCGGCCGTCCACGGCAGGTCGACGGGCGCGGTCGCCACCTCGGCCCCGTCGCGCAGGGCCACCACAACGCCGGGTTTCACGCGCAGTTCCCAGCGGTGGCGCACGCCCGGCGTCGGCAGCGCGTAGGTGGCTCCCATCCCGTTCTCCGCGTCGCCGACGAAGAACTGCGCGCCGAACGGCGTGACGCGCAGGACCACGGCGTCCGGCGGGTACGGCCTGGTCAGGCGGCCCAGGTCCTGGGCCGGGTCGGGCAGCAGGGCCATCAGCAGCTCGCTCTCGCCGGGCCGGTCGCCGACCGGGCCGTCGGTGGTGAGCGAGACGCGGGCGGTCGCGCCGTCGGGCGCGGGCGTGCCGAGCCGCACCGGCACGTTGGACTGCAGGTCGACGCGGTCGCAGGTGATCTCCAGCCGCTTGCCGTTGAGCGGGCGCAGGCCGAGGCAGTCGGTGTTGCCGCCGTCGAGGACTCGCCACCGGCGGGTGGTGAGCGCCTCGGGTCCGTCGAACACGTCGACGGGCTGCACCAGGGCGTCCTGCCAGGTCTCGTCGTACGCGAGGCGCGGCACGGCGTCGGCGGTGGCGGCGTCGGAGCGGGTGCCCATCGCGTCGAGCGCGCGCACTTCGACGTGGACGTCGGTGTTGGCGTCGAGGTCGGTCAGCTCGGTCTCGGTGCCGCGGACCAGGCGGGTGCGGCCGTTCCAGCGCACCTCGAAGCCGCCGTGGCCGATGCCGTCGGTGGCCGTCCAGGTGGCGCGCAGGCTGGTGCGGTCCAGCGCGGTCAGCTCGAGGTCGGTGGGCGCGGCCAGGCGTTGCGTGTCGGGGACGTGCTCGACCGTGTCGGCGAGGAACCGCTCGAAGGTCTGCGGGCGCGGGGGAGCGGACTCGTTGCGCAGCACCACCACCGCGCCGCCGAGGAGCGCCAGGCCCCCGACCACGGCGATGAGTCTGCGACGCTCCACCGGTGCACCCTATGGGGTGAGCGCGAGCGCGGTCGTGCCGTTCAGCGCGACGATCCGGCCGCCGCGCGCGCCCAGGTCGCGCAGGGTGCGGGACGCGTCGGGCGCGGCGAGGTCGATGGTCAGGTCGGTGAGGGTCGGCTTGTCGACCAGCGCCCGGCGGGCGGCGTGACCGGCTTCGATGGTCTTGGCCAGGCCGCCGGTCGAGGCGAGCGAGCCGCGGGCCGCGCCCAGCCTGCCCAGCGCGTCGTCCACCGCGTCGAGCAGCGCGCTGCGGTTGCCCTCGCACATCGCGCGGACGAGTTCGGGGCGGCTGCCCGCGACGCGCGTGCCGTCGCCGAACGAGCCGGCGGCCAGGGAGAGGGCGAGCGGTCCGCCGTCCGCGCCGACGCTGGCGAGCACGGCGGCGAGCAGGTGCGGCAGGTGGGAGATGCGGGCCACCGCGGCGTCGTGCTCGGTGGCGGTGGTCGGGACGACGTGCGCCTTCGCGGCGAGGGCCAGATCGATCACGTCGGTGAGGACGTCCGGATCGGCGTCGTCCTCGGCGGTGACGACCCAGGCGGCGTCGTGGAAGAGGTCGGCGCGGCCCGCGGCCCAGCCCGAGGAGGAGGTGCCCGCCATCGGGTGGCCGCCGACGTAGCGGGCGTGCGGCGCGACCCGGCGGACCAGGTCGGCGACCGGGCCCTTGACGCTGACGACGTCGGTGAGCCGGACGTTCGCGGGGAGCGCGCGCAGCACTTCTTCCACAGCCGGCAGCGGGACGGCGACGACGACGAGCGCGTCCTCCGAGCGCGCGCGGTCGAGTGCCGCGGCGAGGTCGAGCACGTCGAAGCCGTCCTGCCGGGCTGTCCCCGCGTCGGCTGTCGAAGCGGTCGCGCCCCAGGTCACGCGCCCTGCGGCGGCTGCCGCGCGCAGCACCGAACCACCGATCAACCCGAGCCCGACCACGCAGACGCTTCGCACAGCGCTCATCCTGCCGGCGCGGACCCGCACCCCCCATTTGTCCACAGGACAGGAGTTGTCCACAGATCGCGAAACGGCCCTCGCCGGCCCTCACGATCGAGGGCAGGGTCGAGGCCATGAACACCACCACAGCCCCGACCCCGACCTCTTCTGCGTCTCCGGCCCGGCTTCGGACTACCGCAGCGCGTCCAGGGCGAACGCCGTGTAGACCACGACCCCGTGCTCCATGGCGGCTTCGTCGAAGAGCACCCGGTTGGAGTGGTTCGGCTCCGCCCGCTCCAGCTCGACCCCGCGCGGGCAGGCGCCCAGGAAGGCCATCGCGCCCGGCACCCGTTGCAGCACGTAGGAGAAGTCCTCGGCGCCCATCAGCGGGTCGTCCATGTGCGCGGCCCACCGCGAGCCGAGGGCCGCCGTGGTGATGTCGATGACGTGCGGGCCGACCACGTCGTCGTTCACCGTGACCGGGTAGCCGGGGATGATCCGCACCTCGGCCGTGCAGCCGTGCGCGGCGGCCACGTGCGTGACCACCTGCTGGAGCTCGCGGTGCACCAGGGCCCTGGTGTCCTCCGAGAGCGTCCGGATGGTGCCCTCGACCAGCGCGGTCTCCGGGATGATGTTGGTCGTCGTGCCCGCGGCGATGCGGCCGATGGTGACCACGGCCGGCTGGTGCACGCTGACCCGCCGGGCGACCATCGTCTGCAACGCGCCGACCATGGCGGCGGCGGGCGGCACCGGGTCGAGCGCGTCGTGCGGCATGCCGCCGTGCCCGCCGCGGCCCTTGACCGTGATGTGGAAGGTGTCCGCGGAGGCCATCGTCGGGCCGGGGCGGCAGATGAGGACGCCGGACTGGAGCGTGGAGGTGATGTGCAGGGCGAACGCCTTCTCCACCGGCGCGCCCGCCGCGTCGAGCACGCCTTCGTCGAGCATGTGCCGCGCGCCGTGCTGTCCCTCCTCACCGGGCTGGAACATGAACACGACCTGGCCGGCCAGCGCGTCGCGGCGCGACGAGAGCAGGCGTGCGGCGGAGGCGAGCATGGCGACGTGCGTGTCGTGGCCGCAGGCGTGCATGGAGCCGTCGACCTCGGAGGCGTAGGCCAGGCCGGTCTCCTCTTGGAGCGGCAGCGCGTCCATGTCGCCGCGCAGCAGCACGGTCGGTCCCGGCTTGCCGCCGCGCAGCACCGCGGTGACCGAACTGCTGGACTTCCCGGTGGTCACCTCGAGCGGGAGGCCGGACAGCGCGTGCTGGATCGCGGCCTGGGTCGCGGGCAGGTCCAACCCCTGCTCCGGGTGCCGGTGCACCTGCCGTCGCAGCGCCACTGTCCTGGGCTGGAGGGCTCGGGCGGCCTCCACCAGCCCGGTGAACCGGGGCTCGGGGGCGGTCGTCGGGGCGTTCGGCAGAGTTGTGCTCATCCCTCGATAGTGGCACCGCCAAGCCCCCCGTGCCCGTGGCCGAGGCCCCCGTGCTACCGGGTGCGTCGGCGTGGCCCTACGGTGTGCACATGGCACACCAGGAGCCGGTCAACGGCTTCGCTGTCGCGGTGGTTCGTGAGGACGGCCGATGGCGGTGCAGCAAGATGGACAGCTCGGCGCTGTCCGAGCTCGACGCGGCGATCACGGAGCTGCGCCAACTGCGCTCGACGGGTGCCGTCTTCGGGTTGCTGGCGGTGGACGACGAGTTCTTCATCGTCCTGCGCCCGGTGCCCGGCGGGGTGTCCCTCCTGCTGTCCGACGCGGCGGCGGCGCTGGACTACGACATCGCGGCCGACGTGCTCGACCTGCTCCGGGTGGACCCGCCGGACGAGGAGGACGACGAGTTGTGGCCCGAGGGCGACCTGGCCGTGCTCGCCGACCTCGGCATGCCGCAGCACGAGATGCAGGTGGTCGTGGACGAGGTCGACCTGTACCCGGACGAGCAGCTCCAGATGATCGCCCAGCGCTGCGGCTTCGGCGACGAGTTCACCAAGCTCCTGGACAGCCTCCAGGCGTGAGCGCCACCACCACCATCTCGCCGAGCCCACCGCACCCGCGGTCGCACTCGCCGAGCACCCTTCCGCGCCCAACGAAGCCACCCACGCCGCGCCCCACGCTCTCCCTCCACCCGACCCCGCCCGCCTCGTCGCACCCCTCCACCCCGAACCGCCGGCCGGCCCTTCCCACGGGGGTGCCCGTGGCGAACTCCCTCCGCCCGACCGCGCCGGCCCCGTGCGGTTCGTCGAGCCTCTCCTCGCCGGACCGGGGATCGGCCCTGGGCGGCTTGTCGGGCCTCCCGGCCGCGAGCCCGAAGCGGGCCGTCACGGCGGAGGTGGGGGCGTGATCAGCCAGGCCGCCGACGAAGCGATGGTCGAGGCCGCCCTGGAGGTGGCCGCACGCGCACCCGAGACCGGCGACATCCCGATCGGCGCGGTCGTCTACGGCCCGGACGGTGTCGAGCTGGCGCGCGCCTGCAACGCCCGTGAAGCCCTGGGCGACCCGACCGCGCACGCCGAAGTCCTGGCCCTGCGCGCCGCCGCCGCGGTCCACGGTGATGGTTGGCGGCTGACCGGTTGCACCCTGGCGGTGACCGTGGAGCCGTGCACGATGTGCGCGGGCGCGTTGGTCCTGGCCCGGGTCGGCCGGGTGGTCTTCGGCTGCTGGGAACCGCGCACCGGCGCCGCCGGCTCCCTGTGGGACGTCGTCCGCGACCGCCGCCTCAACCACCGGCCGGAGGTGGTCGGTGGCGTCCTGGCCGAGCGCTGCGCCGCCCTGATGGAGTCGTTCTTCGCCGACCTGTGACCACCGACGGACTCTGACCAGCGCGGATGTTCGAGGCGACCCCCGGTTGGGTGGCACCGCACCGGTCTTGTATTGTTCTCGGCGGTGGCGTGTCCGAGCGGCCGAAGGAGCACGCCTCGAAAGCGTGTGAGGTGAAAGCCTCCGTGGGTTCAAATCCCACCGCCACCGCTGCTCAGAGCCCCGGTTGCCGATCATGGCAACCGGGGCTCCGACGTTTCACGGCCTCGGTGCCGGCCGCTCCCGGCGGGTGCGGCGCATCCTGTCCGGCCTGCGTGTGCGGGCAGTCGATCGGACACCCGACCGGGTGCGACTTCGAATCACCCGGCTTCACCTGCCACAAGGGCCGCTGACGCGCGCACGGGCGCCGAGCCGGACCTCGTCAGGTCCGGGTCGGCGCCCCTGTCGTGCCTGTCGTGCCCGTGCCGGCGCTGGGAGGGCCACCGGGAAGGGCACGGCCATGACCCTACCCTACGTTCGAACACACGTTCGATGGCAGGTAATGGTCAACCGTTAGTGACGGTGTCTTCCGTCGTTCACTCGATACGGGGAGGATGCGCGCAGCCGCCAACTACGGAGGACCCGTTGAGACCTACCCCGCTCCGCGTCGGGCTGGCGGTCACCGCCGCCTCCGCCGTGACGCTCGCCCTCGCCACGCCGATCCTCGCGGCACCGAGCCAGGACGGCCTCGTCGCCGAGGTCTACGGCGGCGGCGGCAACTCCGGTGCCACGCTGACCCAGGACTTCGTCGAACTCGGCAACGCGGGCGCCACGCCGCTGGCCGTCGACGGCTGGAGCGTGCAGTACCTCCCGGCGAGCGCGAGCGCGTCCAGCCAGTGGCAGGTCACCCCGCTGACCGGCTCGATCCCCGCCGGCGGCCGGTTCCTGGTCGCCGAGGGCAAGGGCGCGGGCGGCACGGTGGAGCTGCCGACGCCGGACGTCACCGGCACGATCGCCATGGGCGGCACCGGCGGCACGATCGCCCTGGTCACCGCGACCACCCCGTTGACCTGCAAGACCGCCGCCGACTGCGCCGCCGACACCCGCGTGCGCGACCTGGTCGGCTACGGCTCGTCCACCGTGGTCCGCGAGACCTCGCCGACGGCCAACCCGGGCAACACCACCTCCGCGGCCCGGACCGCGTTGACCGACACCGACGACAACGCGGCGGACTTCACCGTCGGCGCGCCGACCCCGGTCAACGCCAAGGGCCAGGGCCCCGGCACCCCCGACCCGGACCCGGAGCCCGAGCCCGGCGACAAGCGCATCCGCGACGTCCAGGGCACGACCCGCGTCTCACCGCTGCTGGGCCAGAAGGTCACCGGCGTGCCCGGCGTCGTCACCGCGACCCGCGCCATCGGCGACCGCGGCTTCTGGATCCAGGACACCGCCCCGGACACCGACCCGCGCACCAGCGAGGGCGTGTTCGTCTACACCGCGGGCCTCGCCCCGACCGTCGAGCCCGGTGACGCGGTGCTGGTCTCCGGCACGGTCGCGGAGTACCGGCCGGGCGGTGACGCGGCGAGCAACTCCAACCAGACGCTCACCGAGATCACCGGCGCGACGGTCACCGTCAAGTCCAAGGGCAACGCCCTGCCCGCGCCGGAGGAGCTGAGCCCGCCGGCGGGCTACCTGCCCACCGCGAACGGCGGCAGCATCGAGGCGCTCCCGCTCGACCCGGCGACCTACGGCCAGGACTACTACGAGTCCCGCGAGGGCATGTACGTCCAGGTGGACGACGCCCGCGTGGTCGGACCCACGAACAGCTTCGGCGAGACGTGGATCACCACCCTCCCGGACCAGAACCCGACCGCCCGCGGCGGCACGATCTACCTCGGCTACGACCAGCCCAACAGCGGCCGGATCAAGGTCAAGCCGGGTGCGGCGGCGCCGCAGACCAGCAACGTCGGCGACGTGTGGCGCGGCGCGACGGTCGGCAACGTCGAGTACACCAACTTCGGCGGCTACACCCTGGCCACGAAGACCGTCGGCGAGCACGTGTCCGGCGGCATCACGCCCGAGGTCACCGACCAGCAGCGCGCGTTCGAGCTGTCGGTGGCCACCTACAACGTGGAGAACCTGGCCGCCACGAACGACCAGGCCAAGTTCGACCGCCTCGCCGCGGCCGTGGTGCACAACCTGCGGAACCCGGACGTCGTGGTGCTGGAGGAGATCCAGGACAACAACGGCGCGACCGACGACGGCACGGTGGCGGCGGACGCGACGTTCGCCAGGTTCACCGACGCGATCGTGGCCGCGGGCGGCCCGCGCTACCAGTGGCGCCAGATCGACCCGGTCAACAAGGCCGACGGCGGCGAGCCGGGCGGCAACATCCGGGTGGCGTTCCTGTTCAACCCGGCCCGGGTGTCCTTCGTGGACCGCGCGGGCGGCGACGCCACCACGCCGGTGTCCGTCGTGCAGCAGCACGGCCGCGCCGCGCTGTCGGTGTCGCCGGGCCGCATCGCGCCCGCCGACCCGGCGTGGAACAGCAGCCGCAAGCCGCTGGCCGGCGAGTTCAAGTTCCGCGGCCGCACGGTGTTCGTGGTCGCGAACCACTTCAACTCCAAGGGCGGCGACCAGGCCATGCACGGTCGTTACCAGGAGCCGGTGCGCAGCTCGGAGGTGCAGCGCGCTCAGCAGGCCGCGCTGCTGCGCGGTTTCGTGGACCAGGTCAAGGCCGTCGACAAGGGCGCCAACGTGGTCCTCGCGGGTGACATCAACGACTACCAGTTCTCGCCCGCGGTCCGCACGCTGACCGGCAACGGCGACGTGGTGGCCCTGATCGACACCCTGCCCGCGGCCGAGCGGTACAGCTACGTGTTCGAGGGCAACTCGCAGACCCTCGACCACATCCTGATCAGCGCCAACATCATCCGGTACCGCTACGACGTGGTGCACGTCAACGCGGAGTTCGCCGACCAGGCCAGCGACCACGACCCGCAGGTCGTGAAGCTGCGCCCGAGCTCCGGCATCGCGCACGTCGACCAGCTGCTGTTCCTGCTGGAGGACATCGCGGCGCACGTGCCCCGGCCGTAGCCGGCGGCGACAGGCCGACCAGGCCCCCTCGGACGCGGAGTCCGAGGGGGCCTTTCCTTCGCCGCGATCAGCTCCGGGTGGGCGCGACCGTCGTGGTCGGGTAGGCCGTGGTGGTCGGCTTCTGGGTGGTGGTCGGGAAGGCCGTCGTCGTGGTGGGCGCGACCGTCGTGGTCGGCGGCAACGACGTCGTGGTGGGCCGCGGCGTGGTGGTCGGCGCCTGCGTGGTGGTGGTGGTGGGCCGCGGCGTGGTGGTGGGTGCCTGCGTCGTCGTGGTGGGACGCGGGGTGGTGGTGGGCGGCTGGGGCGCGTCAGCGCACTGCGCGTCCTTCGGCAGGTTGGCGAGCGCGTCGCCCTTGAAGTAGATGGCGCTGGCCCACTGCGTGCCACCGTCCTGCCTGCCGACGTTGAGCCACACGTCGTTGGTGTAGCCGAAGTCCGTGACCGACTCGCCGTGCACCCAGCAGTAGGCCCCCACCGTCCAGCCGGCCAGGATCGGGCTCCCCGGCGCCGTCGTGCACGCCGTCGAAGGGCAGTGCCGGACGTTGACGTCGTGCCACGCCGTGGCGCTGTACTGCGCCGGCCCGCTCGCCCCCACCTCGGCCGCCGCCGTGGCCGCACCACCGGCGATCAGGCCGGCGGCGGCAGCGGCCACCGCGGCGGCCGTCGTGACGATCCTCATGCGTGTCCTCCCAGTAATCGGTCGATCACTGGTTTAAACGCTTCCGGAGGCGCAGAACGTTGCATCGCGCACACGACGAAGCCCCGGTCACCTGGTGGTGACCGGGGCTTCGGTCTGCGGAGGATACGGGATTTGAACCCGTGAGGGGGTTAACCCAACACGATTTCCAGTCGTGCGCACTAGGCCGCTATGCGAATCCTCCGTGGCGGAGTCTAACGGAGGGTCCGCGCCGCTCCCAAAACGGGTGGTCGGTCGCATCGGCCGCCAATGGATTCGGTTAGCCTTGCCTAATGAAGCGTGGTCTCGTGGTTGCCCTGTCCGCCCTGCTCCTGGCCGCTTGCGGTGGTGGGGGCGGTGGGTCCGAGCCGGCGTCGTCCGGGGTGACGGTCGACACGCGGTTCGGTCCCGTGACGATCGACAAGCCGCCGACGCGCGTGGTGGCACTGGGGTGGTCGGACGCGGAGACCGCGCTCGCGCTCGGTGTGCAGCCCGTGGGCGCGAGCGACTGGCTGGCGTTCGGCGGCAAGGGCGTCGGGCCGTGGGCGGAAGGGCTCTACCGGCAGGCGCCGACGCTGCTCGGCACCACCGAGATCGACTACGAGGCCGTCGCCGCACTCCAGCCCGACCTCATCCTCAACACCCGGTCGGACAACGACGAGGCCAAGCACGAGAAGCTGTCCAAGATCGCGCCCACGATCGGCGCGCCGAAGGACGTCATCCCGTACGGCACCTCGTGGCGGCAGCAGGTCGAGCTGGTCGCGAAGGCGCTGGGCAAGGTGTCCGAGGGCGAGCGGATCGTCGCCGACCTGGACGCGAAGTTCGCCGCGAACAAGAAGTTCGACGGCAAGACCACCGTGGTCGGCGCGTACTTCGACGGCAAGTTCGGCGCGTACGTCTCCGGCGACCCCCGTGCCGACTTCATGAAGGCCATCGGCTTCACGCTCCGCAAGGACGTCGAGGACCTGACGTCGGGCACCTTCTACGTCGACATCTCCGCCGAACGGCTGGACCTGCTCACCGCCGACCTGAGCGTGCTGTTCCCCATCGGCGGCGACGCGACCGCGCTCAAGGCCAACCCGCTGGTGCCGGAGAAGGCGCTGGTCCTGGAGGACAAGAGCCTGATCAACGCCTTCTCCAGCGGTTCGTCGCTCGGCATGGCCTACGCGCTCGACCAGGCCGTGCCGCTGTTCACCGGGGCGCTCGGCTAGCAGAACCAGCCGTCGGCGACCCAGCCGTTGGCGTTGATGTGGCCGTAGGCGAAGCCGTAGATGTAGTTGCCCGACTTCGGCCCCTTCACCAGGAACGTCTGACCCCGGTAGAGGGTGCCCATCCACGGGCCGTCGTTGGGTGCGGTGCGGACGTAGAGGTCGTTGGCGCACACGGTCTCGCGTTCGCCGACCGTGCCGTTGGCGGCCTGGGCGGGTGTCGCGGTGACGACGAGCGCGACCGCGGCGACCAGGGCTGCTGCTGCTCTCACCACGAGTCGTACCCCCCGATGCACTCGATCCGGATGTACCCCCAGTCGTTGGGGCCGAAGTCCATGCTCGCCGCCCACCCGTTGTAGACGGGGTGGGCGCCGGGCGTGTGGCCGATCTTGTTGCCGTAGGTCAGGGTGCGCTTGAACTCGACCGGGCCGACGGCGTGGTCGTAGTTGCCGTAGAAGCTCGCGGTCTGGCAGATGACGATGGCGTGCCGGGGCGGTACCGGGTCGGCCGCCGCGGTGGTGGCTCCGAGCAACAGGGCGGTGCACGCGAGGACGAGCGCCCTCATCTGGTTCCTCCTTCACCGGGTAGTGCCACTTTCCGGTGAAATTCTCCCGTGCCGGGAGTGGGTGGGGACAGGTCCGGTGGGGCGACCGGCTACACTGAACGCGGACCTCGTGCGGCACACATCTCGCGAACCTCCCCAGGGCCGGAAGGCAGCAAGGATAAGCGGGCTCTGGTGGGTGCACGGGGTCCCCTTTCTTTGTCGGACCCTCCCGGTAAGGTCGCCGACGTGGCGCTCGCCCTCTACCGCAAGTACCGTCCGGCGACCTTCGGCGAGGTCGTCGGTCAGGAGCACGTCACCGAACCGCTGCGCACCGCCCTGGCGGCCGGTCGGGTCAACCACGCGTACCTGTTCTCCGGGCCGCGCGGCTGCGGCAAGACGTCCAGCGCGCGGATCATGGCGCGCTCGCTGAACTGCGTGCAGGGGCCCACGCCCGACCCGTGCGGCGAGTGCAACTCGTGCGTGGGCCTCGCGCCCAACGGGCCGGGCAGCGTGGACGTGGTGGAGCTCGACGCGGCCAGCCACGGCGGCGTGGACGACGCCCGCGAGCTGCGGGACAAGGCGTTCTACGCGCCGGCCGAGTCGCGGTACCGGGTGTTCATCATCGACGAGGCGCACATGGTCACCACGCAGGGCTTCAACGCCCTGCTGAAGATCGTGGAAGAGCCGCCCGAGCACCTGATCTTCATCTTCGCCACCACCGAGCCGGACAAGGTGCTGCCCACCATCCGCTCGCGCACGCACCACTACCCGTTCCGGCTGATCCCGCCGAGCTCGATGCGCGCGCTGCTGGAGCGCAACTGCGCCGCCGAGGGCGTGGCGGTCGAGCCGTCGGTGTTCCCGCTGGTCATCCGGGCGGGCGGCGGCTCGGCGCGGGACACGCAGTCGGTGATGGACCAGCTGCTGTCCGGCGCGGGCCCCGAGGGCGTGCGCTACGAGCGGGCGATCGCGCTGCTCGGCGTGACGGACGTGGCGCTGATCGACGACGTGGTGGACGGCCTCGCGCAGGGCGACGGCTCGGCGGTGTTCGGCACCATCGACCGCCTGGTCGACGCCGGGCACGACCCGCGCCGCTTCGCGTCCGACCTGCTCGACCGGCTGCGCGACCTGGTGCTGCTGCACGCCGTGCCCGACGCGGCGGAGCGCGGCCTGGTGTCCGCGCCGGACGACGAGCTGGCCAAGATGATCGCGCAGCGCGACGCGACCCGGCCCGCGACGGTCACCCGTTGGGCGGAAATCCTGCACCAGGGCCTGACCGAGATGCGCGGCTCGACCGCGCCCCGCCTGCTGCTCGAACTGGTGAGCGCGCGGATGCTGCTGCCGTCGGTCGGCGACGTCGAGTCGGGCCTGCTGCAACGCGTGGAACAGCTGGAGCGCCACGGCCCACCGGCCGGCGGCGCGGCGGCGGGGTCCGCCCCGGAGACCCGCTTCCAGCGCCCCTCGCAACGCGCCGCCGACCCCGCGCCGGCACCGGCCCAGGGCGCCGCACCGGCCGCACCGCCGGTCGACCGCCCCGCCACGCCCGCACCGCAGGCCGCGCCGCCCGCGGGCCCGCCCGGACTGCCCCCGCCGCCGGTGCTGCGGTCGGCCGCCATGAGGTCGGCCGGCACCCCGAGCGCCGGCGAAGGCACGCCCGCCGCACCGCCCGCGTCCGGGTCACCCGCCGCCGCGCCGCAGGGCGTTGGGTCGCAGAGTGGTGGTGTGCAGAGCGGTGGTGTGCAGGCCGCCGCGCCGCCGGCCGGTCCGCCGCACGCCGCCGCGCCACAGCCCGGTGGGCCGTCCGCTGTCGCGCCCCAGCCCGCCGCGCCGCACGCCGTCGCGCCGCACTCGGGCGAGGACCAGCGTGGTCAGGGCGTCGGGCCGCACGCCGCGCAGCCGCCGTCCGGTGCGCCGGGCGAGTGGCCGGCCGCCACGCCGCCCGCCGGCGTGCCCGCGCCGGCCGCCCAGGCCGCCCAGGTCGCACCCGCGCCGTCCGCCGGCGGTGTCGACGCGGTCGAGGTGAGGCGGCGCTGGTCGGAGTTGCTGGGCGTGGTCCGCGGCACGAGCCGCAGCACCGAGGCGATGCTCACCAACGCCACGGTCGCCGACGTCGACGGCACCACCGTCACCCTCGCCCACACCTCCGCGCCGCTGGCCCGCCGGCTCGCCGAACCGCGCAACGCCGACGCCATCGCCGCCGCGTTCGCGCAGGTCCTCGGCGGCACGTGGCAGGTCAGGTGCGTGCACGGCGACGCGAGCGCCGCGGCCCCGTCCCGCCCGGCACCGCAGAAGCCGCAACGGCCCGCGCCGACCCGGCCGAGCCAGGCGCAGCAGCCGGGCCAGCGCCCCGAGCCGGGCCGGTCCGCGCCGTCCGGCCGCCCGGCCGTCGACGACGTGCCGCCGCCGCCCGAGCCGCCGGAGCCCGATGAGCCCCTCCCGCCGGAGCCGGTGGACGAGGAGGAGATGCTGGCCGAGGCCGCCCTCCCCGGCGACGCGGACGACCAGCGGCTCGACCCGGAGGCCGTGGTGCTCAAGCTCCTCGCCGACGAGCTTGGCGCTCGGCCGTTGAAGGGCTGATCGACGCGACTACGCTGGTGAACGGCGGCAGACCCCGAAGAGAGGAACCCGCGGTGCAACCCGGTGGGCCCAACATGCAGCAAATCCTCCAGCAGGCGCAGAAGATGCAGCAGCAGCTCGCTGAAGCCCAGCAGGAGCTGGCCGAGGCCGAGGTGACCGGCACCGCCGGCGGTGGTCTGGTCACCGCCGTCGTGTCCGGCGGCGGCGAGCTCAAGAGCCTGAACATCGACCCGAAGGCGGTCGACCCGGACGACGTCGAGACGCTGTCCGACCTGGTCGTCGCGGCCGTGCGCGACGCCAACCGCGCGGCGCAGGAGCTGGCGGCCCAGAAGATGGGCCCGCTCGCCAGCGGCATGGGCGGGATGGACGACCTGGGCGGTCTCGGGAAGCTGTTCGGCTGATGTACGAGGGGCCCGTCCAGGACTTGATCGACGAGCTCGGCAGGCTGCCGGGCGTCGGTCCGAAGAGCGCGCAGCGCATCGCCTTCCACCTGCTCGCCGCGGACCCGGCCGACATCGGCCGGCTCCAGGACGCGTTGCAGAAGGTCAAGGACGGCGTGGTGTTCTGCGACGTGTGCGGCAACGTCTCGGCCGAGACGACCTGCCGCATCTGTCGCGACCCCCGCCGCGACCTGACCCTGATCTGCGTGGTGGAGGAGCCGAAGGACGTGCTCGCGGTCGAGCGGACCCGCGAGTTCAAGGGCCGCTACCACGTCCTGGGCGGCGCGCTCGACCCGTTGTCGGGCGTCGGGCCGGACCAGCTGCGGATCAGGCAGCTGCTCACCCGGATCGGCACGGAGGTGTCGGAGATCATCATCGCCACGGACCCGAACACGGAGGGCGAGGCCACGGCGACGTACCTGGTGCGGATGCTGCGGGACTTCCCCGGCCTCACCGTGACCAGGCTCGCGTCGGGCCTGCCGATGGGCGGTGACCTGGAGTTCGCCGACGAGCTCACCCTGGGCCGGGCCCTGTCCGGCCGGCGCAGCATGTGAGGCTCGTCGCGGTCGACGGGCCGTCGGGCTCGGGCAAGTCGACGTTCGCCGCGCGCCTGGCGCTGAAGCTGGGCGCGACCGTGGTGCCGACGGACCACTTCGCCACCTGGACCGACCCGGTGTCGTGGTGGCCGCGCCTGGTCGCCGAGGTCCTCGACCCGCTCTGGCAGGGCCGCGCGGCCCGCTACCGGCGGATGGAGTGGGCCGGGGGCTGGGCGCGCCCCGGCGCGTGGGTGGACGTGCCGGTGCCGGACGTGCTGATCATCGAGGGCGTCTCGGCGGCCCGGCGCTCGATCGCGCCACGCCTGGACGAGGTGATCTGGGTCGAGGTGCCCGACCCGGCGGAGCGGTTGCGCCGTGCCGTCGAACGGGACGGCGAGGCCAACCGCGCGCACCTGCGGCGCTGGCAGGCGTTCGAACGCGGTTGGTTCGCCGTGGACGGCACGAAGGCACGCGCCGACCGGTTCGTGACGCCGGACTGAGCACGCGCCCCTACGGGGGCACAGCGGCCCACCGGCCCCGCCATGCGGTGGCTGCATCGACCCGACCGGGTGGGACTGCGTCCGCCCTGAGCTGGCTGCACCTGCTCGGCGTTGATTGCATACGCCCGGCATCGATGCATGCGCCCGGCATCGACAGAAGCCGCCCAGCGCCGGCCGCCCAGTGCCGGCAGTGCAGTGCGGGGCAGTCCAGGGCCAGCCGCCGTGTGTCGGCAGGGGACACGTCAGCCCTGCGTCGGCACCGCCCCGTCGCAAGCCGGCCGGGGTCAGTCCTGGCCGTCCAGCGACGCCCGCACCACGTCCGCCTCCGGCGACCCGATCGCGGTGAACCACTCCAGGGCCGTCCGCCAGTGCCGTAGTGCGCCCGCACCGTCCCCCTTGGCGGCCAGGACGTCACCCGCCAGGTGCGCGGCCCGCGCGTGCACGCACCGCTGCCCCGTGGCGCGGCTCAGCTCCAGGCACCGCAGCGCCAGGTCGAGCGCCTGGGCCACGTCACCCTGGTCGAGCCTGACCCGCCCGAGCACGGCCAGCACGTCCACCTCGGCGATCCGCAACCGGTAGCGCACGGCGCTGTCCAGGGCCTGGGTCGCCGAGTACCGCGCCTCGTCCAGCCGGCCCGCCGCGCGGTGCGCCAGCGCCAGGCCGCGCCGCGCAGCGACGATCCCCAGCGGGTAGCCGGTCTCCTCGGCGATGCGCAGCGCCTCCGTGGTGCGCTCGACCGCCTCCTCCAGCCTGCCCAACCCGCACAGCGCCTCACCCAGCGCGTTCTTCGCGTCGCACAGCCCCTTGAGATTGCCCAGCTCCTCCGCGATGCCGACCGCCCGCCCGGCCTCGTGCGCCGCGTCGGCCCACCGCCCTCTCATCACGTACGTCAACGCCAAGCCCTCGTGCGAGAAGTGCGCGAATCCCCGCGCACCGGCCCGCTCGTACAGCTCGCCGCACCGCTCGTACAGCTCGGCGGCCCGCTGCGGCCGGCCCAGGAACAGGTGCACCTCGGCCAGCGCCCGGTGGCTGTCGGCCTGCGTCATCCACGCGCCGAGCCGGTTGCCGACGTCCAGCGCGCCCTCGAACGACGACACGGCCCGGTCCAGCTGGCCGAGCTGCATGTAGACGCCGCCGAGGTTGAGCTGGGCGATGCCCTCCTGCTGCAACGCCCCGATGGACCGCGTGATGACGAGCGCGCGTTCCAGGTGCTCCGCGGCCTGCTCCAGGTCGCCGATGTCGATGCAGACCGCGCCGAGGTTCGCCAGCACGGCGGCCTCGACGGCGGGCGCGGCGCCGGTGCGCTGCTGGATCGGGATGGCCCGGCGGAAGTAGTCGACGGCCACCCGGTGCTGCCCGATCGCCCAGTACAGCGTCCCCAGCGACGACAGCATCGCCACCTCGCCGACCGCGTCCTGCGACGCCTGGGCCACGGCCAGCCCGGCCTTCGCGGTCGCGAGCCACTCCACCGGTAACCCGATCGTGTAGAAGTAGCGCCGCAGCGCGTCGGCGAGCTGCCACACGTCCCGGTCGGGTTGGCGGTCGGCGGCGTGCACGACGAGGCCGACCAGGTTGCCGCGCTCGGCGTCCAGCCAGGCCAGGGCCTCGGCCGAGGTGGAGAACAGGCGCGGCGTCACGCCCGCCACCACGTCGTGGCGCGGCAGCCGCAGCAACGTGGACTTGAACGCGTCGGTGGCGTTGTCGACCGTCCGGATCGACCAGTCCAGCAGCCGCCGCGACGCCTGCGCGCTCTCCGCCGCGTCGTCCTCGACCTCGCGCCGCTCGGTGGCGTAGTCGCGCAGCAGGTCGTGGAACTGGTAGCGGCCGGGTGCGTGGTTGTCCACGAGGTTCGCGGTGGCCAGCCGGTCCAGCCGCCGCCGCGCGTCCTGCGTGGTCAGCCCGCCCAGCGCGGCCGCCACGTCGGGTGTGATGTCGCCCGGCGCGAGCGACAGCAGCCGGAACAGCGACGCCAGCTCCGGCTTGAGCGCCGTGTACGACAGGTCGAACGCGGCGTGCACGGCGGCCCGCTCGTCGCCCTCCACGGCCAGCGCCGCCAGCCGGTTGCCCGCGCGCAGCTCCTCCACGTAGGAGGCGATGGTGATCTCCGGCCGGGACAGCAGGTTGGCCGCCGCGATCCGCAGCGCCAGCGGCAGGTGAGCGCACAGCTCGGCCAGCTCGTCGGCCGCGTCGGACTGCGCCGCGACCACGTCGTCGCCGAGCATCCCCGCCAGCAGCGCCCGCGTCTCGGACCGGTCGAGCACGTCGAGCCGCACGTTGGACGCGGCGTGGCTGACCGCCAGCCCGCGCAGGGTGTCACGGCTGGTCACGAGCACCGCGCAGCCCGGTGAGCCGGGCAGCAGCGGCCGGATCTGCTCGGCGTTGGCGGCGTTGTCGAGCACCAGCAGCACCTGCTGGTCGGTCAGCCGGGACCGGAACATCGCCTCCTGCTCGTCCTGGTCCAGCGGCACCGACTCCGGCGGCACGCCCTGGGCCCGCAGGAACCGCGGCAGCACGTCCACCGCGCTCAGCGGCGGCCCCTGGGCGTAGCCGCGCAGGTTCACGTACAGCTGCCCGTCGGGGAAGAAGTGCCGCATCTTGTGCGCCGCGTGCACGGCCAGCGCCGTCTTGCCCACGCCGGGCGGCCCGGCCAGTGTGACCACCGGCACGCCCTGCGCGGTCCGCAGCAGCGCTTCGATGAGCTGGACGGCCTGCTCGCGGCCCACGAAGTCGCCGATGTCGGCGGGCAGCTGCGAGGGCACCACCCGGTCGCGCCGCGCGGCGGGCGCGTTCGGCCCGAGGTCGAGAGCGGGCGACCCGCCGAGCACCTGCTGGTGCACGCGCCGCAGCTCGTCGCCGGGGTCGATGCCGAGCTGCTCGGCCAGCAGCCCGCTGACCCGCCGGTACGCGCCGATCGCGTCGGCCTGCCGCCCGGACCGGTACAGCGCGACCATGAGCTGCGCCCACAGCCGTTCCCGCAACGGGTGCTCGCTGGTCAGCCGGGACAGCTCGGGGATCAGCTCGGCGTGGCGGCCCAGCTCCAGGTCGACCTCGACCCGCCGCTCCTCCACGTGCAACCGGCGTTCGCCCAGGCGGGGGACTTCGTCGCGGTGCAGGACCTCCGACGGCACGTCCACCATCGCCGGGCCGCGCCACAGCGCCAGCGCCGCGGTGAAGATCGCCGAGGCCGACTCCAGCCTGCCCGCGGCCCGCTCCCGCTCGCCCTCCTCGACGAGCTGCTCGAACCGCATCACGTCGATGGTGCGCTCGTCGACGTCGATCAGGTAGCCGTCGGGCACGGTCCGGATCGGCACGGCCGGGCCGAGCACCTGGCGCAGCCGCATCACGTAGGTCTGCAGCGTGCCGCGTGCCCGCGCGGGAGGCTCGGCGCCCCAGATGTGCTCCGCCAACTCGTCCACCGAGACACCGGCCCCGGCGCGCATGAGCAGCGACACCAGCAGCGAGCGCTGCCGCCCCGCCCGCACCACGACCTGCTCGCCGTCGACCAGCACCTGCAACGGGCCGAGGACGCGGAACTCGACCACTGGGCTCACCGGCGACCTCCCTCCGCGGCTGTGCGGGTTTCTGTTGTCCGTTGTACAGCGTAGGAGGACGTTTGCCCGATCGTCCGTGGTCACGTTGGGTCAGCGGAGCTGTGCCGTCCGTGTGTTAATGCTGATTCACGTGGCCGGATCGTGACCTGGGCCGAGTCGGAAGGGTGTTGGTGACCGGTTAGGGTCCGTGACCACACCGTGAGATCCCGGATTTCCCTAGGGGTGTGTCAAATGCTTCAATTTCGAACGGCCCGGCGCCGATGGTTGGCCGCGATCGGCCTGACCGGCGTCGCGGCACTGGCACTGTCGGCCTGTGCCCAATCCGAGCGCACGGACGACTCGGGGTCCGGCAAGGTCGGCGGCACGATGGTCTTCGGCGCCGCGGGCGAGCCCAAGAACTTCGACCCGATCTTCAACGACGACGGCGAGAGCTTCCGCCCCATCCGCCAGATGTTCGACACGCTGGTCACCTACAAGCGGGGCACCGCCGACCTCGCGCCGGGTCTCGCGGAGAAGTGGACGCCCAGCGAAGACGGCACGTCGTGGACGTTCGACCTGCGCAAGAACGTCAAGTTCCACGACGGCACGCCGTTCAACGCCGAGGCCGTGTGCTTCAACTTCGACCGCTGGTTCAACATGAAGGGCGCCGCCGCCCAGAGCCAGATGATCTACTACGGCGACGTGTTCGAGGGCTTCGCCAAGAACGAGGGCGACGCGGCCGGTGAGCCGGTCTACAAGTCCTGCGACGCCAAGGACGAGCACACCGCGGTCCTGAACCTGAACAAGTACAAGGGTGCCTTCCCGGCGGCGTTCGGTTTGACCGCGCTGTCCATCTCCAGCCCCGAGGCGCTGAAGAAGTACGACGCGGACAACGTCGTGCAGTCCGGCGACTCGTTCACCTACCCGGCTTACGCCACCGAGCACCCGACCGGGACCGGCGCGTTCAAGCTGGAGAAGTTCGACAAGGCGAACAAGACCATCACCCTGGTCCGCAACGACGACTACTGGGGTGAGAAGGCCAAGCTCGACAAGCTGATCTTCAAGATCATCCCGGACGAGAACGCGCGCAAGCAGGAGCTCAAGGCCGGCACGATCGACGGCTACGACTTCCCGAGTCCGGCCGACTACAACTCGCTGAAGTCCGACGGTTTCAACGTCACGCCGCGGCCCGCGTTCAACATCCTGTACCTGGGCATCAACGGCGCGAACAACCCGGCGCTGAAGGACCTGCGGGTCCGCCAGGCCATCGCCTACGCGGTCAACCGCGACCAGCTGGTGAAGACCAAGCTGCCGCTGGGCGCCGAGGTGGCGACGCAGTTCATGCCGAAGACGGTCGCGGGCTACGCCGACGACGTGCAGCAGTACCCGCACGACGTGGCCAAGGCCAAGGAGCTGCTGACGCAGGCGGGCGTGTCGAACCTGACGCTGAACTTCTACGTGCCCACCGAGGTCAGCCGGCCGTACATGCCGAACCCGTCCGAGATCGCGGCCGTGATCGCCGACGACCTCAAGGCCGCGGGCATCAACGCGCAGATCGTCTCCCGCCCGTGGAACGGCGGCTACAAGGACGACGTGCAGAAGCTCGGCAAGCACGACCTGCACCTGCTCGGCTGGACCGGTGACTACAACGACGCCGGCAACTTCATCGGCACGTTCTTCGGCCGTGAGAAGAAGGAGTTCGGCTTCGCCGACCCGGCCATGTTCGACGCGATCGCCGCGGCCGACGCGGTGGTCGACCAGGACAAGCACGCGGACGCCTACAAGCAGGTGAGCCGCGACATCATGAGCAAGTACCTGCCCGCGATCCCGGTGTCCCACTCGCCGCCGGCGATCGTGGTCAGCAGCAAGATCACGGGCCTCGTCCCGAGCCCGCTGACCGACGAGCGCTTCGACACGGTGAGCAAGGGCTGAACCGAACGGTAGGCGGGTGGTGGCGTCCGTGACCCGGGCGTCACCACCCGTGCTGTCCAGAGGGTTTCCATCATGCTGCGATTCATAGTCCGACGCCTGCTCCAGGCGATCCCCACACTGCTGATCCTGTCGCTGCTGGTCTTCGTCTGGCTGCGGTCGCTGCCCGGGGGACCCTCGGGCGCCCTGCTCGGCGACAAGGCGACCCCGGAGAAGATCGAGGCGCTCAACAAGGTCCTCGGTCTCGACCAGCCGATCTTCATCCAGTACTTCAAGTTCCTGGGCCGCATCCTCAGCGGCGACTTCGGCAGCTCGCTGATCAGCGGCGAGCCGGTGGTGGCCGAGATCAGCCGCGCGCTGCCCGCCACCATCGAGCTGTCGCTGGCCGCGCTGCTGTTCGCCGTGGTGCTGGGCATCCCGCTCGGCTACCTGGCGGCCAGCAACCGGGGCCGGTTCCTGGACAACTCCACCGTCATCGGCACGCTGGTCGGCGTGGCCGTGCCGGTGTTCTTCCTCGGCATCCTGCTCAAGCAGCTGTTCGCGCAGGACCTGGCGCTGTTCCCGCCGTCGGGCCGGCAGGACGTCACGATCGACCCGACCCACGTGACGAACTTCGCCGTGCTGGACGGCCTGCTCACCCAGGAGTGGGACGCCGCGGCCGACGCGCTGTGGCACCTGGTGCTGCCCGCGATCGCGCTGGGCACCATCCCGCTCGCGGTGATCGTGCGGATCACCCGCGCCTCGGTGCTCGACGTGCTCAACGAGGACTTCGTCCGCACGGCGAACGCCAAGGGCCTCCAGGCGCAGCTGATCCGGCGCCGGCACGTGCTGCGCAACGCGATGCTGCCGGTGTCCACGACGATCGGCCTGCAGACCGGTCTGCTGCTGGGCGGCGCCGTGCTCACCGAGCGGGTGTTCGTGTGGGGCGGGCTGGGGTCGTTGCTGGCCCAGGGGATCGAGCGCCGGGACTACCCGCGGTTGCAGGCGTTGCTGCTGCTCGCGGCCGTGGTCTACGTCCTCGTGAACCTGCTGGTCGACATCTCCTACGCGATCATCGACCCGAGGGTGCGGGCATCATGACCAGTCTCCTCAAGCGCAAGAAGGCGCGGGTCGACGCGCTGGCCGAGTCGGCGGGCACGAGCCTCGCGGCCGACGCGGTGAAGCGGATGCTGCGCAGCCCGGTGGCCCTGCTGGGCGCGTTCCTGGTGCTGCTGTTCCTGGTGCTGGCCATCGTGGCGCCGTTCATCGCGCCCAAGGACCCGTACCAGCGCTACCCGGAGCTGCTGGCGGACCTGCGGCCGGACTTCATCCCCGGCGCGCAGCCGGGGTTCCTGCTCGGCGGCGACGAGCTGGGCCGCGACTTCTTCAGCCGGCTGCTGGTCGGCGCGCAGCAGTCGCTGGTCGTGGGCGTCGGCGCGACGTTGATCGGCCTGGTCCTGGGCATGATCATCGGCGGGCTGGCGGGCGCGTTCGGCGGCTGGGTGGACAGCTGGCTGATGCGGTTCACCGACATCATGCTGTCGATCCCGAGCCTGCTGCTGGCGATCTCGATCGCGGCGCTGGCCAGCCGGGGCAGCCAGACCACGGTGATCATCGCGGTCGCGGTGACCACGGTGCCGATCTTCGCCCGGCTGCTGCGCGGCGCGATGCTCGCGCAGCGGCACAGCGACCACGTGCTGGCCGCGACGGCGCTGGGCGTGCGGCGGCGGACCGTCGTGTTCCGGCACATGCTGCCGAACTCGCTCGGCCCGGTCATCGTGCAGGCGACGCTGACGCTGGCGACCGCGATCATCGAGGCCGCGTCGCTGTCGTTCCTCGGCCTGGGCGACCCGGACCCGTCGCGGGCCGAGTGGGGTCTGATGCTCGGCAACTCGCAGCGCTACATCGACGTCAAGCCGGAGCTGGCGTTCTACCCGGCCATCGCCATCATCATCGTCGCGCTGGGCTTCACCCTGCTCGGCGAGTCGTTGCGCGAGGCGCTCGACCCGAAGAACCGGAGGTGAACCGCCATGGCGTTGCTCGAAGTGCGTGACCTGCGGGTGGTCTTCCAGCGCAGGGGCACCGAGCCCTTCACCGCCGTGGACGGCGTCTCCTTCGACGTCGACCCCGGGCAGACGGTGGGCCTGGTGGGCGAGTCGGGCTGCGGCAAGTCCGTGACGTCGCTGGCGATCATGGGCCTGCTGCCGTCGCGCGGCAACAAGGTCACCGGCGAGGTCCGGTTCGAGGGCACCGACCTGCTGACCCTGAGCGACCGGGAGATGCGCAACCGGCGCGGTCGCGACCTGGGCATGGTGTTCCAGGACCCGCTGTCGTCGCTCAACCCGGTCATCCCGATCGGCCTCCAGGTCACCGAGGTGCTGGAACGGCACCGCGGCATGGCCCGCAAGGCGGCGATGGTGGAGGCGGCCGACCTGCTGGGCCGGGTCGGCATCCCGGACCCGCAGCGCCGGCTGAGCGAGTACCCGCACCAGCTGTCCGGCGGGATGCGGCAGCGCGCGCTGATCGCGATCGCGCTGGCGTGCCGGCCGCGGCTGCTCATCGCCGACGAGCCCACCACGGCGCTGGACGTGACGATCCAGGCGCAGATCCTGGCGCTGCTCAAGGAGCTGGTGCAGGACACCGGCACGGCGCTGATCATGATCACGCACGACCTGGGCGTCGTGGCGGGGCTGTGCGACGAGGTCAACGTGCTCTACGGCGGCCGGGTGGTGGAGAAGGCGGCGCGGTACCCGCTGTTCGCCGAGCCGCGGCACCCGTACACGCACGGCCTGCTGGCCTCGATCCCGCGGCTGGACGGCGCGCGCGGCGAGAAGCTGGTGCCCATCAAGGGCTCGGTCGCCGACAACATCCCGTGGGACCACGGGTGCGCGTTCGCGCCCCGCTGCCCGAACGCGCTGCCGGTGTGCCGCGAGGTCACGCCCGCGCTGGAGGCCGGCGACGTGCGGTCGCTGCGCTGCCACAACCCGGTGCTGCCGGGAACGCCCGCCGCCCAGGAGGTGTCCGCATGACCGCCGCCGTCGAACCGGCAGCCACCGACGCCCCCGTGGGCGACGCGCTGGTGTCGGTCGAGGACCTGAAGATCCACTTCCCGATCAAGCGGGGTCTGCTGGTCGACCGCACGGTCGGCCACGTGTACGCGGTCGACGGCGTCGACCTGCGGATCAACCGCGGCGAGACCTACGGCCTGGTCGGCGAGTCCGGGTGCGGCAAGTCGACGCTGGGTCGCGGCATGCTGCGGCTGGTCGAGCCGACGGGCGGCCGGGTGCTGTTCGACGGCACCGACCTGGTCGGGCTCAGGGGCGAGGAGCTGCGGCGGATGCGCCGCCGCATGCAGATGGTGTTCCAGGACCCCATGTCGTCCCTGGACCCGCGGCAGTCGGTGGAGTCGCTGCTGGTGGAGGGCCTGCGGGCGCACGGCCTGGACAAGGGCCGCGAGTCGACGGGCAAGCGCCTGCGCGAGCTGCTGTCGGCGGTCGGGCTGCCGTCCACGTCGCTGCGCAAGTACCCGCACGAGTTCTCCGGCGGTCAGCGGCAGCGCATCGGCATCGCGCGGGCGCTGGCGGTCGAGCCGGACCTGATCATCGCCGACGAGCCGGTGTCGGCGCTGGACGTGTCGGTGCAGGCGCAGGTGGTGAACCTGCTGGAGGAGTTGCAGGACGAGTTCGGGCTCACCTACCTGGTGATCGCGCACGACCTCGCCGTGGTGCGGCACATCTCCGACCGGGTCGGCGTGATGTACCTGGGCGGCCTGGTGGAGGAGGCGACCTCGGACGACCTCTACGCCGAGCCGCTGCACCCGTACACCAAGGCGTTGCTGTCGGCGATCCCCGTGCCGGACCCGGCGGTGGAGGACCGGCGCGAGCGCATCCTGCTCACCGGTGACCTGCCGTCGCCGGCGAACCCGCCGCGGGGCTGCCGGTTCCACACCCGCTGCCCGTGGAAGCAGGCGACCCGCTGCGACACCGAGCGGCCCGCGCTGCGCGAGGTGCTGCCGGGGCACAAGGTGGCGTGCCACTGGGCGGAGGACATCCGGGCCGGGAAGATCCGGCCGCACGAGGTGGAGGCCGAGCTGGTCGAGGAGGGCGGCGTCTCGCCGGACATCCCGCTGGTCGGTCCCGCCTCGATGACGGAGGCGTTGAACCCGTGAGTCCCGGGTCCGGGGGCGCCGACCGGCGCCCCCGGACGCGTTTCAGACCACCTGCGGGTAGAGGGTGCGCGGGTCGGCGGACAGCGCGGCCTTCAGGGCGATGACGCCCTCGTCGGCCAGCACCTCCACGGAGTCGGCCTCGACGCCGTCCAGGGCGGCGCGCACGACGTCGGCCGGGTCGTTCTTCGGCACGTCCATGCCCGCGGTCATGTCGGTGTCGGTCGGGCCCAGCAGCAGGCCGGTGACCAGCGTGCCCTGGCCCGCGAGCTCGACCCGGACGCCGTTGGTGAGGCTCCACTGGGCCGCCTTGGCCGCGCTGTAGGCGGTGGCGCGGTCGTAGGACACCCAGGACATCGAGGACAGCACGTTCAGGATCGCGCCGCCGCCGTTGGCCGCGAGGACGGGCGCGAAGGCGCGGATCACCTCCAGCGTGCCGTAGAAGTGCGTGTCCATCTCGCGCCGGATCGCGGCCGGGTCGCCGGTGACCAGGTTCTCCCCGGTGATGATGCCCGCGTTGTTGACCAGCAGCGTGACGTCGCCGGCGGCGGAGGCCGCGGCGGCGACGGAGGCCGGGTCGGTGATGTCCAGCGGCAACACCTCGACGCCCGGCAGGTCGACGGAGGCTGCGTCGCGCGCGGTCGCGTAGACCTTCGCCGCGCCCCGCTCCAGCAGCTGCCGGGCGAAGTGCAGGCCGAGGCCGCGGTTGGACCCGGTGACCAGGGCAACCGAGTTGGCGATCTTCATCGGAGTGTTCTCCCAAGGGTGAGTTGGCTTTGCCAACCTAGCCCTGCTGGCTTGGAATGCACAACCGAGCCATACTGAACGGGTGACGGACCCCGACGAGGCGACCTGCTCCCTGATCAAGGCGGTGGACCTCGTCGGCGAGCGCTGGACCTTCTTCGTGCTGCGGGAGGCGCTGGCCGGCGCGTTCCGCTTCTCGGAGTTCCGCGCACGCCTGGGCATCGCCTCCGACGTGCTCGCCGCCAGGCTCGCGAAGCTGGTCGACAGCGGGTTGATGACCCGGCGGGCCTACCAGGAGCCGGGGCAGCGGCCGCGCGAGGGCTACTGCCTCACCGAGGCGGGCCGGCAGCTGAACGTGGTGCTGTGCGCGTTGCAGCAGTGGGGTGACGAGCACCTGCCGCGCACGACGTCCACGGTCGTCTACCGGACGGCCGACGGGCGGCCCGTTCAGGTGCGGTTCGTGGACGACGAGGGCGCCGTGGTCCCGGCGGGCGACGTGCGCCCCGTGCCGGGCTGACGGGGTCGGTAGAGGGCGCGGACGGCGGCGAAGCAGACGGCCTGGACGCCCAGCGCGATCAGGGCGTGCACCGCCCACGCGCCGGCGAGCGTCGGCCCGCCCCACGCGCCGCCGAGGCCGGGGTCGGCGCTGAACGGGTGGCCGATCGCGCCGACGGTGTCCGGCCACAGCGGATACAGCCAGCCGCGCGCCACCAGGTAGGCGGCGAGCAGCGCGGGCACGGCGGCGACGAGGGCCCGTGCGACCCCGGGCCGGGGGTGGATGCCCCAACGGGCGAGCGTCTTCATGCAGGTGACGCTAGGTGCGTGCCGGGTCCGGGTCGTCACACCGCGGAGCCATTCCGGCAGTGCTACCGGGGTAGCGGGTCGGGGGCGCCTCCCCCTGTGGTGGCGCCCCCGACCCGGTGGTCACGCGGGCCAGCGCGGCGAGCGGCCGAGCAGGCCCACCAGGCGGTCGGTGATCGGCGCGTCCTCCGGCACGGCGACCGGCATGGCGAACGCCTTGCCCGGACCGCGGACGTCCGGCGTGTTCGGGAAGTGCCGGGCCATCCGGTAGGCCGCGGTGGCCAGCTCGGTGTCGAGCGTGCTGTCCGCGCTGATCGCGCGGCACAGGTCCCAGGCGTGCACGAGGTTGTCCACGAAGTGCACGATCACGAGCTCGCGGCCCCGGCGCAGGCCGTAGCCGGGGAACTCGGCCTCGCGCTCCAGCGCGCCGTCCTCGCGGAACGCCTCGGTGGCCGCGTCGGTCGCGACCCGGTAGGCGGTGGTCAGGTCGTCGCTCGCGGGCGCTTCGACGTCCTCGTGGCGGATCGCCGCGGTGAACGCCAGCGTGGCCTCCACCTGGTGGCGCAGCAGCTCGTAGACGGTCCAGCCGGCGCACGGCGTGGCCATGTCCAGGTGGGCCTCGTCCAGCTCGCCCATGAGCTTCAGGTTCAGGTCCAGCGACGCCCGGTTCAGGTCCAGGAGATCCATGTTCGTCCACCCCTCAAGTTGTACGAACGATCGTACAATTAGTTTGCGAGCGGTCAAGGGGGCTAGCGTGGGGGCCGTGAAGGTCGACGGACGGGTGGAGCGCGGCGAGCAGACGCGGCGGCAGATCCTGCGGCGCGCGGCGGAGATCGCCTCGGTCGAAGGGCTGGAGGGCTTGTCGATCGGGCGGCTGGCCACCGAGCTGGAGGTCAGCAAGAGCGGCGTGTTCGCGCACTTCGGGTCGAAGGAGGAGTTGCAGCTGGCGACCGTGCGCGCGGCGGCGGCGATCTTCGCGCGCGAGGTCGTGGAGCCGGTGACCGAGCCCGCGGGCCCGGCCCGGCTGGCGGCGCTGCTGGACCGGTGGCTGGCGTACTCGGAGGGCCGCACGTTCCCCGGCGGGTGCTTCTTCTACGCCGTGCAGGCCGAGTTCGACGCCCGGCCGGGGCGGGTGCGCGACGCCATCGCCGGGTACGGGCGCGAGTGGAACACCTACGTGCGCGACACGGCCGCCGCCATCCCGGGGATCGCCGACCCGGACCAGCTGGCGTTCGAGCTGATCGCGTTCCTGGAGATGGCCAACGCCCGGTCGGTCCTGCACGACGACCCGCACGCCTACGAGCGGGCCCGCGTCGCGGTGCGGGCGCGGCTGGCTCAGGCGGGCACGGCGGCGTCCACGACCCTGCGCTGAGCGGCTTTGACGGCCATCCCGATCGGCACGCCGATCACCGTGGCCACGCCGAACGAGATCAGCGTCGCCACCACCGGGTCGGTGAACAGCTGCCCGCCGACGTAGCCGAGCGTGGCCGTGTAGGCGCTCCACAGCGCCGCACCGACCAGCGCGACCGGCGCGAACCGCCGCAACGGCCACCGCAGCGCACCGGCCAAGCACCGCCCCGACCACCCCGCCACCGGGCACGAACCGCACCGCGACCAGGATCGACTCACCGCGCGTGGCCGGCTTCGACGCCGTCCACGCGATGACCGCCCGCGGTCCGGGCCGCCGGCCGGCCCGGGTGAGCGCCCGCATCCCCACACCCCGCCCGACGGCGAAGTTGGCCATGTCGGACAGCGCGCAGCCGACGGCGGCGACCGCGCTCACGGCCGGCAACGACAGCTCGCCGGAGCCGGCCAGCACCCCGTACCCGATCAACACGGCCTCGGTCGGCGCCAGCGGCACGACGGCGACGACGAACAGCACCACGAACGCGGTCATGACCGGCCAACGCCGCCGGGTGCCCGATCATCTCCGATCCGGCGACGTCTTCGGCAACCCGTCACCTTCGACTCACGAATCCGCCGGCAGCGCGTCCACGATGTGACGTGCGGCACCGGTCTCGCCGTCGTCCTCGGTGAAGAACGCGGCGGCCAGGTGCGCGTGGAAGACGACGTCCGGCCCTTCCGGCATCAGGAACAACGTGAACGGCCGCGTGCCGTGCGCGACGGTGTGCACACCGGTGGCCGTGGCGTGCAGGAGGTCGAGGACTCGCGTCGCCTCCACGCCCCACGCGCACCGCAGTTCGGTCAGGTGCGCCTCTTGCGAGGACTGGAACAGCCGTTGGTACTGGTCCCCGAGGACGGGCGCGCACGCCACCATGTCGGGGAACCGGATGGGCACGTGACCGGCCTCGACGCGTTCGACCTGCCGCACGCCGGCCCGGGACCGGGCGGCCAACTCGGCCACCGTGAGCCCGGCCGACTCCCGCATCGCCCGGACTTCCTGGCCCACCAACCGGCCCCGCAACGTCGGTGACACCGGGCCGCCTCCCTGACTCGTCGTGATGGAAGGCCAAAGCTATGAGAAAAGACTTTGGGGGGATAGTCGCCTGATCGGGTACGTCGAGCCACGGCAGGATGGCGGTCATGTCCCGACGCGACACCGTCGCACTCAAGTGGCTCCTCGGCGCGACCCTCCGCAACCACCGCAAGGCGGCGCGGAAAACGTTGGAGCACAGCGCCGCGCACCTCGGCGTCTCCGAGAGCAAGATCAGCAACATGGAGTCCGGGCGGTACGGACAGCCGCCCGACGAGGTCGCGAAGCTGCTCGCCTTCTACGACGCCGACCCCGACCGGGTCGAGCGGATCATCGCGTTGGCCCGGGAGGAGGACGAGGGGAGCTGGTGGGCACCCTGGTCCGGCGTCATCCCGAACTGGCTGCGGCTCTTCGCCGGCCTCGAAGGCATGGCGCAGTCGGTCTTCATCTACGAACCGCTCGCCGTCCACGCCCTGTTGCAGACCGAGAGGTACGCCACCGCTGTGGCGGCCGGGGCTCGTCGGGTGCGGCCCGCTGACGCGGACCTGGTGGTGGGATTCCGACTGGAGCGGGCGCGACGGCTGGCCCAGGCGGAGAACCCCCTGGTGCTGCAAGCGGTTCTGGAGGAGACGGCGCTGCACCGCCCGGTCGGCGATCGCGAGGTCATGCGGGGCCAGTTGGCCCACCTGCTGGAGCTCAACCGGATGCCCAACGTCGACATCCGGGTGATCCGCACCTCCGCGGGGGTGCACCCGGCGCTGGCGGGCCAGTTCACGCTGTTGCAGTTCAAGGACTTCAGCGATGTGGCATACGTGGAGTTGCAGGAAGACGCGGTATATCTCCATGATCCGAACAAGGTCCGGGCCTATAACATGTCGGCTGAGAGCCTGCGCGCAGCCGCTCTGGGGCAGCGCGACACGAACTCCTTGATCGCGTCGCTGGTCGAGGGGGCGCAGTCCTGACCTGGAGGTCGCGATGACACTCCGCTTGCCCGCCGGTGCGCGGTGGAAGAAGGCGACCGGGAGCTACGAGAACGGCAGTTGCGTCGAGGTGGCCGTCACCGACACAGTGACCGGGGTGCGGGACTCCAAGAACGTCGACGGGCCGGTGCTCACGTTCCCCGCCGACCGCTGGGCCGCGTTCCTCGCCGGCTCCTCCTGACCGCGCGCAGGCACCGGTCGGCGTGGGCCCGCAAGGCGTCGACCAGTGCCGGTGGGCCGTCGACCAGGGTGAAGTCGACGTCCACCGACGTGATCATCCACGCCAGGTCGCGGGCGGTGTCGGCACCGACGTGCAGCAGACAGCTCGCCTGGTCGACGGGTTCGACCACGCCCGTGCCCGGCCACAGCCGGTCGGCCACGGTGGCCGCCGGTTCGTGCAGCGTCACGGTCGCCCGCACCGGCCACGCCCGTGACGACAGCCGTTGCTCCAGGTAGGTGGCCACGTCACCGTCCGGTGGTTCGCGCGGCGTGAAGCGGGGGCCGTTCGGGGTCCGCAGCGCCAGCCGGTCGACGCGGAAGCTGCGCCAGTCGTCGCGGTCGGTGTCCCAGGCGACCAGGTACCAGTGGCGGGTGAAGCTGACCAGCCGGTGGGGCTGCGCGGACCGGGTCGTCGTGCCGCCGCTCGGGCTGGTGTAGTCGAACCGCAGCGACTCGTGCCGGCGGCAGGCGTCGGCGATGGCCACGAGCACGTCGGCGTCCACGCGCGGCCCGCCTTCGCCGACGCGGACGGTGGCCGAGTGCAGCGTGCCGACCCGGTGTCGCAGCCGGGCGGGCAGCACCTGTTCCAGCTTGGCCAGGGCCCGCAGCGACGTGTCCTCGATCCCGGCCACCGACCCGCCCGCCGCGGTGCGCAGACCCACCGCGACGGCCACCGCCTCGTCGTCCTCCAGCAGCAACGGCGGCAGCGCGGCCCCCGCGCCGAGCCGGTAGCCGGCCGTGCCGCGGGTCGAGTGCACCGGGTAGCCCAGGCCGCGCAGCCGTTCGACGTCACGGCGGACCGTGCGCGTGGTGACGCCCAACCGTTCGGCCAGCTCGGCCCCGGACCGGTCCCGCCCGGCCTGCAACAGCGACAGCAGCCGGAGCAGCCGCGCGGACGTGTCCACCATGCCGCCGAGCCTGCACGATCGTTAGGACCGGACCTGTCCGCACGTCTCCCTAGCGTCGCCGCCATGACAGACATCCGCCCGTTCCGCATCGACGTGCCGCAGGCGCAGCTCGACGACCTGGACGCCCGCCTCGCCGCCACCCGCTGGCCGGCCGAGCTGCCCGGCGTCGGCTGGAGCCGGGGCGTTCCGGTGGACTACCTGAAGGACCTCGCCGAGCACTGGCGCACGACCTACGACTGGCGGGCGCACGAGGCCGAGCTCAACGCGCACCCCCAGTTCACCGCCACCGTCGACGGCCAGCGCGTGCACTTCCTGCACGTCCGCTCACCCGAGCCCGACGCCCTGCCGCTCGTGCTGCTGCACGGCTGGCCGGGCGGCGTCACGGACTTCCTCGACGTCATCGGCCCCCTGTCCGACCCCCGCGCGCACGGCGGCGACCCGTCCCGCGCGTTCCACCTGGTCGTGCCGTCCCTGCCGGGCTTCGGGTTCTCCACCCCGCTGGCCGGGCCGGGCATGGGCGCGGCGCGGATGGCGGGCGTGCTGGTCGGGCTGATGGACGCGCTCGGCTACGGCCGGTACGGCGTGCAGGGCTACGACACCGGCGCGTGGGTCGCGCCGGAGATGGGCAGGCGGGCCCCGGACCGCGTGGTGGGCGTGCACGTGAACGCGCTGCTGACGTTCCCGGACGGCGAGGTCGAGGGGCTCACCGAGGTCGAGCAGCGGCGGTGGGAGGCGATGCAGGACTTCAACGACGGCTACCTGCGGTGCAACGCGAAACGGCCGCAGACCGTGGCCTACGGGCTGCACGACTCGCCGGTGGGGCAGCTCGCGTGGATCGTGGAGAAGTTCAAGGAGCTCACCGACCCGGAGGACGGCCTGCCGGAGGACAGCGTCGACCGGGACCGCATCCTGACCGACGTGACGCTGTACTGGCTGACGGGCACGGCCGCGTCGGCGGCGCAGGTCTACTACGAGGAGATCAGCGCCAAGGGGTGGGGCGAGCCGACCCGGACCACGGTGCCGACCGGTGTGCTGGTGTCGGCGCACGACGTGACGATCCGCCGGTGGGCCGAGCGCGACCACGACGTCGTCCACTGGACCGAGCTGGACCGGGGCGGCCACTTCCTGGCCATGGAACAGCCCGACCTGCTGGTCGAGGACGTCCGGGCGTTCTTCGCCGCCCTTCACCCCTCCGTGTGACTGGTCCGTTATTCGGTCCGCCGGTAGCGTCGCAATATCGGCGTTTTCCGGAAAGGATTCGCGGATACGTCGGCGAGTTGTGTGCCCGGCTGATCGCAGACCTTTCGGAGGTAATGGTGGGAACGAGCCGTACACGCGCAGTCGCGACAATTCTGGGGCTTTTCACCACGATGGCCTTCACCGGTTTCTCGGTGGCGGTGCCCGGCACCGCCGCCGCCCGCTGCGCGGGGTCCACCGTCGTGCGGAGCAACCTGGTCATCGACCAGAACGGGAAGAAGGTGGAGGTCGCCGCGGAGAAACCGCTGTCCGGGACGTGCAACGGGAACAACGTCTACCAGGGCACGGCCGTCAGCCAGTGGCCCGGGTGGCGGCCGACGGTGTGGATCTCCGAGAACCCGGGCGACGAGTGGATTCCCTACCGGGGCTCGTACAGCAGCCCTTCGTTCACCTACGTCCACCACGACAGCGACAAGAACTCGTCCTCCCGCATGATCCTCTGCATCGACAAGGACGGCCTGGTCATCTGCGGGTGGGGCAACAACTGGGGTTGGTCGGACGAGGGCGTCATGTACAACGGCGCTTTCGGCACCAATCACGGTTACTGATTCCGGCGCGTGGTCGCCCCGCCGTCGTGGAACGGCGGGGCGACCACCGCTCACTACCGGTTGGCGCGGTTGATCGCCGACACCAGGGCGCGCAGCGACGCGGCCACCGTGGAGCTGTCGATGCCGACGCCCCACAGCACGCGGTCGGACACGGCGCACTCCAGGTAGGCCGCGGCGCGGGCGTCGTCACCGGAGGACATGGCGTGCTCGAAGTAGTCCAGCACCCGCACGTCGTAGCCGACGGTGGCCAGCGCGTCGACGAACGCGGCGATCGGGCCGTTGCCGCCGCCGGTGATCTCCTGCGTCTCGCCGTCCACCACGACCACGGCCTTGATCGTCTCGTGGCCGCTGCCGTCGCCGGACACCTTCTGCCGCAGCAGCTTCAGCGGCACGGTGCCGTCCAGGTACTCCTCGGAGAACGCGTCCCACATGTCCTTGGGGCCGATCTCGCCGCCCCTGGTGTCGGTGACCTCCTGGATGACCTTGGAGAACTCGACCTGCAACCGGCGCGGCAGGTCCAGGTGGTGCTCGGTCTTCATCAGGTACGCCACGCCGCCCTTGCCGGACTGCGAGTTCACCCGGATCACGGCCTCGTAGTTGCGGCCGACGTCCTTCGGGTCGATCGGCAGGTACGGGACGTCCCACGGGTACTCGTCCACGTGCTGCCCGGCGGCCTTGGCGGCGTCCTCCAGGGCCTCGAAGCCCTTCTTGATCGCGTCCTGGTGGGAGCCGGAGAACGCGGTGAACACCAGGTCGCCGCCGTACGGGTGCCGCTCGGGCACGGGCAGCTGGTTGCAGTACTCGACCGTGCGGCGGATCTCGTCGATGTCGGAGAAGTCGACCTGCGGGTCGACGCCCTGGCTGAACATGTTCATGCCCAGCGTCACCAGGCACACGTTGCCGGTGCGCTCGCCGTTGCCGAACAGGCAGCCCTCGATCCGGTCCGCGCCCGCCAGGTAGCCCAGCTCGGCCGCGGCCACGCCGGTGCCGCGGTCGTTGTGCGGGTGCAGCGACAGGATGATCGACTCGCGCCGGGCCAGGTTGCGCGACATCCACTCGATCGAGTCGGCGTAGACGTTCGGCGTGGCCATCTCCACCGTGGCCGGCAGGTTGATGATCAGCGGCTTGTCGGGCGTCGGCTGGATGATCGCCGACACCGCGTCGCAGACTTCCAGCGCGTACGACAGCTCGGTCCCGGTGTAGGACTCGGGGGAGTACTCGTAGCGGAACTCGGTCTCCGGGTAGTGCTTCTCCTGCTCCAGCGCGAACGCGGCCGCGTCGGTGGCGATCTTCTTGATGCCCTCGCGGTCGGACTTGAACACGACCCGGCGCTGGAGGATGGACGTCGAGTTGTAGAAGTGCACGATGGCCTTGGCCGCGCCGCGCAGCGACTCGAACGTGCGGGTGATCAGCTCGGGCCGGCACTGGGTCAGCACCTGGATGGTGACGTCGGGCGGGATCGCGCCGTCCTCGATGATCTCGCGGACGAAGTCGAAGTCGGTCTGCGAGGCGGCCGGGAAGCCGACCTCGATCTCCTTGTAGCCCATCCGCACCAGCAGGTCGAACATCTTGCGCTTGCGCGCGGGCGACATGGGGTCGATCAGGGCCTGGTTGCCGTCACGCAGGTCGACGGCGCACCACAGCGGCGCCTTCGTGATCCGCTTGGTCGGCCAGGTGCGGTCCGGTACGTCGACGGTCTCCACCTGCTCGTGGAACGGCCGGTAGCGGTGCACGGGCATCGAGGTGCCGCGCTGGGGGTTCCACGCGGGCTGGCCGGGCACGGGACGGGCCGGGGGCCGGATGCGACTGGTGCCGGAGACGTACGCGTCGTGACTCGGGCTCATGATTGAACAGCTCCTGCTGGTGCCGGTGTGGGAAGACGACCGGCGGCAACGCTCGTTCCCGCGACGGGGGGCCGGTCTGATCAGACCCCGTCACGGCGGCGAAGCAGGAGGGCACGTGCCACGTCGAACAGGTTAACCACATTCCGCGCCGGGGTGGAACCGAGCGCCCAGATGGTGGAACTTCACCCACCCGAGTTTCACTCGATCGTGGGGCGGGCATCTTCTTGACATGTCCAGATGGCGAACCTCAACGCGCAGCGGCAGCTTCACCGCTGCCCGGGTGATCAGCGGTGTTGGCGCCGTGTTCGCGCTCATCGAGGTCCTCTACATCCTGATGATCCTCTTCGGGGCGAATCCGGCCAACGCGTTCTTCAAGTTCGTCCAGCAGCTCGCCGAGCCGCTGGCGTTGTTCTTCCCCGGCCTGTTCCAGCTGGGCAACGCGAACCTCGACCTGATCATCAACTACGGCCTGGCCGCGGTGTTCTGGGTCGTCGTGACCAGCCTGCTGGCCCGTCTCGTCGCCCGCTAGGTCGTGCCACACTCCCGTCATGACCGAACACCGGACCGCGGACCGCTCGGTGCGCGCGAGGACCGTCTCGGTCGTGGCGGGAGTGCTCGGTTGGGCGGGCCTGCTGGTCGCCGTCGTCCTGGTGGCGCACGTGCTGCTGACCGTGGGCGGCGCGAACCCGGCCAACTCGATCACGACCACCGTCGCGACCTGGGCCGACCGGCTCGCGCTCGGGTTCCGCGACCTCTTCACCCCCGAGGACGCCAAGCTGCGCGTGCTGGTGAACTACGGGCTCGCGGCGATCTTCTGGCTCATCGTGCGGTCACTGGTGCTCAGGCTCGTCCGCCGGCTCGGCTGAGAACGCGGGCACACCCCACCGACCTGCGAAAACGGTTTCGCTGAGCGGTTTGCGCACGCGTGGCCGCCGTTCCCGGGCGCGCAGGTCCTCCGGCAGCTCCGCGTCGTCGCCGAGCACGCCGACCGCGATCACCACGACCGGCCGCACGTCGTCGGGGAACCCGAACGCCTCCCGGATCGCGTCCGGGGAGAACCCGCCGATCTGGTGCGTGACCAGGTCCAGCTCCACGGCCCGCAGCACCAGGTTCTGCACCGCGAGGCCCAGCCCGAACTCGGTGTTCGGCATCGGCCCGCGCTCGTCGGCCTCGGCCGCCGCGCCCACCAGCAGCACCGACGCCCGGCCCGCCCACGTCCGGTTGCCCGGCCGCAGGGCCGCGAAGATGCGCTCGAACGTGTCGTCGCCGCGGTAGCCGACGAGGAACCGGGCGGGTTGCGTGTTGCCGTGCGACGCCGCCCACCGGGCCGCTTCGAGGAGCACGCGCACGGTGTCCGGCGACACCTCGGCCGTGCCGTCGAACGCCCTGGGGCTCCAGCGCCGCATGATCGGGTCGTTGCCGTCCATCAACCCCATACTGTCATCAGATCGCGTACTGCCAGGCCGTGATGGCGTAGGCGCCGAACCACGCGCTGAACACCGAGAGGCCCACCAGCACGCCCACCACCGTGCCGGTCCGCCGCCGGGCCAGCGCCAGCGCGACCGGCACCAGCAGCGTGAACGCGGGCAGCAGCAGCCGCGCCTTCGAGTTCATCAGCCCGTTCGACCCGAGGTCCATGGCGAGCACGCCGACGCCGTACACGACCAGCGGCCACTCCAGCCCGCGGCGGAAGCTCACCACGACCAGCGCCAGCGCCACCACCAGCAGCCACACCGTGGCCAGCTCCAGCACCGACCTCGGCTCGCCGAGGATGAGCAGCGCGAACTTCCAGGTGGCCGCCCCGCCGTCGAACCGCGAGTCCCAGCCGTGCTGCTGCACCGCGAACCAGCCGTCCCACCGCCCGGTGCGCAGCGCCACGTACGCGAGGTAGCCGAGCAGGCCGAGAGGCGCGACCAGCGCACCGACCCACGGCCGCCAGTCGTCCCGCCGCTGCCAGATCGCCACGGCCGCCGCCGCGCACACCGCCAGGACCAGCGCCGCCGCCGTCGGCCGCACGAGCCCGGCCGCCGCGCAGCACACCCCGGCCAGCACCCAACGCCGTTCCACCACGCCGACCAGCGACCAGGCGGCCAACGCGCAGAACGTCGCCTCGGAGTACGTCATCGACAGCACCACGGCCATCGGCGACGCGGCGAACAGCACCACCAGCACCAGCCCGGCCCGCCGCGACCCGCCGAACACCCGCGACCCGAGCCGCGCCAGCCCGTACGCGCAGAACACGCCGCTGACCAGGCTCACCGCGAACGCGGCCCCGACCGTCGGCACGCCGGGCAGCCCGTCGGCCCACCGCACGAGCGTCGGGTAGCCGGGGAAGAACGCCAGCGGCGTCTCCGCCGTGCGCCGCCCGAACGCGTCCACCAGGGACCGGGTCACGTCGGCGTAGCCGCCCTCGGCGATGCCCAGGAACCACTGCCCGTCCCACGACGTGAGGGCCCGCGTGACGTCCTTGTCCCACCGCGCCGCCATCAGCTGGAGCACGAGCAGCCCGAGCTCGCGGACGGCCAGGTAGAGCAGGCCGGGCGCGAGCACGACGGCGGCCCGGTGTCTGGCCGAACCCGCCAGCCGCTCACGCGCGCTGGGCGCGTCCTCGGGGTCCACGCGAACGGCCTCCACGGTCGACACGGGGTCGAGAGTAGTGGGCGTCACGGCGACCGCTGTCCACTCCTTGGGCCAGGTAGTCTCCCCGGTGAGCTGGGCTTGAAGCACCTGGGAGGAGTGGGTCTGTGGCGCTCGTCGTCCAGAAGTACGGCGGTTCCTCGGTCGGGAGCGCCGAGCGGATCAAACGGGTGGCCGAGCGCATCGTCGCGACCCGCAAAGCGGGCAACGAGGTCGTCGTCGCCGTCTCGGCGATGGGCGACACGACCGACGAGCTGCTCGACCTCGCGCGCCAGGTGTCCCCGGTGCCGCCCGCCCGCGAGATGGACATGCTGCTCACGTCCGGTGAGCGCATCTCCATGTCGTTGCTGGCGATGGCGATCAGCTCGTTGGGCGCCGAGGCGCGGTCCTACACCGGCTCGCAGGCCGGCGTGATCACCACGTCCGTGCACGGCAAGGCGCGCATCATCGACGTGACGCCCAGCCGCATCCAGGACGCGCTGGCCGAGGGCGCGATCGCGATCGTCGCGGGCTTCCAGGGCGTCAGCCAGGACAGCAAGGAGATCACCACGCTCGGCCGCGGCGGCACCGACACCACCGCGGTGGCGCTGGCGGCCGCGCTGAAGGCCGACGTCTGCGAGATCTACACCGATGTCGACGGCGTGTTCACCGCCGACCCGCGCATCGTGCCGAACGCCAAGCGGCTGGAGACCATCACCTACGAGGAGATGCTCGAGATGGCGGCGAGCGGGGCCAAGGTGCTCATGCTGCGCTGCGTCGAGTACGCCCGCCGCTACGGCGTCCCGGTGCACGTCCGATCTTCGTTCAGCAACAAGCCCGGGACCATCGTGTCCGGGTCAGTGGAGGACCTTCCCGTGGAACAGGCGATGATCACCGGCGTCGCGCACGACCGGTCCGAGGCCAAGGTGACCGTGACCGCGGTGCCCGACCTGCCGGGCATGGCGGCGCGCATCTTCCGCGTCGTGGCCGAGGCGGAGCTCGACATCGACATGGTCGTGCAGAACGTCTCGCAGGCCGTGTCCGGCCGCACCGACGTGACGTTCACCCTGCCGAAGGACGACGGTCCGCGCGCGGTCGCCGCGTTGGAGAAGGCGCGCGAGGAGATCGGGTTCGACCAGGTGCTCTACGACGAGCACGTGGGCAAGGTGTCGCTGGTCGGCGCGGGCATGCGCTCGCACCCCGGCGTGACCGCCCAGTTCTGCGAGGCGCTGGCCGCGGCCGGCGTCAACATCGAGATCATCTCCACCTCGGAGATCCGGATCTCGGTCATCTGCCGCGACACGCAGCTCGACGACGCCGTGCGCGCGCTGCACGACGCGTTCGAGCTCGGTGGCGACGAAGAAGCCGTTGTGTACGCGGGGAGTGGACGATGAGCGGCCCTGTCCTGGCCCTTGTGGGGGCCACCGGTGCCGTGGGCACCGTCATGATCGACATCATCAACGGCCGCGAGTCCGTGCCGTGGGGCGAGATCCGGCTGATCGCGTCGCCGCGCTCGGCGGGCAAGAAGATCACCGTGCGCGGTGAAGAGCTGACCGTGGTCGCGCTGTCGCCGGAGGCGTTCGACGGCGTCGACATCGCGATGTTCGACGTGCCCGACGAGGTGTCGGCCGAATGGGCGCCGATCGCGGCGGCCAAGGGCGCGGTCGCGGTGGACAACTCGGGCGCGTTCCGGATGGACCCCGAGGTGCCGCTGGTGGTGCCCGAGGTGAACGCCGACAAGATCGGCGAGCGCCCCAAGGGGATCATCGCGAACCCGAACTGCACCACGTTGTCGATGATGGCCGCGCTGGGCGCCCTGCACCGGGAGTTCGAGCTGCGCGAGCTGGTCGTGGCGTCCTACCAGGCGGCGTCGGGCGGCGGCCAGGCGGCGATCGACCGCCTCTACGCCGAGACCGCGGCGCTGGCGGGCAAGGAGGTCGGCGTCCGCGCGGGCGACGTCCGCGAGACGCTGGAGGCCGCCGGCCTGCCGGTGTCGGACTCGCCGTTCCCCGCGCCGCTGGCGTTCAACGTGGTGCCGTGGGCCGGGTCGCTGAAGGACGAGGGGTGGACCAGCGAGGAGCTGAAGGTCCGCAACGAGTCCCGCAAGATCCTGGGCATCCCGGAGCTGAAGGTGTCCGCGACCTGCGTGCGCGTGCCCGTCGTGACGACGCACTCGCTGGCCGTGCACGCGACGTTCGCCCGCGAGGTGACCGTCGAGCAGGCGCACAAGATCTTCGCGGCGCAGCCGTCCATCGTGCTGGTGGACGACCCGGCGGCCAAGGATTTCCCGACGCCCGCGGACGTCGTCGGCGGCGACCCGACCTACGTCGGCCGGGTGCGGCAGGCGCTGGACTTCCCGAACACGCTGGACTTCTTCGTGTGCGGGGACAACCTGCGCAAGGGCGCGGCGCTGAACACCTACGAGATCGCCGAGGAGCTGGCGGGCCGCCTGTAGGTTCACCCCCATGGCTGACGTAGTGCTCGCGATCGACCTGGGGACGACGTCGACCAAGGTCATCGCGGTGGACCGGAACGCGGGCGTGGTCGCATCGGCGGAGCACGGCTACCCGATGCGCACCACGCCCTCCGGTGAGGCGACGCACGACCCGGTCGAGGTGTGGGACGCGGCGCTGCTGGCGTTGCGGGAGGTGGCGGCGCAGGGGCACGCGGTGCGGGCGCTGTCGTTGACCGGCGCCATGCACACCCTCGTGGGGCTGGACGCGGCGGGCACGCCCGTCACGCCGTCGTTGTCGTGGGCGGACAACCGGGCCTTGGAGCAGACGGCGCGGCTGCGCGGCACGGCCGACGGCATCGCGCTGCACCGGGCGACCGGCACCCCGATCCACACCATGTCGCCGCTGGTGAAGCTGGCGTGGTTCCACGACCAGGGGTTCTCCGCCGCCCGGTGGTGCGGCCTCAAGGACTACGTGGCGCTGCGGCTGACCGGTGTCCTGGCGACCGAGCACTCGTCGGCGTCCGCGACCGGCCTGATGGACCTCGCGTCGCTGGACTGGCACCCGGACGCGCTGGCGTTCGCGGGGGTGCGCGCCGAGCAGCTGCCCGACCTGCACGCCCCGGTGGACTCGCTGCCGTTGACGCTGGACGTCCCCGGCCTGCCCACCGGCCTGCCGGTCGTGCTGGGCGGCGGCGACGGGCCGATGGCGAACCTCGGCGTGGGCGCGGTCGTGCCGGGCGTGGCGGCGGTGTCGCTGGGCACCAGTGGTGCGCTGCGGGTCGTGCGGGACGAGCCCGCGGTGGACGAGCAGGGACGGGTGTTCTGCTACGCCGTGGCCGAGGGCCTGTGGGTGCTCGGCGGAGCGGTCAGCAACGGTGGCGTGGCCGCGCAGTGGGCCGCGGAGGCGTTCGGCGTGGACGTGCGGGACCTGCTGGAAGAGGCTTCCGCCGTGCCGGTGGGCGCGGCGGGCGTGATCGCGCTGCCGTACCTGTTGGGCGAGCGCGCGCCGTGGTGGGACGCGGACGCGACGTCGGCGGTGATCGGCCTGCGGCGCGAGCACGGGCGGGCGGAGGTCACCCGTGCCCTGGTGGAGGGCGTGGCGCAGCAGTTGGCGCTGGTGCTGGACGCGGTGCGGTCGGTGGCGGACGTGCACGCGGTCCGCGTGACCGGCGGCGCGTTCCGCAGCGACCTGTGGGCGACCGTCCTGGCATCCGCCCTGGGCCTGGAGCTGGAACTGGCCGACGACAGCGAGGGCTCGGGCGTCGGCGCCGCCCTGGTCGCCTGGCGCGCACTGGGCGAGATCCCGTCCCTGACCATCGCCGCCGACCTGATCAAACCGGTGAAGACCATCGCCCCCGACCCGGACGCGGTCCACCACTACGCCGCCGCCCGCCCCGCCGTCGAACGCCTCTACCGGGCGCTGCACGAGCTGGGGCAGCGGCAGCCCTAGCGCGCGCGGAGCAGGAAACCGTGCTCCACCAGGCGGGACAGCCCGAACTTCTCGACCATCCGGTGGTCCGGCCTCGGCTCCGCGGCCACGTGCTCGACCTCGAACGCGTGCCCGAAGCGCTCGACGACCTCCTCCGGCCCCACGGAGAACGGCGGTGACGGCAGCCTCGGCGCGTACTCCAGGGTGTTGATGAAGTACCGCGCACCCGGCCGCACCAGGCGGGTGATCGTCTCGGCGTACCGCTGCCGCATGTCGTCCGGGAACGCGATCAGCGACGCCCGGTCGTACACCAGGTCCACCGGGCCGATCTCGTCCGGCCCGAGCCGGAAGACGTCCTGGCGGCGGATGACGAGGTTGCCGCAGCGGAACACGTCGGGCTCCTCCTCGACCGGGTCCAGGCCGTTCTCGGCGAAGAACTCGGCGACGGCCCGCGGCACCAGCTCCACCCCGACGACCTCCGCCGCCGTCTCGGCGAAGAACCGCAGGTCGGTCGTCTTGCCGCACAGCGGCACCAAGATCCGGGCGCCGGCCACCAGGCCGAGCCGGTCCAGCATGCGCGCGTGCTCGTGCACGTCCCTCAGGTGGAAGCTGGTCTTCGTGCCGCCCTGCTCCCAGGAGTCGAACCAGAACTCGGATTCCATGGTGGAGTAGAGGTGCGCGGAGCGTGCTGGAGACGGGGCCGAACGGGTGATGTTCTCCTCGATCAGCCGATCCGGGCCGGTGACGTGCGCCTGCCGAGCGCGACCGTGGCCGTCGCGATCGCCACCGCGCCCAGGCCCGCCACCGCGAAGCCCCACGCCGGCGACGAGTGGTCGATCACGAACCCCGTGACCGGCTGCCCCAGCGCCACGCCCAGCGTGAACGCCGACCCCTGCAACCCCATCGCCACCCCGCGCGCGGACGCGGGCGTGTGCCTGGTGATCAGCTCACCGGTCGCGGTGATCGTCGGGGCGCACAGGAAGTTCGTCGGCACCAGCGCCAGCGCCAGCCACCACGGCGACCCGCCGAACAGCCCGATCGGCACGGCCAGCAACCCCATGCCGCCCATCAACGCCCACAGCGGCGGCACGCGCGTGAGCCCGCCGTAGACGAAACCGCCCACCAGCGACGCCACGCACATCACCGCGACCATCGCGCCGGTCCACCCGGTCAGCCCGAGCCCGCGCATCGACGCCACCACCGACACCTCGACGCCCGACAGCACGAACGTCGCCCCGCCCGCGCTGATCAGCACGCCGAGCAGCCGCCCGTCCAGCCACTCCCGCCGCGGCACCCGCGCGCCGGTCTCGCCCTCGTGCCGCACGGGCGGGTTCACCGCGTACAGGATCGCGCCGATCACGACCATCGCCGTGCCGACCGTCCACATCGCCGTGCGGCTCGACGCCTGCGTGGTGAGCGCGACGCCCAGCGCCGGCCCGGCCATGAACGACAGCTCCACGGCCATCGAGTCCATCGCCAGCGCGGTGCGCCTGCGGTCGTCCGGCACGAGCGCGGTCAGGATCTGGCGGCCCAGCGACATCACCGGCATCACGGTGATCCCGGTGACGAAGCACGTCACCAGCAGCACCTCGTACGACAGCAGCGGCGCGACGAACCAGAAGATCCCCTCGGTGACCATCGACAGGGCCAGCATCGCGCGCAGGCCGCGCCGGTCCACCAGGTGGCCCATCAGCGGCGAGCCGAGCGCGATGCCGACTGTGCTGACCGCCCCGACCAGGCCCGCAGCGCCGTAACCTCGTTCCAGGCCGAGCAGGACGTGCATGGTGACCGTCATGCCCGCGGCCGTCGCGGGCACGCGCGCCACCAGCATCAACAGCATGAAGCCGGGCACGCGCGGCGTTCGGAGGACGGCGAGGTACGGGGAGACGTTCACCCGCTCATCTTCACTCGGGACGGCAACAGGTTTAACCGTTCGTTTTCTTGACCAGTTCCAGAAAGCGTGGTGGAGTGGTGGAGCCATGACCCCAGGACCTCGCGAGCTGCTCAAAGACGCCGGGCTGCGCGTCACCGCGCCCCGGATCGCGGTGCTCGACTGGCTCGCCGAGCACCCCCACGCCACGGCCGACGCGGTCGCCGAGGGCGTGCGGGCCCGGTTGGGGTCCGTGTCCACGCAGGCCGTCTACGACGTGCTGAACGCGTGCGCGCGGACCGGGTTGCTGCGCCGGATCGAACCCGCCGGGCACCCGGCGCGGTACGAGACGCGGACCGGCGACAACCACCACCACCTCGTGTGCCGGGTCTGCGGTCGCACCGAGGACGTCGACTGCGTCCACGGCGCCGCGCCCTGCCTCGAACCCTCCGACACGGTCGGCTTCTCCGTGGACGAGGCGGAAGTCCTGTTCTGGGGTCTGTGCCCCGACTGCCAGGGGCCCTGACTGCCAGGGGCCCTGACTGCCAGGGGCCCTGACTGCCAGGGGCGCTGACTGCCGAACCCCACAGAAGGAGCTACCCCCGTGACCGAAGCGCGTCACACCACCAACAACGCGGGCATCCCGGTGGCGAGCGACGACCACTCGCTCACCCTCGGCGCCAACGGCCCGATCCTGCTCCAGGACCACTACCTGATCGAGAAGAACGCCCAGTTCAACCGCGAACGGGTGCCCGAGCGGGTCGTGCACGCCAAGGGTGGCGGCGCGTTCGGCCACTTCGAGACCACCGAGGACGTGAGCCGCTACACCAAGGCGGCGCTGTTCCAGCCCGGCGTCAAGACCGAGGTGCTGCTGCGCTTCTCGACCGTCGCCGGCGAGCTCGGCTCGCCCGACACGTGGCGCGACCCGCGCGGGTTCGCGGTGAAGTTCTACACGAGCCAGGGCAACTACGACATCGTCGGCAACAACACCCCGGTGTTCTTCCTGCGCGACCCGATCAAATTCCCCGACTTCATCCGCTCGCAGAAGCGCCGCGCCGACACCGGCCGCCGCGACCACGACATGCAGTGGGACTTCTGGACGTTGCAGCCGCAGACCGCGCACCAGGTGACGTGGCTGATGGGCGACCGCGGCATCCCGAAGACGTGGCGCCACCAGAACGGCTACGGCTCGCACACCTACCTGTGGGAGAACGCCGCCGGTGAGCGCTTCTGGGTCAAGTACCACTTCAAGACCGACCAGGGCATCGAGAACCTGACCTCCGAGGAGGCCGCCCGAATCGCCGGCGAGGACGCCGACGCCCACCGCGCCGACCTGTGGCACGCCATCGAGCGCGGCGAGTTCCCGTCGTGGACGCTGCACGTCCAGGTCATGCCCTACGAGGACGCCGCCGGCTACCGCTTCAACCCGTTCGACCTGACCAAGGTGTGGCCGCACGCCGACTACCCGCTGGTCGAGGTCGGCAAGCTGGTGCTCGACCGCAACCCGTCGGACTACTTCGCCGAGATCGAGCAGGCCGCGTTCGAGCCGACGAACCTGGTGCCCGGCATCGGCACGTCACCGGACCGGATGCTGATCGGCCGGATCTTCTCCTACCCCGACGCCCACCGGTACCGCATCGGCGCGAACTACAACGAGCTGCCGGTGAACCGGCCGAAGTCGCCGGTCCACTCGTACTCCAAGGACGGCGCGATGCGGTTCACCAACGCCGCCGACCCGGTGTACGCGCCGAACTCCTACGGCGGCCCGCACGCGTCCGCGGCGGCGGCCGGCGAGGTGGCGTCGGCTTACGGCGTGGAGGACGCGGTGACCCGTTCGGCTTACCGGCTGCACGCGGAGGACGACGACTTCGGCCAGGCGGGCACCCTGATCCGCGAGGTGATGGACGAGGCGCAGCGCGAGCGCCTGGTGCGGACCGTGGTCGCGCACGCGTCCAACGGCGTGTCCGAACCGGTGCTGGAGCGCGTGTTCGAGTACTGGCGCACCATCGACAAGGAGACCGGCGACAAGATCGCCGCCGCGTTCGGCAAGTGACCGGTGCACCCCTGATAGTGCACATCCCGCAGGGCCGCCCGAGTCCTCACGGGCGGCCCTGCCTTGCCGTTCACGCCCCACCGCACACCACCGCCGCACACCACCGCCGCCGCCGCCGTGCGCTACCGCCGCGTCCGCCGTCCGCCGCCGTGCCGCCTCACGGGGTCCGGCGTGGCACCAGTTCGACCACCTCCGGGTGCAGTCCCGACAGGCTCACCGGTCGGCGGTGGGTGGTGGTCAGGCCGGCCCGGGCGGCGGCGGTCAGGTGGTGGTCGGGGTCGGGCAGGAGCAGCAGCGCGCGGCCGGTGGGGCGCAGGACGCGGCGCAGTTCGTGCCAGAACCGGGCCGGCGAGTGGGCCAGGGCCCCGGCCGGCGGGACCTGGCGGGCCCACGGGGGATTGGTCACGACCAGGTCGATCGTGCCGTCGCCCACGGGCAGGTGGCCGGCGTCGGCGGTGGTCCAGGTGATCGGTGGGGCCTCCGGGTGGGCGGTGGTGGGCGGTCGGGGGTGGTTTCGGGCTCCGCTGGTTTTCAACCGAGGTGCGGTAACAGTGTTTCCGTACATTCTGGGCCGATGATCACCCCATCGTGTTGCGGTCGGCGTCAAGGCGGCGTTCCGGGCATTCGTCACCGCCGACGCTAGCGCCGCCGGGTCCCGGTCGCTGCCGACGATCCGCACCCTGTGGACAACCGGCGACCCCAGCCCCGCCTCGATCGGGATCGTCCCCGTCCCGCAGAACGGGTCGAGCACCACCGCCCCCGCGAACACCCCGGCCTGGTCGAGCATCGCCGCCGCCAGCGGCGGGTGCAGGCTCCCCGGCCGGGACGCCACCCGGTAGTCCCGCCGGTGCAGCGGCCGGTCGGCGACGCGCAGCGCCACCAACGCCCGGTCGTCGGCCACGGTCACCCGCCACGACAACCCACCCGCCGGCGGCACCGCACCCCCGCGCCTGCTCCGGTACGGCACCCCCAGCGCAGCGGCCAACGGCACCCCCACCGCGTCCTCCACGTCGTAACGGCTGTAGTTGCGCCGCCCGAGGAACGACGCCGAAACGTCGACCCCCGTCCACGCACCCCCACCACCACGGCACAGTTCGCGCAACGCCACCAGCTCGGGCAGCGGAACGGACGCGACGGCCTCGGCCAGGAGCCGGAGCGACGCCTTGGCCCGCCCCACCCCGACCACCTCGGCCGCCACCAGGAACACGTCGTCGGCGGTGCGCAGGGCGAGGACCCCGGGACCGGGATCGGCGCACCGGAACCACACCTCGCGGTGCCCGATCCGCTCCACCCGACCCAGTCCGCGGCGACGGACCTCCGCCGCCACCAGGTCCTCGACTCCCCGCACCGTCCGCGCCACGACCAGCGCGGCCGTCACGTCGTGACGACAACGCCAGGACGCGGCAGAACCCCGGCGCGCCAGGGCGCCGGTCCACGAGAGATCACTTGATCTGCTCCCACGTCGCGACCCGGAGCGGCGTGATCACCGCCCCGCATCGCCGGCGAGGGGATTGTCCGCGCAACCCGCCGGCGGGCGCGTCAGACGAGGAAGAAGAACGTCATGCCGCCGATCCTAGCCGGCCGAGGCCCTGCGGGCGGAGCCGAACGGCGGTCGAGGCGCGCACGACGAACCGGGGCCGGTCGCCGACGGGGGCGACCGGCCCGCGGGGTCACGCCGTCTCGGGGATGTCCTGCCGCGTGTTCGCCAGCGCCAACCCGGTGCGCAACGAGCCCACCGCCTCCGCCACGGCCTCCCGGAACACGCCGCCGACGCCGAGGATGTTCGCGTACCCGTGGAACAGCCCCTCGTACCGCCGCAGGACCACCGGCACGCCCTGCTCGGCCAGCTTCTCCGCGAACGCCTCGCCCTCGTCCCGCAACGGGTCGAACCCGGCCGTCGCCAGGTACGTCGGCGGCATCCCGCTCAGGTCCTCCGCCAGCAGCACCGACAGCCGCGGGTCGGTGTGCGTCTCGCGTGACGGCGCGTAGTGGTCGAGGAACCAGTCCATCTTCTCGTCGGTGAGGAAGAACCCCTTGCCGAACAGCTCCCGCGACCGCCGCCGCACCGACGCGTCCACCGCCGGGTAGAACAGCAGCAGGAACACCGGCTTGACCTCGTCCGCGTGCAGCGCCGTCACCGCCGCCAGGTTCCCGCCCGCGCTGTCCCCGCCCAGCGCGATGCGCCGCGGGTCGATCCGCAGCTCCTCCGCGTGCGCGACGGCGTACTCGAACGCGGTCCGCGCGTCGTCCGCGGCGGCCGGGAACGGGTGTTCCGGCGCGAGCCGGTAGTCCGCCGACAGCACCCGCACCCCGCCCTGCACGGCCAGGAACCGGCACAGGTTGTCGTGGCTGTCCAGGTCGCCGCTGACCCACCCGCCACCGTGGTAGAAGACCAGCAGCGGCGAGCCGGTGGCCAGCCCGGTCGGCTCGTAGAACCGCGCGCCGACGCCGTCCAGCGACAGCGGGCGGACCGTGACGCCCCCGATGGCGGGGCCGCCGACCAGAGTGCTGCTGCGGGTCAGGGCCAGGCGGTTGGCGGCGGGCGTGGTCGTGCGCCAGTCCTCGCCGCTGAGCTGCTGCAACCGCAGCAGCAACTGGGCTTCCGGGTGCAGCCGCTGGCCGTCCACCGTGATGGGACGGCCGGCGATCAGCCGGCGCAGCGGCGCGGGCAGGCCGAACGCGAAGCGCAGGGCACCGGCCAGGGCGCCGGGAGGGATCGACTCGGCGAGCTTCGACATGAGACGTACGTTACTCGCCGGTAGGGGTCCGCACGAGCGACTGGACCTCGATTTAGGTGGAGGTGGCAGGATCGGAAACCATGACGGTCACCGTGGTGGGCATCGGCGGGTCCCTGCGCCCCAACTCGCAGTCCGAGCGGGCGATGAGGATCGCCCTGGAGGGCGCCGCGGAGGCGGGCGCGAAAGTGGTCGAGGTCTCCGGACCCGACCTGGTGCTCCCGTTCTACGACCCCGCCATCCCCGAGCGCACCGAGAGCGCCCACCGGCTGGTCGAGGCGCTGCGCGGCGCGGACGGCGTGGTGCTCGTCTCGCCCGGCTACCACGGCACGGTGTCCGGCCTGGTCAAGAACGCCCTGGACTACGTCGAGGACCTGCGCGGCGACGCGCGCCCCTACCTGGACGGCCGCGCGGTCGGCTGCGTGGCCACCGCCCGGGGCTGGCAGGCGTCGGTGACCACGCTCACCGCGCTGCGCTCCATCGTGCACGCGCTGCGCGGCTGGCCCACGCCGCTGGGCGCGGCGGTCAACTCGGGCGAGGTCGAGTTCGACCTGGAGGGCGGCTGCACGGTGCCTTCGGTGGCCGACCAACTCCGCACGATCGGGCGACAGGTGGCCGAGTTCGCCGTGTCGAGGGCCCGCTGAGCGGGTAGGTGTTGGTGGGGCGTGAGCTGCCACACGACCTGGTGTGGTTCGGCCTCGGCCGGGTGTTGGGCTGATCGACGGGCCCATTCACCAGCTCAAAGGAGAGCGTTCAGATGCAGGTGCTCTACACCGCGGAAGCCATCGCTGTCGGGGACGGTCGCAACGGCGAGGTCCGCTCCTCCGACGGCGTGATCGACGAGCAGCTGTCCACGCCCAAGGAGCTGGGCGGCCCCGGCGGCGACCGGACCAACCCCGAGCAGCTGTTCGCGGCCGGGTACGCGGCGTGCTTCCACAGCGCGCTCAAGGTCGCCGCGCGGCAGGCCAAGGTCCAGATCGGCGAGACGTCGGTGACGGCGAAGGTCGACCTCGGCGCCAACGGCAGCGGCGGCTTCCAGCTCGCGGTGCAGCTGGCGACGCACATCCCGGGCGTCGAGCAGGACGTGGCCGACCGCCTGGCCGCCGCCGCGCACCAGATCTGCCCGTACTCCAACGCCACGCGAGGCAACATCGAGGTGGCTCTCACGACCACCGTCTAAGGAGGCGTCAGACCCATGAGCAAGTCTCAGAAGTCTCCGATCACCAGTTCCCTGTCCGACGCGGACAAGGCGTCGGTCGGGGCGGTGCTCCAGGCCACCCTGGTGGACCTGGTCGACCTGTCCCTGGTGGCCAAGCAGGCGCACTGGAACGTGGTCGGCAAGAACTTCCGCAGCGTCCACCTCCAGCTCGACGAGCTGGTCACGACCGCCCGCACCTACACCGACGAGGTGGCCGAACGGGCCGCCGCGCTCGGCATCTCGCCCGACGGCAAGGCCAAGACGGTCGCCGCGGGCTCGGGCGTGCCGGACTTCCCCGGCGGCTGGCTGAAGGAAGAACAGGTCGTCACCGCCGTCGTGACCGCGCTGGGCGAGCTGATCGGCCGGCTGCGCGACCGCATCGACGAGACCGACAAGTCCGACCTGGTCACCCAGGACCTGCTGATCGAGATCACGAAGAACCTGGAGCAGGCCCACTGGATGTGGCAGGCCCAGCAGGCTTGACCCGTCCCACGGCGCGGGGCCGCCGGACGTCCGGCGGCCCCCGAAAATGTCGGACCGCGCCGGTAAAGTGAAAAGCAGGGGTCCCCCGAGCGGGGACCCCTGCTTGACGTCGTGGTGGGGCGAACGGCCCGCTCTCAGCGGAACGGCCCGGTCAGCGGAACGGCCCGGTCAGAGCACGCGCCGCACGAACGCGACCTCCGCCGCCGTCTGCCGGATGGTCTCCGCGACCACCAGCGAACCGTGCCCCGCGTCGTACCGGTACACCTCGTACGCCGCGCCCCGCGCCGCCAACCGGTCCAGGTAGTTGTCGATCTGCCGGATCGGGCAGCGCGGGTCGTTCTCACCCGCCAGCACCAGCACCGGGGCGCGCACCGCGTCCACGTACGTCAACGGCGAGCACTCGCGGTACCGGTCGGGCAGCTCCTCCGGCGACCCGCCGAACAGCGCCCGGTCGAACGCCCGCAGCGGCTCCATCTCGTCCTCGTAAGCGGCGAGGTAGTCGGCCACCGGCACGCCCGCCACACCCGCAGCCCACCGCTCCGGCTGCGTGCCCAGCGCCAGCAGCGACAGGTACCCGCCCCACGACGCGCCGTTCACCACGCACTTCGCCGGGTCGGCGAACCCGGACCCGACGGCCCAGTCGTGCACCGCCGCCACGTCCTCCAGCTCGGTCAGCCCCGGCCGGCCCTCGATCGCGTCACGCCACTTCGACCCGTACCCGGTGGACCCCCGGTAGTTCACGTGCACCACCGCGAACCCGGCGTCCAACCACACCGCCCGGTAGGCGGAGAACCGGTCCTCGTCGGCCGAGTGCGGCCCGCCGTGCAGGTGGAACACCGTCGGCAGCGGACCGTCGGGCGCACCGGCCGGCCGCGCGACCAGCGCGTGCACGTCGCCCACGAACACGTCGGTCAGGTCGACCGACGGCGGCGCCTTGTGCCCGGCCGGCTCCAGCAGCACGCGCTCGTCCCCGTCGACGTCCAGCACCCGCACCACACCCGGCCGCGCCGCCGACGACCACGAGTACTCCACCGCGCCGTCCGGCCGCACGCCCGCGCTGCCCACCGACCCGTGCGGGGTGTCCAGCGCGTGCAGCGCCCCGGTTCCCAGGTCGTAGCGGTGCAGCGTGTTGCGCGCCTGGAACGTGTGCACGACCAGCAGCGACTTCGCGTCCGGGTACCAGTCGGCGCTGATCTCACCCGGCAGGTCGATGACCACCTCGGTCTCGGTGTCGGCCGCGACGTCCCAGATCAGCAGCTCGTCCTTGCCGCGCCGCTCGTGCCCGACCAGCAGCCGGTTGTCGCCGCGCACCGGGCTGAACGCGATCGCGTCCAGGCCCTTGCCCGGCCCGTCCCACTTCTCCGCCACCTTCTCACCCGACGGGGTGACGACGCGCAGCGCCGCGTGCCGGTTGTCGCCGTGCTCGGAGTGCGACAGCACCACCAGCGTCTCGTCCTTGGACAACGCCGACACGCCGCCGTCGTTCTCGTGCGCGTAGATCACCTCGGCCGGACCGCCGTCCCGCGCGACGTACACCGTGGTGCCGTCGTCGGTGGACGTGCCGACCGCCACCACCCGGTGCCCGATCTCCAACCCGGCCGGGTAGCCCGCCTGCACGCCGTCCACGGCGGGCCGCGGGTCGCCGCCGGGGTGGAACGGCTCGCTGACCCACGTGCCGAACTCGTCGCCGTCGGTGTCGGCGAACCACCAGATCGTCTCGCCGTCCGGGCTGAGCGCGGCGTGCGACGTGCCGTTGGGGCGGTCGGTGACCTTGCGGTGCGTGTCGCTCGCCCGGTCCCAGGCGTAGATCTCCCACACGCCGCTGGAGTTCGACAGGTACAGGCTGCGGTCGGGGGCGTCGTCGGCCCACCCGGGCAGGCTCACGCGCGGGGCCGTGAAGCGGGCCCGCCAGCGGGCTTCGGCCTCGGCGTCGGCGAACAGCGGGTCGGGCACTTCGGCGGTCGGGTGCGTCGTCACACCCCCGATCCTGCCGGCTTCCGCGCGGTGACCAGGTAGTAGTCGACCAGACCCCGCTCGAACGCGGGTAACCAGTTGCGGTCCCAGCCGTCGGGCCGCGGTCCCTGCGCGAGCCACCGGTCCAGGCCGCGCCACACGTGCTCGCCGATGCTGTCGGCCCGCACGTCGGCGAAACCGGCCGCCCGCAGGTCGCGCAGCACGTCGTCGACCCGGTGCGCCCGGTCCAGGCCGGTGGCGAACGTCCTGAGCACCCCGGCCAGCCGCGCACCCGCGTCCCCGGTCCTGGTGAAGAACGTGGTCACGGCCAACCGGCCGCCCGGCGCGAGCACGCGGGCGCTCTCCCGGGCGAACGCCGGCACGTCCTCGAAGTGCTGGGCCGCCTCCACCGACAGCAGCGCGTCGAACGAACCGCCTGGGAACGGCAGGTCGTCGCACGAGCCCTGGACGAACACCACCCGCGGGTCGTCGTTGGCCGCCGCCGCCCGCGCCACCTGCTCCGGCATCAGGTCCACGCCCCGCACCAGCGCGGGCTCCCGGAGCAGCACCCGACGCGCGCCCACGCCGCGCCCCGAGCCGACCTCGATCACCCGGTCACCCGGCCCGACGCCGACCGCGTCGACGACCAGGTCGTACAGCGCCCGCTCGGAGGCGATCCGGTGCTCCACGGTCAGCTCGCCGTCCAGCGGGATGCCCGCCCAGTAGCCGAAGTTGATGAAGCCGCCGGCGAACACCGGCAACGCCGCCAGGTCTCCCGCGCCGTAGGCCCGCCGCAGTTCGAGATCTCCCATGACCTCGATGTTCCCGATTAGCGTGCGGGTATGACGGTGGAGAGCTTCGACTTGGCGCAGGTGAACATCGGGCGCATGCGCGCGCCGCTGGACAGCCCGGTGATGGCCGGTTTCGTGGCGGCGCTGGAGCCGGTGAACGCCGTGGCCGACCGTGCGCCGGGCTTCCGGTGGCGGTTGCAGACCGAGGACGGCGACGCGACCGCGCTGCGGGTCTTCGACGACGAGTGGCTGCTGGTGAACATGTCGACGTGGGCGTCGCACCAGGCGCTGGTGGACTACGTGTACGGGCCGGAGCACGTGGCCGTGCTGCGGGAGCGCCGGCAGTACTTCGAGCGGCCGGTGGAGGCGATGACCGCGCTGTGGTGGGTGCCCGCCGGTCACCGGCCGACCGTGGCGCAGGCGCAGGAACGGCTGGTGAGCCTGCGCGAGCACGGCCCGACGCCGTTCGCGTTCACGTTGCGTGAGACGTTCCCGGCGCCGGGTGCGACGGAGGGTGACCTCGTGGTGCGCGACCTGGCGGGCTGCGGGGTCGACTAGCGGTCGAGTTCCTCGTCCAGGATCCGGTCCAGCTTGTCCGACGCGCGGCGCAGCGCGCGGTGGGCCAGGGCGATGAGCGCGACGGCCGTGCCGATGACGACAGCCGCGACGGGCGAGCCCAGAACCGCGGCCACACCGGCTAAACCGAGCGCGACCTGGGTCCACGCGACGACGGGGACCCAGCTCTTCGCGGCTGTGCTGGTGCTCATGGTGCATCTCCCTGCTGGCGGTGGCGGGCGCCGGAGCGGACGCGTCGACTCGTCGTCGTTCCCAGACCCGCCGCTCGTTACGCAACGTCACGTGAATCGGCAACCTTCACTCGATCGGGTTAACGGAACGTGACGGGAGCTCGCACTGCTGGGCCGTTTGGCAATTAGGCAACAGCGAGGAGTAGTTCGTAACGCTCACGTTGGTCCGAACGAATCACGAGGTACACGGTGGTGGCAGCGCAGGGGAGGTCTGACCGATGATCGAGAACACGGTTCGGCAGGGCGGTCGCGTCGGGTGCGTCGACGCCCTGGGTCGTCGGCGGACGCTCGAGGTGTCGCTCACCGAAGAGGGCAACGTCTGCATCCACACCCCGCCCGGCGAGTCCGCGAAGCTCGACTGGAACGAGGTCGGCGAACTCCTCCGGCGCCTCGCGGAGCTGCGACCGCACGTGAAGTGACGTCCGGTCGACGCGGCCGGGAGGGCCCAGCGGACCTCCCGGCCCTCGGTGCCCGCCCGTGCCGCCTGAGCGGCCCGGCTCGGTGAAAACCGCTCGCCCGCCCCCGACCGCGCCGGTCCAATGGGCGGATGATCGACCACACGGAACTCAACCGCCGCCACTGGGAGGACCACGCCGCCGCCGCGCACGGACCGCTGGCCCGCGAGCACTGGTCGCGGACCGAACCGTGCTGGGGGCTGTGGGCCACCCCGGAGTCGGAGATCGGCGTCCTGCCACCGGACCTGCCCGGCATGGACGTCGTCGAACTCGGCTGCGGCACCGCCTACGTCTCCGCCTGGCTGGCCCGGCTCGACGCGCGCCCCGTCGGCATCGACATCTCCGCCCGCCAGCTCGACACCGCCCGCGAGATGCAGGCCGAGTTCGGCCTCGACTTCCCCCTCATCCAGGGCGACGCCGAACAGGTGCCCCGCGAGGACGCCACCTTCGACCTCGCCATCAGCGAGTACGGCGCCTCCCTCTGGTGCGACCCGCGCCGCTGGATCCCCGAAGCCGCCCGCCTCCTGCGCCCGGGCGGCCACCTGGTCTTCCTCAGCCGGTCCCCGCTGTTCGCCCTCTGCGCCCGCGACGGCGAGACCGCGTCCACCGCGCTGCAACGCCCGCAGTTCGGCCTGCGGCGCGTCGACCACGGCAGCTCCGCCGAGTTCACCCTCCCGCACGGCGACATGCTGCGGCTGCTGCGCTCGTCCGGCTTCACCGTGGACGACCTGATCGAGATCCGGGCCCCCGAACCGGCCCACCGCGAGTACTCCGAGGTGTCGTCGGCCTGGGCCCGCCAATGGCCCAGCGAGGAGATCTGGAAGGCGCGTCTGACATCTCCGCAGGTGAGGTAGTCACGCTCACCCGAACGAGAAAATCTGTGATCGCTGGAGTAGACATTCGCACGCAGTCGTGTGTAGTGTGCTCGTTGTACGAGAGAGAACGTCCGAACGGCACGGGAGATGACGAACTACCCGTGATGCACGTGGGCGGTAGGGCACAAGTAGTACCGGGAACGCAACCGATTTACGCCAGACAGCAGTGAGCGAACCCGGAGCCGACCGCCACGCGAGTGAAGTGGCACGACGGCCAGGCGCGCTGGAGCCGATCAGTGGAAGGGGTTCCAGCACGGTGGCCGAGCGGTCGGCGAGGTGGCCGGAGCAAGCGAGAAGTCCGGTGCCGACCGCTGAACGACGACAGGAAGATCGGTAATCAGAGGAGAAGGGACGGGTTGCACACCATCGGATCGCCTGCCTCAGGCTGAAGTCGAGCCGGGCGGGTACCGCAGTCCAGAAAGATTGGAAGGTGGTCTCCGGTTACGCAAATGCGATCCTCGCGGTCTCCGCAGCTCGTGCGGATGACGCGGACACAGTAAGCCGGCCTCACGGCCGGTTGGTGGGAACCCATAACCCTGGGGCCCCGGCGCCGAGTGGCGCCGGGGCCCCTCGTGGCGCGGAGGTGCGATGACCCCAGAGAAGAACGAGCCGCGACCCGCGGCCGGCAAGTTGGACGACGACCACTACCCCGCCTACACCATGGGCAGAGCCGCGGAGATGCTCGGCACCACGCCGGGATTCCTGCGCAGCCTGGACGAGGCGAAGCTGATCGAGCCCCAGCGCTCATCAGGCGGCCACCGCCGCTACTCCCGCAGCCAACTCCGGTTGGCCGCCCGGGTCAGGGAACTGGTCGACCAGGGCACCGGCCTCGACGCCGCGTGCCGCATCGTCACCCTGGAAGACCAGCTCCAGGAAGCCAGGGCCCTCAACGAGCAGAACCAACCCCCGGAACCCGACCAGGTCTACCCGCCCCTGCGCGGCGTCTGACCGACCGGGAACCCACCACGCACGAGGAGCCGTCACGGACCCACCATCCGTGACGCGCCCGGCGGGTGCCGCGAACCACAACCCCGGCCCCACCTCCGCGCACACCACAAGGCCCGGCCCACCTGACGGTGGACCGGGCCTGATCTGGTCGGGGTGACAGGATTTGAACCTGCGACCTCTTCGTCCCGAACGAAGCGCGCTACCAAACTGCGCCACACCCCGGTCTTGCTCTCGAACGAGGAGAACTCTACCTGACGTTCCCACCCACTCCGAACCGGGTATCCCTTTTCGCGTCGGACGCATCCTGACCTGCGTCAACGGGTCGCGGCACCAAGGTCAGCAGGCTCGCCTCCGGCGGGCACGCGAAGCGCACGGGCGCGTAGGGCGACGTGCCCAGGCCCGCCGAGACGTTCAGCCACATGTGCGCACCCCACCGCGAGACGCCACGAGCACGCGAGCGGTCCAGTTCGCAGTTCGTCACGATCGCGCCGTAGCCCGGGATGCGCAGCTGACCGCCGTGCGTGTGACCCGCCAGCACCAGGTCGTACCCCTCGGCCGCGAACGGGTCCAGCACCCGCGGCTCCGGGGAGTGCGTGACGCCCAGGCGCAGCGGCACGTCCGGCAGCGGACCGCTGATCTCCTCGAACCGGTCCCGCTTCAGGTGCGGGTCGTCCAGGCCCGCGGCGAAGATCTCCAGGCCGTTCACCTCGAACCGGCGACGGACGTGCGTCAGGTCCAGCCAGCCGTGCTCGATCATCGCCGCGCGCAGGTCCCGCCACGGCAGCGGGATGCCGTGGATGCGCTTCGTCTTCGCCGACGGCAGCAGGTAGCGCGCCGGGTTCTTCGGGCGCGGCGCGTAGTAGTCGTTGCTGCCGAACACGAACACGCCGGGACGGTTCAGCAGCGGGCCCAACGCGCGCACCACCGCCGGCACGGCCTGCTTGTGCGCCAGGTTGTCCCCGGTGTTCACCACCAGGTCCGGTTCCAGCTCGTCCAGCGCCGCGACCCACCGCTGCTTGGACTTCTGCCCCGGCATCATGTGCAGGTCCGACAGGTGCAGCACGCGCAGCGGCGCGGAACCGGGCGCGAGCACCGGCACCGTCGCCTCGCGCAATGTCCACCGCCTCCGCTCGATGCCCGCCGCGTAGGCGAGCGTGGCGGTGCCGAGGGCGGTCGTGGCAAGCAGCGTTCGGCCGAGCGTCTTCACGTGGTCGAGGGTAGGGGGTTAACCGATTCGGGGTGAGACGGGCTTCCCGGTACCGTTCCGGCCCATGGCGGAGTTGAAGGCGCGGTTGCAGGCGGACCTGACGGCGGCGATCAAGAACCGGGAGACGGTCCGGGCGGGCGCGCTGCGCATGACGCTGGCCGCCCTGACCACCGAAGAGGTCTCCGGCAAGACCGCGCGCGAGCTCAGCGACGACGAGGTGCTCAAGGTCATCACCCGCGAGGTGAAGAAGCGCAAGGAGGCCGCGGAAGCCTTCGCCGGCGCCGGCCGCACCGAGCAGGCCGAACTGGAGCAGGCCGAGTCCAAGGTGCTGGAGGCGTACCTGCCCGCGCAGCTGGACGACGCCGAACTGGCCACCCTCGTCGACGCCGCCATCGCCCAGGTCGCGGAGCAGCTCGGCGAACGGCCGGGCCAGCGCCAGATGGGCCAGGTCATGAAGGCCGTCAACGCCCAGGTGGCGGGCCGCGCCGACGGCGGCCGCGTCGCCGCTGCGGTCAAGGCCAAGTTGATCTAAGGTCGCTCCCGAAGGCGCTCCGCAGGGCCTCCCGCAGGTCGAGAACGGTCGCCCCGAACACGATCGGGTGAACATCGCCCGAAAATGTACGGAAACACTGTTCTCGTACCTCGGTTGAAAACCAGCGGAGCGCCTCGACCACCACCCGACCCCGACCCCGAGACCGCGACCACGACCCCAGACCGCGACCCGCTGCCACCCACCAACCCCCGCCGCCCGACTCGGCCACCAGCCGCCGCCGCAACCCAGCAGCCGCCGGGACCCAGCAGCCGCCGGGACTCGACCGCAGCTTGGCCTGGGCGAGCGCAGGATCTGAGCGGGCGCAGGGCCGAGCGAGTGCAGGGGCCGGAGAGCCACGGAGGGGTCGGGCGACTGCGGCGGAACCATCGACCACGCCGCCGCCGAAGACCGGATACCCCCGTCACGGGAACGTCGGCCAAGCCGCCACCGGGAACCACACCCGCTGCACGGCGAACGCCTGACGGGAACCGCCGACTCGCCGGACGCGCTGCGGACGCGGGATCGCGCTACGCGGGCCCGCGGGCCCGAAGTCAGCGGCCCGGGTTGGGGTCAGCGGCGGGGTGGATCGGTGGGGATGGTGATTTGGGGTGGGCCCGTGGGGCGGCCCGGTTCGGGGCGGTTGGGGTCGCCTTGGCCCGGAGGTGGGGGTTCGGTGGCCGGTGGTGGTTCGGTCGGTTGGGGTGGGGGGACGTAGCCCGTCGACACCAGCAGGGTGATCACGGTGCCCTTGAGGGCGCTGCCGCGTGGGGTCTGGCTGACGACTTGGCCCTTCGGCTGCTCCGAGTTCCGGTTCTGGGCGGAGACCTTGTAGCCCGCCTGTTCGAGGATGCGGGTGGCGTCGTTGACGTTGCGGCCGACGACGTCCGGCACGCGGATTTCGTTGCCGCCCTTCAGGTAGCGCTCCTCGACGGCGGGGAGGCCGCGCACCGGCAGTCCTTCGTGGACCTTCGTCATCGTGTCGAACCACGTCCGCGCGGGCACCGTGCCGCCGTAGATGTCACCCTTGCCGCACAACCGGGGCGGCCCGGCGTTGACGCAAATGCCGCGCGGTTCCACGCCGTCGTTGAACGTCTGCACGGCACCCGCGAAGTCCGGCGTCGCGCCGATGAACGCGGCCGACTTGTAGTCCTCCGTCGTCCCCGTCTTGCCCATCATCGGCCGCGTCCACTTGAACTGGCGGGCCGCGGCGGCCGCGGTGCCGCTGCCCTGGTCGTCCTTGGACATCCCCACGGCCAGGCCGTTGGCCAGCGGTTCGGCCACGACCTGCTCGCACGGGGCCTCGTTGATCGGCACCGGCTGGCCGTTGCGGTCCACGATCTGGCTGATCGGGGACGGCGGGCACCACACGCCGCCGCTCATGATCGTCGCCGCCACGTTCGCCAGCTCCAGCGTGCTCACCGGCGCGGGGCTCAGCGTGAACGACGCGTTGCCGCCGTTGGACTTGTAGAACTCGGTCTGCGAGATCCGCAGCTCCTTGTTCTTCGCCTTCGGGTCGGGCCGCACGCCCGCGATGTTCGTCGCCATCGTCTCGCGCATCCCCAACCGGGACGCCATGTCGACCACCGGGTCCATGCCCAGCTGCTCTTCCAGGATCACGAACCCGGTGTTCGGCGACGTCTGCAACGCCGTCTGCAACGACATCTGCGCCGGGTACGTGGACGACGCGTTGCCCAGGCAGTACCACCGCGTGTTCGGCTCACCGGTCGGCGGGCACTTGTCCCCACCGCCCTTGAACACCCGCGACACGTACGAGTTCGGCGTGGCGATCGTGTTCTCGATCCCCATGCCCTTCTCCAGCGCCGCCGCGGCCGTGAACACCTTGTAGACCGACCCCGCGCCGAACTTGTTCTCCACCCCGGACGGCAGGTCGAACTGGGTCTGGAACTGGTCGGCCTTCAACCCGTAGTCCCGGTTCGCCACCAGCGCCACGACCTCGTGCCGCTCCTTGCCCGGCCGCACGACCGCCATCGTGTTCGCGATCCCGTCGGTCGACTTCGCGACCTGCGCCTCCGCCGACCGCTTCGCCTGATCGGTGATCGTGCGGTCCAAAGTGGTCCGGATCGTGTACCCGCCGGTCTTCAACTGCTCCAGGCTGAAACCGTTGCGCTCCAGGTAGGTCAGCGCGTACGAGCAGAAGAACCCGTGCTCCGGCCCGGCCCCGATGCACCCGTTGGGCGGCGTCCGCACCGGCGACGCCAACCCCAGCGGCTCGGCCTTCGCCGCCTCCGCCGCGTCCCGCGACAGCTTGTCGTTCTCGACCATCTTGTCGATCACCTGGTTGCGCCGCTCCAACGCCTTCTCCGGGAACACCTCCGGGTTCAGCGCCGACGGGCTGTTGACCATGCCCGCGAGCATCGCCGACTGCGACACGGTCAGCGCGTCGGGCGTGGTGTTGAAGTACGCCTGCGACGCCGCCGCGATGCCGTAGATCGTCGACCCGAACGGCACCACGTTCAGGTACCGGGCGAGGATTTCCTCCTTGCCCAGCTGGCTCTCCAGTTGCAGCGAGATCCGCCATTCACGCGCCTTGCGCGCGACCGTCTGCTCCTGCGCCTTCTGCTGCTCCACCTGGTTGTTGCGCGCGACGACGTGCACCAGGTAGTTCTTCACGTACTGCTGCGTGAGCGTGGAGGCACCCTGGGTGACCGATCCGCTGAACTGGTTGGTCAGCCCGGCCCGGATCGTGCCCCGCCAGTCCACGCCCTGGTGCTCGTAGAACCGGCGGTCCTCGACGGAGACCAGCGCGGCCTTCATCGTCGGCGAGATCTTGTCCGGCGGGACCAGCACCCGGTACTGGTCGTACAGGTACGCGATCGGCGCGCCGTCCTTGTCGGTGACCGTGGAGATCACCGGCGGGTCGGTCGTGACCAGGTCCGCGGAGATGCTGTCGACCGTGTCGCTGGCTCTGTTCGACACCATGCCCAGCGAGCCCACGACAGGGAACAACATGCCTGCCAGCAGCACCCCGGCCAGCAGACACAGTCCGAGCAGTTTCAGCACGCCGTTCCTGGCTCGCATGCAGGTCAGCGTACGCGGCACCTGAAGAGGTGATCGAGATCGCGCACAGTTGATTACCCAGGATGAGTACTCGTACTCAAGACAGGTAACAGGTGGGCAACCCAGGGTTGGAGGTGGAACCAGAAGGCTCTACAGTCCGTCACTGTCCAAGACAGCAGCCCACGGCATGACCACTCGTTGGTGAGCCTACGGCATCCGCGGCAGGGGTGTGGCGGATTTAGGAAGTCTGGACACTGTGTGAACTGAGGTGGGGGAGATATGCAGCAGGGGGATTGGCGGATCAAGGCGTCGTGCCGTGATGAGGAGCCGGACCAGCTCTTCGTCCGCGGTGCGGAGCAGCGCAAGGCCAAGGTGGTGTGCCTGGGTTGCCCGGTGCGCACCGAGTGCCTTGCCGAGGCCCTGGACAACCGGATCGAGTTCGGCGTCTGGGGCGGCATGACCGAGCGTGAACGGCGGGCGCTGCTGCGGCGTCGCCCGGACGTCACCTCATGGCACGAGCTCCTCGACACCGCACGTCAGGAGCACCACGAGGAGTCCAAGGTCGGTTAGCCGGCCGGGCTCCGCTACTCGCCCGCCAACCTCCGACCGATCTCGTGCAGGCCGTCCAGGTCGTGCACGTCGGTGGGGAGCGCGGGTACCCCGATCAGCGGAACACCAGGGTGCGCACGGGTGAATCGCGCGAGCAGTCGCTTCTCCCGATCGGCGACGGCCACGCGATCCGCGTGCACCCGCAACACCGCGGCAGCCAGCGGGGCGTCCCCAGTGCGCTCGAGCCGGTCCGCCGCCGCCAACGCACCGGGTGCCGGCAAGGGGGCCAGCACCGGGTGCGTCCGGTTCGCGACCAGGCCGGTCAACGGCATCCGTTCCGCGCTCAACCGCTCCACGAAGTAGCTGGCCTCGCGCAACGCGTCCGGTTCGGCCGCCGCGACCACCAGGAACCCGGTTCCGGGTGATCGCAGCAGCTCGTAGGTGGCCTGGGCGCGTTGCCGGAAGCCACCGAACATGCTGTCGAACGCCTGCACGAACGTCGACGCGTCCTGCAGGAGTTGGCCGCCGACGATGGTGGACACGGCTTTGGTGAACAGGCCGAAGCCCGCGCCCACGATCTTGCGGATGCCGCGCCCGCCCGCACGGGCGGGCGCCGACAGCATCCGGATCAGCTTGCCGTCGAGCACCGTCGACAGCCGCTGCGGCGCGTCCAGGAAGTCCAGCGCCGACCGGCTCGGCGGCGTGTCGACCACGACCAGGTCCCACTCGTCGCGCTCGACCAACTGGCCCAGCTTCTCCATCGCCATGTACTCCTGCGTGCCGGAGAACGACGTGGAGATCGTCTGGTAGAACGGGTTCGCCAGGATCTGCTCGGCCCGCTCCCGACCGGCGTGCTGCCACACCATGTCGTCGAACGTGCGGCGCATGTCCAGCATCATCGCGTGCAGCTCGCCCTTGTCGACGTCGAGCGCGTCGACCCGCCGCGGCTGGTTGTCCAGCTCCCCGAGGCCCAGCGACTGCGCCAGCCGCCGCGCCGGGTCGATGGTCAGCACGACGGCACGCCGGCCGCGTTCGGCGGCCCGCACCGCCAGCGCCGCCGCCGTGGTCGTCTTGCCGACGCCACCGGAACCGCAGCACACCAGCACCCGGGTCTCCGGGTTGTCCAGCAGCGCGTCGACGTCCAGCCGGTTCACCGCACACCTCGCCCGACCAGCACCTCGGCCAGCTCGTAGAGCGCGGCCACGTCCACCCCGTCGGTCAGCTCGGGCAGCTCCAGCGTCGGCAGGTCCGCCTCGGCCAGCTTGTCCTTCGCCCGCTCCTCCATGCGGATGCGCAACGCGTGCTCCACGGTCTGCTCGACCAGCCCGTCCAGCACGTCGACGTCCACGTCGAGGCCCGCCGCCTCCAGCCCGGCCCGCACCCGCCCGGCGTCGACCCGCCCCTCGGACGCCGACGCGACCGACCGCGCGGGCAACCGCGGCGGGCTGACCCGGTTCACGAACACCGCGCCGGGCCGCAGGTCCGCGGCGTCCAGCTCGGCCACCGCGTCCAACGTCTCGCGCACCGGCATCTCCTCCAGCAGCGCCACCAGGTGCACCGCCGTGTCGCCGGAGTGCAGCAGTTTCACCACGCCCTCGCTCTGGCCCTTGATCGGCCCGACCTTGGCGAGGTCGGCCATGGCCCTGGTGACGTCCAGGAACCGGACCACCCGACCGGTCGGCGGCGCGTCGAGCACGACGGCGTCGTACTCGTGCCGCCCGGTCTTGCCCGCGCGGCGCACGCACTCCTTGACCTTGCCGGTGAGCAGCACGTCCCGCAGGCCGGGGGCGAGGGTGGTGGCGAACTCGATCGCGCCCATCTTCTTCAACGTCCGGCCGGCGAAGCCGAGGTTGTAGAACATGTCGAGGTATTCGAGCAGCGCCGCCTCGGGGTCCACGGCGAGCGCGCGCACCTCACCACCACCGGGCGCGGACGCGATCCGCTCCTCGGAGTAGGGCAGCGGCGGCCGGTCGAACAGCTGCGCGATGCCCTGCCGGTTCTCCACCTCCACCAGCAGCACGCGCCGTCCGCCGGTGGCCAGCGCCAGCGCGAGCGCGGCGGCGACCGTAGTCTTGCCGGTCCCGCCCTTGCCCGTCACCACGTGCAGCCGCGCACGGGCGAGTTCGTCGGTCCAGCCGTTCACCAGATCAGCCTATGCGCGCGGCCCTGAGAACCGCTGGCCACGCCGCCCGCCACGGTCAGTCCCACATGGTGACGAACACCACCGCGATGGCGGTCGCCGCGACGACGCCCCAGGCCAGGACCGACGGCAGCACGTACGCGATCAGCACCGCCACGACCGCGACGATCACCGCCCCGACGAGTAACGCCCGCATCACGTCGGACCGCCTGGCCCCCTTGCGATCCCGCGCCTGGGCCATGCCGACGAGGATCATCACCAGCCCGCCCAGCAGGAACGCGCCGGTGGCGACGAGCCGCCACGTTTCCACGTGATCAACGCTAGCCCGCTGTGACCACCCCGTCACGTCACGCTTTGGTGCTCCCGCATCACCTCCTCCGCCCGCTCCACCCACACCAGGCGCGCCCGCGCCGTCTTGTCGATCGCGAAGTACCACAGCGCCCGCTCCGCGCTCGTGGTCGAGATCCGCAGGCCCGGACCGCCTTCGGGTCCCGTGACCTCCGCCGTGCCGTCCCCGAAGTCCAGGCCCCACGCCGCGACCCACCCGTCCTCGGCGTCCTCCTGGACGATCGCGAACAGCTTCGGTGCCTCCGCGACCACTTCTGCGTCTTCCATGGCTGAATGCTAGCGTTCGAACCGTTCAAATCCCCGAAATCGAATGAGTGAAGTTCGGGCGACTGATCGTCACTGACAGTGGTTAAGGTGATCGAATGGCTATCGGCTCGACGCGGGGCAAGCGCCGCCTCGGACGTCACATCCGCCCGATCCTGGACAGGTCCGGTCTGAAGGTGGACGAGGTGGTCAAGCAGTCGCGCGTGTCCCGCCCGACGATCACCCGGATGCTGTCCGGCGAGGCTTTGGCGCGCTGGCCCGCGCTGTCGATGGTGCTCGACGTCATCGGCGCGACCCCGGAGGAGAAGACCCGGGCGCTCCAGCTCTGGGAGGTCGCGGATGTCGACCCGTACGCCATCGAGCACGCCCGTGACCTGCCCGCCGGCTACAAGCGGTTCCGGATGGACGAGCTGGAAGCCGTCCGCGAGCGCACGCTCGACTCGGCGTTGGTCCCCGGCCTGCTCCAGACCGCCGGCTACGCCGAGGCGGTAGCGCGGGCCACCCACCGACAGATCATCGGGGACAGCTGGGACTCGCAGGCGGCCGCGGAGCGGTTGGACCGGCAGGGCGCGCTGACCAGGGCGAACCCGATCGAGTACCACGCGCTGATCGACGAGACCGCACTGCACCGGCTGGTGGGTGGCGCGGAGGTCATGCGGGAGCAGTTGGACCACCTCGTCGCGATGGCCGACCGGCCGAACGTGACCATCCGGGTGCTGCCCTACTCGGTCGGGGCCTACGGCGCGCAGGCCGGGGCGGTGTTCCTGCTGGACTTCGCCGAGTCGGACGAACCGCGTGCCGCCTACGTGGAGGCATTGACCGGCATGGTTCCCGTGGAAGATGAGGAGGCCGAGGTGTTGTCGGCGGTCTGGGACGACGCCGCGCGCCTGGCGCTCGCGGAAGAGGGCTCCGTGAGCCTCATCAGAGCAGTACGGGACGCGCTAGGAGACTGATGATCAACCAGGCTTGGCGGAAGAGCAGCCGCAGTGGTTCCTCTGCCCAGTGCGTCGAGTTGGCGGTGACGGACCGGGTCACGGGGGTGCGGGACACCAAGAACCGGGACGGCGGGACGTTGGTGTTCGGGGCGAAGGCGTTCGCCGCATTCCTCGCGGATGTGAAGCGGGCTCAAGTCTGAGCACGGCGTGACACGAATGGGGGTACTCGGACGGGTGCCCCCGTTCATCGTCCCGCTAGGCTGCGGCCCATGCAGAAGTGGGAGTACGCGACCGTCCCGCTGTTGATCCACGCCACCAAGGCGATCCTGGACCAGTGGGGTGAGGACGGCTGGGAGCTGGTCACCGTGCTGCCGAACCCGAGCGGTGAGCAGCACGTCGCCTACCTGAAGCGGCCCAAGGCATGAGCTGGACGGCACGTCTGGCCGAGTTGGGCATCGCGCTGCCCGAGGTCGCGGCCCCGGTCGCGGCCTACGTGCCCGCCGTGCGCACCGGTCAGCTCGTCTACACGTCCGGGCAGCTGCCCTTCGTCCAGGGCTCCCTCGCGGCCACCGGCAAGGTCGGCGGCGACGTCAGCCCCGAAGAGGCGAAGGCCCACGCCCGCACGTGCGCGCTGAACGCGTTGGCAGCCATCGACGCGCTGGTCGGCCTGGACTCGGTCGTCCGCGTCGTGAAGCTGGTCGGGTTCGTCGCCTCCGCCGACGGCTTCACCGGCCAGCCCGCCGTGGTCAACGGGGCGTCCGACCTGATCGGCGAGGTGTTCGGCGAGGCCGGGCAGCACGCGAGGTCCGCCGTCGGCGTCGCCGAGTTGCCGCTGGGCGCGCCGGTCGAGGTGGAGCTGATCGTCGAGATCGGGGAGTGAGATGTCGGACACGTGCCACGAGCTGCTGCTGAGGCTGGCCGGGCGGCTGCCCGACGACCTGCTGTGGAGGTTCCGCGACTGGGCCGCCACGGACGCCGTCGCGGTGCTCGCACGGGCCCTGCCGCGCACGTTGCTGCACGACCGGATCGGTCTGACCGACTACGAGCAGCACCTGCTGGCCGACGCCCTCGTGCCGCACGGCGCCGACCGGTCCACGATCAGTTCTGTCAAAGGGCTGGACGAACTGCCCGAATCCGGCTACACCTTCTCCCCGGAATCACCCGATCGGGTGTCGATGAGTGATTCCGCGACCGTGGTGCTCGGAGCGACCTTGCGGGGACGCCTCGGGGTCGGCGAAGTCCGGTCCTCGTGGCGGCTGGGCGGGGGCGAACCCAGGAGGCTGATCCTGGTCACCGCCACGACCGGCGAAGCCCGGTTGACCGGTGAGCTCCAGCGGGTGCTGCGGGCGCTCGGCGAGCACGACCCCTGCGTGGAGGTCCTGCCCGCCGGACTGGACCTGCCGCCCTACCACCGGGCGGCGTTGGCGGCATCGGAGCTGGTGTGCACCGGCGCTGAGGCCGACGGGCACCTGGTGCCCGTATAGAGCTCGGCGCTCCCGCGCGAGCCGGAAGGAGAACAGGCGTGACGAACGACGGAGTGGGACTCCCCGTCCGTTTACACGACCTCCTGTTGGCGTTGGCCGGACGTGTCGACGACGACGCGTTGACCCAGGCTCGGGAGCTGCTGGCGGTCGCCGAGCTGGACAGAGCCGTGGAGCTGGTCGTCGGCTGCCTGCTGGCCGGTCGCATCCCGGTGTCCTCGGAGGAGCGCCACGAGCTCGGCTGGCTGCTGGGCGAGGTCCGCTCCGACCGGTCGCTGGCCGACAAGCTGTTCGCGGTGGAGCGGGTGCCGGTGGTCAAGCACCGGTTCAGCGTCGACTCCGACCCGGCCGAGGGCCTCGGTGACGTGCTGGGCAAGACCATGTCGGTGCTGCCGGACGTGCGCGGTGTCCGCGCCACGTGGCGGTCCAGCCCGGCCGGCGCGACGCCCGGACCGCTGCCGCAGCGCGTCGTCCTGGTCGACATCGGCCCGTCGGGCTTCGCGCCCGCGACCGCGTACCGGGTGGACACCGTGCTGCGCAAGGCGGGCATCCGCGCGGCGGTCGAGGTGCTGACCGTGGGCACCCAGCTCGGCGAGTACCACGCGGCGGCCGTGACGACCGCGCGCGAGGTGTTCTTCCCGTCCGGGTCCACCAGCCCCCAGCCACCACCGGACTCGGCCACGTGGTTCGACGGTGAACCGCGGGGCCAGGCACCGGTGGTCGAGCCGGAACCGGTGCCGGTGGAACCCCAGAACGGCTCCAAGTCACGTCGGGCGCGCGTCGAGTCGTACGAGGGCGCGCAGCCGTTCCCGCCGAAGCCGGTGAAGCGGTTGCCGGTGCGCGAGCCGGTCGAGGACGTCCGTGTCGAGGACGTGCACGTGGAAGAGGTCCGCGCGGAGGACATCCGGGTGGACGACGTTCGCGTGGACGACGTTCGCGTGGACGAGATCCGGGCGGACGACGTTCGCGTGGACGAGCCGGAGGTGCGGGTCGAGGAGGTTCCCGTCGTCCAGGAGGCGCCCGCCGAGGTGCCGCCGGTCGTCGAGGAGCGGCCTCCCGCGCCGGTGTTCGCGTTCCCGGACGACCACCCGCTGTCGCGGGCCGAGGTCACCACGGAGCTCGGGCCGGACGACCTGGCCGCGTTGCAGGCCGCGTTGGCGGACGGGCAGCCGCCCGCCGCCGTGCAGCTGCCGCCGACCGTGGACGCCAAGCTCAGCGACCGGGAACGGGCGTTGTTGCAGCAGCTGCACGAGGAGCTGGCGCAGCGGGAGCAGCAGTCGTGGCCGGGTGGCGGCCCCGAGTTCGTCAACGGGGTGCCGAAGCCGACGAACGGCAAGTACCCCGGCTAGAGGTTCTTGAGGTTGTGCACGAGCTCGGCCCTGTCGTCCCTGCCGAGGGGGCGGTAGGGCCGAGCCGCTTTCCGGTCCGTGGCGGCCTCGATGCGGCGGCGGACCGGGTCGTCGGCGGGGAGTTCCCGGACTTCGAGTCCCTCCTCGGCCCACGCGGCGGCGTGCGCGTCGCCCCGGTGCTGCCGCAAGGCCCTGAGCTGGTCGAACAGGCGGGCTTGGGTCGTGTCGCCGGTGTGGGCGGCGCTCATCGGGTGGTCCACCGGCGGGACGGTGATCGACGGCGGTGACGGCCACAGGTCGGCGGCGGCCCTCGTGTGTGCCTCGTTGACCACCTCCAGGAACGCGCGGCACCGCTGGGTGGCGCTGACCTGGTCGTCCGCCACCACCAGCCAGTCGGTGTCGGCCAGCGCGGCGTCGAGGTGCGGGTGGTAGCGGTGCACGTCCTTCACGGCCTGCAACGGCATCGGGCCGTGGGCGAGGACGCTCGCCAGGTCGGCCAGGACCGGCGCGTGCGGCGGACGTTCGCCGTGCAGGTAACGCACGCCGTGCCGATGCACCGCCGGGATCAGCCGGTGCAGCTCCACAGCGACCTCGGCGGCCGTGGCGCAAGCGTTTGCCGCGTCCAGCGCCAGCTCGCTGGACGCCCGCAGTTCCGGATCTTCACGCAGGTCCAGGGCGGCTTGGAAGTGCCGTTCGGCGGCACGCCAGTCGCCCTGGTCGTAGCGCGACTTGCCCGCGTGCTGGTGGGCGAAGTGACCGAGCCGGTCGTCCCCGAACAGCTCCGCGAACGCCCGATCCGCCTCGGCGAACCGGCCCTGCCACTGGTGCACGTGCGCCAACCGCAGCCGCGTCGCCGGCGTGTCGTCGGCCTGCCGGAACGCGTGCTCCGCCTCGTCCAGGCGCAGGAGCAGGCGCGCGGCCAGGCCGACCTCCGTCCACTCCTCGTGCGTGGACGGCCGCTGCCGGTCCAACCAGGCCGATAACCCCTCCGGATCTTCGGGAACCTCGCGCAACGTCTCCGGGTCGATCCGGTACTTCACGCCTCCGCCTTCCGCCGGGCCAGGTCGATGATCCGCTGCAGGTGCAGGCCACGGCGCACGTCCAGCGGGTGCTCGGTCGTGCCGCTGTCGACCATGGCCACGAAGTCGTCCAGCAGGTTCGTGAACGCCTGCAACGCGGTCGTGCCCCGGTCGGCCAGCACCCGGTGGCCGTGCTCGCCGTAGACGATCACCTCGGCGATCGCCGGGTTCAACGGCAGCTTCATGGTCATCGTGGCCACGCTCGTCGCGCCGCCCTCGTGCCGGAACACGATCTGCCACAGGCCGTGCTCGGACTCGTTCGCGGCGACGACGTCGACGATCGTGCCCAGGGTGGCGTCGAGCAGGTCGAACGCGTGCGGACCGATGTCGTCCAACGGGCCCCGCTCGTGCCGCCACGGCGAGTTGGAGAACGGACCGCCGAGGAGCGCTCCGGTCAACCAGCGCGCGCTGCCGCCCACCCAACCGCCCTGCTGCTCGAACTGGGCCAGTTGTTCACGGGTTTCCGGGGCGTAGCGCTTGGTCAGGACCACGAGGGACGCGACGCCGTTCGCCTCGACGGCGTCGGCGAGCCGTTCCGCGTCCTCCAGGGTGCCCGCGATCGGCTTCTCCAGGATCAGGTGCTTGCCCTGCTCGGCGGCCCGGGTGGCGATCTCGGCCTGCACCTCCGGCGGCACGGCGAACGCGACCGCGTCGACCTCCGAGATCAGGTCCTGCGGGGTCTTCGCGACGGTCGCGCCGTGCGCCGCGGCCAGCTCGGCGGCGGCCTCCTCGCGGCGGGCCCAGATCGTGGTCAGGCGGGTGCCCGGGTGGTCGGCGATGCCCGGTGCGTGCACCATGGTCGCCCACGGGCCGGCACCGATGAGTCCTACGCGCAGCTGTTCGTCCACTTGGCCCATCCTGCCTTTCATCGGCCGCCGACGTAACTCGATTCAGGCACGAAGATCCGACCACCGCGGTCGAACCTCAGCTCCACGCCGCCCGGCTGCCGGTCGACCTCCGGAGCGGTGCCCCAGCCGTTCGGGATCGTGACGACGTGGCCGTGGTCGGGAGACTGGCCCAGCCACACCTCGTGGTCCGTGCCGCCGATCAGGCTGGAGCGCTCCTTGACGTAGACGTTCGGTGTGCCCTCGTTCGTGCTGGTCACCGAGGTGCTGGGGAGGAAGAGGAGGACGGCGGCCGTTGCCGTGAGGCCCGTGCCGACGATCGCGCCGACGACGAACAGCAGGACGTTGATCAGGCAGCCTTTGCGCGTGGTGTCCACACGCGGATGATCCTCGTAGGCTCGGGTCGTGCGCGAACTCCCCGAGGATCTGGTGCTGCCCGGACACATGGCGCCCGTGGACTTCACCGGGCCGCCGGTCCAGCCGCGTGACGCGGCGACCGTGGTGCTGGTGCGTGACGGCGCGGCCGGGCTGGAGGCGTTCCTGCTGCGGCGGGTGGCCGGGATGGCGTTCGCCGGGGGGATGACCGTGTTCCCCGGCGGCGGGGTCGACCCGCGTGACGCGGACACGTCGGTGGCGTGGAGCGGGCCGCCGCCGTCGTGGTGGGCGTCGCGGTTCGGGTGCTCGGTGGAACTGGCGACGGCGCTGGTGTGCGCGGCGGTGCGGGAGACGTTCGAGGAGTCCGGGGTGCTGCTGGCCGGGCCTTCGCCGTCCTCGGTGGTCGGGGACACCGGCGTGTTCGCCTCGGCGCGGGCGGCGCTGGTGGCGCGGGAGCTGTCGTTGGCGCAGTTCCTGGCGGCGGAGGGGTTGGTGCTGCGGGCCGACCTGCTGCGGCCGTGGGCGAACTGGTTGACGCCGGTGGAGGAGCCGCGCCGGTACGACACGTACTTCTTCGTGGCCGTGCTGCCGTCGGGGCAGCGGGCGGACGGGGCGACCACGGAGGCGTCGGACGCGGCGTGGCAGCGGCCGGCGGACGCGATGGCGGAGTGGAAGGCCGGGCGGCGGGCGTTGATGCCGCCCACTTGGGTGACGTTGGCGGAGTTGGACGAGCTGGGGTCGGTGGCGGCGGTGCTCGCGGAGCCTCGGACGGTGTCGAAGGTGATCCCGAAGCTGGTGCGGGAGGGTGACGTGCTGCGGGTGGTCGTGCCGTGAGCGGGTTGGCGTACGGGGTGTTGCGGGAGGTCACGCCCACGGCTTCGGTGCTGTTGGCGGAGAACCCCGGGGTGATGACGTTGGACGGCACGAACACCTGGGTGTTGCGGGCTCCGGGGGCGGCGTCGTGCGTGGTCGTCGATCCGGGGCCGGCCGATCCGGTGCACCTGGGGCGGATCGCGGCGCAGGCGCCGGTGGAGGTCGTGCTGCTGACGCACGGTCATCCTGATCATTCGGAAGGCGCACGTTCGTTCGGGCGACAGGTGGATGCGCCCGTGCGGTCGGTCGACCCGGCGTTCCGGTTGGGCGGGGAGGGGTTGGCGGAGGGCGACGTGATCTCGGCGGCCGGGTTGTCGATCCGCGTGTTGCCGACGCCGGGGCACACGGCGGACTCGGTGTGCTTCCTGCTGGACGACGCGGTGTTGACGGGGGATACGGTGCTCGGGCGGGGGACGACGGTGGTGGCCCATCCGGATGGGCGGCTCGGTGACTACCTGGAGTCGTTGCGGCTGTTGACCACGCTTCCGGTGGGCACGATCGGGTTGCCGGGGCACGGGCCGGAGCTGCCGGACGTGGTGGCGGCGGCCGGGGGGTACCTGGTGCACCGGGAGCAGCGGTTGGCGCAGGTCCGGGCGGCGGTGGCGGCGTTGGGCGGCGCGCCCACGGCCCGTGAGGTGGTCGAGGTGGTGTACGCCGACGTGGACCGGTCGTTGTGGCCGGCGGCGGAGTGGTCGGTGCGGGCGCAGCTGGAGTACCTACGCGACGCCTGACGGGTTGTCGATCGCATACCGCCAACCACCGTCGGGGCCGCGGCGGGCGACGTCGGTGGCCGTGCCGGTGACGTCGCCGATGCTCCAGTCGACGATCAGCAGGGCCAGATCACCCCGCGTGATCACCTTTCGGGTGACGACGGTCATCTTTTCGGTGAGCTGGAGGTGCCCGGCCAGCTCGTCCGGCTGAGCACCGGGCTCGTAGAGGGCACTCGGGTCGCCGTCGTTGAAGGCTGCGGCGAACAGGGTGGGCAACTCTTCCGGGGTACGCGCGATCATGCGGGGGACGCTAGGAGGACGCTGCGTGACCAACCAAACGGTGAGTACCGCACTCCCCGCCGCCGCCGCCACTGCTGCTGCCGCCGCCGCTGCCGGCGCCGCCCTGACCGCGGGCACCTCACCCGGCGCGTGGTCAGGTGATCCCCACGGCGAAGTCGACCGCCCGGTCCCGACGTGCCCGGTCGAGGTGACGTTGCGGGCGCTGCGCGGCCGGTGGACGACGTTGGTGGTGCGGGAGTTGTTCGCGGGTGAGCGGACGTTCGGCGACCTGGCTACCGCGCTGCCGGCGTTGTCGGACAAGGTGCTCAGCGACCGGCTCGCCCAGCTCGCCGCGAGCGGCGTCGTGGTGCGGGTGCGCGAGCCGGGATGGCCCAGCCGGGTGCGCTACTCGCTCACGGCCCGTGGGCAGGCGTTGCGGGACGTCCTGGAGGCCATGTGGGCCTGGGGTGCCGACGCGACGTAGACCGGCCGCTCGCGGGCCGCTGGGTCGGAGCTGACGGCGACCGGCGACCGGCGACCGGCGACCGGCGACCGGCGACCGGCGGCCGGCGACCGGCGGCTCACGCGCTGGCGGTGAGGGCCTGGGCACCGGTGGGTGGTGGCTCCTGGGGTGGGTGGTCGGGTGGTTGAGGCGGGGCTGCTCGTTTTAACCGAGGTGGGGTAACGGTGTTTCCGTACATTTTCGGGGCAGGTTCACCCGATCGGGGTGCGAGTTACGAGACGGTTCGGAGGGGAACCACCAGGTAGGTCAGTTCCACGCCGTCGTCGCCCGGTTGGCTCGTCAGCACGGTCGAGCGCAGACCGTCCTGGATTCGCAGTTCGACGCGGCGGCCTCCGAAGGCGCGCAGGGCGTCGGCCAGGTACCTCGCCTGGAAGGTCTTGGTCACCCGATTGCCGTCGATCGTGGCCTTGATCGACTCCTCCGACTCGCCGCTCTGCGGGTCGCTGCCCCGCACCCGCAGCTCGCCGTCGTCCACCTGGATGGTGACCGAACCGTGCGGCCCGGCGTACGGGACCGCCCGGCGCACCGCGCCGGCCAGCACATCGGCCTCCACCACCACCGTGCTGTCGATGACCGCCTCCAACAACTTCCGCACTCGATCGTCGGGGAACGGCGCCGCCAGCAGCGCCGTGCTCACGCTCCCGCCCGGCCACGACAGGGCGATCCGGTCCACGTCCGCGTGCACCGTGACCTCCGCCGCCCGGTCCGGTTGGCGGGACGCCTCGGCCAGCACCACGGCCGGCGCCAGCACGTCCAGCTCCCCCGCCGGCGCCCACGGTAGCGAGGCGAACGCCATCCGGTAGCGGTCGGTGGCGATCAGTTCCAGACGACCGCCCGGGGCGCTGTGCATCCGCACCCCGGTGAACACCGGCAGCGCGTCGTCCTTCGACGCGGCCGACGAGACCGGGGTCAGGGCGGCGGTCAGGGTACTGGCCGGCAGCACGCCGGTGGCGGGCGGCAGGGGTGGGATGCCCGGGTGGGAGGCCAGGTCCAGCAACGGGAGGGCGAAGCGGGCCGTGGACGTGCGCACGGCCAGGCGCGAGCCCTCCACCACCAGGCGCACCTGGGGGTCTTCCAGGCTGCGGAGCGTCTCGGCCAGCGGCCGGGCCGGGACGACGACCGCGCCGTCGGTGTGCACGGTCGCGGCGCGGGTCAGGCGGACCGCGTGCTCGCGGTCGCTGCCCGCCAGCTCGACCTCGCCGCCGGCGGCGCGCAGCACCAGGCCCGCCAGCACCGGGTCGTAGACCCTCGTGGGGAGCAGGCGGGCGACGTCGGCAGCGGCGGCGGCGAGGTCGGTGGTGGTGGCGGTCAGGTCCATGCCGGAGAAGCTAGACCCGACCACCGACAATTCACGGTGCGACGAGGGCGAGGTCGTCCTGGCGCGCGGGGACGCCGGCCGCGACCGTGCCGCGGAAGACCCACACGAGCGCTGCGATCACCAGGCCGGAGGCCGCCGCCGCGACGAACGCCACGCCGGTGCCGTAGACCTCGACCAGCTGGCCGCTCGCGGACTGGCCGATCGCCAAGCCGACGGTCACCGCCGTCACCACCCAGCCGAACGCCTCGGTGGCCGTCCCGGCGGGCGCGACCTGCTCGATCGCGGCCGAGTGGGTGGTGGCCTGCGGGGTGATCAGGGTGCCGACCACGAACAGCGCGGCGCCCAGGCCGACCAGCGTCGCGGGCACGGCGAGCAGCAGCGACAGCAGCGCGAACCCGCCCAGCAGCACGGGCAGCCGCAGGTGCATCGCCCGCGGGAACGGCTTCATCGAGTACAGGATGCCGAACAGCACCGAGCTGACCGACCACAGGCTCAGCAGCAGACCGCCCATGCCGACGTGACCGGCCTGGGCCGCCGCGGCGGGCACGGCCACCTCGATGAACCCGATGGTCACGCCGAAGCCCAACGCCGCCAACGCGACCGTGCGCATCCCGGGTGACGCCAGCGCGCCGAGCAGGTTCCGGCTCATCGCCGCCGGGCGGACGCCGCGCACGGTCGGGTTCAGCGCGAACCACAGCGCGCCGACCGCCATCGACGCCGCGCCGATCACCACGCCGGTGCCGGCCCACGGGGCCGTGACGAGGAGCCCGGCCAGGCCGGGGCCGAGGATGAAGAACACCTCCATGCTGATCGCCTCGTAGGCGTACCCGGCCAGTCGCGCGGACCCGGCGGGCAGCACGTGCGACCACAGGGCGCGGGACGCGGAGCCGACCATGGGCTCGGTGATCCCGACCAGGAACGCGACCGGCACGAGCACGGCCAGCGTCGCGCCCGCCTCGACCGCGCTGATCGCCAGCGCCACGAACACCGCGAACAGCGACACCGCGCCGAGCAGCGGCCGGGTCGGTCCGAGGCGGTCCATCAGCCTGCCCTGCACGATCGACCCGACCGCGACGCCCACCAGCGACGACGCCGACACCAGGCCCGCCGCGGCGAACGAGCCGGTCTCGCGCTGCACGTACAGCAGCAGCGACAGGCCGACCATCGCGATCGGGAGGCGGGCGAGCAGGGACGCGACCACGGGGCCGCGCATGCCGGGGGTGGTGAGGGCGGTGCGGTAGTCGGAGAGGCGGGCAGAGTGGGACATGCGTACCAGTATGCCTCGCACTGGTACGCCCGTACCAGTCACTACCTGGTGTGATCCGTCACCGGCGCGAAAACGGTCTTGAGCCGTCCACCCGCTGGGAGTGCGTTGCAGTTCGATTACAACAATGGGATGACCGGGTGAAACCACACCGAGAAAGCGCTGAACAGAGGGTCCTTGAGGGTGAACGGGCTTGAGTTGCGGGGGAGGTGGCGTGCGATCGTGGAAGCAGCCACCGCCAAGCCACCGCCACCCCGTTTCGGGTGTGGTCGCAGCGGGTAACCAAGCCTCCTTCCGGCGCCACGAGGGTCGGGGCCTGCGGGTGCCGGAGGTGTGGAAGGCGCGGTCTGTCGGGGGATGGGCCGTGCGGCAACAAGACCGGTGCGCCGCGTCGGGGGCGGCGCCCGGTCTTGTTGTTCTTCCTGGGGTCCTCGCTCAGCGAGCGCGGCGGGCCAGCCGCTCCGGGTCCAGGATCAGCACGCTCTTGCCCTCCAGCCGCAGCCAACCGCGGTGGGCGAAGTCGGCCAGGGCCTTGTTCACCGTCTCGCGCGAGGCGCCCACGAACTGGGCGATCTCCTCCTGCGTCAGGTCGTGCGTGACCCGCAGCAGACCGGCCTCCTGGCTGCCGAAGCGCTGCGCGAGCTGCAACAACGCCTTGGCCACGCGGCCGGGCACGTCGGTGAAGATCAGGTCGGCCAGCATGGAGTTCGTCCGGCGCAGCCTGCGGGCCAACGCCCTCAGCAGCTGCTCGGCGATCTCCGGCCGGTTGGTGATCCACTGCCGCAGTGCTGGGCGGTCCATGCTGACCGCGCGCACTTCGGTCACCGTGGTGGCGGTGGACGTGCGCGGACCGGGGTCGAAGATCGACAGCTCGCCGAACATGTCGGACGGGCCGAAGATCCCCAACAGGTTCTCCCGGCCGTCCGGCGACTTGCGGCCGATCTTCACCTTGCCGGACTGGATGATGTAGAGCCGGTCACCCGGCTCGCCTTCCGCGAAGATCACGTGGCCACGCGGGAATTCAACAGACTCCAGCGTCTGCGCCAGCGCCTCCGCTGCGGCCTGTTCAACCCCCTGGAAAATGCCCGCGCGGGCCAGGGTCTCGTCCACCTCGTCCCTCCTGTCGAGACGCGGCGGCATGGTTGAGCGCGTTCCGCCTTCTGGCGGATCAGCGCCTGCCGCCGATCACTGAGTGCAGTCTAAGGGCTGTGGTCGGGATCGCCTTTCGGCGCGCCGTCCACGCAGCCCGGACAGCCCGATAAGGCCCGCGGGGGATTGACCCCGTGGGCCTGCACGGTCCTTCCCGCTTAGCGGCGGGTGCGCCGCTGACGCAGGTTCCTGGCACGACCGCCCAGCCTGCGCAGCCGGAACAGTTCCAGCGCGCGGCCGATGCCGTGCCCGTAGAGCGCCCTGACCTCGTCGGGGCGGGCCGACTCCAGGAACTCCTCGACCTCGTCCTCCTGCACGGCGACGTGCCGGAGGCGAGCTTCCACGCGCTCCATGAAGAGCGCGAAGAACATGATCACGATCGGAACGGCGATGACGAACCAGGCAGTCATGATGGCTCCGATCCTTGCGCATCCGGTTCGGCGCGCGGTCAAGGGGGGTCACTCCGGCGTGTCGGTTCGAGGTCGCCCGGTCGTGCATGCGGTTGGTCAAAGGACGTGTGCGGTCGGCCGGTGGTTGCTTGCCCACGATCGTCGCGGTTCAAACGGGGAGCCGCCCGCCGGGACGTATCCCCCGCGAGGGTGGGACTTCACCGCCCGCCGGGCCGACGGACGGAGCCGCAGACCGAGCCGCCGCCCACCCGCCGCCGGCCAGTAATCTCGTCGCATGGCCAAGAGCGCGGTGAAGCAGCCGGAGACGAGGCTGGGTCTGGTCCGCCGCGCGCGTCGGATGGTCCGGGTCCTCGGTCAGGGCTACCCGGACGCGCACTGCGAGCTCGACTTCGCCGACCCGTTGCAGCTCCTGGTGGCGGTCGTGCTGTCGGCGCAGACGACGGACGTCCGCGTGAACCAGGTCACGCCCGCGTTGTTCCGGCGGTACCGGACAGCGGCCGACTACGCCTCCGCCGACCGCGCCGAGCTGGAGGAGCTGATCCGGCCGACCGGCTTCTACCGCAACAAGGCGACCTCGCTGATCGGGCTGGGTTCCGCGCTGGTGGAGCGGTTCGGCGGCGAGGTCCCCGGCCGGTTGTCGGACCTGGTCACGCTGCCCGGCGTCGGCCGCAAGACCGCGAACGTGGTGCTGGGTGACGCTTTCGGTGTGCCCGGGATCACGGTCGACACCCACTTCGGCCGGCTGGTCCGCCGCTGGGGCTGGACGCAGGAGGAGGACCCGGTCAAGGTCGAGCACGCGATCGGCGCGCTGGTCGAGCGCAAGGAGTGGACCCTGCTCTCGCACCGCACGATCTTCCACGGCCGCCGCGTGTGCCACGCCCGCACGCCCGCCTGCGGCGCCTGCCTGCTCGCCCCGCTGTGCCCGTCCTACGGCATCGGCCAGGTCGACCCGGTCAAGGCGCAGAAGCTGGTGAAGGGCGACGAGGCGCCGCACCTGATCGAGCTCGCCGAACGCGTGCGGGCGGGGGAGAAGCTGGCGTGAGCGCGGCAGCGCGGTGGGCCGTCGTCGTCCTGGTGGTGGCGGTGGCGGGTGCCGTCGCGCTGTGGCCCCGCTCACCCGAAGCGCCCGAGCAGGGCGCGATCCCGACCCGGACCGCGCCCACCGTCGACCTCGACGCGGCCCGCGGCAAGGCCGCGCTCAGGCCGTGCCCCCGGGCCGCGCCGGACGCGCCCGGACCGCAGCTGCTGCGCGGTGTCACGGTGACGTGCCTGGCCGACGGGCGCCCGGTCGACGTGGCGTCCACCGTCACGGGGCCCGCTGTGGTGAACTTCTGGGCCACCTGGTGCGGTCCCTGCCAGGAAGAGCTGAAGGTCCTCGACGCCTACGCGCAGGAACCCGGCGCGGTCCCGGTGGTCGCGGTGCTGGTGGAGAGCAAGGAGGCGGACGGTCTGGAGCTGCTGGCGAAGCTCGGCGTGCGCCTGCCCGCGGTCGCGGATCCGGCCGACGGGGTGCGCGCGGCCGTCCGGACGCCCCGGACGCTGCCGACGAGCTACGTCGTCGGGGCCGACGGCTCCCTGACCCAGGTCACCGATCCCGTCGTGTTCAAGTCGGTCGAGCAGGTGCGCGAGGTGGTCGGATGACGGCGCTGGTCACTCCGGACGACGTTCCCGCGTGGATGGGCGGGCTGGTCGAGGCCACCGCCGAGATCGACGCCCGCGCCTTCACCCGGATCAAGCCGCCGCCCGACGGCAGCGGCCGTCCCGCCGCCGTGCTCATGCTGTTCGGCGAAGGCCGGGACGGGCCGGACGTGCTGCTGCTGCGGCGCGCCGACACGCTCGGCTCGCACCCCGGCCAGGTCGCGTTCCCCGGCGGCGCGGCCGACCCGACCGACGACGGGCCGGTGGACACGGCGCTGCGCGAGGCGTACGAGGAGACCGGCGTGCTGCGCGAGGGCGTGCGGCCGGTCGCCACGCTGCCCCGGCTGTACGTGCCGGTGTCCGGGTTCGTCGTCACGCCGGTGCTGGCGCACTGGGACACGCCGTCGCCGGTCGCGCCCGTGGACCCGGCCGAGACCGCCGCCGTGGCGCGGGTGCCGATCGCGCACCTCGCCGACCCGGCCAACCGGTTCCGGGTGAGCCACTCGTCCGGCTACGTCGGACCCGCGTTCTCCGCGCCCGGCATGCTGGTGTGGGGCTTCACGGCCGGCCTGCTCGACGGCCTGCTCACCCTGGGCGGGTGGGCCCGGCCGTGGGACACCTCGGACGTGCGCGACCTGGACCTGGCCCTGCGAGCGGTGGAGGTCTGAGTGAACTGGGTCGACCTGCTCGTGCTGGCGCTGGCCGCCTTCGCCGCGGTCTCCGGCGCCCGGCAGGGCATGGTCGTGGCGCTGCCCGCGTTCGTCGGCGTGCTCATCGGCCTGGTGCTGGGCACGCAGCTCGCGCCGCTGGTCGTCAGCCAGTTCGACAACGTGGTGACCAAGGTCGTGTTCGCGGTCGGCATCGTGGTGCTGCTGGTGGCGCTGGGCGAGACGCTGGGCGTCTACATCGGCCGCGGCATCAAGCCCAGGGTGAACTCCAGCCCGTTGCGGGGCGTGGACAACGCGCTCGGCGCGATCGTGCAGAGCGCGGTGGTGTTCGTGGTGGCGTGGATGATCGCGCTGCCGCTGACCATGGTCGCGGGCCTGCCGTCGCTGGCGAAGTCGCTCAACCAGTCGGTGATCCTGTCCACCGTCGACGACATCATGCCGCCCGCCGCCCGGACGCTGGCCGACGACCTGCAGAACCTGTTCGACGTGTCCGGCTTCCCGGCCGCGATGGACCCGTTCGACCGGACCCCGTTGCGGGAGGTCGGCCCGCCGGACCCGGCGCTGAGCGGGAACCCGATCGTGCGCAGGCTGGAGCCCAGCGTGCTGAAGGTGCGCGGGCGCGCCCCGTCGTGCTCGCGGGCGTTGGAGGGCACGGGTTTCGTCATCGCGCCGGAACGGGTCATGACGAACGCGCACGTGGTCGCGGGCACCACGGACGTGACGGTGGAGGTCGGCGTCGGCGAGTTCGACGCCACGGTCGTGCACTACGACGCGCAGACCGACATCGCGATCCTGGCCGTGCCGGACCTGGAGGCCACGCCGCTGGAGTTCCGCACCGACGAGATCGCGCCGGGCGAGGACGGGATCGTGCTCGGCTACCCGCTGGACGGGCCGTACACGGCGTCCGAGGCGCGGGTGCGCGAGCGGATCAGGATGCTGCGGGGGCCGGACATCTACGACGCGCAGGCCGTGACGCGGGACGTGTACACGGTGCGGGCGAAGGTGCGCAGCGGTAACTCCGGCGGGCCGCTGGTCGACCCGCAGGGCCGGGTGATGGGCGTGGTGTTCGGCGCGGCCGTGGACGACCAGGAGACCGGGTTCGTGCTCACGGCCGACGAGGTCGCGGAGGAAGTGGCGAAGGCGCCGACGATGGTGCGCCGGGCGTCCACCCAGACCTGCGCGTCCTGACGCGGTCAGCCGTAGGCGCGGATGACGCGCCCGGTGTCGGTGCCTTCGACGCAGTGCAGGTAGTGGTCGACCAGCTCGTCCACGGGCACCGGGCGCAGGCCGGGGAAGTGCTCGCCGAAGGCGTCGACGGAGTCGTCGGTGATCGTGGGGCTGACCACGTTGATCCGCATGCCGCGGGGCAGCTCGACCGCGGCCGACAGGGTGAAGCTGTGCAGGGCGCCGCTGATCACGCCGCCGCCGGTGACGTGCGGCCACGCGTGGTCGGCGAAGATGCCGGACGTCAGGGTGAACGAGGCGCCGTCGGAGCAGTGGTGCCGGCCGGTGAGGACCAGGTCGACCTGCCCGAAGAACTTGGCCCGCATGTTCTCGCGCAGGGCGTCCGACGTGAGCGTGCCGAACTCGTCCAGCTCGCCGTGCGCCGCGACGCTCACGACGCCGTCGACCGGTCCGACCTCGCGGTACATGACCTCGATCGTCGCGGGCGCGCTCAGGTCGACGTGGACGTCGCCCGAGGTGCGTGCCGCCACGACGACGTCGTGGCCCCGCGAGCGCAGCGCGGGCACCACCCGTCGCCCGATGGTGCCGCCGCCACCGACCACGATGATCCTCATCGCGCGTTCTCCTCGTGTGCCAGCAGGGTGAGCGCGTCGGCGTCGGGGGTGCCGGGACGCGCGTAGAACAGCCCGATCCGCTGGTCGTCGTCGGGCAGGGTGACCGTCTCGTTCGCCAGCCTCAGGCGACCGACGACGGGGTGGTCGAGTTCGCGCTCGTAGTACGAGCAGGTCCGGACCGGACGGCGCGCCCACATCCGCGCGAACTCCGGGCTGTCGACGGCGAGTCCGCCCACGAGCTGCGCCGGCACCGGGTCGGCCGGGTGCCGTGCGACCGCGTCGTGCAGGGCGGCGACGGTGACCAGCGCCTTGGCGGACCAGTCCCGGTACAACGCGCGGTGGTGCGGGTCGAGGAACAGCATCCGGGCGAGGTTCGGCCGGATCCGCGCGTCCGGGGCGTGGAAGTCGACGTGACCGGCCAGGAGGGCGTGACCGAGGCGGTTCCACGCGAGGACGTCGGTGCGGTGGTCGATCACGACCGCCGGCGTCGCGGGGAGGGCGGCGAGCAGTTCGCGGACCGACGGCCGGAGCTTGCTGCGGCGCGCTCGGGGACGGGTCGGTCGCCGGGGAGCGGCGAGGAGTCGCAGGTGCTCGTGCTCGGCCGGGTCGAGCCGCAGCGCCGCGGCCAGCGCGTCGATCACGGCGGGGGAAGCGCTGCCGCTGACGCCCTGTTCGAGGCGCGTGTAGTAGCCGACGCTGACCCCGGCCAGCTCGGCCAGCTCCTCCCGGCGCAGCCCCGGGACCCGCCGGTGGGTGACGCCGGACCCGATGCCCGCCGCGGCCGGCGTCAGGCGCTCGCGCCGGCTGCGCAGGAATCCCCCGAGGTCGTTCGCCGCTGTCCTGGTCACCCGACCATCGTCGCGCCGATCGCCGGGCGGTGCCTGCCCCGGACAGGGATACCCTGCTGCGCTCCCGGCGTGGTCAGACCTTGGCCAGGAATTCGGTGATCAGCCGGCTCGTCGTGTTCGGGGCCTCCTGGTGCGGGAAGTGGCCCAGTTCCGGCAGCACGTGGTAGGCCGAGCGGGCGCCCGTCCACAGGGTCGAGTCCGCGGCGGTCGACTCCAGGACGACCGGGTCCAGCGCGCCGTGCAGTTGCAGGACCGGGACGTCGAGCGTGCGGTCCACGGCTTCGGCGAAGCGGCGGCCGTCGCTGCGCAGCTGCGACCGCACCGCCCAGCGGTGGTACTCCATCGAGCTGTGCGCGACGCCCGGCACCAGGAACGCCTCCCGGTTGCGCCGCACCACCTCGTCGAACTCGGGCGACACCCTCCACTTCGGACCACCCCACGCGTGCAGCATCCCGGCGACGGCCGCGCCCCGGTCGCGGGTCAGCCACCGCTCCGGGTAGACCGGGAGCTGGGAGCGGAACAGGTGCGCGCTGGCCCGGCCCTGCCGGCGCGGGTGGCGGCGGATCGCGCGGCGCAGCGCCAGCGGGTGCGGCGCGGCCACGGCCGTCACCGAGTAGACCAGGCGCGAGTGCATGGCGGCGACCGTCCACGCCAGCATGCCGCCCCACGCGTGGCCGACGAGGTGCGCCCGCGGTTCGCCCAGCGCCTTCACCAGGCCCGCGACATCGCCCGCGAGCGTGAACCCGTCGTAGCCGCGCGGCGGTTTGTCCGAGTCGCCGTAGCCGCGCAGGTCCACGGCCACGGCCCGGTAGCCCGCCTCGGCGATCGTGACGAGCTGGTGCCGCCACGTCCACCAGAACTCCGGGAAACCGTGCAGCAGCAGCACGAGCGGGCCTTCACCGAGCTCGGCGACGTGCAGGCGGATGCCGTTCGCGGACACGTCCCGGTGCGCCCACGGGCCGGGCACCCGGGCGGTCGACGGGTCCGGTGGCAGCCGCACGGCGCGGCTCAGTGGCCTTCGCCGCGGTGCCGGAGTGCCGCGACGGTGTCCTTGGCCGAGTCGATGGTCCGCTGCGGCGCGCGCAGCTTCTTCACCTTCCGGTAGCCCAGCAGCGCGAACAGCACCGCGGTCAGGAGCATCAGCCCGAACACGATGAGGAACGCCGACCAGCGGGGCAGCCACACGTCGAGCAGCTCGGCGCCGAAGAAGAAAAAGAAGAACGAGCTGAACAGCAGCACCGTCAGCGCGACGATGAAGTAGACGCTGCCCTTGAGGCCCTTCTTGACCTCGCCCGCGACCTCGGACTTGGCGAGCTCGACCTCGGCCCTGACCAACGTGGACAGGTGGGCCGTGGCGTCGCGCACCAAGCCGCCGATGGACGTTTCCTCCGCGATCTTCGCCGCGCTCTCCGCGGTCAACGGGATCGACGGAACAGGTGGCAGTCCGCTGCCGTTGGTGTTCTCCCGAGCGCTGGTCACCGGCTCATCGTGCCATGCACGCCGCACCGGGGCCGCTCGACCGGCTGATCCGCCGCGGTTTCAGTCATCGGCGTCGGCGCGTTGGTGCGCCCGACTGCGCCGGACCAACAGGACCGCCGCCAGCAACGACGCCGTCAGCGACGCCAGCAGCACCGCCGCCTTGGCCTGCTGGGCGGCCACGTCCTCCAGCGCGAGCTCGGCGATCAGCAGGCTCACGGTGAACCCGACACCGCCCAGCATGGCCACCGCCACGATGTCCCTCGGCCCCGCGCCGCTCGGCCACTTCGCCGCCTTGACCAGCACCGCCACCGCGGACGCGCCGACGATCCCGACCACCTTGCCCACCACCAGGCCCAGCATCACGCCCAGCGCCAACCGGTCGGAGAACAGCGAGCCCAGCACCTCGCCGCTGACCGGCACGCCGGCCGCGAACAACGCGAACACCGGCACCGCCACGGCCGCCGACCACGGCTGCAACCGGTGTTCGAGCCGCAACGCCGGCGCTTCGTGCTCGTAGCGGTCCTTGCGCACCCGGGTCAGCAGCGCCAGCGCGACGCCCGCGATCGTGGCGTGCACGCCCGCCGCGTGCACGGCGACCCACGTGCCCACCGCGATCGGCACGTACAACCACGGCGTCGTCACCCGCTTGTGCTGGAGGAACGCGTACAGCGCCAGCAGCGCGAGCGCAGCCGCCGCCGCGACCAGGTCGAACGACGCGGTGAACAGCACCGCGATCAGCACGATCGCGCCCAGGTCGTCCACCACGGCCAGGCTGAGCAGGAACAGCCGCAGGCTGTTCGGCAGCCCCGACGCGGTGACCGCCAGCACGCCCAGCGCGAACGCGATGTCCGTGGCCACCGGGATCGCCCACGCCCGTTCGACGCCCGGCTGCCCCCAGCCGACGCCCAGCGCGATCACCGCGGGCACCACCATGCCGCCGACCGCGGCCACCACCGGCAGGATCGCCGCTTTGACGTCGTTCAGCTCGCCGATCACCAGCTCGCGCTTGAGCTCCAGCCCGGCGACGAAGAAGAAGATCGCGAGCAGCCCGTCCTTCGCCCAGTCGCCGACGCTCAGGCTCAGGTGCAGCGACTCCGGGCCGAGGTGGAAGTCGCGAACGGCGGTGTAGACACCGGAGAGCGGCGAGTTCGCCCAGATCAGCGCCACGGCGGTGGCGGCCAGCAGGATCATCCCGCCGACGGTCTCGGTGCGCAGGTAGCGGGCGAACTCGGCGGCGGCGCCACGCTTGTTGTTCAAGATCCACTCCGGTGGTTCGGCAACGACTCATCCTCGTGCCGACCAGGCTTCCCGGCTCACCGGGAACGACCCTAACCCACGGAGGGGCCCGCCGACGAACGGCGAGCCCCTCCGGGTGGAATGTCAGTCCTCGGACGCGCCCGACTTCAGGCCGTTGGAGATGAGGTCCATCACCGACGAGTCCGCGAGCGTGGTCACGTCGCCGACCTGCCGGTTCTCCGCCACGTCGCGCAGCAGGCGGCGCATGATCTTGCCCGAGCGGGTCTTCGGCAGCTCCGGCACGACCATGATCTGCCGCGGCTTCGCGATCGGGCCGATCTCCTTGGCCACGTGGTCGCGCAGCGCCTTGATCGCCTCCGCGCCGTCCGAGCCCTCGGCCACCCCGCCGCGCAGGATCACGAACGCCACGATGCCCTGGCCCGTGGTCGGGTCGGTCGCGCCGACCACCGCCGCCTCGGCCACCGTCGGGTGCGACACCAGCGCGGACTCGACCTCGGTGGTGGAGATGCGGTGCCCGGACACGTTCATCACGTCGTCCACCCGGCCCAGCAGCCAGATGTCGCCGTCGGCGTCGTACTTCGCGCCGTCACCGGCGAAGTAGTAGCCCTGCTCGGCGAACCGCGACCAGTACGTGTCGCGGTAGCGCTCGTCGTCGCCCCAGATGCCGCGCAGCATGCCCGGCCACGGCTGGTCGAGCACCAGGTAGCCGCCGCCACCGTGCGGGACCTCGTTGCCCTGGTCGTCGACGACCTTCGCGCCGATGCCGGGCAGCGGGCGCTGCGCCGAACCGGGCTTGGTGGACGTCGCGCCGGGCAGCGGCGAGATCATGATCGCGCCGGTCTCGGTCTGCCACCAGGTGTCCACGACGGGCGTCTTGCCCGCGCCGACGGTCTCCCGGTACCAGATCCACGCCTCCGGGTTGATCGGCTCGCCGACGCTGCCCAGCACGCGCAGGCTGGACAGGTCGTACTTGGCGGGGATGTCCGCGCCCCACTTCATGAACGTGCGGATCAGCGTCGGCGCGGTGTAGTAGATGGACACGCCGTACTTCTGCACGATCTCCCAGTGCCGGCCCTCGTGCGGGGTGTTGGGCGTGCCCTCGTAGACGACCTGCGTGACGCGGTTGGACAGCGGGCCGTACACGATGTAGCTGTGCCCGGTGACCCAGCCGATGTCGGCGGTGCACCAGTACACGTCGGTGTCCGGCTTGAGGTCGAACACGTTGTGGTGCGTGTACGACGCCTGGGTCAGGTAGCCGCCGGAGGTGTGCAGGATGCCCTTGGGGCGGCCCGTGGTGCCCGACGTGTAGAGGATGAACAGCGGGTGCTCGGAGTCGAACGCCTCCGGCGTGTGCTGGTCGGACTGGCGGTCCACCACGTCGTGCCACCAGACGTCGCGGCCCTCGGTCCACTCGACGTCGGTGTTCGTGCGCTTGACCACCAGCACGTGCTCGACGCTCTCGGCGTTGGCGACGGCCTCGTCCACGGCGGGCTTGAGCGCCGCCGGGTTGCCGCGCCGGTACTGGCCGTCGGTGGTGATCACCAGCTTGGCCCGCGAGTCCTCGATGCGGGTGCGCAGGGCCTCGGCCGAGAAGCCGCCGAACACCACGCTGTGCATCGCGCCGAGCCGCGCGCAGGCGAGCATCGCGAAGATGGCCTCGGGGACCATCGGCATGTAGATGGCGACCCGGTCCTCCGCGCCGACACCGAGCTCGACCAGCGCGTTCGCGGCCTTGGAGACCTCGCGCTGAAGGTCGGCGTAGGTGATGGCGCGGCTGTCGCCGGGCTCGCCCTCCCAGTGGATGGCGACCTGGTCGCCGTGGCCGGACTCGACGTGCCGGTCGACGCAGTTGTAGGCGACGTTGAGCTTGCCGCCGACGAACCACTTCGCGAACGGGGCGTTCGACCAGTCGAGGACCCGGTCCCACTTGGTGTCCCAGGACAGCCGCTCGGCCTGCTTCGCCCAGAACGCCTCGCGGTCGGCGTCCGCCTCCTCGTACAGCGCGGCCGTGGCGTTGGCCTGCGCGGCGAACTCCTCGCTGGGCGGGAACGTCCTGTTCTCCGTCAACAGGTTGTCCAGGGCGGCTTGCGGCTCTGTCATGGTGGGCGGACCTCCTGAATCCGTGGGGGTGCGCACTGACGGTAGTGCGATTCAGCTCACTGCGCACCCAAAAGGTTCAGACCAATTTCGGCCGAGTTCGAAACGCGTGGGTAACTGTGTAACCCGGTCCGAGCCCCGTGACCACCGCGATTGAGCCGAACGACACCTAGGTTGCGACCAGCGGCACCCGGCGTGACTCGCGTCACGTGGTGAGCTTGGCCTTCAGGTCCGGCCACTCGTCGGCGGTCATCGAGTACACCACGGTGTCGCGCAGTGTGCCGTCCGGTCTGATGCGGTGCACCCGGAGCACGCCCTCGCGGGTCGCGCCCAGCCGTTCGATCGCCTTCTGCGAGCGCTCGTTGCGCAGGTCGGTGTGCCAGCCGACGCGCAGCGCGCCCAAGTCCTCGAACGCGCGTTGCAGGAGCAGGAACTTGGCGTTGGTGTTGAGGGCGGTGCGCTGCCAGCGCGTGCCGATCCACGTGTGGCCGATGTAGAGGCCGCGGTTGTTCGGGTCGATCTCGTAGTACGACGTCGTGCCGGCGACCTCGTTGGTCCGAGGGTCGATCTGCGCCCAGGTCAGCCGGGTGGGGTCGGCCAGGCTGCGCTCGATGTACGCGCGCGTCTCCTCCAGCGTCGCCGGCTGGTGGGAGCTCAGCCAGCGCCAGACCTCCGGGTCCTTGCCCGCCTCGTGCAGGCCCTCCGCGTGGTCGGGGGAGAGCGGTTCGAGGCGGACGTGCCTGCCGATGAGCACCGGGCGGTCGTACCAGTTCATGCTTCGACGATAAATCGGTCAGTGGCTACTTTGCATAGCCATTTTCGATCCGTTTCAGATAGCCACTTACCGGCGGGTAGTGTGCTGCGGCGTGACCGATCCGCTTGCTCCGCTGCTCGACCTGCCCGGGGTGGCCGACGCCGTCGCCGCGGCGCGTGACGCCGTGTTCCAGGTGCACCGGCACCGGGTGAACCTGCGCGGCTGGGCGACCACCGCGGCCGAGGCGTCGGTGCGCGCCGCCCGCGCGTCCGCGGCGCTGGACGGCGGGCCGACCGCGATCCCGACGGACGGGACCGTGGCGGACCCGGTGCTGGCGGGCGCGCTGCGGGTGGCCGAGTCGTTGGGCGTGGTGTTCCCGACGTGGCAGCGGGCGCCGTTGCAGGCGTTGGCGCGGTTGCACGTGCTGGCGGGGGCGGATCTGGGCGGAGAGCTGGGCCGACCCCGTTCCGCTCCGGGCGTCGCGTCGCGGTTGGACCTGCTGGCGCAGCTGGTCACGGGCGGCACGTCCGTGCCGGGTCCGCTGCTGGTGGCGGTGGTGCACGGCGAGCTGATGTCGCTGGCCCCGTTCGACACGGCCAACGGCGTGGTGGCGCGGGCGGCGTCACGGCTGGCGTCCATCGCCACGGGCCTGGACCCGAAGTCGCTGGGCGTGCCGGAGGTGTTCTGCCTGCGCCGCCAGAACGACTACGCCGCCGCCCTGCACGGCTTCTCCACCGGCGACCCCGAGGGCATCACCCGCTGGCTGCTGTTCTACTGCGAAGCCCTCCAGGCCGGCTCCCGCGAAGCCCGCAGCATCGCCGACGCCGCCACCCCCTGACCGCGCGAGTCGAACGCTCAGGTCCCGCGTGTCGAACCTCCGCGTCCACCGTGTCGAACGTTCAGGACCCCCGAATTCGACGTTCGGAACGGCGAGGGCCGTCCTGGGTGTTGAACTCGGGGGTCCTGGAGGTTCGACTCTCGGGTCTTGAGCGTTCGACTCTCGGGACCTGGGCGTTCGACTCGCGGGGTTAGAGGAGTTCTTTCAGGGTGGCGGCGGCGCGGTCGGCGTCATCGAAGGTGTTGTAGAGCGGGGCGAAGCCGAAGCGCAGCAGGTCCGGTGGGCGGTGGTCGCCGATGACGTTGCGCTCGATCAGCTCGTCCATGATCCGCGACGCCTCCGGGTGCCGGAGCGAGACCTGGTGGCCGCGCCACTCGTCGGCCGGGGTGATGACCTCGACGCCCGGCAGGTCCTCGACCAACGACCGGAAGCGGGCGGTCAGCGCCAGGCCCTTCGCGCGCACGTCCGCGAGGTCGACCTGGTCCCAGACGTCCAGGGCGGCGTCCAGCGCGAGCATCGAGATGATGTCCGGGGTGCCCACCCGCGCCCGGGAGACGCCCGGGTCCGGCGTGTACTCCGGCGACATCGCGAACGGCACCTCGTGCCCCGTCCACCCCGTCAACGGCTGGTCGAACGTCGCCTGCGCGTGCTTCGGCACGTAGAGGAACGCGGGCGAGCCCGGCCCCCCGTTGAGGAACTTGTACGTGCACCCCACTGCCAAGTCGACGTCCAACGCGTCCAGCTCGATCGGCAGCACGCCCGCGCTGTGGCACAGGTCCCAGACGACCTTCGCGCCCACGGCGTGCGCCTGCTCGGTCAGCTTCGCCATGTCCAGCAACCGGCCCGTGCGGTAGTCGACGTGGTTGAGCAGCACGACCGCCGTCGTGTCGCGCAGGTCCAGCTCCTCCGGCGGCGCGGGCCGCAGCGCCAGGCCCGTCAGCTCCGCCACCGACCGGGCGATGTACCCGTCGGTCGGGAACGTCCCCTCGTCCACGACGATCTCCATGCGGTCGGTGTTGCGCACCGCCGCCATCAACGCCTTGAACAGGTTCACGCTGGTCGAGTCCGCGACCACGACCTGCCCCGGCTTCGCCCCGATCAGCCGGCCGATGCGGTTGCCGACCCGTTCCGGCGCCTCCCACCAGCCCTCCGACCAGCTGCGGATCAGCCGGCGGCCCCACTGCTCGCGCACCACGTGCTGCACGCGTTCGGCGACGGCCTTGGGCGGTGCGCCCAGGGAGTTCCCGTCCAGGTACACCACGTCGTCGTCGAGGTCGAACAGGTCGCGGATGTGCGCCAACCGGTCGTTCATACGTAGCTCCTGGCCGTCCACAGTTCGGGGAAGACGGAGCGTTGCGTGCGCTTCTCCAACCACGCAACCCCCGCGGAGCCACCGGTTCCGGTTTTCGCGCCCATCGAACGGCGGGTGGCCAGCAGGTGGTCGTAGCGCCAGCGGGCGAACTCCTCGGCGATGTCGGTCAGCGCCTCGCCCAGTTCCAGCAGGTCACGTGACCCGCTGCGGTAGATGTCCGCCCAGACGGCCTCCACCTCGGCGTTCGGCTCGTACGGTTGGCTGACGTCGCGTTCGAGCACCTCGGCCGGGATCGGCAGGCCCTGGCGGTGCAGCGCGGCGAGCACGTCGTCGTACAGGCTCGGCTCGTTCAGCAACCGCTCCAGTGCGTCGTGCTGCTCCGGCACGGCGCGGTGCGGCACGAGCATCGACCGCGACTTCTCGCCGAGCAGGAACTCCACCTCGCGGTACCGGCCGGACTGGAAGCCGGAGCCCTCGCCGAGGGCGTCGCGGAACGAGTTGAACTCGGCGGGCGTCATCCGGGCGATCGGTCGCCACGCCGCGTTGAGCGCCTGCATGTGCAGGTCGCTGCGGCGCAGGGTGCGGACCGCGGCGCGCAGGTCGTCGGCGCGCAGTTCGGTCTTGGCCTGCCGCCACTCGAAGCACAGCAGGCCGAAGTACAGCTCCATGACCTGCGTGATCACCAGGAACGACATCTCACGCGGGTCCTTGGACCACTGCTGTTGCAGCGAGTGCAGCACGGAGGCGTGCACGTAGTCCTCGTAGGGCGTCGTGCCGCCGAAGTCGAGTTTGGGTGATGAGACCGGGCAAGTCATGTTTCCATGATGACGGCGCGTTCGGCGTAGTTGAATGGGCAGCGGATGCTGATCTGCGGCCAAGTTCTCACGATCGAAAGGCTTCGATCGGAGTAGCTTTAGGTTCGTGAGCATCGAGCTGGACAACGTGGACTGGGCCCTGCTGGAGGCTCTTCAGGAGGACGCGCGGCTGTCGTACAACGAGCTGGCACGGCGCGTGCACGTGTCCCCGCCGACGGTCGCGCAACGCGTGCGCAGGCTGGAGAACGCGGGCGTCATCACGGGCTACCGCGCCACCGTGGACCCGACGGCGGTGGGACGTCCGGTGATCGCCCTGGTGCGGATGAAGTGCTACGGGCCGCGGTGCATCACGGTGCACCCGGAGCTGCTCGACGACTGCCCCGAGGTGGTGGAGGTGGTGCGGCTGACCGGCGACATCTGCTCGGTGGTGAAGGTCGTGACCACGTCGATCAGCGAGTTGGAGCGGTTGCTGGTGCGGCTGGGCGGCTACGGCGAGACGTCCAGCGCGATGGTGCTGTCGACGCCTATCCCGTGGCGCCCGGTGTCAGCTGGTTGAGCGCCATCCGGACGTGCCCCTCGGTGCGTTCCAGGACTTCCGCGGCGAGCGCGGCCGGCGCACCGGACAGCAGGTGCACCAGCGCCACCTTCAGGTCACCGCCCGCGTCGGCCAGCGCCGTCGTGCACTCCTGCTCGCCCAGGCCGGTCGCCTCGCGCAGGATGCGCACCGTGCGGCCGCGCAGCTTGGCGTTGGTCGCGCGCATCGACACCATCAGGTTCGAGTACGTGCGGCCGAGCCGGACCATCACCGCGGTCGAGAACGACGTCAGCACCAGCTTCTGCGACGAGCCCGCCTTCATCCGGGTCGACCCCGCGATCGCCTCCGGGCCGGTGTCGACCGCGATCAGCACGTCCACCTCGACCGGGGCGGGGGCGGTCGGGTTGTTGGACACCAGCACGGTGTGCGCGCCGAGCGCGCGGGCCTCCTCCAGCGCGGCCATCACGAACGGCGTGCGGCCCGACGCCGTGACGCCGACGACCAGGTCGCCCGCCGCCGCGTGCTTGCGGATCTCGGCGGCGCCGTCCGACGCCTGGTCCTCCACGTCCTCCACCGCGTTGACCAGGGCGTCCCGGCCGCCCGCGTGGTGGGCGAGGAACCAGTCCGGCGGCGCGTTGAACGTCGGCACCAGCTCGGCGGCGTCGAGCGTGGCCAGCCGGCCCGACGTGCCCGCGCCGACGTAGTGCACGCGGCCACCGGAGCGCAGCGCGCCCACGGCGAGGTCCGCGGCACGGGCCAGCTCGGGCAGCACCGCGGCCACCGCGTCGGGGACCAGGTGGTCCTCGGTGTTGATCAGCCGCAGCACGTCCAGCGTGGAGAGCCGGTCGATGTCCTGCGTCCGCGGGTTCCTGGCTTCGGTGGGGGAGTCCACGCGGACCGCGACACCGTCCCGGGGCGGCGTCATTTACCGGACTCCCGGCGTCGCCTGCCATCCGGTCGCGCGCCGAGGCGGTGCCCCGACACCGCGTCGTACGTCGCCTCCAGCGCGGTCTTGGCGCTGTCCACGTGCCGCTGAGCGATCCCGATGAACAGGCAGTCGATCACCGTGAGCTGGGCGATCCGGCTGGCCATCGCGCCCGAGCGGAACGTGGTCTCGCGCGCCGCCGTGGTCAGCACGTGGTCGGCGACCTCGCTGATCGGCGAGCGCGGGAAATTCGTCAGCGCCACCGTGGTCGCGCCGTGGTCCTTGGCCACCCGCAGCGCCTCGACGGTCTCGGAGGTGGAGCCGGTGTGCGATATCCCGACCGCCACGTCCGCCCCGGTGAGCACGGCGGCCGACGTGAGCGCGATGTGCGTGTCGTTCCAGGCGAAGCAGGTCCGCCCGATCCGGTGCAGCTTCTGCTGCAGGTCGAACGCCACGAACGCGCTCGCCCCGAACCCGTAGACGTCCACCCGGCCCGCGCCGGCGACCGCCTCGACGACCGCTTCGAGCGTCTCCACGTTCAGCTGCTCGGCCGTCTCCTCGACCGCCCGCGCGTCCGCGAACGCCACCTTGCCGACGACCTGGCGCAGGTCGTCGCCGGGGCCGATGTCGCCGCCGAGGTCCCGGTCGGGGCGCATGGACGTGCGGGCCGTGTCGGCGGCCAGCGCTATGCGCAGCTCCGGGTACCCGCCGACGCCGATGGCCTTGCAGAACCGGGTCACCGTGGTCTCGCTGGTGCCCGCGGCCTCGGCGACCTCGGTGATGCTGCGGTGGGCGACGGTCGCCGGGTTGTCCAGCACGACCTTGGCGACCCGCTGCTCCGCGCGGGCCAGGCCCGGCAGGAGCGAGCGGATCTTCACCAGGGGACTGGAGTCGGCGGAGCTATCGGTGGACACGTGGGAAACTTACTAACCGCTCCAACGATGGTCAACGCAGGGTGGGGGTAACTCACCCCAACCGTGACCCAAACACACCGCTTGGCGGGATCGACCGGCCCCGATGTCACTAACGGTCCGCGGACCGCCACCCTTCGGGGTGCAAACCGGCCGGCTCGCGTTCCGCGTCGAGTGCCACACCGCGCCCGTCGATTACGCGTACGGCGTCCACGTACACGCCCCGACCGCCGTAACCCGTGCCCTGGGCGTACCGCCAGCGGACCTTCGCCGCCGACGCCACGTCCAGCTCGACCTTCCGCCACTCCCGCTGCCCGTACCCGGCCAGGACGTGCACCTCGCGCCACGTCGACCCGTCGTCGGTCGCCTCGACCACCACCCGGTCGCCCGGGTCCAGGTCCACGAACGCCCAGAACGACAGCTGCTGCCGCTCGCCGCGTCGCGGCAGGTCGCGCGTGGTCAGCGTGCCGCCGTTCGCCTCCGGGGTCCACGCCGTGCCGTGCCGCGGTCGCACCGCCAGCGCCTGCGCCAGGCCGTTGGCCGCCACCCGCCGGGCCGGGTTGATCGAGCCCCAGTTCCGGCTCGGGTGCACGCGGTTGGTCAGCAGGATCGCGATCGAGCGCGACAGCGGGTCCAGCACCAGCGTGGTGCCCGTGTAGCCGGTGTGCCCGGCGGCCCGCGGCGAGGTCAGCGCGCCCATGTACCAGCGCTGGTCCAGCTCGAAGCCCAGGCCGTGCGAGTTGCCCGGGAAGCCCTGGTTGAAGTCGGTGAGCATCAGCTCCACGGTGTCCTCGCGCAGGATCCGGCCGCCCGCGTACGCGCCGCCGTTGAGGATCGTCTGGCCGAGCACGGCCAGCTCCCGCGCGGTGGAGAACACGCCCGCGTGGCCCGCGACGCCGCCCAGCGACCAGGCGTTCTCGTCGTGCACGCTGCCGCGGATGATGCCCCGGCCCGCCTGGTACTCGGTCGCCGCGACCCGGTCCAGCTTGGCCGCCGGCGGGTTGTAGCCGGTGTCCACCAGGCCCAGCGGGCCGGTGATGTCGTCGCGGACCAGCTCGTCCAGCTTCTTGCCCGACCACTTCTCGGCCAGCACGCCGAGCGTGATCAGGTTCAGGTCCGAGTACAGGTAGGTGGTGCCGGGCGCGCTGCGGGGCGTCGTCTCCATCACGGCCTTGAGCCGGGACGGGACGTCCGGGTACTGCGACCACAGCGGCAGCCACGCGACCAGGCCCGAGGTGTGGGTCAGGAGCTGGCGGACGGTGATCGACTCCTTGCCGTTCACGCCGAACTCGGGCAGGTGGCGCGCCACCGGGTCGTCCAGCCCGAAGCGGCCCAGCTCGTGCTGCCGCATCACCACGATCGAGGTGAACAGCTTCGAGATCGACGCCAGGTCGAAGATCGTGTCCTGGGCCATCGGCACCCGCTGCGCCTCGGGCAGCTCGGTGCCCGCGGCGTCGGCGTACCGGACCGCCCAGCCCGTCGGCTGGTGGGTCGCCACGACGCCGTCGTGCGCGAACAGCGTGACGGCGCCCGCGAACAGCGGGTGGCCGGTCGCGTCCGGCACGGTGTACCGCTCGATCTGCGCCAGTGCGGCGTCCAGCGGCGCCGGGTCCAGTCCCACGCGCTGCGGGGTACCCGTTCGCAGCACGCTGCTCGCCCAGCCCTCGTGCGGCTGGTCGAAGCGGGCGTCGCGGCGGTCGGCGTGCGCCGGCGAGGCGACGGCCAGGGCCATGGTGGTCGCGATCAGCAGGGCAGGGATGCGCATCGCTGTCTCCCTCTACCGGTAGCGCAGGTAAGGCCGGCGGGTGCGGTCGAACGCGGCCAGCTCGTCGGCCCAGGCCCCGACCACCTCGTCGGTGCCCGCGCCCGCGTCGACCATCCGGCGCAGCCGGTCCGAGCCGCTGAGCTTGTCGATGTAGAGGTCCGGCCGCCACGCGAAGACCTCCGGGTAGCGGGCCTTCGCCGTGACGATCATCGCGACCGCGGTGCGCGGCGCGTCGAACCGGTGCGGGTCGGTGAGGTGCAGGGTCACCCCGCCGCACAGCTTGTTGGCGTGCTTGTTGAACGTGGGCGTGAAGTAGGTCTCGCGGAACCGGACGCCGGGCAGGCCCAGCGCGTTCAAATCCTCGGCCCACCGCCAGTCCAGGCCCGGTGCGCCGATCGTCTCGAACGGGCGGGTGGTGCCGCGGCCCTCGGAGAACACCAGGCCCTCGAACAGGCACGTGCCCGGGTAGACCAGCGCGGTGTCCTGGGTGGGCACGTTCGGACTCGGCGGCACCCACGGCAGGCCGGAGAACAGCTCGTCGCGCTTCCAGCCCTTCAGGTCGACCACTTCCAGGCTGCTCACGCGGCCGCCGTCGGTCGGCAGGAACTCGCCGTCGAACAGGCGCGCCAGCTCGCCGATCGTCATGCCGTGCTGCTGCGCGATCGGCTTGCGGCCGACGAACGTGGCGTAGGCCGGGTCGAGCTGCGGGCCGCGGGCCGTGCCGCCGACCGGGTTGGGCCGGTCGAGCACGACGAACCGCGCACCCGTCGCGGCGGCGGCCTGCATGACCGCGTACATGGTCCAGATGTAGGTGTAGAAGCGCGCGCCGATGTCCGCGATGTCGAACACGAGCGTGTCGACACCCGACTTGGTGATCATCCCGGCGATCTTGGCGACGCTCGCGCCGTAGGTGTCGTAGACCGGGATGCCGGTGCGCGGGTCGAGGTAGTCGCCCTCCGAGCCGCCCGCCTGGGCCGTGCCGCGGAAGCCGTGCTCCGGTCCGAACGCGGCCAGCGGACGCAGGCCGGCGGCCACCATCGAGTCGACGATGTGGGTCTGGTCGCGCAGGATGCCGGTCGGGTTGGTGACCACACCGATCCGCCTGCCCGCGAACCGCCGCCAGCCGTCCTCGGCGAGCTGCTCCGCACCGGTCTTGACGACCTGCGGCCGGTCCGGGTGGTGCTGGTTCTCCTCGGCGCCGAGCGCGCCGAGCGCGGGCACGGCGAGCGCGCCGGCGGCGAGGAAGTGCCTGCGGTCCATGGCGGTCACCACTCCAGTCCGTGGCCGAACGGGTAGGGCGTCGGGCCGGGCACGTCGACCGGCAGCTTGCCGACCGGCGTCACCTCGCCGGTGATCACCCTGGTCAGCGCCTCCATCGACACCGCGCCGTAGGAGTAGGTCGCGAGCCACGTCGGCGCGGCCGTGTGCGCCACGTCGTACGGGTTCTGCACGGCGACCGCGACGACCGGCTTGCCGGTGGCCAGGAGGCTGGTCAGCAGGGTCTGCTGCGCCGGTTGGCGCGACAGCGCGTTGGTGAGCACGACGACCACGTCCGCGTTCGCGGCGGCCTGCACGGCGGCGGTGATCTGGGCCTGCGTCGGCGCGGTGCCGGTGGGCAGGGCCGTGCCGCCGAGGAAGCCCGCCAGGGTGCGGGTCGTCGTCTCGCCCCAGCCCGTGACCAGGGCGGCGGTGGGCCTGGCGGCCAGCGGCAGGACGCCCGCGTCGTTGCGCACGGCGGTGACGGTGCGGTCGGTGATCCGCTTGGCCGCGGCCAGGTGCTCGGCCGAGCCGACCGCCGAGTCGACCCCGTCCACGTCCGCCGGAGGACCGGTGAGCATGCCGCGGAGGAACTTCATCCGCAGGATGCGCAGCACGCTGCGGTCGATGCGCTGCTCGCTCAGCTCGCCGCTGCGCACGGCCGCGAGGACGCTGGAGACGGCCAGCTCCAGGTTCACCGGCATGAGCAGCTGGTCCACGCCCGCCTTCAGGGCCAGCACGGGGATCTCGGCGTCGCTGTGCAACTGCCGCACGCCCGCCATGGCCAGCGAGTCGGTGATGACCACGCCGTCGTAGCCGAGGTTCTTCCGCAGCAGGTCGATGGCCGGCTTGGACAGCGTCGCGGGCTCACCCGAAGGGTCGATCTTCGGCATCTGGATGTGCGCGGTCATGATCGAGTCGATGCCCGCCGCGATGGCCGCGCGGAACGGCGGCGCGTCCACCTGCGCCCACTCGGCCTCGGTGCGGTCGACCGTCGGCAGCGTGGAGTGGCTGTCGGTGTCGGTGTCGCCGTGGCCGGGGAAGTGCTTGGCGGTCGCGCTCACCGTGTGCTTGGCCAGGAACCGGCCCTGGTAGCCGCGCACCTGGGCGGCGGTCAGCTCGGCCGCCAGCGCCGGGTCGCTGGAGTAGGAGCGCACCCCGATGACCGGGTTGGCCGGGTTGGAGTTGACGTCCGCGTCCGGCGCGAAGTTCTGGGTGATGCCCATGGCGCGCAGCTCGGTGGCGGTGATGCGGGCGGCGAGCTCGGCGTTCTCCGCGCTGCGGCCCGCGCCGAGGGCCATGTTGCCGGGGAACTGGGTGGCGGGCGCGCCGATGCGGGTGACGATGCCCATCTCCTGGTCCGTGGCGATGGCCAGGGGCACGCGGCTCGCCCGTTGCAGGCCGTTGGAGAGGGTGGCGATCTGGCGCGGGGTGTCGATGTTGTCGTAGCTGGAGTTGTTGAAGTAGACGACGCCGCCCGGCTGGAACTTGGCCACCACCTCGGCCGGCGTCGCCACGCCGAAGTCGCGGAGGTTGCCGGGGTGGGCCTCGTCCGGCGCCTGGCCGTGCAGGTAGGTGACGAACAGCTGGCCGACCTTCTGCTCCAGCGACATGCCGCGAACCAGGGCGGTGACGTGCTGCGCCTGGTCCGGCGAGGCGTGCGCGGGCGCGGCCGGGACGGTCACTGCGGAAGCCGCGGCCACGGCGACGGCGACGAGCGGACGGAGCACTGCGGCCTCCCCACTGGGAATCTTCCACCACAACGTGGTGCATTCGGCAAGTTACCCACGTCACAGAGGCGGGTCAACGGGTCGCGTTGTGCAGCCATTGTGCGGAGGGGCACCGACGAAACCGGGGGTTTGGCGAGTCACCCGTTCGGGCACTTGTTCGGGGAGTCGCGCTTTCGGGGCAGGAAGCAGTGGCGCAGAAAGACGGTGGGGCCCCTCGGTCGAGGGGCCCCACCGTCGTCAGCGCGGGCTTCTGAGTTACCAAGCGTGCAACTCGTGTCGTACCGACCTGGCCTCGGCGTCCGGCGTCCCGGTACGCAGGCCCTAGACGACAAGCCTCCCGCGGCGTGCTGCGCGTGGGTGTCTCGAAGTCCGCGCACGGAGCTCCGTCGGGGTGGACGCCGCTTCTCTTCCGCTTCGTCCCTGGCCGACCCGAGGTCCGCACTTCCTTTGTAGTGCGTGTCCGGCGTCACAGCAAGGGCTCGATGGGGTGCACCGTTCAAGCGACCGTGCGTAGTGGAAAGTCTTTTGTGACAGTGATTTCGCGGCGGTCGGGACGGTCGGTACCGCTGACCGGGGCACGCCGGGGTGAATCAGCTCCGGCGGCGCCTGCGCAGGCCGTACCAGGCCACGCCCGCGGCCGTCGCCGCGCCCAACCCGATCGCGGTCACCGCGACCGCGGTGCCCGACGGGCGGGGGATGCGGGCGCGCAGCGACACGGGGTCGGAGAACGTCAGCACCGGCCAGCCGCGCTGGCCCGCGACCCGGCGCAGGGCGCGGTCCGGGTTGACCGCGGTCGGGTGGCCGACGGCCTCCAGCAGCGGCAGGTCGCTGATCGAGTCGGAGTATGCGTAGCAGCGGCTCAGGTCGTAGTCGTGCTGCTCGGCGAGCTGCTTGACGGCGATCGCCTTGTTCTCGCCGGCGCAGTAGAAGTCGACCTCGCCGGAGTAGCGGCCCTGCGCGACGACCATCCGGGTGCCGACGCTGTGCGTGGCGCCGACCATGGTGGAGATGGGGGCGACCAGCTCCTCACCGGAAGCGGACACGACGACGACGTCGTGGCCCTCGCCCTTGTGGTCGGTGATGAGCTGGGTGGCCTCCTTGTAGACGAGGGGGTCGACGATGTCGTGCAGGGTCTCCTCGACGATGGAGCGGACCTGTTCGACGTCCCAGCCGTTGCAGAGCGCGGTGATGTGCGAGCGCATCCGGTCCATCTGGTCGGCGTCCGCGCCGGCCAGCATGAACACGAACTGCGCGTAGGCGCTCTTGAGCACCGCACGCCGGTTGATCAGACCTTCTTGGAAGAAGGGGCGGCTGAACGCCAACGTGCTCGACTTGGCGATGACGGTCTTGTCCAGGTCGAAGAACGCGGCGACCCGATGGCCTTCGGTGGCGTGCTCGGTCACCGGTCAAGCTTAAGCGGGGTGGGGCCGGCCGGCCGCCGACGATGGTTCGCCACTTTACGAAGTAGGTGTGCGGTCCATCGAAATTTGGTCTCCCTCTAACGGAAGACACGCATGACCCTGTCCCGTGGGGATACAGTAGACGGGTCCGGCTCGACCGGACGGGTTCAGTCCGACCCCCCGGGACTGAACCAATGACGACCCCCGTCCCTCCCCCCTGGCGGGGGTCGTCCCATGTCCGGGGTCGGTTTGCCGGCCCGGTCGCGCTGGACCTCGGCGCACTTGCACCCCTTCTTGCATCGCACCCTGATCTTTCGCCCGTCGCGGGCGGTGGCCGCCGTTCGCGGGGTGCGCGGCGCGCCGAGTTGTCCACAGGCCACCCGGTTGTCCACATGTTGATCATGCTCCGTTGTGTCCTTCCTCACCGCCCGCCACCGTGGAACCCGCAGATCCACAACGGGAACGGAGAGGGTGTCGTGAGGCGACCGGTGGCGTTGGTGACGGACGCGGGGCTGGTGGACGAGGTGCTGCACGCGGCGGCGGTCGCGGGGTGCGAGGTGGAGCGCGTGGTCGACGCGACGGCGCTGCGCGGGCGTTGGCACGGCGCGGCGGCGGTGGTGCTGGACTACGAGGCGGTCGTGGCGTGCGCCGGGTTCCCGCGCAGATCGGGCGTCCACGTGGTCGGTGCCGGCCCGCCGGGGCCGGAGGTGTGGCGGCGGGCGTTGGCGTTGGGCGCGGAGCAGGTGCTGGAGCTGCCGGCCGAGCAGGAGCGGCTGCGGGCCGTGCTGGCGGATGCGTCGGAGGAGCGGCCGGGCGGTGAGGGCCGGGTGCTGGCGATCCTGGGCGCGCGTGGCGGTGCCGGGGCGTCGGTGCTGGCGGTGGCGGTGGGGCAGGCCGTGCTGGCGGCCGGTGGTGACGGTCTGCTCGTCGACTGCGACCCGTGGGGCGGTGGCCTCGACCTGACGCTGGGCGCCGAGCGGCAGGAGGGCCTGCGCTGGTCCACGTTGCAGCTGAAGGGCGGCCGCGTGCCGGCTTCGGCGCTGCGCTCGGCGTTACCGGGCCGTGCGGGGAGCCGGGGCAGCCTGACCGTGCTGTCCTGCGGCCGGACGGGTCCGGGTCCGGAGCCCGATGCCGTGGTGGCCGTGGTCAAGGCGGGTAGGCGCGCCGGTGACACGGTGGTGTGCGACGTGCCTCGCCAACTGACCACCGCCGCCTGCGCCGCCCTGGACCGGGCCGACCTGGCGGTGCTGGTGGTGCCGGCGGACGTGAAGGCGTGCATGGCGGCCAAGACGTTGGTCGACCAGACCGCCGAACGGGGCGTGCGACTGAAGGCCGTGGTCCGCGGCCCGGCGCCAGGCGGCCTGACCACCGCCCAGGTGGTGGAAGCGATCAACATCCCCCTCCTGGCCACCATGCGCCCGGAACCCCGCCTGGCCCGGGCCCTGGACAACGGCCACTTCCCCAAACACACCCGCGGCCCACTGGCCAAAGCCGCCAGAACCGTCCTGGCAGCCCTGAACACCTCCTGACACCTCACCCTCGACGCAGCCGACGATCCCCTGCCGCACCCAGCCATCCCTTATCGCACCGGCAACAGCCGACGACCTGCGTGCCCACCGGGTCCTGGTCGCCGCGCTCACAGTGGACGGTCCACCGGCGATCCCGGCCTCCCTCCGCTGCGACCACACCGGCCCGACCCAACGACGGCGCTCAACCCACGCCCGCCCCCGACCGCTGTGGACATCACCTGCCTCAACCCGGGCAGCCGGCGCGCTCTGTCGGCTCCCGGTGGTGGCTCGCGATTCGCCGCAGTCCTCGACGGACAGCGGATGGACCTGCTTGCCGCACCAACCTCTGGTTGTCGCTTCGCGACGGGCGGGTTTCCCGGTGATCCCGGTCGTCGCCAACCGTCGTGGGGCGGTGTCTGGCTGCACCGGATTGGTCGGCGGTCACTGGTCGGCGGGCATCGCTCAACCTGGGTGATCGGCGATCGCCGGGTGACTGCGAGTGGCAGCGTGCGGTTCGTTGCGCACCTTGCCTCGCGCTGCCGCCTTGGCCGCGAATGGACGGTCGGCAATCAAGCGGGATCCAGCTTTGCAGCGACAGCGGGCTGCACACCAGGGCCTGCGCCGCGGCCGTAGCGGAAGCCGCCAGCCCTCAACCGTTCCTCCACATCACTCCAAGACCTTCGGAGGCGCTTTATGACGAACGATCTCAACCACCTTGGCCGTGCCCCGAGGCCGGACCTGAAGTCCGTCGCCATGAGTGGGCGGGTTGCGGGGGCGGGCCATGAGTTGTGAGCGCGGGCCCAGCGTGAGGCGGCATCCCCGCTTTCGGGAGCCCGTGGGGTTTCGGCGATGTCGGCCGGTGTTGCTGTCGACGCTGGTCCTGGCCGAGTTGGCTGCCGCGCTCCCCGCCGCGCTCCCCGTCGAGGCGGGGGAAGGGCGGCAGGGCTTGGTGGAGGCGGCACGGGAAGTCGTGGAGCGGCGGGCTCGATCGTCGCGGAAGGAGGGTGGTCGTGAACGATCTCGTTGACCGCGTCCGGCTGAGGTTGGCCAGTGGGCGGATGGAGCTCACGTCGGCGGCCGTTGCGGCGGCGGTGCGTGGTGAGGCCGGTGGGGTGCTCGGGGACGAGGACGTCCAGCGGGCGCTCGCGGTGTTGCGGCAGGAGTTCGTCGGGGCCGGGCCGCTCGAACCGTTGTTGCGGGACCCGGACACCACCGACGTCCTCGTGACCCGGTCGGATCAGGTGTGGGTGGACGGCGTCGGCGGGTTGCGCCGCACCGACGTCACCTTCCCCGACGAGGCCGCCGTCCGCAGGTTGGCGCAGCGGCTCGCGGTGGCGGCCGGGCGGCGGTTGGACGACGCGGCGCCGTACGTGGACGGGTGGTTGCCCGGCTCGGTGCGGTTGCACGCGGTGCTCCCGCCGATCGCGCCGTTCACCTGCCTGTCGTTGCGGGTCCTCCGCCCGGCGGTGCACGACCTGGCGACGCTGGCGGCCTGCGGCACGTTCGACCAGGCGACGGCGGACCTCCTGCGGGACATCGTGGCCGCCCGGCAGGCGTTCCTGGTCGTCGGCGGCACGGGCTCGGGGAAGACGACGCTCCTCGCCGCCCTGCTGGGGTGCGTGCCGCACGACGAGCGGGTGGTCTGCGTGGAAGACGCGGGTGAACTCCAGCCCGACCACCCGCAAGTCGTCCGGTTGCTGGCGCGCGGCCCGAACGTCGAGGGCGCGGGCGAGGTGACGATGCGGGACCTGGTCCGGCAGGCGTTGCGGATGCGTCCCGATCGGATCGTGGTCGGTGAGGTGCGGGGCGCGGAGGTCTGCGAGCTGCTGTCCTCGCTGAACACCGGGCACGACGGCGGGGCGGGGACGTTGCACGCGAACTCACCCGCCGAGGTGCCGGCTCGGCTGGAGGCGTTGGCCGCGCTCGGCGGGCTCGACCGGCACGCCCTGCACAGCCAACTGGCCGCCGCGGTGAAGGTCGTGCTGCACATGCGCCGTGCCGGCGACGGCACCCGGTACCTGGCTGAGATCGGCGTCTTGGAACGACGTTCCGGCCAGCTCGTCGTCCGGCCCGCCTGGCGGCGCGACGGCGGTTGGCAGGAGGCCGGCGCGGTGCTCAAAGTGCTGGTGGGAGCGCCATGAGCCTGTTCCTGCTGGCCGCGGCGCTGCTGGTGGTGCCGTCGGCTCGGGCGCGACGCCGACTTGCCGGCACCAGGAGCAGGTGGAGACCGGTGAAGCCGAACCGGGCGGTGGCCGTGGTCGTGGGGATCGCGCTCGGTGCGCTGGTGGGCGTCGGCGGGGCGGCAGCGGGCGGGTTGCTGGCGGCGACGGTGTGGCGCACGTACCGGGAGACGACGCGGCAGCGTGACCGGCTGGCGGCGTCCGCGGCGCTGGCGGACGGGCTGAAGGCGTTCGTCGCCGAGCTGAGGTCGGGGGCGCACCCGGCCAAGGCCGCGATGGGCGCGGCGGAGGACGCGGAGCGGCCGGCGGCGGACGTCCTGCGGGCCATCGCGGCGACGTCGTCACGCGGCGGCGACGTGGAGGCGGCGCTCGCCGACTTCCCGGACGCCCACCAGTTGGCCCGCGCGTGGCGGCTGTCGGCCGTGCACGGCGTGCCGTTGGCCGACGTGGTGGACGCGGTCCGCCGTGACCTCGACCGGCGCGTGGCGTTCGCCGGGCAGGTCCACGCCCGCATGGCCGGTCCGCGGGCGGGCGCGGCGGTGCTGGCCGGGCTGCCGCTGTTCGGGGTGGTGCTGGGTGAACTGGGTGGCGCGGGGCCGTTGGCGGTCCTGTCCGGCACACCGCCCGGACAGGTGCTGCTGGTCGTCGGGGCGGTCCTGATCTGCGCGGGGCTTCGGTGGAGTGGTCGGCTGACCAGGCAGGTGATCGCATGAGCGTGCTGCTGCTCGCGCTGGCGCTCGTCCTGTTCCCCGGCCCGACCAGGGCTTCGGCCAGGGTGAGACCGAGGGCCAGGCGAAAACCCGAGCCGAAGGCCCGGCCGCCGGACCCGTTCGCCGCGGCGGCGACCTGGGACCTGCTGGCCGCCGCGCTGCGGGCGGGTCTGCCGGTGGCGGGCGCGGTGCGCGCCGTGCTGCCGGGCGTGCCGCCGGGGCCGGCCGAGCGCCTGCGCGAGGTGGTCGACCTGCTGACGTTGGGCGCGGACCCGGTGCGGGCCTGGGCCGGTGCCCTCGCGCACCCGGACACCGCGCCGCTGGCCCGGGCGGCACGCCGGACCGCGCGGTCCGGGGCGGCCTTGGCCGGTGCGGCGGCGGACCTGGCCGCCGAGGCGCGGGCGACGGTGTCCGACCAGGCCGAAGCCCGAGCGCAACGGGCCGCGGTGCTCGTCGCCGGGCCGTTGGCGCTGTGCTTCCTGCCTGCGTTCCTGTGCCTGGGCGTCGTGCCGGTGGTGCTCGGCATCGTCGCCGGTGTCGGCGACGACTGGTGACTGTCCGAAGTGGACGAACGGAGTGGATGATGTTCGCTGCCAAGCGAATCTTGATGGACGACCGCGGCATGTCGACGGTCGAGTACGCGATCGGCACGCTCGCCGCCGCCGCGCTCGCCCTGCTCCTGTACTCGCTGATCAGCGGTGACTGGATCCAGGTGCTGCTCCAGGAGTTGCTGCGACGGGCCTTCACGGTGGACGCGTGAGGCGGGGTGTGCTCGGTGACGACCGGGGCGGGGTGACGGTCGAGGCGGCGGTGGCGGTGTGCGGGTTGGTCGCCGTGCTCGTGCTCGGCATGGCCGCCGTGATGGCGGTCGTGGGGCAGCTCCGGTGCACCGACGCGGCCCGGGAGGCGGCCCGGCTGGTGGCCCGGGGTGACGGCGCGCGGGTCGCCGGGGTGGTCGAGGCGATCGCGCCGGAAGGGGCGCGGTGGACGGTGCGGAGGGAGGAGGACACGGCGTCGGTCGAGGTCGCCGTCTCGCGGCTGGGCGTCGAGCTGCGGGCCCAGGCTTACGTGGTGCTGGAGCCGGGGGTGGTCGATGGCTGAGGGCGGCGGTGGCGGACGCCGTGGGCAAAGGAGGCGGAAACAGGCCGGGGCGGGCGGCCGGTGAAGGGAGGTGGCGGCCGTGGCAGGTGGGCGGCGAGGGGTGGACTCGTGCGGTCGGCGAACCAGGGAGGCGGGCGGCGACGGGTGAAAGGGCGGGTGAGGTCGGGCGGTGGAGGCGGGGGTGAGCGCGCTCCGGAGGGGAGGAAGGCGGTGGTGCGGGAGGTGGACCCGGCACGGGGTGGAAGGAGGTGGGGTTCATTGCGGTGGGTGGGGGATGACCGTGGGGCGGCGTCGGTGATGGCGGTCGCGGTGGTGGGGGTTTGGTTCGCGTTGGTGGTGGGGGCGGTGCAGGTGGGGGAGGCCGTGGTGGGTCGGCACCGGGCGAGTGCGGCGGCGGACCTGGCGGCGGTGGCGGCGGCCGGGCAGTTGGGTGGCGGGGGTGCGCACGCCTGTGCGCGGGCGCGGTGGGTGGTCGAGCGGATGGGTGGGCGGGTGGTCGAGTGCCTGGTGGAGGGGTGGGAGGTGGAGGTCCGGGTCGCCGGTGGGGCCACGGTGTTCGGCGCGCCCAGCGCGTGGGCGCGGGCAGGTCCGGCCGAACCATGACCCCTGGGCGGCGCGACGAACGGTCGCCCGTCGGCGGTGAGCGGACTCACACGACCGCAGATTCGCGGCTTCGACGGGGGTGAGCGGCTCGCACGCCGTTCTGCCGCCCGCCCCCGCCCGCCGCGCTCGCCGTGCCACAACGACCAGTTGCCGACAAGCGCTTACCAAAGCCGCCGGTCATGGCGTTAGTTCAAGTGGTGGCACCGACACGGTGTCGAACAACACGCGACACGGTGTCGTGGACGCAGGACGCAGGAGGCGAACGAAAGATGGAGTGGTCGGATAGCTGGCGCGGGGCCTTCCGCATCGAGCTGCGCGCAGAGGCGGTCAACCTCGCGTGGCACGGGTGGCCTGTGCTGCCGGGCACCTATCCGGCGGGCGACCGGTGGGCCGGGCGCGACGGCGTCGAGGACAGCGGTCCGGTCCCGGTGCACCACGACTGGCAGGAGCGCATCGGCACGAAGGCGGAGCAGGTCGCCACCTGGTGGGCGGGTCACTCCTACAGCATCCTGCTCGCCACCGGCCACGGCGTGGACGCCGTCGAGGTGGGCGCCGACCTCGGCCGCCGGGCCGCCGTCGAGCTGCGCGCCGCCGGCATCCCGGTGCCGATCGTGGCCACCCCCGAGGGCCGCTGGATGTTCCTGGTCGCCTCCGGCGGCACGCCGGTCGCCCACCCGGAGGTCAAGCACTACGGCCAGGGCGAGCACGTCCCGCTGCCCCCGAGCCCCGGCCAGGTCGGCGTCGTGCACTGGCGGGTCAAGCCCCAGATCTGCGCGTGGCGCCTGCCGCACGTGGACGTGGTGCGCGACGCCTTGGTGCAGGCGGCCGAGCGCACCTCCGACTACAGCCTGGTCGCGGCCGACCGGTCGTGACCGACGTGGCCGTGCCGGACGTCGTGGTGTCTCTCCCCGACCACCCCGAGCACGACGTCCAGCACGGCCACACCGCCCGCCTTGTCCAGCGGATCGTTGCCATTCCCGCACTTCGGCGACTGCACGCAGGACGGGCACCCGGCCGGACACGCGCAAGCCGCGATGGCCTCCCTAGTAGCGACCAACCACGGGACTACCGCGTTGAACCCGCGGTCGGCGAACCCGGCTCCCCCGGGATGACCGTCGTGCACGAACACCGTCGCCTCCCCGGTGTCCTGGTGCAGTGCGGTCGAGACTCCGCCGATGTCCCAGCGGTCACAGGTCGCGAAGAGCGGTAGCAGGCCGATCGCCGCGTGTTCGGCGGCATGCAGTGCGCCGGGGACGCGCGCCGGAGTCAGACCGGCGCCCCCCGGCGCACTGCCCGACGACCCTCCATTCGACGACCCCGCACCCGAGCCGGCACCCGATGACCCGGGGCCGGAGGCCGTGCCCAGCAACTCGGCCGACACCGTGTACCAGACCGCCCGCGTCACCAGCGTCTGCGCGGGCAGCGACAACGGCACCGAGTCGATCACCTGGCCGGACGGCAGCTTGCGCAGGTAGCCGACGACCTGCGAGGTCACCTCCACCTCGCCCAGGCACACCGTCACCCCGTCGTACTCGCGCTTCTCCAGCACCCGCACCACCGAGATGTCCTTGGTGTCACGGGCCGTCGTCGTCCAGTCCGGCTTCTCCGCGTGCACCATCGCCAGCCCCGCGTCGAGGTCGAGCTCGTCCACCACGTACGACTCGCCCTGGTGCAGGTACACCGCGCCGGAGTGCACCTGCCAGCACGCCGAGCCGGGGTCGACCGTGCCGAGCATCCGCCCCGAGTCGGCCTCCACCACCACGACCTGCTCGCCACCCGACCCGCGGATGTCCACGTCGCCGTGCGGCCGGTCGTGCGAGGTCCAGTACCAGCCGTTCGGCCGCCGCCGCAGCACCCGCCGCGCGGTCATGTCCTCCACCACCGCCAGCGCCGCCTCACCGCCGAACGAGGCCAGCGACTCCGGCGTCAGCGGCAGCTCGGCCGCCGCGCACGCCAGCTGCGGCTCCAGCACGTACGGGTTCGTCGGGTCCAGCACGGTCGCCTCGACCGGCTTCTCCAGCACCGCCGACGGGTTGTGCACCAGGTAGGTGTCCAACGGGTCGTCCCGCGCCACGAACACGACCAGGGCGTCGGAGTCCCCGGTCCGCCCCGCCCGCCCGGCCTGCTGCCAGAACGACGCCAGCGTGCCCGGGAACCCGGCCACCACCACCGCGTCCAGCCCGACGATGTCGACGCCCAGCTCCAACGCGTTCGTCGTGGCCACGCCCAGCAGCTCGCCCGACGACACGGCCCGCTCCAGCGCCCGCCGCTCCTCGGGCAGGTACCCGCCCCGGTAGGCGGCCACCCGCGACGCCAACGACGGGTCGACCTCCGCCAGCACCCGCCGCGCGCCCAGCGCGGTCAGCTCCGCGCCCACCCGCGACCGGACGAACGCCAACGACCGCGCACCCTCCACCACCAGGTCGGCCAGGATGCGCGCGGTCTCCGCGCCCGCCGACCGCCGCACCGGCGCGCCGTTCTCGCCTTCGAGGTCGTCCAGCAGCGGCGGCTCCCACAGCGCCACCGTCCGCCCCGCGCGCGGCGACCCGTCCTCCGTCACCGCCACCACGTCCGCGCCGAGCAGCGCCGAAGCCGAAGCCGCCGGGTCGGCCACCGTCGCCGACGCCAGCACGAACACCGGGTCCGCGCCGTACCGCTGCGCCACCCGCCGCAACCGCCGCAGCAACAACGCCACGTGCGAGCCGAACACACCCCGGTAGGTGTGGCACTCGTCGACCACCACGTACGACAGCCGACGGAGGAACCTGATCCACCGGGCGTGGTGGGGCAGCACGCCCCGGTGCAGCATGTCGGGGTTGCTGAACACCCAGTTGGCGTGCGCGCGCACCCAATCGCGTTCCGCCATGGGGGTGTCGCCGTCGAACGACGCGGCGCGCACACCCGACACGCCCAAACCGGTGACCGATCTCAACTGGTCCGCGCCCAGCGCCTTGGTCGGCGACAGGTACAGCGCCGTTGCCCGCGGATCAACTGTCAACGCGCTCAACACCGGCAATTGGTACGCCAGCGATTTCCCCGAAGCGGTACCCGTCGCCACCACTACGTGTGATCCGGACCACGCGTGCGTCGCCGCTTCCGCCTGGTGCCGCCACGGTTGCGCCACACCCCGCTCCACCAGCGCGGACACCACCGGTTCCGGCGCCCACGACGGCCACGGGACGGGCTGGGCGGGACGCGCGGGCTGCTCTTCGGTGTGCGTCAACGGCGATTCGCCGGCCGGCACCCCGGCGAGGACCCGGTCCAGCAAACGTCGTCCCTGGTTCGCCACGAAGCGCAGCTTCGCACACCCGGCCGACATCCCGACCCTGCCTGTGCAGATAACGGTGTGTGTACGGATCGGGACTCGTCGTTGCCTCCTTGCGCACTATGAATAGACTCCGCCGCTATCGCATCCAATGAGGGGTGCATCACGTTGTGTCGGGGCTGACAGTCGCGTGAGTGACCCGCCTCACATCAGCGGGATGGCCCTGACATTGGGCTTGGAAAACTCACCAGGAGGACGGATGTCCCGGCAATTCCTCGCGGAGGGCCTAGAGCTCTCCGGAGGTGATCGCGGCCTCGTGGCCGTGGTCGCCGTGGTCGCCCTGGCTGCCCTGGCCGTGGGCTACGTGCTGCTCCGGGAGGTGCTGGCCGCGGGCCAGGGCACCTCCAAGATGCAGGACATCGCCAAGGCGGTCCAAGAGGGCGCAGCGGCCTACCTCAACCGGCAGTTCCGAACGCTCGGCATCTTCGTCGTCGTCGTGTTCGTGCTGCTGTTCGCGCTTCCCGCCGAGGACATCGGCGAGCGGATCGGCAGGTCGCTGTTCTTCCTCGTCGGCGCCGGCTTCTCCGCCATCATCGGCTACCTCGGCATGTGGCTGTCGACCCGCGCGAACGTGCGCGTCGCCGCCGCCGCCAAGGAGGCGGGTGGCCGGGAGAAGGCCATGCGGATCGCGTTCCGCACCGGCGGCGTGGTCGGCATGTTCACCGTCGGCCTCGGCCTGTTCGGCGCGGCCCTGGTCGTGTTCGTCTACGTGGGCCAGGCGCCGCGCGTGCTGGAGGGCTTCGGCTTCGGCGCGGCCCTGCTCGCCATGTTCATGCGGGTCGGCGGCGGCATCTTCACCAAGGCCGCCGACGTCGGCGCGGACCTGGTCGGCAAGGTCGAGCAGGGCATCCCCGAGGACGACCCGCGCAACGCCGCGACCATCGCCGACAACGTGGGCGACAACGTCGGCGACTGCGCCGGTATGGCGGCGGACCTGTTCGAGTCCTACGCCGTCACCCTGGTGGCGTCGCTGATCCTCGGCACGGCCGCGTTCGGCGCGAAGGGCCTGCTGTTCCCGCTGATCGTGCCCGCGATCGGCGTGCTCACGGCGGTCATCGGCGTCTACATCACCAGCGCCCGCACCGGCGAGAACGGCCTCACCGCGATCAACCGCTCGTTCTACATCTCGGCGGTGATCTCGGCCGTGCTGTGCACGGTGGCGGCGTTCGTCTTCCTGCCCAGCTCGTTCGCGGGCCTCGCGGGCGTGTCCGAGGAGATCGCGGGCACCTCCGGCAACCCGGCCCTGATCGCCGCCGTCGCGGTGATCATCGGCATCGTGCTGGCGGGCGTCATCCTGTGGCTGACCGGCTACTTCACCGGCACCGAGCACAAGCCGGTCAAGGAGGTCGGCCGCACCTCGCTCACCGGCGCGGCGACCGTCATCCTGTCGGGCATCTCGGTCGGCTTCGAGTCGGCGGTCTACACCGCGCTGGTCATCGGCGGCGCGGTCTACGGCGCGTTCCTGCTGTCCGGTTCGGTCGTCGTGTCGCTGTTCGCGGTCGCGCTGGCCGGCTGCGGCCTGCTGACCACGGTCGGCGTCATCGTGGCCATGGACACCTTCGGCCCGGTCTCCGACAACGCGCAGGGCATCGCCGAGATGTCCGGCGACGTGGACGGCGAGGGCGCGCAGATCCTCACCGAGCTCGACGCGGTCGGCAACACGACCAAGGCGATCACCAAGGGCATCGCGATCGCCACCGCGGTGCTCGCGGCGACCGCGCTGTTCGGCTCCTACAAGGACGCCATCGACCAGGCGCTGCGGGACGTCCAGGTGGGCCTGGGCGAGGTGCCGGTGTCGTTCAGCAACGTGGTGTTCAGCCCGAACGTGCTGGTCGGCGTGCTGATCGGCGCGGCCGTGGTGTTCATGTTCTCCGGTCTCGCGGTCAACGCGGTGACGCGCGCGGCGGGCGCGATCGTGTTCGAGGTGCGCCGCCAGTTCCGCGAGAACCCCGGCATCATGGACGGCACGGTCAAGCCGGAGTACGGCAAGGTCGTCGACATCTGCACGAAGGACTCGCTGCGCGAGCTGGCCACCCCCGGCCTGCTGGCGGTGCTGGCCCCGATCGCGGTCGGCTTCGGCCTCGGCGTCGGCCCGCTGGCCGGGTACCTGGCCGGCGCGATCGCGACCGGCACGCTGATGGCGGTGTTCCTGGCCAACTCCGGTGGCGCCTGGGACAACGCGAAGAAGCTGGTCGAGGACGGCAACCACGGCGGCAAGGGCTCCGACGCCCACGCCGCGACCGTCATCGGCGACACGGTCGGCGACCCGTTCAAGGACACCGCGGGCCCGGCCATCAACCCGCTGATCAAGGTGATGAACCTGGTCTCGGTGCTGATCGCGCCCGCCATCGTCGGCTTCACCGTCGGCGCGGGCGAGTCGGCCGGCATCCGGTACGCCATCGCGATCGTGGCGGCGGTGGTCATCGTGGCGGCCGTGGTCGTGTCCAAGCGGCGCGGCACGGCGATCGCCGACGCCCCGGCGGAGGCGACGACCTCCGCGTGACGCGTGGTTCGTAGGGCGGGGCGCCTCGGTCGGAGGCGCCCCGCCCTCGCACGTGGTGGGCGGGCCGGGTGGGCGCGCCCGGATGGGGGCACACTGTTCGGTGTCACCCGGGTGGACGCAGCCGGGTTCCACGTCGCGCAGAACGGTGGGGAGCACCTGATGAGACTTCTTCCGCTGGTCGGCGCGACCGCCCTGGTCGTGGCGGTCGCCGGGTGCGGGTCCGGGGGTGACTCCGCCGCGCCCACGTCGTCCTCCGCCGCTCCGTCCGACACCGCCGCGGTGGCGTACATGGACAAGGTGTGCACGGCGGCGGCGTCGTTCGCCACGGTGCCGAAGACCCCGCCGCAGCTCGACGCGAACGACCCGGCCAAGCTCAAGGCCGACATGGGCGCGTACATGGGCCAGATGGCCGACGCGTTCGCCCGGACCGCGGCCCAGCTGCGCGAGGTCGGCCCGTCGCCGGTGGCGGGCGGCGACCAGCAGGTGGAGCAGATGGCGGTGACGTTCACCGACATCGCGAAGAACTTCACCGACGCCAAGGCGGCCATCGAGGCGGCGGATGCCAACGACCCGGTGGGCGGGTTGCAGGCCGCCGGCGAGGCCATCACCCGGCTGGATGACTTCGTGGCGCCGCTGAAGCAGCTGGAGGCGTCACCGGAGCTGTCCGCGGCGGCCGAGAAGGCGTCGGCCTGCCAGGACCTGCGGACGCTGAGGCCGTCGGAGTCCGCCACACCGACCTCGTAGTAGGTTGCCCCCTCACCTTTTTCACCGATTTGGGGGGTATTCCTGTGAAGCACCGTGTCGCGCTGGCCGGCGCGTTCGCCGCTGTCCTGGTCACGGCGGCGTGCGGCGGCGGTGGCGCTTCGTCGTCCTCGACCGGCGGTTCGTCTGCCACCACCACGACCACCACCGCGGCGGCCAACGCCGACCCGGTGAAGTGGACCGGCACGTTCTGCGCGGGCATCGGGCCCACGATCGAGGGCGTGATGACCCTGCTCAAGACGATGTTCGAGGGCGGCGCGGAGGACCCGGCCGTGCAGAAGGCCGCGCTGCTCGACTACAGCTCCAAGGCGGGCAAGTCGCTCACCGAGGCGGGCGAGAAGCTGGACGACCTCGGTGCGCCGTCGGCCGAGAGCCAGGAGCTGCACGACGAGCTGGTCAAGTTCTTCACCGACTCGGGCAAGACGCTGAACGAGGTCAACACCGAGCTGGCCGCGCTGGACCCGGCCGACCCGGAGTTCGCCACCAAGCTGGAGCAGCTGGGCGGCGACCAGGCCGACCCGTCCAAGCTCCAGGAGCAGATCAAGAAGCTCCAGGACGACCCGAAGCTGGGCGAGGCGTTCAAGCAGGCGCCGGAGTGCGTGGCCATGGCCGACACGCTGAAGAGCCTGGGCGGCTGACACCGCTGGGACTCGTGTGGTCGATGGGGTGGGTGGTTCAGCCCTTCGGAGACTGGCCGTGGTCGAACGTGTGTTCTACGCTGCGTCTTCGTGGGGCAACTGTCCTTCTACTCGGCCGAGGCGAGGCAGCCTTGCGTCGGCGACCTGGCGGGCCTGCTGTGCGGGCCCGGCCGGGCGCTGGGCTTCGCCCGCGGACGTGCGGCCCGGGTGTCGGTCGCCCTCGACACCCGGGACCGCGCCGCCGCGGTGGTGGCGGCGCTGGCCGAGCGGGGCGTGCAGGCGCGGTTCGAGCTGGTCAGGGCACCGGTGGAGGTCGAGGCCGCCAACGGGGACGACCCCGCCCCTGACGAGCCCGCGGTGGCCGAGGAGCCCGTCGGGCTCGAGGCGGTCTCCGACGACCTCACCGCGGACGATTTCACCGCGGACGAGCACCTGGACGACGTGATCGACGACCCGGTCGACGACGAGCCGGACGGCTTCGCGCCGGTGGTCATCGGATCGGGCCGGACCCGACCCGCCGCGGTCGAACCGGACGCCGAACCGGACGCCGGAGCACCGGCCGAGGCAGCCGGACCCGACGGAGCCGGACCCGAAGCGGCCGAGCCCGAGGTGGACCAGCCGGAGCCCGAGGTCGCCGAGTCGTGGCAGGTCGTGACGGCTTTCCGCACCGACCTGGCCGGGCTGGCGGCCCGGTGGCTCGACGGCGACCGCAAGGTCGTGCCACCCGACTTCACCCTCGACGGCGCGGCCCTGCGGCTGTGGGCGCTCGCGTCCGGCCGGTGGGTCGAGTCCGGGTCGGGGTACCTGCTCGGCCTGGACCCCGAGGCGCCCGACACGCACGAACCGTTGCGAAAAGCATTGGCCACGTCGGGCCTGCCCTCGACACTCTTGACCGGGAAAGCCGGCGGGCCGGCGCTGCGCGTCACGGGCAGACGGCGGCTCGAACGGCTCGCCGAGCTGGTCGGACGGGCCCCGCGGGGCGTCGCCGAACGCACCTGGCCGGCCGCGTAGCGCGTCGGGTTGGCGGAGGATCCGGCACAGTTGTGTCACCCTGTCCCGACCAGGGCTGCCCAGCGGCGACAAAGGACAGTGCACACTGGCGGGTCGGGACACAGTGTTCGAAGAGAGCGGGACGGCGTGGCTGGATCGACACGGGCGAGGAAGACAAACGGGGGATCAGCGAGCGGCAACCGGCGGTTGGTGATCGTCGAGTCGCCCGCGAAGGCGCGGAAGATCGCGTCCTACCTCGGCAACGACTTCGTCGTGGAGTCATCCAAGGGGCACATCAGGGACCTGCCCCGCGGCGCGGCCGACGTGCCCGCCAAGTACAAGGGCATGTCGTGGGCCCGGCTCGGCGTGGACGTGGACCACGGCTTCGAGCCGCTCTACGTCGTCACGCCGGACAAGAAGTCGACCGTCGCCGAGCTGAAAGAGCTGCTCAAGGACGTCGACGAGCTCTACCTGGCGACAGACGGCGACCGCGAGGGCGAGGCCATCGCCTGGCACCTGCTGGACACGCTGAAGCCGAAGGTCCCGGTCCGGCGGATGGTGTTCCACGAGATCACCGAGCCCGCGATCCTCGCCGCCGCCGCGAACCCGCGCGACCTGGACCAGGACCTGGTCGACGCCCAGGAGACCCGCCGCATCCTCGACCGCCTCTACGGCTACGAGGTCAGCCCGGTGCTGTGGAAGAAGGTCATGCCGAAGCTCTCGGCGGGCCGGGTGCAGTCCGTGGCGACCCGGATCGTGGTCGAGCGCGAGCGCGAGCGGATGAAGTTCGTCACCGCCTCGTACTGGGACGTCTCGGCGACCATGGACGCGGGCGAGGACGCCGCGCCGCGCACGTTCGGAGCCCGGCTGATCGCGGTCGACGGCACCCGCCTGGCCGCGGGCCGCGACTTCGGCTCCGACGGCAGGCTCAAGGCCGGTTCCGAGGTCCGCGTGCTGGACGAGGCGCAGGCCAGGGCCATCGCGGACGGCCTGGTCAACGCCACGATGACGGTCTCCTCGGTGGAGGAGAAGCCGTACACGCGCAAGCCGTACGCGCCGTTCATGACCTCGACGTTGCAGCAGGAGGCGGGCCGCAAGCTGCGCTTCTCCGCGGACCGCACCATGCGCACCGCGCAGAAGCTGTACGAGAACGGCTACATCACCTACATGCGCACCGACAGCACGACGCTGTCGGAGACCGCGATCGCGGCGGCACGGGCGCAGGCCACGGAGCTGTACGGCTCGCAGTTCGTGTCCAAGGAGCCGCGCCAGTACACCCGCAAGGTCAAGAACGCGCAGGAGGCCCACGAGGCCATCCGCCCGGCCGGCGAGGTGTTCCGCACGCCCGGCCAGGTTGCCCGCGAGCTGGAGTCCGACGAGTTCAAGCTCTACGAGCTGATCTGGCAGCGCACGATCGCCTCGCAGATGGCCGACGCGCGGGGCAACACGACCTCGGTCCGCATCTCCGGGACGACCGCGGGCGGCGAGGACGTCACGTTCGCCGCCTCCGGCCGCACGATCACCTTCGCGGGCTTCCTCAAGGCTTACGTGGAGACGGTCGACTCGGAGGCGGGCGGCGAGTCCGACGACGCCGAGTCGCGCCTGCCGCAGCTGGTCAAGGACCAGTCGCTGCTGGCCGCCGAGCTGTCCGCGGACGGCCACTCGACCAGCCCGCCGCCCCGCTTCACCGAGGCGAGCCTGATCAAGACGATGGAGGAGCTGGGCATCGGCCGGCCCTCCACCTACGCCTCGATCATCAGCACCGTCCAGGACCGCGGCTACGTGTGGAAGAAGGGCTCCGCCCTGGTCCCGTCGTGGGTGGCGTTCGCCGTGGTCGGGCTGCTGGAGCAGCACTTCGGCCGGCTGGTCGACTACGACTTCACCGCCGCGCTGGAGGACGAGCTCGACGGCATCGCCGCGGGCCGCCAGGAGCGCACCACGTGGCTGTCCGGGTTCTACTTCGGCGGCAACGTCGGCCCCGAGTCGTCGGTCGGCCGGTCCGGCGGGTTGAAGAAGCTGGTCGGGTCGAGCGTCGAGGAGATCGACGCCCGCGAGGTCAACTCGATCCCGCTGTTCCCCGACGCGGAGGGCCGCACGGTTTACGTGCGGGTCGGCCGCTACGGGCCGTACCTGGAGCGCGAGGTCGAGGGCCCGGACGGCGCGGTCGGCGCGCAGCGGGCGAACCTGCCCGACGACCTGCCGCCGGACGAGCTGAACCGCGACATCGCGGAGAAGCTGTTCGCGACGCCGCAGGAGGGCCGTTCGCTGGGCAACGACCCGGTCACCGGGCACGAGATCGTGGCCAAGGAGGGCCGGTTCGGCCCGTACGTGACCGAGGTGCTGCCCGAGGCGGCCGAGGGCGCGAAGAAGGCGCCGAAGCCGCGCACCGGCTCGCTGTTCAAGTCGATGTCGCTGGACACGGTGACGCTGGACGACGCGCTCAAGCTGCTCTCGCTGCCGCGCGTGGTCGGCAAGGACCCGGAGACCGGCGCGGAGATCACCGCGCAGAACGGCCGGTACGGGCCCTACCTGAAGAAGGGCACCGACTCGCGGTCGCTGACCAGCGAGGACCAGCTGTTCACGGTCACCCTCGACGAGGCGCTGAAGATCTACGCCGAGCCGAAGAAGCGGGGCCGGGCCGCCGCGGCGCCGCCGTTGAAGGAGCTGGGCGCGGACCCGGTCTCGGGCAAGCCGATGGTGGTCAAGGAGGGCCGGTTCGGCCCGTACGTGACCGACGGCGAGACCAACGCGTCGCTGCGCAAGTCCGACAGCGTCGAGGGCCTGTCCGACGAGCGGGCGGCCGAGCTGCTGGCCGAGAAGCGGGCCAAGGGGCCGACGACGAAGAAGAAGGCCCCGGCGGCCAAGAAGGCGCCCGCGCGCAAGAAGGCCCCGGCGAAGTCGAAGAGCTAGGGGAGGCGGGGCGGTGGACGACTCGAACGCCGGTCGGTCCAGCCACGACGGGACGCAGCCGCCCCCGCCCCCGCTGTTGTTCCCGGACCCGCTCGCGGGGCTGGTGACCGGCGAGCAGCCCTACCGGTCACCCGAACGGGTGATTCCGGTCTCGGTGCCGCCCCCCACACCCGACCCGGAACGCGGTCCGCCGCCCCGGACGACGGCTCGACCGCCGGACCGACCCCGGCCCGTCCAGCACGTCCAGGGGCAGCCCGCCGTGCGGGAGCCCCGCGCGCAGCCGGCACCTCGTCCGGCACCGGAGCCGGTCGTGTCGCCGACCGCGCCGCCGGGGCCGAAGAAGGGCAAGGGCGGGCTGATCGGGTGCCTGGTCGTGCTCGCCGCGCTGGGCGGGCTGCTGTTCAACGTGGTGCGTGAGATCATCGAGGCAGTGGCCGACCTACTGCGATGATCTCGCTTCGGTCACCCGAACGGCGGATGTGGTCAGGCGGGTGAATCGGTCCGGCTACCCTGACTGCCTGCACCATCGGCGGGGGTGAGCACCATCCAAGACGGCGGCACAGCGGCCTCGACCAGCCACCGGATTCGCAGCGTGTTGGCGATCCGGCCGTTCCGCAGGCTCTGGGGTGTCACCTATCTGTGCAGCGTCGGTGACTGGCTGTCATTGTTGGCCTTGACGGGCCTGGTCACCAAGATGATGGACAGCTACCAGTGGCAGAGCTTCTCGCTCAGCCTCGTGGTGCTGACCCAGCTGCTGCCCGGCATCCTGTTCGCGCCGCTCGGCGGCGTGCTCGCGGACCGGTTCGACCGCCGCAAGATCATGGTGGTCTGCGACCTGCTGCGCGGCGGCCTGTTCATCTCCATCGCGCTGGTCGGCACGGCCTGGTGGCTGTTCATCGCGAACTTCCTGGTCGGCTGCTGCGCGATGCTGTGGATCCCGGCCAAGGACTCGGCCGTGCCCAACCTGCTGCGCCGGCCCGACCAGGTGGAGACGGCCAACCAGCTCGGCCTGGTGATGACCTACGGCATCTCGGTCATCTCCGGCGCGGGCCTGTACTCGATCATCTCCGGCATCCCCGGTTACCTCGGCCTGCAGAACAGCGACCTCGAGTTCCGCATCGCGACCATCGCGGTCATGGTCAACGGCGCGCTGTACGTGACCTCGGCCATCATCGTGGCCACCCGCATCCCGGAGCTGTCCGGCCGGATCGCGGCGGTCAAGCGCACCCGCGAGAACGGCGAGGCGCCCGGCTTCTTCGCCATGCTGCGCGACGGCATGAAGTACGCCGCCCGCACGCCGCTGGTCCGCGGCCTGGTCATCGGCATGATCGGCGCGTTCGCCGCGGCCGGCGCGGTGATCGGCACGGCCACCCCCTACTCGCTGTCGCTGCTGGGCGGCGACTCGACGTTCGGCCTGCTGTTCGTGGCCGTGTTCGCGGGCCTGGCACTGGGCATGGCGACCGCGCCGCGGATGGCCCGGCGGCTGCCCTACGACCGGCTGTTCGGCGTGACGATCCTCGTCGCGGGTCTGAGCCTGCTGTTCGTGGCGTTCGCGCCGCACCTGTGGGTGGCGCTGGTCGCGGTGGCGTGCGTCGGCGCGTCGGCGGGCATGGCGTTCCTCACCGGCCTGACCATCGTCGGCTCGCAGGTCGAGGACGCGATGCGCGGCCGGACCGTGGCGCTGCTCCAGTCGCTGCTCAAGGTGGTGCTGTTCGCGTCGTCCGCCGCCGCACCGCTGCTGGTCACGCTCGTCCAGAAGCGCACGATCACGGTCTTCGGCCACCCGATGGTGGTGGACGGCACGCGTCCGGTGATGTTCGGCGCGGGCGTGATCGCCGCGCTGCTCGGGCTGATCGCCTACCGGCAGATGGACAACCGGCGGTCCGAGCCGTTCCTGTCCGACCTGCTCGCCGCGCTGCGCGGCCGGGCCCGGCGCACCGGCGGGGTGCTGATCGCGGTCGAGGGCGACACCCGGCAGGACACGTCCGTGCAGGCCAGGCGGCTGGCCGAGGCGTTGCGCGAGAGCGGCCGCGAGGTCGTGCTGGCCTCCGACCCGGACCTCGACGAGCAGCGGCTGCGCAACCTGCTGTCCACCGCCGACCTGGCGGGCGTGCGGGCGCACGCGCTGGTGGCCGCCGCCGTGCGGGCCGACGTGGTGGAGCGCGAGGTGCGGCCCGCGCTGGACAACGGCGCCCTGGTCGTCATGGAGCGGTACGTGGACAGCCCGCTGGCGCACTTCAGCGCGGCGGGGAGCGTGGAGCCGCGCGAGGTCGAGGGCCTGGTCGACTGGGCCACCGGGCGGCTGCGGCCGGACATGACCGTGCTGCTGGACCGGACACCGTCGCAGGTGCGGGCCTCCGGTGGCACGCTGGACACCGTCGAGCACCACTGGCGGGTGCAGAAGCTGCTGACCGACATGGCCTCGGCCGACCCGGAGCGCTACGTCGTGGTCGACGCCGACGGCACCGAGGACGAGGTCGCCGACCGGGTGCGCGGCGCCGTGCTGCCGCTGCTCGCGCGGCGGACCAGGTTGCCCGCCAAGCCGGTGGCGGAGACGTCCTGACGGATCGGTACGGTCGCCCGGTGAACCGTGGTGTGTGGGGCGACGTCGTCGGCCAGCCCGAGGCGGTCGCGGTGCTGTCGGCGGCGGCGGAGGCCGCCGCGTCGATCGTGGCGGGGGGGTCGCCCGCGCCGGGTGCGATGACCCACGCGTGGCTGTTCACCGGGCCGCCCGGCTCGGGTCGCTCGGTGGCGGCACGCGCGTTCGCCGCCGCGTTGCAGTGCACCGCCGTGGACGACCGGCCGGGCTGCGGCTCGTGCGCCGGGTGCCACACGACCCTGGCGGGCACGCACGCCGACGTGCGGGTGGTCGCGCCCGAGGGCCTGTCGATCTCGGTGGCCGAGATGCGGTCGCTGGTGCAGGTGTCGGCCCGGCGGCCGACGTCCGGGCGCTGGCAGGTGGTGATCATCGCCGACGCCGATCGGCTCACCGAGGGCGCGGCGAACGCGCTGCTCAAAGCGGTGGAGGAACCCCCGGCGCGGACCGTGTTCCTGCTGTGCGCGCCGTCGGACCACCCGGACGACGTGTCGGTGACCATCCGGTCGCGGTGCCGGATCGTGTCGCTGGCCACGCCCCGGACCGCGTCGATCGCGTCGGCGCTGGAGGACGAGGGCGTGGCCCCGGAGGTGGCGTCCTGGGCGGCCTCGGTGTGCGGCGGGCACGTGGGGCGGGCGCGGCGGCTGGCCACCGACGAGCAGTCGCGGGCCCGGCGCGAGGCCGTGCTGCGCATCCCGATGGCGCTGCGCCGGCCCGCGGACATCTTCACCTGCGCCGACCAGCTCGTGTCGGCCGCCGAGGGCGACGCGCAGACCGCGAACGAGGGCCGCGACCAGGCCGAGCGCGAGGCGTTGGAGACCGCGATGGGCGCGGGCGGCACCGGCAAGGGCACGGCCGCCGCGACCCGCGGGGCCAAGGGCGCGCTGAAGGACCTGGAGAAGCGGCAGAAGTCGCGGGCCACCCGCACCCAGCGCGACTCGCTGGACCAGGCGCTGGTCGACCTGGCCGCGTTCTACCGGGACGTGCTGGTGACCGCGACGGGCGCGCCCGCCGTGCTCAACCACCCGGACCGGGCCGAGGACGCGCGCGCGGCGGCCTCGGCGTGGACGCCGGAGTCGACGCTGCGCCGGCTGGAGGCCGTGCTGGGCTGCCGGACCGCGCTGGAGCTGAACGTGAAGCCCCGGATCGCCATCGAGGCCATGCTCACCACGCTCCAGCGGGGCTGATCAGGGCTTCAGCGGGCGGCGGCGGGCCGGCAGGGCGGCGACCACCACCACGCCGAGCAGCAGCAGGGCCGTGCCGGTCCAGAAGATCGGGACCGTCTTGTAGGCGGCGTTCGTGTAGGCCAGCGGCCGGCCCTGCGCCGGCGGGGCCGCCTGGCCGCCGCCACCCGGCGGCGCCTGCGCCGGGGCGCACACCACGCCGCCGTTCGGGGCCGCCGCGCGCACGACCTGCTCGCCCAGGGACACCTGCGCCAGCGCCGACGGCAGGTTCGGCAGGCCGAGCGCGTCGGTCGGCAGCAGCTGGAGGTCGAGCAGGCGCGCGGTGGCACCGAGCATGTACCCGTTGATGGTCGGTCCGCCCTGCTGGAGCGGGCCGTCGAGCACCACGTCCTTCTGGTTGAGCTGCGCGACCTGGAGCCGGAGCACGCCGATGTCCAGCTTGGGCAGGCCCTCCGCCAAAGCTCCGACGAGCGGCAGCTCCCGACCGGCCGTGACGCCGATCGGGACGTCCAGCTTCGGGTTGGCCGCGTCGAGCGTGCCCAGTTCCCGGCCGCCCTGACCGACCCGCAGCACGGGGGCGGTGTAGGTGATCCCGGACGTGGCCCGGTCGCCGGTGGACAGCGCGACCAGGGTCGGCGGGCTCACCACGTCGACGCGGATCTCGGCGGGCGTGCCGGCGAGGAGCCGGATGCTCGCGGCCTGGAGCGTGGACGTCGACCGCACGGCCTTGTTCGGGCTGCCGGGCAGGTCGACCAGCTCGACGGTGGAGTGGGCGGCGAGCGTGTCGGGCAAGCTCAGCAGCGAGCCGTTCGCGCCGGTGTCGGGCGTGCCGGAGAGCAGGCCGCCGAGTTGGCTCAGCGGCGCGGCGAGCTGCTTGACGTCGTCGATCAGGGCCTGCTTGGCGGCGGCGTCGAGCTTCGGCGTGTCCTGGGTGAGCAGGCCGGTGAGGTCCGGCGTGCTCGGCAGGGTCGGGATGGCGTTGAGGACGCTCAGGGACGCGACGGAGGTCTTGGCGTCGGCGAGCGGTGAGACGCACGGCCCGAGCTCGTCGTCCCAGCGGGCGTGCGCGCTGCCGTTGAGCAGACCGACCTTGAGCAGGGCGTCCAGCGGGGTGGCGGGCGGCGTGAGGCCGCCGGTGACGGGCTCGGCGTTGTCCGGCGAGGCGGTCTGCACCAGCGTGCCCGGCGTCTGCGGCGCGCGGCCCCCCACCGCGAACCCGAGCGGCGACGCCTGCGCGACCGCCCGTTCGTAGGACAGGTACGCCTCGGTGTTGGCCTGGGCGGAGGCGAGCCCGACGCCGATCTCGGCCGCCGACTGCCGGGGCAGCTGCTCGCCGAAGCCGGGCAGGATCGTGCCGGTGGGCGTCGACTCGGGGGCGAGCCGGACCACGGCCAGTCCCGTGCCCGCGTCACCGATCGCGTGCGCGTTCAGGGGCGGCCCCGAGGACACCGGCGGCTGGTTCGGGTCGCGCGGTCCGGGCACCGGCGTCGTCGTCGGCTGGGCGAGGGCGGGTGCGGCGCACAGCGCGACCAGCACGGCGGCGGCGGGCACAGCCATCAGGCGCATCGGTCGGACCTCCCTGACAGCGGCGTCATCGTGGGGCGCGCGCGTGAGCGGCGTCACTGTTGCTCTAACGAAGCACCCCCGGTTCGGTGACGCCGGGGAGGTCGGCTATAGTTGTCGCGTCTCGCCGCCTTAGCTCAGTCGGCCAGAGCGGCTCACTCGTAATGAGCAGGTCATCGGTTCGATTCCGATAGGCGGCTCGCGGGATAGAGGACAGGACCAAGTCGGGGTACCGGCTTGGTCCTTCTTCTTTGTCCGGCCCCTGCACGGCCCTTGTCGACTACGGGGCGAGTCGGCGAAACTGCTCCATCAGGGTGACCTTTTCACCATTGGCGTCAGGTGTGGGCGACGGTGTCGTTGCCCCCGTGGAGGTGATGGCGATGGTCACGATGGTCGTGCTGACCGTGTTGGCGCTGCCGCTGGCCGTGCTCGCGGCGCGCGTCGGGCGGCGGCGCTGGGTGCGGCGGGCCGTGGCTCGGGCCGAGCTGTTCCGGCACTGGATGCCGCGCGACGAGCCGAGCGGGCACTACCTCATCCGGTCCTGAGGACCGGCGCGGCGATCCGCGTGATCACGTCGCCGTAGCGGCGGTCCACCTCGGCCCGCACCTCCGCCGGCGTGCCGACGACGGCGAACGCGGCCAGCACCTCGTCGGTGATCGCGGCGGCCATGTCGTCCCACGCGCGCCGCCGCGACAGCCGGTGCAGCTCCTCGTGCAGCTCGCCCCAGCCGTGCAGGTCCAGCACCTTGCGGTAGGTGGGCGTCGAGCCGTAGAACGCGATCTGCCGCTTCACGTCGGCCACGCCCCGCTCGTCGCACGCCACCAGCGACGGCCCGCAGACCTCCAGCCCGGCCGTCGGCTTCCCGGCCTTGGCCCGGCCGCGCGCCAGCGCGGGCAGCGTCACCTCGCGCAGGTACCGCTCGGTGGTGAAGTTGTGGCACAGGAAGCCGTCCGCCACCTCGCCCGCGACCTCGGTCATCAGCTCGCCGACGCCCGCCAGCCACACCTTCGGCGGGCCGTGCGGGTTCGGGCCGGGGTCGAAGAACGGCGTCATCAGCGTGTGGGTGTAGAACTCGCCGCGGAACCTCAGCCGCTCGCCGGTCTCCCACGCGTGCCAGATGGCGCGCAGGGCCAGCACGAACTCGCGCATCCGCGCGGCGGGCCGGGACCACGGCATCCCGAACCGCTTGGTGACGTGCGGCTCCACCTGGGAGCCCAGGCCCAGGTTGAACCGGCCGCCCGACAGCAGCTGCAGGTCGTTGGCCTGCACCGCCGTGCTCATCGGGTTGCGCGCGAACGCCACCGCGATCGCCGTGCCCAGCTCGACCCGCTCCACGTGCCCGGCCACGCGGCCCAGCGCCAGGAACGGGTCGTGCCGGGTCTCGGCCACCCAGAAGCCGTCACACCCGTCGGCCTCGGCCGCCCGTGCCGCGTCCAGCACGGTCCGCGGGTCGCACTCGATCTCCAGCCGGTCCACCTTCACGCCGCTGGAACCTACTCGCAGGCCACGCCGTCCTTGTTCCGGTCCAGGGCGGCGCGGTAGCCGGGCTGTCCTGCGTACAACGGCGCCTTGCCGGCGGCCCGGACGGCGTCGCAGTTGGCGTAGTAGGTGTCGACCGGGGCCGGCTGCACCGGTTGCGGTGCCGGCGGGGGCGGGTCGTAGGTGGGCTTCGGCGCGGGTGGCGGAGGCGGTGGCGGCGCCACGATGTCCGCGCCGGCGCACGGCGCGCCCCACAGGCCGAGGCCGGCCGCCTTCGCCGCCTCCTGGGCGGAGACCAGGGCGGCGGTCGCGGTCGCCTCGACGCGGGCCATGCCCTTGCCCACCGCGTGCACGGCCAGGTCGACGCCGTCGGGCAGCAGCACGGTCGCGCCGACCACCCGCAGGTCCTTGCCGGCTGACGCGGTCTTCAGGAAGTCCACGGCGGCGGCGGACCAGCACTCGCCGGGCTGGGCGAGACCGGCCAGCTGCACCCGGCCGCCGCCCGACACGGTGATCGTGCGCCCGTCGACCACTTCGGCGACCGTGACGGGTGGGGGCGTGGTGGTGGTTGTCGTGGTCGTGGTGGTCGACGGGGACGTCGACGTGGTGGTTGTCGTGGTCCCCGTCGCGTTGAGGGCGCGCGGGCTGCCGTCCTCCGGCTTCGGGTTCGTGATGCCGACGATGAACAAGAACAGCACCACGACACCGACGGTGATGAGGATGCGGCGCTTGCGCGGGAGCCCGCGCCAGGAAGCTAATGGTCCCGAATCCGCCGGGCCTGCGGGTCTACCTGCCATGCCCGCCTCATCGCCCGCGCCACCACCGCCTGTTACCCACGTCACGTGGCATGCTCAGGCGGTCACGCTCGGTCAGCGGTTCGGGCGCAGGGTCCACACGACGGTCATCTCGCCGGTCGTCACGCCCTGCGCGTCGGTGATCGTCACGGTGACGGGGAACTCCGGCCGGACGCCCGACTCCAGCTCGGCCACGACCTCGGCGGCGGGCCGGCCCAGGACGGCTTCGGCGCGCAGCGGGCCCAGGGCCAGCTTCTTGTAGGCGATCCCGGACCGCGCGACCAGCGGCGTGGCCTGGTCCAGGTGCGGCGCGAAGGCGGCCATCACCACGGCGCCCGAGGCGGACTCGGCGACGCCGAACATCATCGCCGCGTGCGGCCCGCCGACGTGGTTGCGCAGGTCCTCGCGGTCGGGCAGCTCGGCGACGACGCGGTCGCCCGAGACCTCCGGGAACTCCACGCCCATGGTCCTCACCCACGGCACGGCCTGCTTCAACGCGTCGGCGACGAACGAGTGGTCGGTGCTCATGAGCCGGATGCTACCGACCGGTAACCATGAGACCGGGGTCACGGGTAATCCGTTTGCGGTATCACCCGGACGAGCGCATGCTTGTACCTAGCAACTAGTTGGTTGATGCAAGCAAACGGAGCGTGCGATGGCGACCCCGGTGGGTGACGAAGTGCGGGCCGACGAGCTCGTCCTGGCCGACCGGCTCGGCATGGCCTTGGTGCGGATGAACAAGATGCACGCCTGCGTCGCCTCGCACATGAGCAAGTCGGGCCTGGACAAGGCTTCTTTCGTGCTGCTGGCCAACCTCGACCAGCTCGGTCCGTCGCGGTCGAGCGCCCTGGCCGAGGCGGTGTTCTCCGATCCGTCCACGGTCAGCCGCCAGGTGGCGACGCTGGTCAAGGACGGCCTGGTGGAGCGCCGGGCCGACCCGGAGGACGGCCGGGCGAGCGTGCTCGCGGTGACCGAGGCGGGCAAGCGCCTGCTCGTCGAACGCCGCGCGCAGCGCAACCTCGCACTGGCCCGGCTGTTCACGGACTGGTCCCCGCAGGAGTGGACCGAGTTCATCGAGTACTTCGAGCGCTTCGTGGGGGACTACGAGAAGGCGCTACCGGATTTCATCGCTGAGAGCGGACTGGGGCCGCGCTCAGAAGGGGAGAAGTGATGTCGGAAACGACAACCCGAGCGGACGCGCCGCCACCCGGCGCCGCCCTGCTCACCCACCGGCAGATCCTGACGATCCTGTCGGGCCTGCTGCTCGGGCTGTTCCTGGCCGCGCTCGACCAGATGATCGTGGCGACCGCCATGAAGACCATCGCGGACGAGCTGCACGGCCAGACCCTCCAGGCGTGGGCGACCACCGCCTACCTGATCACCGCGACGATCTCCACGCCGCTGTACGGCAAGCTGTCCGACATCTACGGCCGCAAGCCGATGTACCTGACCGCGATCTCGCTGTTCCTCGCGGGCTCGCTGCTGTCCGGCATCGCGAACTCGATGTACGAGCTGGCCGCGTTCCGCGCGGTGCAGGGCCTGGGCGCCGGTGGCCTGATGTCGCTGGCCATGGCGATCCTGGCGGACATCACGTCGCCGCGTGAGCGCAGCCGCTACACGGGCTACTTCATGGCGGTGTTCGGCATCTCCAGCGTCGCGGGCCCGGTCGTCGGCGGCCTGTTCGCGGGCATGGAGTCGTTCCTGGGCACGGCCGGCTGGCGCTGGGTGTTCCTGATCAACGTGCCGATCGCCCTGATCGCGCTGGTCGTGGTGGCCAAGGTGCTCAACATCCCGCACAAGCGGGTGAACCACCGGATCGACTTCGTCGGCGCGGGTCTGCTCACCATCGGCCTGGTGCCGCTGCTGATCGTGGCCGAGCAGGGCCGCGAGTGGGGCTGGGCTTCGGGCACCGCGATCGCCATGTACGTCGTCGGCGTGCTGGGCCTGGTCGGCTTCGTGTTCATCGAGCGCCGGATGGGCGACGAGGCGCTGCTGCCGCTGCGGCTGTTCCAGCGCCAGACGTTCTCGCTGGGCAACCTGATCAACTTCATCCTCGGCGTCGGAATGTTCGGCGGCATGGTCTCGCTGCCGCTGTACCTGCAGATCGTCAAGGGCTACTCGGCCACCGAGTCCGGCCTGATGATGCTGCCGCTGACGTTCGGCATCATGATGGCGGCGGGCACGAGCGGCAACATCACCGCCAAGACCGGCCGCTACAAGGTGTTCCCGGTCGTCGGGTTCGGCGTGATGACGATCGCGCTGTTCCTGTTCAGCATGGTCGGCACGGACACGCCGATCTTCCAGCCGCTGGTGCTGATGTTCTTCCTGGGCGCCGGTCTCGGCCTGTGCATGCAGACCCTGCTGGTGGCCATCCAGAACGACGCCGAGCCGCGGGACATGGGCGTGGCGACCTCGTCGGCCACGTTCTTCCGCCAGATCGGCGGCACGGTCGGCACCGCGGTGTTCCTGTCGATCCTGTTCAGCACGGTCGCCGACAAGATCGGCGGCGCGCTGCGCACGGCGGCCGGCACGCCCGACTTCCAGGCCGCGCTGGCCCGGCCGGAGAACCGCGAGTTCGCCGTCGGCCTCCAGAGCGGCACGGGCTTCGACCTGGACAACACCGAGTTCCTGGCCAAGCTCGACCCGGTGCTGGCGCGGCCGTTCCTGGACGGCTTCTCCGACTCCATCGGCCTGGTGTTCATGGTCGGCTCGCTGGTGACGCTGATCGGCTTCGCGCTGATCTGGTTCCTGCGCGAGGTGCCGCTGTCCAACCGGTCCGGTCTGGAGCGGGTGCAGGACGAGAAGGACGCGGGCGAGCAGCCCGCGCCGATCGCGATGCACTGACCCGCCGAACGCGGAAGAGGCCCGCTCCCGGACTCCGGGGGCGGGCCTCTTCACGCGTCGCTCAGTGGTGTTCTTCGCCGCGCGCGACCGCGTCCTTCAGGCGCTGGTACGAGCGCACGATCTCGGCCTCGGCCTCGGTGCGGCCGACCCACGTCGCGCCCTCGACGCTCTTGCCGGGCTCCAGGTCCTTGTAGACCTCGAAGAAGTGCTGGATCTCCAGCCGGTAGAACTCGTTGAGGTGGTGGATGTCGCGCAGGTGCTCCGAGCGCGGGTCCTCCGCCGGGACGCAGAGCAGCTTGTCGTCGCCGCCCTTCTCGTCGGTCATGCGGAACATGCCGATCGCGCGCGCCTTGATCAGGCAGCCCGGGAACGTCGGCTCCTGGACGAGCACGAGGGCGTCGAGCGGGTCGCCGTCCTCGCCCAGGGTGTCGTCGACGAACCCGTAGTCCGCCGGGTACTGAGTGGCCGTGAACAGGGTCCGGTCCAGCCGGATGCGCCCCGTCTTGTGGTCCATCTCGTACTTGTTGCGGACCCCCTTGGGGATCTCGATGGTGACGTCGAACTCCACTGCGCGGTCCTCGCTCGTCTTCGCCGTTCGTTACGCCACTAGTGTGGACTACGACGTCTCGTCAACCCCTTGCCGAGGGTGTGACGTTGCCCGTACTCGACCGCGGAGGACTGCGTGCCCGACGAGCCATCGTGGCCGACCGTTGATGGCGACGAGGTCGACCGCGAGCCGCCAACGGTGCAGGTCAGGCGGCCTGACCCGCCCACGATGCGGATCCAGGCGCCGGTGCCGGCCAAGCCGGTCCGGGTGCCGCCGAAGCCCGCCTCGACGCCCCCTCCGGCCCCGTCGACCGAGATCAAGTCGGAACCTGAACCGGTCCCTGAACCGATCACGGACCGTGAAGAGCCGCCGCCGCCGGTCCGGCGGCGCAAGCGTCCGTTCGTGGTGGCCGCGGTGGTGCTGCTGGTGCTCGCGCTGGCCGGCACGGCGGTGGTCGGGACGCAGCGCGGCTGGTTCGACGCCACGCCCGCGCCGACGACCGCCGCGCCCCTGCCGCCCGCGCCCGTGACGCTGTCGATGAAGGGCGTCGGCGCGGACGGCGTGGCGCCCACGGCCGCGGGCGTGCGGTCGGTGCTGGCCGGTCCGGCGGCGAACGCGCTGCTGGCGCCGCTGGCGGGTCTGGTGGTGGACCCGGTCACCGGCTCGCCGCTGTGGAACCAGGGCGAGACCACGCCGCAGACGCCCGCGTCCACGATCAAGGTGCTGACCGCGGCGGCGGCGCTGCTGGCGCTCGACCACACCTCCCAGTTCTCGACCAAGGTCGTGCGCGGCGCGCAGCCGGGGTCGGTCGTGCTGGTGGGCGGCGGCGACCCGACGCTGTCGTCCCTGCCCGCGGGCCAGACCACCGTGTACCCGGGCGCGCCCACGCTGGACGACCTGGTCGAGCAGGTGCGGGCCAAGGGCGGGCAGGTCACGCAGGTGCAGTACGACGTGTCGCGGTACGCCGGTCCCGGCACCGCGCCCGGCTGGCACCCCGACGACGTGCCCGGCGGGTACGTCGCGCCGATCGAGCCGGTGATGCTGGACGGCGGGCGCGGCGACCCGACGAAGTCCGACACCCCGCGCACGGCCACGCCCGCGGAGGCGGCCGCGCGGGCGTTGGCGCAGCGGCTGGGCGTGCCCGCGGTGGCGGCGGGCGTGGCGTCGCCGGGCGCGGAGGTGCTCGGCGAGGTGAAGTCCGTGCCGGTGGACCAGCTCGTCGAGAACCTGATGCAGATCTCGGACAACGTGCTGGCCGAGACGATGGCGCGGGAGGTGGCCAAGGCGCGCGGGCTGGAGCCGTCGTTCACCGGCGCGGCGCAGGCGGTGCGGGACGTGCTGACCGAGCACGGGTTCGACCTGTCGACGTCCACGGTCGTGGACGGCAGCGGGTTGTCGCCGAACGACAAGGTCCCCGCGAAGCTGCTGGCGGACGTGCTGGTGGCGGCGGCGAAGCCGGACGCCTCCGACGCGCGGACGGCCAAGCTGCGGCCGTTGCTGACGGCCCTGCCGGTGGCGGGCGGCAGCGGCACGCTGGCGACCCGGTACGCGCAGTGGGGCGCGGGCGGGCGCGGCTGGGTGCGGGCCAAGACGGGCACGCTGACCGCCGTGAACACGCTCGCGGGCGTCGTGGTGGACGTGGACGGCCGGCTGCTGGTGTTCGCGTTCATGTCGTCGAGCCCGGAGAACAACGACCGGGTGCGCGGCGCGCTGGACGAGATGGCCGCGGCGCTGCGCGGCTGCGGTTGCTGACCGTCCCGAGCGTTGAACTCGGGGTACCCGAGCGTTCGACTCTCGGGACCCGAGCGTTCGACTCGCGCGAGAGTCGAACGCTCAGCGCCCGGGAGTCGAACGTTCGGGACCCCCGAGTTCTACGTTCCGGCGGTCGGCGCAGGTAGCGTCAGGGGCGTGAACCCGGCGACGCAGGACCGCAGTGCCCCGGTCGATTGGGCCCTGGCCGTCACCACGGCGACCAGGCTCGTCCGCCCCGGCCCGATCGTGCCCAGAGCCGAGGCCGACGTCGCCGTGCACCGCCTGCGGGAACTCGCCGTGGACGCCGAGGTGCACGTGCGGGAGCTCACCGGCCTCGGCCACGGCCTGCCGCTCGCGCAGGGCGAGGTGGTCGACCGGCCCGGCTGGGTGCGCGCCGCCGTGCAGGGCCTCGCCGCCCTCACCGACGGCGCCCTGCCCAAGCAGTCCGGCGCGCTCAGCGGCGTCCTCGCGGGCACGGCGGGCGTCCAGGCGGGCGTCGTGGTCGCGTTCCTCAGCGGCCGGGTGCTCGGCCAGTACGACCCGTTCTCCGACGGCGGCAGGCTGCTGCTGGTCGCGCCGAACATCGTGGGCGCCCAGCGGGCCCTCGACGTGCCCGGCGAGGACTTCAGCATGTGGGTCTGCCTGCACGAGGGCACCCACCGCCTGCAGTTCACCGCCGTGCCGTGGCTCGCCGACCACTTCGCGGGCCTGGTCGCCACCCTGCTCAACAGCATGGACGAGGGCTTCGCGCCGCGCCTGCGCGACCTGCCGAAGCGGCTGCGCGAGGCGGGCGGGCTGGTGGAGCTGCTGCAGAGCCCCGGCCAGCGCGAGGTGCTGGACCGGCTCATCGCCCTGTCGACCCTGCTGGAGGGCCACGCGGACCACGTGATGGACGCCGTCGGCCCGGAGGTCGTGCCGTCGGTCCGCACCATCCGCGAGCGCTTCACCGCCCGTCGCCAGGGCGGCGGCGTGCTCGACCGCGTGCTGCGCACCCTCCTCGGCGTCGAGGCGAAGGTCCGTCAGTACGCCGAGGGCGCGGCGTTCACCGGGCACGTCGTCGACGCGGTCGGCATGGACCGCTTCAACGCCGTCTGGACCAGCCCCGACACGCTCCCGACCCGCGCCGAGATCGCCGACCCGGCGGGCTGGCTGCGTCGCGTCCAACCGTGAACGGACCGCTCGCCGAGGTGCGCACCGCCGTCAAGCGCTTCCTCGCCGAACACCGGCCCGAACGGGTCGCGGTGGCCGTCAGCGGCGGCGCGGACTCGCTCGCCCTCGCCGCAGTCACGGCGGGGCTGACCGAGGCGTCCGCCGTCGTCGTGGACCACGGCCTGCAACCCGGCTCGGCGGACGTCGCCGAACGGGCCGCGCGCACGTGCCGCGCCCTGGGCCTGACCGCCGAGGTGCGCCGGGTGGAGGTCACCGGATCGGGTGGACCTGAGGCCGCCGCCCGCAAGGCCAGGTACGCCGCGCTGAGACCGGAGCACGGCCTGGTGCTGCTCGGCCACACCCGTGACGACCAGGCGGAGACCGTCCTGCTGGGCCTCGGCCGCGGCTCCGGGCCGCGCAGCATCGCGGGCATGCGCCCGCACGACCCGCCGTGGGGCCGCCCGCTGCTGCGCGTCTCCCGGGCGACGACCAGGGCCGCGTGCGACGAGCTCGGCCTCACCCCGTGGGACGACCCGCACAACGAAGACCCCCGCTACACGCGCGTCCGCCTGCGCCGCGAGGTCCTGCCGCTGCTGGAGGAGGTGCTCCAGGGCGGTGTGGCCGACGCCCTCGCCCGCACGGCCGCCCACCTGCGCGAGGACAACGACGCGCTGGACGAGCTGGCCGGGGCGTTCGCGGGCGACCGCTGCTCGGTGGCCGAGGTCGAGCGGCTGCCGACGGCGCTGCGGCGGCGCGTGCTGCGGCGGTGGCTGCTGGAGGAGAACGTGCCCGAGTTGTCCGACTCCCACCTGCGCCGCGTGGACGCGCTGGTGAGCGAGTGGCGCGGGCAGGGCGGCGTGTGGCTGCCCGGCGGCTTTGTGGCGCGGCGCGCTCATGGCAGGCTGCGAGTGGAACCAGTGCAGTCATGACAAAAGGGGAACCGTCCGTGTACGACGGCGACATCAGTTCCGTGCTCATCAGCGAGCAGGAGATCAGCGACAAGGTCACCGAGCTGGCCAACAAGGTCGCGGCTGACTACCCGGCCGACGGCGGGAACGACCTGGTGCTGATCACCGTGCTCAAGGGCGCGGTGATGTTCATGACCGACCTGGCCCGGGCGTTGCCGGTGCCGGTGCAGCTCGAGTTCATGGCGGTGAGCTCCTACGGCTCGTCGACCTCGTCCTCCGGGGTGGTGCGCATCCTCAAGGACCTCGACCGGGACATCGCGGACCGCGACGTGATCATCGTCGAGGACATCATCGACTCCGGCCTGACGCTGTCGTGGCTGCTGAAGAACCTGGCGTCGCGCAAGCCGCGGTCGCTGGAGGTCTGCACGCTGCTGCGCAAGCCGGACGCGGTCAAGGTCGAGGTGCCGGTGAAGTACGTCGGCTTCGAGATCCCGAACGAGTTCGTGGTGGGCTACGGCCTGGACTACGCCGAGCGCTACCGGGACCTGCCGTACATCGGCGCGCTGGACCCCAAGGTCTACTCGAGCTGAACAGCGAGAACGGGGGCGGTCTTCAACGGACCCCCGCGAGGCCGCGTCGGTCTGTCGTGTCGCCTTTCCCGCCGATCACGCTCTTCGATCGGTGGGAAAGGCGACACGATGGGCCGACTTCCAGGCGGCCGAGACGCCGTCTGCGGAGCAGCGGCAATGTCAACAGTTCGGCCGGCAGCGCCGCTGGGAGATGCCGTCCAGCAGGACGCCGCGGATGTCCTCCGGCTCCATCGCCTGGTAAGCCTTGCCGCCGGTGGCGTCGGCGATCTGCCGCAACGCGTTCATGTCCGCGTCCGCACCCAGCCCCACCATGATCATCGGCACCGGTCGGGCCGGGTCGGCTTCGCGCTTCAGCGTGGCGACCAGGGCGGGCAGGTCGATGCTGGAGATGTCGTCGTTGCTGCCGTCGGTGATCAGCGTGACCGAGTTGATCTTCGACGGGTCGTAGGTCTGCTGCACGTGCCGGAACGCGGCCAGCGCCGTCTCGTGCAGCGCCGTGCCGCCGCCGACCAGGGCGGGCAGGCCGCCCGCGCCCTTCTGCAGCTGCACCCGTCGCGGCGCGCCGCCGATCGGCTCGCCCAGCGGGCCCACCGGCACCAGCTCGATCCAGTCGTTCGGCGGCTTCTTGTTCGTCGAGAACGCCCACAGGCCGATCTCCGAGGTGTCCGGCAGCATGCCCAGCGCGGTCAGCGCCGCCTCCCGGGCCGCCTCGACCCGGGTCTGGCCGTTGCTCATCTTCTCGGCCATCGAGCCGGACACGTCCAGCACCGCCAGCAGCCGGGTGTCCAGGCTCACCGCGCCCCACGTGCGCAGCAGCTCGGAGACCTGGTCCGGGTCCGGTGTCTTGAGCACGGCCACGTCGTCGCCGCGCACGCCGTCCTTCTCGTTGGTCCACCCGCCGGGCGCCTTGCCGTCGGGCGTGCGGAACCCCGCCTCGGCGAACCGCTGGGCGGTCCGGCCCGCGCGCAGCGCCTTCGCGAAGCCGTCCGCGGCCTGGGCGGTGCCCACCTGCTCGCCCGACCGGGTGACCCGCACCAGCGGGTAGTCGAACGAGACCGTGCCCTCCTTGGGGTAGGAGGCGACGACCCGGCGCGACCCGGCCGTGCGGTTGGCCGCCAGCACCGACTGCTCCGAGGCGGTGAACACGGGCGCGTTCTCCTCGCCCTGCACGACCTTGCCGAACGCGTCGCGCACGGACGGCAGCGCGTTGCGGCCGACCCGCAGCAGGGCGCCGATCAGCTCCGGCTTCGGCGTGCCGTCCGGGTTGCCGAGCTGCGCCCGGATGACCGCCAGCGTGGCCAGGCCCTCGGTGGACGTGGTCGGGTCGCTCAGCGTCACCGGCACCTTCGGGTCGACGACCTTCGCCCAGGTCACGGGCGTGATCGGCCAGCCGAGCGCGGACATCGACGGCTCCGAGCCCGCGATCACCAGCGGCGAGCTCGCCAGCGGGTCGAGGACGTCCAGGCGCGGCGCCTCCTCGCCCTCGTCGCCGGCCTGCCGCTGCGTTTCGGCGGCCCACATGGACGAGTCCGGCACCCACAGCGCGGGCGGGTTGATCTGCGCGGTCGGCAGCTCGTTGGCCACGTCGGCCGCGCCGCGCGCCTCGACCTGCACCTGCACGCACTTGCCGTCCACCATGGGCTGGGTGGCCTGGTAGTCGTCGGCGGCGCCGCGCACGACCTCCTCGATCGCCGGCGTGACCGCGATCTTGAGCGGTAGGGTGCCCTTGCACTCCGGCCCGCTGGTGGCCCGCAGCGCCACGACGGTGATGCCCGCGGCGGCGATGACGCCGATCAGGGCGCCGACGGGCAGGAGGACGCGGCGGAAGCGACCGGGGCCGTCCGGGTGGCGAGCTGACATGCTTCGTACCTTCGGTCGGTGTTCACCCTTTCGGGTGGGCGAAGAACACTCGGTGGTTGCCGAGGATGACACGGCTCACTCACATGACAAACTCTCGTGTTCTACGTCACGTGAGCGTCCCTCATGTGGTTGCTACCTGCTAGTAACGCATGACCCCCGGTAAGTGTTACGGGGTTGATCCCCACCCGGTTCACCGCCGAATCGCTCGACCGGGTGACCCCTGTTGACCTGGGACGCGTGTTCACCGTCACCACGGGAACCCGGAGCCGTCCCCGCCCGTTGGTCCGGCAAGACGCGACAGGGCCCGCACGCGGAGCGCTTCGCCCGAGCCATGGGCGGTAGTCTGGTCGGACGGGTGTGCCCGTCTGCGCCCGTCGACAAGTCAGGGAGGGTCGAGGCCGCCCGCCGGCCGTAAGTGCATGGACCGCAAGCGCCTGCTTCGCAACCCGCTGCTGTGGATCGTGGCGGTGTTGCTGCTCTTTTACGCCTTCAACGTGCTCTTCGACGACAACCGGGGCTACACCCCGATCAAGACGTCCCAGGCACTGCAACAGATCCGGGACGGCCAGGTCAAGGAAGCCACGATCGAGGACAAGGAGCAGCTCCTCAAGCTCACCCTCAACGACGGGGTGACCGTCGAGGGCAGCAACCGCGTGCGCGCCCAGTTCCCGGCGAGCTCCACGGACGAGATCTTCACCATCCTCGACCAAGCGGGCAACAAGCCGGTCGTCGAGACCAAGGTCACGCAGGACTCGTTCCTGATGCAGATGCTGCTGTACCTGGTCCCGCTGGGCCTGCTGCTGCTCCTGCTGATGTGGATGATGAACAACGCCCAGGGCGGGGGCAACCGCGTCCTGAACTTCGGCAAGTCCAAGGCCAAGCAGCTGTCCAAGGACATGCCCAAGACGACGTTCGCCGACGTCGCGGGCGCCGAAGAGGCCGTCGAAGAGCTCTACGAGATCAAGGACTTCCTGCAGAACCCGGGCCGCTACCAGGCCCTGGGCGCGAAGATCCCCAAGGGCGTGCTGCTGTACGGCCCGCCCGGCACCGGCAAGACGCTGCTCGCGCGCGCCGTGGCCGGCGAGGCCGGCGTGCCGTTCTACTCGATCTCCGGCTCGGACTTCGTGGAGATGTTCGTCGGCGTCGGCGCCTCGCGGGTGCGCGACCTGTTCGAGCAGGCCAAGCAGAACGCGCCGTGCATCATCTTCGTCGACGAGATCGACGCGGTCGGCCGCCACCGCGGAGCCGGCCTCGGCGGTGGCCACGACGAGCGCGAGCAGACGCTCAACCAGCTGCTGGTCGAGATGGACGGCTTCGACTCGCGCGGCGGGATCATCCTGATCGCGGCGACGAACCGGCCCGACATCCTGGACCCGGCGCTGCTGCGCCCCGGCCGGTTCGACCGGCAGATCCCGGTGTCCGCGCCGGACCTGAAGGGTCGCAAGCAGATCCTGCGCGTGCACGCCAAGGGCAAGCCGTTGGCCCCGGAGACGGACCTGGACGGCCTGGCCAAGCGCACCGTCGGCTTCTCCGGCGCCGACCTGGCCAACGTGATCAACGAGGCCGCGCTGCTCACCGCGCGCCAGAACGGCACCGTCATCACCAGCGCCGCGCTGGAGGAGTCGGTGGACCGCGTGATCGGCGGCCCGGCCCGCAAGAGCCGGATCATCTCCGAGAAGGAGAAGAAGATCACCGCCTACCACGAGGCCGGGCACGCCCTGGCCGCGTGGGCCATGCCGGACATCGACCCGGTCTACAAGGTCACGATCCTGGCCCGCGGCCGGACGGGTGGTCACACCCTGTCCGTGCCCGAGGAGGACAAGGACCTGATGACCAGGTCCGAGATGATCGCCCGGCTGGTGTTCGCGCTGGGCGGCCGCTCCGCCGAGGAGCTGGTCTTCCACGAGCCGACCACGGGCGCGTCCAACGACATCGAGCAGGCGACCAAGATCGCCCGCGCGATGGTCACCGAGTACGGCATGTCCGCCCGGCTCGGCGCGGTCAAGTACGGCCAGGAGCAGGGCGAGCCGTTCCTCGGCCGCACCGCGGGCCGGCAGGCCGACTACTCGCTCGAGGTCGCGCACGAGATCGACGAGGAAGTCCGCGAGCTGATCGAGGCCGCGCACACCGAGGCGTACGAGGTGCTCAACACCTACCGCGACGTGCTCGACGCGCTCACGCTGGAGCTGATCGAGAAGGAGACGCTGCACCAGAAGGACCTGGAGCGGATCTTCGCCAAGGTCGAGAAGCGGCCCCGGATCACGAAGTTCAACGACTTCGGCCACCGCACCCCGTCGGACAAGCCGCCGGTCAAGACCCCGGCGGAACTGGCCAAGGAGCGCGGCGAGCCGTGGCCGCCCGCGATCGAGGACACGATCGACTCCGACCCGCGGATCCCGGACCCGGTGCCCACGCCACCGAACGGCCACCACGGGGCCCAGCCCCAGCCGTACCAGCAGCCGCCGCCGCCGCAGCAGCAGCAGCAGCCCTACCCGCCGCAGCCGCAGCACCCGTCGTCCGGCCCGCCGAACTACGGCGCGCCGCCCGGGTGGACGCCCGCGACGGTGCCCGGCGGTGGCGCCCACTCGCACGGCGCGCAGCCGCCGCAGTGGCAGCCGGAGCCCACGGACGCGGAAGCCGGGAAGCGGTCCTTCGACACGGACCCGGACAACCGCACGTGACCGAGCACGACACCGCGATCGACCAGACCGGCCTCTCCGTCAACGGGGGGGCCGGTTTGGCGCGCCGGCCCTTCGACCAGAAGCGGGCCGAGGCCGCCGTGCGCGAACTGCTGCTCGCCTGCGGTGAGGACCCGGAGCGCGAAGGGCTGCGCGACACCCCGGCGCGGGTGGCGCGGGCGTACCGGGAGCTGTTCGCCGGGCTGCACACCGACCCGGACGGCGTGCTGGCCCGGACGTTCGACGAGAGCCACGAGGAGCTGGTGCTGGTCACCGACATCCCGATGTTCTCGTTCTGCGAGCACCACCTGCTGCCGTTCCACGGCGTCGCGCACGTCGGGTACATCCCGAACGAGCACGGCCGGGTGACCGGGCTGTCGAAGCTGGCCCGGCTGGTCGACCTGTACGCCAAGCGGCCGCAGGTGCAGGAGCGGCTGACGTCGCAGGTGGCGGACGCCCTGATGCGCCGGCTCGAACCGCGCGGCGTGATCGTCGTGGTCGAGGCCGAGCACCTGTGCATGGCCATGCGCGGCGTGCGCAAGCCCGGCTCGCGGACCACGACGTCGGCGGTGCGCGGGCTGCTGCGCGACTCGGCGTCGACGCGGTCGGAGGCGATCGAGCTGATCAAGGGGCGGTTGCGGTGAGCGTGCCCAGGCCGGGGCACTGCGTGGTGATGGGCGTGCTCAACGTCACCCCCGACTCGTTCTCCGACGGCGGCCGGTACCTCGACCTGGACGACGCCGTGGCGCACGGCGTGGCCATGTTCCGGCGCGGCGCGGACCTGGTGGACGTGGGCGGCGAGTCGACCCGCCCCGGCGCGGGCCGGGTGTCGCCGGAGGTGGAGGCGGCCCGGGTCGCGCCGGTGATCCGGGCGCTGGTCGCCGAGGGCGTGCCGGTCAGCGTGGACACCACGCGGGCCGAGGTCGCGCGGGCGGCGCTGGAGGCGGGCGCGTCGATCGTGAACGACGTGTCCGGCGGGCTCGCCGACCCGGGCATGGCGCCGCTGGTGGCCTCGGCGGGCGTGCCGTACGTGCTGATGCACTGGCGCGGGCACAGCAGGCGGATGGACCAGCTCGCCGTGTACGACGACGTCGTGCGCGAGGTGCGCGAGGAGCTGTGCCGCCAGGTGGACGCGGCCCTGGCCGCCGGTGTGGCGTCGGACGACATCGTGCTCGACCCCGGTCTGGGGTTCGCCAAGGACGCCACGCACAACTGGCAGCTGCTGCACGGGCTGGACTCGCTGCTGGAGCTGGGGTTCCCGGTGCTGGTCGGCGCGTCGCGCAAGCGGTTCCTGGGTTCGCTGCTCGGCGACCGCGCCCCGGACGGCCGGGAGGACGCGACCGCGGCGGTGTCGGCGCTGGCGGCGTTCGCCGGCGCGTGGGGCGTGCGGGTGCACGACGTCGACCGGTCGTTGGACGCGGTGGCGGTGGCTCGGGCTTGGAGGCGTGGAAGTGCCCACTGACGTGAGCGGGCCGGCGGAGGTGTGCGACCGGATCTCGTTGCGGGGCCTGCGGGTGCGCGGGTTCCACGGCGTGTTCGAGCACGAGAAGCGCGACGGGCAGGACTTCCTGGTCGACATCACCGCGTGGCTGGACCTGTCGCGCGCGGCGGCCACGGACGACCTGCGGGAGACGCTGCACTACGGCGAGCTGGCCGAGCGCGCGGCGGCGATCGTGGCGGGCGGGCCGCACGACCTGATCGAGACGGTGGCGGGCAAGGTGGCCGACGAGGTGATGACCGACCTGCGGGTCCGGGCGACCGAGGTGACCGTGCACAAGCCGTCCGCGCCGATCCCGCTGGTGTTCGAGGACGTCGCGGTGACGATCCGGCGCACCCGTGACTAGGGCGGTGCTGTCGCTCGGTTCGAACCTGGGCGACCGGCTGGCCCACCTGCGGCTGGCGGTGGCCGGGTTCGCCGACGTGCTGGTGGCCGCGTCGCCGGTGTACGAGACCGCGCCGTGGGGCGTGACGGACCAGGGCGACTTCCTCAACGCGGTGCTGGTCGTGTCCGGCGACGTGGACGAGTGGGGCTGGCTGCGGCGCGGGCAGGCGCTGGAGCAGGCGGCCGGGCGGGTCCGGGAGCTGCGGTGGGGGCCGCGGACGCTGGACGTGGACGTCGTCACGGTGGACGGCGTGCGGTCGTCGGACCCGGAGCTGCTGCTGCCGCACCCCGGCGCGCACGAACGCGCGTCCGTGCTGGTGCCGTGGCTGGACGTGGAGCCGGACGCGGTCGTGCCGGGGCGCGGTCGCGCGCGCGACCTGCTGGCCGGGCTGGACCTCGGCGGCGTCACCCGGCGGGACGAGCTCGCGCTGCTCTGAGCGGCGCTGCGGCGCGCGTGCGGCGGGGTTAGCGTGGGCCGCGGAGGTGTCGCGATGAGCAACGCGGTCACTTACGACGCCGCACGGCGGCGGATCATCAGCCTGGTCACCGGCGGCGACCCCGACGCGCCGGTCGCCGCGTGCCCCGGCTGGGCGGTCCGGGACGTGCTGGCGCACCTCGCGGGCGGGTTGGGGGACTTCGCCGAGCAGCGGTTCGAGGGCGTCGAGGACGGCTCGTGGGGCGAGCGGCACGTGACCGAGCGGCGCGGGCGCAGCGTGGGCGAGCTGCTGGTCGAGTGGGAGCGCAACTTCCAGATCGCCGAGGGGCTGTTCGACTCGCCCATGGGCGCGGTGCTGATCGCGGAGATCGTCTCGCACGAGCACGACATCCGCACCGCCCTGGGACGGCCGGGCGAGCGCGACGGCGTGGCCGTGCGCGCGGCGCTGACGCGGCCGTTGCAGGAGCTGGACAAGCGGCTGCGGGCCCGGCACCTGCCCGCGCTGAAGATCACCCTGGAGCACGGCGACCGGGTCGTGGGCGAGGGTGACCCGGCGGGCGGGCTGCGCACGTCGTCGTTCGAGCTGCTGCGGGTGCTGGGTGGCCGGCGCGACGACGACCAGGTGCGCGCGCTGGACTGGGACACCGACCCCGCGCCGTGGCTGCCCGTGCTGTCGCTGTTCGGCAGGCGCGAGACCGCGCTGGTCGAGTAGTCGGGGACGATGGTGGGGTGAGGTTCACCAAGCCCCGTGACCTGCTCGCCGCCGGACTCGTCGCGGGCCTGCTCGCGCACCTGCTGACCAGGCTCGCCTACGACACCCTGCCGCCGCTGCCCACGTTCGCCGGCTTCACCCTGCTGGTGATCGCGATCGTCAACGGGTGGCTGGCGTTCTCGCTGCGCGCCCGCATCCTGCGCAAGCCCGGCGCGCGGCCCGTCGAGCCGTTGACCGCGGCGCGCGCGGTGGCGTTCGCCAAGGCGTCGTCGCTACTCGGAGCGATCATGCTGGGGGCGTGGGCGGGGGTCCTCGTGTACGTGCTGCCGGCCCGCGGCGAGTTCGAGGCGGCCGACCACGACACGGTCAGCGGGGTGGTCGGCGCGGTGTGCGCGGCGGTGCTGATCGCGGCCGCGTTGTGGCTGGAACGCTGCTGCAAGACGCCCGACGACCCGCACCCGGATCAGTAGATACGGACGCGGAGGTCTCAATCGGGTAACTGACCGGTACGGTAGACGCCATGACCGGGCGAGGCGCGTCGGCAGATGACGAGCAGCAGGATCACGGTCGTGGCTTCGGGCGACTACTGCTGGTAGCGGCGCTGGCGCTCGCCCTGGGCGCCGCGGCGGTGCTGGTGCTGAGCGACAACGCCCGCTGGCTGCGGTTGGCCGTGGTCGCCGCGCTGTGGGCGGCGCTGGTCGGCGCGTTCCTCGCGGCCCGCTACCGCAGGCAGGTGGCCGACCGCGAGGACGAGGTGGCCGATCTCCAGTCGGTCTACGAGCTCGAGCTGGAGCGCGAGATCGCGGCCCGGCGCGAGTACGAGCTGGAGGTCGAGGCCGAGACCCGCAAGCGGGTGCAGGAGGAGGCCAAGGACGACCTGGAGGCGCTGCGCGGCGAGCTGCGCGCCCTGCGGGAGAACCTGGAGGCCCTGCTCGGCGGCGAGGTGCTGGTCGAGCGGGTGGCGCTGCGCGCCGAGTCGACCCGGATGCGCGCCCTGTCCGACCAGTCGCGGCTGATGGCGGTGGGGGACAAGCGGATCATCAACGCCGGGCCCGCCGTGCCGGTGACGAAGAAGGCCGCGGAGAAGCCGCAGGCGGACCGGACCGAGCTGATCGAGCGGGTCGGCGTGGACACCGCGCGCAAGGACCAGGTCCGGCGTCCCGAACCGACGCGCCCCGAGCCCGCGCGGCGCGAGCAGGCCCAGCCGGCGCGCCGCGAACCGGCCCGCGCGGCGGCCCAGCCCCGCCCCACGCCGCCGGTGGTCGTGCGGCGGGAGGCGGCGAAGGCGGAGCCGACCGAGCGGGTGGGCCGGGACGTGGCGGCGAGGTTGTCGCCGCCCGCGGCCGGCCGGCCGGCCGAGCCGTCGAAGACCGAGCACACCGTGCAGCGGCGCAGCCGGGTGGCCGAGCGGACCGAGATGATCAGCCGGGACGCGGTGGCGGACGCGCCCGCGCGGCGGACGGGTGAGCAGCGGGCCGGGTCGACCGGTGACCAGCGCCCCGCTGCCGCGGACGTGCGCCGACCGTCGACCGCGCGGGCCGAGCTGACGGGCGAGCACCGCCCGGTGGAGCCGCGTCGCCCGCGAGCCGACCTGACCGGCGAGCACCGGCCCGTCGACCCCGCTCGTCGGCCCGCCGCGCCGCCGACCGGTGAGCACCACCCGGCCGGTGAGCCGGGTCGTCGTCCCGCGGCGAGGGCGGACGTGGCCGGTGAGGCGGGTCGTCGGCCCGTCGCGCAGCCCACCGGCGAGCACCACCCCGTCGACCCCGCCCGTCGCCCCGCCGCACGGGCGGACCTGACCGGCGAGCACCGTCCGGTCGAGCCGGCAGGTCGGCCGGCAGCGCGGGACCTGACCGGTGAGCACCGGCCGGTCGGCCGTCCCGAGCCGGCCGGTGAGCAGGCGCGCCGACCGGCGGCGCGGGCCGAGCTGACCGGCGAGCACGTGCCGGTGGCCGAACCCGCGCGGCGGGCGTCGGCCGACGACGAGGCACGTCGCCGCCGCGCGGCCGAGCCCGAGTCGCTCGGCGGGCGCGCGGCCGAGCCGGCGTCGGCCGCCGTGACGCCCGAGGGCCGTCGCCGGGCCGCCGAACCCGCGGCCGAGTCGGGTGGCCGTCGTCGGGCCGAAGAGCGCTGGGACTCGTGGGAGGACACCCCGCAGCCGTCCGGCAGGCGCAGCGCGCCGGAGCCGGTCGAGCCCGCCGGCGCCCACGCGGACGGCAAGTCGGTCAGCGAGCTGCTGGCCGCGTTCGGCGGAGGGGACTCGCCCCGCCGCCGCCGTCGCCGCGAGGACTAGGGCTCACTTGTCGATGTCGCCGACCACCACGGCGAACGACCCGAGCACCGCGGGCAGGTCGGCCACCTTCGTGCCGGGCAGCAGCGCGGACAGGGCCTGGACGTTGTTGAACGACGGCGTGCGCAGCTTCAGCCGCCACGGCGTCTTCTCGCCGCGTGAGGCCAGGTGCACGCCGGACGTGCCCAGCGGGGCCTCGACCCACGTGTAGACCGAGCCCTCGGGCGCCTTGACCGCCTTGGGCAGCCGCAGGTTGACCGGGCCGGTCGGCAGGTCGTCCAGGCACCGGTTCGCCAGCGCCGCGGACAGGCGCACCTCGTCCACCAGGCACCGGACGCGGGCCAGCGCGTCGCCCTCGGTGCGGACCACCGGCCGCACGTCCAGGTTCCGGTAACCGGGCAGCGGGTCGTCGCGGCGCAGGTCGAAGTCCACTCCGGACGCCCGCCCGATCGGACCCGTGACGCCGAACGCCAGCGCGGCGTCACGGTCGAGCACCCCGAGGCCCGCCAAGCCCTCCGGCGCCTCGCCGGGGTCCACAGTGGACAGAACGTCGCGCACCCGGTCCGTCCAGCCCGCCGGCACGTCCTCGCGCAGGCCGCCGATCCGGTTGAACATGAAGTGGATGCGACCGCCGGACGCCTCCTCCAGCACGGCCTGCACGGCGTCGCGGTCACGCGTTCCGGTGAGCGGCGCGAGGAACACCAGGTGCGCCATGATCCGGTTCAGCTCGCACAGCAGCACCCGCAGCACCTGGGCGCGCGGCGGGACGTCCATGCCGGTCATGCGCTCCACGGCCAGCGCGACGGCCAGCTCGTTGCAGAAGGCGGCCAGCCAGTCGTGCCGGTTGGCCAGGGTGAGCACCTGCCGGTAGTCGCGGACCTCGAACAGCTTCTCCGCGCCCCGGTGCAGGTGCCCGACCAGCGGGGACGCCGCCGTGATGACCTCGTCGTCGCGGACGGTGAGCCGCAGCCGGTACGCGCCGTGCGCCGACGGGTGCAGGGGACCGAGGTCGACCACCCGGTCCACGCCCAGGTGGCGGGCGCCGGCGCCCACGCCAACGGTGATCTCCACGCCGGCCATCGTCGCACGGCACGAGCCGCGGCTGCCGGTCCAGGGCTACTCGCGGGTGATCGCGAACAGGAAGCAGCCGTGGGAGACGCTGCGGACCTGGACCTCGGCGACGTCCGGGTCGTCGAGCAGCGCGGTGACCCGGTCGGTGAGGACGTCCGGCCCGGCGACCTCCCCGTCGTGGATGCGGCCTTCGGCGGTGTAGGCGCGCAGGGTCCGCGGCGCGTGGCGGAACGCCTCCGGGAACTCCGCCGTGGTCGCCGGCCCGTCGCACGGTTCGGCGTGCGCGAACACCGGCCCGAGCTCCTCGTACGGGCCCACGCCCGCGGCGGGCGTGTGGCGGAACAGGATCACCGGCTCACCGGGCCCGGCCTTGCGCAGGCAGCAGCGCAGCGGCGCGCCGGGTGACTCGTCGTGCCTCTCGTGGTGCTCGTCCGTGCCGGCGAGCGCGCGGGCCCGGTCGAGCACGTCGTTCGGCAGCGCGTGGATTCTCATGCGCCCGACTCTCGCCGGGACCGGGCCGCCCGTGCCGGCGGTCTTCGGCCGTCGAGACCCGTCAGGGCCGCCACGGCGGCAGGGGCGGCAGCAGGGACGGCAGGGGCACGCCGACGCCGTGCAGCAGCCACCCGAACGACCCCAGCCCGCCTTCGGCCCGCAGCTCGGCGACGCGGGACGCCCGTTCCGCGGCCGTCAGCCACGCCGACCCGTCCCGGGGCGTGCCGACCTCGCCGTCCAGGCCCAGCGCGGCCAGCGCGTCCCGTTGCGAGACCAGCACCCACTCGCCACCGGCGGCCTCGGCGCACGCGTCCAGCGCCACGTGCGCCGTCAGGTCGCACGAGCCGTCGAACACCGGCTCCACCCGCCGCCCGCCCCGGTACGCGGCGAACGTCCCGCGCGCGTACCGGCCCGCCACCCGGTCGGCCCGCACGTGCCCGTAGTCCACCGCCAGCGCCGCACCGCGCGCCACCCGTGACACGGCGTCCGCCCACGCCACGTCCCGCGGCTCGCCGATCTCCGCCTGCTCCCCCTCGCCCACCGGCCACCACCGGTCCAGCCACGGGTGGGAGCACGGCCCCGTCACCACCGGGCACGGCACCGCGTCCAGCCACTCGTGCCCGACCAGCAGCCCGTGCACCGACGACGGCAGGTCCGACCGCCACCGCACCCCCGGCACGGACCGCGCCGGCCCGACGTCCACCGCCGTCACCGCCAGCCGCGCCGCCAACGACCCCGAGGCCAGCGACCGCACCGCGCCGGCCAGCTCACCACCGCCGGCGCCCACGTCGACGAAGTCCAGCCGCGCCGGCCGACCCAGCTCGAAGTCCACCCGATCGAGCAGCACGAGCAGCGCTTCGGCCAGCTCAGGACCCACCAGCGGGGCGGTGCGGAAGTGGTCCGCCGGGACCTCGCCACGCGTGAAGAACCCCGACGGCCCGTACAGCGCCTCCCGCCACAGGGCTTCCGAGTCCACCATCGGTCAAGTGTCCCTTTAAGGTTTCCCCTCGTGACCACTCCCGCCCGCAAGCGCGTCGACCAGCAGCGCTGGACCGTCCTGCTCCCGGTCCTGGGCCTGATCGCGCTGGGCGCGTCCGGACTGGTCCTGTTCGGCCTCGGCACGTCGCAGACCGGCCTGCTGCCGATCCTGGTCGGCGCGGTGGCCGCCCTGCTGCCCGTGCTCGCGGTGATCGGCGCCTACCTGTGGGTCGACCGCTGGGAGCCGGAGCCCGCGAAGATCCTGCTGCTGGCGTTCTTCTGGGGCGCGTGCGGCGCGACGATCACCTCCCTGGTGTTCAACCAGACCGCGCACGTGCTCGGCCAGCTCATCAACGGCGGTGACGGCAGCACGTTCGCCGCCGTCATCGGCGCGCCGATCACCGAGGAGGCCGCGAAGGCGGCGTTCATCGTGGTGCTGTTCCTGCGCCGGCGGCAGGAGTTCGACGGCGTGGTGGACGGCGTGGTCTACGCGGGCGTGACGGCCGCGGGCTTCGCGTTCACCGAGAACATCTGGTACTTCGCCCGCGTCTTCTCCGACAGCGGGTTCGGCGACCTGGGCAGCGGCGTGATCGCGCTGTTCATCCTGCGCGGGGTGCTCTCGCCGTTCGCGCACCCGCTGTTCACGTCGATGACCGGCATCGGGATCGGCATCGCGGCCATGACCGCGAGCCGCCGGGTGCGCGTGATCGCGCCGGTGCTGGGCTACCTCGGCGCGGCGGGCCTGCACTCGCTGTGGAACTTCTCCACCACGGTCGGCACCGGCTCCACGTTCATCAACCTGTACTTCTTGATCATGGTGCCGATCTTCGCCGGCATGGTGCTCATGGTCGTCTGGCAGCGCCGCCGCGAGCAGCGGATCGTCGCCGGGCAGCTGCCCGCCATGGCCGCCAACAAGTGGATCGCCTCCAGCGAGGTCACCCTGCTGGCCAGCCTCCAGGGCCGCAGCCGGTGGCGCCGCACGGTCAAGCGCAAGGTCGGCGACGAGGCGGCCAAGGCCGTCGCGGGCTACCAGGTCGCCGCCACCGAACTGGCGTTCCTGCGCCACCGCATGGCCAACGGCACCGCGGGCCACGACGCGGAGGAACGTCACGCCAAGCTGCTCGCCGCGCTCGTCGCCGCACGTCAGACCGCCGTGAACGCGCCGGGCGCGCTGAAGGCCGCGGGTGGCGTTCGTCGCAGTTGACGGCTCGCCGCACCGCACCGGATTACGCTCGCGGCCGTCGTCCGGTACCCGAGCATCGGGACTGGAACGCCGCCTTAAGGAGTACGTCGCATGGACGCGACCCCCCGCCCCGCGCGGTTGGCCGTGGGAGTGATCTCGGCCGGCCGGGTGGGTTCGGTCCTGGGTGCCGCGCTGGCCCGGTCCGGGCACGTCGTGAGCGCCGTCTCCGCCGTTTCCCGCGACTCCCTGCGCCGCGCCGAGGAACTGCTGCCCGACGTGCCCGTGCTGCCGCCGCCGGACGTCGCCGCCTCCGCCGACCTGGTGCTGCTGGCCGTGCCCGACGACGAGCTGGCCGGCCTGGTCCGCGGCCTCGTGGCCACCGGGTCGCTGCGCGCCGGGCAGATCGTCGTGCACACCAGCGGCGCGCAGGGCGTCGAGGTGCTGCGGCCCGCGGCCGAGCTGGGCGCGCTGTGCGTGGCGCTGCACCCCGTGATGACGTTCACCGGCCGGCCCGAGGACGTGCAGCGGATGAACGCCTGCTCGGTCGGCGTCACCGCGGCCGACGGCGACGACATCGCCTGGCACGTCGGCGAAGCGCTGGTGGTGGAGATGTCCGCGGAACCGGTGCGCGTGCCCGAGGCCGCCCGCCCGCTCTACCACGCCGCCCTCGCGCACGGCGCGAACCACCTGATCACGCTGGTCGCCGACTGCGCGGACCTGCTGCGCGGCGCGGGCATCGCCGACGCCGAGCGGATGCTCGGCCCGCTGCTGTCCGCCGCGCTGGACAACGTCCTGCGGCACGGCGACCGCGCCCTCACCGGTCCGGTCGCGCGCGGCGACGCGGGCACGGTGGCCAAGCACCTGGAAGAGCTGGCGGGAACCGACGCGTTGCCCGCCTACCGCGTTCTGGCGCTCCGCACCGCGGCGCGCGCCGAGGCCGCCGGGCTGCTCAAGCCCGAACTCGCGTCCGAAGTCCGCACCACCCTAGAGGGACAGGCATGACCAAGCCGCTCACCAAGGACGACTACAAGCCGGGCGACGTGACGGTGCACCGCGACCCCGACCGGCTGCGCCGCGTCACCAAGGCGTTGCGGGCGGCCGGTCGCAACGTCGCGCTGGTGCCCACCATGGGCGCGCTGCACGAGGGCCACCGCAAGCTGATCCGCGAGGCCCAGGTCCTCCAGAACACCGTGGTCGTCGTCTCCATCTTCGTGAACCCGACCCAGTTCGGGCCCAACGAGGACTTCGACCGCTACCCGCGCAGCTTCGACTCCGATGTGGACATCTGCCGCGAGGAGCGCGTCGGGCTGGTGTTCGCGCCGTCCGTGGACGACATGTACCTGCCCGGCAGCACGGTCACGGTCGACCCCGGCCCGCTCGGCGACGAGCTGGAGGGCAAGACCCGGCCCGGCCACTTCGCCGGCGTGCTGTCCGTGGTCGCCAAGCTGTTCAACATCGTGCAGCCCACCTACGCGGTGTTCGGCGAGAAGGACTACCAGCAGCTCACGCTGATCCACCGGATGGCGCGCGACCTGAACTTCGGGCTGGACGTGGTCGGCGTGCCGACCGTGCGCGAGCCCGACGGCCTGGCGCTGTCCTCCCGCAACCGCTACCTGTCCGAAGACGAGCGCTCCGCCGCGACCGCGTTGTCCGCCGCGCTGGTGGCGGGCGCGCACGTCAGCGGCCAGGGCGCGGACGCCGTGCTCAGGGCCGCGCGCGACACGCTCGCCGCGGCGCCCGGCGTCGACCTCGACTACCTGGAGCTGCGCGCGCCCGACCTCGGCCCCGCGCCGGAGAACGGCGACGCCCGCCTCCTGGTGGCCGCCCGCGTCGGCTCCACCCGACTGATCGACAACGTCGCCGTGCTGCTCGGCACCGGTGACGAGTAAGGGGACCGCCATGTTCCGCACCATGCTCAAGTCGAAGATCCACCGGGCCACCGTCACCCAGGCCGACCTGCACTACGTCGGCTCGGTCACGGTGGACGAGGACCTGATGGAGGCCGCCGACCTGCTGGCGGGCGAGCAGGTCGCGATCGTGGACGTCACCAACGGCGCCCGGCTGGAGACCTACGTCATCCCGGGCGCGCGCGGCACCGGCGTGATCGGCATCAACGGCGCGGCGGCGCACCTGGTCAAGCCGGGCGACCTGGTGATCCTCATCGCCTACGGGCAGATGGACGACGCCGAGGCGCGGGTGTACGAACCGAAGGTGGTCTTCGTCGACGCCGACAACAAGGTGGTCGAGCTCGGCGCCGACCCGGCCCACGCGCCGGAGGGCTCGGGGCTGGTGAACGGGTCGACCTCCGCGCAGGTCCCGGCGCAGCCGGAGCCGGTGGCGGCGGAGACCGAGGACGCGGCGGCGCTGGACGCGTTGATCCAGGCCGAGGACTAGCAGACCCAGACGCAGTAGGCCGGGAAGCAGTAGGCCGAGAAACAGGGGGAGACCCGCAGTGCTGCTCGCCATCGACGTCGGCAACACCAACATCGTGCTGGGCCTGTACGACGGCACGGGGGACTCCGCCGCGCTGATCCGGGACTGGCGGATGCGCACCGACGCCCGGATGACCGCCGACGAACTGGCGCTGACCATGCGCGGCCTGCTCGGCGAGTACGCCGACAAGATCACCGGCATCTCGGCGCTGTCCACCGTGCCCGCCGTGCTGCGCGAGCTGCGCGTGATGCTCGGCCGGTACTACGCGGGCGTGCCGAAGGTGCTGGTGGAGCCGGGCGTGCGCACCGGCGTGCCGCTGCTGGTGGACAACCCCAAGGAGGTCGGCTCCGACCGGGTGATCAACACGCTGGCCGCGCACCACCTGCACAGCACGGCGTGCGTGGTGGTCGACTTCGGCACGTCCACGAACCTCGACGTGATCTCGGCCAAGGGCGAGTTCCTCGGCGGCGCGCTGGCGCCGGGCATCGAGATCTCCGTGGACGCGCTGGCGGCCCGCGCCGCGCAGCTGCGCAAGGTCGAGCTGGTGCGGCCCCGGTCGGTGATCGGCAAGAACACCGTGGAGTGCCTCCAGTCGGGCATCGTCTACGGGTTCGTCGGCCAGGTCGACGGGCTGGTGCGCCGGATCGTGGACGAGCTCCAGGAGAGCGAGCCGGGTCCGGTGGCGGTGATCGCGACCGGCGGCCTCGCGCCCCTGGTGGTGTCCGAGTCGGCCACCATCCACTCGCACGTGCCGGACCTGACCCTGCTGGGCCTGCGGCTGGTGTTCGAGCGCAACCGGGCGTGAGCGGCGGTCAGACCCGGCGCAGCCGCTTCACGTGGACGGTCAGCGGCAGGTCGAACTCGCCCTCGGCGGTTTCGGGGCGGGCCTTGAGGAACGCGAGCATCCGCGCGTTCAGCTCGGCCCGCTCCTCCTCCGGGATCACCAGCGCGTGCGAGTGGGTGTTGACCATCGCCACCAGGGACTCGGCGGTGCGGCGGTGCGCGTGCGGGAAGTCCCGCTTCACCGGGTCGGTGAACAGCTCGTGCTCCGTCATCGGGTCGAAGGCCAGGTCGTCCTGCCGGCTGACGCTGGAGTGGGCCGCCTGGACGAAGTCCGCCACCCACGGCGCCGAGGTGTCGTAGTCGTTCCACAGCGCGGCCAGCACCCCGCCCGGCCGCAGCACGCGGGCGATCTCCGGCATCGCGCGCTCCGGGTCGAACCAGTGGAACGCCTGGCCGACCACGACCGCGTCCACCGTGTGGTCCGGCAGCGGTATCCGCTCCGCCGTGCCGGGCAGCGCGCGTGCCGCGCCGTGGTGGCGCACCAGCTCCGACAGCATCCCCTCGTCCGGCTCGACGGCCGTCACGTGGTGGCCCTCGGCGAGCAGGCCGCCGGTCAGCTTGCCGGTGCCCGCCGCCAGGTCCAGCACGTCGTGCGGCCCCGCGCCCAGCGGCTCCAGCACCCAGCGGATGGCCTCGGCGGGGTAGTCCGGTCGGTGTTGCGCGTATGCCGGGGCGTGCGCTCCGAAGGAGTTCGCCCGTCGTGCCCGCAAGTCGTCTCCCGTCACCACACCGAGCCTAGTGAGATCCGGTTCGATTTCCCGAGCGGTCTTTCCGTACTCTTCGTCCTGTGAGTGAGCAGCCAGCGACCGGTTCCGCGACCAGCGACGACGATCTCCCCGAGCAGCTGAGGGTGCGCCGGGAGAAGCGGGCGCGACTGCTGGAACGCGGTGTCGATCCGTATCCGGTCGAAGTACCGCGGACGCACACGTTGCGCGAGGTCCGCGAAGCGCATCAGGGCCTGGAACCCGACACGTCGACCGGTGATGTGGTCGGGGTGACCGGCCGGGTCATGTTCATCCGCAACACCGGCAAGTTGTGCTTCGCGACGCTGCGCGAGGGCGACGGCACCGAACTCCAGGCCATGCTGAGCCTGAACGGCGTGGGCGAGCAGGCGCTCGCCGAATGGAAGTCCGACGTCGACTTGGGCGACCACGTATTCGTGCACGGCGAGGTCATCACGTCCCGCCGCGGCGAACTGTCCGTGATGGCGGACGGCTGGTCCATGGCGGCGAAGGCGTTGCGCCCGTTGCCGGTCGCGCACAAGGAACTCGCCGAGGAAACCCGCATTCGCCAGCGGTACGTGGATCTGATCCTGCGCGAGCAGGCCAGGAACACGGTGCGCAACCGGGCCGCGGTGGTGCGGTCGTTGCGGGAGTCGTTCCACCGGCGCGGTTTCGTCGAAGTCGAGACCCCGATGTTGCAGACGTTGCAGGGCGGCGCGAGCGCCCGGCCGTTCGTGACCCGGTCGAACGCGCTCGACATCGACCTGTTCCTGCGCATCGCGCCGGAGCTGTACCTCAAGCGGTGCGTGGTCGGCGGTATCGAGAAGGTCTTCGAGATCAACCGCAACTTCCGCAACGAGGGCATGGACTCGTCCCATTCGCCCGAGTTCTCCATGCTGGAGTACTACGAGGCGTACGCCACGTACGACACCAACGCGGTGCTGACCCGGGAGCTGATCCAGGAAGCCGCGATGGCGGTCGCCGGTTCGCACGTGGTGACGCTGGCCGACGGTTCCGAGTACGACCTCGGCGGCGAGTGGACGACGTTGAGCATGTACGACTCGTTGTCCGAGGCGGCCGGTGAAGAAGTCACGCCCGAAACTTCTTCGGAGCGGCTGCGCGCGCTCGCCGACAAGCACGGGCTGGAGACCGACCCGAAGCTCGGGCACGGCAAGCTGGTCGAAGAGCTGTGGGAGCACCTGGTCGGCGACTCCTTGCACGCGCCGACTTTCGTGCGTGATTTCCCGGTGGAGACCTCACCGCTCACCCGCCAGCACCGCACCCGACCGGGTGTGGCCGAAAAGTGGGACCTCTACGTGCGCGGTTTCGAGTTGGCCACGGGATACTCCGAACTGGTGGACCCCGTGGTGGAGCGCGAGCGGTTGGAAGCCCAGGCCCGCCTTGGCGCGACCGGTGACGTCGAGGCGATGCCGGTCGACGAAGACTTTCTGCGATCACTGGAGTACGGAATGCCACCGAGCGGTGGTGTGGGAATGGGCATCGACCGGCTGCTGATGGCGCTCACCGGTCTCGGTATCCGGGAGACGATCCTGTTCCCCCTCGTGCGCCCGGAATGAGTAACTTCTCGGACTCCGGGCGGCGCATTCCCGCAGTTGTGCGCTAACCTGCACTCGCCAATGCTTTAGGTCGCGGTCGGGGAACACCGCGCATTCGAGTCCAGGAGGATACGCATGGCGCAGAAGGTCACCGTGACCCTGGTCGATGACCTGGACGGTGGGAAGGCCGAGGAGACGGTCGGCTTCGGATTGGACGGTGTGTCCTACGAGATCGACCTTTCTGCGGACAATGCGTCCAGGCTCCGCGACGCTCTCGCCGACTTCGTCGCCAGTGCCCGCAAGGCGGGTGGCCGCAAGCGCGGCCCGGGTCGTCCGGCCGGTGTGAAGGCGGCTCGCCCCGCTTCGGCGGATCGCGAGCAGAACCAGGCCATTCGGGAGTGGGCCCGCAAGCAGGGCATGAAGGTGTCCGATCGCGGTCGCATCCCGGCCGAGGTGCTGGAGGCTTACCACCAGCAGGGCTGACGCGACTTGCGGACGTGGCCCAGGCCACCGCAATTACGTCGATCGACGAAGGGGCGCCGGATTCCTCCGGCGCCCCTTCGGTTGTTTTCCCCACTCGCGCGCCGCGCCGAAGATCCATTCCGCCGGCCCGATGCGCGCAACGCGCGCCCGTGCGGCCAGGTGATCTTCACCTCCTCCGTTCGGCGGCACGGAGCGTGTCCGGCGGTGCTCGCACCGTGTTCGGTTAGGCTTACCTCACCGAAGGTCGGGTCGCGGTGGGAGGAGCGAGCGCGTTGGCCCTCCGCAGCACCCGCCTCGCCCTGCTCGTCGGGCTCCTCGGCGCCGTCGCGCTCGCCAGCGTCGCCATCGGCGCGAAGGACGTCCCGCTCGCCGACGTCTGGCACGCGCTGACCGCGCCGACCGGGCTGGAGAACGACCTCGTGGTCCGCGGCCTGCGGGTGCCGCGCACGCTCCTGGGCATCGCGGTCGGGGTGGCGCTGGGCGTCGGCGGCGCGCTCATGCAGGGCCACACCCGCAACCCGCTGGCCGACCCGGGCATCCTCGGCGTCACCCAGGGCGCGGCGTTCGCGGTCGTGCTCTCGATCTTCACACTCGGCGTGACCAGCCTGAACGGCTACGTGTGGTTCGCGTTCGGCGGCGCGCTGGTGGCCAGCGTCGTGGTGTTCCTGCTCGGCTCGGGCCGCAACGGGCCCACCCCGGTCACGCTGGCGCTGGCGGGCGCGGCGGTCAGCGCCCTCATGCACGGCCTGGTCTCCGCGCTGGTGCTGCTGGACCGGCAGAGCCTGGACGCGTTCCGGTTCTGGCAGGTCGGCGGCATCGCCGGGCGCGAGCTCGACCTGCTGTGGCAGGTGCTGCCGTTCCTGCTGCTCGGGCTGGTGCTGGCCGGCGCCAACGCGACCGGCCTGAACGCGCTCGCGCTCGGTGACGACGTGGCCAGGTCGCTGGGGCAGCGGGTGGCGCTGACCAGGGTCGTCGGGGTGGTCGCCACGACGTTGCTGGTGGGTGGCGCGGTGGCGGTGTGCGGGCCGATCGGGTTCCTCGGGCTGGTCGTGCCGCACGCGGCGCGGGCGCTGACCGGGCCGGACCACCGGTGGCTGCTGCCGTTCGCGGGCGTGCTCGGGGCGATCGTGCTGCTGGTCGCCGACATCGTCGGCCGGGTGGTGGCCAGGCCGGGCGAGCTGGAGGTCGGGGTCGTCATGGCCCTGGTCGGCGCGCCGTTCTTCATCGCCCTGGTGCGGCGGCGGAAGCTGGTGAAGCTGTGAACGGCTTCCGGGTCGGTCCGGTGTCCGGTCCGCTGCGGTGGCGGCCGGTGGCCGTCGTGGTGGCGGGCCTGGGCCTGGTGGTGCTCGCGGGCGCGGTGAGCGTGGCCCGCGGCGACTTCCCGATCCCGCTGGGCCAGGTGTTCGACGTGCTGCTGGGCGGCGGTCAGCGCGGTCAGCGGTTCATCGTGCTCGACCTGCGGCTGCCGCGGGCGTTGACCGGGGTGTTCGTGGGCGCGGCGCTCGGCGTGGCGGGCGCGGTGTTCCAGTCGATCGCGCGCAACCCGCTGGCCGGCCCCGACATCCTCGGCATCACGTGGGGTGCGGGCGCGGGCGCGGTCACCGTGATCACGTTCGCCGGGTCGATGGGCGCGGTCGGCGGGACGGTGGCGACGGTCGGCGTGCCGGTGGCGGCGCTGGGCGGCGGCCTGCTGGCCGGGCTGCTGGTCTACGGCCTGGCGTGGCGGCGGGGGATCGAGGGGTTCCGGCTGGTGCTCGTCGGCATCGGCGTCTCGGCCGTGACCGGCAACTTCACCCACTACCTGCTGACCGTCGGCGACGTCACCGACGCGGCGCGGGTGATGGTGTGGATCACCGGCAGCCTGAACGGGCGCGGGTGGGAGCACGTCGTGCCGGTCGGGGTGGCGCTGGCGGTGCTGCTCCCGGCGGCCCTGGTCGGCTCCCGGCTGCTGGGCGCGTTGCAGTTCGACGACGACACCGTGCGCGGGCTGGGCGTGCGGATCAACGGTGCGCGCAGCGTGATGCTGCTGCTCGCGGTCGTGCTGGCGGCCGTGGCGACCGCCGCGGCCGGTCCGGTGGCGTTCGTGGCGCTGGCGTCGCCGCAGATCGCGCTGCGGCTGGCCGGCACCGCCACGCCGCCGCTGCTCGGGTCGGCCGTGGTCGGCGGGCTGCTGGTGGTGGTGTCGGACCTGGTCGCGCGGCTGGCGTTCGGCGGGTTCGAGCTGCCGGTGGGCGTGGTGACCGCGGTGCTCGGCGCGCCCTACCTGATGTTCCTGCTCGTCCGCAGTCGCCGGGAGGCACGGGTATGACCGCTGTTCGGCTTCAGGCGCAGGCGCTGTCCGTCGGGTACGGGGAGCGGCTGGTGGTGTCGGAGCTGGACCTGGACGTGCTGTCCGGTTCGGTGACGGCGGTGATCGGGCCCAACGGGTGCGGCAAGTCGACGCTGCTGCGGGCGCTGGGGCGGTTGCTGCCCGCGCGGGCGGGCGCGGTGGTGCTGGACGGCAAGCGGATCGACCGGACGCCGACCCGCGAGGTGGCGAAGGTGCTGGCGATGCTGCCGCAGTCGCCGCAGGCGCCCGAGGGGCTGACGGTGGCCGAGCTGGTCGCGCGCGGCCGGCACCCGCACCAGGCGTGGTACCGGCAGTTCTCGCCCGAGGACGAGGCGGCGGTGGCGTCGGCCCTGGAGATGACGGGCATGGCGGAGCTGGCCGAGCGGACCGTGGACGAGCTGTCGGGCGGGCAGCGGCAGCGGGCGTGGATCTCGATGGCGCTGGCGCAGGGAACCGACCTGCTGCTGCTGGACGAGCCGACCACGTACCTGGACCTGGCGCACCAGATCGATGTGCTCGACCTCGTGCAGCGGCTGCACCGGGAGTTCGGCCGCACCGTGGTGATGGTGCTGCACGACCTGAACCTGGCCGCCCGCTACGCCGACCGCCTGGTCGCGATGAAGGACGGCCGGATCGCCGTCGCCGGACCGCCCGCCGACGTGCTGACCGAGTCGACCCTGCTGGAGGTCTTCGGCCTGGAGGCCCGCGTCGTCCCCGACCCGGTCTCCGGCACGCCGCTGGTGATCCCGATCGGCCACCGCCACCGCACCCCCGAACCCTGACCCGCGTGTCGAACCCCCAGGTCCCGCGTGTCGAACGTTCAGGACCCCCGAGTTCAACGCTCAGGACGCGTGTGACCGGACCTGAGCGTTGAATTCAGGGGTTCTGGAGGTTCGACACGCGGGACGCGAGGGTTCGACACGCGGGTCAGCAGACGCGGGGGCAGGTGGCGCAGGCTTCGGCGTTCGGCAGCACGTAGTGGAAGCAGCAGCTCTCGCGGCGGCGGGTCCAGCCGGTCCCGGTGGCCCGCAGCGTCGACGCCGAGGTGAACGGGTCCAGCTTGGCCGGCAGCAACAGCGCCGAGTCCATCACGCCGCCGGTCTCGTCGCCGCACAGCTGCCCCGCCGTCCACGCCGCGCTGTCCAGCGCGTCCGTGGCCGCCGCCCACAGCATCCGCCGCCCCAGCCGCACGGTCGGCCCGAACGAAGCCACGAACCGCGCGGTGTGCGCGGCGAACCGGGCCCGCATCAGCGCCGCCAGCGCCGTCTCGTCGGCCACCACGGTCGCCGCCGGGTGGTTGCCCTCAGGGTCGTCGGGCAGGCACGCGAAGTCGTCGGTCAGCAGCGCCACGCCGACCACGTGCGGCCGGCCCTCCGCCGCGACCCTGACCGCCACGTCCTCGGGCCGCAGCGACGGCACCCGCCGCGCGGTGTGGAACAGCAGGCCGCCCAGCACGCCCACGACGCTGAGGTACCAGCTCATGACGTACCCGGCCGTGGTGCGGTCGGGCGCCTCGCCGTACTGCTCGCGCAGCCACTCGGCCAGCGCCTTGCGCCACCCGTCGAACCGCTCCGGCTCGCCCATGAGCTCCGAGCACAGCACCCAGTCACCGCGCTCGGCCGGCAGGCCGAACCTCAGCTCGAAACCCTCGTACAGCGACACCCGCGCCAAGGACCGCGCGACGGGCGTCATCACGTCGCACGCGGTCGTCCGCACCGGTACGGTCATGTCCAGAAGGTCCTCGTCGGTTCGAGCGGGCCGAGTGGTTCAGCGGAGCGTGGTTGAGGCTTGCCTAACCTTACCCAGGTTCACCTAACTTGCACCCCGGCGGTGACACCGGTCACCCCGGATGTCGCCGAACGGTGGAATGTTCGCGCTCAGCGGACAACACCCGTTCCGTGGAATCTGCCTGGCAGATCACGCGTTGGTACCGATGTCAGAGATCCCCGAAGACGGCTGCCTGCGATCGGGAACTGAGAGTGTCGGGGCTGACGACTACAGTGGTCCCACGGTGCCGCGCTCTCCACGGTCAGCCAGACGGTCGGCCAGGGGTGAGCCCGAGGACCGCCGGCGCAGCAGTCAGGGAGTGCGAATGTTCGAAAGGTTCACCGACCGCGCGAGGCGGGTGGTTGTCCTGGCCCAGGAAGAGGCCAGGATGCTCAACCACAACTACATCGGCACCGAGCACATCCTCCTGGGGTTGATCCACGAGGGTGAAGGTGTCGCCGCCAAGGCGCTGGAGTCGTTGGGGATCGCGCTGGAGGGCGTCCGCCAGCAGGTCGAGGAGATCATCGGCCAGGGTCAGCAGGCCCCGTCCGGCCACATCCCCTTCACCCCGCGCGCCAAGAAGGTGCTGGAGCTGTCGCTGCGCGAGGCGCTGCAGCTCGGGCACAACTACATCGGCACGGAGCACATCCTGCTCGGCCTGATCCGCGAGGGCGAGGGCGTCGCCGCGCAGGTGCTGGTCAAGCTCGGCGCGGACCTCAACCGGGTGCGCCAGCAGGTCCTGCAGCTCCTGTCCGGCTACTCCGGCGGCAAGGAGCCCGCCGAGTCCGGCGGCCGCGGTGAGGGCACCCCGTCCTCGTCCCTGGTGCTCGACCAGTTCGGGCGCAACCTGACCGCCAGCGCGCGGGAGGGCAAGCTCGACCCGGTGATCGGGCGCACCAAGGAGATCGAGCGGGTCATGCAGGTGCTGTCCCGCCGCACCAAGAACAACCCGGTCCTGATCGGCGAGCCCGGCGTGGGCAAGACCGCCGTGGTCGAGGGCTTGGCCCAGATGGTGGTCAAGGGCGAGGTGCCCGAGACGCTGAAGGACAAGCAGCTCTACACGCTGGACCTGGGTTCGCTGGTCGCGGGCTCGCGCTACCGCGGTGACTTCGAAGAGCGCCTGAAGAAGGTGCTCAAGGAGATCCGCACGCGCGGCGACATCATCCTGTTCATCGACGAGATCCACACCCTGGTCGGCGCCGGCGCGGCCGAGGGCGCGATCGACGCCGCGTCGATCCTCAAGCCCATGCTGGCCCGCGGCGAGCTCCAGACCATCGGCGCGACCACGCTCGACGAGTACCGCAAGTACGTCGAGAAGGACCCCGCCCTGGAGCGCCGGTTCCAGCCGATCCAGGTCGGCGAGCCGTCGCTGGAGCACACGATCGAGATCCTCAAGGGTCTGCGGGACCGGTACGAGGCGCACCACCGCGTCTCGATCACCGACTCCGCGCTGGTCGCCGCGGCGACGCTGGCCGACCGGTACATCAACGACCGGTTCCTGCCGGACAAGGCGATCGACCTCATCGACGAGGCGGGCGCGCGGATGCGCATCCGCCGGATGACCGCGCCGCCGGACCTGCGCGAGTTCGACGAGAAGATCGCCGACGTGCGCCGGGACAAGGAGTCCGCGATCGACGCGCAGGACTTCGAGCGCGCCGCGAAGCTCCGCGACCAGGAGAAGACGCTGCTGGGCCAGAAGGCCGAGCGGGAGAAGCAGTGGAAGGACGGCGACCTCGACGTCGTCGCCGAGGTGGACGACGAGCAGATCGCCGAGGTGCTGGCGAACTGGACCGGCATCCCCGTGTTCAAGCTCACCGAGGAGGAGACCACGCGTCTGCTCCGCATGGAGGACGAGCTGCACAAGCGGATCATCGGCCAGGTCGACGCGGTCAAGGCCGTGTCGCAGGCGATCCGCCGCACGCGGGCCGGCCTGAAGGACCCGAAGCGGCCTTCCGGCTCGTTCATCTTCGCCGGCCCGTCCGGTGTCGGCAAGACCGAGCTGTCCAAGGCGCTGGCGAACTTCCTGTTCGGCGAGGACGACGCCCTGATCCAGATCGACATGGGCGAGTTCCACGACCGCTACACGGCGTCGCGCCTGTTCGGTGCCCCTCCCGGCTACGTCGGCTACGAAGAGGGCGGCCAGCTCACCGAGAAGGTGCGCCGCAAGCCGTTCTCCGTGGTGCTGTTCGACGAGATCGAGAAGGCCCACCAGGAGGTCTACAACACGCTGCTCCAGGTGCTGGAGGACGGCCGCCTGACCGACGGTCAGGGCCGGACGGTGGACTTCAAGAACACCGTCATCATCTTCACGTCCAACCTGGGCACGTCGGACATCAGCAAGGCCGTCGGCCTCGGCTTCACCTCGGGTCAGGACACCGCGTCCAACTACGAGCGCATGAAGAACAAGGTCAACGACGAGCTGAAGAAGCACTTCCGGCCCGAGTTCCTCAACCGCATCGACGACATCATCGTCTTCCACCAGCTCACGCAGGACGAGATCATCAAGATGGTGGACCTGATGATCGCCCGCGTCGAGACGCAGTTGAAGAACAAGGACATGGCGATCGAGCTCACCGATCGCGCGAAGAAGCTGCTGGCCAAGCGCGGGTTCGACCCCGTGCTGGGCGCCCGGCCGCTGCGTCGCACGATCCAGCGCGAGATCGAGGACCAGCTGTCGGAGAAGATCCTGTTCGGGGAGATCCAGCCCGGCCAGATCATCATCACCGACGTCGAGGGCTGGGACGGCGAGTCCGAGGCCGACGACAAGGCGCACTTCACCTTCCGCGGCGAGACCAAGCCGCTGCGGGTGCCGGACGCCCCGCCGGTCGACCTGGCCGCCTCCGGTGGCGACTCGGGCGGCGACTCGGACTCCGAGTCCGCCTGATGTGACCGACGTGGAACGCCCCCCGGGTTCGCCCGGGGGGCGTTCTCGCGTCAGGCCGTCGGTACCGGTGGCGTCAGCGCGCGGTGCCGTCAGTGCAGGGTGCCGGCGGTGACGTGCAGGTCGGTCGACGTCGTCAGGGCCGTGCGCACGATCAGCTCCAGCGCCCTGGCCGTGGTGGCGACGGGCAGGCTGGGGTGGCCGCCGGCCTCCGCCTGCGCGGGCGAGAACGGCACGTGCACGAACCCGCCGCGCACGTCCGGGTGCTCGGTCGCGATCAGGTGCATCAGGCCGTAGAACACGTGGTTGCAGACGAACGTGCCCGCCGTGTGGGACACGGACGCCGGGATGCCCTCGGCCTCCAGCGCGGCCACGCACGCCTTCACCGGCAGCCCGGTGAAGTACGCCGCCGGACCGCCCGGCACCACCGGCTCGTCGACGGGCTGCGCGCCCGCGTTGTCCGGGATGCGCGCGTCGTCCAGGTTCACCGCCACGCGCTCCGGCGTGACGCCGACCCGTCCGCCCGCCTGCCCCACGCACACCACCAGGTCGTAGCGGTGGGCGGCCAGCGAGTCCCGGACGGCGTCGACAGCCGCCCCGAACACGCACGGCAGGCGCAGCCGCGTCAGCCGGTAGCCGTCCGGTCGCACCGCGTCGACCGCGTCCCACGACGGGTTGGTGTCCTCGCCGGCGAACGGTTCGAAGCCGGTCAGCAAAACGTCCACTCGGGCAGACTAGATCGTGTGGTCGACATGGAGGAACGCCGCACCAGGCGCAAGGGGACGACGTTCCTGCTGGTAGTGGCGGCCGTCGCGTTCCTGCTCGCGGCGTTCACCCGGCTGCTCGGCATCGACGGCGGCCGGTACATGGTCGCCACCACCGCCCTCACGCCCTACTTCACCGCCGCCGGGGTGCTGCTGGGCGGGCTGGCGCTGCTGCTGCGGCGCTGGGCGGTCGGCACGGTCACGCTGCTGGTCGCCGTGGTGCTGGTGGCGGCGGTCGCGCCGCGGGCGTTCCCCGACTCGCGGCCGGTCGGCGTGGGCCGGGAGGTGACCGTGATGGCGGCCAACCTGCTGGTCGGCAAGGCGGAGGCGGAGGCGGTCGTGGCGGTGGTTCGGGCGCACCGCGTGGACGTGCTCACGGTGCAGGAGCTGACGCCGGAGATGGTGCGCGACTTCGAGCGCGCGGGCCTGGACGACGTGCTGCCCCACCGGCACTTCCTGGACGAGCCGGGCGGCTCGGGGTCCGGCATCGCGTCCCGCTACCCGCTGGCCCCGCGCACGCTCACGCCGCCGAGCACGCTGCGCCAGGCGGGCGCGCTGGTCGACCTGCCCGGCGCGGAGGACCTGGAGGTGCTGTCGGTGCACCCGCTGCCGCCGGTGGTGCACGCCGGGCCGGAGAGCTGGCAGCGCGACATGGCGGGCCTGCCCCGGAGGGCGCTGGACGGGCCGGTGCGGGTGCTCGCGGGCGACTTCAACGCCACCCTGGACCACGTCGGCATGCGCCGGCTGCTCAACACCGGTTACGTGGACGCGGCCGACCAGGTCGGCGCGGGCCTGCACGCGACCTGGCCGGCCGGCGGAGCGCTGTGGCCGCCGCCGGTGGCCATCGACCACGTGCTGGTGGACGACCGGTGCCCGGTGGAGGAGTTCACCGCGGTCGACATCCCCGGCTCGGACCACCGGGCGGTGGTCAGCCGATTCGTCGTGCCAGCCCGGTGAGCGCCTCCAGCGCGCCCAGCGGCAACGACACCCCGCGCCCGTGCCGCACCTCCGGCTCGCGCGGGTTGATCCTGATCAGCGCCCCGGACGCGGCGCTGGCCAGCTCCGCCTGACGCCGCACGGTCGGCACCGCCTGACCGGCGCCGATCTCCAGCACGACCAGGTCGCGGTGGCCCCGCCGCCACTGGGCCACCGCGTCCAGCGCCTTCTGCGACGGCCCGCCGATCCACGACCAGTCGCCGAACATGAGGATGTTCGGCCGCGCGAGCCCGCCGCAGTTGCGGCACGACGGCAACGGCCCGACCGCGCGCATCGACTCCGGGTCCACGTCCACCACGACGTCGTCGGCGGGCCACACGTCGTCCGTGCAGGGCTCCACGCACTGGAGGTGGTGGATCGACCCGTGCACCTCGGCCACGTCCGCGAACCCGGCCCGCTGGAACTGGCCGTCCACGTTCGACGTGAACACCCGCGCGCCCCACTCCCGCAGCACGCGGAACCCGTCGTGCGGAGTGGTGCGCCGGTACAGGTCGAGCCGGTGCCCGTAGAAGCCCCACGCGAGCGCCGGGTCCGCCACGAAGTGCACGGGGTCGGCCAGCTCCTCGAACCGCAGCCCCAGCCGCTCGTAGGGCGGGTAAGCCTGCCAGAAGCCGGTGGCGCCGCGGAAGTCGGGCAGGCCCGAGTCGACGCCCATGCCCGCGCCCGCGCACACCAGCACCGCGTCGGCGGAGGAGATCAGCTCCGCCGCGCGGTCGAGCGCCTCGTCCACTCCTACGCGGTCACTTCTTCGGGGCCGAGCTGAGCACGACCTCGAACTCCAGCAGGTCCGACCCGGTGCCGACGGGCTTGGCCCGCTCGCCCGAGTGGGCCTCCTTGGCCCGCCCGCCCATCCAGTTGCGGAAGTCCTCCTCGGTCTCCCACTGCGTCACCACGAAGTACCGGTCGTCGCCCTTGACCGGCCGCAGGAGCTGGAAGCCGAGGAAGCCGGGTTCGGAGTCGACCGCGCCGAGCCGCGCGGCGAACCGCTTCTCCAGCTCGGGGCCGGAGCCGTCGGGCACGTGGATCGCGTTGATCTTCACAACCGCCATGCCCCGACGTTACTGCGCCTCGGCGGGTTCCGTCTCGTGGCGGGCCCGGTGCGCGCGGACCTTGTGGCGGTTGCCGCACCGCTCCATCGAGCACCAGCGGCGGTTGCCGGACCGGGAGGTGTCCACGAACAGCAGGCCGCAGTTCGACGCCGAGCACTCGCGCACGCCGCCCCGGGCCACCAGCTCGACCGCGTCCCGCGCCGCCGCGCCGAGCACCTGCGTGCCGGTGATGGGCTTGGCCCAGGTCAGCTCGCGCGTCACGGGGTCGACGACCGGGCGCGGTGTCTCGGCGGTGGCCGCGTTGAGCACGTCGAGGTCGGCCCGCGGCAGGTCGGCGCCGTGCGCCATCGCCCGCGCCACCCGCCAGAACGCGTCCCGCAGCTCCTTCACCGCGTGCAGCTCGGCTTCGGTGACCCGCACGTCGGCCGCGGTGAACGAGCCGGTCGTGGCCAGGCGCGAGTCGACCAGCCACGCCGCCAGGTCGTCCGGCGCGTGCAGGGCCTCGAACACCCGCAGCTCGCCGGGGCCGCCGCTGACCAGCAGCTCCATCGCGAAGCTGCCGGGGTCGAAGCGGAAGCTCTGCCCGTCCGGGCGGGTCAGCGTCCTGGTCCACGTCGCCACGTAACCACTCTAACCAGTTACCGACGCAGGGGACCGGGGTAGAGGAACTCGTCGGCGGGCACCTCGTCGCCGCGGAACCAGGCGCCGAAGAACGCGTCGAGGTCCTGCCCCGACACCCGCTCCACGTGCGCCTCGAACTCCGGCCACGACGCGTTGCCGTCGCGGTGCGCGGCCGTCCACTCCTTCACCAGGCGGTCGAACGCGGGGTCCCCGACCTGGCGGCGCAGCGCGTGCAGCGCGAGCTGGCCCTTGTCGTAGACGCCCCGGAACTCGTTGCCCCGGCCCATGTCGTAGAGCTTGCGGTTCCAGTACGTCTCCCGGTCGCCGACCCGCTCGACCTCGGCGCGGTACCGCTGGTCCAGGTCGACGCCGTCCTTCGCCTCGGCCCACAGCCACTGGGCGTAGGAGGCGAAGCACTCGTTCAGGCAGATGTCGGCCCAGTTCTCCAGGCTCACCGAGTCGCCGAACCACTGGTGGGCGTTCTCGTGCACGACGGTGTCCAGGTCGGCCCAGCCCGCGTAGATCGGCCGGGTCTGGGTCTCCAGCGAGAACCCGATGTCGTCGGCGAGGAAGATCCCGCCCGCCGAGGAGAACGGGTACGGCCCGAACTTCTCCGCCAGGAACCCGAGCACCTCGGGCAGCCGCTCCTGGTGCTGCCTGCCGTTCTCCGCGCCCGGCGCGTAGGCGTTCACCACCGGCGTGCCGTCGGGCAGCGCGGACCGCTCGACGGTCCACCTGTCGATCGCGATCGTGGTCAGGTAGGTGGCCATCGGCTGGTCGGCGACCCAGCGGAACGACGTCCAGCCGTCGGCGGCGGTGGTGGCGCCCGCCTCGACGCCGTTGGAGATCACCGACCAGCCCTCGGGCACGCGGGCGGTCAGGGCGAACGTCGCCTTGTCGCGCGGGGTGTCGTTGGCCGGGAACCACGTGGTCGCCGAGTGGGGCTCGCCCGCCGCGAACGCGCCGCCGCCGACCGACACCTGCCAGCCGCTGCGCCCCAGGGCCCGGTCCTCGAACAAGGTCGGCTCGCCGCCGTACCGGACGGTGGTGGTGAACTCCTCGCCGGCGGCCAGGGGGGTCGCGGGCGTGACGACCAGCTCGTGGTCGCCCTCCTGGCGGTGCTCCGCCGCCTGCTCGCGCACGTCGACGCCGGTCACCTCCAGGGCGTACAGGTCGAGGTTGAACCGGGTCAGGTCGGCGGTCGCCCTGGCGGTGATCTTCGCGACCCCGTCGAGCCGCTTGGTCGCCGGGTCGTAGCTGACCGACACGTCGTAGCCGCCGACGTCGTAGCCGGTGTTGCCGTCCTGCGGGTAGTAGGCGTCACCCGCGCCGTCGCCACCCTCGGCGTCCACCACCGCGGGAGTGGTGGTGGTGGTGGTTTGCGCGGCGCTCGGCGCGCCGTCCTCGTCCCGGGGCAGCTTCGCCACCACGATCCCGGCCACCACCAGCACCACGACGACGACGATCAGGTACGGGCGCGCCTTGGGACTGATGGCCATGCCGACATGATGCACGTATGAGCGTTGCGGAGTTCGGTGGATCGGGGCAGGGCATCCTGCTGCTCCACGGCCTGATGAGCCGGGCCGGCACGTGGTGGACGGTGGCGCAGTGGCTCAAGCCGTACGGGCGGGTGGTGGCGCCGGACGCGCGCGGGCACGGCCGCAACCCGGTGCGCGGGCCGTTCCGGACGGAGGACTTCGTCGCCGACGCGGCCGAGGTCATCGAGCGGTTCGACCTCGCGCCCGCCGTGGTGATCGGGCACTCGATGGGCGGGCTGCACGCGTGGGCGCTCGCCGCGACCCGGCCCGACCTGGTGCGGGCGGTGGTCGCCGAGGACGTGGTGCCGGACAACCGGGGCCGCACGGTCGACGAGTGGAAGTGGTACTTCGACGCGTGGCCGCCCGCGTTCGAGTCGTTGGCGCACGTGCGGACGGTCGTGGACGTGCCGCGGGTGGAGGAGATGTTCGAGGAGCGCGAGGACGGCTGGCACCTCATCGCGCACCTGCCCGACCTGTACGAGATCGCCTCGGAGTGGGGTGAGCGGGACTACTGGGACCACGTGGACGCGATCCGGTGCCCGATGCTGGTGGTCGAGGCCGGGCTGGGCGGGCTGCGGGCCGGGCAGATGGCCGAGGTGGCACGCCGGACCGGGGCGACGCACCTGGTGGTGCCGGAGTCCGGGCACGTCGTGCACGACGAGGCTCCGGAGGTCTACCGGGGCGCGGTGGAGGCGTTCCTGAGCGGGTCGATCGACCCGGTCTGAGTGTCCACGATCGCCATCTCGCGGGTCTTCGCGCGGATCGGCGTGATCGGGTGCAGCTCGGCGAACGCCGCCGTCACCTCGGCGTCCTCGCCGGTGAGCAGCGGGCAGTGCGGCACCCAGTTGCCGGGCAGGTGCCGGCCGTGCGGGTGCTTCACCCGGCCCGCGAGCACGTCGTGCACGGCCGAGTGCACGGCCAGCAGCTCGGCGTCCACGACCGCGCCGAGCTGGAGGGCGTTCTCGGTGGCGCTGAGCGTGTGCAGCCAGACGTCGGGCAGCCACAGCCGGGACAGGTCCTCGCGCAGCTCGGCCCGCACCTTCGGGCCGATCGCGCCCGCCGCCGCGTAGGTCAGGTGGGGCGGCAGCTCGGACCTCGCGCCGATCCGCCGCCACAGCGCCCGCACGGCGTTCTCGGCCTCGGTGTCGAAGAAGACCACCAGGGCGTGCACGGGTCAGTGCTCCCCGGGCAGCGCGAACAGGCCCTCCCGGGTCTGCTCGACCAGGCCGTCCACGAGCAGCGCGTGCAGGCAGCGGTCCCGCTGGCCCGCGTCCGACCAGACCACGTCCAGGCGCGCCTTCGCGACCGGTTCGCTGGTGCCGCGCAGCACGTCCAGCAGCAGGCCGCGCACCTGCCGGTCGGTGCCCGCGAACTTCTGCACCGCCTTGGCCGGGCCGTCGTACGCGGGACGGCCGTTGAGCTGCCACGCGCACCCGTCGAACACCGGGCAGTCGGCGCACTTGGGCGCGCGGGCGGTGCAGACGAGAGCGCCCAGCTCCATGAGCGCGGCCGAGTAGGCGGCGGCGCGCCCGTCCTCCTCCGGCAGGAGCGCTTCGACGTCCTTCATGTCCTTGGTGGTGGACGGCGGGCCCGCGTCACCCGCGCCGTGCACGGCCCGCGCCACGACCCGGCGGACGTTCGTGTCGACCACCGGGCACCGCTGCCCGTACGCGAACGCCGCCACCGCCCGCGCGGTGTACGCGCCGATGCCGGGCAGGGCGAGCAGGGTGTCCACGTCGCTCGGGACGACGTCGTCGTGGTGCTCGGCGACGGCCTGCGCGGCGGCGTGCAGCCGGAGGGCGCGACGGGGGTAGCCGAGCTTGCCCCAGGCCCGCAGCACCTCGCCCTGACTCGCCCTGGCCATCGCCGACGGGGTCGGCCACCGGGCCAGCCACTCGTGCCAGATCGGCTCGACCCGGGCCACCGGGGTCTGCTGCAGCATGATCTCGCTGACCAGCACGCCCCAGGCCGTGCACTCCGGCCGTCGCCAGGGCAGGTCGCGGGCGGTGTCGGCGAACCAGTCGAGGAGGAGCTCGGCGTCCAGGCTCATAGCGCCGCACAGTCTCCCAGACCGGTTCGCCGACCGGTCACACGACTTCGGTCAGCTGGCCCGTGTGCACGTCGTAGACGAAGCCGCGCACGTTGTCGCGGTGCAGCAGGTAGGGGCTGTGCCGGACCCGGTTCACCGAGCCGCGGACGCTGTCCTTCACCTCGCGGAACGCCTCCACCGACCACGGCGGGCGCATCCCGGAGGCCGCCTCCAGCTCGTCCTTGAACTCGTCCTCGGTGACCAGCTGCAAGCCGCAGTTCGTGTGGTGCACCAGCAACACCTCGCGGGTGCCGAGCTTGCGCTGGCTCAGCGCCAGGGAGCGGATCATGTCGTCGGTCACCACGCCGCCCGCGTTGCGCAGCACGTGCGCCTCACCCTGCTTGAGACCGAAGATCTCGAACACCCGGATGCGGGAGTCCATGCAGGTCAGGATCGTCACCTGCATCGAGGGCTTCGGCGAGGATCGGTCGCCGGGGACGATGTCGCCCAGTTCGGCGTTGCGGCGGAGCAGCTCGTCGATCGCGGTCATCGCACACCTCCGTTGTTCTCCCGGATTGGAACCCGCCTCCCGGATGGCGGGCAAGTGAATCGGGCGCACCTCACGTTCACCACATCGGGCGATCGGGACCTACCCGGGAATTCCACGTGACCCGGCTACCTTCGACCGCGTGACCGAGCCCACAGGCCCGCACCCGCGGTCGGTGTACCGGCGGCGTCGCGCGTTCGCCGTCGCCGGGTCCTTGGTCGCGCTGGTCGGCGTCGTGTGGCTGGTCGGCGCGCTGGTCGGCCGGGGTGACCCGGCGCCCGCGGTGGCGCGGCCCCCGTCCAGCCCGCCGGAGCCGGAGGCGACACCGGTGGTCGCGTCGTCGTCCTCGACCACCCCGCCGCCGCCCGCCCCGACCCCGGCCGCGACGCCGTCCCCGACCCTGCCCCCGGGCCCGCCGCCGCCGTGCGACGACGCCCAGGTGGCCGTGGCGGCGGAGGTGGACAAGCCGTCGACCCCGGCCGGCCAACCGGTCCGGTTCACCATCGTCGTGTCCAACACCGGGCCGCTGCCGTGCGCCAAGGAGATCGGGCGCAAGGTGCGGGAGCTGGTGGTGACGAGCGCGGACGGCGCGACCCGGCTGTGGTCGAGCAACGACTGCTTCGCCACCGACGGCTCGGAGGTGCGCGTGGTGCAGCCGGGCGAGCGGTTCACCTACGGCGTGCAGTGGCCGGGCACCACCTCGGAACCGGGCTGCCGCAAGAGCTCTCGGCTCGGCGCGGGCGACTACCTGCTGACGGCGGTCGTCGCGGGCAAGGCGGGCAACCCGGTGATCTTCCGCGTGACGTGATGCCTACGGCGTCCAGCCGAGCGCGGGACCGAGGACGGTGGCGATGTCGGTGAGGATCTGCTCGTAGTCGGCGTGCTCGAAGGCGAACGGCAGGGCGAACGCCACCTCGTCGACCTCCCGGAACGCGGCGTGGGCGTGGAGGCGTTCGGCGATCTGCGCGGACGTGCCCACGAAGTCGGGGGAGAACAGCAACCCGGCCGGACCCTGCGGCGTGGCCGTGCGGGGCAGGCGCGCCGCCGCGTAGTCGTGGTACTTCGCGCGTTGTGCGGCGGACGCCGAGTCGGTCGGGATGACGACGAGGCCCTGCGAGACGCGGGCCCGCTCGCCGTCGGGGTGGGCGGCGCGGAAGGCGCGGACGTGGTCGCGCTGGATGTCGGCGAACCCGGTGCGGCCCTCGGCCTTGACGACGCTGCTGACGAGCAGGTTCAGCCCGTGCTCGCCGGCCCAGCGGGCGGAGGCGAAGCTGCCGCCGCCGTACCACAGGCGGTCGGCGAGGCCGGGTGAGTGCGGCTGGACGCGGTCGGAGAACACCTCGATCCCCTCCGTGCCGCGGAAGTCGGTGACGGGCTCGCCGCGCACGTGGGCGAGCAACCGTGCCAGGCGCCGGTAGCCGAAGTCCTCGGCGTCCGCCGTGTCGGGGTAGAGCGCTTCCCGGACCCGGTCGAACCGCATCGGCGGCCCGACGCTCACCCCGGGGTTGAGCCGTCCGCCGGACAGCACGTCCACCGTGGCCAGGTCCTCGGCCAGGCGCAGCGGGTTCTCCCAGCCGAGCGGGATGACGGCGGTCCCGAGCTCGATGCGGCGGGTCCGCTGCGAGGCCGCGGCGAGCACGGCGACGGGCGAGGAGATGCCGAACTGGAGGTGCCGGTGCCGCACCCAGGCGCTGTCGAACCCGAGCCGCTCACCGAGCTCGATCACCTGCAACGTCGACTCGTGCCCGCGTCCCGGGTCGGTCTCGTCGAACGTCCCGATGGTCAGGAAACCCAACTTGCGCAACGGTTTTGAAGGTGGCGGCACCTCTCGATTGTCGCGCCTCGACGCGGCCGGTCCACCTGGTGGAACGACAGCAGGGGCCCCCTTGCGGGGACCCCTGCGGAGTGTTCGGGAAGGCGTCAGGCCGGGCGGGTCACGGGCCGAACCAGCGTTCCTCGGCCGTGCCGCGCGGCGGGGCGGCGGTGGTGCCCTGGACCAGTTCGGTGGACAGCGTGACGGCCCGGGGGCGGGTGCGCTCGGCCGAGTCGAGGAGCAGCTTGCCCGCCGCGCGGCCCTTCTCCAGGACCGGCTGGCGCACCGTCGTCAGGCCCGCCTGCTCCGCCTCGCGGATGCCGTCGAAGCCGGTGACGGTGATGTCCGCGGGCACCCGCAGGCCGCGCCGCTGGAGCTCCGCCATGGCGCCGAGGGCCAGTATGTCCGACGTGCAGATCAGCGCGGTGATCTGCGGGTCGCGCTCCAGCACCTGCGCCGCCGCCGACGCGCCCGACGCCATGGTGTGGTCGAACCGCTCGGCCACCGGCACGGTCGCCCAGTCCACGCCGACCGACGCGAACGCCTGCGCGAGCCCCGCCAACCGGGCCCGCTGCACGTGGAAGTGCGCCGCCTGCTGGCGTTCCGGCGTCACGAAGTCGTCGTTGCGGTCGCGGGCCAGCCGCATGCACACCACGCCGACCCGCCGGTGCCCCAGCGAGATCAGGTGCTGCGCCAGCGCGTGCATGGCCGCCTGGTCGTCGATGCCGACGCGGTCGACGTTGCCGAGGTCGGGCTGGTCGCACACGACGGTCGGCACGGGCCGCTCCAGCACGGCCGCCAGGTGCGGGTCGTCGTCGGGCACGGAGTACACGACGAAACCGTCCACCCCGGCCCGGTGCACGGCCGCCACGTCCTCGCGCTCGGGGTTCGCCGGGACGAGCAGCAGCCCGGTCCCGGCGTCCTCGCAGGCGAGCGCCAACCCCTCCAGGAACCCGATCGCCGCCGGGTCGCGGAACGCGTAGGACAGGTTCTCGGTGAGCAGCAGGCCCACCGCACCGGCCTTCCTGGTCCGCAGTGAACGGGCCACCGGGTCGGGCCCCGGGTACCCGAGTCGTCTCGCTGTCTCCAACACCCGGCGTCGCAGCTCTGGCGAGAGCTGGTCGGGACGGTTGTACGCGTTGGACACCGTTGTCCGGGAAACACCCAGCTCCGCCGCCAGTGAGGCGAGCGTCGCGGGGCGTCGCACATGCATCGACCGCGCCATGAAGTGACCGTAACGGTTCAGAACCAATTACAGAAGTGGGGGTGACCGGCGTCCCTCCAAATTGTCATCAGTGCAGATGGCGGGTGGTTACCTCAGAGTACAGTGGTCTAAACCAATGGGGGTGCGGCGGACGACTCGCGCACCACCAGGCGCGGCCGGAAAACGCGCGTGTAATTGCCCGCCGGACGCCTGCGCCGATCGGGGTCGAGCCGGTGCACCAACTCGTCCACCGCCGCCGACGCCATCTCCTCGATCGGCTGCGCGAGCGTGGTCAACGACGGCGAGCAGTACGACGCCAGCGGGATGTCGTCGAACCCCACCACGGACAGGTCGCGCGGCACGGTCAGCCCGCGCCGGTGCGCCTCCCGCAGCACGCCGATCGCCATGTGGTCGGACGAGCAGATCACCGCCGTCGGCCGCACGCTGTCCAGCAGCGACGACACCGCCTCCGCGCCGCCCTCCGGCCCGAACGGCCCGTGCGCCACGTAGTCCGACGTCGCCGGCAGCCCGTCCTCCTCCAGCGCCGCCGCCCACCCGGCCCGCTTGAGCCGTGACGGCAACGACCGCGCCGGTCCCGACACGAACCCGATCCGCCGGTGCCCGAGCTCCACCAGGTGCCTGGTCGCCGCATAGCCCGCGTGCTGCTCGTCCACCGTCACGTCCGGCACGTCCAACGACGGCGTGGCCCCGTTGAGGAACACCATGTGCACGCCGTCGGCCAGCAGCTTCGCGTAGTACGACGGCCGCGGCGCCTGGCCGAGCGGCACCTCGACGTTGGTGATCTCCGGCGACACGAACACCATGCCCTCGACGCCGCGCGCGAGGAGCATCCGCACGTACTCCTCCTCGCCCATCGCGCCCGCGCCGGTGGCCCGCGTGTTGCACAGCAGCGACGAGTACCCCAGCCGCGCGGCCCGCACCTCCAGCGCCTCGGCGAACGCCGGGAACACCGGGTTCGACAGCTCCGGCACGAGCAGCCCGATCACCCCGGTCCGCTGCAACGCGCCCAACCCGCGTGGCGTGTAAGGCATTTCCGCAAGCACCGCGAGCACGCGCTGGCGCGTCTCGTCGTTCACGCCCGCCCGGCGGTTGAGCACCCGGCTGACCGTGGAGATGCTCACCCCGGCTGCCCTGGCGATCTCGGACAGACCGGACACCCTGCCTCCTCGCTGACTCGCTGGTGACGTGCAGCCTGCCGCCAGCGGCAAATTTTTGCAACGCCCACCTTGGTTTCCGCCGACCAGGCAGGGCCGTTACGGCTTGGTTACGTGCAGCCCCTTGACCCGGACCTGGTCGGCGGGTTGAAATCCGCGTCAACAATTTCGCAAGTTCTTGCAAGAGCCTTCATCACGGTGGAGGCCGCAGGAGGGACGACAGCAACGATGCGACGTACCACCCTCGTGACCGCAGTGGCGGCCGCCTCCGCCCTCGTCCTCACCGCGTGCGGTGGTGGCGGCGGCGGATCGGCGTCCGGCGACTCCGGCGAGATCACCTTCTGGGACACCAGCGGCCCGAACGAGAGCCCGGTGTTCACCGCGATCGCGCAGGAGTGCGCGACCAAGGGCGGCTACAAGGTCAAGACCGAGACGGTCGCGTTCGACCAGGCGCTCAACAACTACAAGACCGCCGCGCAGGGCGGTCAGGGCCCGGACGTCTTCCGCGCCGAGGTCGCGTGGGTGTCGCAGCTGGCCAAGCTCGGCTACGTCGAGGACCTGGCCGGCACCGAGCTGGCGAACGACACGTCCGACTTCCTGGAGACCCCGCTGGGCTCCACCAAGTACGACGGCAAGACCTACGGCGTGCCACAGGTCACCGACTCGCTGGCGCTGTTCTACAACAAGAAGCTGCTGGCCGACGCCGGCGTCGAACCGCCGAAGACCTGGGACGAGGTCAAGGCCGCCGCGGCCAAGCTCGGCGGCGAGAAGACGATCTTCATCAACAACGACGCCTACTACGCGCTGCCGTTCATCTACGGCGAGGGCGGCGACCTGGTCGACGCCGACGCGAAGAAGATCGTGGTCAACTCCGCGGACAACGTGAAGGCGCTGGAGACCGCCAAGGGCCTGCTCGACGCCAAGGCCGCGTCCACCGCGCTCGACCCGGCGAACTCCTACAACAACATGCAGGCCGCGTTCACCTCCGGCGAGGTCGCCATGGTGATCAACGGCCCGTGGTCGGTCGCCGACTACCTCAAGGGCGCCGCGTTCACCGACGCCGCCAACCTGGGCATCGCGCCCGTGCCCGGCGCCACCGCGGGCAAGGGCTCCGCGCCGGTCGGCGGCCACGACTACGTGATCCGCAAGGCCACCAAGGCCAAGGACTCGTCGGTCAAGTTCATCGCCTGCATGAGCAGCACCGAGTCGCAGGCGCGCATCGCCAAGGAACTGGGCGTGCTGCCCACCCGCAAGTCGGCCTACGACAACGCCGACGTGAAGGCCAACGCGGTCGTGTCCGCGTTCGAGCCGGTCGTCACCTCCGCCCACCCGCGCGCGTGGATCCCCGAGGGCGGCCAGCTGTTCGACCCGCTGAAGATCGCCTACGCCGACGTGCTGGCCGGCAAGAAGGACGCCAAGACGGCGCTCGACGAGGTCGCGAAGGACTACAAGGACAAGGTCGTCCCCGAGTACACCGTCGGCTGACCATCCCCCTCGACGCCCGGCCCGCACGTGGGCCGGGCGCCGCGGGGCAGCGAAGGGAGACTTCGGTGCGCAGGTTCCTGGACCGGCACTGGTACGCGTACGCGATGGTGCTGCCGGTCGTGGTGGTCATCGCGGTGTTGGTGCTGTTCCCGCTCGCCCAGGGCGTGTTCTTCACCTTCACCGACATCAACGAGGGCAACATCGCCAACCCGATCCTCGACCGACCGGCGACCTACGTCTCCGTTGGCCTGGACAACTACCTGAACGTCCTGTCCGGCGACGCGAGCTACGGCGCGTTCTGGGGCACGCTGGTCCGCACGCTGGTCTGGACGTTCGGCTGCGTGTTCTTCCACTACACGATCGGCCTGGGCCTCGCGCTGCTGCTCAACCGGGAGGTGCGCGGCCGGGCGGTGTACCGGGTGCTGCTGATCCTGCCGTGGGCCGTGCCCGCGTTCATCAGCGCGTTCGCGTGGAAGTACATGTTCAACGCGCAGTACGGGATCATCAACCAGGCCCTGCGCTTCCTCGGCCTGCCCGACCCGGTGTGGCTCGGCCAGTCCGACTGGGCGCTGGTCGCGGTGATCATCGTCAACGTGTGGCTCGGCGTGCCGTTCATGATGGTGGCGCTGCTGGGCGGGTTGCAGTCGATCCCCGGTGACCTCTACGAGGCCGCCGAGGTGGACGGCGCGACCGCGTGGCAGCGGTTCCGCAACGTGACGCTGCCCGGCCTGCGGTCGGTGTCCAGCACCGTGGTGCTGCTGGGCATCATCTGGACGTTCAACATGTTCGCGATCATCTACCTGATCACCGGGCCGAACCCGAACACCCGCATCCTGGTGACCTACGCGTTCGAGCGGTTCTTCTCCAGCGCGTCCCGCGACTTCGCGGTGGCGTCGACCTACGGCGTGCTGATCCTGTCCGTGCTGCTCGTGTTCGCGGGCGTGTACCGGCGGGCGCTGCGCAAGCAAGGCGAGGTGTGGTGATGACGGTCGAAGCCGCGTCGGTGAAGGCGGTCCCGCGGGCGCGGGCGCTCAAGCGCGCGCAGCGGTCGCCCCTGGCCAGCGCCGGTCTGCACGCCGCGCTCGTGGTGGCGTCGCTGATCGCGGTGTTCCCGGTGTTCTGGGTGCTGGTGACGTCGTTCAAGCCGGACGCCAAGGCCGTGGAGACCACGCCGAAGCTGTTCAACGACTCCAGCCTGGACAACTACGGGCGCATCCTGACGGGGGAGAAGGGCGACTTCCTCGCGTGGTTCGGCAACTCGGTGCTGATCGCGCTGCTGACCACGGTGCTGGCGGTGTTCCTGTCGGCGACGACGGGCTACGCGGCGTCGCGGTTCCGGTTCCCGGGCAAGCGGTCGCTGATGCTGTCGTTCCTGGTCGTGCAGATGTTCCCGTTCGCGGTGCTGATCGTGCCGCTGTACAACATCTTGCTGGCGCTGGGGTTGCAGGGCACGTCGCTGGGCCTGGTGCTGGTGTACTGCACGACCGCGGTGCCGTTCTGCACGTACATGCTGAAGGGCTACTTCGACACCATCCCCACCGACATCGACGAGGCGGGCCGGGTGGACGGCCTGTCGCCGTTCGGCGTGTTCTGGCGGCTGGTGCTGCCCCTGGCCCGGCCGGGGCTGGCCGTGACGGCGTTCTACGCGTTCCTGACGGCGTGGGGCGAGGTGGCGTTCGCGTCGGCGTTCCTGTCGGCGGCGGACGAGTCGAAGACCCTGGCCGTGGGCCTGCAGGTGTTCGTCCAGCAGAACCGGACCGAGTGGGGCCACCTGGCTGCCGCCTCGATCCTGGTCGCGATCCCCGCGATCGTGGTGTTCTACCTGGTGCAGCGGTTCCTGGTGACCGGTCTGTCGTCGGGCGCGGTCAAGGGCTGATGTCGACGGGGGCCTCCACCTCGCCGCGGAGGCCCCCGGTCACACCTCGACGACCTCGACCAACTGCTCCAGGCCGACGAAGTCCTTAGGGTTGCGGGTGTAGAGCGGCAGGTCGTGGCACGACGCGATGGCCGCGATCATCAGGTCCAACTTGCGCGACCGCGGATCACGCCCGGCCGCGAGCGTCAGCGCGACGAGGCTGCCGTAACGCGCGGACGCGCGGTAGTCGAAGGGCAGGGGGTCGAAGTCCACGATCGCGGCGGCCACGTGCGCGGTCCGGGTCGCGCGGGTCGTCGCGTCCCTCGCGGCCACCACGCCGTGGTACAGCTCGGCCAGCGTGATCGTGGTCAGCCCGGGATCGTCCGGCAGGACCCCGGGGTGCAAGGAGTCGAGGTCGATGTACGCGGACGTGTCCAGGACGCCGGAATGGCGGTCAGCCACGGTTGCGCTCCCACGGGTCCGCATCGACGCGATCGACGCCGGACGTGTCGTCGATGTCCGCGCGCAACTCCGCGTAGTCGACGTGCGGCAGGCGCTTGTGCAGCTCGATGAGCTCCTTCGTGGTCCACGGCCGCCCGTCCGCCGGAGGGCGGAGCTCGATGACCTCACCGTCGCGATCGGTGATGCGGAGCGCCGCGCCGGCTTCGAGTGCTTCCAGCGCTTGTGCGGGGTTCCGGTCGAACTCCCGTTGATCGATGACCTTCATGGCGGAGAGGTTAGGGAGTCGACGCGTCGACCGCCAGCCGCAATACCGCTGGTCAAAGGCTTGGTCCGGTCGCCTCGACCGGGTGATCGCCGCCCCGCTGGACCCGGTGGGCGGCGGGCATCGGCATGGTCTTCGGGACGCTCGCGGACCCCGGCCGGTCCTGACTCCCGCGGCGGCCGGGTCAGCTCGTCCGGGCCAGGGGCTGAACCGATGCGGAACTAGACCAATCCACCCGTTCCCGTAAGCGCTTGCAATCCCTAGCGTTGCGGCAAAGCTTGGTAGTGAAAGGTGCGTGGCATGGCTGAGGTCGCCTACGTCAAGGCTTCGCGGATCTTCTCCGGCAACCCGCCGGTCCGCGCGGTCGACGAGCTGTCGTTGGACGTCGCCGACGGCGAGTTCCTGGTCCTGGTCGGTCCGTCCGGCTCCGGCAAGTCCACCGCGCTGCGGATGCTCGCGGGTCTGGAGGACGTGGACGAGGGCGCGATCCACATCGGCGGCAAGGACGTCACCAACGTGCCGCCCAAGGGCCGCGACATCGCGATGGTGTTCCAGTCCTACGCGCTCTACCCGCACATGACGGTCGCGGAGAACATGGGCTTCGCGCTCAAGCTGCGCGGCGTCAACAAGACCGAGATCCGGGAGAAGGTCGCCGAGGCGGCCAAGATGCTGGACCTCGAGAAGTACCTCGACCGCAAGCCGAAGGCGCTGTCGGGCGGTCAGCGCCAGCGCGTCGCGATGGGCCGCGCGATCGTCCGCGAGCCCTCCGTGTTCCTCATGGACGAGCCGCTGTCGAACCTGGACGCGAAGCTGCGCGTGGAGACCCGCGCGAACATCGCCGCCCTCCAGGCGCGGCTGGGCACCACCACGATCTACGTCACGCACGACCAGGTCGAGGCCATGACCATGGGCCACCGGGTCGCCGTGCTCAAGGACGGCCTGCTCCAGCAGTGCGACACCCCGCGCGCGCTGTACGACAAGCCGGCCAACGCGTTCGTCGCGGGCTTCATGGGCTCGCCCGCCATGAACCTCAAGACCGTGCCGCTGACGGCCGAGGGCGCGAAGCTCGACGGCATCGTGGTGCCGCTGGAGCGCCGCGCGCTGGACAAGGCCGCGGGTGAGGGCCTGTCCGAGGTCACGTTCGGCATCCGGCCGGAGTCGCTGGCGCTGGTCAGCTCCTCCGAGCAGGGCATGGACATGACCGTCGAGCTGGTCGAGGAGCTGGGCGCGGACGCGCTCATGCACGGCTCGGTCCGCATCGGCGGTGTGCCGGAGCGGTTCGTGGTCCGCGTCGACGGCCGCACGCCGCCCACCCTGGGCCAGACGGTCAAGGTCGCCGTGCGCGACGCCGGCGAGGTCCACCTGTTCCACCCCGAGTCGGGCCACCGCCTGACCGACTGACGACCCGCGCACCCAGAGGGGCCACCTCCCGTCCGTGGGGAGGTGGCCCCTCTGGTGTGTGAAAACACCCGGTCGGTGGACATGTCCGTGGCGGAGCGTTCTAAACTGAACTCGACAACGGTTTCCATTGCCTGTGCGTCCGCCTGTCGAGGAGTGTTCTGATGACCGTCCGCAACGTGTTGCTCGGCGCGGTTGCCGCCGCGACCGCCGTCGTCCTCACCGCCTGCGGTGCCCAGGACACCCCGGCCGCCAACGGCGACGGCAAGATCAAGGTCGTCGCCTCCACCAACGTGTGGGGCAGCGTCGTCGAGGCCGTCGGCGGCGACGCGGTGCAGGTCAGCGCCATCATCGCCGACCCGTCCGGCGACCCGCACTCCTACGAGAGCAAGCCGTCGGACCTGGCCGCGGTCCGCGACGCGAAGCTGGTGATCTTCAACGGCGGCGGCTACGACGACTTCTTCGCCACCCTGCTCGGCCCCGAGACCGAGGGGGCCAAGAAGATCGAGGCGTTCCCGCTGTCCGGCAAGGCGTCCGAGCACGAGGAGCCGGAGCCCTCCGCCGAGCCGGAGGGCGAGGAGCACCACGACCACTCCGTGAACGAGCACGTCTGGTACGACTTCGGCACCGTGCGCAAGGTCGCCGACCAGGCCGCCACCGACCTCGGCGCGATCGCGCCGGACAAGAAGGCGACGTTCGAGGCGAACGCCAGGGACTTCACCACCAAGCTGACCGAGTTGGAGCAGCGCGTCGAGGGCAAGGGAGCGGGCAGGAAGGTGCTGGCCACCGAGCCCGTGGCGCACTACCTGCTGGACACCGCGGGCGTCGAGGACGTCACGCCCGAGTCGTTCAGCGAGGCCGTGGAGAACGAGACCGACATCCCCGCCGCCGCGCTCGCCGAGGTCACCCGGCTCGTCGAGCAGAAGCAGGTCACCGCGCTGGTCAACAACGCGCAGACCGAGAACGCGGGCACCAAGCAGGTGGTCGACCAGGCCAGGGCCGCGGGCGTGCCGGTCGCCGAGGTGACCGAGACGCTGCCCGAGGGCGTCACGGGTTACCTTGAGTGGATGACGAAGCAGGTGGACTCGCTGGTGGGAGCGCTGGGCGCATGACGGCGCAGGTGGCGGACAGGTCCACGCGCGCGGCCGTGGCGCTGCGCGGCGCGCGGCTGTCCTACGGCGACCGCGTGCTGTGGGACGGGCTGGACCTGGACGTCGCCCCCGGCGAGTTCGTGGCCGTGCTCGGACCCAACGGTTCGGGCAAGACCAGCCTCATCCGGGTGCTGCTGGGCCTGCAACCGCTGTCCTCGGGCACGGTGCGCGTCGCGGGCGGCAACCGGCGCATCGGCTACATCCCGCAGCAGCGGGCGATCGACTCCAGCCTCGTGCTGCGCGGCCGCGACCTGGTCGGGTTCGGCCTGGACGGGCACCGCTGGGGCGTCGGCTGGCGCGACCGGCGCGAACGCCGGGCCAGGGTGGACGTGGCCCTGGAGGCCGTCGGAGCGACGAGGTACGCCGACGAGCCGGTCGGCCTGCTCTCCGGCGGCGAGCAGCAGCGGCTGCGGGTGGCGCAGGCCCTGGTCGGCGACCCCGAGGTGATGCTGTGCGACGAGCCGCTGCTCTCGCTCGACCTGCACCACCAGCGCGTGGTCAGCGACCTGATCGACGCCCGCCGCCGGACCGCGGGCACGGCCGTGCTGTTCGTGACCCACGAGATCAACCCGATCCTGCCGCTGGTCGACCGGGTGCTGTACCTGGTCGACGGCCGGTTCCGGATCGGCACGCCCGCCGAGGTGATGACCTCGCGGACGCTCACCGAGCTGTACCGCACGAACGTCGAGGTGGTCCGCGTGCGCGACCAGATCCACGTGGTCGGCGCGCAGCACGTGTGCGAGGACGAGCCGCACCACGTGGCGGATGAGGGCTGATGGAGAACTTCTTCGACGTCGGGCAGACGATCGACCTGCTGCGCTACGTCCAGCCGATGCTGATCGCGGGCGCGGTGCTCGGGCTGGTGGCCGGGCTGCTCGGCCCGCTCGTGGTGACCCGCAAGATGGCGTTCGCCGTGCACGGCACGAGCGAGCTGGCGTTCACCGGTGGCGCGGCGGCCCTGCTGGTCGGCATCGGCGTCGGGTACGGCGCGCTGGCCGGCTCGGTCATCGCCGCGCTGCTGCTGGGGCTGCTGAGCAGGCGTGACGCGGACCGGGACTCGGTGATCGGCGCGATCCTCGCGTTCGGCCTGGGGCTGGGCGTGCTGTTCCTGGCCCTCTACAAGGGGCGCGCGGCGAACAAGTTCGGCCTGCTGACCGGGCAGGTGGTGAGCGTCGGGTCGACCGACCTGTGGCTGCTGATCGGCTCGTCGGTCGCGGTGCTGGCGGTGCTGGCGTTCATCTACCGGCCGCTGCACTTCGCCAGCGTGGACGCGGCCGTGGCCACGGCGCGCGGCGTGCCGGTGCGGACGTTGTCGGTGGTGTTCGCGGTGCTGGTGGGCGTGGCGACGGCGTTGAGCGTGCAGCTGGTGGGCGCGCTGCTGGTGCTGTCGCTGATGATCACGCCCGCGGCGGCGGCGACGAGGGTCACCGCGAGCCCGGTGCGGGCCACCGTGCTGGCCGTGGTGTTCGCCGAGGTGTCGGTGCTGGGCGGGATGGTGCTGTCGCTCGCGCCCGGCATGCCGGTGAGCGCGTTCGTGACGGCGGTGTCGTTCCTGATCTACCTGGTCTGCCGGCTGATGAGCGGCAAGCGGGAAAGAGTGCACTGACACGTTTGGAACCCGCCGAGAGTGGGTATGCGTCGCGTAGGGGGCACCAAAGGCCCGGTCGCGGGACGCGGGCCGCGCGGAGACGACGGGCCGCCATGCGCAGCACGAGGACCACACCGGCCACCCACCGCAGTCGCGGTGGGACGCTCCAGCGCGCCCTCCGCCGCCGCTCCCGGGCGCGAGCCGCCCGATCGCGCCGCGCACGGGACGCCGACGACTTACGCCGTGCCGGGGTCCGAGCCGTCTCGGGCGGTCCGCGGGGTCGAGGGCGCTTAGGCCGTGCGCGTGGCTCCGGCGGCTTCCTGCTGCTCGGCCGCGCCCTCCGCGACCGGCTGGTCGACCCGCGGCGCGGGCAGCAGCCGGATCTCGCCACCGGCGACCCGCACCTGGTTGCGCCCGTTCTCCTTGGCCGCGTAGAGCGCCGCGTCCGCGCAGTGCTGGGCGTCCTGGAGGCATTCGCCGTTGTCCGGCAGCACGGCCACGCCGATGGACGCCGAAATGGCGCGCACCTCCGGCCCGTCCGGCGTCAGCGGCAGGTTGCGCCCGCGCAGCGTCACCGTGTTGCGGTGCTTGTCGGTGGTCACCACGGACATCTCGCCGATCGCCTCGCGCACCCGCTCCGCGATGGCCGTGCCCTGCGCCAGGCCCGTGTCGGCGAGCACCACGACGAACTCCTCGCCGCCGTCGCGCCCGGCCACGTCGCCCGGCCGCAGCTTCTCCCGCAGGATGCGGCCCACCTCGGCCAGCACGGCGTTGCCCGCCGGGTGGCCCCAGGTGTCGTTGATCCGCTTGAAGTGGTCCAGGTCGATGGCCAGCACGGTCACCGGCTGCCCGTCGTGGCGGCACCGGTCGGTGAGCCGGCCCGCGTACTCGGCCAGGCCGTTGGTGTTGAGCAGCCCGGTCCGGTAGTCGGTGTGCGCGTCCTCGGCCAGCCGCGCCTGCAACTGCTCCTGCTCGCGCAGCAGCCGCTCGAGGTGCGCCCGCCGCTGCGCCGCGTGGTAGAGCAGCGCGTTCACCAGGATCACCGGGAACACCAGCAGCAGCGGGCCCACCCAGTGCGTGGTCATGAGCATGCCGAGCATGGCGCCCGCGCCGAGCGTGCTCAGCTCCAGCATGTTGTCCGCCCGCGAGCCCAGGAACTCCTGGATGCGGGTGTGCGGCGTGACGATCTTCAGCGCGATCGCGATGTTCATGCCCTGCGCGCCCCAGTTGACCACCCCGGCCACGATGAGCACGAGCACGAGGCCCAGGTCGGTCGGGATGCTGCCGGTCGCCAGCAGCGACGTCCCGGACAGGTGCACGACTGCCCAGGCCAGCATGGTGCCGCCGAGGATGCTCGCGGAGCTGAACACGAACCGGTACGGCTGCCGTCGCGCGATCGGCTGGATCAGGATGCGCATCCAGACCGTCGCCAGCACGGCCAGCGCGCCCGGCAGGGCGATCGCGGCGGCGAACGTCCAGACCGACGTCAGGTCGATGTGCGGGCCGGCGGACTCGTTGCGGCGCGACTCTTCGGCCCGCCGAACGATCATGAGGTGCACGGTGATGGCGAACATCACCGCGCCGAATCGCAGCCAGTCCGCGTCGGAGACCGAGTCGAGCCCGGTGAGCAGCCAAATGGCGGCAGCCGCTACGGCCGATTCGATGAAGAAGAAGTACACCAGGGCGGCCGGTCGCAACGTCCACACATCCCAGTTGCGAATCGAGGGCCGGCCGACTGCCGCAGAGACCTCCTGGTCAGTCAAACTGTTCTTCACCACGACCCCCTACCCTCTGCCCGGCGCCGCGTGGCGAACGCCGTTCGCAGCGGCACGTCCGTGCCCGAGATGCGCACTGAGGAGGTGTTCGCCATGCGCAACCGCGACATGTGAGCCGCTCCCTCCATCCCGGACCGAATGTTCACCGTACGTGCCCGCGGGCTAGCGGGCCGCAGCCGAGGGGTCCTTCATGTTTGACAATCGCGATATGTGATGGGTCCGTTTCAGATCGCCACCGCCTTCGGATCGTTCCGGGTGCGGGCCCGTCGCCAGGCTACGGTCGCCTGGGTGGCGAGCAGTAGCCCGATGCCGCCTGCACCCGCGATGGTCGCGGTCACCGAGCCGATCGAGTGGGCCACGACACCGGCCAGCGCCATGCCGCCGCCCTGCGACGAGCGCAGAGCGGCACGGCCGATGCCGTACGCCCGACCGCGGTAGGCGTCCGGCAGGATGCGCATCCACGCCGAGCGTGCGGGCGTGTGGTACGCGCCGGCCATCCCGGCGATCACCAGCAGTGCGATGGTCCAGGTCAGGTTCGGGTTCAGCGCGAACATGACCAGAGGGGCCAGGGACAGTATGGCGAGCGGGCCGATCAGCCGCTCGCGCTTCGCGGGATCGCGCACCACCCGGAACAGCACGGCCACGCCGAGGACGTTGGCGGCGGGCTCGATGGCCAGGATCAGGCCGACGGCCCACACCGCGTCCAGACTCGCCGCCAGGGGCACGGCGAGTCCCTCCGGGACCATGGCGAGGCCGGCCAGCAGGCGCATGCCCATCAGGCTGCGCAGCCGGGGTTCGGTGACCAGGAGCGTGAACGCGCCCTTGGGACCTTCGGGGTCCCGATTCGTGCCGCGCGGGTCGGCCGCGGGCCGGTGCTTGACCGACAGCTGCACCAGGACCGCCACCCACACGAACGTGGCCGCGTCGATGGCGAGCGCGACGTTGGCGCTGGTGTTGGTGACCAGGAAGCCCGCGGCGGCGAGGCCGACCATCTGGGCGACGTCCACCGACGTGCCGAACAGGGCCACGCCGTCGTCGTAGCGCTTGTCCGGCAGCACGTGCGGCAGGCTCGCCTCCTGGGCGGCCAGGAACGGCGACGAGATCATCAGCACGACGACCAGCAGCACGATCATCAGCCACAGCGGCGCGCCGGGGATGGCCATGAGGCCCACCAGGGCGGCCTGGAGCCACGCGCACCACACCATCACCGTGCGGCGGGGGAACCGGTCCGCCAGCCAGCCGAGCAGCGGCCCGGAGACCAGCGGCGGGAACAGCGTCAACGACCACGTCAGGGCGGTCCACGCGGGCGACTGGGTGCGCTCGAACACCAGCAGCGAGAGCGCCACCGCCGCGAGCTGGTCGCCCGCGGTGGACACCGTCGAGCCGATCCACATGCCGCGGAACTCGCGGTTGCCCACGAGCGCGCGGACGGTCCCCCCGGAAGTCACAACTCCCCCAGGTTGGTCGGCCCCGATGAGTGAGTCACGTTACCCCCACCCGAAGTAACAATTCCCTCGGTTAGCACGGTAGAAGCTGCCGGATGTGCAATCTCTGTCCTACCACACTGTGTACCCGAACGGAGCAGGTCGGTTACATAAAGTAGTTACAACGGCGAAAAACCGGCCACTTATTCTTGACAGTTGACGGTAGGTGACACGGCGTGAGCAATCCTCGCCTACCCTACGTCGACCGCGCGCCCCAAAGGGCACCGCGCGGCTGGTCCGACCGGGTCAGCGCGTTCCTGCGGTCGCCGACCCGCGGCCACGCCGGTCGGCGCGTCAATTGTGGAACGTGACCCGCGTTCGATCTTCAGAACTGGTAGTACAGGAACGGGCTGAAGGTGCCGCTCGCCACCAGGATCGCCGCGTACCCGACACCGATGGTCATCAGCGAGATCCGGGCCGCGGTGGCGATCTTGGCGCGGGAGGCTTCCAGGTAGGGGCCGCTCACCGGGTGATCGGGCATTGCGACGATCGCCAGCGCCAGCACGAGCAGCACAATGCGCTGATTGGTCGCCGCGGCGGCCACCGTTTCAGTCAATCCGCTGAAATCCGGCAACAGCAAGTGGCCGATGATTGTGAACGCCGTACCGAGGTCGGCGGACCGGAAGAACACCCAGCCGATTACCACCAGCAGCATCGTCAGGGCGCGCCGGGCAATTCGGGTACGCGTAGTGACCGGCGCCGAATCCCAGCCGAAACGGCGCTCCAGCACGAGCAGCCCGCCGTGGAACAAACCCCACACCAGGAACGTCCAGTTGGCCCCGTGCCAGAAACCGGTGAGCACGAAAACGATCGACAGGTTCCGGTAGGTCTGGAGCACACCGCCGCGGTTGCCGCCGAGCGGGATGTAGACGTAGTCGCGGAACCAGCGCGACAGCGACATGTGCCAGCGGCGCCAGAACTCGGTGATGGTCACCGACGAGTACGGCCGGGCGAAGTTCTCCGGCAGCCGGAAGCCCAGCATGCGGCCGAGGCCGATGGCCATGTCGGAGTAGCCGGAGAAGTCGAAGTAGAGCTGGAGCGTGTAGCCGATCGCGCCGAGCCAGGCGATGGACGTCGTCATCTGGTCGGCCGGGGTGGCGAAGCAGGCGTCGACCAGCGGCGCGATCGAGTCGGCGATGATCACCTTCTTGCACAACCCGAGCGCGAACCGGGGGAAGCCCGCCGCGATGTCGTCCCAGCGGTGCATGCGCGGCTGCGGCAGCTGGTCGGCGATCTCCCGGAACCGCACGATCGGACCGGCCACGAGCTGCGGGAACATCGCGATGTAGGTGACGAACGCGACCGGTTCGCGCAGCGCGGGCCGCTCGCCGCGGTAGACGTCGACCACGTACGAGATGTGGTGGAACGTGTAGAACGAGATGCCGATGGGCAGCGCGAGCTCCACCACCGGCAGGTCCGCGCCGACGACGGCGGCGATGTCGTGCAGCTGCTGGGTGGCGAACCCCGCGTACTTCCAGATCACCAGCACGGTCAGGTTGAGCGCGATCGTGCCCACCAGGACCAGCCTGCGGTCGCCCGGCGCGCCCGGCTCCAGCCGCCGCCCGGCCAGATAGTTGCCCACCATGCAGGCCAGCAGCAGCAGCGTCGTGCCGCCCGCGCCGGAGACGTAGAACAGCAGGCTCGCCACGGCGACCACGCCGTTGCGCCGGTTCCTGGGCGTGACGAGGACGGTCGCGAGCACGACCGGCAGGAAGAACCACAGGAACAGCAGGCTGGCGAAGGACATCGCCGCAGACCTTATCCGCCGATCACCCGCCGCCGGACGGGATCACCGACAAACCGCTCCACCTCACACCCGCGGTCGGTCGGGCGGGTCGTCACCGCGGTTCGTGGTGGGTGAGAACGGTTCCGAGCAGGCGGGTGAGCGTCCGCCGGTCGTCGGCCGACAGCGGTCCGAGCAGGTCGTCCTGGACCTGGTCGAGAACGCCGTCCATTCGCCGCAGCTGGTCGAGGCCGCTCGCGGTGATCGTCACGCGGTTGCGGCGGCCGTGGTCGGGGTCGGGCCCGCGCTCGACGTGGCCGAGCTCGACCAGGCCGTTGACCGCCGCCACCACGTCGCTGCGGTCGACCCGGCACCGGCGGCCGAGCTGCGCCTGGCTCGCGGGGCCGAACTCGTGCAGCGCGGCCAGGATCCGGTAGTGGTAGCCGCGCGCCCCCGAGGCGGTGAAGCCGTCGGACACCAGCCGGCGGGCGTGCACGGCGAGCTGGGTGATCAGCCAGCTCGGCTTCGTCACCAGGCGCTGCGGCGGGGTCTCGTCCACGGCGGTCACTGTAACGGTGTTGGTGTCACCAACGCTCTGCGCTAGTGTTGGTCTCACCAACATTGAACCTGCCACCACGGGAGTCGCCATGCCCACCGCCCTCGACGTCGCCGACCGCATCGAAATCGCCGACCTGTTCGCCCGCCTGGCCAACCTGCTGGACGAGGGCCGCCACGACGACGTGCCCACCGTCTACACCGACGACGCCGTGGCCCGCTCACCGCGGGCCGAGCTGCGGGGGCGCGAGGAGCTGGCCGCGTTCCTCGAGTCGAGCTGGGTCGAGGGGGAGCACACCCAGCACGTGCACGGGGACGTGCTGGTGCGGGGCGACGGCGAGCGGGCCGAGGCCACGGCGAACCAGCTCGTCCACTTCTACCGCGACGGCGCGCCGCCCCACCGGTCGAGCGGCCTGCGCGTCGCGTGCACCGCGGTGCGGACGGGGGAGGGGTGGCGGTTCAGCGAGATGCGCGTGACGCTCGCCTGGACGACGCACGCCCTGTGAAGGGCCGGGCCGCGCTCGGCCCGCCGGTCGCCCTCAACCCGCCGCCGCCAGTCGCTTACGCGCCGCTGCCGCCGGTCGCCCACAGGACGTCGCCGCGGGTCGCCTACGTGCCGCTGCCGCAGGTTGTCCACAGGCCGAGGCCGCCGTCCGTCCATAGGACGCCGCCATCCGTCCGCAGACCGCTGGTTGTCCACAGCTCGCCCGCAGCCACCCGGAATTGTCGGTGCCCCCTGGCACAATCACAGCAGGGGTCCCCTTGGCGGGGACCCCTGCGGAGCGAGAGCGGTAGTGGGCGGCGGGTCAGCCGCGGATGTCCAGGCGACGGCGGCGGGCCACCTCGGCCAGCACGACGCCCGCGGCGACGGAGGCGTTCAGCGACTCCACGCCCGCGGCCATCGGGATCGACACCGTCTGGTCGCACGTCTCCTTCACCAGGCGCGACAGGCCGCGGCCCTCCGAGCCGACCACGACCACCAGCGGGCCGGTGGCCAGGTCGAGGCCGTCCACGTCCACGTCGCCGTCCGCGTCCAAGCCGATGATCATCAGCCCGGCCTCGGCCCACTCCTTGAGCTGGCGGGTCAGGTTCGTGGCCACCGCGATCGGCATCCGCGCCGCCGTGCCCGCGCTGGTCCGCCACGCCACCGCGGTGATCCCCGCCGAACGGCGCTGCGGCAGCACGATCCCGTGCGCGCCGAACGCCGCCGCCGACCGCACCACCGCGCCGAGGTTGCGCGGGTCGGTCACCCCGTCCAGCGCCACCAGCAGCGGCGGCGTCCCGGACTGGTTCGCGATCTTGAGCAGCTCGCGCGGCTCGGCGTACTCGTAGGGCGGCACCTGGAGGCCGAGGCCCTGGTGCATCGCGCCGCCGGTGATCCGGTCCAGCTCACCGCGCTGCACCTCCAGCACCGAGATGCCGCGGGTGGCCGCCAGCTGCACCGCCTCGGCGACCCGGTCGTCCGCGTCGATGCCCAGCGCCACGTACAGCGCCGTCGCCGGGATGCCCGCTCGCAGGCACTCGACCACCGGGTTGCGCCCGGCGACCGTCTCCGGCCCGTTCTCGGCGGCCTTGCGCCGCTGCGAGCGGACCTGCTCGGCCTTCGCCGCGGCGTTCGCGCGCTTGTACGCGGGGTGGTTCGGCCGCTCGGACGCCTTGGGCGTCGGGCCCTTGCCCTGCAAGCCCTTCGACTTCTGCCCGCCGGAACCGACGACCGCGCCCTTCTTGGAGCCGGGGTTGCGCATGGCGCCCCGGCGCTTGGAGTTACCAGCCACGAGCTCAGTCGTCCTTCAACGTCCACAACGGACCGTCGGGGGTGTCCTCGACGGCGATACCGGCCAGCAGCAGGTGATCGCGCAGCGCGTCCGCGCGCGCGAAGTCCCTGTCCTTGCGGGCCTGCGACCGCTCTTCCAGCAGCCTGTCCACCAGCACGCCCAGCGCGTGCCTGCCCGCGCCGCCCGCGGCGGCGTCGTGCCACTGCGGCGACAGCGGGTCCAACCCGAGCACGCCGGTCATCGCCCGCACCGACGCGGCGGCCTCCCGCGCGCCCGCGTCGTCACCGGACTCCAGGGCGGTGTTGCCCTCGCGCAGCCGCTTGTGGATCGCGGCCAACGCGCCGGGCGTGCCCATGTCGTCGTCCATCGACGCGACGAACGCGGGCGACAGCTCGCCCTCCGCGCCGACCTCGCCGGTGCGCTCGACCACGCGCCGCAGGAACGACTCGATGCGCCGGTAGGCCGACACCGACTCGTCCAGCGCCTCGGGCGAGTACTCGATCGCCGACCGGTAGTGCGGCCCGACCAGGTAGTACCGCAGCTCGGGGGCGCGGACCCGTTCCAGCATCGCCGGGATCGACACCGTGTTGCCCAGCGACTTCGACATCTTCTCGCCGCTGAGCGTCACCCACGCGTTGTGCATCCAGTACCGGGCGAACCCGTCACCCGCCGCTCGCGACTGCGCCTGCTCGTTCTCGTGGTGCGGGAAGATCAGGTCGATGCCGCCGCCGTGGATGTCGAACGTCCCGCCCAGGTACGCGGTCGCCATCGCCGAGCACTCCAGGTGCCAGCCCGGCCGGCCCGGACCCCACGGCGTCGGCCACGACGGCTCGCCCGGCTTCGCCGCCTTCCACAGCGTGAAGTCGCGCGCGTCGCGCTTGCCGGTCGCGGCGGACTCGCCCTGGTGCACCTCGTCCAGCTTCTGCCCGGACAGCTCCCCGTACTCGGGGAACGACGTCACCGAGAAGTACACGTCGCCGTCGGAGGCGTACGCGTGCCCCTTCTCGATCAGCCGGTCCATCAGCTCGACCATCTGCGTGACGTGGCCCGTGGCGCGCGGCGAGTACGACGCGGGCAGGCAGCCCAGCGCGTCGTAGGCCGCGTCGAACGCCCGCTCGTGCTGGTAGGCCCACTCCCACCACTGCGCGCCGTGCTCGGTCGCCTTGGCGAGGATCTTGTCGTCGACGTCCGTGACGTTGCGCACCAGCCGCACGGTCGAGCCGTCCCGGCCCAGCCAGCGCCGCAGCACGTCGAAGTTCAGGCCGCTGCGCACGTGGCCGATGTGCGGAACGCCCTGCACCGTGGCCCCGCACACGTAGATCGACGCCGTTCCGCTGACCTGCGGGACGAACTCCCGCATGGACCGGGTCGCGGTGTCGAACAGGTGGAGGCTCACGTGAAGATGGTACGGGCGGTGACCGGACGGGGTTGAATCGCCCGGTCAGATGTGCTTGCGCAGGACCTGCAGCAGAGCGTCCGGCCGGTTGTGCGTCGGGAGCGGCTCGACGATCTCGACCCGGCACCCGATCGCCGCCGCGCCGCCGTCGGCCTCCGCGCTGTCGCCGATCATGAGCGCCTCGCTCGGGTGCACGCCCAGGCGGTCGCAGGCGATGCGGAACAGCTTCGGGTCGGGCTTCGCGAAGCCCTCCCGGTAGGACAGGACGAATTCGTCCACCCGGTTCTCGACGCCGTGACGTGCGAAGACCGCGGAGATGTCCCAGGCGATGTTGCTGACCACCGCGGTCGGCACCTCGGTGCCCAGCGCCTGCGCGGTGTCCGGGTAGGGCTGCCAGAACGGCGGGCTGCACAGGTCGGCGTAGAACCGCGCCGGGTCCTTCGCGCCCGCCTTCGCCAGCACGGCGAGGTGCATCTCGCGGTGCGCGTCGGGGTCGAGGTCGCGGCGCTCCCACTGCTCGGGGTCGACGTCCAGGCCCTCGGCGACGCCGACCGGCGCGGTGAGCGCGCGCATCAGCTCGGCGTGGGCGGCCAGCGAGTCGTGCTCCAAGCGGAACAGGGTGCCGGAGAAGTCGAAGAGCACGGCGCGGATCGTCACATAACGCACGTTACGGGATTCGAACATCGGAGGTCTCGGGAATCCCGCAGACCGAGAGCAGCCTCACGGTGCTCGATCGCCGCTGCTCCGCGGCCGGCGGGCTCCGGGAGGGGGCGGGGTGCTAGGCGGCGTTGCCGGTGACCTTGGTCGGGGTCAGGCGCAGCACGACGCGGACGCGGCCGGGCTGGTCGGCCGGGAAGTCCTCGCCCGTGTACTTGTGCGACAGGGAGTTCGCCAGGGCGCGGCCGGTGTCCTCGGTGATCGTCACGGTGCCGCGGATCTCCGCGTAGACCTCCGGGTCGGCGCCGCTCCACACGCTCGCGCTGGCCCGCGGGTCCCGGCGGAGGTTGCGCTCCTTCGCGCGGTCGCGCAGCGTCGAGAACAGCAGGTCGTCGCCGTCGCGGGCCACCCACACCACCGATGTCTGCGGGCTGCCGTCCGGGTTCAGCGTGGCCAGGACGCAGTAGTTCCGCTCGTCGACCAGGGCGCGCGTGGCCGCGCTGAGGGTGACCGCCATGCGGCTCAGGCTAGCGGGACGACCAGCGCCGTCGCCACGGCGGCGATGCCCTCGCCGCGCCCGGTCAGGCCGAGGCCGTCGGTGGTCGTGCCGCTGACCGACACCGGGCCGCCGACCGCCGCCGACAGCACCTCCTGCGCCTCGTCGCGGCGCTTGCCGATCTTGGGCGCGTTGCCGATGACCTGCACCGCGGCGTTGCCGACCCGGTAACCGGCCTGCTCGACCAGCCGCCGCACCTCGGCCAGGAACTCCACGCCGTGCCGACCGGACCAGCGCGGGTCGCTCGTGCCGAACACCGCGCCCAGGTCGCCCAGGCCCGCGGCGGACAGCAGCGCGTCGCACAGCGCGTGCGCGGCCACGTCGCCGTCCGAGTGCCCGGCGCAGCCGTCCGCGTCGTCCCAGCGCAGGCCCGCCAACCAGCACTCGCGGCCCGCTTCGACCTGGTGGACGTCCGTGCCGATGCCCACCCTGGGGATCACGGTGCTCCTCCGCCGACCAGCAGCGCCTCGGCCACCGCCAGGTCGAACTTCGTGGTGATCTTCATGGCGTCGGGGTGACCCGGCACCGTGACGACCGGCACACCGAGCCGTTCGACCAGGCCCGCGTCGTCCGTCGCGCCCAGACCGGCCCGCCGGGCGGCGTCGTGCGCGCGCAGCAGCACGGCCGCGTCGAAGCCCTGAGGTGTCTGCACGACCCGCAGCGCCGCGCGGTCCGGTGTGGCGACCACCACGCCGTCGGCGTCGACCTGCTTGACCGTGTCGGCGACCGGCAGCACCGGGATGACGGCCGGGTGACCTGCGGCGACGGCGTCCACCACGGCCTTGACCACGGCCGGCGGGGTGAACGCGCGGGCCGCGTCGTGGACGAGCACGATCGAAGTGTCGCCGATCTCACGCAAGGCGTACGTCAGGGCCAAGCGCACCGAGTCCGACCGCTCGGCGCCCCCGGCCACGACGTGCACCGCCCCGTCGGCTGGGGCCAACGGGGCGGTGACGGTACTCACAACGTCCACATCGGACGGCGGTGCGGCGATCACGACGTGCCGCACGCAGCCCGAGTCGATCAGGCCGCGCACCGCACGCACGAGCAGCGGAACGCCGTCGACCGGCACGAGCGCCTTGGGCATGCCATAACCCAACCGCTCACCCCGGCCCGCCGCGGGCACGAGCGCGACCACACCCATGTTCGCGGTTTCCGGTTTGTCGGGTGGAACGATCAGGACGCGGTAGCCAGGACCTCGTCGAGGAGGACCTCAGCCTTGTCCTCGTCGGTGCCCTCGGCCAGCGCCAGTTCGCTAACCAGTATCTGTCGAGCCTTCGCCAGCATCCGCTTCTCACCAGCGGACAGACCGCGATCCTTCTCGCGCCGCCAGAGGTCGCGCACCACTTCGGCCACCTTGTTCACGTCACCGGACGCGAGCTTCTCGAGGTTGGCCTTGTACCGCCGGGACCAGTTGGTCGGCTCCTCCGTGTGGGGAGCACGCAAGACCTCGAAGACCTTGTCAAGACCCTCCTGGCCGACGACGTCACGAACGCCCACGATCTCGGCGTTGTCGGCGGGGACGCGAACCGTGAGGTCGCCCTGGGCAACCTTGAGGACGAGGTACTTCTTCTCCTCGCCCTTGATCACACGGGTCTCGATTGCTTCGATGAGAGCGGCACCGTGGTGCGGGTAGACGACGGTCTCTCCGACCTTGAAAACCATGTGTCCTCTGCCCCTTTCGCTAACCCCATCCTAACACGCCGAGCAATCCCCTCTTCGGCCCGTTGAGATCAGTTAGCGCTGGTCAGGGCCGCGTGGGGGGTTGACAAACCACCCGGTCGCATGCAACGCCCGAGGTCGATCTTGCTCCACTGTGGACGTGCGTGACGGGCTCCCGGGGTGGTGTGGGGCACCACGTGCCGCAGGTCCCGGTGCGCCCCGTTAGGCTCCTGGACTGGTGGTCGGACCCGTTACTACCGGGTACGACCCGCCTCGTCAGCACACCGGGAAGGATCCGAGCAGCCGTGGGTCGCGCACTCCAGAAGTCCCCAGCGCCGCGCCGCCTGGCCGTCGTGGCCGCCCTGGCGACGGGCCTCGGCTTGGCCGCCGCAGGTTGCAGCGCAGGTCAGGTCACGCAGACGGACACGCAGGTGGCCGCCGTCAACGGGGCCAGCGGGCAGGTGGGAGATGTGGCCGTCCGCGACGCGCAGTTCCTGTTCCCGGTGGCGCACGGCTCCTACGAGCAGGGTGACGACGCCCCGATCATCGTCGTGATCGCCAACAACGGGACCGAGGCGGACACGCTGATCGGCGTGACCAGCGAGGGCTCGGCCCCCGCCGAGATCACCGGCGACTCGCGGCTGGAGCCCGCGTCGGTGATCATCGCCGGGGCGGACCAGGACGACGCGGGCAGCCACGCGACGACGACCACCAAGGCGACGTCGTCCTCCTCGCCGTCGGGCTCCCACGCGCCGTCCGACTCGCACTCGCCGTCGGACTCGCACTCCCCGACGACCACCACCACGCCGTCCGGTTCGGGCACGGCCACCACGACCACGGGTTCGGTCACGCCGACCTCGGGCAGCGGCACGTCCATCTCGGCCCCGCCCACGACCGGCACGAAGCTGCCGTCGTCGGTCGACCCGACGGAGCCGGGCAAGGTGCAGATCGTGCTGAAGGGCCTGAAGAAGCCGCTGCGGCCGGGTCAGACGATCCGCGTCACGTTCCTGTTCGAGAAGGCCGGCGAGCTGACCCTGGACCTGCCGATCGGCGCCACGCCGGAGCCGCGCCAGGACGCTCCCTCGGAGCACTGAGCTCTCCCGCACCACCACGCACGCGACGCAGGGGTCCCCTCCCGGGGGACCCCTGTTTTTCATTCTGCCGGCGGGCACCGACAGTCCGGGGCGTTGTCGGGGGCGCCGGATAGCCTCCGGGGCGTGGCGAAGACAGCACGGGTGGCCAAGCCGACGTACCGGTGCGCCGAGTGCGGGCACGAGGTGGCGAAGTGGGTCGGGCGGTGCCCGGAGTGCCAGGCTTGGGGCACGGTGGAGGAGCGGGGGGTGTCGGCCGCGCCGCGCTTCCTCGCCGGCGCGCCGAGCAGCGAGGCGCGGCCCATCGCGCAGGTCGACATCGAGTCCGCGCGGGCCGTGTCGACCGGCGTCCTCGAACTGGACCGGGTCCTCGGCGGCGGCCTCGTGCCGGGCGCGGTGGTGCTGCTGGCCGGTGAGCCGGGGGTCGGGAAGTCGACGCTGCTGCTGGAGGTCGCCCACCAGTGGGCGCTCTCGGTCGGCCGCTGCCTCTACGTCACCGGCGAGGAGTCGGCGGGGCAGGTGCGGTTGCGGGCGGACCGGACCGGGAACCTGCACGACGAGATCTTCCTGGCGGCCGAGAGCGACATCTCCGCCGTCCTCGGCCAGGTGGACGCCGTCAAGCCGAGCATGCTCATCGTGGACTCGGTGCAGACCATGTCCTCGCCCGCGGTGGACGGGGCGCCGGGCGGGGTCAGCCAGGTCCGGGCCGTCACCGCGGGCCTGATCGCGGTGGCCAAGGAGCGCGGGCTGCCGGTCGTGCTGGTGGGTCACGTCACCAAGGAGGGCTCGGTCGCCGGGCCGCGGGTGCTGGAGCACCTGGTGGACGTGGTGCTCCAGTTCGAGGGCGACCGGCACTCGACGCTGCGCCTGCTGCGCGGCGTGAAGAACCGGTTCGGGCCGGCCGACGAGGTCGGCTGCTTCGAGCTGCGCGACGACGGCATCGCGGGCGTGCCCGACCCGTCCGGCCTGTTCCTGCACCGCCGCGACCAGGCCGTGTCCGGCACCGCCGTCACGGTCGTCGTGGAGGGCAAGCGGCCCATGCTGGGCGAGGTGCAGGCGCTGGTCACGCCGACCGCGCTGCCCGCGCCGCGGCGCGCGGTGAGCGGCCTGGACTCGGCCCGCCTGGCCATGGTCCTCGCGGTGCTGGAGAAGCGCGGCAAGGTCGGCCTGGGCAACAAGGACGTGTTCACCGCCACCGTGGGCGGCATGCGGCTGGTCGAGCCCGCGGTGGACCTGGCGGTGGCGCTGGCGGTCGCCTCGGCGGCCACCGACCTGCCCCTGCCGCACGACCTCGTCGTGGTCGGCGAGGTCGGCCTCTCCGGCGAGCTGCGCCGCGTCGGCGCTGTCGGCCGCCGGCTCACCGAGGCCGCGCGGCTCGGCTTCACCAAGGCCCTGGTGCCGCCGGACGCCGGTCCGCTGCCGCAGGGCACGCGGGCGCTCGTCGCCCACGACCTGCACGAAGCCCTGAACCTGCTCAAGCTCCGGAAATAGCGGAACCGGCGCCCCCGGGACGCGGGGACGCCGGTTCCGCCACGAGCACTTACCGGCCGGCCGCCAGCAGCTGGGCGCAGCGGATCAGGCCCAGGTGGCTGTAAGCCTGCGGGTGGTTGCCCAGGGAGCGCTCCGCGATCGGGTCGTACTCCTCGGGCAGCAGACCGGTCGGCCCGGCCGCGTCCACCATCTGCGCGAACAGCTCCTCGGCCTCGGTGCGCCGCCCGGTGAGCAGGTAGGACTCGATCATCCACGCCGCGCACAGGTGGAAGCCGCCCTCGTCGCCCGGCAGGCCGTCGTCACGCCGGTACCGGTACACCGTGGACCCGGACCGCAGCTCGGCCTCGATCGCGGTCACGGTGGCCTGGAACCGGTCGTCGGTCGGGTCGATCAGCCCCGACAGCCCGACGTGCAACGACGCCGCGTCCAGGTCGTCGCCGTCGTAGGCGGTGGTGAACGACTGCGCCTCCTCGCTCCACCCGTGCTTGAGCACGTCGTTGGAGATGGTGTCGCGCAGCACCGGCCACGACGGGTCGATCTCCCGCCCGTACGTCTCGGCCAGCTTCACCGCCCGGTCCAGCGTCACCCAGCACATGACCTTCGAGTACACGTGGTGGCGCGGCGCGTGCCGCTCCTCCCAGATGCCGTGGTCGGGCTCGTGCCAGCGGCGGGCGACCGCCTCGGCCATCGCCTGCACCATCGTCCAGTCCTTGTCGGTCAACGAGCCGCGCGCGGCGGCGAGCTGCACGACCAGGTCGACCACGGGGCCGAACACGTCCAGCTGCACCTGCTGGTTGGCCAGGTTGCCCACGCGCACCGGCCGCGACCCGGCGTAGCCGGGCAGCGTGTCGATGACGGCCTCGGCGCCCAGCATGGTGCCCTGAAGCGTGTAGAGCGGGTGCAGGCGCTCCGGGCCGGGCAGGGTCGACAGCACCCCGTGCACCCACCCCAGGAACGCCTCCGCCTCGCCGAGCGACCCGACCGACACCAGCGCCTGGGCGGTCAGCGCCGCGTCGCGCAGCCAGCAGTACCGGTAGTCCCAGTTGCGGATGCCGCCCAGCTCCTCGGGCAGCGAGGTGGTGGCGGCGGCCATGATCGCGCCGGTGTCGTGGTGCACCAGGCCCTTGAGCGTCAACGCCGACCGCAGCACCAGGTCCGACTCGACCGGGGGCAGCTTCAGCGTCGCGGCCCAGTCGGACCAGAACGCGCCGGCCCGCGCCCGCCGCTCCGGCTCGCCGAGCGTGGCCTCGGACAGGTCGTCCGTGCCGCAGCGCAGCTCCAGCAGGATCGGCGCGCCCTCGCGGGGCCGCACGACCGCCGTGGCGGTCTCCTGGATGCCGTCGGACGTGATCTGCCAGTCCACGCCGGGCGAGCGCAGCACCATCGGGTCCGACGTGCCGACGACGCGCAGGCCGTCGCGCTCGCGCAGCAGCCGCACCGGCACCTGGCCGAACTCCGGCCGCGGCGCGAACGTGATCACCGCGTTGGTGGAGCCGGAGATGCGCCGCACCAGGTCGGTGCGGTGCGAGGCCAGGTCGTGGTCGAGGTAGTCCGTGACCAGCAGCCGCGACCAGCGGGTCTCCACGATCATCGTGCCCGGCACGTACCGCTGGCCCAGGGGCAGCGAGCCGTGCTCCGGCTTGATCGAGAAGTGGCCCGCGGCGGGCCCGCCGAGCAGGTCGGCGAACACCGCCGCCGAGTCCGGCTCGGGGTGGCACAGCCAGTTCAGCCGGGCGTCCGGGGTCAGCAGCGCGACCGACCGCTCGTTGGCGAGCATGGTCAGCCGCTCGATCGGCACGGCCTGGTCGCCGTGCAGCCACGCCCGGCGTTCCTCCAGCAGGAACGCCAGCACGGTGGCCACGTCGAGGGTGTCGGCGACGGAGTACTCGGCCAGCGACTCGCCGTCGCCGACCTTGATGCCGACGTCCGGCCCGGACAGCCGGGCAAACGCTTTCTCATCGGTCACGTCGTCACCGACGAAGACGGCCGCGGTCGCCGACGCGCGGTGCCGCAGGACGTCCAGGGCGTGGCCCTTGTCCGTCTGCACCACGGCCAGTTCGATCACGGCCTTGCCCTCGGTGACCTGCACGCCGTCCCAGGTGGCCGGGCCGGTGCGCACGGCGTCCAGGACGCGCTCGCCCACGGCCGGGTCGGCGCGGCGGACGTGCACCGCGATGCTCGCGGGCTTCACCTCCAGGCCCACGCCCTCGTGGCCGGCGACGACGCCTTCCAACTCGGTTTCCAGGCGGCGGTGCAGCTGTTTCGCGTCGGCGTCCAGCGCGTGCACGAAACCGACGTCGAACTCGGATCCGTGCGAACCCACCAGGTGCACCTCGGACGGCAGCCGCGACAGGGTCGCCAGGTCGCGCAGCGCGCGCCCGGAGATCACCGCGGTCGTCGTCTCGTGCAGTCCGGCCAGGGAGCGCAGGGCGCCCACCGACTCGGGCAGCGGACGGGCGTCCTCTGGGTTGGCCACGATCGGAGCCAATGTCCCGTCGTAGTCGCAGGCGACCAGCAGGCGCGGTGTGCGTGCCAACTGCACGATCGCACGACGAAGTTCGGCGGGGAGGGCCTCGGCGGTCAACGCCCCTCCTCAATGCTCGGTGGGACAAGGTCGGTGAAAGAGATCTGAACTGATTCAGATCGGGAACTACGCGCCCAAGGCATCAAGAAACGATCGAGCCCATCGGTCGACGTCGTGCGTGAGGACTTGGCGGCGCAGCGCGCGCATCCTACGGCGACCTTCGGCCGGATCCAGCGTGAGGGCGGCTTCCAAGGCGTTCTTCACACCGTCCAGGTCGTGGGGGTTGACGAGGAACGCGCTCGTGAGTTCGGCCGCCGCGCCGGCGAACTCGGAGAGCACCAGCGCGCCGCCGAGGTCGTAGCGCGTGGCGACGTACTCCTTGCAGACGAGGTTCATCCCGTCACGCACCGGAGTCACCACCATGACGTCCGCAGCGGTCATGAACGCGGTCAGCTCGCGGCGGTTGACCGATTGGTGCAGGTAGTGGACCACGGGGTGGCCCACGGTGGAGAACTCGCCGTTGATCCGGCCGACCGCCTGCTCGATCTCGCCCCGCATCTGCTTGTAGTGCTCGACGCGCTCGCGGCTGGGCGTGGCGAGCTGCACCATGGTGACCTCGCCGGGGTCGACGCGGCCGTCGGCGAGCAGCTCGTGCAGCGCACGAAGGCGCACGTCGATGCCCTTGGTGTAGTCCAGGCGGTCCACGCCGAGCAGGATCTTCTTCGGATTCCCGAGGTCTTCGCGAATTTGCTTCGCGTGTTTTTGGACTTCTTTGTCACGCGCCAGGGCGTCGAGTCCCGCCGAGTCGATGGAGATCGGGAATGCCCCGACCCGAACCGTGCGGTCACCGACCTGGACGACACCGGGCCTCGTGCGCACGCCGACCGCGCCGCGGCTCGGCTCCAGGCCGACCAGCCGCCGCGCCAGCCACAGGAAGTTCTGCGCGCCGCCGGGCCGGTGGAAGCCGACCAGGTCCGCGCCGAGCAGGCCGCGGATGATCTCCGTGCGCCACGGCAGCTGCATGAACAGCTCCACCGGCGGGAACGGGATGTGCAGGAAGAAGCCGATGCGCAGGTCCGGGCGCAGCTCGCGCAGCATCGCGGGCACCAGCTGGAGCTGGTAGTCCTGCACCCACACCGTCGCGCCCTGGGCGGCGACCTTCGCGGTCACGTCGGCGAACCGCTGGTTCACCCGCACGTAGGCGTTCCACCAGCGCCGGTGGAAGGCGGGCGGGGCGACCACGTCGTGGTAGAGCGGCCACAGCGTGCCGTTGGAGAAGCCCTCGTAGTAGTCGGCGACCTCGGTGGCGCTCAGCGACACGGGGTGCAGCTGGAGGCCGTCCTCCTCGAACGCGTCCACCTCGGCGTCCGCGATGCCGGGCCAGCCCACCCACGCGCCGCTGTGCGTGCGCAGGAACGGCTCCAGGGCGGTGACCAGGCCGCCGGGGCTGTGCTTCCACCGCTGCGTGCCGTCGGGCAGGCGCTCCAGGTCAACCGGCAGGCGGTTGGCCACGACCAGGAAATCCGCGCCGTTCTCGCCAATGCTGCTCACCGGGTAGCGCCTCCTAAGGGATTCGTCTCGCCCACCGTCGAGGTTAGTGGGAACGCCCAGGTTGGATGCCCTGTCGTCACACCCGTCACACTGTGTTGACTTGACGAAAGAGCGTCAGGTGGGCGATCTCACGTGGAAACGCGGTGTTCAGGCGTTCACCGCCGGGAACGGGCCGCGAGCCGGCCGAGGCCGGTGCGGACGGGACGCCCCAAATGTTCACCCAGGACGACGCCGCTCGCGAGCGCGAGCGCCGTGCCCGCGGCCAGCACGAGGGTCGACAGGCCGGCCGCGTCACCCTCGGCGGTCAGCTGGTACAGGCCCCGGTAGGTGGTCCAGCCGGGCAGCAGCGGCACCATGCCGGCCACCGCGACCAGCAGCGGCGGCATGCGCAGCCGGCGGGAGACGATCTTGCCGCCGAAGCCGACCGCGGTGGCCGCGACCGCGGCGCACGCGATGGCGTTCGTGCCGGTCAGGGCGAGCAGCCCGTAGGTGGCCGTGCCCACCGCGCCCGCCGCCGCGGCCATCGGCAGCGCCCGGACCGGCGCGTAGCTGGCCAGCGCGAAGAACGCCGAGGTCGCCGCGCCGGCCGCGAACTGCATCGGCACGTCCGAGATCAGCGGCGGCAGCGGGTCGGAGACGCTGGTCCGCACGCCGAGCTGCACGCCGGCGCGCAGGGTCAGCGCGATGCCCGCGATGAGGCCCGCGGTGAGCAGCGCGACCTCCATCGTGCGGCCCGCGGCGGTGACGTTGTAGCCGGTGATGGCGTCCTGCACCGTGCCGACCAGCGACAACCCGGACAGCAGCACCACGATCCCGGTGGCGATCAGCAACGACGGCCGCACGGTCGGCAGCAGGTCCGTCGCGTACATCGCCACCGCCACCGACGTGGCCAGCGCGCCGCCCACCACCTGCTGGAAGAAGAACGGCAGCGAGCGCCGGTTGAGCACCCGCCCGACCCGGTCGATCAACGCCGTCACCAGCGCCGCCGTCGCCGCGAGCAGCGGGCCGCCGCCGACCAGGAACGCCACCGCGCCCGCCATGCCCGCCCACGCCACCGTGGCCACCCAACGGGGGTACGGGTGGTCGGCGCGGCTGATCCGCTCGATCTCCGCGGACGCGTCCTCGGCCGTGACGCCGTTGGCGGTGATCCGCCGGATCAGGTCCTCGACGGCCGCGAGCCGGGTGTAGTCGACGCTGCGCCCGTGCACCACGCGCATGGACGTCACCGGCGCGGCCTCCGTGCCGCGGTGGCAGGACGCGGTGATCGACGTGTAGATCACGTCCACCTCGGTGTGCGGCAGGCCGTACGCGGTCGTGACCGCCAGGACGGTGGCCGTCACGTCGGCCGCGCCCGCCCCGCCCGCCATCTGCGCATCGCCCACGCGCAGCGCCAGGTCGAGTACCAGGTGGACGGTCGAGTCGTCCGGAAGGGACGGTCCCTCCACGGGGCGTGCCCGCTCGGTGTCCTGCACCCGCCGGCGCCACAGCCGCACCCGGCGTCACCTCCCTCGCTCACCCCCGCCACGCCCGACCGTGTCACATTCGGGGCTGTGTCCCTCGCCACCCCTGGAAGAGGGACCTGGGCCAGGTGAGCCGATCACTGTCCGTTCAATACTGTTGAAGGCGCTGGCCAGGGGTTATGCGGGTGCCCAGGGCCACCCGGACGGTACCCGCGACCTCCGGATGGACCAACGCGGGGCCACCGTGAGCAGACCGTTCGCCGCAGGTGGCACCCCCTGCGGGCGCTTACGATGTTCCCGGCCTCCGGGCCGCGCCGGTGTAGCTCAATTGGCAGAGCACTCGCCTTGTAAGCGAAAGGTTGCGGGTTCAAGTCCCGCCACCGGCTCCATCCCATGCGATGTGACCTGGGGAAACCCGGGCTCGCGGTGATTTTTCATGATCATACCGGGTCGCTTCCCGGTCTTCTGCGACACCTGCGGAACGGGACGCGGCCCGTGCCTCGGGGAGCACGGGCCGCGTCGCGCGTCACTCCCGGTCGGTGATGACCCGGTAGGCCACGCCGCCGTGGTCCTCGCCCTCGACGAACTGGACGAGCGTGGTCAGGTAGTCACCCGGCGCCTCGGGCGTGAACGTCAGCTCCGCGGTGAACCGCTCACCCGGTTGCAGCGGCACGCCGAGCAGCGCCGACCGCTTCGAGTCGAACTGGAACGCGGTCTCGCCGACCTGCTTCACGCCCTCGGCCTGGCCGCCGCCGGCGCGCCAGCGCTCGAACAGGCGCGGCCCGAGGTCGATCACCACGGTGCCCGCCACCGGCTTCTCACCGGTCAGCACGAGGTCGGTCCTGGTCTCCCGGCCGGTCGCGTTGCCCAGGGTGAACCAGGACTTGACCGGCTCGAACACCTTGCCGCGCACGGTCTGCAGGTTCTTCCACGCGATGTTGTTGTTGTTCTTGGTGTTGAGCGCGGTGTTGGGCCCCTCGGCGAACGTCATCGGGTCCGTCGCCGACACCCAGCGCGCCAGCAGGCAGAAGTGGCCCGGCCCCGGGACGCTCGTCCACGGGATCTTCGCCACCGCGCCGCCCGTGGGCACCGACAGCGCCTGCTCGCCGATGTAGACCCAGTCGCCGTTGGTGGCGTTGTTCCACGTCGTGCCGCCGCCGGCGGGCGTGCGGTAGACCTTCAGCGTGCCGGTGCTCGTGGCGGAGGCGTTGTTCAGCTTCACGTGGATGAAGTTCGTCGCGCCGACCACCGGCTGGATGCCCGCGCAGTCCGCGAGGCTCGGGCAGACCTTGATGTCCGGGCTGTTCCACACCGTGCCGTTCGGGTTGGGCTCCGCGCCGGTGTCGGTCACCTGGTCGCGGATGACCACGTCGGTCTGCCGGCAGTCCGACAGGAGCTTGCGGATCGCGTCCGCCGTGCCCGCGCCGGTGGACGTCGTCTGCGTGGACACGCCGCCGGTCGTCGTGGCGTAGTTCTGCATGATCGGCGTGATCGTGGAGGTGTAGGCCGACGAGGTCGGCACGTACACGGGCGAGATCTTGATGCCCTTGCCGAGCGCGTCGTTCGCCCGCTGCGCGGCGTTGGTGACGTCGGCGGCGGTGTGCGCGTCGTCGAACCCGCCGGGCCGGGCGTCGGTCACGAGCACGACGAACTTCATCGCGTTCGACCGCCACGCGCCGGTGAAGTCGACGTTCTGCGGCCGACCGGCCGCGGGCAGGGTGTTCACGACGGTGTTCAGGGCTTCGTCGGACGCCTCCGGCTCACCGCCGCCCGCGCCCGCCGCGAGGGTGTTGGTGACGTAGTTCGTCACCGCCGCCGAGTTGCCGGGCGCGAAGTTGGCGTGCACGGTGACGTTGTCCTTGAACGTCACCAGGCCGAGCCGGTAGTCCCCGCCCGAGGCGGCGACCACGTCGGCGACGATGGCGTTGATGCCGGTCTTGAGGTTGGCGACGGCCCCGCCCATGCTGCCGGTGTCGTCGAGGACGAACGCGACGTCGAGGGGACCGCAGGGCGCGGCGGCGGGCGCGGCGACCGCCGGCGGGGTGAGCTGGACGACCGAGGCGGTGAGGGCGGCTACGGCTAACAGGGAGCCGCGTCTGAGTGAGGGACGCATCTGATCTCTTTCCGCTCGCACGTCCGGACGCAGGGGTCCGGGCGCTCGGACACCGATGTCCGGGCACACCTGGCGGATGATCGGGCGACCGGCCGAATACGGTCCGAAAAGACCAACTTCGTCCGCTTCCCGGCCCGGCAAACGGGGGCTGAGCGTGCCAAAACGGGGAGGTTGCCGACCACACCGCCGGTCGGCCCGGTCCCGTTCTCACCGGTACGGCCCGCCGGACGCGGCGTAACACCGCGCGGGCGGTCCGCGACAAGCCGGCACAGAGCCGCCACCGCCCCGGAGAACCGCCATGACGCAGCCTGGTCAACCGCCCGCATTAGCCACCGCTCCCGGCGTCGAGCCGGCACCCGTCCAGGCAGCGGTGTCGGGGCGAAGAGTGGCCGTGGTGTTCAGCGCCGTCATCGTCGGTGTCCTCGCGATCGCCGCAGCCGTGTGGGCGTTCGGGGGCGGCGACGGCACTGCGGCACCCGCCACGACGACCTCCACCTTCGTGCCCACCGCGTTCGAGTTGCGCGGCACGATGAGCCTCACCGACGGTGTCACGTCCGTGGCGTCGAGCGGCGAGTGCGCCGGTTATCGCGGTTACGACGACATCTACGAAGGCACCCAGGTCACCGTCTACGACGCCGCGGGCAAGGCAGTCGGGCTGGGCCGGCTCCACAACGCCCGGTACACGGCGGGGTCGTGCGTGTTCGAGTTCACGGTCGGCAACGTGCCCCTCGGGGACGACATCTACCAGGTCGAGGTGTCGCACCGGGGGAAGGTGTCCTACAGGTTCGAGGACGCGAGATCGGGACGCGTCAGCTTGAGCCTGGGCAGGTAGGACGCGGTGAGCCCGGCTCGGGCCGCGGGCCGCCGCCGGGCGTGCCAGGGTTGGCCATGGCCTACCTCCCTGACGCCTCGCGGTACGACCGGATGACCTATCGGCGGTGCGGGCGCAGCGGGCTCAAGCTGCCCGCCGTGTCGCTCGGCCTCTGGCACAACTTCGGCGACGACCGGCCCTACGAGACGGGTCGGGCGATCGTGCGCCGGGCGTTCGACCTCGGCGTGACGCACTTCGACCTGGCCAACAACTACGGGCCGCCCTACGGCTCGGCCGAGGTCAACTTCGGTCGGATGGTGGCCGACGACCTGCGGCCGTTCCGCGACGAGCTGGTGATCTCCACCAAGGCGGGCTACGACATGTGGCCCGGTCCGTACGGCGAGTGGGGTTCGCGCAAGTACCTGCTGTCCTCGCTGGACCAGTCGCTGTCCCGGCTCGGGCTCGACTACGTCGACATCTTCTACTCGCACCGGTTCGACCCCGACACGCCCCTGGAGGAGACGGTCGGCGCGCTGGTCAGCGCGGTGCAGCAGGGCAAGGCGCTCTACGTCGGCATCTCGTCCTACTCGGCGACCAAGACCCGCGAGGCGGCGGAGCTGCTGCGCTCGGCGGGCGTGCCGCTGCTGATCCACCAGCCGTCCTACTCGATGCTCAACCGCTGGATCGAGACCGACCTGCTCGACGCGCTGGGCGAGCTGGGCGTCGGCTGCATCGCGTTCTCGCCGCTGGCGCAGGGGATGCTGACCGACAAGTACCTGGACGGCGTGCCCGCGGGCTCGCGCGTCACGCAGGGCAAGTCGCTGTCCGAGGACCTGCTCAGCGAGGCGAACCTGGCGCACGTGCGGGCTTTGGACGAGATCGCGGCGTCCCGCGGCCAGTCGCTCGCCCAGCTCGCGCTGACCTGGGCGTTGCGCGACGACCGGGTCACGTCGGTGCTCATCGGCGCGAGCAGCGTCGACCAGCTGGAGGCCAACGTGGCCGCGCTGGACGGCCCGCCGCTCACCGACGACGAGCTGGAGCGGATCGACGTGCACGCGGTCGACTCGGGCATCGACCTGTGGGCCGAGTCGTCCAACGCGGGCTAGCGCGGCAACGTCACGGTGAACGCGGTGGAGCCCGGCCGGCTGGTCAGCTCCACCGCGCCGCCGTGCGCGGCGACCAGGGAGTGCACCACCGCGAGCCCCAACCCGCTGCCACCGCGGTCACGCCGGCGCGAGTCGTCCACGCGGTAGAACCGGTCGAAGATCCGGGACCGGTCGGCGGCCGGGATGCCGGGCCCGGTGTCGGCCACCCGCAGCACGACCGACGCGTCGCGCACCCGGACCGAGACCGACACCTCCGTGCCCGCCGGGGTGTGCACGGCGGCGTTGGTGAGCAGGTTGTCCACCACCTGCCGCAGCCGCAGCGGGTCGAACGCCAACCGCACCGGCTCGTCCGGCGCGGTCACGGTCAGCGGGTGCGCGGGGTGCGCCGCCCGGAACGCGTCCGCCGCCTCCCGCGCCAACGCCGCCAGGTCGCCGTCGGCGATCCGCAGCGGCGTCTCCACCTCCGCCGAGTCCAGCCGGGCGAGCAGCAGCAGGTCGTCCAGCAGCACGCTCATCCGCGCCGCCTCCGACCGCAGCTTCTCCAGGTGCGCCTCCCGCTCCCGCGGGGCGTTCGCCGCCGCGTACCGGAACAGGTCCGCGTAACCCCGGATCGACGTCAACGGGGTGCGCAGCTCGTGCGAGGCGTCCGCGATGAACCGCCGCAACCGCTGCTCGGCGGCGGTCCGCGCGGCCAGCGACGTGTCGATGTGGTCCAGCATCGTGTTGAACGCCGTGCGCAGCTCCTCGACCTCCACGCCGCCGTTGCCGCCCTCCGCCCGCACCGGTAGCCGGGCCGAGTCGGTCAGGTCGTGCGACGTGATGTCGTGCGCGGTCCGCGCCATGTCGCTCAACGGCTGCAACCCGCGTCGCAGCACCGCCCGCCCGATCACCACGAACGCGATCAGCGCCAGCAGGAACGCCGCCACCTCCACGATCACGAGCTGCCGCACGGTCGTGGTGATGTCGTTCATCGGTGCGGCGCTGACCAGCACCACGCCCTCCGACACCGCGCACCCGCGCAGCCGGTACGTGCCGTCACCGCGCAGGTACCCGGTCCGGTACACCGGGGCGCGGCCGTCGACCTCCAGCGCCACCGCGGCCAGCTCGTCGGCGTCGGCGGGCAGGTCCTCCCGGTTCTTCGGCGTCGCCGTGCCGTCGCGCACGTCGTAGACGACCGAGTACCAGCCGTACGCCTTGCCCTTGACCGTGCCGTTCTTGGCGAAGTCCTTCTTCAGCGAGACCTGGGTGCTCTCCATGGACGCGTCGAGCCGGTGCTCCAGGTACTCCTGCATGCTCCGCGCCATCACCGTGCCGACGACCGCGAACACCGCCAGCGCCAGCGCGCCCAGGCCCAGCGCCAGGCGGGTGCCCAGGCGCAGCCGGCGGCGCGTCACTCCGCGGCTCGCCGCAGCGCGTACCCGACGCCGCGCACGGTGTGGATCAGCGGTTCGCCGCCGTCGTCCAGCTTGCGCCGCAGGTGCGAGACGACCAGCTCGACCACGTTGGACCGGCCGCCGAAGTCGTACTCCCACACGTGGTCGAGGATCTGCGCCTTGGTCAGCACGGCGGGCGAGCGGCGCATCAGGTAGCGCAGCAGCTCGTACTCGGTGGGCGTGAGCGTGATCAACCGCCCGCCGCGGCGCACCTCGCGGGTGTCCTCGTCCAGGGCCAGGTCGGACACCTTCAGCACGGACCGCTTCCACGCGGGCCCGGTCGACCGCCGCAGCACGGCCCGCAGCCGCGCCATCAGCTCCTCCACCGAGAACGGCTTGACCAGGTAGTCGTCGCCGCCGCGGGTCAGGCCCGCGACCCGGTCGGCCGTGCCGTCCCGGGCGGTGAGGAACACCACCGGCACCATCGCCCCGGCCGAGCGCAGGCGGTCCAGCACGGTGAAGCCGTCGAGGTCGGGCAGCATCAGGTCGAGCACCACGATGTCCGGGTGGAAGTCCGCCGCGGACCGCAGCGCGGCCTCCCCGCTGCCCGCGGTCACCGCCTGCCACCCCTCGTACCGCGCCACCGTCGCCACGAGGTCCGCGATGTGCGGCTCGTCGTCCACCACGAGCAGTCGAACCGAAGTGCCCTTGTCCACGCACCCATGGTGCGGCACCCCCGTGCGCCGAGCCGGGCGGTGGTCCGGTCGACAGCGAGTCGACAGGTTCCCGACAGCCGGCGCACAGCCGCGCCGCGCGCCGACCTCGGAACCGGGTGGGGTAGACAGTGGTGGGTGACATGCTTGACCTCCCGCCCTCCACGCGGTTTCCGGGCGTTGCTGGGGGAGTCGAAGTGGCCGGCGCTGGTGTCCGGCCGGGTGAAGGTGCTCGGCGCCCAGCCGGACGGCGGCCAGTTGCTGATCACCCTGCGCGGGCCGGGCGACCTGCTCGGGCAGCTCGCGGCGCTCCTGGAGCAGCACGAGGCGCCGGAGTCGGCCCGGCGGGTCCGCGAGCGCTACGGCGTCGAGGACTGGAAGACCGACGGAACACCCGGGCCGGCCGAGGACGACGGCTGAGCCAGGTCGTCCCGTTAGGACGAAGGGGTGGGCCGGGTGTGATGACTCACATGCTCTCTGCTACGGTTCCGCCACGGGTTTTCCCGCTCCACGGCCAGGTCAGCCGGGTTCCGCGCTCGGGGCGTGTCCCTGCGCAGACCGCGTGGAGAGCCGGCCTCGGTCGCACGCTTTCGGGAACGTGCGTGCCGAGGCCGGCTTCACTTCCTCCTCAGGCGTACCGGCCGAAGTCGAAGTCCTGCCCGGTGACCGAGCGGCCCAGGTCGGCGCCCACCTCGGTGAGCAGGTCCACCAGTTCCAGGCCCGCCAGCCAGTCGCGGGGCAGCGCGGAGGTGCCGTGCATCGCGCCCAGGATGTTGCCGGTCAGCGCCGCGGTGGCGTCGCTGCCGCCCGAGTGGTTCGCCGCCGCCCGCAGGGCGTCCACGAACTGCGCCCGCTTCGGGTACACCAGCACCGTGTGCACGGCGATCGCCAGCGCCTCGGGGCCGGTCCAGCCGCTGCCCAGCCGATCGACGCGCACCGAGTCGAACCCCAGCGCCCGGTGCTCGTCGGCGAAGACGACGGCCCGGTTGAGCGTGTTCGCCGTGTACGGGTCGTCGCGCAGCACCCGTCCGATGACCTGGTCCACGGCCTCCCGGATCGGCCGCCCGCGCACCGCCAGCAGGTGGATGAGCAGCGCGAACGCCCCGCCGGACACCCAGCCGCCGGTGCCGCCGTGGGTCAGCGCGGCGAACCGGCAGCCCAGGTCGTAGGCGATCTCGGCGCTCGGCGCGAAGCCCGCGGGCGCGGTGCGGGTGACGCCGTTGCAGCCGGACGACTCGTTGTGCGGCTGCTCCGGCGTCGGCGGGGTGTCGGCGGCCAGGGCGCGCAGGCACGTCAGGCCCGGGGACCGGCTGGAGTACAGCCGCTCGTCGCCGACGAGGCCGACGGCGTCCGGTTCGGGCGCGGCGACCTGCTGGGTGATCAACCAGCGCCGGTAGCTGTGCCAGACGACCTCGACCGGGTCCCACTCGCCGGTGGTCCGACCGCGCACCCACGCCCGCAGGTAGCCGTCGGCGGTGAACAGGGTGAGCTGCGTGTCGTCGGTGACCAGCGCCGGGCGCGGTGGCGCGAGCACGCCCTCCGGGCCGTGGTCGCGCTGGATGTCGGCCCACCCGAGGTACTGGATGGGCGCGCCGAGCGCGTCACCCAGGGCTCCGCCCAGCAGGCAAGCCGAGCCACGGTCGACCACGGTCATCGGCTCGCGCGGCACTTGCCCTCCTGCACTCGCCCAGAACTCGGCCGGGACGTCCGGGGCCAAAACCCTAGCCGTCGGACGCCGGTCCGGTCATGCGAGCACGACTAGTTGAGCAAGCAACATCTACTCACAGGTATCCAACCGGCCTTCCGCCGCACCTGATCCAGTGACCGAGCCGTAGCGCACGAGGCGGGGGAGGGGCATGGCTGACCGGGGCAGGAGCGGCCTGGAGTTCGGTGTCCTCGGACCGTTGCAGGTGCTCGCGGACGGCCGTCAGCTCGTCATCGGCCGCAAGGGGATGCGCGGACTGCTCGCGATGCTCGTGCTGGAGGCCAACCGGGTCGTCCCGATCGACGAGATCGTGGACAGCCTGTGGGCCGACGAGCCGCCCGCCACGGCCAGGACGATCGTGCACGGCTACGTGTCGCGGCTGCGCCGGATGCTGGAGGAGGCCGACCCGGCGGGCTCGGCCCGCATCCTCACCACGCCGCCCGGCTACCAGCTGTCGGTGGACCCGTGGCGGCTGGACTTCCACCGGGCCCGGCAGCTCGTGTCGAGCGCGCGCGGCAAACCGGCCCCGATCCGGGCGCAGCTGCTGCGCGAGTCGCTGGGCCTGTGGCGCGGGCAGGTGCTGGCCGACGTCCCGGGCGACCCGGTCACCTCCGACCTGGAGGAGCTTCGGCTTGCCGCAGTCGAAGAGCGCATCGAGGCCGAGCTGGAACTGGGCCGCCACCTGGAGCTGGTCGGCGAGCTGCGCCAGCTGGTCAACGAGTACCCGTTCCGGGAACGGCTGGTCGGCCACATGATGCGGGCCCTGTACCGGTCGGGCCAGCGCGCCGACGCCCTGGACGCCTACCAGCGCTTCCACCGGCGCGTCGTGGACGAGCTGGGCATCGACCCCGGCCCCGGCCTGCGCGTGCTGCACGAGCAGGTGCTGCGCGACGACCCGGCCCTCAGCTCGCCGGGCCTGGCCGAACCGGTTCCCGTGCCGCCGCGCCCCGGCGTCGTCGTGCCGGCCCAGCTGCCCGCCGCGGCCAGCGGCTTCATCGGCCGCGACGAGGAACTGGCCTGGTTGGACCGCCTGTGCGACTCGCGCGACCTGACCACGACCACCATCGCGGTGGTCAACGGCGCGGCCGGCATCGGCAAGAGCGAGCTGGCCGTCACGTGGGGCCACCGGCGGGCCGAGCAGTTCCCGGACGGCCTGCTGTTCGCCTCCCTGAACGGCTTCGCCCCGGACCGCGACCCGGTCGAGCCCGCCGAGGTCCTGGCCCGGTTCCTGCTGGCGCTGGGCGTGCCCGCCGACGGCGTCCCCCGCGACCTGGACGACCGCGTCGGCCTGTTCCGCTCGGTGCTCGCCAAGCGCCGCGTCCTGGTCGTCCTGGACGACGCCTGGGACCCCGAGCACGTCCGCCTGCTGCTGCCGCCCGGCGCGGGCTCGGTCGTGCTGGTGACCAGCAGGCAGCGCCTCGGGGCGCTCGTGGTCAGCAACGGTGCCCGCATGCTGACCCTGGACACGCTGTCCGACGACGAGGCCACCCGCCTGGTCGACGAGGTCGTCGGCAAGCCCCTGTCCGACCAGGAACCGGCCGCCGTCCGCAAGCTGGTGGAGCTGTGCGGCAACCTGCCCCTGGCCCTGCGGATCGCCGCCGCCAAGCTCGTCTCCAGTCCCGAGTGGACGGTGGAGGCCCTGGTCGCCCAGCTCTCCGACGACGCCGCCCGCCTGCGCACCCTCGACCTGCCCGACACCGGCGTGGGCGTCGAGCGCGCCCTCGCCGTCTCGTACCGCAACCTGCCGCCGGAACTGGCCGAGACCTTCCGCGCCGCGGGCTTGGTGCCCGGCCGGTGGGTCAGCCCGCACGCCATCGCCGCCGTCTGCGGCATCGACCTGGGCACCGCCGCCGCCCGCCTGGCCGACCTGGCCGACGCCCACCTGCTGGTCGAGCAGTGGCGCGGCGGCTTCGTCCTGCACGACCTGGTCCGCCTCTACGCGCGCGGCGTCGTCGAGAACCGCGAGCGCGGCCTGCGCCGCCTGCTGGCCCACTACCTCGCCGCCTGCGACCACGCGCGCCGCCTGATCAGACCGGTGTCCGACGGCTTGGACTTCCCCGGCGACGCCACCGCGCCCCGACCCGCCACCTCGTCGCAGGCGCTGTCCTGGTTCGACAAGGAGTGGTCCAACCTCATCGCCCTGGTGCACGCGGGCGCGGAAGCCGGCCTGCACGAACAGGTCTGGCAACTGGTCCGCCTGGTCCACACCTACTGCGTGACCAGGCTCGTCAGCCGCGAGTGGCACGGCATCGCCGAGTTCGGCCTGGCCTCCGCCCGCGTCATCGGCGACCGCCGGGGCGAGATGCTCGTGCTGCACGCCGTGCACGACATCAACAACCGGGCCGGCACCCTGCGCGGCACCCTCGACCAAGCCCGCCTGGCCCACCGGATAGCCGCCGAGCTGGGCGAACCGCGCTACCTCGTGATGACCCTCAACCAACTGGCCCTGGCCCTGGTCGCCGAGGGCCGCGTGGAAGAAGCCCTCGGCCACCACCGCGAAGCCGTCGACCTGGCCAGGAGGGACGGCGATGCCCTCGGCGAAGCCACCGCGCTCAACAACCTGGCCCAGGTCGAACAACGGTTGGGCCAACGCGAAACAGCCGCCCAGCACCAATTGCTGGCAATGGAGATATACCACCGCAACGGCGACGAACGCGCCTACGCCGTCGCGATGAACAACCTGGCCGAGCTCTACGCCGAACTGGGCCTGCTGACCGAAGCCGAGGAACACGCCCGACAAGGCGTGGAACTGGCCCGTGGCGGTTCAATGCAGTTCGAGGAGGCATTCGGCCGACAAGTGCTGGGAACCGTGCTGGCCAAACGCGGAGAACGCGTCGCCGCACAAGCGGAGCTCGCGGAATCGCTTCGGTTGTTCGTACGCCTGGGCTCCCCCCGCTCGATGTTGGTCCGAACGGCTCTTGAAGCCTTGACCACCGAGGTTTAGCCGCTGTTTAGCTCGACCCGACGAAGTCGTGGGAACTTGGAGGCGCGCTGATCACGAGTCGCATCGGCGCACGGGTGGTTCTTGGCAGGGGGACCAGGGGGGAAACCACCCAACCACGGCTGGCCGGCGTTCGGGGGAGAGCGCCGGCCAGCTGTGTTGAATTGCCGCTGCTCCGCAGACGGCGGGCGAGGTCGCCGGGAAGCTGTGTTGAATTGCCGCTGCTCCGCAGACGGCGGGCGAGGTCGCCTGGAAGTCGACCGCTCGCGACCCGGTTTCCGACGATCGAAAAGCGTGATCGCCGGAAACCGGGTCGCGAACGATCGACGCGACCTCGCGACAACTCACACCAAAGGCCGCACAGCGGACCCGGACAGCAACCGGACTCAACCCCGGAGCCCGCTGCCCAGCTACCCCAGTGCCCAGCTACCCCGCTGCCCGACTACTCGCACACCGGCAGCAACTCGGGCCGCTTCGGCGCCAGGCCGTCACCCATCGACTCACCCCGCAACTGCCGTGCGATCCACGGCACCACGTGCTCCCGCGCCCACTTCAGGTCATGCCGCCGCTGCGTCATCCAGTCCTCGTCCACCAACGGCGGCCAAGGGGTGTTCCACGCCTCGCTCGTCCCGACCCCGAGCACCTCGGCCGCCCGCAACGCCACCCGCCGGTGCCCCTCCGGCGACAGGTGCAACCGGTCCTCGCTCCACGCGCGCCGGTCGTGCAGCACCGTCATCGACCACAGGTCCACCACCTTGCAGTGGTAGCGCTCGGCCACCGACCACAGGTGGCTGTTGTAGATCGCGATCTTCCCGCGCAACGACCGCAGCAACGGCGTGTGCTTCGGGTCGAACCCGGTGAAGATCAGCACCTCCGAGCCCGCCGCCCGCAGGTCGGCCACCGCGATCTCGTACACCTCGGCCACCGCGTCCGGGTCGCTGCCCGGTACCAGGATGTCGTTGCCGCCGCCGCACAGCGTCACCAGCTTCGGCCTCAACGACGCCGCCAGCGGGATCTGCTCGTCGACGATCTCCTGGAGCATCTTGCCCCGGATCGCGAGGTTCGCGTACCGGAAGCCCCGCTGCTCGGCGGAGATCATCGCGGCCAGCCGGTCGGCCCACCCCACGTACGTCCCGTTCGGCGCCGGGTCGTCCATCCCCTCGGTGAAGCTGTCGCCCACCGCGACGAAACTGTCCAATCCCTCCACAGGTCCCCTCCACTTCGCGCGGCGCCCCCATGACCGCGCAGACCAGCATGCAACGCCAAGACAGCCCCACGCCACCACCGCTTGGCAACGCTGTTACCAAGGTGTCACTCACTGGTGCGGGCCGGTGTCCGCATTGCGCGTTTGACCCGCGTTTACCCCGATCGGGTGAGGTTCAGATCACTCGCGTAGGCCGCGCGCAGCCTCGGCTCGGCCCCCGGTGCCGCGCCCACCGCGTCCAACCCCAGCAACGCCGCCCCGACCACCGGCGGCACGTCCACCACCCGCACCCGTGCCGCCGGCGCGACCTCGCCCAACCGCGCCGCGACCGCGTCGACCACCACCCCGCCGGTGCCGGTCAGCACCCCGCCGCCCAGCACCACGTCCACCGCCTCACCCAGCAGCCCCAGGCGCGTCATCGACACCCGGGCCAGCACGACGACCTCCTCCACCAGCCGCTCGACCACCGACCGCGCCACCGCGTCACCACCCGCCGCGACCTCGAACAGCAGCGGGCACAGGGCGTGCGGGTCGAACTCGACCTCCCCGAAGTGCAGCCGCTGCACCGCCTCGGCCGCGGTCGGCGTGCCGTAGTGCGCCAGCACCGCGTCCAGCAACGCCGTCGGCTCGCCCCGCCCGTCCTCGGCCCGCACCGCGTGCCACAGCGCCTCCGACCCGATGTGCCCGCCACCGCCCCAGTCGCCGGAGATCCGCCCCAGCGCCGGGAACCGGTGCGTCCGCCCGTCCGGTGCGACCGCCACGCAGTTGATCCCCGCCCCGCACACCACGGCGACCCCGATGCCGTCCGCCGTGCCCGCCCTGAGCAGGGCGAACGTGTCGTTCCCGACCACGGTCGTCGTCGACCACCCCTGCGCCTCGATGGCGGCGCGCAGGTCTTCCTCCTCCTGGGGCAGGTCGGCCCCGGCCAGGTACGCGGCCGTGTGGACGGCGACGGGCCCCTCACCCAGCCCCGCCGCCCGCGCCGCCTCCCGCACCAGCCCGTCGAACACCTTTAGGCTCCGCGCCAGCCCCACGTTCTGCGGTGACGCCCCCGGCCCGAGCACCCGGGCGAGCACCCGCCCGTCGGTGTCCACCAGCGCCACGGCCGTCTTGCTGTTCCCGCCGTCGAGGGCGAGCACCCGGTCGGTCACGCCGTTCCCCTCGCCCACGGCAGGAAGTCCGCGTTGCGCGCGACCAGCTCGTCGGCCAGCCGCTCGGCCACCGCGTGCTGCCCGACCAGCGGGTGCGCGAGCAGCGCGTCCGCCACCCGGTCGCGCCCGCCGCGCACGGCCGCCTCCAGCGCCAGGTGCTCGTAGCCGGTCACGTGCGCGATCAGCCCGGCCACCGACGGCGGCACGGGCGGCACGGGCAGCGGCGTCGCGCCGTCGCCGTCGACCACCGCGGGCACCTCGATGACGGCGTCCGCGGGCAGGAACGGCAGCGTGCCGCCGTTGCGGACGTTCACCACGTGCTGCTCGGCGCCGACACCGCCGGTCAGCGCGTGCACCAGCTGCACGGCCGCCTCCGAGTAGTACGCGCCGCCGCGCTGCGAGAGCTGCTCCGGCTTGGTCACCACGCCCACGTCCCCGTACAAGTCCAGCAGCTCCTTCTCCACCGCCGCGACCACCTCGGCCCGCGGCGGCTCGGTCCTCTGCTTGCGCACGACCTCGTCGTGGTCGTAGAAGTACTTCAAGTAGTACGACGGCACCATCCCGAGCCGCCGCATCAACGCCGCCGGCAGCCCGATGTGCTCGGCCAGCGCGTCACCGTGCCGCGCCAGCAGCTCGGGCAGCCGGTCGACGCCGTCCACGAAGACGCCCGTCTCCCAGCTCAGGTGGTTGAGCCCGACGTGCTCCAGCCGCACCGACTCCGGCTCCACCCCGAGCAGCGCCGACGTCCACCGCTGGAACGTGATCGCCACGTTGCACAGCCCGACCGCCCGGTGCCCCTCGGCCAGCAGCGCCCGCGTCACGATCCCCACCGGGTTGGTGAAGTTCACGATCCACGCGTCCTCGCCCGCGACCTCCCGCACCCGCCGGGCGATGTCGAGCACCACCGGCACGGTCCGCAGCGCCTTGGCCAGCCCGCCCGCGCCGGTCGTCTCCTGCCCGACGCAGTCGCACGCCAGCGGGAACGTCTCGTCCGACGCCCGTGCCGCCTGGCCGCCCACCCTGAGCTGCAACAACACCGCCGACGCGCCGTCGACGCCGCGTTCCAGGTCGGTCGTGGTGGTGACCCGAGCCGGGTGCCCCGCGTGCTCCAGCAGCCGCTGCGCGAACGCGCCCACGACCGCCAGCCGGGACCGGTCCGGGTCCACGAGCGCGATCTCGTCCACGTCGAGGCTGGTCCGCCGCCCCGCGATCCCGTCGACCAGCTCCGGCGTGTAGGTCGACCCGCCACCGACAACGGTGAGCTTCACCCTTTGACCCCCGTGAATGTGATGCCCTTGACGAACGAGCGCTGCGCGAACGCGAACAGCACGACCGCCGGGACCATGATCAGCAGTGTGACCGCCATCGCCAGGTTCCACTGCACGTGGTGCATGCCCTTGAACGTCGACAGCGCCAGCGACAGCGTCCACTGGTCCGGCTTCTCGCTGGTGTAGAGCAGCGGTCCGAAGTAGTCGTTCCACGTGTAGAGGAAGCAGAACAGCGCGGTCGCCGCGATGCCGGGCCGCGCCATCGGCACGACGACCCGCACCAGCGCCTGGAACTCGCCGCACCCGTCCACCCGGGCCGCGTCCACGTAGGACTGCGGGATGGTGAGGATGAACTGGCGCAGCAGGAAGATGCTGAACGCGTCGAACAGGAAGTACGGCGCGATCAGCGGCCACAGCGTCCCGGTCAGCCCGAGGCTGGACCACGTGTCGTACAGCGGCACGGCCACCACCTGCGGCGGCAGCATCATCGCGCCCACCACCAGCAGGAACACGACGTCGCGCCCGCGCCACCTGAGCTTGGCCAGCGCGTACGCCGCCGGGATCGAGGAGAGCAGCATCCCCGCCGTCGCGAGCAGCGAGTACAGCAGGCTGTTGCCCAGGTAACCCAGCAGCGGCGCCTTGTCGAACACCTCCACGAAGTTGCCCCAGTGCCACTCGCGCGGCCACAGGTCCTCGGTGAACGCCTGGCTGTCCGACATCACCGCGGTCAGGAAGACGAACACGATCGGCAGCGTGAACATCAGCCCCAGCGCCAACCCGAGGCTGTGCACCGCGACCCAGTCGAGCGTCCTGCGCCACGCGAAGGGCCTGCGCACCCCGACCGCCGCCGTCATGACGCCTCCTGGTGGGTGGCCTTGCGCATCCGCTGCACGAGCAGCGCGGTCGCCGCGAACGAGATCACGAACAGCACCGTCGCCATCGCCGCCGCGTAACCCATGTCGAAGTAGCGGAAGCCCTGCGTGTAGAGCCACACCGGGAACGTCAGCGTGGAGTTCTCCGGGAACCCGAGCACCTTGGTCGAGCCGGTCACGTCCGCCGACCCGCTGGCCGCCGACCCCGCCACCACGGCCTGCGTGAACAGCTGGAGCGCCAGGATGATCGAGTTCACCACGCCGAACGTGAGCACCGGCGAGATCGTCGGCAGCGTCACGTGCCACCACCGCCGCACCGGCCCCGCGCCGTCCAGCTCGGCGGCCTCGTACTGCTCCTGCGGCACGTCCAGGATCGCCGCCAGGATGATGATCATCAGGTCGCCGGACACCCACAGCACCACCGCCGCGATGCCCGGCTTGGCCCACACCGGGTCGGCGAACCACAGCGGCCCGTCGATCCCGAACCACCCGAGGAACGCGTCCAGCGGGCCCTCGTTCGGCCTCAGGACCAGGAAGAACACCAGCGTGGCGGCCACCGGCGGCGCCAGCGACGGCAGGTAGCACAACGTGCGCACCAGCCCCACGCCCGACTTCAACCGGGCGATCACCGACGCCACGCCCAGCGCGAACACGACCCGTGCGGCGGTCAGCACCACCACGAACCACAGCGTGTTGTAGGCGGCGGTGCGGAACAGCTTGTCGGAGAACATGTAGGCGTAGTTCTCCCAGCCGATCCACTCCGGCGGGTTGATCAGGTCGTACCTGGTGAACGAGAACCCGATCGTGGCGACGAGCGGGTAGCCGAAGAACAGCGCGAACCCGAGGATCGCGGGCGCCAGGAACGCCAGCACGGTCAGGCGGTGGCGGACGCGGGCGCGGGACCGCCCCCTGGCCGGGGCGGGCCGCGCCACGTCCACGCGCTCCAGCGTGGCCGTCATCCCTACTTGCCGCTCTTCGCGATCCGGTCGTCGATCTGCTGGTCGACCTCGGCCAGCCCCGCCATCACGTCGGGCACCGCGCCCGACTGCCACGACGTGGCGAAGTCGCTGATGGCCTTGATGTGCGCGTCGCCGATGGGCGTGACCGGGTTGCCCTGGAGCTTGTCCGAGCCGGCCAGCTCGATGAACGTCCGGAAGTTCTCGTCCACCTCCAGGCGCGGGTCGGTCAGCGCGGCCTTCGTGCTGGGGATGTTCTTGATCCGGTTGGCCAGCTCGACGATGGTCGGGGTGTCGAACGACAGGTGCTTGATCAGCTCCCACGCCGCGCCGGGGTTCTTCGCGCCCTTCGGGATGCCCATGATCGTGCCCGCGGTGAACCCGGTGCCGTACAGCTCGGGCTTGCTCGTCGGGAACGGCGCGGTGCCGAACCGCACCTGCGGCGCCTGGTCCTGCAGGAACGCCGTGCGGTACTCGCCGTCGATCATCATGGCGATCTTGCGCTGGTGGAACGCGTGGTCGGTGGAGTACTGCTGGCCGAGCCCGGCGCGGAACCGCTCCAGGGCGTCGTAGCCGTAGAAGTCCACCAGCTCCTTCTGGAACAGCAGCATCTCCGCCCACTCCGGCGACGCCAGGCCCGACTTGCCGTCCGCCTTCTCCCACTTCGCGCCGAAGTGCGGCGCCCAGATCTGCGGGTTGTTGGCGTAGAACGGCATGCTCGGCAGGAAGCCCGCGACCTCGATCGAGCCGTCCGCGGCCTTCTTGGTGGTGCGCTTGGCGAAGTCCAGCAGCTCGGCCGTCGTCTTCGGGGGCGACGTGATGCCGGCCTCGGCGAGCATGTCCTTGTTGTAGTACAGCCCGTACACGTCGCTGAGCAGCGGCATCGCGCACCGGTTGCCCTTGTACTCGGTGTAGGAGCGCACCGCGTCGGTGATCTGGCCGAGGTCCACGCCTTCCCGCGCGATGTAGGGCTTGAGGTCGGAGAACGAGCCGCTGGAGCAGAACTGGCCGATGTTGTCGGTGGTGAACGACAGGGCCACGTCCGGTGGGTTGCCGCCGCGGATGCCCGCGGTGATCTTGTCGTCGTCCTGGCTGCCCTCGTGCTTGATCTCGGCGTTGGGGAACTTCGCCTTGAAGCTCTCCAGGGCCTTGGTGACCTCGTCCTGCTCGCGCCCGGAGAAGTTGCTCCAGACGGTCAGCGAGAACCTGTCGTCCCTGCCCGGCGCCGCCGCCGGACCCGACTGCTCGGCCTGCTTGCCGGAGCCCGCCGCGCAAGCGGTGAGGGACACCGCCGCGGCCACGCACAACAACGCTGCGCGGTGGAGCTTGCGCATGTGCTCTCCTTCATGTCGACGTGCTCGGAGCGGTCGCGTCCTGGCGGTTCGGACCGCGGAAGGGCTCGGTCGTGGCGGCGGGCAGACCGAACACCTGTTCCCTGGCGACCGACAGCGCCGCGTGCAGCGCGCCGGAACGCACCGGCTTCCCGGTCACCAGGGCGAGTCGGACGGGGGTGCGGGGCACCACCAGGCGGCGCAGCTCGGCGGCGACGAGGTCGGCGAGCGTCGTGCCGCCCGCGTGCGCGATGTCGCCGGACAGCAGCACCAGTTCGGGGTCGAGCACGGCGACCACGTTCGCCACGCCGGTCGCGATGCGGCGGGCCAGGTCGACCAGGAACTCGCGGCCGGCGGTGCCCTCGCTCAACGCCTTCTCCACAGCGGCCCGGCCGGTGCGGGCGGACACGCCGTGCGCGCGGGCCAGGCGGGCGATGCCGGGGCTGTCGAGCAGGTCGCCGTAGCGGCTGCCGGCGCGGTCGGTGCCGGTGTCGGCGTGCGCGTGGTCGGGGACGCGCATGGCGTCGATCTCACCCGCGCCGCCGGTCGCGCCGCGCAGCAGCACGCCGTTGACGACGACGGCCGCGCCCACCGCGTCGGCGGGCCACAGCAGCACGAAGTCCTTCACCCCGACGGCCCGGCCGGCGACCATCTCCTCCAGCGCGACCAGGTTGACGTCGTTCTCGACCGTGACCGAGGTGTCGAGGAGGGCGGCCAGCTCCTCGGGGATGTTCTTGTCCGCCCAGCCCGGCATGTGGGGCGCGTAGTTGAGGCGGCCGGTGGCCGTGTCCACCGCGCCGGGGCTGCCGACGACGACGTGGTGCAGGGCGTCGGTGGTGAGGCCCGCCTGGGCGGCGGCCTTGGTGACCGCGCCGTGGAACGCCTCCAGCACGTCGGTCTTCGGCATGGGGGCGCGGTGCTCGGTGAGCGTGGCGCCGGAGATGTCGGCGATGGCGACGTCGATCGTGTCGGGCGTGAGGTCGACGGCGGCGACGTGGGCCAGCGCGCCGTTGACCGTCCACAGCTGCGCGCGCGGGCCGCGTCCGCCGCCGCGCAGGCCGTTGCGCAGCACCGTGCCTTCTTCTTCGAGGCGGGTCAGGAGCTGGGCGGTGGCCGGTTTGGACAGGCCGATGATCCCCTCCAGCTCCGCCCTGGTCAGCGGGCCGTTGCGGAGCAACGCCTCGATCGCGGCGCGGTCGTTGATCTCGCGCAGCAGCCTCGGGCTCCCGGCTCGCATGGCCTCTCCTGTCTGTGGGGGAGCGGTCCTGTCTGTTAACTTTCCAGACGATTTCGCCGTGACGTTAGTGACGGCCCTCACGGGGGTCAATGCCCCGAGACGGGTCCGTTACCTGGGTTAGGTTGGCCTAAGGCACCCTGGAGGCATGACCGACACGCGTCAGGAGTCGCTGGCCGCACTGCTGGGCGGGCGGGGCGGTGCGCTGGACGCCTCGCTGCCGCCGCCGGCGTTCGTCGTGGGGTGGTTGCTGGGCGGGAACTCCGTGGCGGTCGGCGCTCTCTCGGCGGTGGTCGTCGGCGTGGTCGTCGGTGTCGTGCGGGTGTTGCGAGGCGGCCGTCCCCGCGCCCTCCTGGCCTCGGTCGCCCTGGTCGTGCTGGCCGCGTACATCGCGTTGCAGACCGGGCGGGCGGAGGACTTCTTCCTGCTCCAGATCTTCTTGAATGCCGCGTCCGCGCTGGTGTGGGCGGCGTCCATCGTGCTGCGGTGGCCCCTCTTGGGCGTGGTGGTCGGTCTGGTCACGGGCCAGAAGTTCCGCTGGCGGCGTGACCCGGACCTGCTCCGCGCGTACCGCTACGCGTCGTGGCCGTGGGTGGGCCAGTACGTCCTGCGCGTCCTCGTGTTCGGCGCTCTCTGGCTGGCCGGCGAAGTCGTCCTGCTGGGCATCATGCGCGCCGCCCTGACCTGGCCCCTCCAGGTCGCGTGCATCGCCGTCAGCTGGTGGGTCCTCCGCCGCACCCTCCCCGCCGACCACCCGGGCCTCCGCCACCCCCGCCCCACCTCGTGAGTCGAACCTCCAGGACCCGAGAGTCGAACCTCCAGGACCCCCGAGTTCAACATTCAGGTCGGGGACGGCTCGGTGCCGCCTCTCCTGAACGTTGAACTCGGGGGTCCTGAGCGTTCGACTCGCGGGACCTGAGCGTTCGACTCTCGCGGAGTTAGAGGGGGCGGGGGGCGGAGTCGCCCAGGATCTTCACGGCGGCCAGCCAGGCGGCGCCGGCGGCGCCCTCGGTGGCGACGGTGACGGGAGCCGCGGAACGGGTGGACAGCTCGCGCTTGAGGCGCGAGCCCAGCGGGTTCGCGTGGACCAGGCTGCCCATCAGGACGATCGGCGCGCGGCTGTCGGCCGGACGGGCGGCGTCGGCCAGGTCCGCCAACGCCCGCACGGCGGCGGTGATGATGCGGTCGGCGGACGGTGCGGCGGCGTGCGCCGTCACGAGCGGCGCGTAAGTGGCCAGGGCGATCGGCGCTGACGCGTTCGCCGCGGTGATCAGCCGACGCCACCGCTCCCGGCGCGGCAGGTCCGGGATCTCGGCACGGGCCAGCACGGCGGCGGCCAGGTCGTCCACGTCGTCCTGTTCCAACGCCGCCAACGTCGCCCGCACGGCCTCGCGGCCCAGCCAGAACGCCGACCCCTCGTCACCCAGCAGCCAGCCGTACCCGCCCGCCGTCGACACCAGCTCGTGGTGCTCGATCCGGGCCGCGATCGACCCCGTCCCGGCCACCAGCACGGTCCCGTCCGGCGACGCCGTGCCGGTCGCGAACGCCGCCTCGCAGTCCGTGATCACGCGCATCGGGCACCGCAGCCCCGCGCCCGCCCACGCCGCCTCGAACAACGCCGCCACCGCCGGGTCGCTGAGCAGCTTGCTCGACCCGGCCATGCCGAGCACGCCCGACTCGACCTTCCCCGCATCCACCCCGTCCAACGCCGCCGTCAACGCCTGCCGCACGTGCGCGGCGGCCAGCTCCGGCGGGTGCGAGTTGGGGTTCGCGCCACCCGCGACGCCGGCGCCCAAGCGGGTGCCGTCCAGGTCGAGCACCAACGCCCGGGTGCTCGTGCCGCCCGCGTCCAGACCCACCACGAAACCCATTCGCCCGAGTATGCCCAGCACGAACGAGGTCCGGCACACCCAACCGGGTTGTGCCGGACCTGGCTCTGCGTGACAGGCGTGACGGGCGTGACAGCCGTGACGGGCGTCAGCGGACCGCGAGCACCTGCGCGCGGTCACCGGAAGCGTTGTGGTGGTGCAGGAACAGCAGGCTGCCGTCCACCGCGGACCCGCCGCGCCGCACCCGCAGCACCGCGCCGGCCTCCGCCACGAACGACACCCCGCCCTCGACGCCGAGCCCCGGCCGCAGCGGGTCGAACGCCATGGGCGTGCCGATCCGGTCCACGAACCCGTCGGCGTTGCCCGGCGCGGGGTAGTCCCCGGACGTCACGACCGTGTAGGTCACCGGCGCGCTCGCCGCCGCCGGGTCGATCCCCAACGCGCTCAACGCGACCGGCAGCACCACCACGTTGGTGTCCATCACGTTGGTGTCCACGTCGCCGTACTGGCCGTTGAGCGGCTGCTCGTCCACGACCGCGCCGTCCGCCGCGCGCACGGTCCGCGCCAGCCACACGTCCGCCGTGACCACCAGGCCGGAACCCGGCTTCACGGCCTGCACGGTGTAGTCGGGCACGCCGTCGCCGGTGGTGTCGACCCGCACCCGGGGGCTGTTCGCGAGGCCGAGCGTGACCCAGTCGTGCCAGGTCACAATCCCGAACGCGAGCATCCCGTCACCGACCGCCGCGCCCACGTACCGCAGGTCGCCCCCGCGCGCCGACCCGTTCACCGCGCAGTCGGCCTGCACGTCGTCCCCGCACGGCGGCAGCTCGGGGCTGGAGCCGTGCAGCTCGAACGCGCTCACCAGCGACCGGTACGCCTCGTCGCCCTCGCCCTGGTCCACCGCGCGCCCGGCCAGCTCGACCGCGCCGTCACCGCGGTCGACCGCCTCGACGTCGGCGACCGGTTCCGGCGCCGCGTACACCGGCACCCGCAGCACCAGGTCGCCGGACCGCACGAGCAGCCGCCCGGACGCCTCGGCCAGGAACTGCCGGGCCACGCCCCCCTGCACCTTCTCGATCGTCGGGTCGGCGACCTTGCGCAGCTCTTCCGGCGTCACGGTCAGCGTCACGTCGACCGTCGCCGTCCCGTTCGGCGGCACGACGAGCACCGGCGGCCACACCTCGAACCCCGCGCCGGGCACGGTGGTCGCGGCCTCGTAGGAGACCCGCGCGGTGCGTGGCCGGGCCGACTTGTTCACCACCTCCACGGTCTTGCGCACGGTCAGCGGAGCGCCGGCCCCGACCGGCCCGAACGAGACGCCCACCGTGCCGGGGTCGTCGGCGACCATGGCCAGCAGGTCGACGCCGACCGCGTCCAGCGCGTCCACCCGGCCCGCGCCGACCCGCATGGGCGCCTCGGGCTTGCCGGTGGTGTGGTCGTCGCCGTCGGTCACGTCGCCGGACGCGGTGTTCATGATCGCGGCCTTGACCTCCTCGACCGTCCAGTCCGGACGCACCTCGCGCACCAGCGCGGCGAGGCCCGCCACGTGCGGCGAGGCCATCGACGTGCCGCCCATGCTCACCGCCTCGGCGCCCGTGCCGACGTTGGCGGACAGGATCGTGTCGCCGGGCGCGGCCACGTCGGGCTTGGCCGCCGCCGCGCCGCGCGATCCCCGCGACGACGACGGCGTGATCGTGTCGGCGAGGGTCGGCGTCATCGTCGGCACGGCGTTGCGCAGGGAGCCGAGCATCCGGACCTGGAGCGTGCCGCCGGTCAACGCCGGGCGCAGCGCCTCGGTGGACGCGCGGGTGAACTGGAACGCCGGGATGCCCGCGTTGCCCGCGATGGCGGCCTTGAAGTGGTCGCTGGTGGCGGTGAGCAGCACGCCTTCCGCGCCCGCCGCCTCGGCGTTGTCGGTCCGCGCCGCGGAGCCGCACTCGCGGGTCGCGTCGTCCTCGTCCCACTCCAGCCACGCGAACCGGCCGTTGAGGTCCTCGGTGATCGGCGCGCACCCGTCGAGGTTCTCCGGGTCGGACACCGGCACGACGGGCAGCGTCACGTCCAGCGCCGGGTAGCCGGTGTAGCTCTTGCTGTACTGCCCGGCGTGCCGCGCGCCCGCCACCTCGACGCCGTCCAGGAGCGCGAACGCGTCCCGCGTGTTGGCCACGGCCAGCGCCTCGGGCGTGTTCCCGGGCGAGCCGCCCACGTCGTAGAGGTCGCCGCCGTTGCCCGCCGCCGCGACGACCACGACGCCGTGCTCCACGACCTTGCGCACGAACAGGCTGTCGGGGTCGTCCTGGCCGGCGAAGTCGCTGCCCAGCGACAGGTTGACCACGTCGAGGTGGTCGCCGAAGTCGCCGTCGCCGTCCGGGTCCAGCGACCAGTCCAGCGCCTGGCCGACGAGCTCGGTCGAGCCGGTGCAGCCGAACACCTTCAACGCGTACAGCGACGCCCGGGGCGCGACGCCGGGGCCGATCCTCATCCCGGCCACGGCTTCGGGCGTCAACGTCGAGTGGTCGCCGGTGAACGGGGTGCCGTCGGCGTTCTCGCCGTACCCGGCGGCCGTGCCCGCGACGTGCGTGCCGTGGCTGTGGCAGTCCAGCGGGTTCGGGTCGGGCGCGGGCACGGCCTTCGCGGGGTCGGTGGAGTCGTAGGCGTCGCCCGCGAAGTCGTAGCCGCCGACGACCTTCGCGGTGGGCGTCCACGGCGCGGTGCGGTCGACGGCCTGGTACGCGGCGGCGGTGCCGGGTCCGCCGAAGTCGGCGTGGGTGTAGTCGATGCCGGTGTCCACGATGCCGATGCGCACGCCCTCGCCGTGGCGGCCGGTGTCGCGCCACACCTGCGCCGCCCCGGTCAGCTCCACCGCGCCCGCGTTCCGCACGGTCTTCGGCACGGTCAGCCGCACGGACCTGACCTCGGGCAGCGCGGCCAGGCCGCGCAGGCTCGCCGCGTCGGCGTTGACGACCACGCCGGGGACCGCGTTGCGGGTCTTGGCGACCACGCGGGTGCGGGCGTCACGGCCGCGCAGCGCCGTCAGGACCCGGTCGGCCTGGGCGTCGGTGCGCTGCCGTGCCGCCCGTGCCGCGGCGGCCGGGTCGCCGCCGCGGGCCTTCTCGTCGCCGTACGCCTGCGTGGCCGGGGTGGTGGTGAGCTCGACGAACGCCGTCACCGGGCCTCTGGCGCGGTCGAGCGCTCGTTCGGACGACCCGTCGCCCGCGTGGTCGGCCCGGTTGGGCGGCAGGGGTCTGGCGGGCCGGTCGGCGCCCGCGGCGTGGCCGACGAGGAGCGTGCCGAGCAGTGCGGCGGTGGCGGCGGATGCCCACACCGCGCGGTGGAATGTCATCGCAACCCTTCGTAACCGGGATTCATCGGACGAATAACCGGACAACCTCTAGACGCCCCGAACGGCAAGCGCTATACATCCGATCTATCGAGTGGTGGAGGAGGACCTGCCGTGCAGTTGCTGCGCCTGGGCCCGTCGGGCTCGGAACGCCCTGCCGTCCGTGCCGACGACGGCGTGACGTACGACCTGACCCCGGTGACCGACGACGTGACCGGCGCGTTCCTCTCCGACGACGGCATCGCCCGCGCCCGCGCCGCCCTGGCGGCCGGTGAACTCCACCCGATCGTGGACGACGGCGTGCGGATCGGACCGCCGGTCGCGGGCGTCGGCAAGCTCGTCTGCATCGGCCTCAACTACCGCGACCACGCGGAGGAGACCGGCCTGGCGATCCCGTCGGAACCGGTGGTGTTCCTCAAGACCCCGGACACGATCGTCGGCCCGAACGACGAGGTGCTGGTGCCGCGCCGCTCGGTGAAGACGGACTGGGAGGTCGAGCTGGGCGTGGTCATCGGGCGCACGGCCCGGTACCTGGAGTCCGCCGAGGAGGCCCTGACCTGCGTCGCCGGGTACACGCTGTCGCACGACGTGAGCGAGCGGGAGTTCCAGCTGGAGCGCGGCGGGCAGTGGGACAAGGGCAAGAACTGCGAGACGTTCAACCCGCTCGGCCCCTTCCTCGTGCCCGCGGACGAGGTCGGCGACCCGCAGGCGCTGGGCCTGCGGCTGTGGGTCAACGGCGTGCCGCGGCAGGACTCCTCCACCAAGAACATGATCTTCCCGGTGGCCGAGCTGGTCCGCTACCTGAGCTGGTTCCTCGTCCTTCGACCGGGTGACGTCATCAACACCGGCACGCCGGCCGGCGTGGCGCTCGGCCACCCGGAGCCCAAGCCGTACCTGAAGGCGGGCGACGTGGTGGAGCTGGAGATCGACGGGCTGGGCCGGCAGCGGCAGACGTTCGGGCAGGCGTGATGGTCGACCGGGTCGTCGCGCTGGACGTGCTGGACATCCGGTTCCCGACCTCGCGGGAGCTGGACGGGTCGGACGCGATGAACCCCGACCCGGACTACTCCGCGGCCTACGTGGTGCTGCGCACGTCGGACGGCCCGGACGGCTACGGGCTGGCGTTCACGATCGGCCGCGGCAACGACGTGCAGGCCGCGGCGATCCGGTCGCTCGCGCACCACGTCGTCGGCCGGCCCGTCCCGGAGACCGCGGCGGACCTGGCCGCGCTGTCCGCCGACCTGGTCGGCGACTCGCAGCTGCGCTGGCTGGGCCCGGAGAAGGGCGTCGCGCACATGGCGCTGGGCGCGGTCGTCAACGCCGCGTGGGACCTCGCCGCGCGGCGCGCGGGCCTGCCGCTGTGGCGGTTCCTGTCGGGCATGACGCCGGAGGAGATCGTCGGCCTGGTCGACTTCCGGTACCTGTCCGACGCGCTCACGCCCGAGGAGGCGCTGGACGTGCTGCGGCGCGCCGAGCCGGGCCGGGCCGAACGGGCGGCGGCGCTGGTCCGCGACGGCTACCCGGCCTACACGACGTCACCGGGCTGGCTCGGCTACGCCGACGGCAAGCTGGCGGGCCTGGCGCGGCAGGCGCTCGCCGACGGCTTCGACATGATCAAGCTGAAGGTCGGCGGCAGCCTGGACGACGACGTGCGGCGGATGAGGCTGGCCCGCGAGGTCGTCGGGCCGGACGTGCGCATCGCCGTGGACGCCAACCAGCGGTGGGACGTGGGCACGGCCATCGCCTGGATGCGCGAGCTGGCGCCGTTCGACCCGTACTGGATCGAGGAGCCCACCTCGCCGGACGACGTGCTGGCGCACGGCGCGATCGCCAGGGCGGTGCGCCCGATCAAGGTCGCCACCGGCGAGCACGTGCAGAACCGGGTGGTCTTCAAGCAGCTGCTGCAAGCCGGCGCGGTCGACGTGGTGCAGCTCGACGCGTGCCGGGTCGGCGGCGTGAACGAGAACATCGCGATCCTGCTGCTGGCGGCGAAGTTCGGCGTGCCGGTGTGCCCGCACGCGGGCGGCGTCGGCCTGTGCGAGCTGGTCCGGCACCTGGCGATGGTCGACTTCGTGGCGGTCTCCGGGTCGCTGGAGGACCGCGTGATCGAGTGGGTCGACCACCTGCACGAGCACTTCACCGACCCGGCCGTGGTGCGCGGCGGCCGGTACGCCGCGCCCACCGAGCCGGGTTTCTCGGCGCGGCTGCGCGACGGGACGGTGACCGACTACCGGTATCCCGACGGCCCGGTGTGGGCGGAGCTGGAGGCGCGGCGGTGAGCGAGTTCGAAGGGCTGGTCGCGGTGGTGACCGGCGGCGCGTCGGGCATCGGCCTGGCCACCGCGCGGCTGCTGGCGGCGCGGGGCGCGACCGCGGTGGCGCTGGACCTGCACCCGCGGGTCGACCCGCCGGTGCACGGGATCAGGGCCGACGTGACCGACGACGCGTCGGTGCGCGCGGCGATCGAGGAGGTGGTCGAGCGGTTCGGCCGGCTGGACGTGCTGGTGAACAACGCGGGCGTCGGCGCGCAGGGCGACGTGACCGCGAACCCGGACGACGAGTGGCACCGGGTGCTGGACGTGAACGTGGTCGGCATGGCCCGGGTCGCCCGCGCCGCGCTGCCGCACCTGCGCAGGTCGCCGTCGGCGGCGATCGTGAACACCGGCTCGATCGCGGCCTGGGCCGGTCTGCCGCAGCGCGCGCTGTACTCGGCCAGCAAGGGCGCGGTGCACGCGTTGACGCTGGCCATGGCCGCGGACTACGTGCGCGAGGGCATCCGCGTGAACGCGGTGGCCCCCGGCACGGCGGACACCCCGTGGGTGGGCCGCCTGCTCGACTCGGCGCCGGACCCGGACGCCGAGCGGGCCGCGCTGGAGGCGAGGCAGCCGCACGGGCGGCTGGTCTCGGCGGACGAGGTCGCGGGCGCCATCGCCTACCTGGCCGGTCCGCTCTCCGGCTCCACCGCCGGCACCGTCCTCGCGGTCGACGGCGGCATGCACGGAGTGCGGTTGCGCTCGAAACCCTAACCGGATCGGGGGACCATGAAGCGTCGCAGCACCCTCACCGTCGCGGTGTGCCTCACCCTCACGACCGCCTGCGGCTCGGCGGGCACGACCGGCGCGTCCGGTGTCGGCCCGATCGGCGTCGACCACCCGCGGGCCGACTCGGACTTCTGGAACTCCTACATCAAGTACACGCCGCAGAAGGCGCAAGAGCTCGGCATCGCCCTGATGCCGCCGACCAACTCCCAGAACAAGGTGGAGAACCTGGTCGCGAACGTCCAGTCCTTGCAGAGCCAGGGGGCGAAGGCGATCGTGATGGCGCCGCAGGACACCGGCGCGGTGGCGTCCACTGTGGAGCGCCTGGCCAAGGCGAAGGTCCCCGTGGTCACGGTGGACACGCGACCCGACCGGGGCGGCGTCTACATGGTGGTGCGCGCGGACAACAAGGCGTACGGCGAGAAGGCGTGCAGGTTCCTCGGCGACAAGCTCGGCGGCAACGGCAAGGTGGTCGAGTTCCAGGGCTCGCTGTCCTCGGTCAACGGCCGGGACCGGTCCGAGGCGTTCGCCGCGTGCATGCGGCGCGACTACCCGGGCATCACGGTGTTCGAGGAGCCGACGGACTGGGAGGGGACCAGGGCCTCGGCCGCCTTGCAGACCCGGCTCACCCAGCACCCGGACGTCGACGGCATCTACATGCAGGCCGGTGGTGTGTTCCTCGCGCCCACGCTGCAAGTGCTGCGGCAGAGGAACATGCTCGTGCCGCCGGAGGACCCGAAGCACGTCTTCATCGTGTCCAACGACGGCATCCCGCAGGAGCTGGAGGCCATCCGCAGGGGCGAGATCGACGCGACCGTGTCCCAGCCCGCCGACCTGTACGCGGAGTGGGCGCTGTTCTACGCCAAGGCCGCGATCGAGGGCAGGACCTTCGAGCCCGGCCCGACCGACCACGGCAGCGAGATCGTCGACGTCGGCGGCGGCCAGCTCGAGGACCAGCTCCCCGCGCCGCTGATCACCAAGGACAACGTGGACGACAGGGCCTTCTGGGGCAACCAGGTCGGGTCGTGATGTCCACCGCCGGCGGGGTCGGGGACCGGGTGGTCGTGGAGGCCGACGGGGTGAGCGTGCGGTTCGGCCGCACGGTGGCGTTGGACGACGTGGGCATCCGGGTGCGCGAGGGGGAGACCCACGCGCTGGTCGGCCGCAACGGCGCCGGCAAGTCGACGCTGGTCTCGGTGCTGACCGGGATGCGCGCGCCGGACGCCGGACGGGTGCGGTTCTTCGGCGAACCCGCGCCGCCGGTGGCCGACCGGGCGGCGTGGCGGGCCCGGGTGTCGTGCGTCTACCAGCGGTCCGCGGTGGTGCCGGACCTGTCGGTGGCGGAGAACCTGTTCCTGAACCGGCAGGGCGCGCTGGTGCGCTGGTCGCGGTTGCGGCGGCGGGCGGCGGACCTCCTGGCGCAGTACGAGGTGGCGGTGTCGCCGGACGCGCGGGTCGGCGACCTGACCGTGGAGCAGCGGCAGCTCGTCGAGATCGCGCGGGCGCTGTCGACCGGCGCGCGGCTGATCGTCCTGGACGAGCCGACCGCGCGGCTGGACGGTCCGGCGATCGAGCGGCTGTTCGAGCGGATGCGGTCGTTGCGCGACGGCGGGGTGGCCTTCCTGTTCATCTCCCACCACCTCCAGGAGGTGTACGAGGTGTGCCAGGCCGTGACGGTGTTCCGGGACGCGCGGCACGTCGTCACCGCGCCCGTCGCCGAGCTGCCGGAACCGGCGCTGGTGGAGGCCATGACCGGTGAGCCGGGCGGGTTGGCCGTGCCGGAGCGCGTGGGGGAGGGGTCGCGCGCCGAGGAGGTGCTCACCGTGCGCGGGCTGTCCGGTGAGGCGTTCGCGGACATGACGCTGACCGTGCGCGCGGGCGAGGTCGTGGGGCTCGCGGGCAGCGCGTCCAGCGGCAAGCACCGGTTCGCCGAGACCGTGTACGGGCTGCGGCGGGCGTCGGCGGGGACCGTGGCGGTGCGCGGTGTGCCGGTGACCGACGTGCCGAGCGCGCTGCGCGCGGGTATGGGGTACGTGCCGCGCGACCGCCACCACCAGGGGCTGGTGCCGGACCTGAGCGTGGCGGAGAACGCGCGGCTGGCCGTGCTGGACCGGGTGGTGCGGCGCAAGGCGCTGCACGACGCCGGGCGCGCGGTGATCGCGGCGTACGACATCAAGGCGGACGGTCCGGCGCAGCCGGTGTCCGACCTGTCCGGCGGCAACCAGCAGAAGGTCGTGCTGGCGCGGGCGCTGGCCGCCGACCCGGCCGTGCTGGTGCTGGTCGACCCGACCGCGGGGGTGGACGTGAAGTCGAAGGAGTCGCTGCTCGGGGTGGTGGCCGACCGGGCGCGGGCGGGCACGGCGGCGGTCGTCGTGTCCGACGAGCTGGACGACCTGCGGGTGTGCGACCGGGTCCTGGTGCTGTTCCACGGCCGGGTGGTGCGGGAGTTCGCGCGCGGCTGGTCGGACGGGGAGCTGGTCGCGGCCGTGGAAGGACTGGGCCGGTGATCGCGCGGCTGGGCCGCTACCAGCACCTGGCGCTGGTGCCGGCGATCGTGGCGCTGCTGGTCGTGGGCGCGGCCGTCAGCCCGATCTTCCTCACCGCGGACAACCTGGTCGCCGTGCTCCAGCAGCAGAGCGAGCTGTCGCTGCTGGTGCTCGGGCAGGCGCTGGTGCTGATCGTCGGCAAGATGGACCTGTCGCTGGAGTCGACCATCGGCATCGCGCCCGCGCTGGCCATCGCCCTGGTCATCCCGGCGGCGTCCAACGGGCTCGGGGTGGAGCTGGGCGCGTGGACCGCGATCCCGGTGTGCCTGCTGGTGGGCGCGCTGGTCGGCGGGCTGAACGGGTTGCTGATCCTGAAGCTGGGGCTGTCCGGGTTCATGGTGACGCTCGGGATGCTGACCCTGCTGCGCGGGTTGCAGGAGGCGCTGACCAGGGGGCAGACGTTGTTCGACGTGCCCGGGTCGTTCCTGTACCTGGGCGCGGCGACGTGGCTGGGGCTGCCGGCGGCGGTGTGGGTGTGCGTGGTGCTGTTCGCGGCGGGCATCCTCGCGTTGCGGTACCTGCGGCCGGGGCGCGCGCTGTACGCGGTGGGCGGCAACAGCGAAGCCGCGCGGGCGGCGGGCATCCGGGTGGACCGGGTGGTGTGGGTGGTGCTGGTCGTCGCCGGTGTGCTGGCCGCGGTGGCGGGCATCCTGATGACCGGGCGGCTGGGCACGGTCGCGGTCACCCAGGGCGACGGGATGATCTTCAAGGTGTTCGCGGCGGCGGTGATCGGCGGCATCTCCCTGCAAGGCGGGCGTGGCACGCTGGTGGGCGCGTTGTCCGGGGTGCTGATGCTCGGGCTGGTGGAGAACATCCTGCGGCTGCTGAGCGTGAGCGGGTTCTACATCAACGCGTCGTACGGCGCGGTGATCATCGTGGCGCTGGTCGTGACGCGGTTCGCCACGGGGAAGGTGCAGGAGTGATCCCGTTGTCCCGGCTGGGGTTCGGCGGCGGCCCGATCGGCAACCTGTACGCGGAGGTGTCCGACGAGGACGCCTTCGGCGCGCTGGAGGCCGCGTGGGACGTGGGGGTGCGGTACTTCGACACCGCGCCGCACTACGGGCTCGGGCTGTCGGAGCGGCGGATCGGTGCGTTCCTGGCCGACCGGCCGCGGGCGGAGTTCGTCGTGTCGACGAAGGTCGGCCGGGTGCTGGAACCGGGTTTCGGCGACGGCGACGACCGGGCGAACGGCTTCGCGGTGCCCGCCACGGCGTGGCGGCGGTGGGACTTCAGCGCCGACGGCGTGCGGCGGTCGTTGGAGTCCTCTTTGGACCGTCTCGGGCTGGACCGGGTGGACGTGGTGTACCTGCACGACCCGGACGCGCACTGGGAGCAGGCCGTGTCGGAGGCCGTGCCCGCGTTGCTGGAGCTGCGGTCGCAGGGCGTGATCGGGGCGGTCGGGGTCGGCATGAACCAGTGGGAGATGCCCGCGCGGTTCGTCCGGGAGACCGACCTGGACGTGGTGCTGCTGGCCGGGCGGTACACCGTGCTGGAGCGGACCGGTGCGCCGCTGCTGGACCTGTGCGCGTCGCGCGGGGTGGCGGTGGTGGCGGCGGGGGTGTTCAACTCCGGGCTGCTGGCGCGGCCGGAGGTCGGCGACACCTACGACTACCGGGCCGCTCCGGTGGCGCTGGTGGAGGAGGCCCGGCGGATCGCCGCCGTGTGCGCCCGGCACGGCGTGACGCTGCCGCAGGCGGCCGTCTCGTTCCCGTTCCGCCACCCGGCGGTCGTCTCCGTGCTCCTGGGCGTCCGCACGGCCGCCGAGATGCTCTCCAACGCCGCCGCCGCCTCCACCCCGATCCCCGACTCCCTCTGGTCCGACCTCCCTTAACCCCCGCGCGTCCTACCCCCGGAACGCGAGAGTCCTACGTCCAGAACGCGTGAGTCCTACGTTCGGAACACCCGAGTTGAACGCTCGGAACACCGCGGGCCGCGTCACGCCAGGTCGGACAGCCACTGCTCGACGCCCGCCACGTGCACCGTGGACCACGACCGGGCCAGTTCCGGCTGGCGGGCGGCCAGGGCGTCGACGATGGCGCGGTGCTCGGCGACGGTCCGGTCGACCGCGCCGCCCTGGGTGATGCCGCGCCAGATGCGCACGCGGACGGTCGGGCCGGCCAGCGTGTCCAGCAGTTGGGCCAGGTAGGCGTTGCCCGACCCGTGCGCGACGGCGCGGTGGAACTCCAGGTCGTGCTCGACCAGCTCCTCCACCGACCGGGCCGACTCGGCGGCGTCGCACAACGCCCGCAGCGCCGCGACCTCCTCCGGCCCGACCCGCTGGGCCGCCATCGCCGCCGCGGCCGGTTCGAGGATGCGGCGCACCTGCAGGACCTCCAGCACGGAGTCCTCGCCGCGGTGCAGGTCCAGCACGAACGACAGCGCGCCGAGCAGGTCGTCGGCCCGCAGGCTGGACACGTAGGTCCCGTCACCCTGCCGCACGTCCAGCACCCTGACCAGCGACAACGCCTTGACCGCCTCACGCAGCGAGTTCCGCGACAACCCCAGGCGCTCGGCGAGGTCGGCCTCCCGCGGCAGTCGGTCGCCCGGCTTCAGCTCGCCCGAGACGATCATCTCCTTGACGCGCAGGATGGCGTCGTCGGTAACTGCCACGGCGGCCCTCGACTCGTCAGCTAGACCTCGGATGTCTGGCGCCAAGTATGGGCCACGCCGGAGCGCCACGCGGCCGAACCCCGCCGCGCGGCGAAACATTAACCCAACCCTACTCTATTCGGTTATCTTATAACCACACGTGACGGCGTCCGCCACTTCCGGCCATAATGGTCTGGACCATTTGAGGAGGGACCTTGGACACGGTTGTCGCAGCTCCGCGAGCACTGCTCGGTCGGACCATCACCGGTCCCGTCAGCCTGAGGTTCAGGGCAGGCCGGATCGTGGAGGTCGTCGCGGGTTCACCACCCGACGGCGCCGAGGTGCTGACCGACGGCCTGCTCACCCCGGGCCTGGTGGACGTGCAGGTCAACGGGGCGGTCGGGGTCGACTTCGCCGAGGTGGACCCCGAGGGCATGGCCGCGGTGGCGAGAGCGCTCCCGCGCACGGGGGTGACCCGTTTCCTGCCGACCCTGATCACCGCGCCGGTGCCGGTCGCCGTGCGCCAGGCGCACGCCGTGCTGGCGGCGTCGGCCACCCTGCCGGCGCACGCGGGCGCCAAGCCGCTCGGCGTGCACCTGGAAGGGCCGTTCCTGTCGCCGAAACGCGCGGGCGTGCACGACCCGGCGCTGATGGTGGCGCCCGGCCCGGCCGAGATCGACGTGCTGCTGGCCGACGAGGTGCTGCGGCGCGCGTTGCGCATGGTCACGCTCGCCCCCGAGCAGCCGGGCGGCATGGACGCCGTGCGCAGGCTGGCGGCGGCGGGTGTGCTGGTCGCGGTCGGCCACAGCGACGCGACGGGCGAGCAGACCAGGGCCGCGGCCGAGGCGGGCGCGCGCATGGTGACGCACCTGTTCAACGCCCAGCGCCCGCTCGGCCACCGCGAGCCGGGCGTGCCGGGCGTGGCGCTGGTGGACGACCGGTTCACGCTGGGCCTGATCGCGGACCTGGCGCACGTCGGCCCGGACGTGTGCCGGCTGGTGTTCAACGCGGCCGGGCACCGGGTCGCGCTGGTCACGGACGCCGTGGCCGCCGCGGGCATGCCGCCGGGCCGCTACCAGCTCGGTGGCGCGGACGTGCTGCTGACCGAGGACGGCGTGCCGCGTTCGCCGGAGGGCACGATCGCGGGCAGCGCGCTGACTCTGGACCTGGCCGTGCGCAACATCGTGTCGGTGGGCGTGGACCCGGCGGACGCCCTGGCGTCGGCGACCATCGTCCCGGCCGACGCGATCGGCGAGCCCACGCTCGGCCGTTTGGAGCCCGGCGCCGTCGCGGACCTCGTCTGGTGGGACGACGACCTGCGTCCGCGCAAGGTGTGGGTGGACGGCGAGGTCGTGTTCGACCGTGAGGCGGCGTTCGAGAGCGCCGCGGTGGGCGTGGCGGCCGCGGGGCAGTAGTCGTGCGGTGCGAAGAGGCCCGGGGGAGCGATCCCCCGGGCCTCTTCCGCGTTCCGAGCGTTGAATTCGGGTGTTCCGAACGTAGGACTCACGCGACGCGAACGTAGGACTCACGCGACGCGAACGTAGGACTCACGCGACGCGAACGTAGGACTCACGCGACGCGAACGTGGGACTCACGCGACGTGAGCGTTGGACTCGCGGGGGTCAGCGGGTGCGGGTGACCTTGTTCAGGCCGCGGGGGTTGTCCGGGTCGCCGCCGCGGGCCAGGGCCAGGCCGTGGGCCAGGCGCTGGACCGGGAGGATCTCCAGGATCGGGGCGACCTCCTCGGCGGTCTCGGCGACCGGGATGCGCAGGGCGGCGGAGACCTTGTCCGAGGCCGAGCCGACCGCCAGCACGTCGGCGCCGCGCCCGTGCACGGCGTCCAGCACGTCGTGCAGCGCGTCACCGCCCTTGCCGGCGCTGGTCACCGCCAGCACGGCCGTCTCCGCGTCCACCGCCGCCACGGGCCCGTGCAGCAGGTCCGCCCCGCTGTACGCCCGCGCCGCCAGGTAGGACGTCTCGGCCAGCTTCAGCGCCGACTCCAGCGCCGTCGGCAGCGAGTACCCGCGCCCGGTGGTCAGCACCCGGTCGACGAACCGGTACCGCTGCACGGCCTCGGCCACCGCGTCCGCCGACGAGTCCAGCGTCGCGCGCGCCAGGTCGCCCAGCCGTGCCGCCGCCGAGCCGTCCCCGCCGCGGATGGCGTCCACCAGCAGGTACAGCGCCAGCAACGTCGCGGAGTACGTCTTCGTGGCCGCCACGGCCTGCTCCACGCCCGCGCCGACGTCCACCGACAGCTCGGCCGCCCCGTTCAGCGGCGACGACGCCGTGTTGGTGACCGCGACGGTCAGCGCGCCGCGCGCCCGCGCCGACTCGGTCACCTCCAGCAGGTCCGGCGACCCGCCCGACTGCGACACCGAGACCAGCAGCACGTCCCGCAGGTCCGGCTGGGCCCCGTACAGCGTGGTCGTGGACGGCGACACCAGCCCGGCGGGCAGTTCCAGCAGCACCTCGATCAGGTACTTCGCGTACAGCGCCGCGTGGTCGCTGGACCCGCGCGCGGCCAGCAGCACGAACCGCGGCCGGCGCTCGGCGATCGCCGAGGCGACCGGGGCGATGGCGTCCCGCCGGGCGTGCAGGTCGGCGAAGATGCCCGGCTGCTGGTCGATCTCGGCCGCCATGTGCCTGCCGGGCTGGTGGTCGGTCATCGGTTTCCCCTGTCGGTTCGGGTGCTAGAGGGCGGCGGCGATGCGCTCGGCGGCGGCCTGGAGGCACACGCGGGCGCCGCCGTGGGTGTCCACGCGGGCGACGGCGCCCAGGTCGGGCCCCGGCACGCCGGTCTCGACGTGCACAAGGTCTAGACCAATAGTACCGAGTGCCGACACCAGCTCGCGAGCCCACGCGTGGCGGTGTGCCTCACGCGTCACCACGACGACCGGTCGCCCGGCGGCCAGCGCCGCGATCTCGTCCGCGGACGTCGACGTCACCACCGAGGTGCCCGGGACCAGCTCCGCCAAGTACGGCCCGAGCCCCCACGGCACGTCGCCGACCGCGATCGACGGCTCCACCGCGAGGTCCACGACCACCGGCGGCCCGGACAGCCGCAGCGCGCCGCGCACCTCCAGCGCCCGCCGCGCCGCGACCAGCCCCAGCTCCGGGTCGTGCGCCTCCACCGACGCCGCCGGAGCGCCCAGCGCGGCCGTCCGCCGCGCCGCCTCCTCCAGCCGCTCCACCGGCAGCGCGCCCGACTCGACGGCCGCCACGATGCTGTCGACCAGCCACCGCAGCCCGTCGTCGTCCAACGGCTCGCCGCCCAGGCACAACGCGTCCACGCCGGCCGCCAGCGACCGCACGGACCCCTCCGCGAGGTCGCCGCCGACGGCCTTCATGTCCAGCCCGTCGGTGATGACCGCCCCGGTGAAGCCCAGCTCCTCCCGCAGCACGCGCACCGCCCGCGGGTTCAGCGTCGCGGGCGCGTCACCCCACTCCGGCACGACCAGGTGCCCGGTCATGATCGACCGCACCCCCGCCTCCACCGCCGCGCGGAACGGCACGAACTCCACCGCCGCCAGCTCCGCGGTGGTCCGCGGCAGCACCGGCAGCGCCGCGTGCGAGTCCACAGTGGATGCGCCGTGGCCGGGGAAGTGCTTGGCGCACGCCGCCACCCCGACCGCCTGCAACCCCTCCACGAACGCCGCCACGTGCGCGCCCGCCGCCACCGGGTCCGACCCGAACGACCGCACGCCGATCACGGGGTCGTCCAGCGTCAGCACCAGGTCGGCCGACGGCGCCAGGTTCAGGCTCACCCCGCACGCCGCCAGCCGCGCCCCGATCGACGCCGCCACCGCCCGGGTCAGCCCGACGTCGTCGGCCGCGCCCAGCGCGTGGTTGCCCGGCACCTCCGACCCGCGGCCGGCGTCGAGCCGGGTGACGTCACCGCCCTCCTCGTCGATGCCGATCACGACGTCCGCGCGCACACCCCGCAACTGCGCGTTCAACGCCGTGACCTGGGCGTCGTCCACGACGTTCCGCCCGAACAGCACGACACCGCCGAGCCCGTCGGCCACCCTCTTGAGCAGCCAGTCCGGCGCGGTGGTCCCGTGGAACCCCGGCAGCAGCACACCCGACGCGAGCCGGTGCAACGACATGCGGTCCTACCCCTTCACCGCACCGGCCGTGACGCCGGTGACCATCTTGCGCTGCACGATCAGGAAGAACACCAGCACCGGCAGCGTGAACAGCGCCGACGCGGCCATCGCGCCACCCCAGTCCGTGCCGAACGCGGTCTGGAACCCGGACAGCCACACCGGCAGCGTCTCCTTCGCCTGGTCCTTGACCAGCGACAACGCGAACAGGAACTCGTTCCACGCGGTCACGAACGCGAACACCGACGTGGCCACCAGGCCCGGCCCGAGCAGCGGCAGCGTGACCCGGCGGAACGCCTCCCACCGGCCGCAGCCGTCCACCATCGCCGCCTCTTCGAGCTCCAGCGGGATGCCGTTGACGAACCCGCGCAGCGTCCACGCGCAGAACGGCAGCGTCACCGCGAAGTAGATCAGCGTCAGCGCGGGCAGCCGGTCCAGCAGGTCCAGGTCCCGCATCATGAGGAACATCGGGATCAGCAGCGCCTCGAACGGCGCCATCTGCGCCACCAGCAGCATCATCACGAAGCCCTTGCGGCCGCGGAACCGCATCCGGGACAGCGCCAGCGCCGCCAGCAGGCCCACGACGACCGCCGCCGCCACCGCGCTCAACGACACCATCAGGCTGTTGCCCAGCGAGTTGAGGAACCCGGGCTTGGCCCACGCGGTGGCGAAGTTCGAGCCCGTCACGGAGAACGGGATCAGGTCGTAACCGCTGGTCAGAAGGTCCTTGCGCGGTTTCAACGCGGTCGCGAGCATCCAGTACGTCGGGAACGCGAACAGCAGCGCCACGACCAGCGCGACGACGTTCCCCGTGACCTTCTTGGCGTCGGACACCTTCTTCGCGTTCACAGCTCGCCCTCCTGGGACCGGACCAGCCTGCGCAGGTACTGGAACGTCAGCAGCGCCAGCAGCGCCACCATCACCACGGACACCGCCGCGGCCACGCCGAAGTGGCTCTTCGAGATGCCTTCGAGGTACTGGTAGACGGGCAGCGTGGTGCTGCCGCCGTCCGGGCCGCCCTTGCGCATCGCCCAGATCTGGGCGAACACCTTGAAGTCCCACAGCAGGGACAGGAACGTCACCATCAGCAGCAGCGGCCGCAGCTCCGGCCACGTCACGGCGCGGAACGTCTGCCACGCCGACGCGCCGTCGATGCCCGCCGCCTCGTACTGGTCCTTCGGGATCCCGATGGCTCCCGCGTACAGCGAGAACGCCAGGAACGGCACGGCCTGCCACACGATCAGCAGCCCGATCACGCCCAGCGTCGACGTGCCGGTGGAGAACCACGAGAACCCGGCGAAGCCGTCGAAACCCAGCTTGACCAGCGTCTTGTTCAGGATGCCGTACTGCTGGTCGAAGATCCACTGGTAGACCGTGGTGGCCGCGAGCAGCGGCATCGCCCAGGCCAGCAGCATCGCGACCTGCAACGCGATTCGCACGACCGGGCTGATCTGCCGCATCAGCAGCGCGATCAGCAGGCCCGCGAGGACCGACACGACGACCACGACCCCGGTGAACACCACGGTGCGCACCGCGATGACCCAGAACTCGGGGTCGCCCAGGATCTCGGTGTAGTTGTCCAGACCGGTCCACACGACCTCGCCGCGGGTCAGCTCGCGCAGGTTCAGCTTGCGGAAGCTGGTCACCAGGACGGAGAGGACGGGCCAACCGATCAGCCAGAGGATGGCCACCACGGCGGGGGCCAGCAGCAGGTAGGGCAGCGCCCGGTCGAAGGCGCTGCCCCGACGGCGCGGCGCGCCGTCCGGTGCGGCACGCCGCGGTGCCGACGAGGAGTTCGTCGGCACCGCGGCGTCGGTCGTGTGCACGGCCGTCATCCGATCGTCATCCGCCCAGCGTCTTCGACAGGGCGGAGTTGGCGTCGGCCGTCGCCTGGTCCAGCGGCTTCGCGCCGGTCAGGTACGCGGTCAGCATGTCCTTCAGCGGGTTCTGGCCCGCCTCGACCGCGGCCCACGACGGCGTGGTCGGGGTGACCTTGCCGTTCGGGGCGGACTCAGCCAGCGCCTTGCCGATCGGGGTGGTGGCCAGCTTGGCCGTGTCGGTCGAGGTGCCGGGCACCGCGCCGCCCTCGGCCAGCATGTCCTGGTACTTCTTGGACGACAGCAGCTTCAGGTACTCCTTGGCCAGGTCGGCGTTCTTGCTGCCGGCCGGGATGGCCAGGTTGGACCCGCCCAGGAACACCGGGGCCGTCTTGCCCGAGGTCTTCGAGGGGATCGGGAACGCGCCGGTCTTCTCCTTCAGCTCCGGGTTGGCCTTGACGGCGCCCGCGAGCTCCCACGGCAGGCCGATCATCATGCCGACCTTGCCCGTGGCGAACACCTCCATCTGCTGCGGCGTGGCCTCGTCGGCGTCCTTCGGGGCCTTCGTGCCGGAGGTGTCGACCAGCTTCTTGTAGAACTCCAGGCCGGCCTTGGCCTGCGGGGTGTCGACCGCGCCCGCCCAGGCGGAGCCCTGCGGCTTGGCCACGTCGCCGCCCTCGTCCCAGATGAACGACAGCAGCACGTACCAGGACTGGCCGGGCAGGTAGAGCGGCTGGAAGTCCGGGTCCGCGGCGTTGGCGGCCTTCAGCTTCTCGATCGCGGAGACCCACTCGTCACGCGACTTCGGCGCGGCGGCGATGCCCGCGGCCTGGAACAGGTCGGTCCGGTAGATGACCGTGCGGTTCGCGGCGTAGAACGGCAGGCCGTACTGCTTGCCGTCCCAGGTCAGCGAGTCCTTGAGGCCGCCGAGCCACTGGTCGCCGTTGAGGCCCGAGGCGTCCGCGGTGAGGTCGGTCAGCGTCTCCTCGGCTGCGAACTTCGCCGTCTGGGTGTTGCCCAGCTCGATGACGTCCGGCGGGTTGTTGCTGGTCAGCGCGGTGGTCAGCTTCTCCTGGATGCCGTTCCACTTCTGCACTTCGTACTTGACGGTGACGCCGGGGTGCGCGTCCTGGAACTCCTTGTTCAGCGCGTCGGTCAGGGTGGTCGGCGCCGAGCCGTCCATCAACCACACCGTCAGCGTCTTGGGTTCTCCGGAGTTGCCGCTGCCGCCGTCGGAGCTCGTGCCACATCCGGCCACGGCCACCGCCAGTGCGGCGGCACCTACGGCCAGTCCTCTCCAGCCCTTCACGTTGTGCGCCCTTTCCCCATGCCCCGATCCCAACGACCGGAACGCCAAAGTGGTGTAGACCAATGCGGCCTAGAGTGTGCCTCGCCACAGGGCATGTCAAGGCCGTTGCTGGACCGTTGCAAAGTCATCGGATCATTTTCTTGGCCGTTGTCGGGGGTTCGGGCGCACGATCCGGGGAGGACAAGGCATCCTGTGTCTGGGAGCGCTGGCAAGGTCGGCTGGCAAGGGGCGAGGAGGAAGGCATGCTCGAGACGAGCCCTGCGACTGGCGTGGACGCCAGGACTCGCGCGCAGCGCGAGCCGAAGTACTGGGGACTCAAGCGGCACCTGCTCGACCTGCTGCGCGCGTTGCCGCCCGGATCGCCGATCCCGACGGAGCGCTCGCTGGCGGCGGAGTTCGACGTGTCGCGCACGACGGTGCGGCAAGCGCTTGCCGAACTGACCGTGGAGGGTCGGTTGCTGCGCGTGCAGGGCAAGGGCACGTTCGCGGCCGAACCCAAGGTGGCGCAACGGCTCCAGCTGTCGTCGTACACAGAGGACATGAAAGCGCAGGGCAGGCTGCCGTCGTCGCGGTTGATCGAGGCGTCGGAGATGGCCGCGGAGGCCGAGCTGGCCCGGCTGCTGGGCGTGCGGGCGGGTGCGAAGGTCCTGCGCCTGCACCGGCTGCGGTTGGCCGACGGCGAGCCGATGGCGATCGAGACCACGCACCTGGCCCTGGGCCGGTTCCGCGGGCTGCGGCGCTACCTCGCGCCGGGCGCGTCGCTGTACCAGGTGCTGCGGGAGCGGTTCGGCGTCGAGATGGGACACGCCGAGGAGACGATCGAGACGGCGCTGGCGTCGCCGGAGGAGGCCGAGCTGCTGGGCGCGGACATCGGCCTGCCGATGCTGCTGCTGTCGCGGCACTCGTTCGACACGGAGGGCAACCCGGTCGAGTGGGTGCGCTCGGTGTACCGGGGCGACCGCTACAAGTTCGTCGCCACCCTGAACCGCCCGGCCGACTGACCCGTCCACCGTCCGGTTCCGCTCGCCGGGACCGGACGGCGCGCCCTGCGGACCCCGTTCCACCGCGCACCTCGCCCTACCGGCTTCCGCCGCTGGTCAGAGCCCTGGTGGCGGCTCCCGCGCGACCGCCGACCCGGCCGACAGGCTTTCGGACCCTGTCCGCCGTGGTTCGCGGGTGCTTGCCGGTGGGCACGTCCCCCTGGGACTGCGTCGCACGCCTCCGGCGGCCCCCGCCCGCTGCGCCGGCTCTCGCCGCTCCGCTTCCGCGAGCGCTCGCCGTGCGCTGCCGACCGCCGCGCTCGCCGCCGCCGCCGTCGGTACTCGTTTCGGCTTGCCCGTGCTTCGCAGGCGTCCCCCGCCCAGGGGGACCCCTGTTCTTGATCCTGCCGGCTCGCACCGACAGTTCGGGGCGCTCCCGGCCCGCCTGTGGACAACTCCGGGAGCAGAATGGGTCGGTGACGGAGACCGTGGTGTGGGGCACCGGGCGGGCCCGAGCCGTGTTGGCGACGACCATTCTCGGCTCCGGCATGGCGATGCTCGACAGCACGATCGTCAACGTCGCCCTGCCCCGGATCGGCGCCGAGCTCGGCGCGTCCGTCGCCGGTCTGCAGTGGATCCTCGACGGCTACCTGCTGGCCCTGGCCTCGCTGATCCTGATCGCGGGCTCGCTCGGTGACCGCTACGGCCGCCGCCGGGTCTTCACCTTCGGCGTGCTCTGGTTCGGCGCGGCGTCGTTGTTGTGCGGGGTGGCGCCGACGACCGAGCTGCTCGTGGTCGCCCGCGTGCTCCAGGGCGTCGGCGGCGCGCTGCTCACGCCCGGCTCGCTGGCCATCCTGCAGTCGGTGTTCGTCCCCTCGGACCGCGGCCGGGCGATCGGCGCGTGGTCCGGGCTGTCGGGCGTGGCCACGGCGATCGGGCCGCTGCTGGGCGGTCTGCTCGTGCAGGCGTGGTCGTGGCGGCTCGCGTTCCTGATCAACCTGCCGGTCGCGGCGGCCTGCGTGTGGCTGGCCCGCCGGCACGTGCCCGAGTCCCGCGACGACGCCCTCACCGGACGGCCGAACGTCGGTGAGTCGGTCGTCGGCGCGGTCGGCCTCGCCGGCGTCACGGGCGCGCTGGTCGAGGCGCCGGTCCGGGGCGCGGACGCCCTCGTGGTCACGGCGGCACTGGTCGGCGTCGCCTGCCTGGTCGCGTTCGTGGTGCTGCAACGCCGGGGGCACGACCCGCTGGTGCCGCCGCAGCTGTTCGCCAACCGGACGTTCGTGCTGTCCAACGCCCTGACGTTCCTGGTCTACGCGGCCCTGGGCGGGGTGATGGTGCTGATGGTGCTCCAGCTCCAGGTGTCACTGCACTACTCGCCCACGGCGTCCGGACTGGCCGGCGTGCCCATCACGCTGATCATGCTGGCCCTGTCGGCGCGGTCCGGCAGCCTGGCGCAGCGGATCGGGCCGCGCGCCCAGCTCGTCGGGGGACCGGTCCTGATCGGCGTCGGCATGCTGCTGCTGCGCCGGGTCGAGCCGGGCGCGGGCTACTGGACCGACGTGCTGCCCGGCCTGCTGGTGTTCGGCCTCGGCCTGGCGGCGGTGGTGGCGCCGGTGACGGCGACCGTGCTGGCCGCCGCGCCCGACCGGTACGCGGGGGTCGCCTCCGGCGTGAACAACGCCGTCGCCCGCACCGGCAGCCTGCTCGCGGTGGCCGTGCTACCCGCGGTGGCGGGGCTGACCGGCGCCCAGTACGCCGACCCGACCGCGCTCACCGAGGGCTGGCAGACGGCCCTGCTGGTGTGCGCGGTCGCGTCGATCATCGGCGGGCTGCTGGCCCTGGGCACGGACAACCACGTACTCAAACCGGCACCCGAGTGCCACAGCTGCGGCGTGGACGCCCCGCCCGCGCGCCTGCCCGACTGACTCACAGGTACCGGGCGAACACCTCCGGGTCGACGTTCCCGCCGGACAGCACGGCGACGGTCGGGCCGGAGGAGGACGGCCGCGCCAGGTAAGCGGCGACGGTGACCGCGCCGCTGGGCTCCACCACGAGCCGCGACCGCCGCGCGAGCACGCCGACCGACTCGCCGATCCGCTCCTCCGACACCGTGACGATGTCGTCCACGTAAGCGCGCATGTGCTCGAACGTCAGCTCGGACGGCTCGGCGCGCAGCCCGTCGGCGATGGTGCGGGCCCGGTCGTCGGCGGGCCACCGGACCAGCGTGCCGGCCCGCAGCGACTCGGCCGCGTCGCCCGCGAGCTCCGGCTCCACCCCGATCACCCGCGTGGCCGGGCTGAGCGCCTTCACCGCCGCGGCCACCCCGGAGATCAGCCCGCCGCCGCTGACCGGCACCAGCACCTCGGCCACGTCCGGCAGCTCGGCGACGACCTCCAGCCCGACGGTGCCCTGACCGGCGATGACGTCGGGGTGGTCGAACGGCGGGATCAGCGTCGCGCCGCGCTCGGCGACCAGCTCGGCGGCCCGCGCCTCCCGCTGCGCCATCGGCACCTGCACGACCTCGGCGCCGTGCGAGAGGGTCGCGTCGACCTTGACCCGGGGCGTGGTGTCCGGCACGACGATCGCCGCGGGCACGCCGAACAGCTTCGCCGCGTACGCGACGGCCTGCGCGTGGTTGCCGCTGGAGTAGGCGACGACGCCGCGCGCCCGCACGTCCTCGGGCAGCCGCGCCAGCGCGTTGTACGCGCCGCGGATCTTGAACGCGCCCACGGGCTGGAGGCTCTCCGGCTTGAGCCACAGCCCGTCGTCGAACCGCAGCAGGGGAGTGCGGACCGCCGCGCCCTCGATGCGGTCGGCGGCGGCCTGGATGTCGGAGATGGTGACGAGTGCCATGCGTCGATCCTCACCCCTGCGGCGGCGTCGCGACTACACGGGTCGTTACCGGAACTCCTCCTGTCTCACCCGGCCGGGGCAACAACATTCACACGTCCGTGGCTTGCTTCACCGAAGTGCTTACATCTGGCAAAACCGCCCGAATCGGTGATCGAATCACTACCTTGAGTGAGAGTTAACTGTCAAACGCTACACAGCGCAGTCACATGGGCGTGTCCTGTGACACACTTCGCCCTCAGATGGCTCGGACCGTAACAGGTTACGGAGTCATAACGTCGCTCGAACGGGTGAGTACTGGTCGGTAGAGGCCGGGGAGGAGTGCCATGCGAGACGCGCGAGAGCGGATGTCGCCACGCACCTCACCGAGCGCTACGACGGTGCCGACCGCCCGGGCGACGACACGGGCGAGAAGTAAAGGGGTGGGGCGACCCCTGCCGCCGCCCCACCACCCGTCCCCCTAGAGCCCCCGAGAGCGGTCCCTGCAACCAGGCTCTCGGAGCCCCTGCACCCGAAGATGAGGGAGACGCCTAATGAACCGCACGAGTGCGGTCCGCCTTGCCACGGCCGTCCTGCTGGCCACCGGCACGGCTACAGCTCTCAGCGTACCGGCCGTCGCGGACACGGCAGCGCCCCAGGGCGCAAGCCGGGCCGACACGGAGAGCTACCCCGCCGAGTTGCTCCAAGCGGTGCAACGCGACCTGGGCCTGAACGCCGAACAGGTCACCGCCCGTTTGGCGAGTGACGCCCACGCGGGTGAGGTCGAGTCCGCGGCGCGGTCCGCGGTCGGCGGCGCCTACGCGGGTTCGTGGATCAACCAGGCGACCGGCAAGCTGGTCGTCGCGGTGGCCGACCCGGCCAAGGCGGGCGCGGCGAAGGCCGCGGGCGCCGACGCGAAGTACGTCGCCTTCTCCCACCAGCAGCTGACCGGCGCGAAGTCGTCGATCGACGCCCTGTCGGCCCCGAAGTCGATCACCGGCTGGCGGGTCGACGAGCAGACGAACTCGGTCGTGGTCGAGGTCAACCGCTTCCAGCGCGACGCGGCGGCGGAGTCGTTCCTGGCGACGGCCAAGTCGGTCAGCCCGGCGGTGCGGGTGGTCGAGGTCGACGAGACCCCGACGACCCTCTACGACACCCGCGGCGGTGACGCCTACTACATCGGCAGCGGCCGGTGCTCGGTCGGCTTCGCGGTCAGCGGCGGCTTCGTCACGGCGGGTCACTGCGGGCGCTCGGGCACCGCGACGACCGGCTTCAACCGCGTCTCGCAGGGCACCTTCGCGGGCTCGTCCTTCCCCGGCAACGACTACGCCTGGGTGCGGACGAACTCCAACTGGACCTCGCGTCCGTGGGTCAACCGCTACAACGGCTCCAACGTCACCGTGACCGGCTCCACCTCGGCGGCGGTCGGCGCGGCGATCTGCCGTTCCGGCTCGACCACCGGCTGGCGCTGCGGCACCGTCCAGGCCAAGAACCAGACGGTGAACTACGCGCAGGGCTCGGTGTCCGGCCTGACCCGCACCAACGCGTGCGCCGAGCCCGGTGACTCGGGCGGCTCGTGGGTCGCGGGCTCCGGCTACAGCCAGGCCCAGGGCGTGACCTCCGGCGGTTCGGGCAACTGCACCTCCGGCGGCACGACCTACTTCCAGCCGGTCGGCGAGATCCTCAGCGCCTACGGGTTGAGCCTGACCCGCGGCTGACCCGGAGCGCGGTCGTTCCCCCTGCGGGCCGCGCACCGCTTCGAGAACGCCCCCGGACCGTCGGTCCGGGGGCGTTCCTCGTGCTCGGGAGGGTCAGGCGAACTGCACCGACCGCTTGGACAGCCCGTACCAGAAGCCGTCGACGGTGGTCGTGGCCCGCTGGGCGGCGCTCGCGCCCAGTGCGACGAACAGCGGCGCGAAGTGCTCGGTGCGCGGGTGCGCGATGCCCGCCGCGGGGGCCTTGCGCTGGAAGTCCAGCACCGCGTCCACGTCGCCGTCGGCCAGCGCCCGGCCCGCCCAGTCGTCGAACTCGGCCGACCACGACGGTGGCTGGTAGTCCGGGCCGACGGACATGTCGACGCAGCTGAGGTTGTGCGTCATGAACCCGCTGCCGACGATCAGCACGCCCTGCTCGCGCAGCGGCGCGAGCCGGCGGCCGACGTCGAACAGGTCGCGCGGGTCGAGGCTGGGCATCGACATCTGCAGCACCGGCACGTCCGCCTCGGGGAACATCTCCTTCAGCGGCACGTACGCGCCGTGGTCCAGGCCGCGCGCCTCGTCGTGCGCCACCGGCCGGTCGACCAGGGCCGCGACCTCCCGGGCGAGCTCCGGCGCGCCCGGCGCGGCGTAGGTGACCTCGTAGTACCGCCGGGGGAAGCCCCAGAAGTCGTAGGTGAGCGGCACGGTCGTGGTCGCGCCGAGGGTGAGCGGGTCGTTCTCCCAGTGCGCCGAGACGACCAGGATCGACTCGGGGCGCGGGAGCGTCGCGGACCACGACCTCAGCTCGCCGGTCCACCGTTCGTCGTCGGCCAGCGGGGGCGCCCCGTGGCCCAGGTACAGCACAGGCATCACGCCGACGACTGTACGCCCTTTAGTTGAAGTTTCAACCAGGCTGCGGCGGCCCGCGGGTCCTCGGCCTCCGTGATGGCGCGCACGACCACGACCCGCTCCGCGCCCGCGGCCAGCACCTCCGGCAGCCGCCCGGCGTCGATGCCGCCGATCGCGAACCACGGCCGGTCGGTCGTGCCCGCCGTGGCGCGCACCAGGTCCAGCCCCGGCGCGGGACGGCCCGGCTTCGTCGGCGTCGGCCAGCACGGACCGGTGCAGAAGTAGTCCACGCCCGGCTCGACGGCCGCCGCGCGCGCCTGCCCGACGTCGTGGGTGGACCGGCCGATCACCACGTCCTCGCCGACGACCCGGCGGGCCAACGGCACCGGCAGGTCGTCCTGCCCCAGGTGCAGCACGTCGGCGTCCACGGCCAGCGCCACGTCCGCCCGGTCGTTCACCGCGAGCAGCGCCCCGTGCCGCGCGCACGCCTCCGCCAGCACCTCCAGCGCGGCGATCTCGTGCTTGGCTTCGAGGCCCTTGTCCCGCAACTGCACGACGTCCACCCCGCCCGCGAGCGCGGCGTCCGCGAACTCGGCGAGGTCGGGCCGCGTCGGCGTGCAGAGGTAGAGCCGTGCGTCGGCGAGCCGCCGCCTGATCTGCGTTCCGTCGAGTCCTGGCACGGGCGGCACGGTAACCGCCGGGCCGTCGCGTGCGCTACGGTGGAAGAGGTCCGCACGGGAGCCTGGAGAACACCGGGCTGAGAGGGAGCGTGGTCCGCTCCGACCGTCGAACCTGATCCGGGTCATGCCGGCGCAGGGAGCGTGAGTGCCTTGGCAATGCGAGTGACCGTCCTCGGCGGTGGTGTCATCGGCCTGTCCGCGGCCTGGTACGCCGCGCGCGCCGGGTACGCCGTGCGGGTCGTCGACCGGGGGTCGCCGCACGGCGGTTCGTGGGTCGCGGGCGGGATGCTCGCGCCGATCACCGAGGCGTGGCCCGGGGACGAGGACGTGCTGGCGCTCGGCGTCGAGTCGTTGGAGCTGTGGCCGGAGTTCGCGCGCTCGCTGGGCGTGGAGCTGACCCCGACGGGCACGTTGGCGGTGGCGGTCGACCGGGCCGACGTCGAGGTCCTGGACCAGTTGCGCGCCTACCTGGAGCGGATGGGCCGGTCGGCGTCGAAGGTGACGGGCCGCGAGCTGCGGGCGCTGGAGCCCGGTCTCGGCTCGGTCCGCAGTGGACTGTCCGTGCCGGGTGACGTGGCCGTGGACAACCGGGCGTTGCTGCGCGCCCTGCGGGACGCCTGCGCCGCCGACGGCGTCGTGTTCGCCGACGAGACCGACGAGACCGACGGAACCGACGAGGCCGGTGCCGACCGGGGTGTGACGGTGATCGCGGCCGGCGCGTGGAGCCGGGACCTGCACCCGTCCCTGCGCGACGTGATCCGGCCGGTGAAGGGCGAGATCCTGCGCCTGTCGGCGCGGCCCGGCGCGTTGCCGCCGCCCCGGCACACGATCCGCGCGCAGGTGTCCGGCCGCCCCGTCTACCTGGTGCCGCGCGAAGGCGGGTTCGTGCTCGGCGCCACCCAGTACGAGGCCGGGTTCGACGGTGACGTGACCGTCGGCGGTGTGCGGGACCTGCTGCGCGACGCCGAGGTGGTGTGGCCGGGCATCGCCGAGTACGCGCTGACCGAGGCCGCCGCCGGGTTCCGCGCGGGCAGCCCCGACAACGCGCCGGTCGTGAAGTGGCTCGAACCCGGCGTGCTGGCCGCCACCGGCCACCACCGCAACGGCCTGCTGCTCGCGCCCGTGACGGCGCGGCGGGTGCTCGACCTGCTCCGCGAAGGAGGGAACAGCCGGTGAAGGCGAAGGTCAACGGTCTGGACCGGGAACTGGCCGACGGGTCCACCGTCGCCGCCGTGCTCGCGCTGCTCGACGCGCCGCCCACCGGTGTCGCGGTGGCGCTGGACGGCGAGGTCGTGCCGCGCGCGGCGTGGGCGACGACCGTCGTGCCGGACGGGGCCGCCGTCGAGGTGCTGACCGCAGTGCAGGGAGGGTGACGTGGACGACCCGTTGGTGATCGCGGGCCGCGAGTTCGGCTCGCGGCTGGTCATGGGCACCGGGGGCGCGGCGAACCTCTCGGTGCTGGAACGCGCGCTGGTGGCGTCCGGCACGGAGCTGACCACGGTCGCGATGCGCCGGCTGGACGCGTCCGGCGGCGGCGTGCTCGACCTGCTGCGCCGGCTGGGCGTGGTGGCGCTGCCGAACACCGCCGGCTGCCGCACCGCCGCCGAAGCGGTGCTGACGGCCCGGTTGGCGCGCGAGGCGCTGGAGACGAACTGGGTGAAGCTGGAGGTCGTCGCCGACGACCAGACCCTGCTGCCCGACCCGGTGGAGCTGCTGGACGCGGCCGAGAAGCTGGTCGACGACGGGTTCGTGGTGCTGCCCTACACCAACGACGACCCGGTGCTGGCGCTGCGGCTGGAGCAGGCCGGCTGCGCCGCCGTGATGCCGCTGGGGTCGCCGATCGGGACGGGGCTGGGCATCCGCAACCCGCACAACATCGAGCTGATCGTGTCGCGCGCCTCCGTGCCGGTCATCCTGGACGCGGGCGTGGGCACGGCGTCGGACGCGGCGCTGGCGATGGAGCTGGGCTGCTCGGCCGTGCTGCTGGCGACCGCCGTGACCAGGGCGCAGGACCCCGAGCGGATGGCGGCGGCGATGCGGGCGGGCGTGGAGGCCGGTCGGCTGGCCCGGTTGGCGGGGCGGATCCCGAAGCGCTTCTGGGCGCAGGCGTCGAGTCCGGCAGTGGGGTGATTGCCGGGCACGGCATGATGGACGCTCGCCCGTGTCCGTCTCCCCGAGGAGGAGTGCCGTGACGGCCGACCAGGTCGAGGACGCCACCGCCCGGCTGTACCTCGCGATCGGCAGGCTTTCCCGGCTGCTGCGGCGCACCGGCTCGCCCGGTCTCGGGCCGGGCGCGGTGTCCGCGCTGGCCACGCTGGCGCGGTGCGGCCCGATGAGGTTGGGCGACCTGGCCGCCAAGGAGGGCGTCGCACCGCCGACGTTGTCGCGGATCGTCGCGGCGCTGGTGGAGGCCCGCTACGTGCGGCGGGAACCGGACCCCCAGGACGGGCGGGCGTGGCTGGCGACGCCGACCCCGGAAGGCGTGACCATGGTGTCCGGGGTGCGGTCGGCGCGCGTGCGGGAACTCCAGCGGCGGATCGAGGACCTCAGCCCGGAGCACCGCGACGCCCTGGTGAACGCCCTGCCCGCATTGGAGGAACTGGTCGGCGAGGTCAGCTGACCACGCGGGCCGAAGCCGACCCCCGGGACGGTCGACCCGCACGCGAGCCGCCCGCCGCGGCGGTGAACAGCCACGCCACCAGCACGGCGAAGAACGCGCCCGCGGTGTTGTTGTAGAAGTCCTGCGCCTCGCACACCCCGATCGCGGTCAGCGCCTGCACGAACTCCACCGACGCGCTGAACGCCGCCGACACGCCCAGCACCGCCCACGGCCGCCGCGTGGCCAGCGTGGCGAAGAACGCGAACGGCACCAGCATCACCAGGTTCAGCCGCTCCAACGACCCGGTGAGCGAGAACTCGTTCCCGAGGCACATCCCGAGCGGGTCGGTGGTCGCCACCGTGAACGTCCCGCCCGGCCGGGCCAACGTCGCCGCCACCGCCAGCGCCAACCCGAACCCCGCCAGCACCGCGGGCACCGCCGCCCACCCCCGGCGCCGCGCCAGCACGAACCCGACCGCGCCCAGCAGCACCGCACCCGAGAACAGCGCCGCCACGGTCTCGGGCTGGTTCAGCACCAACTCGGCGATGTAAGCGTCCTGACCGACTGCGCTCATGCCCTACAAGACGCGCGACCCCCGGCACCGGTGGCTTAGAGCACCCTTAGAACCGGTACCGCAGCACCCGGCCCACGTCCCTGACCTTCGGCAACCGGGCCATCACCCACATCGGGAACCGCCCCGACCACGGCTCGCTCGCGATCTGCGGCAACTCCACCGACCGCACCGCGTCCACGCACCTCAACCCCGCGTGCCAGCCCTCGACCACCGCCGGGTCGTCCATCCCCCAGCGCAGCGTCGCACCCGCCCGCCGCACCGCCGGCACGAACCGCTGCATCCTGATCCCGAACGACCCGTACACGTCGAACAGCAGCTCACCGCCCGTGAACCGCCCGGTGACCCGCCGCACCAGCCCCCGGACCTCGTCCCCGGTCAGGTACATGGTCAACCCCTCGAACACGGCGACCACCGGCCGGTCCGCGGGCACCCCGTCCCACCACCCGCCGTCGGTGACCGACGCGTGCACCAGCCGGTAGTCACCGCCCGGCGCGTCCAGCAGCCGTTCCCGCAGCGCCGCCACCTCCGGCAGGTCCACGTCCACCCACCGCACCCCCGGCCCGAACGCCATCCGCTGCGCCCGCGTGTCCAGCCCGCACGCCAGGTGCAGCACCGTCGCCGACGGGTGCCGCGCCAGGAAGTCCGCCGTCCAGTCGTCCAGCAGCTTCGCCCGCATCGCCACACCCGCCGCCGTCGCCGCGGTGATGCCGGTGCGCGGGAAGTCGTACTCGATGCGCGCCACCGCGTCCGCAGCCGCCGCGTCACCGAGGACGGGGTGCTGCGCGCGGGCGTCGAGCGCCCGCGCGTACAGCGTCGCCAGCATCGTCTCCGGAGCGCCGGTCAAGTCGACCTCCACCCCGTCGAAGCTAGCCCTCCAACCGCCACAACGGCGACACGGGACCGACACCACCACCCAACGGGTACGCGGCGGCCACCGACCGGACGATGAAGTCCTTGCCGAACCGCACCGCCGTCGGCACGTCCGCACCCCGCGCGAGCTGCGACGAGATCGCCGACGCCAGCGTGTCCCCGCTGCCGTGCGTGTGCTTCACGTCGTAGCGCGGCCCGACCAGCTCGATGAACTCCGCCCCGTCGTACAGCACGTCCAGGCACTCCGGGTCGTCCCACAGGTGCCCGCCCTTCACCAGCACCCACCGCGGGCCCAGCGCGTGCAGCGCCTCGGCGGCCTTGCGCTGGTCGGCACGGCTGCGCACCTCGATGCCGGTGAGCAGCCGCACCTCGTCCAGGTTCGGCGTCACCAGCGTCGCCCGCGGGAACAGCAACGTCCGCACCGCGTCCAGCGCGTCGTCGGCCAGCAACTGGTGCCCGTGCATCGACGCGGCCACCGGGTCCACCACGAACGGCCCGACGTCGACCCGGTCCAGCGCCGCCGCGACCGCCTCGATGATCGCCGCCGACGCCAGCATCCCCGTCTTCGCCGCGTTCACCCCGATGTCCGTCGCGACCGCCTCGATCTGCGCGGCCACCACCTCCGGCGGGATCTCGGTGTACCCGGTCACGCCCAGCGAGTTCTGCACGGTCACCGCCGTGATCGCGGTCATCCCGTGCACACCGCACGCGAACAACGTCCGCAGGTCGGCCTGGATGCCCGCGCCGCCGCCCGAGTCGGACCCGGCGATGGTCAGCACGCGGGGCGGGGTGGCGGCCATCAGTCCACCACCGGCAGGTACACCTTGGCGCCCTGGTCGGCGAACTCGTGCGACTTCTCCGACATGCCCGCCTCGATCGCCTCCACAGTGGACAGACCGCGCTCCTCCGCGTACCGCCGCACGTCCTGCGTGATCTTCATCGAGCAGAACTTCGGCCCGCACATCGAGCAGAAGTGCGCCGTCTTCGCCGGCGCCGCCGGCAGCGTCTCGTCGTGGAACGACCGCGCCGTGTCCGGGTCCAGCGACAGGTTGAACTGGTCCTCCCACCGGAACTCGAACCGCGCCCTCGACAGCGCGTCGTCCCAGTCCTGCGCGCCCGGGTGCCCCTTGGCCAGGTCGGCCGAGTGCGCCGCGATCTTGTACGTGATCACGCCCGTCTTCACGTCGTCCCGGTTCGGCAGCCCCAGGTGCTCCTTCGGCGTGACGTAGCACAGCATCGCCGTGCCCAACCAGCCGATCTGCGCCGCCCCGATCGCCGACGTGATGTGGTCGTACGCGGGCGCGATGTCCGTGGCCAGCGGCCCGAGGGTGTAGAACGGCGCCTCACCGCACCACTCCTCCTCCAACCGCACGTTCTCCGCGATCTTGTGCATCGGCACGTGACCCGGGCCCTCGATCATCACCTGCACGTCGTGCGACCGGGCGACGTGCGTCAACTCGCCCAACGTCCGCAGCTCGGCGAACTGCGCCTCGTCGTTGGCGTCCGCGATCGACCCCGGCCGCAACCCGTCACCCAGGGAGAACGTCACGTCGTAGGCCCGCAGGATCTCGCACAGCTCCTCGAAGTGCGTGTAGAGGAAGCTCTCCTTGTGGTGCGCCAGGCACCACGCCGCCATGATCGACCCGCCGCGCGAGACGATGCCCGTGACCCGCCTGGCGGTCAGCGGCACGTACCGCAGCAGCACGCCCGCGTGCACCGTCATGTAGTCGACGCCCTGCTCGGCCTGCTCGACCACCGTGTCCCGGTAGACCTCCCACGACAGCTTCGCCGGGTCGCCGTCCACCTTCTCCAGCGCCTGGTAGATCGGCACCGTCCCGATCGGCACCGGCGAGTTCCGCATGATCCACTCGCGCGTCTCGTGGATCCGCTTGCCCGTCGACAGGTCCATGATCGTGTCCGCGCCCCACCGCGACGCCCACACCATCTTCTCCACCTCCTCCTCGATCGAGGAGGTCACGGCCGAGTTGCCGATGTTCGCGTTGATCTTGACCAGGAACTTCTTCCCGATGATCATCGGCTCGGCCTCCGGGTGGTTGCGGTTGAGCGGGATGACCGCCCGACCGATCGCCACCTCGTCCCGGACGAACTCCGGGCTCATTCCCTCGCGGGCCGCCACGAACCGCATCTCCGGCGTGACGACCCCCGCCTTGGCGTACGCCAGCTGGGTCACCGCCCCGCCGACCGGTTCCCGTGCCGCGATCCAGTCCGCGCGCAACCTCGGCAGTCCACTGTGGACGTCGATGGTCGCGCTGTCGTCCGTGTACGGACCGGAAGTGTCGTACAGGTCGACGTGCTCGCCGTTGGTCAGCCCCACCCGGCGGAACGGGACCCGCACGCCGTCACCCACCTCGCGGTAGACCTTGCGGGACCCCGAGATGGGCCCGGTGGTGACGCTGGGCTTGACCGAACGGTCGTCGAGTGCCGTCACGACATTCCTCCCTACGCCGGCATTACCCGGTCAGGTTCAGGCGGTCGGCGGCACCGGGACCTGCGAGTCCCAGCCGCCCTCTCAGCCCGCTGTGGCGCGAGCTCCCGCGTGTGTTGAGTTATCGGTGCCTTGCTTCCGGCCTGACCATAGCCACGGCCCCGGTGCCGTGCCAAGGTGCGGATGCCAAGCGCCACTGTTTGCGCGTACCTTTCTCCGCGTGGCTGATCACCGGCCGTTCCCGCCCGGCGCCCGGCGCGTGGCCCGCCCCGCCGCCGTCTCGCCGTGCCCGTCGTGCGGCGACCTCGCGGGCCGCGGCTACCCGGCGTGCCGGTTCTGCGCCGAGCTCGTCGACCAGTACTGGCTGCTCGACTGGCAGGAGCTGCTGGCCGCCGAACAACTGGCCGAGGGCGGCGCCGGCGAACGCGAACTGGCCGAACTCGTCCTCGCCGACGAGGTCGGCCGCCACCCGTGGACCTGCACCGACTGGGCCATGACCCTGCTCGCCTGCTCCCAGTGCGGCGACGAACTGGCCACCGGACCGGCCGACTGCGTGCGCTGCGCCATGGCCGACGGCCTGCGCTGGTCCTGGGACCACGCCGGCCACCCCACCTCCATCACCGCGGGCGAACACGCCCTCCGGGTCGCCCGCGCCACCGTCCGCGCCCCTCACCGCCACCGTGCCGCCACCGTGGGCGCGTGGCGCCTGCTGCTGCCGTTCCTGCTGGTGGGGGAGCTGCCGAAGGTCGGCCAGGTGCGCCGCCTCCGAGCGGCCGTCCTGGCCGGGGCCTACGCCGAACTGGCGGGCTGCGCCACTTACGTCGAGCTGGCCTCGTTCCCGGAACTGCCCTGGCGCCGCCCGGACCGCCCCACCCGCCCCGACCACCAACCACAACCCCACCGCCCCCAACCCGCCGCCGCCGCCGACCCGGTCCAACCCACCACCCAGACCCACGCCGGCCACCCATCCGGGTGATCGTGAAAATGCCCATCAACCGAAACGCCGTTACCCATCGCCTCAAACGTCGGTTGAAACAAAGAGGCCGCCCTCAACCCCCTCCCTCGCCACAACCCAGCCCACGCCCTCGCAACCCCATCCACCCGCCCCTCGCCGACCCCGCACCTTCCACCCCACAGCCCGTCCACCCACGACCCGCCCACCCACGGCCCGGCTCGACCCCACGACCCACCTGGCACCTGGCTGACCCGGTACCTGACCCACCCGGTACCTGACCCACCCGGTACCCGCCCCCGGCAGCCCGGCTACTCCGCCGCCCGCCGCGCCGCCCGTCCCTCTGCCCCGTCGCCCTGACTCGCGGCCCTTCCTCGTCGCCGCCCCCGTCTCGCCGTCCCGCGTCCTCGCCGCAGCCTGGTCGCCCGGTCGCTGGCCCGGCCACCCCGGCTCGACCTGGCTCCACTCCCGGCTCGACCTGGCTCGACCCCGCGCCGCCGACCGCGCACCCCAACTACGCTCACCCTCGTGATCACGCTGACCGCCCGCCTGTCCCCCTCGGCCCTGGACACTCGTCGCGGCGTGGTGCGCCTGCACCCCGAGGTGCTGGACGCGTTGGGCCTGCGCGCCTGGGACGCGGTGCGCCTGACCGGCGCGCGGGTGAGTGCCGCGCTCGCCGCCGCGACCGCCGGCGACGGCCCGCCCGGCGTGGTGCTGGTGGACGACGTCACGCTGTCGAACCTCGGCGTGGTCGAAGGCGCGGAAGTGGTGGTGGCGCCCGTGGACGTCGCCGCCGCCCGCACGGTCATCGTGGCCGGGTCGCGGTTGGCCAGCACCGGCCTCACGCCCGAGACGCTCCGCATGGCGCTGACCGGCAAGGTCCTGACCGTCGGCGACGCCGTCTCGCTCCTCCCGCAGGACCTGGCCCCGCCGCCCGGCGCGGACGTGAGCGCGACGCGTCGCAAACTGTCCAACGCCATCGGCATGACGTGGACCAACGAGCTGCTGACCATCACCTCCACCGATCCCGCCACCGGGCCGGTGGCCGTGCAGCCGTCGACGGTGGTCGGCTGGCGTGACGGCCCGCGAACCGGGGACGCGCCGGCGGTGTCCGGAAGCGGCACGGCGGCCACGGCGGCCACGGCGGGCCCGGTCGGCGGGGGATCGACCGCGCAGACCGTCGCCGCGACCGGCGCGGAGTCGGCGAGCATGGCGGCGAACGCGGTGGACATGCCCACGCCGCCGGTGCCGGTCGCGGACCTGGTGGGGCAGCAGGAGGCGGCGAAGCGGTTGGCCGAGTGGCTCGACCTGACGTTCAGCCACCCCGAGCTGCTGGCCCGGCTGGGCGCGGCACCCCGGCTGGCGGCCCTCGTCAGCGGGCCCGAAGGGGTCGGCAAGGCGACGTTCGTCCGTGCCGTCGCCCACGGCGCCGAAGCGGCGGTCGTCGAAGTGGCCGCCCCGAGCATCGCGGTGCTGGAGGCCAACGCGGCGGCCCAGCGGGTCACCGACGCCCTCGCCCAGGCCCAACGGCAAGCGCCCGCGGTCCTGGTGCTGACCGACGTCGAAGCGTTGCTGCCCGCGGCCTCGGCGCCGCCCGTGGCGACCGTCGTGCTGGACGCCCTGCGCGGACGACCCGACGGCGTCGCACTGGTCGTCACCAGCGCACACCCCGAAGCGATCGACCCCCGGCTGAGGGTCCCCGAACTCGTGGACCGCGAACTCGTCCTGCCCCTGCCCGACGGCCAGACGCGCACCGAGCTGCTCCGCGTCCTGCTGCGCGACGTGCCCGTGGAGTCCGATGTGGACCTCGGCGTGATCGCCGACCGGACCCCCGGCTTCGTCACCGCCGACCTGGTCGCGTTGCGGCGCGAAGCCGCACTCCGGGCCGCCCTGCGCCAACGCGACGTCGACGAACCACGCGTCGGCCAAGCGGACTTGGTGGGAGCGCTGGAGATCGTCCGACCGATCTCCATGTCCACATCGGACACACTGCGGACCGGCGGTCTCACGCTGGACGACGTCGGCGACATGACCGAGGTCAAGCAAGCCCTCACCGAAGCCGCGCTGTGGCCGTTGCAGTACCCGGATTCCTTCGCACGCCTGGGCGTCGCACCCCCGCGCGGCCTCCTGCTGTACGGGCCGCCGGGGTGCGGCAAGACGTTCCTCGTGCGCGCGTTGGCGGGCACCGGCCGACTGAACGTGCTGTCGGTCAAGGGCGCGGAGCTGATGGACAAGTTCGTCGGCGAGTCCGAACGCGCCGTGCGCGAGCTGTTCCGGCGCGCCGCCGAGGCAGCGCCCGCGATGGTGTTCCTGGACGAGGTCGACGCGCTCGCACCACGCCGCGGCCAGTCGTCCGACTCCGGCGTGTCCGACCGGGTCGTCGCGGCGCTGCTCACCGAGCTGGACGGGGTCGAGCCGCTGCGCGACGTCATCGTGCTCGGCGCGACGAACCGGCCCGAGCTGGTCGACCCGGCGCTGCTGCGGCCCGGCCGGTTGGAGCGGCTGGTGTACGTGCCGCCGCCGGACGCCGACGCGCGCGCCGAGATCCTGCGGGCGTCGTCGCGGAACACGCCGCTGGCGTCGGACGTGGACCTGGACGCGGTGGCCGAGGAGCTGGACGGGTACTCGGCGGCGGACTGCGCGGCGCTGATCCGCGAGGCCGCGCTGACCGCGATGCGCGAGTCCCTGGCCGCCGCGGAGGTGACGGGTGCCCACCTCGCGACGGCGCGCGAGGCGGTCCGGCCGTCGCTGGACCCGGCGCAGCTCGAAGCCCTCGCCGCCTACGCCAAGTCCCGCGAGCGGTAGGGGCTACGAGACCTTGCCGGACGGGCCCTTGTAGTCGTTGGTGACGATCACGATGATCCCCGGGTGGGCGCTCTGGATCCCGTCGAACCGGGGTTCCACCCGGGCGTTGAGGATGCGGGCCAGCTCACGGGCCGACGCTTCCTCTTCGGTGCCGGGACGGAAGTAGACCGTGGTCGTCCAGATCGTGCCCTGGGAGTAGTTGCCCTTCTCGGCGACCTGCCACCCGGCTTTTTCGACGTCGTCCGACGCGCGGGCGGCCAGGCCCTGGGTGGTGCTGTTGTTGTAGACGCGCACCGGCACCTTGGGCGTCGTGGTCACCGGTGGCGGCGGCGTTTCCGTCGTGGTGCCACCGGCGTTCGCGGACGGCGTCGGCGCGGAGGTCGTGCCGGGCGGTGACGTCGCCGCGGTGTCCGACGACGGTGCCGGTGACGGAGTCGTGGTCGTCTCGGCGGTCGGGGCGCCGGAGCTGTCCGACGTGCCCGAGGTGGTCGAGGGCGGGGTCGACTGCGCGGCCGGCGGTTCGTCGTCCGGGCCGCCGGTGAACAGGCTGACCAGCCCGATCACCAGGGCGATGACGGCCACGCCGAGCAGCGCGTAGCCCGCGGCGCGTGCCGGGTGCGCCGGGCCCGCCGGCTGTTCCGGGTTCGTCATCGGCGCTCGACGCCCAGCCGCTTCGCCGCACGGGCGCGTTGCCTGCCGGAGCGGGACCGGCGCAGTCTCTTGATCAACATCGGATCGGCGGCCAACGCCTCTTCCTTCTCGATCAACGCGTTGAGCAGCTGGTAGTAGCGCGTCGCGGACATGTCGAACAGCTCCCGGACGGCCTGTTCCTTCGCACCCGCGTACTTCCACCACTGGCGTTCGAAGGCCAGGATCTCGCGCTCCCGGTCGTTCAAACCGTCGTCCGGCCCCTCCGCCGGCGCCAGTGCCTCTGCGGCGTCCATCTGGCTCCTCAGCCGTGTCCCGTGCGTGGGTGCCATTACATCACGTGATCTTGGTGAGGGTCGGCTCATCGGTCGGCGCGTCCCGTTCGACGCGCCGTTAGGCTGCACGCCATGGCAGTTCACCCGATCCGGATCGCCGGAGATCCCGTGCTCCACAACCCGACCCGCCCGGTCGAGGTGTTCGACGAGTCGCTGCGCACGTTGATCGACGACATGTACGAGACGATGGCGGCGGCGCACGGTGTCGGCCTGGCGGCCAACCAGATCGGGGTCGACCTGCGGCTGTTCGTCTACGACTGCCCGGACGACGAGGGCGTGCGGCACCGCGGCGTCGTGGTGAACCCGGCGCTGGAGACCTCCGAGGTCCCGCTGGGGATGCCGGACCCGGACGACGACTTCGAGGGCTGCCTGTCGGCCCCGGGCGAGTCGTACCCGACGGGGCGGGCGACGTGGGCGAAGGTGACCGGGTTCGACGGCGACGGCAAGCCCGTCGAGGTCGAGGGCACCGGGTTCTTCGCGCGGTGCCTCCAGCACGAGACCGATCACCTCAACGGCGTGATCTACCTCGACCGGCTGGTGGGGCGGCACAAGCGGGCCGCGAAGAAGATGCTCAAGGCCAACGGCTGGGGTGTGCCGGGCCTGTCGTGGGACCCGGCGACGTCCGAGGACCCCTTCGCCGACGACGAGGACTAGCCGCGACGACGGCAGGCCGGCCGTGCGCCCCGGCCCGGCCTGGGCAGGGGCGCACGGCTCGCGCGGTGACTACGGGGGCAGCTACGGGGCTCGGCTGCCGCACGCGGTGACGAGTGCGGTGGCCGTGGCCGGCGCGTGGGGCGCCGGGAGCTGCTGCGGACGGTGGACGGTGGGCGGCGGGTGGGTGGCGAGGCCGGGGGTTGGTTGCCGGCCTCGTTGTTTCAACCGACGTTCGAGCGTCCCGATAACGGCGTTTCCGTTCATGACCGGAGTGAAGATCACCCGGTCGTGAACGGAGTCACCGCGCGTAACAGCAGGTCAAAGCCAGTGCAGCGAGCTAAGGCCGATCATGCCGGCGCAAGCCGATCTGCCGCCACCCGCGGCGCTTGCCCGCCCTCGCCTGGCCGTTCGTCTCCGCCGCCACGTGCGTCGGGTTCACCGTCCGCCGGGGCCGCCGCACGGCGCGCATCGCCGCACCCGCCACCCGGCCGCCCAACGGCTGCCGCAACCCCAACCGCCGCGCCGCCACGCCGTGCGCCCGCTTGATCGCCCGCCGATCCGCCGCCGGCACCGACCACGCCTCCGGGTGCTTCGCCAACCACCGGTACCGCCGCACCGAGTACGGCAGGTGCCCCAGGTACACGAGCATCGCCGCGATCAACGCCACCAGCGGGAACGTGATGACCGCCGCCGCCAGCAGGCCGACGAGCACCAGCAGCGGCGCGACGAGGCGCGGCGGCACCTTGATCGTCTTCACCGACAGCGTCGGGATCCGGCTCACCAGCAGCAACGCGATCCCGACCGTCCACACGGCCACGACCACCGGACCGGACCACCACCCGGACCGGCCCAGCTGCTCGTCCAGGATCAGCGGCAGCAGCAGCAACAGGCCGCCGGCCGGCGCGGGCACACCGACGAAGAACTCCTTCGCGAACGGCGGCTGCTCGACCTCCAGCAGCGTGTTGAACCGCGCCAACCGCAGCACCATGCACACCGCGAAGATCAACGCGACGACCCAGCCCTCGCGGCCCGGGTCGAACCTCCACACGTAGATCACCAGCGCGGGCGCGACGCCGAACGAGATCGCGTCGGCCAGCGAGTCCAGCTCGGCGCCCATCTTGCTGGTCGCGTCGAGCAGCCGGGCGATCCGCCCGTCCAACCCGTCGAACACGGCCGCCGCCGCGATGGACCCGATCGCGGCCCCGTACATCCCGATGATCGCGAAGTGCACGGCCGACAGCCCCGCGCACATCGCGAGGACCGTGATGGCGTTCGGCAGCAGCCTGATCCCCGGCCCGCTGGGAGCCATCGGCTCAGACCTCCGACGAGGGCAGCTCGGCGAGCACCGTCTCGCCGCCGATCGTGCGCTGCCCGGCCTCCACCAGCACGCGGCTGCCGGTCGGCACGTACAGGTCGACCCGCGAGCCGAACCGGATCAGGCCGTAGGTCTGCCCGACCGCGACCTTGTCGCCCTCGGCGACCTCGCACACGATCCGCCGCGCCACCAGGCCCGCGATCTGCACGACCACCACGTCGTGCCCGGACGGCGTGGTCAGCCACACGGTGTTGCGCTCGTTGTCGTCGCTGGCCTTGTCCAGGTCGGCGGACAGGAACTTGCCGGGCCGGTACGACACCTGCCGCACCAGGCCGGGGACGGGCACGCGCTGCACGTGCACGTCGAACACCGACAGGAACACGCTGATCCGCGTCATCGGCGCGGACCCGAGGCCGAGCTCGTGCGGCGGCACGGCCTCGACCACGTGCGAGACGGTGCCGTCGGCGGGCGCGACCGCGAGGTCGGGGCGGGTGGGGGTGGTGCGCTTGGGCTCGCGGAAGAACCACGCGACCCACGCGGTCAGCAGACCTCCGACGACACCGGCGCGCTTGGAGTACCGGCGCAGCAGCAGTGTCGCGACGGCAGCGCCCGCGACGAAGGGACGGCCCGCGGGGTGCATCGGGGGGACGATCCCCCGGGCGAGCTCGAGGAAGTGGGAGACGGCACCACTGTGCTTGTCGCGATCGACGGTCATGGCTCTTCCGTGTCAGGGCAGTGCTTCCGGCCCGCCACACGCTACGCGTTTGCGCCGGAGCGCGTCCGGCCCGCCCGTGCGTCCCCCGACGAACGCACGGACCGGCCGGAGCTCCGATCATCCCAAGTGTAAGCCGCGTCACACCGGTCTTCAATGTCGGACGGTCAACTCGATGTCACTCTCCGTGCAGAAGGCGGACGGTGACCTCGGCCCCCGCCGCGAGCTCGGTGACGTCCTCCGGCACCTCGATCAGGCAGTTGCTGATCGCCAACGCCGACAGCAGGTGCGACCCCGGCCCGCCCACCGGCGTCACCACCCGGCCCGACTTCGGGTCGTACGCGCCCCGCCGGAACTGCGTGCGCCCCGCCGGCGACGTCACCGGCGCGCTCAACGTGGCCGTCGCCGAAGGCCGCTCCACCCGCGCGAACCCCATCGCCGCCCGCAGCGCCGGCCGGACGAACACCTCGAACGACACCTGCGCGCTCACCGGGTTCCCGGGCAGCGTCGCCACCGCCACCCCCTGGTAGCGGCCCGCGCCCTGCGGCCCGCCCGGCTGCATCGCGACCTTCGTGAACTCCACGCCACGCCCCGTGAACGCGTCCTTCACCACCTCGTACGCGCCCGCGCTCACGCCACCGGACGTCAGCAGCAGGTCCACCGACGCCAACCGGGGCGCGATCGCCGCGTGGAACTGCTCGACGTCGTCCGGGACGAACCGCAGCAGCTCCGCCTCGCTGCCCGCCTCCCGCACCGCCGCGGCCAGCATCACGCCGTTCGACTCGTAGATCTGCCCCGGCTCCAGCGCCACCCCGGGCCCCACCAGCTCCGACCCCGTCGACAGCACCAGCACCCGCGGCCTGCGCCGCACCGGCAGCGACCCGAACCCCAGCGCCGCCGCCAACCCCAGCTGCGCCGGACCGAGCACCACGCCCGCGCTCAGCACCGTCGTGCCCACGGCCACGTCGTCGGCCATCTTGCGCACGTTCTGACCCGCCGCCACCGGCCGGTCGACCCGCACCACCGACGTGCCGCCGTCGGTCCACTCCACCTGCACCACGGCGTCCGCGCCCGGCGGCACCGGCGCGCCCGTCATGATCCGGTGCGCCGTGCCCGGCTCCAGCGGCCCCACCGACGTCCGCCCCGCCGGGATGTCCTCCACCACCGGCAACTCCACCGGCACCGCCGCCACGTCGGCCGCGCGGACCGCGTAACCGTCCATCGCCGAGTTGTCGAACGGCGGCAGCGGCACCCCCGCCACCACGTCCCGCGCCAGCACCAGACCCAGGCAGTCGGCCACCGCCAGGTCCACCACGGGCATCATTCCGACCAAGTCGGCGACGCGGGCCTTGTGATCAGCGACTCGGGTCAGCGTGTTCGACACGCGCCCCATCCTGCCGCGCCCGTGGCAGACTGCTCCAACCGGCTGATCACGACAGGGGGAAAGTTGCAGGTCCGGACCCGCCACACCCCCACCTTCGGGGTGGCACGACTCGTCCTGGCACCCGGTGAGCCGGTGGTGGTCGAGCGCTCCGCCGTGCTCGCGACCAGCTACGGCGTCGCCGTCGACAGCCGCGCCAAGTCGCCCGGCGTCAACGCCGCCCTGTGCACCGCGGGCCCCGAAGGCGGCTGGGTGGACGTCGCGCCACCCCTGCCCGGGGACCTCCACGTGCTCGACCTCGACGCCACCACCGGCTGGTGCGTGGCCCGCGACAGCTGGCTCGCCTGCGCCGCCACCGCCCACCTCGACCCGGCCGCGCCGCCCGTGCGCGCCCTGCACGGCGGTGACCACGGCTTCCTCGCCTACGCCTTCGGCACCGGCTCCGTCGTGCTCAGCTGCTACGGCACGCTCGACGTGGTCACCCTCGAACCCGGCGAGCTGGTCACCGTCGCGAGCAGCCACGTCGTCGCGTTCGCCGACACCGTGCAGTGCCGGCTGCGGGCCGTTTCGCCCGACGCGCCCCAATCCGTGCGGAATGGCGAAGGGCTGGTCCTGGACTTCGCCGGACCCGGTCTGGTGCTCACCCGGACCCGCAGCCCGCGAGGACTCGTCAGTTGGTTGCGCGACAACGGATTCAGCGTCCGCTCATGACTCCATAAGGAGGTATCGGCGAACCCCCTCGTGCCTCTAGCGTGGCGGTTTGCTCAGGGTATTTCTCGAAGGAGGACGTCTTGGCTGTCGGCACGGTCAAGTGGTTCAACTCGGAGAAGGGGTACGGATTCATCGCCGCCGACGGCGGGCCGGATGTGTTCGTGCACTACTCGGCGATCCAGATGGAAGGCTTCCGGACGCTGGCCGAGGGCGACCGCGTGGAGTTCGAGATCCAGGCGGGGCGTGACGGCCGCAGCCAGGCATCGGACGTGCGGAAGGCATCGTGACCTCCGCCCGACCCGCCACGCGGCGGGTCGGGCCGTCTTCCCCTGGTCCGTTTGGCGGGAACCCCGTGTGGCCCCCTGTACGCGGACGTTAGGCTCCGTCGCGTGTCGGAGGACCTGAGCGGGCGACGGCTGGGCCACTACCGGATCGACGGGGTGCTCGGCCGCGGTGGCATGAGCGTGACCTACAAGGCCACGGACGTCAGGCTCGGTCGCAAGGTCGCCCTGAAGGTCATCGGCGAGCACCTCACCGCGGACGCCGAGTTCCGGGAGCGGTTCGTCGACGAGGCGCGCAACACCTCGGCGATCGACCACGCGAACATCGTGCCGCTCTACGACTTCGACGAGGTCGACGGGCTGCTCTACATCGCGATGCGGCTGGTCGACGGCCAGGACCTCGCCTCGCACATCAAGGACGGCCCGCTCTCGCCCGCGCGCACCCTCGCGCTGCTCGGCCAGGTCGCCGAAGCGCTCGACATGCTGCACGGCAAGGGCCTGGTCCACCTCGACGTGAAACCGGCGAACGTGCTGGTCACCACCAAGGAAGCCGCGGGGGAGCACGTCTACCTGGCCGACTTCGGCCTCACCCGGCGCGGCGCCACCGGGCACCGCACCCGCACCGGCGACTTCCTCGGCTCACCCACCTACGCCGCGCCCGAGCACCTGCGCGGCGAACCGCTCGACGGCCGCACCGACCAGTACGCGCTCGCGTGCATGGTGTTCGCGTGCCTGTCCGGCCGGCCGCCGTTCCAGGGCAGCGTGCAGGACGTCATCCAGGGCCACCTCGGCGCCGAGATCCCGTCGTTGACCTCGACGGTGTCGCTGCCGCCCGCCATCGACGACGTGCTGCGCAAGGGCACCGCCAAGGACCCCAACCAGCGGTACGGCTCGTGCGCCGAGCTGATCTCCGCGGCGCGGGCGGCGCTGTCCGGCGCGGTCCAGGGCGCGCCGCCGCCGCGCCGCACCGAGTCCGGCCCCGTGCCGATGGGCCCGCAGACCGGCGGTGTGCCGGTGGGGCAGCCGCAGCCCGGCCAGTACCGGCCGCCCTACCCGCAGCAACAGCAGCCGGGGTTCCTCCAGGACCCCGTGCGGCTGCGCCCGCCCGCCCAGGTCGGCGCCAGCGCGTTCACCAACACCGGCAAGTCCCGGCCCGCGTGGTTCGCGCCCGTGGTCGCCGGTGCGGTGGCGATCGTGCTCATCGTCATCCTCGTGGTGATCCTCACGCCGAAGGATGAACCTCCGCGACAGGGCGGCAGCGGCGGCTCCAGCCAGTCCATCGAGGTCGGGGGCACGACCAGCGGCAAACCGCTGCCCACCAGCGTGCCCGTCCGCACGTCCCGCTGACCAGCTCTTCTTGCACTCTCCTCCGTCGAGTGCTAAACACGGTATTGGCACTCGGAACACCTGAGTGCCAACACGCAGGCTGGGACGGTGAGGCCCGTCCCCGGTAGCAGGGGGCTGGTCGTCCGTCGCGGGCACCGAGCCTGGCCGAAGCACCGTGTTCCGCTGCGGGCGTGCGCCCGTAGTGGCCCCATTCGTAATCAGGCGGAGGAACACACCGCAATGGCCAAGATGATCGCGTTCGACGAGGATGCCCGCCGCGGTCTCGAGCGTGGCATGAACATTCTCGCCGACGCCGTCAAGGTGACGCTCGGCCCCAAGGGTCGCAACGTCGTGCTCGAGAAGAAGTGGGGCGCGCCGACCATCACCAACGACGGCGTCTCCATCGCCAAGGAGATCGAGCTCGAGGACCCGTGGGAGAAGATCGGGGCTGAGCTCGTCAAGGAAGTGGCGAAGAAGACGGACGACGTCGCGGGTGACGGCACCACGACCGCCACCGTGCTCGCCCAGGCTCTGGTCCGCGAGGGCCTGCGCAACGTGGCCGCGGGCGCCAACCCGCTGGGCCTCAAGCGCGGCATCGAGAAGGCCGTCGAGGCCGTGACCGAGCAGCTGCTCAAGACCGCCAAGGAGGTCGAGACCAAGGAGCAGATCGCCGCCACGGCGTCCATCTCCGCGGGCGACTCGACCATCGGCGAGCTCATCGCCGAGGCCATGGACAAGGTCGGCAAGGAAGGCGTCATCACCGTCGAGGAGAGCAACGCTCTCGGGCTCGAGCTCGAGCTCACCGAGGGCATGCGCTTCGACAAGGGCTACATCTCCGGTTACTTCGTGACCGACCCCGAGCGCCAGGAAGCGGTCCTCGAGGACCCGTACATCCTGCTCTACGGCTCGAAGATCTCGTCGGTGAAGGACCTGCTCCCGCTGCTGGAGAAGGTCATGCAGGGCGGCAAGCCGCTGCTGATCATCTCCGAGGACGTCGAGGGCGAGGCCCTGGCCACGCTGGTCGTCAACAAGATCCGCGGCACGTTCAAGTCCGTCGCCGTGAAGGCGCCCGGCTTCGGCGACCGCCGCAAGGCGATCCTGCAGGACATCGCGATCCTCACCGGCGGCCAGGTCATCACCGAGGACGTCGGCCTCAAGCTGGAGAACGCCGACCTGTCGCTGCTGGGCAAGGCCCGCAAGGTCGTCGTGACCAAGGACGAGACCACGGTCGTCGAGGGCGCCGGTGACGCGGAGCAGATCCAGGGCCGCGTCAACCAGATCCGCGCCGAGATCGAGAAGTCGGACTCCGACTACGACCGCGAGAAGCTGCAGGAGCGCCTGGCGAAGCTCGCCGGCGGTGTCGCGGTGATCAAGGCCGGCGCCGCCACCGAGGTGGAGCTCAAGGAGCGCAAGCACCGCATCGAGGACGCGGTGCGCAACGCGAAGGCCGCCGTCGAGGAGGGCATCGTCGCCGGTGGTGGCGTCGCGCTGCTCCAGGCCGCCGAGATCGCGTTCCAGGGCCTGAACCTGGAGGGTGACGAGGCGACCGGCGCCAACATCGTCAAGGTCGCCGTCGAGGCGCCGTTGAAGCAGATCGCCGTCAACGCCGGCCTCGAGGGCGGCGTCGTGGTGGAGAAGGTCAAGGGCCTCCCCGTGGGCCACGGCCTCAACGCCGCGACCGGCGTGTACGAGGACCTGCTGGCGGCCGGCGTGCCGGACCCGACCAAGGTCACCCGCTCGGCGCTGCAGAACGCCGCGTCGATCGCCGCGCTGTTCCTGACCACGGAGGCCGTGGTCGCGGACAAGCCGGAGAAGGCGAACTCCGCCCCGGCCGTCCCGGACGCCGGTGGCATGGACTTCTGATCGACCCGGTCACCTGACCGCCGTCTGATCGGCTGAAGTCGCGCAGGGCCCGGTTCACCACTGGTGAACCGGGCCCTTCACCGTCCTCCACTGCCCTGACCTGCGACGAAAGGATCCTGCCGAACACGATCGGGTGAGATCGCCCCGACAATGTACGGAAACACCGTTACCGCCCCTCGGTTAAAACGAGACGGCCCCCCTCAACCACCCGCCCTACCCACCCCGCCTACCCACCCACCACACCCCGCTCCACTCCGCCGCCCGGTCACTGGCACCAAGCGCTCGCAGGGATCCATGAGCCGCGTGCCCCGGATCCGCCGCCCATGCCCCAGTTGGCTATGTCCCGGCCACCTGAGCCCGGCCATCTGAGCCCGACCATCTGAGCCCGGCGACTCACGGCCGCCCACCCTTGCGCTCCGAGGCTGCAAATCCGAGCCCGCCGCCCAAGCCGGCCCTTCGCGCTGGCTTTGCCGCGGTACGTGTCCCATCGCCCGTCGCGGCATCGTTCCGGTGCCATCGGTGTCCTGCCGCCGGGATCGCCGTCACCGCGTCTGCCGCTGCCGCGTCGCTGGCATGTGCCCGGCTGCCGTCGTATCGCTGGCGTGGCGCTGCTGTGCGCGCTGGGCGGTGCGGTCGCAGGGTGAGTTGGGTGAGGAGGCCGGGGGTTGTTGGGGTGTTGCGGGGGCCGGGTCGTGGTGACGTTGGGGTGGGGGTTGCTGCGGAGGCGGAGAGTTTGGTGGGGGTGGGAATTGGCTCGACTAGGGGGGTCCGGGTGGTCAGGCTGGTGGGGTTGGCGGGGGTTTGACTTGAGGACTGGAGTGGGCACGTGCTCATCGCGCACCTGAGTGACCCGCACTTGCGGACCGATGTGTTGGCGGCGGAGCCGGCGGCGTTGTTGAGGCTCGCTTTGGGCAGGGTGTTGGCGTTGGATCCGCAGCCGGATTGTGTGGTGATCACCGGGGATTTGACCGAATACGGGGATGTGGACGCTTATGCGCAGTTGCGGGAGTTGGTGGACAGGTTCCCCTTGCCCTTGCACCTGGTGACCGGGAACCACGACGACCCGGCGGCGTTGGTCGAAGTGTTTGGTGGGACGAAATTCCTCGGTGACGGGGAATCGGCGCATTACGCCGTCGAGCACAGCGGGTTCACGGTGGTGGCGTTGGATTCCTGGCGGCCGGACGGGCCGGCGGGGTTGGTCGGGGAAGAGCAGTTGTCGTGGCTCGACGACGTGCTCGGGCGGCGGCCCGAGGTGCCGGCCTTCGTCTGCCTGCACCACCCGCCGGTGGCGGTCGGGATTCCGTTGCTCGACGGGATGCGGCTGGAGGACGGGCCGGCGTTGGGCGAAGTGCTCGGCAGGCACGGCAACGCGGCCCGCGTGCTGGCCGGGCACGTGCACCGGGCGATCAGCGTGCCGTTCGCGGGAACGGTCGTGTCCGTCGCGCCGAGCACGTACCGGCAGACGTCCCTGACGCTCCGGTCGGACCGGCAGACCGGGTACCTGGCCGAGCCGACGGGGTTCCTGCTGCACGTCGCGACCGAGTCCGGGTTCGCCACGCACACGGTTGCGGTGAGTCAGGCGGGGGCGGTGTTGGGAGCCTTCTGAGGCGGGTGAATTCGCTCGGACGTGTGGGGCGGTGGTGGCACAAAGTTCATGCGCCAAAACACACGAACGGGCGACGCAGCGGGTCCGCCGCGGTGGCTTCGGCGAGGGCGTGGGACAGCGGTCTGCCGTCCGACAGGAGCTTGTGGAACGTCCCCATCGCCAGCGCGGCGGCCCGGTCGCCGACCTGGTTCACGGCGGCGACGACGGTGCGCGAGCCGCTCGCCAGCAGCGCACCGGCGAAACCCAGGGCCTCGTCGCCCGGCCGGATGTGACTCAGCGCCAACGAGCACGCGGCCAGGATCACTTGCTCGGGGGCGGTGGGGAGGCGGGCGGTCTCGTGCGCGAACAGCGGCCCGTCGACCAGTTCCAGGTGGCTGAACAGGGCGTTGTCGGCGACGTGCTCGCCGTGGGCGGCGATGTGGGCCAACCGGGCCCCGTTCAACGACGCCAACACGTCACTCACCGCTTCCGCCGTCACTGAGTCGGGATACGTGCCGCGGAGGTCGCTCACCTCGCTGACGACCTCGGGCAGGTTCGGCCCGGCCACCAGCACCACGCGCCGCGCCGACGTCCGGGCCGACCGAGCGTTCAGCCACGCGGTCGCCGAAGGGGCTACCACGATCGGGCGACCGTGCAGGGACGGCAGGGCGTTCCACGGCACCGCGTACAGGTCACCGGTCGGCACGACGACCAGCTCCCGCTTGCCGATCAACCCGGCCAACGGCCCCATCAACGCCTCGTCCAACCGCTCCGCCCGACGCGCCGCCGACGCCCTCACGGCCGCCGCGAGCAGCGGCGACAGGTGGTCCGGGCCGAGCGCGTCCAGGTCGGCGTGCAGCTCCCGAGCCGCCTCGAAGACCCCGGCCGCCGGGCCGAGCCGCACCAACGTCGCCTCGCCCGCCACCAGCACCACCGCCGACAGCACGTCACCGTGCGCCACGAAGCTCACCATCGCGCGATCACCCAACAGGGGTCGCACGTCGGCCACCCCGCGCACCGGCCGCGGCCGACCCCACACGCTCGTGTGCCACCCGAGCCGGGCCACCTCGCGGTGCAGCTCGTCCAGCCGGTCCTCCAGCTCGCCCACCGGCCGACCGTCCAACCGCGCCTGCTGCACCGCCCGCGACAACGACCGCGACTGCGCCACCCGCCGCGCCAGCACCGGGTCGTCGATCGCCGGCAACGGCTCGTACCGGTACACCTGCGCCCGGGTCCGCTCCAGCCAGTCGAACGCCGCCTCCGCGTCACCGCCCCGGTCCAGTACCAGTCCCACGGCGAGTTCGCCCAGCTCACGGCCGTGGACGGCGGTGCCGCACAGCAGGTCCAGGCCGCCCATCCGGTCGCGGACGCGGCCCAGCTCGGCCAGGCCCTCCTCGGCTTCGCGCAACGCCGTCCCGGGCTCGCCCTCGGCCACGGCCAGTTCGGCACGGCACAGCCGCAGCAGCATCCGGTGGTCGATCGGCGTGATGGGGCCCGGTGGCGGCACCCGGTCCAGCAACGCGCGGGCGGAGGGGAGGTCGCCGCGCCGGATCGCCATCCGCACCGCGAGCAGCCTGGCGACGGCGGCCTCGTCGGTCAGCCCGACCGCGGTCAGCCGCTCGGCCAGGCGGGTCGCGCGGGACGGGCTGAGCCGCGCCGACACCCGGGCCCGGACGGTCGCAGACGCAGCGGACCGGCCCTGAGCAGGTACGAAAGGTTCGGTGGGTGCGCTGGGGTCGGCCGGTTCCGCGCCGGAGGGGGACGGGACCGCGGGCGCACCGGGACCGGTCGGTTCCGCCGCGGGGGAGGGGATCGCGGGTGCGCCGGGACCAATCGGTTCCCCAGCGAAGGAGGGGGCCACGGGTGACGCAGTGCGCTCGGCGGGGGTGGTGTTCGACCCGGCGGTGGCGGTGGTGAAATCGGCGCGCATGCGCATCAGGGCGGCCAGTTCGGCCCACGACTTGCTGCCCCGGCGGCGGAAGCGGCGTTGGGCTTGGTCGGCCAGGTGGCGGGCGGTGGTCGGGTCGCCTTGCAGCAGGGCGGCGGCGGCGCGGGTCAGTTCGGCTTCGGCCAGGTCCTGGCCGACCCGCCTTCGCCGCAGCACGACCAGGGCTTCGTCCAGGTGCTTGGCGGCCTCGTCGGCCAGACCGGCGGCCAGCATCACGCGGGCCCGGTCGATCCGGGTCCGGGGCACCAGGTCCGGCGCCAGCAGGCGGAACACGCGTTCGGCCTGCTCGTGGTAGCCCAGCGATCGGGGCACGTCACCCGTCAGGTGGGCGATGTCGCCCAGGTTGCCCAGCGCCTTCGCCTTCAGCAGCGGCAGGTCCTCGGCCTCGGCCAGCTCGATCGCGCGGTGCACGTCCCGCTCGGCGGCCTCCGGCAGGCCGAACGCGATGGTGGTCAGCCCGCGGTTCATCAGGGCCGTGGCCAGGGTCGCCGCGCCGACCGCCCCGGACGCCCACCCGGCCTCCAGCTGGCGCACCGACTCGTCGTACAGGGCGATGGCCTCGGCGGTGCGGCCCGCCCGGTGCAGGACCAGGGCCTGCTGGTCCTTCACGATCGCGCGCAGGCCGACCGCGTCCGGCCCCTCGGGCAGCTCGGCGATCAACTCGCCCGCCGTCCGCAGGTGCGCCAAGCCGCCCTCGACCGACTCCGTCTCCGCCTCGCCGTACGACAACGTGATCAGGATCCGGATGCGGACCGTGGTGGCTTCGACGGTCGGCGATATCACCGGCAGTGCGCGCAACGCGCGGCGCAGGAGCGTCACGGCGTCCGCCGGACGGCCGCGCGACGCCGCCCGGTATGCCTGTTTGTGCAGGTCGGCCGCCACCTCGACACCGTTGAGCGGGGCAGCGGAGACCGGCAGGGCGGAGCGAGGCACGGACACGTCCTTAATGCCAGCACACAGAACGTGTCCGAGAAGCCGTCTTGTGGCTGCTATCTGTGCGCCGAACGGGTTACTCTCCGTGAGTGCGCCGGCGGTCGGCGCGCCGTCACAACATGATCGTCGGTGTCACGACGGTCCGCCCCGGCTCGCCGCGCGAGTCGACCAGGTGCACGACGATCTGCGTGGTGCCCGCGGGCACGTCGGACAGCACGAACCGGCCGCCGTCGTCGGCCTTGGTGGTGCTCGACTCGTGCTCGGCGACCCGCACCTCGACGGTGTGCTCGCCGGCGGGCACGAGCCAGCCGTCGATGCGGTGCCGCGCGCCGATGGAGGTGAAGTTCACCATCAACGTCAGGTTGTCCACCGTGAACGTGATGGTGCCGGGGCTGCCTCCGCGCACCCCGGCGAAGGAGCCGGCGCGTTCCCACCGAGCCACCTCGACGTCCAGGTTCTCCAGTGCCACCGCGAACTGGATGCGTTCGACGAGCCCCGCCGGGGGCGCGTCCAACTCGTACACCAGGCGGTTCAGTTCAGTGAGGACAGCGGTGTCCTCTTGGCCTCTGCGGTCATCGCGCGGGTCGATGTCGTTCACCGCGATCCTCCTTCCGCGTCGAGATGTGTGCGCAACATGGTCAGGCACCGGCCCCGGGTGGGGCCGATGCTGCCGCGTGGCATGGACAGTGCTTCGGCGACCGCGCGGTACTCCGCCCGGCCGGCCAGCACGGTGAGCCGCAGGAGTTCCTGGCACTTCTGCGACAAACGGCCGAAGGCCCGCCACAGCCGGTGGTCCCGGTCGTCGACCAGGGCGGCGTCCTCGGGCAGGCCGTACTCGCTCTCCAGTTGTTCCGCCAGCTCGTCGCTCAGCGCCGCTTCGCGGCGAGCCGGTGTCCAGGTCCGTTGTGCCTCGCGGCGCGTCGCGACGACGAGCCACCCGGCCAGCGCGCGCGGCTCGACCAGCCGGTCGAGGTGTCGCAGCAGCGCGAGCCAGACCGTCTGCACCACGTCCTCGGCGGTGCTGCGGTCCAGCCCGTGCCCGCGGGCGACGTGCCACACCAGCGGTGTCAGGTCGGCGACCAGGACGTCCAGCGCCCTGCGGTCGCCGTCGCGGGCGGCGACGACGCACGCCGCGTGCCGGTCCGTCCCGTCGAGACCCTCCCACGGTGGGCGCTCACCGGCTGTGCGCAGTTCTCCCACGTCGTCACCTCCTTCTCGGCGTCCCCCAGCCGAAGCTGATCGTCACACACGTCCGCCGTCACCGGCGCGGCGGCGGTCCGCGATGCCCCCCTCGCACCGCGGACCGCCTCCCCCCATTCGCAGGCGACCCCCGATCGGCACCCCTCGAAGCCGACCGACGACCGCCTCCCCCTGCCCCCCCAGCGGCTTTCAGCTGCCGGCCGGCAGCGTGTCGTCGACGTCCACCGGGACGCTGTGCGTCTGGTGGTGGCCCGTCGGCGTCACCGGCGGCAGTTCGTCCAGCTCCTCGCCCAGGTCCAGCTCGGCGACCGTCCCCTCGGCGAACTGCCTCTCCAGCTCCTCGGGGTCCAGCTCGTCGACGCCAGGCGGATTGGCGCTCATGCGGCCTCCTCAGTCGGGGTCGAGGACCGGTCATTAGGTAAGGAGTGAGTAGTTCTACGCGAGATACATCGGTTCGCTTTAACAGTTCACTCGGGACGTCCGCGGCCACCCGAGAGCTATGGTCCAGACCATGCTTGAGGTCATCGCACTGGACGCCACCGACGCCGAAGCCGCGCAGGACGGTGGCGCGCACCGGCTGGAACTCACCGTCGACATGGGCGCGGACGGGCTGACGCCGCCGGTCGCCGTGCTGCGGGACGTGCTCTCCGCGACCGATCTGCCGGTCCGGGTCATGCTCCGCGACGCGCCCGGCTTCGCGCCCGGCGACCTGGACCGGCTTCGGCGCGACGCCGCGGCGCTGCGCGAGGCGGGCGCGACGGAGTTCGTGCTCGGCTTCCTCGACGCGGCCGGGTGGGTGGACGAGGCGGCGTGCGGGGCGCTGCTCGAGGAGCTGGACGGGTGCGCGTGGACCTTCCACCGGGCGCTGGACAACTCGGCCGACCCCGAGGCAGCGTGGACCGCGGTCGGGGGACTGGGGTGCGACACGGTGCTCGCGGCCGGCAGCCCGCGCGGCGTCGCGGACGGCTTCGCCGTGCTGGAGCGGTTGGCCGCGCGGCAGGGCGCGGTGCGGCTGCTGGTCGGCGGCGGGTTGAAGGCCGAGCACGTCCCGGCGTTGAAGGCGGTCGGCGTCACCGGGTTCCACGTCGGTGGCGCGGTCCGGCCAGGCGGCTGGGACGCCCCGGTCTCCGCCGCCGCGGTCCGGACCTGGGCGGATCTGGTCTAGACCGTTTGCCGTCGCGGACATTAGCATCCCCGTTGCTTCCCTTGAAATAGCTGTTGCATATTGCGCAACGTTGCGAGAAGAGGTGGCGAGGATGCGGTTCGCACTGACAGCAGCCGCCGTCGGCGTCGCCGTGCTGGCCGGGTGCACCCCGGTCCAGTCCGGCCCCGTCACGGGCACCGGCACGGACGAGCAGACGGGCCACCTCCGGGTCTGGCTGTTCGACGAGGTCAACCACGGTCCGAAGGAGGCCGTGGTCCAGGAGGCGATCTCGGAGTTCCAGAACGCGCACGACGGCGTCACGGTCGAGGTCCAGTACATCCAGGTCCAGACCCGCGCCGAGCGGTTCAAGGCCGCGTTCAGCGACCCGCGCAGCGCGCCCGACGTCGCCGAGTTCGGCAACACCGACCTGGCGGGCTACGTCGCGGGCGGCGGGTTCACCGAGCTCGACCTCGGCGGCTGGGACGAGGCGAAGGACCTGCTGCCCGCCGTGCTCGACACCGGCAAGGTGGACGGCAAGGTCTACGGCGTGCCGTGGTTCGTCGGCGTGCGCGCGCTCTACTACCGCACCGACGTCTTCCAGGAGCTGAACCTCCAGCCGCCGGCCACGCTGGACGAGATCGCGCCGCTGGCCCGCCGCATCCGCGCCGCCAAGCCCGACCTGCTCGGCATCTCCGCGGGCGGCAAGTACACCTACGGCGCGATGCCGTTCGTGTGGGCCAACGGCGGTGACATCGCCCGCGAGGACGGCGACAAGTACGTGGCCGCGATCGACAGCCCCGAGTCGAAGGCCGGCCTGCGCCAGTACACCGAGCTGATCGCCGACGACATCTGCCCGCCCTCGCAGTGCGCGGGCAACGGCGGCGACGCCAGCGTGGAGGCGTTCCGCGCGGGCAAGGCGGCGATGGTCATCGGCGGCGACTTCAACCGCAAGTCCGTCGACGCCTCCACCGCCGCGGGCAAGTACGCGGTCGTGCCGCTGCCCGGCAAGAAGGCGGGCGAGATCGCGCCCGCGTTCGCGGGCGGCAACCTGCTCGGCGTGATGAAGGGCAGCGAGCGCAAGACGCTGGCCACCGAGTTCGTCCGGCTGCTGGGCGGCAAGCAGTATCAGCGCAAGATGTTCGACGCGATGGGCAACCTGCCCACGTTCGGCGACGTGCAGGCGGAGGTCGCCAAGGCCAACCCGGTGCTGGAGCCGTTCATCAAGACCCTGGAGGCGGGCACGCGGTTCGTGCCGGTCACGCCGAACTGGGCCAAGATCGACGCCCAGGCCGTGCTGCCGACGTTGTTGCAGCAGGTCGCCGCCGGTGGTGAAGACCTCGACAAGGCGGCGAAGACCGCGGCCGACGAGATGAACGCCGCCTTCGGTTCGTCGTGAACGACCGAGGAACACGGGCATGACGATGCGGACCACCAAGGGCGACGGGCGGATCGCGTTCGCCTACCTCGCCCCCGCGCTGCTGGTGCTGGTCGGGCTGATGGGCTATCCGATCTACCAGCTGGTGCTGATCTCCCTGTTCGACTACGGCCAGGAGCAGGTCAGCGGCGGCGCGCCGCTGACCTTCCTGGGCCTGGACAACTACGCGACCCTGCTGTCGCAGAGCCGGTTCTGGGCCGTGCTGGGGCAGACGGTCGCGTTCGCGGCGGTCTGCGTGGTCGGGACCCTGCTGGTCGGCGCCGCGCTCGCGGTGCTGGCCACCAGGGTCCGCACGTGGGCGCGGATGACGATGTTCCTGGCCGCGCTGGGCGCGTGGGCGACGCCCGCGGTGGCCGGGTCCACGATCTGGCTGTTCCTGTTCGACGCCAACTTCGGGTTCGTCAACGAGGTGCTCGGCACCACCGGGATGTCCTGGACCTACGAGAAGTGGACCGCGTTCGGGCTGGTCGCCGCCCAGGTGATCTGGTGCTCGTTCCCGTTCGTCATGGTCACCCTGTACGCGGGGATCAAGGCGATCCCCGGCGAGGTGCTGGAAGCCGCCGCGCTGGACGGCGCGAGCACGGCCACGACGGCGACCCGGGTGATCCTGCCGCTGCTGCGGCCGCTGCTGATCGTCGTCACGATCCAGTCGATCATCTGGGACTTCAAGGTGTTCACCCAGATCTACATCATGACCAACGGCGGCGGCATCGCGGGCCGCAACCTGGTGCTCAACGTCTACGCCTACCAGCAGGCGTTCGCCGCCTCCGAGTACGGGCTCGGCGCGAGCATCGGCGTGGTGACGACGGTGCTGCTGCTGCTCATCACCCTCGGCTACCTGCGGGCGCTGCGGCGGAGCGGGGAGGTGCTGTGAACCGGCGCGCGTCGCGGGGCATCGCCGAGGGCGTCGCGGTCGTCGTCGCGGCCGTGGTGGCGTTCCCGCTGTACTGGATGGTGCTCACGGCGCTCAAGCCCGAGGCGGAGGTGATCTCGACCGACCCGCGGCCGTGGACGCTCGCGCCGACGCTCGACAGCTTCGTGCGCGCGTTGACCGTGCAGAACTTCGGCCGCTACCTGCTCAACAGCGTCGTGGTGGCGGTCGCGGTGGTGGCGCTGAGCCTGCTGATCTCGTTCCTGGCGGCCACCGCGCTGACCCGGTTCCGGTTCCGCAGCCGCACCACGCTGCTGATCATGCTGCTGGTGGTGCAGATGGTGCCGGTCGAGGCGCTGACCATCCCGCTGTTCTTCGTCATGCGGTCGGTGCGGGACGTGGTGCCGGTGTTCGGGCTCAACCACCTCGGCTCGCTGGTGCTGGTGCACCTGGCGTTCAGCCTGCCGTTCGCGATCTGGATGCTGCGCGGGTTCGTCGCGGCCGTGCCGGTGGAGCTGGAGGAGGCGGCGACGCTGGACGGCGCGTCCCGGTTCCGGTTCCTGTGGCAGGTGCTGTTCCCGCTGGTCGCGCCCGGTCTGGTGGCGACCAGCGTGCTGTCGTTCATCCACGCGTGGAACGACTTCCTGTTCGCCAAGACGTTCATCATCTCGGCGGCGGAGAACCAGACGCTGCCGCTGGCGTTGCAGGTGTTCGTCAAACCGGACCAGAACGACTGGGGCGCGATCATGGCAGGATCGACGGTGATGACGATTCCGGTGCTGGTGTTCTTCATCCTCGTGCAGCGGCGGCTGGTCGCGGGCCTGGCCGGGGCGGTGAAGTCGTGATCCTGCCGCGTCCCGTGTCGTTCACCCGAGGTGACGGCGAGGTGCCGTTCGACGGCACGTTCCAGGTCGAGCGGGTCGCCGGGCCCGCCGAGGGCTACCGGCTGTCGGTCTCCGAGCGGGGCGTGCGGGTCCAGGCGTCCGACGACGCCGGGGAGTTCTACGCGCGGCAGACGCTGCGGCAGCTCAGCGGGCCGGCGGCGTTCCGGGCCGTGCCGCCGGGGGCGGTGGCGCTGCCGGTGTGCGAGGTCGAGGACCACCCGCGGTTCGCGTGGCGCGGCGTGATGCTGGACGTGGCGCGGCACTTCCTGCCCAAGCACGACCTGCTGCGCTACGTCGACCTGCTGGCCGTGCACAAGCTGAACGTGCTGCACCTGCACCTGACCGACGACCAGGGCTGGCGGTTCGAGTCGCGGCGCTTCCCCCGGCTGCACGAGGTCGGCGGGTGGCGGCCCGACTCGCGGTTCGGCGACCGGCGTTCCGGCGGGATGGCGGGGCGGCCCCACGGCGGCTACTACACCCAGGACGACCTGCGGGAAGTCGTCGCGTACGCGGCGCAGCGGCAGATCACGGTCGTGCCCGAGATCGACGTGCCGGGGCACAGCCAGGCGGCCATCGCGGCCTACCCGGAACTCGGCGTCGCCGGCGGCGACGTGTGGACCGACTGGGGCGTCAACCCGAACGTGCTGCGCGCCGACGAGTCGACGGTGGACTTCTACCGGCAGGTGTTCGACGAGCTGCTGGACGTGTTCCCGGCCGAGGTGATCGGCCTGGGCGGCGACGAGGCGGAGGGCGGTGACGGCCGGTTCGTCCGCCGCATCGCCCAACACCTGCACCAGCGCGGCCGGCGGCCGTTCGGGTGGGACGAGGTGCTGGGCGTCGGCCCCCTGCCGGCCCGCACGATCGTCGCGTCGTGGCGCGGCGAGGAGCCCGGCCTGACCGCGCTGGACCGCGGCCACGACGTCGTCCTGTGCCCGGAGGAGCACGTCTACCTGGACTACCGGCAGTCAGACCACCCCGACGAGCCGATCCCCGTCGGCACCGTCACCACGCTGGAGGACGTCTACCGGTACGAGCCGGCGGCGGCGGACCGGGTGCTCGGGGCCCAGGCCAACCTGTGGACCGAGCACCTCGACTCGCCGCGGCGCCTGGACTACGCCGCGTTCCCCCGGCTGTGCGCGTTCGCCGAGGTCGTGTGGAGCCCCGCCGGGCGGGACGAGGCGGAGTTCCTGACCCGGCTGGCCGAGCACCACCTGCCGCGGCTCGACGCGCTCGGCGTCGAGTACCGCCCCCTCGGCGGCCCCCGGCCGTGGCAGGCGCTGCCGGGCGTGCCCGGTCACCCGCGCTGAGTCACTCGGCCTCGGGCACGAGGATCCAGCAGGCGAGGTAGAGGATCGCGCCGGCGCCGACCCCGAAGAGGGTGGCGGCGACGAGCAGGATGCGCAGCAGCGCGGCGTCCACGCCGAGCATCTCCGCGGCGCCGCCGCACACACCGGCGACCATCTTGTCGGTCCGGCTGCGGCGGAGCTTCTTGACCTTGGCGGTGGCTTCGGTGAGCACGTCGTTCGTCATGGCTCAAGAGTGCTCCGCCAGGCGTTTCGGGGCATCGGGGACGCACCCTGACTTCCCCCGGACCCCCGTTCTCAGGGTGTCACCAGGACCTTGCCCCTGAGGTCGCCGGCCTCGGCGCGGCGGTGCAGTCCGGGCAGGTCGGCGAGGCCGTGCCGCTCGGAGACGTCGATCCGCACCACGCCCCGGTCGACGAGGGCGACCAGCCCGGTGAGCTGGGCGGCGTCGAAGCGGGTGACGAAGTGGGCGTCGGGGGCGTCGCTCAGGGTCGCCGAGACGACCACGTCGCCCAACCGGGCCACTTCGGCGTCGGCGACGAGGTTGAGCACGACATCGAACCGGCCCGTGGGGTGGTAGCCGACGACGTGGTCCGCGCCCAGGTCCCGCACGACGTCGGTGCTGCGCGGTGACGCGGTGGCGGTGACGTGCGCGCCCGCGTGCTTGGCCAGCTGCACGGCGAACCCGCCGATGCCGCCGCCCGCGCCGTTGACCAGGACGCGGTGGCCCGGCCGCACGCGCCCGTGCTCGACCACCAACTGCCACGCGGACAGGCCGGCCAGGGGCAGTGCGGCGGCGTCGGGCAGCGGGACGGTGCGGGGCGCGGGGACGAGGCGGTCGGGGGTGGTGACGGCGTACTCGGCGGCGGCGCCGTCGATCCAGCCGATCACCGGGTCGCCGTCGACCGTGCCGGCCACGTCCCAGCCGAGCGTGTGGGGGAGCGGGAGGGCGAACCGGCCTTGCCGCACGGCGACTTCCGTGGGGTTGAACGAGGTCGCGGCCACCTGGACCAGCACCTCGCCCGCGCCGGGGCGGGGAATGGGGACGTCGTCGACGACGATCACGTGCGGGCCGCCGTGGCTGTGGATGCGTGCGCTTTTCACAGTGCCGACGGTATGCGGTCTCCAGGAGACGATCCATGCTGCGGAATCCTGCATACATGTTTAATCGTCTTCCATGGACGTGCTCAGCGACGTGGTCGCGGTGATGCGGACGGGCCGGCCCGTGGTCGCCCGAGTGGCGTGGGAGGCGCCGTGGGCGCAGCGGTTCGCGCCGGTGCCGGGCGCGTCCGGGTTCCAGGTGGTGCTGGAGGGCACGTGCTGGCTGCTGCGCGACGACGCCGACCCGGTCGAGCTGCACGCCGGTGACGTCGTGTTCCTGCCCGACGGTCGGGGGCACGTGCTCGCGGACCGCCCCACCACCCCCGTGACCGGGGACGCGTGCGACCCGAACGCCCCGGACTTCGCCGTCGACCACCCGGCGCCCGCGAACCCGACCACCGTCACGCTGTGCGGCGCGTACGAAGTGGAGCACGGCGTCCACCCGTTGTTGCGCGACCTGCCGGACACCGTGCTCGTGTCCGGCCCGGACCTGCGCGCCGCCGTGACGCTGCTCGCGGGCGAGCTCGAACGGCCGCGCCTGGGCTCCGACGCCCTCGTCCCGGCCCTGCTCGACACGCTCCTGGTCTACCTGCTGCGCACCTGGTTCACCGGGTCCGACCGGACCACCGGCTGGGCCGCCGCGCTCACCGACCCGGTCACCGCCACCGCGCTGCGCCACCTGCACCGCGACCCCGCCCACCCGTGGACGGTGGCGGAACTGGCCGCGGCGTCCGGCCTGTCCCGCGCCCCGTTCGCCAAGCGCTTCACCGCCCTGGTCGGCCGGCCGCCGCTGACCTACCTGACGTGGTGGCGCATGACCACCGCCGCACGCCTGCTGAGGGACACGGACGCACCGCTGGCGACCATCGCGCGCCGGGTGGGGTACACCTCGGAGTTCGCCTTCGCCGCCGCCTTCAAACGCGCCCACGGCACCGCCCCGGGCCGCTTCCGCCGCGCCGGCCCGCGAGATCGCGTCGGTCGTTCGTGACTCGTCCGCCGGCGATCACGTCTTTCGATCGTCGGCGGATCAGTCACGAACGACCGACTTCCGGGCGATCGAGCCGCCGTCTGCGGAGCAGCGGCAAGATGACAGGGTGACGCCTGAGGAGCTCGCCGCCGAACTGGACCGGGTCGGCTACCTGCCCGACCGGGGCATCGCGACCGCCGCCTACCTGGCGTGGCGCATGCACCGGCCGTTGTTCTGCGAGGGCGAGCCGGGCACCGGCAAGACGTCCCTGGCCGTCGCGCTCGCCCGCGCCCTCGACCTGCCACTCATCCGGCTCCAGTGCCACGAGGGCATCGACGCGTCCCAGGCCCTCTACGACTGGGACTTCCCCCGCCAGCTCCTGCACCTCCGGGCTCTCGAAGCCGCGGGCCCCGTCGACGCCGACCAGGCCGAAGCCTCCCTCTACACCCGCCGCTTCCTCCTCGCCCGCCCGCTCCTGCAAGCCCTCGAAGACGCGCCGTGCGTCCTGCTCGTCGACGAGGTGGACCGGGCCGACGACGAGTTCGAGGCGTTCCTGCTGGAAGTGCTCGGCGAGAACTCCGTGACGATCCCCGAGCTGGGCCGCGTCACCGCCACCACCCCGCCGCTGGTCGTCCTCACCTCCAACCGCACCCGCGAGGTGCACGACGCCCTCAAGCGCCGCTGCCTCTACCACTGGCTGGAGCACCCAGACCTGGCCCGCGAGGTCGCCATCCTGCGGCGCCGGCTGCCCGGCGTCACCGAACGCCTCGCGCACCAGGTCGCGTCCGCCGTGCGGCGGTTGCGCGACCTGGACCTGCTCAAACCGCCGGGCGTCGCCGAGTCCCTGGACTGGGCCGAGGCCCTGCTCACCCTGGGCCGGACCGAACTGGACGCGGAGACGGCGGCGACCACGCTCGGTGCCGTCCTCAAGTACCGGGAGGACGCCCAACGCGCCCTTTCCGCCGGTGTGCTCGGCGGCGTGGCCGGGAGCACAATCGGGGGATGACGGGAGCCGGGGCGTCGACCGGGCTCGTGGGGTTCGCCCGCGCGCTCCGGCACGGTGGCGTCGCGTGCGGGCCCGAGAGGGTGCAGGCGTTCGTCGCCGCGGTCGGGCACCTCGACGTGGCTCGGCGCGAGGACGTGTACTGGGCGGGGCGCGTGGCGTTGTGCGGGGAGCCCGACGACCTGCCCCGGTACGACGCGGCGTTCGCGGCCTGGTTCGGCGGGATGCCGCCGGTCCCGCCCCGCGCGCGGGCCCGGCAGACCAGCCACCTGGCGGCGCTCGGCGACGGGGCGGGCCGCGGCGGCCGGCCGGCGCCGGTGGTGAAGGTGGCGGCCAGCGACGTGGAAGTGCTGCGGCGCAAGGACATCGCCACGTTGAGCCCGGCCGAGAAGCGGCACTTGGACGAGCTGCTGGCCGCGCTGGCGCCGGTGCCGCCGACCCGGCGGGCGCTGCGCCGGACCCCGGCACGACGAGGCGCGATCGACCCCCGCCGCACGCTGCGGGACATGCTGGCGACCGGCGAGGCGGTCCGGCCGCGCCACCGCCGCCGCGCCACCCGGCCGCGCAAGGTCGTCCTGCTGATCGACGTGTCCGGCTCGATGAAGCCCTACGCCGACGCCCTCCTCCGCTTCGCGCACGTCGTCGCCCGGCGGATGCCGGTCGAGGTGTGCACGCTCGGCACCCGCCTGACCCGCGTCACCCGCCAGCTCCGCCACCGCGACCCCGGGCAGGCGCTGGCCGCCGCCGCACGCGCCGTCCCCGACTTCGAGGGCGGCACGCGGCTCGGCGAGACGCTGAAGGTCTTCCTGGACCGCTGGGGGCAGCGCGGTGCCGCGCGACGGGCCGTCGTCGTCATCTGCTCCGACGGCTGGGAACGCGGCGACACGGCCCTGCTCGCCGAGCAGGCCGAACGGCTCAAGCGCCTCGCGCACAGGGTCGTCTGGGTCAACCCGCACGCCGGCCACGCCGGGTACGAGCCGGTGCAGTCCGGCATCGTCGCCGCCCTGCCGCACCTGGACCGGCTGCTCGCCGGGCACAGCCTCGACACCCTGCACGCCCTGCTGGAGGAGGTCCGACTTGCGTGATGTCCTCGCCGAACTGGCCCGTCGCGTCGACCGTGGTGAGACGGTCGGCGTCGGCACGGTGGTCGCCACGTTCAGCTCCGCGCCCCGACCACCCGGCGCGGCGATGCTGGTCGGCGCGGACGGCGCCGTCGTCGGCAGCGTCTCCGGCGGCTGCGTCGAGGGCGCGGTCTACGAGCTGGCCCAGGAGGTGGTGCGGGACGGCAAGCCGGTGCTCCAGCGGTACGGGGTCAGCGACGACGACGCGTTCGCGGTCGGCCTGACCTGCGGCGGGATCATCGACGTCTACGTGGAGCCGGTGGCCGCGGCCTCCTTCCCCGAGCTGCCCGAGGTGCTGGAGACGGTGCGGGCGCAGGAGCCGGTGGCCGTCGCCACGATCGTGGAGCACCCCGAGTGGGTCGGCCGGCGCGTGGTCGTCTGGCCCGACCGCGCCACCGGCGACATCCCGTCCGCGCGGGCCCGCGACGCCATCACCGACGACGTGCGCGGCCTGCTCGCCACCGGCCGCAGCGGCACGCTGCACTACGGGCCCGACGGCCAGCGGCGCGGCGAGGGCATGGCGGTGTTCGTGAACTCGTTCGAGCCGCCGCCCCGGATGCTGGTGTTCGGCGCGATCGACTTCGCCGCCGCCGTGGCCCGGCTCGGCGCGTTCCTCGGCTACCGCGTCACGGTGTGCGACGCGCGCCCGGTGTTCGCCACGGCGAGTCGGTTCCCCGAAGCCGACGAGGTGGTGGTCGACTGGCCGCACCGCTACCTGGCCGCGCAGGCCGACGCGGGCAAGGTGGACGAGCGCACGGTGGTCGCCGTCCTCACCCACGACCCGAAGTTCGACGTGCCGCTGCTGGAGGTCGCGCTGCGGCTCAAGCTCGGCTACGTGGGCGCGATGGGGTCCCGCCGCACCCACGACGACCGGCTGCGACGGCTGCGCGAAGCGGGCCTGGCCGAGGGCGAGCTGGCCAAGCTGTCGTCGCCGATCGGGCTCGACCTGGGCGCTCGCACGCCGGAGGAGACGGCGGTGTCGATCGCCGCGGAGATCATCGCGCTGCGCTGGGGCGGGGGAGGTGAGCGGCTGGCCCGGACCGACGGCGCGATCCACAAGTGAGGGTTGTTTGACCCGGCAACAACGAGCAGGCTCAGTGTGACCCCCATCACCACCACACTTGGAGGGTTCATGCGGATCACGGTCACCGTGGACGGCGTGGCCTACAGCGACGAGGTGGAACCGCGCACCCTGCTGGTCCACCACCTGCGCGAACGACTCGGCAAGACCGGCACGGTCGTGGGTTGCGACACGAGCAACTGCGGCGCGTGCACGGTGCACCTCGACGGGCGGAGCGTGAAGTCCTGCGCCGTCCTCGCGGTGCAGGCGGACGGCCGCGAGGTCACCACGATCGAGGGACTGGCCCGCGACGGCGAGCTGCACCCCGTGCAGCAGGCGTTCCACGAGAACCACGCGCTCCAGTGCGGCTTCTGCACCCCCGGGATGATCATGCAGGCCGTCGACCTGCTCGAGGACAACCCCGACCCCGACGAGGACGAGGTGCGGCACGGCCTGGAGGGCAACCTCTGCCGCTGCACCGGCTACCAGAACATCGTCCGCGCCGTGCGCGCCGCGGCGGCCCGCACGTCTGCCGGGGGTGACGCGTGACCGCCACCGCCGAACCCGAGATCGGGAAGGCCCGAAGGCGCAAGGAGGACGCCCGGCTGATCACCGGCGCGACCCGCTGGACCGACAACCTCCAGCTCACCGGCATGCTCCACATGGCGTTGCTGCGCAGCCCCGTGGCGCACGCCCGGATCACGTCGATCGACGTCACCGAGGCCGTGCGGATGCCCGGCGTGCTGGTCGTGCTCACCGGTCAGGACCTGGCCGACGAGCAGGGCAGCCTGCCGTGCGCGTGGCCGATCACCGAGGACATGCTCGCGCCGCCCGCGCCGTCGCTGGCCGTGGACCGGGTGAACTTCGCGGGCGAGGCCGTCGCCCTGGTCGTGGCCCGCAGCGCGGCCGAGGCGCACGACGCGCTGGCCGCGATCGACGTGGACTACGAGGACCTGCCCGTCGTGCTGGACCTGGAACGCGCCGTCGCGGACGACGCCGACCTCGTGCACCCCGAGCTGGGCACGAACAAGAGCGCGACCTGGGTGTTCGACTCCGCCGAGGCGGGCACCGGCGACGACGTGGACCGGGTCATCGCCGAGGCCGAGGTGGTCGTCGAGCGCACGTTCCGCCAGCAGCGGCTGATCCCGGCGTTCATGGAACCCCGCTCGGTCGTGGTCGACCCGTCGCCCGACTCGGTGACGATGTGGTCGTCCACGCAGGTGCCGCACATCCTGCGGTGGATGCTGTCGGCCGTGCTCGGCATCCCCGAGCAGCAGATCCGGGTCATCGCCCCGGACGTCGGCGGAGGCTTCGGCGGCAAGCTCCAGGTCACCCCGGAAGAGGTGCTGACCCTGCTGGCCGCGCGCCGGCTGGGCAAACCGGTCAAGTGGACCGAGTCGCGCACCGAGTCGATGCTGTCCGGCCACCACGGCCGCGACCAGCTGCAACGCGTCACGATCGCGGCCCGCCGCGACGGCACGGTCACCGGCCTGAAGGTCGACCTCCTCGCCGACATGGGCGCCTACCTGCGGCTGATCACGTCGGGCGTGCCGATCCTGGGCGCGTTCATGTTCAACGCCATCTACAAGTTCGCCGCCTACCGGTTCACCTGCACGAACGTGTTCACCACCAAGGTGCCGACCGACGCCTACCGCGGCGCGGGGCGGCCCGAGGCCACGTTCGCCATCGAGCGGATCATGGACGAGCTGGCCGCCGAGCTGGGCGTGGACCCGCTGGAGCTGCGCGAGAAGAACTGGATCAGGCACGACGAGTTCCCGTTCACCACGGTCGCGGGCCTGACCTACGACTCGGGCGACTACGAGGCCGCCACCGCCCGCGCCAAGGAGCTCTTCGGCTACGACGCGCTGCGCGCCGAGCAGGCCGAGCGCCGCGCCAACGGCGACCCGGTGCAGCTCGGCATCGGCATCTCCACCTACACCGAGATGTGCGGGCTCGCGCCGTCCCGCGTGCTCGGCGCGCTGCGGTACGCGGCCGGCGGCTGGGAGCACGCGTCGATCCGGATGCTGCCCACCGGCAAGGTCGAGCTGATCACCGGCACCTCGCCGCACGGCCAGGGCCACGTGACGGCGTGGAGCCAGATCGTGGCCGACCGGCTCGGCGTGCCGTTCGAGGACGTCGAGGTGCTGCACGGCGACACCCGCGTCTCGCACCGCGGCATGGACAGCTACGGCTCGCGGTCGCTGGCCGTCGGCGGCGTGGCGGTGGTGCTGGCCGCGGACAAGGTGCTGGCCAAGGCCCGCACGGTCGCCGCGCACCTGATGGAGGTCGCCGAGGACGACGTGGAGTTCACCGCCGGCACGTTCTCCGTGCGCGGCACGTCCACGACCATGGCGCTGGGCGACGTGGTGGTCGCCGCGCACGTCGCGCACAACCTGCCCGACGGGGTGGAACCCGGCCTGGACGCCGAGGCCACGTTCGACCCGCACGACTTCTCCTACCCGCACGGCACCCACCTGTGCGCCGCCGAGGTGGACACGCAGACGGGCGCGGTCAAGATCCGCTCGTACGTGTGCGTGGACGACATCGGCAAGGTCGTCAACCCGCTGATCGTGGAGGGCCAGGTGCACGGCGGCCTGGCGCAGGGCATCGCCCAGGCCCTGTACGAGGAGGCCGTGCACGACGAGAGCGGCACGCTCACCACCGCCACCCTGGCCGACTACCTGCTGCCGTCCGCGGTCGACCTGCCGCACTTCACCACCGACCGCACCGAAACCCCCGCGACCAGCAACCCGCTGGGCGTGAAGGGCGTCGGCGAGGCGGGCACGATCGCGTCCACGCCCGCGGTGGTCAACTCGGTCGTGGACGCCCTGCGGCACATGGGCGTCACCGAGGTCGAGATGCCGTGCACCCCGATGCGGGTGTGGAAGGCCATCCGCGGCCGTGCCGCCGACGTCCCGACGACCCCCGGAGCCGGCGGCGGCCTGGGTTCCATCACCCCGCAGGGAGGTGCCGAGTGATCCCGGCCGCGTTCGACTACGTCGCGCCCGCCACCGTCGAGGAGGCGGTGCGCGCCCTGACCGCCGGCGGCGAGGACGCCAAGGTGATGGCGGGCGGGCAGAGCCTCATCCCGGTGCTGCGGATGCGGCTCGCCGTGCCGACCGTGGTGGTGGACCTGTCCGGGCTGACCGAGCTGACCGGCGTGCACGACGACGGCGACTCGCTGCGCATCGGGGCCATGACCACCCACCACGAGGTGCAGCGCGACCCGCTGGTGCGCGAGCACGCGGCGCTGCTGCGGCTGGCCACGGACACCGTCGCCGACCCGCAGGTGCGCCACCGGGGCACGTTCGGCGGCTCGCTCGCCCACGCCGACCCGGCGGGCGACCTGCTCGCGCCCGCGCTGGCGCTGGACGCGGTGATGGTGTGCGTCGGGCCCGGCGGCACGCGGGAGGTGCCGGCGGCGGAGTTCTTCGTCGACTACTTCACCACCGCGCTGGCGCCCGACGAGCTGCTCACCCACGTCAAGGTGCCCAAGCTGACCGGCTGGGGCGCGCGCTACGAGAAGTTCAACCGGGTCGCGCAGGCGTGGTCGATCGTGGCGGTGGCCGCCGCGGTGCGCGTGTCCGAGGGCCGGATCACCGACGCGCGGGTCGGCCTGACCAACATGGGCCCGACCCCGGTGCGGGCCCGCGGCGTGGAGGAGGCGCTGGTGGGGCAGCCCGCGACGGCCGAGGCGATCACGGCGGCGGCCACCCGCGCCGCCGAGGGCGCCGACCCGCCCAGCGACGGCAACGCCGACGCCGAGTACCGGTCCCACCTGGCCCGCGTGCTCACCGAGCGGGCGGTGACGGCCGCGGTGAGCGCATGAAGCTCGAACACCGGTTCACCGTGCCCGCGCCCGTGCCGGACGTGTGGGCGGCGCTGCTCGACCCGGAGAAGGTGGCGCCGTGCATGCCCGGCGCCACCCTCACCGGCGTCGACGGGCGGAAGTTCACCGGCACGGTCAAGGTCAAGCTCGGGCCCGTGACGCTGCTCTACAAGGGCACCGGCGAGTTCACGTCCGTGGACGAACGAGTGCGCGCGGCCGTGCTCAAGGCTTCCGGCAAGGACACCAGGGGCAACGGCACCGCGTCGGCCTCGGTGTCGGTGGCGTTGACGTCGGCCGCCGACGGCACCGAGGTGTCGGTGGTCACCGACCTGAGCATCACCGGCCGTCCCGCGCAGCTCGGCCGGGGTCTGATCAGCGAGGTCAGCGGCCGGCTCATCGCCGAGTTCGCCGAATGCCTGGCGACGCGGCTCGCGCCGGCGGAAGCTGAACGGGTGACGCCTACCGAGACCGCCGCCCGGCCGCACCTGCGCGCCGTGCCGGACGAGCCCATCGACCTGGTCGGCGCCGCCGGCGTGCCCGTGCTCAAGCGGGTGCTGCCGGTCGCGGCCGGGCTGCTGGCGGTCGTGCTGCTGGTGCGCAAGATCCGCGGGCGGCACCGCTGAACGCGCGCGGCGGGCGACCGGTCCTCGGGCTGGTCGCCTGCCTCGGCGTGCTGGTGGCGTGCACCGGGTCGCCGGTGGTGATCACCTCACCGCGCGCGCCCGCGTCGACCACGTCGTCGGTGGCGCCCGAGCCGCCGTCGTTCACGCTGGCCGCGGGCGGTGACATCCTGATCCACCCGGCGCTGACCGAGCAGGCCGACGCCGACGGCGCGCGCACCTTCGTGCCGCTGCTGGAAGGGCTGCGCGAGGCCATCGCGGCCGACGTGTCGATCTGCCACCTGGAGACGCCGCTGTCCGCGCCCGGCGCGCCCACCTACGGCTACCCGGCGTTCAGCGCGCCGCCCGAGGTCGCGTCGGCGTTGAAGGAGATCGGCTACGACAGCTGCTCCACCTCGTCCAACCACACCCTCGACCGGGGCGCGCCCGCGATCAAGACCACGCTGGACGTGCTGGACGCGGCGGGCCTCAAGCACACCGGGTCGTTCCGCTCGCCTGAGGAGTCCGCGACGCCGCTGCTGCTGGACGTCGGCGGGGTGAAGGTCGGGCACATCGCGTTCACCTACGGGTTCAACGGCATCCCGCTGCCGCAGCCGTGGATGGCGAACCAGCTGTCCACGGAGGGCGTGCTGGCCGCCGCGCGCGCGGCGAAGGCGGCCGGCGCGGAGGTCGTGGTGGCGAGCCTGCACTGGGGCGACGAGTACCGGCACGAGGCGACGCCGCAGCAGAAGGAGATGGCGCGGGCCGTGCTGGCGGACCCGGCGGTGGACCTGATCATCGGCACGCACGTGCACGCCGTGCAGCCGATCGAGCAGATCAACGGCAAGTGGGTCGTCTACGGCATGGGCAACGAGGTGGCCCGCCACTCGGAGCCGCGCGGCATCACCGAGGAGGGCATCGTCACCCGGTTCAAGTTCGTGAGGGGACCGTCCGGCTGGTCGGTGGCCGAGGCGTCCTACCTGCCGACGCTGGTCGAGTTCGGCCCGCCGATCCGCGTGGTCGACCTGACCCGCGTCCCGGCGAACCCCCGCCGCACCGAAGCCCTCAACCGCACCGACGGCGTCGTGCGCAGCCTCGGCGCCGCCATCACCCACCCCTGACGCCGGGCCGGGGGCGGGCGACGGCCCCGGTCACTTCAGCTCGGCGCTGTCCTTGCGCACCAACCGCACCCACGTGCGCAGGAACGCGCGGGGCGTGCCGGCGTTGGCCGCGCGCACCCGCTCCAGGGCTTCCTGGTTCTCCTTGAGGCTGTTGCTCCGCTTGCGGGTGGACAGCCCGGCCGGGGTCTCCAGGATCTTCTCGCTGCCGGGCAGGTTCGGGTCCGGCGAGCTCGCGATGGCGTACGTGCCGGTGATGCGCCAGGTGATGCGGCTCCGCGTCTCCGCGTCCTGGTCGAACCGCTTCCGGCCGTCCACGCCCCGGTACACCGCCCGCCACGCCTCCCTCGCCGTCGCCAGGTCGTGGACCGGCTGCTTCTGCTCCGCCATCCACTTGTGCAGCAGGGTGTTCGGGTCGTCGGCGAAGGACCTGACCAGCTCGGCGCCGAGCACGAACACCTCCAGCTCTTCGTCGGCGTGCGCGAAGTCGCCGGCGAACGTCGCCTCCAGCTCCGGGTAGGCGCGCTTGGCGTCCGCGGCGGTGAACTTGACCCGTCGGCTCTCGGCCGGCGTCGAGTGCCAGACCAGGTCGTCCACCCACGAGACGTAGGTGTACTCCTTCTCCGCCACCCCACCGGGCACCGGACCGGTGTGCTTGCCGCGCAGGGCCTCACGGGCGGCGGCCAGGTCCTTGAGGTAGCCCGCGGGCAGGTTGTCCCGCTGCCACTGCGCGCGTTTCGCGCTGGGCTCTTCGAGGTCGGCGAACCACTCCGTCGCCTCGATCGGCTGCGTGTTGGCGAAGATCAGGTTCGCGAAGACGTTGATGCCGGCGGTGTCCTTGTGGAACTCGGGGCGCACGTTCGCCCCGGTCCGGTCCGGGTAGTAGTTCGCCTCGACGGCGACGACGTAGTCACCGTTGCGGAACCACTCCTGGCCGCGGAGGTAGTCCCACTGCCCGTTGCGCTCCATGAACTCCTGGAGGAACTGGTTCACGGCCTCCGACAGCCCGTTGACCCGCTCCCCGATGAAGCCCTTCTTCGGCAGCATCGGCTTCCCGTGCGCGTAGTACGCCGTGCACACGTCCGCCGTGTACCCCGCCAGCACTTCGCGGTCCGCCTTCTCGACGGTCTCCCGGAAGTACTCGGCTAAGTACGCGGCGATCCGGGCCCAGGCCCGGACACCGTCCGGGTGGAGGAGCTGGGCCAGGCCCCCGGTGTCCATCAGCAGTGATTCCAGCTTCCTCGTGGTGCTCCCGTGAGCTTCTACGGACATGGGTGTGCCTCCGTGGCGGTGGGGGGATCGACGGTGCAGCCTACGTCCGGGCCCGACCGATTCCTCCCGGTCTGCCCGCAGGTCTGCACCCCCGGACACCACGGTTCCCGACGAGGAGGCAGGGCGAATGGCGAGCGAGCGGTCCGCGGCGGTGCGCGCGATGTACGAGCGGTGGACGGTCGACCGGCTCAACGGCCGGCCGATGGACCCGGAGAGCTGGGGCGACCTGACCGCCGAGCCGCGCGGCGTCGACTACGTCGAGACCGGCGAGCCGGGCGTGCCGTCGCTGTGGCTGCTGCCGCACGGCGCGGCGGCCGACCGCGTGCTGCTGTGCGTGCACGGCGGGGGGTTCGTGGCCGGGTCGATCTACACCCACCGCAAGCTGTACGGGCACCTGGCGAAGGCCGTGGGCGCGCGGGCACTGCTGGTGGGGTACCCGCTCGCGCCGCGGCACGTGCACCCGGCGCAGGTCGACGCGGTCACCGGCGCGTACCGGTGGCTGCTCGGGTCGTTCGCGGCGGAGCGCGTCGCGTTCGCGGGCGACTCGGCCGGCGGCGGCCTGGTGATCACCACGCAGCTCGACGCGCGCGCGGCCGGCCTGCCGCTGCCCGCGGCGGCGATGGTGATGTCGCCGTGGGTGGACATGGAGGTGGGCGGGGAGTCGTTCCGCACCAACGCGCGGACCGACGGCTACTTCTACCGCGACGTCGTGGACGGGCTGGTGGACCTGTTCCTGGGCCCGGACGGCTCCCGTCGCGACCCGCTGGCCAACCCGCTGCACGCCGACCTGACCGGCCTGGCGCCGCTGTTCGTGCAGGTCGGGTCGCACGAGACACTGCTGGTCGAAGGGCGGGAGCTGGCGGACCGGGCGGCTGCGGCCGGGGTGGAGGTGCGGTTGGACGTGTTCTCCGAGCAGGTGCACACGTTCCAGATGGCGGCCGGGAGGTCGCCGGAGGCGGACGACGCCATCGCCCGGTTCGCGTCGTGGGCGCGGCCGAAACTGGGGTTGGCGTGACGCCGTTCGAGGAGGTCACCGAGCCGTTCCGGCGGGAGCTGCTGGCCCACTGCTACCGGATGCTCGGGTCGCGGCACGAGGCCGAGGACCTGGTGCAGGAGACGTACCTGCGGGCGTGGCGGGCGTTCGACGGGTTCGAGGGCCGGTCGTCCGTGCGGGTGTGGCTGTACCGGATCGCCACGAACGCGTGCCTGAACGCCCTGGCGGGCCGCCGTCGCCGGGTGCTGCCGTCGTCCCTGGACCGGTCGGCCGCCGACCTCCAGCCGGAGTGGCTGGGACCGATGCCGGACGCGCTGGTCACGCCGGCGACCGACGACCCGGCCGCCGTCGTCGCCTCCCGCCACGACCTGCGCCTGGCGCTGATCGCGGGCCTGCACCACCTGCCGCCGCGCCAGCGGGCCGTGCTGATCCTGCGCGAGGTGCTGGACATCCCGGCCGCCGAGGTCGCCGCGATGCTGGACACCACGGTGGCGTCGGTGAAGAGCGCCCTGCAACGCGCGCGGGCCACCCTGTCCGAGGTCGCCCCGACCGCCGACGACGTGGTCGAGCCGACGTCACCGCGGGCGCGGGCGCTGCTGGCCGAGTACGTCACGGGTTTCGAGAACGCGGACCTCTCGGCCCTGGAACGCGCCCTGCGCGCCGACGCGGCCCTGGAGGTGGCCGGCTCCCCGACGTGGTTCGACGGCCGCACCACCTGCCTGGCCTTCCTCGCCACCGTCCTCGGCGCACCGGGCGACTGGCGGATGACCCCGACCACGGCCAACAACCAACCGGCCACCTACACCCACCACCAAGGCGCCCCGTGGGGCCTGGCCGTCCTGACCGTCACCACCACCGGCATCTCACGCCTGACCGTCTTCCCGGACCCGACCCTCGTGCCGCGCCCCGGGCCGACCACTCGTCCGGGCGGCAAATCCACGGGGCACGCCCCGGTGGGGCGGTCGTAGGATCGGATCGCTGGAGGTCGGCGAGGGGGTGGCGTGGTGCTTGACAGGTTCCGCGACCCGTTGCTGACCGCGAAGGAGACGTCCCGGCACCTCCTCATCCCCCGGCGAACGCTCAACCACTGGTTGGCCGAGGAGGCGGGCGGCGCTCCCCTGGTGCACCGGGTGGCGCCGGAACGCCGTGGCCGGCCCACCGTCCCCTTCGTGGCCGTGGTCGAGGCGTACGTCCTGCGGTCGCTGCGCGACCTCGGCCTCACCAAGCGGAAGATCAGGGACGCGGCGACGGCGGTGCGCAACGAGTTCGGCACCGCTTACGGACTCGCCACGAAGAAGATCGTCACCGACGGAGTCGACATCTTCCTGGACTACGCGGAGGGCGACCTGGCCCGGGTCGGCGACCAGCAACGCCCGATCCGGGAAGTGCTCGACGGCTATCTCCGGTACATCGAGTGGGATCCCGACGACGAGTTCGCCTCGTCGTTGCGGTTGCGCCAGTACCCCGACATCGCGCCGGTGATCATAGATCCGCGATTCGGGTGGGGCGCTCCGGTGACCTGGGAGAACCGGGTTCCGGTCGACGCGATCGTGAAGATGTGGCTGGCCGGCGACTCGCTGAAGGACGTCGCGTACGAGTACGACCTGGACCCGGAACAGGTCGAGGCGATCTGCCGGGCCGCGCAGCGCGTCCCCGCTTGAGTTCTTCCTCGACCGGGGTTGGGTCCCGCTCTGCAAGGACGGTCGCATCAAGGGTCGGCACCACGAGCGCCAACCCCTGGTGATCCACTCGGCGGTCCTCTTCTCCCTCAACAACCAGCAGCTCAGCCGAGAGGAGATGATCACCGAATCCGCGATACGACGGACCTTGCCCTGATCGCCGCAGCCGTCAGAGCAGGGCCCGCACCCGGTCCAGGCGGGACAGCCAGCGGGCGGTGGTGGGGGTGTCGGCCGGGTGGTCGGCGAAGCGGTCCGGCTTCGGGGGGTGGGAGGGGACGGTCAGGTGGCCGTCGACCGGGAGCAGGGAGTCGGTGGTCACGTCGCCGTCCATCAGGGACAGCGTGGCCAGGCCGCACGCGAAGTCCAGTTCGGGCAGTGCGCCGGCCAGTGCCAGGCCGGCCGCCATCCCGACCGACGTCTCCACCGCCGACGACACCACGCACGGCAGGCCGCACGCCTCCGCCACGGCCAGCGCCCGCCGCACCCCGCCCAGCGGCGCGACCTTGATCACGGCCACGTCCGCCGCCCCGGCCACCGCCACCCGCAACGGGTCCTCGGCCCGCCGGATCGACTCGTCCGCCGCGATCCGCACGTCCACCCGCCGTCGCACCGCCGCCAGCTCGTCGATCGACGGGCACGGCTGCTCGACGTACTCCAGGCCGCCCGCCGCCCGGTCCAGCGCGCGGATCGCGTGCACGGCCGCGTCCACGTCCCACGCCATGTTCGCGTCCACCCGGATCGCCCCGGACGGCCCGAGCGCGTCGCGCACCGCCTCGACCCGCGCCAGGTCGTCGGCCAGCGGCGCGCCCGGGTCGGCGACCTTCACCTTCGCGGTGCGGCAGCCGGACCGGGCCACGATGTCGTGCGCGCGTTCCGGGGAGACGACCGGCACCGTGCAGTTGACCGGGATGCGGGACCGGACCGGCTCGGGCCACCCCTGCTCGGCCGCCTCCAGCGCGCACGCCAGCCACGGCGCGCACTCCTCGTCGGAGTAGTCGAGGAACGCGCAGAACTCACCCCACCCGGCGGGCCCCTCCAGCAGCACGCCCTCGCGCACCGTGATGCCGCGGAACCGGTTGCGCATCGGGATCGAGTAGACCAGCACCCGACGAGCTTAGAGCGGGTCCAGCGCGGCCACGCGGCGCAGCGCGGTGCCGGTCAGCTCCGGGTCCGCCTCCTCCACCACGATCCGCAGCGCGTCCTCGAACTGGTCCAGCCGGCGGTCCAGCTCGGCCAGCTCACGGGCAGGCTCGGCGATCTCCGCCGCCAGGCCGGGCCGGTTCTCGGTGCGCGCCAACGCGTGCCGCAGCGGCTGGCTGTCCCGCAACGCCACCAGCGCCCGCCACAGCAGCCGTTCCACCAGGGCGACCCGGGACGGGTCCAGGCCGCGCACGGCGTCGAAGTGCCCGCACAACCGGCCGGCGCGACGGCGCTGCGCGGCGTCGGCGAACTGCTCGCAGTGCACGACGTCCCGCCCGTCTGCGGCCAGGGCCACGTCCCACTCGCTCGACCGCGCCCACAGCCGCCGCCGTCGCGCGGCGCGGCGGATCGCGCCGACGTCGGCCCCCGGCCGCCACATCCACCAGCGGGGTAACGGCGCCACCCGGGTCACGGCTCAGCCGACCTCGGGCAGCTTGGGCCCGAGCAGGTCGTCGGCGTCCACGATCCGGTAGGCGTAGCCCTGCTCGGCCAGGAACCGCTGCCGGTGCGCCGCGTAGTCGGTGTCCAACGTGTCCCGCGACACGACCGAGTAGAAGTGCGCCTGCCGCCCGTCGCCCTTGGGCCGCAGCAGCCGGCCGAGCCGCTGCGCCTCCTCCTGCCGCGACCCGAACGTCCCCGACACCTGCACGGCCACCGACGCCTCGGGCAGGTCGATGGAGAAGTTCGCCACCTTCGACACCACCAGCGTGCGCAGCTCACCGCTGCGGAACCGGTCGAACAGCGCCTCGCGCTCCTTGTTCTTGGTCGACCCCTGGATGACCGGCGCGTCCAGCGCCTCGCCCAGCGACTCCAGCTGGTCCAGGTAGGCCCCGATGACCAGCGTCGGCTCGCCGGGGTGCCGGTCCAGGATGGCCTTCACCACCGGCAGCTTCGTCCGGGCCGTGGAGCACAGCTTGTACCGCTCCTCCGGCTCGGACGTGGCGTACTCCAGCCGCTCGTTGTCGGTCAGCGTCACCCGCACCTCGGTGCACTCGGCGGGCGCGATCCAGCCCTGCGCCTCGATGTCGCGCCACGGCACGTCGTACCGCTTGGGCCCGATCAGCGAGAACACGTCGCCCTCCTGGCCGTCCTCGCGCACCAGCGTCGCGGTCAGCCCGAGCCGCCGCCGCGACTGGAGGTCGGCCGTCATCCGGAACACCGGCGCGGGCAGCAGGTGCACCTCGTCGTAGACGATCAGGCCCCAGTCCCGCGAGTCGAACAGCTCCAGGTGCTTGTACTCGCCCTTCGACTTGCGCGTGATCACCTGGTAGGTGGCGATGGTGACCGGTCGGATCTCCTTGCGCTCGCCGGAGTACTCGCCGACCTCGTCCTCGGTCAACGACGTGCGCGCGACCAGCTCCCGCTTCCACTGCCGGCCGGCCACGGTGTTGGTGACCAGGATCAGCGTGGTCGCGCCCGCCTCGGCCATGGCCGCCGCGCCGACCAGCGTCTTGCCCGCGCCGCACGGCAGCACCACCACGCCCGAGCCGCCCGCCCAGAACGCCTGCGCGGCGCGGCGCTGGTAGTCGCGCAGCTGCCAGCCGTCCTCGACGAGGTCGATCGGGTGCGCCTCACCGTCGACGTACCCGGCCAGGTCCTCCGCCGGCCAGCCGACCTTGAGCAGCAGCTGCTTGAGCCGGCCGCGCTCGCTGGGGTGCACGACCACCGTGTCGTCGTCGACCCGCGCGCCCAGCATCGGCTTGACCTTCTTGTGCCGGAGCACCTCCTCCAGCACGGCGCGGTCCAGGGAGGCGAGCACGAGGCCGTGCGCGGGGTGGTTGGTCAGCTGCAACCGGCCGAACCGGCCCATCGTGTCGACCACGTCCACCAGCAGCGGCTGCGGCACGGGGTAGCGGGAGAACCGGACCAGCGCGTCGACCACCTGCTCGGCGTCGTGGCCCGCGGCCCGCGCGTTCCACAGCGCCAGCGGCGTGATGCGGTAGGTGTGCACGTGCTCGGGGGCGCGTTCGAGCTCGGCGAACGGCGCGATGGCGGTGCGCGCGTCGTCCGACAGCGGGTGCTCGACCTCCAGCAGCAGGGTCTTGTCCGACTGGACGATCAAAGGGCCGTCGGTCACGGGTGCGCGCTCCTGTCGCTTGGTGTCCTTCAAGTGTGCACACCACGTGCAAGTCCGAAGCGGACAGTACGCGGCCGTGCACCGAACGCTTACGGACTCGGTTCGGTAAAGCCGTGCACACGGGTGTGACGCAGCGGATAGCGTCCCTGCGCCCCACCGCGTGAACCTGCGCGGACGTGCAGGGGCCCTCCCCGGATGAACGAAGGTCGTCATGAGCACGGACATGCCCCCGTCCGCCCCGCAGTACCAGAACGGTCCCCAGTACCAGGGCGCTCCGCAGCAGCCCATGGGCGCGGCCCCGCAGTACCAGAACGCGCCGCAGCCCGGCCAGATTCCCTCGGAGCCGAAGAAGAAGGGCATCTTCGCGCGCATCCTCACGGCGATCATCGGCGTCGTGGTGGCCGGTGTCGTGATCTACGGCATCAACTACTTCACCAGTGACGCCGCCCAGTCCAAGGCGGGCGACTGCGCGAGCCTGACCGGCACCACCACCAAGCCGGACTTCAAGACCGTCGACTGCGGCTCGGCCGACGCGAACTACACGGTCGGCAAGGTGCTCGGCTCGACCTCCGAGTCCTGCGGCAGCGAGGGCTACGACGAGTACACCGAGACCGCCCGCCGCGGCCCCGACTCGAAGCTGTGCCTGGTGCCGAACCTGGCCGAGGGCAAGTGCTACGACATCGAGGGCAGCACCACGACGATGGGCTACCCGGCCGTGGACTGCGGCAAGTCGGGCGTCTACAAGCTGGTGAAGCTGGAGAAGGGCAGCGCGGACGAGACGCTGTGCACCGACAGCCTGCCGCTGGTCTACCCGGAGCCGAAGACGACGTTCTGCTTCGCGCCGACCGAAGAAGCCTGACCGACCCCGCGAGCGGCGTGCCCCTCCTCCCGGGGACGGCACGCCGCTCGGGCGGGCTCGGCTGATCCACCTCGCGGGCGTGGGTGGCGCTACCTTCTGGGACGTCACGCGCACCCGTCCAGCGAGGATGATCATGAGCAACGAGCCGAGTCGACCCGCCGACGACGTGCCGGGCGACCCCTCCCCACGCCCGGACGTGCCGCCCGCCGACGCCCAGCGCATCGCGGCCGCGCAGGACGCCGCCGCGTCGGCCGGGGAGAAGGACCTGGTCAGCCCCGCGTCGACCGGTCTCGGGTCCGGCTCGGCCGAACCCGACGCGACGCCCGAGCCCGGCGCGGGCGCGCGGGAGCAGGCCGTGCCCGGCAACGAGCCCGCCACGCCCGCCGGCCCGACCGCGGTGCCCGGCGCGCGTCCCGCCCCGGCCGCCGACCCCGGGTCGTCCGACGAGCCCGCCCCGTGGGCGCCCGCGGCGCACGAGCCCGCCGCGGCCGGCAAGCCCGGCGGTGGGCGCAAGGTCCTCATCGGCGTGCTGGTCGTGCTGCTGATCGGCATCGTCGTCTACGGCGTGCGGTACCTGACCAGCGACGCCGCCAACGCCGAGGTCGGCGACTGCGTCAGCGTGAGCGCCGAGAGCGACAACCGCGCCGAGGTCGACACCCTCGACTGCTCCGCCGAGCGGGCGTCGTACAAGGTGGGCAAGGTCCTCGACACGACCGACGCGGCCTGCCCCGAGGACGGCCTCTACACCGAGATCGTGCCGGCCGGCGGCGTCGGCGACGGCTACAAGCTGTGCCTGCTGCCCAACATGGCCGAGGGCTCCTGCTACAAGCCCGACGACGGCAGCGGCTTCGTCCGGACCGAGTGCGTCGGCCCGGAGACCATCAAGGTGATCAAGGTCATCCAGGGCTCCGCCGACCTGGAAGCCTGCCCCGACGGCGCGGGCATGGCCTACCCCGAGCCGCCCGTCACGTACTGCCTGGCACCCGCCGAGATGTGACGTTCGCCGCGCCACGGCCGGGTGAACTCCCTCAACCCGGCGTGCGGCCGTGCCGATGCCCTGGACCATGCGGAAGATCGGGTTGGGCGTCGGCGCGGTCGCGATCGTGGTGGCGGGCGCGTTCGCGGTGACGCTGCTGGGCAGCGGTCCCGCCGCGCCCGAGCCGGGCAAGTGCGCCCACATCGAGAAGGTCGAGGAGGGCGCGGCGTACCGGGCGCTGGACTGCGCGGCGGCGGAGGCCAACGTGCGGGTGGCCAAGGTCGTGGACGACGCCTCGCAGTGCCCCCGGGGCGGCGCGCCGTACACGATCTTCACGCGCTCGGCCACGTTGTGCCTGATGCCGAACTTCGTCGAGGGCGCCTGCTACCAGGGCGACCGCACGGCGGGGATGAAGAGGGTCGACTGCACGACCGCCCAGGCGATCCGCGTGGCCGGCGTCACCCGCGAGCCGGTGGAGTGCGCGAACGGCAAGAAGCTGACCTACGTGGAGCCGTCGGTCACGTTCTGCCTGGTCCCCGCGTCGGACATGCGCTGAAACCGCTGCGCCCGCGCGGCACGCGAAGGTAGGTTCCGCTCGCCGAATGTCGAGAGGAACGCCAGGTGACCACGCCTCCCCACCAGCCACCCCACGGCTACCCGCCCCAGCAACCCGGCTGGGGTCCGCCGTCGTCGCCGCAGGGCGTCCCGGCCCCGCCGGAGCCGGGCTACCAGCCGATGCCCGGCTACCAGGGCCAGCCGCCGCAGTACGCGCAGCCCGGCTACCCGGAGCAGGCGGGCCAGGTCCCCGGCGGCCAGTTCCCCGGCCGGCCCGGCGAGGCGCAGTACCCGGGTCAACCCCAGTACCCCGGCCAGCCCGGCGGGGCACCGTTCCCCGGTCAGCCGGGCTACCCGGGTCAGCCCGGTGAGCCGCAGTACGCGGGTCAGCCGCAGTACCCCGGCCAGCCGCAGTACCCGGGGCAGCCCGCCTACCCGCAGCAGTTCCCGCCCCCGCCCGCCCAGGGCACGTCCCGCGGTGCGAAAGCGCTGATCGCGGTGGTCGGGCTCGGCATCGTCGGCGTCGTGGTCGCGGGCATCATCGCCGGCGCGACCGGGCCCGCGGGGGCCGAGCCGGGCGACTGCATCAAAGTCCTCTCCGCGAGCGTTACCGACGCCGACGTGGAGAAGGTCGACTGCTCGTCGTCGGAAGCGGCGTTCAAGGTCGCGGCCAACCTCGACAGCAGCGCCGACTCCTGCCCGGACGGCGACTACGCCGAGTACTCCGACAGTGGCGGTCGGCGCAGCAACGGCTTCAAGCTGTGCCTGATGCTCAACGCCGCCGAGGGTGACTGCTTCAAGCAGGAGGGCTCGATTGTGGCGGCCAAAACCACCAAGGTGACCTGCGATTCGAGCGCGACCTACAAGGTCGGCAAGGTCGTCGCCGGTCGGGCCGACGAGAACGAGTGCGAGAGCGGCGACACCGTGTCCGTTTACTCACAGCCCGCTACCACGATCTGCTTGACGGAAGCCTGAACGAAAAATAGGGGGCCTTCCCGCAATGGGAAGGCCCCCGATCTCGCGTTCTTGCCAACAGCGAGTCAGTTAGTGGTTCCAGGCGGCAACAACCCGCCGACGTCCAACCGCTCGGGCAGCACCTCTTCGGTGTCCATCATGTCGGCGACGCGCTGCAAGCGGACGGGGTTGAGCGACAGCGGGAACGTGCCCACCGACACCAGCGCGGCGGTCCGCTGGTCCACGTCCATGTAGCCGGTCAGCGCGTTCTGCACGGACAGCTTGTCGTTCGACGCCGCTTCCTGCGCGTCCCGCAGGACCTGCCGGAACAGCGCCAGCGTGCGCGGGTTGCCGTCGGCGAACTTCTTGCTCGACGCGTACCCGGACATGGGGAAGTCCTTGGTCGGCCCCACGGCGGTGTCGGTGAGCACACGCGCGCCGGAGCCGCTCTGCGCCTGCGTGATGTACGGCTCGGTCATCCACGCCGCGTCGACCTGGCGGGCCTCCATCGCGGTGACCATCTGCTCGAACGGCATCTCGACCGGCCTGATCCGCTGCTTCTCCACGCCCGCGGTCTTGAGCACGGCCTTCGTGGTCAGCGCGCCGACGTCGCCGGTGGACGGCACGGCGATGCGCGGGTTGGGCAGCTTGCCGGGGCTGGAGTAGTTCGGGTCGAGCGTGACCAGCGCCATGGTGTTCACGCCGGCCTGGTAAGCCTCGCCCTGGAGCTGGAGCTGCGTGCCCTCGGCGTAGCTGCGGAACAGCGTGACGTGCGTCGCCCAGGTGATGTCCAGCGTGGTGTCGAGCTGCTTGATGCCCTCGACCTCGTTGTTCAGCGGCACGAGCTGGACCTGGAGCCCGGCCTTCTCGAACAGCTTGTTGTTGAACGCCAGGCGCAGCGGGGCCACGTCCACGACGGGCAGCACGCCGATGCGCAACGTGCTGCGTTCCACGTCGGGGCGGCTGTTCCCGTCGGTGCCGGGGATCAGTCCGCACGCCGTCAAGGTGGCGGCGCACGCGAACAACGCTGCCGCACGTCGCAGAACACGCGCTGGGGTAGGCATGGCACCTCTCGCCGTGATGACCTCTACAGGCGGGTCTTTTTGATCAACGAAATTCTCGACGCACTTGTCGATGCCGGGGATGGTAACCACCCAGAGGTATGAAACGACAGCCCTGCTCCGATACGGTGAGTGCTTCCGGAGTCTTCCCCGGGGCTGGGCACGAGCACTACGCTCCCCGCCTGGTGGCACAGGTCGTAGCAGACGGTCGTGTCCCGAGCGCGGAGCGCGGTGACTAGCCGGCACCACCGCTCCTGTGCTGCAATTCGGCCCGAATTCGTGTCCATGCTTCGGTCCGCGGGGGAGAGGCCGGGGAACACTGCTGCCGGAAGAGGAAGCCCAGGGTGGCCCGTCGAGAGAGAGGTCCCAGCCAGTCAGGCGTGGGGATTCCACCGCGCTCCGAAAGGCCCGGAACGGGTGACGGACTGGCTGCGCTGAGTGATGGAACTGTGACCGAGTCAACGGGTGCCGCTACCAAGGCTGGTTCGACCGCGAGCGGGCGGGGCAGGACGACCCGCTCGAGCGGCTGGCGGCTGCGCAACTGGCGGCTGCCCACCAAGCTGACCGCCGTGCTGCTGATCCCCACCGTCGCCGCGGTGGCCCTCGGCGGGCTGCGGGTCAACTCCGACCTCGCCAACGCCGCCGAGCTGAACCGCCTGGCGAACCAGATCCAGCTCGAGTCGGCGGTCGCCGACCTGGTGCAGCAGCTCCAGCGCGAACGGGACCTCAGCGCGAGCCACGTCGCCTCCGGCCGCGAGCTCGACCGCGTGGTGCTGGACCGCCAGCTGCGCCGCGTCGAGGACACCGTGCAGGCGCTCAACGCCAAGATCGCCGACCTCAGCGCCGACCTCGACGACGAGGTGGTCACCCGGTTCCGCCGGGCGTCCAGCCAGCTCGACCGGCTCAACAGCCTGCGCAACGCCGTCCGCGAGACGAAGTACCCGTCCGACGCGGTCCTGCGCACCTACTCCGAGTCGGTGGAGAGCCTGCTCGACCTCGGTGAGCAGGCCATCGCGGGCATCAACGAGCCCGAGCTGGTGCGGCTGCACCTGGCCACCAACGCCATCGCCCGCATCAAGGAGCAGGAGTCGCGCAAGCGCGGCATCATGCTCGACGTCTTCCAGCGCGGCGGGTTCGGCCCGGGCCAGGAGCGCCAGCTGCTGGCCGCGAACGCCGAGCTCGACGCCGCCCGCAACGACTTCCGCAAGTCCGCGACCCCCGACCAGGCCAAGATCTACGACGACACCGTCACCGGCCTGATCGTCGACACCGCGAACGACATGCAGGAGACGGCGCTGAACCTGGCCGCGGCCGGGTCGCCGATGACGTCGCTGCGCCCGGAGAAGTGGGACATCGCCTCCACGCTGACGGTGAACCTCACCCGGGACGTGGAGAACCTGCTGCTGGAGCAGCTGCAGAACCGCACCGACGAGCTGACCGGCGCGGCCCGCGCCGCGGCGTTCCGCGACTCCGGCATCGTGCTGGGCGCGTTGCTGCTGGCCCTGGTCATGGCGCTGTTCGTGGCCCGCTCGATCCTCAACCCGCTGCGCACGCTGCGCCGCACCGCGCTCGAGGTGGCCGACCACGGCCTGCCGGAGGCGGTCGGCCGCATCCTCGCCGACCCGAACCCGCAGGAAGCGGCGAAGACGGCCATCGCGCCGGTGCCGATCACCACCCGCGAAGAGGTCGGCCAGGTGGCGCGGGCGTTCGACGCGGTGCACGGCGAGGCGGTGCGGCTGGCCGCCGAGCAGGCGCTGCTGCGCGACAACGTCAACTCGATGTTCGTCAACCTGTCCCGCCGCTCGCAGGCCCTGGTCGAGCGCCAGCTGAACCTGATCGACCGGCTGGAGCAGGACGAGCAGGACCCCGACCAGCTGGCCAGCCTGTTCGAGCTGGACCACCTCGCCACCCGCATGCGGCGCAACAGCGAGAACCTGCTGGTCCTGTCCGGCACGGACCTGTCCCGCCGGCTGACCCGCCCGGTGCCCGCGGCCGAGGTGCTCGGCGCCGCGGTGTCCGAGGTCGAGCAGTACGCCCGGGTGCAGGTCGGCCAGACCCCGGAGCTCACCGTCCAGGGCCGCGCGGTCAACGACCTCGTGCACCTGATCGCCGAGCTGCTGGACAACGCGACCGCGTTCTCCGACCCGGTGACGAAGGTCACCGTGCGCACCGCCCGCACCCGCAAGGGCGAGCTGGCGATCGAGATCCAGGACCGCGGCGTGGGCATGGGCGAGCAGGAGCTCGCCGACGCCAACGAGCGGCTGGCCGACCCGCCGGACGTGGACGTCGCGGTGTCGCGCCGGATGGGCCTGTACGTGGTCGCGCGGCTGGCCAAGCGCCACGACATCAAGGTGCGGCTGCGGTCCAACGAGGACATCGAGGGCGGCACCACCGCGCTCGTGCTCGTGCCGGACACGCTGGTCGCCTCGCCGGGCGCGCCGGGTTCCCCGATGGGCGGCGAGCCGGTCTCGGCGTTCGGCGAACCCGCCTTCGGCGACTCGGGTTCCGGTTTCGGCGACTCCGGGTTCGGGTCGACGGCGCAGCGCGCGTCCGGCATCGCGGGCGCGTTCGGCACCGGCACCATGTCCCGCCTGGACAGCGCCGGCGATCAGGTCGAGGACACCGGTTTCCCGAGCATGCCCCGCATCGAGGACGAGCCGGCGTTCCCGGTGAGCTTCGTGCAGGGCCAGGGCGAGCAGGACCCGGCGCGGGTGCCCGCGTTCGGCGACGTGCCGGCGTTCGGGCAGGAGCCCGAGGAGGCGCCCGCCGAGGTGTCGCAGTCGTGGCTGCGGTCCGCGGACGAGCGCGACGCCGACCGCGAGCCGGAGGGCTCGTTCGGCGAGCCCACGCTGTTCACCGCCTACGAGGACCGCGCCGAGCACGACACCGACTACGAGCACGGCTTCGAGACGACCCAGTTCGCCCCGGTGGACAGCGGGTTCCTCGTCGACCCGGAGCCCGAGCCGGAGCCGGAGCCCGCGCACCGCAACGGTTCCGCGCCGCAGGCCGCGCCCGCGGCCAGGGAGGTCGAGCAGGACTTGGACGCCCCGACCGAGCGGCTGCCGATCTACGAGGCGGTCCTCTCGCAGTGGTTCCAGGCCGTGGGCAGCGAGACGTCGGCGGCGACCGCGCAGGCGGTGCCCCCGGCGCCGGAACGGGCCCCCGTCGCCGAGTCGGGCCTGCCGACCCGCAAGCCGCGCCCGATCCCGCCGGTCGCGCCCACCACGTCCGAGGACCCGCTGCCGCAGCGCGGCCTGCTGGACTCCGGCCGCAACGCCGTGCCGCGGCGCGAAGCGGAGCCCGTGTCCCAGCCCCAGCGGGGCGAGGGGGCGTCAGGCCGCGCCGAGGGCACTAGTCTGACCGAGGGCGGGCTGCCCAAGCGGCAGCCCGGTTCGCCCACCAACCTGCCCAAGCGCGCCGCGGAGGTGTCCCGCGTGACCGAGCCCGAACCGGTCGCCGAACCCGAGCCGGTCGCGCCCGCCGCCGAGTCGGTGTGGGAGTCTCCCGCCGACGAGGGCTGGCAGGCGGCACAAGCCTTGCTGAACAAGGCGCCAGAGACCACGACACAGGCGGGGTTGCCCAAGCGGGTGCCCAAGGCTCAGCTTGTGCCGGGATCAGCCGCACCGAAGCCGACGGCGACGGAGCGGCAACCGCAGCGGCCCCCGCTGCCACCACGATCGGCTGACGCGATCCGTGGACGCATGTCGAGTCTTCAGCAGGGCGTCCGTCGAGGGCGACACGCTTTGATCGACGCTTACGCTGGTGACATGTCGAGCCGGCAAGACGAGGAGCAGGAGTGACGACCGCAGCTCAGCCAGGCAGCTTTGGTTGGCTTATCACCGACTTCGTGCGCCGGGTTCCCGGTGTGGCACATTCCGTGGTCGTGTCGGCGGACGGGCTGTTGCTCGCCGGCTCGCAGGGCCTGCCCCGCGACCGCGCCGAACAGCTGTCCGCCGTGGCATCCGGGCTCGTCAGCCTCACGGCGGGCGCGGCGCGGTGCTTCGAGGCGGGCACGGTCAACCAGACCGTGGTCGAGATGGAACGGGGCTACCTGTTCCTGATGTCGATCAGCGACGGGTCGTGCCTCGCCGTGCTGGCGGCGCCGAACTGCGACATCGGTCTCGTCGCGTACGAGATGACGTTGCTGGTGGAGCGCGTGGGCCAACAGCTCACCCCGGAGCTGCGCGCGCAGCTCCAGGGCGTGGTTCGGCGGTAGATCCTCATGAGATCGTGGGGGTGAAGGTAAATGGCTGAACGATCTGGCGCCGGCGGCCGACGCTTCGGTAGGAACTTCAACTACCAGGAGTGGGCGGTCGGGGGCTTCCAATTCGCTGAGCCGGATGCCGACCCCGCACAGGACGAGGAAGCCGAGGACGCACCCAACTCGTGGCCGGGCCGCCGGGCGGAACAGGCGCCGGGGCCACGGGTCGAAGGCACAGGGCAGGGGCAAGACGATATGTCTCAGCGTGAGGTTGACGACTCGTCGTACGACTACGACGACGTTCCCAACCGGTTCGACATCGACGGGTACGGCAGCGGCCTGTTCGGAGGTCCGGGCGCCGATCTCTTCGGTGCCCACGGCCTGCCCGACAGCGTTCCGGAGCAGGTGCCCTACACGACCGGTCCGCAGCCGGTCGTGCGGCGCGAGGAGAACCCCGCGGCCGAGTCCGGGTCCCTGGTCCGCCCGTACACCCGGACCGGTGGCCGCACCCGGCCCGATTACGACCTCGCGATCGAAGCGCTGGTGTCGACCAGCGAACGCGGGCTCGAGCGCGACGCGGCGGTGCTCCCCGAGCACCGGTCGATCTGCGGGTTGTGCACCGACACCAGGTCGGTGGCCGAGGTCGCCGCTCACCTCCGGCTCCCCCTCGGGGTGGTGCGGGTGTTGATCGGCGACATGGCGAGCATGGGTTTGGTTTTGATTCACCAGGGTGGCTTGGTCGTGGGGGACCGGCCGTCCATTGAATTCCTTGAGAGGGTGCTCAGTGGGCTTCGCAGGCTCTAGCCCCAACGCGGCCGAAGGCGCCAAGAAGCCGACGACGTCCGCGAAGATCGTGGTGGCCGGTGGCTTCGGCGTGGGCAAGACGACGTTCGTCGGTTCCGTGTCGGAGATCGTTCCGCTGACCACGGAAGCGGTGATGACCGAGGCGAGCGCCGGGGTGGACGACCTGTCGGCGACGCCGAACAAGGTCACCACGACGGTGGCGATGGACTTCGGCCGGGTGTCGCTGGACCAGGATTTGATCCTGTACCTGTTCGGGACACCGGGTCAGCACCGGTTCTGGTTCATGTGGGACGACTTGGTGCGGGGTGCGATCGGTGCGATCGTGCTGGTCGACACGCGCCGGTTGGCCGACGCGTTCGCCTCGATCGACTTCTTCGACGATCGGCAGTTGCCGTACGTCGTGGGGGTGAACTGCTTCGACGGTCTGCTGCACCACCGCATCGAGGACGTGCGGGAGGCGCTCACGATCGACCAGTCGGTGCCGATAGTGACTTGTGACGCTCGTAACCGGCAGTCGACGAAGCAGACGTTGATCACGCTGGTCGAGCACGCGATGCGGCAGTGGATGTCGGTGCGGGCGGGCTGACCGGCTTCCGGGTCGGTAGGACGTGCTGAAGGGCGGTCTCCTCGTAGGAGGCCGCCCTTCGGCGTGCCCGAGCGGGGCGGGGTCAGGTCGTGACGGCGGTCCGGTCGACGCCGCTGGTCGAGATCACCACGTCGTGGTCGTCGAAACCGGCGACGAAGCGCAGGTGGCCGCCCAGCGCGGTGATGTAGCGCTCGAGCGTGTCCACGACCATCTGGTCGACTTCGCCGCGCTCGAGTTGGCTGACCCGGGGCTGGCTGATGCCCATGCGCGCCGCGACCTCGCTCTGGGACAGGCCCTGCTGCTCGCGCAACTGGGTCAAGCGGAAGCCGACGACATATGCCTGGGTGCGGTTGCGTGCTTCTTCCCGCGCCAGTTCCATGTCCCGCCCCGCAGCCTGGTCGCGCCGGGCCCTGTCGGCCTTCACGTCCTTCCAGGAACGAGCCATCGATCAGTCCTTTCCCTCGCGCGTGTCCAGCTCGGCCAGGTGCTCATCGAACCGCCGGTCGGCCACTGGGACGTTGCGTTCGTACCAACCCCGCCAGTCGCCCGATTTGTCACCGGCGACCAGGAGGATCGCTCGTCGGCGCGGGTCGAACGCGAAAACGATCCGTACCTCGCTCGCACCCGACGATGCGGGCCGCAGTTCCTTCATGTTGTGGTGCCGTGACCCTTTGATCCGATCGACCAAGGGGCGCCCCAGCCGTGGTCCTTCGCGGGCGAGGTGGTCGATCGCCTCCTCGATCAAGTCCGCGCTCTCCGGGTCTTCCTCGCAGAGTCGCGTGAACCAGGTCACCGCATCGAGGACGTGCGGGAGGCGCTCACGATCGACCAGTCGGTGCCGATAGTGACTTGTGACGCTCGTAACCGGCAGTCGACGAAGCAGACGTTGATCACGCTGGTCGAGCACGCGATGCGGCAGTGGATGTCGGTGCGGGCGGGCTGACCGGCTTCCGGGTCGGTAGGACGTGCTGAAGGGCGGTCTCCTCGTAGGAGGCCGCCCTTCGGCGTGCCCGAGCGGGGCGGGGTTCACCCGGCCGGTTCGATGCACAGGTGGTGATGTGGTGCGGCTTGGGGCCGCGGTTTGACGCTAGGGCGTGGTGCGGTCGCCGATCGGGTGATCATCTGTTCCGAACGGGGATTACGCTCTGTCGTCCTCGACCAGGGCGGCGGACGTGATGCGGTGCAGGGGGAAGCGGCGGACCTCGCCGTAGGCGACGTCCACGCCCTCCAGCACGCCGCCGCCCACGAGCTGCGGCGTGATCACGCGGCGGGCGGCGGTGCCGTGGCCGTCCACGAAGTCGACCAGCACGCTGCGGCCCTCCTTCACGGCCCGTTGCAGCAGCGCCAGCGTCGCCGACGGTCCCGCGCCCAGGTTGCCCGGCACGGACACCCGCGCGCCGCCGGTGGTCGTCGCCGCCCGGTCGCCGGCGCGCACCAGCCGCACCAGCTCGCCCAGCTGCTCCTCCGACGGCGTGCTCGGCTGCACCGGCCGGCGCCTGCCCTTGCCCGCGATCCGGCGCCCACCGGCCCGCAGGTCCAGCACGTGCCCGTCCGGTCCCTCGGCGGCGGGCGCGAAACCGGCGGCCCGCAGCCCGTCCAGCACCTCGGCCAGCGGCAGCGGGCTGACCAGCACGGTCGGCGCGATCTTGCGCAGCGCCAGCCGCTCCGCCGCCGCGTGCGCCATCACCTCGGCGATCAGCACCGGGTCGTCGCAGCGCAGGAACGACCCGGCCGCCCCGCCGCGCAACCGGCCGTGCCGGCGGGCCGCGTCGTCGATCAGGTACGTCAACGACTGCGGCACCGGCGTGCGGGACCGGCTGCGGAACAGCTCGTGCAGGTCGGCGGCGCTGCGCCCGGCGTCGAACGCCCGCCGCACGGAGTCCTCGCGCACCCGGTAGACGGTGGCGCTGCCCGCCGACTCGACGTCCGCGACCAGCGCGATCTCGTCGGCCAGCTCCGGGTCGAGCCGCCCGGGCGCGACGACGGTCAGGTCCGCCTGCACCAGCACGTGGTCGACCGGCGCGGGCAGCGCGTCGGCGAGCCGCTTCGCGGCCGGCCCGGACCCCTCGGTCAGCAGTGCCCGGCCCTGGGCGGTGAGCGCGTTGTGCGCGAGCACGCCGACCCGCGTGCCCTCCTCGACGGTCCAGCGCACCAGCTCGTCCCGCAGCCGCCCGCCGCGCCGGGGCGCCCGCCACGCCAGCACGGCGGCCAGCTCGTCCGGGTCGGTCACGGCGGTGCCCGGCGGCAACGCGGCCAGGGCTTCGAGGATGCGCCGCCGGTCGCGGGGCGCACCCGGCCGGTTGAGCTCCGGCGCGAGGGGGTTGAGCAGGCGGTCCCGGTCGTCCCGCTGCCCGATCAGACCGGGCAGCCGCGGCAGGTCGAGCCACGCCTGGGCCAGCGTCGCCCACCGGTGCTCGGGCGCGGCGACCAGCCACGCGTCGGTCTGCGTGGTCGGCACCCACTCGGGCTCCAGGCCCTCGGTGTCGGCGACCAGGCCCGCGTTGACGACCAGCTCCACCAGCAGCGCGGCCCGCCGCTCGTCCACGTCGAGGTCCTTGGCGAGCTTGCGCAGCTCCCGCACGCCCACGCCGCCGGACCGCAGCACCGCGGGGGGCTCCTCCGACCAGCTCTTGAGCAGCGTCTCGACGTGCCGGGACAGCTCCAGCGCCTCGCCGCCGCCGGTGTGGTCGACGTCGGACGGGTCGCGGCGGAACGTGGTCAGCGGCGGTTCGGTGGTCCGGACGGCGCCGAGCGGCCGGTCACCGCGGACCTTCAACCCGATCTCGCGGGGCAGCTCGACGGTCTGCGCGTCGCGGCGGACCAGCAGGCCGCGGGCGAGCAGCTTCTGGATGGGGGTCTTGGCGTTGGCCAGCGAGACGACGTGCGCGGCGTCCTTCGTCTGCCCGACCGGCGGCCCGGCGGCGAGGGTCTCCAGCACGCGGTGCTCGTCCGGGTCGAGCGCGCTCAGGTCGGCGTCGGCCAGGCGCGGCACGGAGCGGCCGAGACCGCAGGGGAACGGGTTGACCGCGTCCCGGGTCGCGGGCGGGGTGGACAGCGCGTGGTCGCCGCCCCACAGCAGGGCGCGGGCGCGCAGCGCGTCCAGGGCCGCGCCGATGTCGGTCTCGCCGAACAGCTCCTGCACGGCGCCCCGGCCGACCGGCTTGAGGTCGGCGTCCAGCACGAGCAGCGCTTCGAGCACCGTCAGCGTCACCGTGTCGAGGTCTTCGCAGGCCCGCGCCACCGACGCCCGCGACCCGATGCGGGTGGCGAGCACGGTCGTGTCGGCCGGCGGGGGCGTGGCCAGGTCCGGCCGGGCGCGCAGCAGGGCCACGAGCGCGGAGTCGTCCTGCGCCCGCAGCCACTCGGCGAGGGTCGTGCCGGACATCCTCACCACGGTATATGCCGACCACCGGCGTGGCGCTGACCAGCCCCCGAAACCCGCCTCCCGCTCACCCGGCGTGGGTGGGCTCGGCGGGCCAGGCGTCGCGCCCGGCCAGGTGCAGGACCAGCGCGGCGATGTTCCACGCGTCGTCCGCGCCGCTGTGGTGCCTGCCCTTCAGCGGCAGGTCGGCGAGCTCCAGCGCCTGCGCCATGCCGGGCCGCTTGCGCAGGCCGTGGGCCTGCGTGAACACCTGCTTCGCGTTCCAGTGCCGCCGGCCGAACGGGTAGGGCACGCCGGTCGCCCGGCACTGCCGCGCGAACTGCTTGCGGTCGTAGTCTCCCCAGCTCGCCCACGGCCGCACGCCGGCCTCGTGCTCGACCGCGAGCAGCCGGCACGCCTCGGCGAAGTCCACGCCGGTGTCCACCTCGGCCTGGGTGAGGCCGGTCAGCCCGGTGCAGAACGCGCTGACGGTCGACCGGCGCGGGCGCACGAGGACGCGGTGCTTGGCGACCCGTTCGCCGGCGTCCAGCGAGACGGTGGTCAGCCCGATCTCGATGATCTCGTTGACCTGGCCGGGCGGCGGTTGGCCGTCCCAGCACGTCGCCTCGACGTCGACCACGTTCAGCAGCTCCACCCGCACGAGGGTAGGGATCACACCCGTGACGTGGCTCTCGCTTTTCGCCGCCGACCACCCCGAGTCGCCACCGGCGCGGATGAGGCACACTTGTCGACGACGAACACCACCGAGGAGGAACCGTGGCCAAGGCCCGCCCCGAGCGCATCGACCCGCACTGGCCGGAGCCGCCCGCCGACGGCAAGTACGCGGTGTCCGAGCTGGCCAGCGACGTGCAGGGCGCGATGTCCCCGTTCGGCAAGGTCACCTTCCCGCTGCCGGTCGAGGAGCTCGGCTACCGCCACCCGGTCACCGAGATCAACCGCTAGCGCCGACGCGCGCGGCCGTCGAGCCGCGCGCGTTCCGTAATTCTGCCGGGACTACCCTCGAACCCTCTTGAGCTGTGCTGTCTGGGAGGTTCGATGCCGGTCCCCGGCCCTGGTTACTCGATCACCGTCCGGCTGGAGGCCCCGCCGTCGGCGTCGGCCGCCGGCGACCTGACCTCGGCCGTGGGCCGGGCGGGCGGCGTGATCACCGCGTTCGACGTCGTCGAGTCGCACACCGACCGGGTGATCATCGACCTCACCTGCAACGCGCTGTCGGCCAACCACGCCAAGGACATCACCGACACCCTGGAGCTGCTGCCGGGGATCGTGGTCCGCAAGGTGTCCGACCGGACGTTCCTGGTCCACCTCGGCGGCAAGATCGAGATCTCGTCCAAGGTGCCGCTGCGCAACCGCGACGACCTCTCCCGCGCCTACACGCCCGGCGTCGCCCGGGTCTGCATGGCCATCGCGGAGAACCCCGACGACGCCCGTCGCCTCACCATCAAGCGCAACACGGTCGCCGTGGTCACCGACGGCTCGGCCGTGCTCGGCCTGGGCAACATCGGCCCCGCCGCCGCGCTGCCGGTGATGGAGGGCAAGGCGGCGCTGTTCAAGAAGTTCGCGGGCGTGGACGCCTGGCCGGTGTGCCTGGACACCCAGGACACCGAGGAGATCATCCGCGCGGTCGAGCTGATCGCCCCCGTCTACGGCGGCATCAACCTCGAGGACATCGCCGCGCCCCGCTGCTTCGAGATCGAGGCGCGGCTGCGGGAGAAGCTGGACATCCCGGTCTTCCACGACGACCAGCACGGCACCGCGATCGTCGTCGTCGGCGCGCTGCGCAACGCCCTGCGCGTGGTCGGCAAGAAGATCTCCGACTGCAAGGTCGTGGTGTGCGGGGTGGGCGCGGCGGGCAGCGCGATCATCCGGCTGCTGCTCAAGCAGGAGCCCGGTGACGTGGTGGCGGTCGACGTGGACGGCATCGTGCACCGCGACCGGCCCGGCCTGGACGACAACCTCAGGTCCATCGCGGCGTCGACCAACAAGGACAACGTCAGCGGCCGGCTGCACGACGCGCTGGTGGGCGCGGACGTGTTCATCGGCGTGTCGGCCCCGAACCTGTTCGGCGCGGAGCAGGTCGCCACGATGAACCAGGACGCCATCGTGTTCGCGCTGGCCAACCCGGACCCGGAGATCGACCCGATGGAGGCGCAGAAGCACGCCGCCGTCGTGGCCACCGGGCGCAGCGACTTCCCGAACCAGATCAACAACGTGCTGGCGTTCCCGGGCGTGTTCCGGGGCCTGCTGGACGCGCACGCCCGCACCATCACCGACTCGATGCTCATCGCGGCGGCGAACGCGATCGCGGACGTGGTGGACGGCGACCGGCTCAACGCCTCGTTCATCGTGCCGAGCGTGTTCGACAACACGGTGGCCCCGGCGGTCGCCGAAGCGGTCCGCAAGGCCGCTGTGGAGTCCGCTTCCGCCTAGCATCGCTGGTATGACTCAGTTCACCCACTTGGACGCCGCCGGCGCGGCGCGCATGGTCGACGTGTCCGAGAAGGAGCCGACCACGCGCACGGCGGTGGCGTCCGGTGTGCTGCGGACCACGCACGAGGTGGTGGCGTTGCTGGGCCGGGACGGCCTGCCCAAGGGTGACGCGCTCGCCACGGCGCGGATCGCCGGGATCATGGCGGCCAAGCGGACGTGGGAACTCGTGCCGCTCTGCCACCCCATCGCGCTGTCCAGCGTCAAGGTCGACCTGACGCTGGGTGACGCCGAGGTCCGCATCACGGCGACCGTCCGCACCACGGACCGCACGGGCGTGGAGATGGAGGCGTTGACGGCCGTGTCGGTGGCCGGGCTGACGCTGCACGACATGGTCAAGGCGGTGGACCCGGCGGCGTCGCTGGACGCGGTGCGGGTCGAGCGCAAGGAAGGCGGCAAGACCGGCCTGTGGGAGCGCCCGTGAGGACCGCGCGGGTCGTGACGGCGTCCAACCGGGCGTCCGCGGGCGTGTACGCCGACCGCGGCGGGCCGATCATCGTCCAGTGGCTCCGGGACCGGTCCTACGACGTGCCGGACCCGGTGGTCGTGCCGGACGGCGAGCCGGTGGCCGAGGCGTTGCGCGCGGCCGTGGCGGACGGGGTGTCGGTCGTCGTCACGACCGGCGGCACGGGCATCAGCCCCACCGACCGCACGCCGGAGGCGACCCGGTCCGTGCTGGACTTCGAAGTGCCGGGTGTAGCTGACGCGATCCGCATGTCAGGCTGGCCGCGCGTGCCCACCGCCGTGCTGTCGCGCGGGGTGGCGGGGGTGGCCGGCCGCACGTTCGTGGTGAACCTGCCCGGCTCGACCGGCGGGGTGCGCGACGGGCTGGACGTGCTCGCGACCCTGCTGGAGCACGCCGTCGACCAGGTGGCCGGAGGTGACCACGCATGACCGAGGTGCTGCGGGCGACCGTGAGCGACCAACCGCTGTCCGTGGACGAGCACGCGAAGCTCGTGGAGCACGCGGCGGCGGGCGCGGTGGTGACGTTCGCCGGGGTGGTGCGCGACCACGACCACGGGCGTTCGGTGCGCGAGCTGGAGTACGTCGGTCACCCGACGGCCGCCGCCGTGGTGGCCGAGGTGGTGGCGGACGTGGTGGGCCGGTTCGAGGGCGTGCGCGCCGTCGCCGTGTCGCACCGGGTCGGCCCGCTGGCGATCGGGGACGTGGCGCTGGCGTGCGCCGTGTCCGCCGAGCACCGGGGCGAGGCGTTCGCGGTGTGCTCGGAGCTCGTCGACGAGGTGAAGCGGCGGCTGCCCGTGTGGAAGCGGCAGGTCTTCACCGACGGTACCGACGAGTGGGTCAACATGCCCTGAACGGGGCTCTCACGCCGCAACGGGTGCGGACCCCGGACCGCCGAGGGGGGCGGTCCGAGGTCCGGTTCCGTCGTGCACCGGCTCGCGCCGGCGACGGGTCACTTGGTCGCGATCTTGTGACCCGGCAGGATGAGGTCGGCGTTCGGGATGAACTGCTTGTTCAGCTCGTGCAGCTTGGCCCAGCCACCCTCGATCTTCAGCTCGTCCGCGATCTTCGACAGGCTGTCGCCGGCCTTGATCTCGTAGTCGCCGTTCGGGTTGGAGCTCGGCAGCGCCACGGTCACGGGCGCGGGCGCCTGCTGGACCGGGGCGGACTGCGTCGGGGCCGGGGCAGCCTGCTTCGGGGCGGCCTGCTGCACCGGGGCCGGCTTGGCCTTCGCCGGCGCGGGGGCGCCGCCGAGGCCCTTGGGCCCGCACACCGGCCATGCGCCGATGCCCTGGGTCTGCATCACGTTCTCGGCAACGCGGATCTGCTCCTCGCGGGAAGCCTGGTGGGGCATGCCGGAGCCGCCGTGCGCGGTCCACGTGGACGGCAGGAACTGCAAGCCGCCGTAGTAGCCGTTGCCGGTGTTGATGCTCCAGTTGCCGCCACTCTCGCACGCGGCGACCGCGTCCCAGTTGACGCCGGAGCCCTGGGCACCGGCGGTGCCGGCGGCCATGGCCAGCGGGGCGCCCACGATGACGCCGGCGACGGCGACCTTCGCGATGCTCCGGGCGGCGGGACTGGTGGTCGGGCGGTGCTTGCCTCGGTAAGAAGCCATTTCCCTCTCGTCCACCCGCACCTGCACGACCGGCTCGGGTTCGGGCCCGGTACGCCGCTCGGCTTGATCCCTGTCCGGTGGTTGTCTCTCGCTCGGGGGTGTTCCGGGGCGCCGTTGGACAGGTTCGGTGCGAGGCGTCCCGGTCTAGCTCTGGTCGGTCGGGGCCAACCGAGAAGCGACGGTACGTAACCGGGAGCCGCGCGCCAAATGATCTGGCATGTGACGCGCGTCACTGTAACGCGACAGGGTGACTCCTCGACTGCCCCGTTTAGGCTGCTCAGGGCACCGTTATCGGTCTGTTTCCGTTCCGAGATTCGCCGAGATCAATCACAGTAAGTGAGGTTTACCTCACGTATTAATCCGCACGAGTGGAGAAGTCTCAGCCACCGGCGAAGGGTGGCAACACGTCGAGTTGTGACCCGGACAACACTGCCGTGTCATGATCACGAACCGCCACGCCGTCCAGCAGGAAGCTGCACGCGGGCAGCACGCGGGCCACCTTCTCGCCGTGCCGGCCCCGGACGGCCTCGATCGCGGCCCCGACGGTGGCCGCGTCGCCGGGCAGCTCGAAGCTCTCGTCCGGCACGCCCACCGCCGCCCGCGCCCCCGCGAAGTACCGAACGGTCAGCCGCACCTCATCCTCCGATCGCGCTCATGGGCCGGTCGGGCTGGCTGAACCCGGCCGAGTTGATGCCGTGCCCCTCCGCCTTCGCCCACGCGTTGCCCCGCCACACCGCCGCGACCTCCTCGTCCGACGCGCCGCCGCGCAGCAACGCCCTCAGGTCCGTCTCCGACCGGCTGAACAGGCAGTTGCGCACCTGGCCGTCCGCGGTGAGCCGGGTCCGGTCGCACGCCGCGCAGAACGGCCGCGTCACCGACGCGATCACGCCCACCACGGCCGGGCCGCCGTCCACCAGCCACCGCTCGGCGGGCGCGCCGCCCCGCTCGCCCGGCTCGGGCGTCAGGGTGAACTCGGCGCGCAGGGACGCCAGGATCTCCTCGGCGGTCACCATGTCGTCCCGATTCCAGCCGTGCTGCGGGTCCAGCGGCATCTGCTCGATGAACCGCAGCTGGTAGCCGTGCTCCAGGCAGTGGCGCAGCAGCGGCACGGCCTCGTCCTCGTTCACGCCCCGCATCAGCACCGTGTTCACCTTGACCGGCGCCAGCCCGGCCTCGCGCGCGGCGGCCAGGCCCGCGAACACGTCCCCCAGCCGGTTGCGGCGGGTGAGGCGGTGGAAGCGGTCGGGGTCGAGGGTGTCGAGCGAGACGTTCACCCGGTCCAGGCCCGCGGCGACCAGCCCGGCGGCCCGCTTGGCCAGGGTCAACCCGTTCGTGGTCATCGAGATGCGGGGCCGCGGGTCGAGCGCGGCGGTGCGCGCGATCACGTCGTCCAGCCCGGGCCGCAGCAGCGGCTCGCCGCCGGTGAACCGGACGTCGGTCACGCCCAGGCGGGTCACCGCGATCCCGATCAGCCGGGTGAGCTCGTCGTCGGAGAGCAGGTCCGGCTTCGGCAGCCAGTCCAGGCCCTCGGCGGGCATGCAGTAGGTGCAGCGCAGGTTGCAGCGGTCGGTCAACGACACGCGCAGGTCGGTGGCGACCCGGCCGAACCGGTCCACCAGCAGCGGTGAGCCCGGCCGTTCGGAGGTGTCCGGGTTGCCGCGCACGACGGGTAGCCCCAACTCGACAGCTGTCACCCCAACCAGGGTAATCGGCGGACACTTGTGGGTGCTGCTGGAAATGGGGGACAGCGGGGCGTGGCGAGGTGGACGAGGCTGCCGAACCGGGCGCCCGGAACGCTAAATTGCCCGGCATGACCAGTGAGCACGAGGTGCCCGCGGACGTGCTGGAGCGGTTCAGCGTCTACGCGCGGGAGACCAGCGCGCTCACCGTCCTGTTCCACAGCCGGGTGGCCGAGCGGATGGGCCTGTCGCCCACCGACGAGAAGTGCCTGGACCTGGCCCTGCGCGCGGAGGGCCCGATCACCGCCGGCCGGATCGCCGAGCTGTCCGGGCTGTCCACCGGCGCGGTGACCGGGGTGATCGACCGGCTGGAGCGGGCCGGGTACGTGCGGCGGGTCCGCGACCCGCACGACCGGCGCAAGGTGCTGGTCGAGGTCACCGTGCGGGAGGGGGGTGAGCTCGGCGAGCTGTTCGTCGGGGCGCAGGAGACGCTGCGCGAGGTGCTGTCGCGGTTCACCCCGGCCGAGCGGGACGTGCTGGAGCGCTACAACCAGGTGCTCATCGAGACGTTCCGCCGGCGCGTGATCGACGCCTGAGCCGGCAGCATGTCCGCCATGGCCGCTCAGTGGAACTACCTGATGGACATGGACGGCGTGCTCGTGCACGAGGAGCACCCGATCCCGGGGTCGAGCGAGTTCGTCGCCGAGCTCACCGCGAACGACATCCCGTTCATGGTGCTCACGAACAACTCCATCTACACCCAGCGCGACCTGCGGGCCAGGCTGTCCCGCACCGGCCTGGAGGTGCCGGAGGCGGCGATCTGGACCTCCGCGCTGGCGACCGCGAGGTTCCTCGACTCCCAGCGGCCGGGCGGCTCGGCGTTCGTGATCGGCGAGGCGGGCCTGACCACGGCGCTGCACGAGATCGGGTACGTGCTGACCGACCGCGACCCGGACTACGTGGTGCTCGGCGAGACCCGCACCTACAGCTTCACCGCGATCACCAAGGCGATCCGGCTGGTGGAGGAGGGCGCGCGGTTCATCGCGACCAACCCGGACGCCACCGGCCCGTCCCGGGAGGGCTCGCTGCCCGCGACCGGCTCGATCGCCGCGCTGATCGAGCGCGCCACCGGCCGCGCGCCTTATTACGTGGGCAAGCCGAACCCGTTGATGATGCGGTCGGCGCTGCGGGCGCTGGGCGCGCACTCGGAGACGACGCTGATGATCGGCGACCGGATGGACACCGACGTGCGGTCCGGGCTGGAGGCCGGGTTGCGCACGATCCTGGTGCTCACCGGCATCTCGGCGGAGTCGACGGCGGAGCTGTACCCGTACCGGCCGACCCGGGTGGTCAAGTCGATCGCGGACCTGGTCGGTCACTCGGCCGACCCGTTCCCGGACGAGGCTTGAGCCGGGGCTCGACGTGCGGCGGGGCCGGGCGGACGCGCTGGTGGGGCGGTCCGACGCGGTCGGGCGGGGTCGTGTCGCGGGCGGCCGGCACGCCGTTGATCCGGTCGGCGAGCCGTTCCGCCCGGTCGCGCAGCAGCTCCGCCCGGCACGACCCGGGGCCGCCGAACGCCGCGCCCAGCCGGTCCAGCAGGTCCGCTTGCAGGCGCAGCCACTCCACGTGCTGCCACGGGTGCCACGTCGCCCCGGCGTGCGCGGCCACCGCGACCATCACCTCGTCCAGCTCGCCCGCGACTTCTTCCAGCTGTTCTCTCATGCCCCTTGAGAGCCCGCGGCCGGGCATCCGTCACGGCGAACGGCCCGGAACTCACCCCGGCGGGGGAGGTCGGCGGCCACCCGGGCCGAAGTGCCGGCGGCGTGGCTGATCGACTTTTGCGCACCACACCCCCGCGTCGCTTATCGTCGCAGGTGTGGAACGACCGCTCTTCGTGGTCGGCGACGTGCACGGGCACCTCGCCGAGCTGACCCGCGCCCTGCACACCTCGGGCCTGGTCGACGCCGACGGTGACTGGTGCGGCGGTGACGCGGAGCTGTGGTTCCTCGGCGACTTCGTCGACCGCGGCCCCGACGGCATCGGCGTCATCGAGTTCGTGATGCGGCTGGCCGAGCAGAGCGGCGGCCGGGTCGACGCCCTGGTCGGCAACCACGAGGTGCTGCTGCTGGGCATGCACCGGTTCGGCGACCGGAACGTGCCCGGCGCGCCGACGCCCCGCAGCTTCGCCCGCAGCTGGCTGCTCAACGGCGGCCTGCGCAGCGACCAGGACCGGCTCACCGACGCCCACATCGAGTGGCTCACCACCCGCCGCGTGCTCACCGAGGTCGACGGGCACCTGCTGATGCACTCCGACACGCTCGCGTACCTGGAGTGGGGCGCCACGATCGACGAGGTCAACGAGGCCGTGCGGGAGGTGCTGCGCGGCGACGACCTGGAGCACTGGTGGGAGTGCTGGCGCAAGATGACGACCCGCTACGCGTTCCGCGGCCCGGACGGCGCGGAGGTGGCGGCCGAGCTGCTCGACGTGCTCGGCGGCCGGGAGGTCGTGCACGGGCACAGCGTCATCGCCGACCAGCTCGGCGTGTCGCCGGAGGAGATCGACGGGCCGCTGCGGTACGCCGACGGCAAGGTCCTCGCGGTGGACGCCGGGCTCTACAGCGGCGGTCCGTGCCTGGTCGTGGAGCTGGACGACCTGTCGGGGTGAGCCGCGGTCAGGGGACGGGCACGATCTCCTTGCCCAGCGGCATCAACGACACCGGCACCAGCTTGAAGTTCGCCACGCCGAGCGGGATGCCGATGATCGTCACGCACAGCAGCACACCGGTCACGACGTGGCCGATGGCCAGCCAGATGCCCGCCACGACGATCCAGATGACGTTGCCCAGCAGGGACGGCGCGCCCGCGCCGGGCCGGTCCACCACCGTGCGACCGAACGGCCACAGCGCGTAGTTGGCGATGCGGAACGAGGCCAGCCCCCACGGGATGGTCACGATCAGCACGCAGCACACCACGCCGGCCACCACGTACCCGACGGCCAGCCAGAAGCCGCTCAGGACCAGCCAGATCAGGTTCAGGATGAGCCTCACGGGTCCATCTTGCCCGATTAAGCTCCCGTCCCGTGCCGAACAAACTCCGCTGGGGCGTCGTGGCGACGGGCGGCATCGCCGACGTCGTCACCGGCGACCTCCGCCTGCTGCCCGACGTCGAGGTGCTCGCGGTCTCGTCGCGCGCGCTGCCCAAGGCCGAAGCCTTCGCGGCCAAGCACGGGATCGCCCGCGCGTACGGCGACTACGCCGACCTGTTGGCCGACCCGGACGTGGACGTCGTCTACGTCGCCACGCCGCACGTCCAGCACCACGCGGTGACGCGCGCGGCGCTGGAGGCGGGCAAGCACGTGCTGTGCGAGAAGCCCGCCACGTTGACGCTGGCCCAGTTGCAGGACGTCGTGCACCTGGCGGGTGAGCGCGGCCTGTTCTTCATGGAGGCCATCTGGACCCGCTTCAACCCGCTCGTCGTGCGGATGTCGGAGCTGATCGCGAGCGGTGAGATCGGCGAGGTCCGGTCGGTGCGGGCGGACTTCGGCTTCACCCTCGACCACGACCCCTCGCACCGGCTGTGGAACAAGGCGCTCGGCGGCGGGTCGTTGTTCGACCTGGGCATCTACCCGGTGTCGTTCGCGCACCTGGTGCTGGGCGAGCCGGAGACCGTGCAGGCGCACGGGCGGCTGGTCGGCGGCGTGGACGCCGAGATCGGGATGCTGCTGGGCTACGAGGGCGGCGTGCACGCGTTGCTGGGGTCCTCGCTGGTCAGCCCGTTGCGGTCCGGTGCGGTCGTGTACGGGACGAAGGGGCTGGTGGAGCTGCCGGAGGCGCTCTACAACCCGAGCCGCATCGTGGTGAACGGGGTGGAGCACCGGCACGAGCAGGAGGGCGCGGGGTACGTTCCGCAGTTGCGCGAGGTCGTGCGGCGGGTGCGGGCGGGTGAGACGGAGAGCCCGTCCATGCGGCCCTCCGAGTCGTTGGCGATCCTGCGCACGCTCACCAGGGCCGCCGAGCGGATCGGCCTGGACTACGACGACGTGACGGTGGGGCAGGGGTAGGCATGGCTAAGGCGTGGAAGCTCGCGGGTGTGGCGCTGGCCGGGGTGGCGGGGCTCGTGGTCGTCAAGCGACGGCGGGCGGCCGAGGCGGCCGAGCCGGTGCTGGTGGTGACCCGTCGGCGCGAGGCGCCCAGGCGGGCGGACGCGCGGCGGGGGAACCGGGCGGCTCCCGTGGTGCGGAAGGTCCCGCCGGGTTCGGCGAGCCGGTAGGGCTCCCCTGCTAGTGCTGGTGGGCGAGTAAAGCCTCGGTCACCAGCACGACGGAGTCGAGGCGGCGGCTGCTCGGCGTGAGCAGGTGGCTCAGGGCCACCCGCACGATCGTGTCCGCGATCAGGTGCACGCGCGCGTCGGGCAGCGTCCGCCAGTGGGCGCGGATGTGCTGGGCGAAGACCGAGGTGGCCAGCGTCAGGACCGGCCGGCCCCGGGTCGTCAGCAGCGGCAGCATGTCCTCGGCGTTCGCGCCGTTCAGCACGGACTTGGCCAGCGGGTCGCGGGCGGCCAGGTCGAACGCGAACGCGATGCCGCGGCGCAGCCCCTCCAGCGGGTCGTCGGTGCCGGCCAGCCGCTCCCGCACGCCGTCGAGGAACTCGCCGGTCTTGTGCAGCGCCACGGCCTGGATGAGCCGTTCCCGGTTGCCGAACTCGTTGTAGACGGTCTGCCTGCTCACGCCCGCCCTGGCGGCGACCTCCGCCATGCGCAGACCGCGTGAGCCGTGCGCCGCGATCAGCTCCACCGCCGCGTCGAGCAGGGCCCGGGTGAGTTCCGTCACGGCGCAAAGCTTGGCACAGCGCATAGGGTGCGAACCGTGCCGCTGACGGTGGGATTCGACCTGGACATGACGTTGATCGACCCCAGGCCGGGCATGGCGGCGGTGATGGACGCCGTCGCGGCCGAGAGCGGCTACCCGCTGGACGGGGCGCACTTCGCGGCCAACCTCGGCCCGCCCCTGGACATGATCTACCGCGACTTCGGCGTGCCGGAGGCGGACATCCCCGGCCTGATCGCCCGGTTCCGCGAGCTGTACCCGGAGGTCGTCATCCCGGCCACGGTCGCCCTCCCCGGCGCGGCGCAAGCGCTTGCGGCGGTGCGTGAGCTGGGCGGGACGACGATCGTGGTGACGGGCAAGTACCGGGCGAACGCGGCGCTGCACCTGGCCGCGTTCGACTGGGAGGTCGACCACCTGTTCGGCGAGCTGTGGTCGACCGGCAAGGCCGAGGCGTTGAAAGCGCACGGCGCGGCGGTGTACGTCGGCGACCACGTCGGTGACGTGCGGGGCGCGAAGGCGGCCGGCGCGGTGTCCGTGGGCGTGGTCAGCGGGCCGTGCGACGCCGAGGAGCTGGCCGCCGAGGGCGCGGACGTCGTGCTGCCGGACCTGACGGGGTTCCCGGGGTGGCTGCGGGCGAACGCCGACCGGCTCAGCGCCGGGGTCGGGGTCGGGCGCTCCGGACCGCGCTGAGCACGCCCAGCGCGAGCCCGGCGGGGGCGAGCAGCCAGCCCGCGGCGAACACCCAGGCGGGCAGGCCGCGTTCGCCCGCGACGAACATCGCGACGATGGCCGCCACGCCGAGCGCGAACAACGCCACTGCCGGCGCCATCAGCTTCGTGGTCTTCGTGGTCGACATGGGGTGGAGCGTAGTCGCGCGGTGGTGGCGGGGTAGTCGCGCGATCGGAGGTGCCCCCGGGATGGTGTTCTGGATAGTCTGGGGGGACGCGCCTCGGGCACGCCCCGGGGCGCGTTCGTCGTGTGATCGCAAAGGGATTGGTGAGAACGGTGCCGACCGGCAAGGTCAAGTGGTACGACTCGGAGAAGGGCTTCGGCTTCGTCACACAGGACGGTGGCGAAGACGTCTACGTGCGGAAATCCGCGCTGCCTCCGGGTGTCGAGGGCTTGAAGGCCGGTCAGCGGATCGAGTTCGGCATGGCCGAGGGCAGGCGCGGGCCGCAGGCGCTGTCGGTCCGGCTGATCGACCCGGCGCCGTCGGTGGCGGAGGCGCGCCGCCGGCCCGCGGAGGAGCTGCACGGCTTGATCGAGGACATGATCAAGCTGTTGGAGGTGAAGGTGCAGCCCGAGTTGCGGCGGGGGCGGTACCCGGATCGGAAGAACACGAAGCTCATCGCAGAGGTGGTTCGGGCGGTGGCGCGGGAGTTGGATCCGTAAAGCCGGGTGTTCGGGGGAGTCGGGTTTCCGGGAGCCGGGTTCGGCAAGTCGCTTTCGGATCGGCGGCTCGGTGGTCCGGTTCGGCCCGATGTGACATAAGGCCCTTACGGGCACTCCAGGCAGGCCAAAGCCGGCAGGTCCGGCGGGGAAGAGCGTCCCGCCGGACCTGCCGGCTTCGACCAGCCTGAAGCACCCGAACCCATGTCACATCGAGCCTTGTGGGCTGGTGGCGGGTCCGTTGTGGCGCGGTGGTTATTGGTTGCTGTGGTCCTCGACGGAGAGGATCCAGGTTCCTCGGGCGACGAAGTCGAACGCGCCGGTGGTGCTGGTCTCGATGCGGGCTCCGTATTGCTGGACCTCGACGGTTTCCAGTTGGTCGTCGGGGTTGGGGAGCACGAGGGTGTAGGCGTATTTCGGGTCGCGTTCGGTGAACAGTTTGCTGCGCAGCGGTTCCTGCGGTTCGCCCTGGGCGTTGCGGTAGGTGAACTTGACCGACCAGGCGGTGTCGGCCAGGTCGCCCGGGACGGAGATCTGGACCGGTTTGCCCGGGCGGACGCGCAGCACGCCGACGGCGTCCGGGTCGACGTCGCAGTTCTCCGACTGGAGGTCGCAGTACTGGGACGGGCGGACGTTGATCGTCTTGCCGTCCGCGTAGAACGTCACCTCGGGGTTGGTGGGTGCCGCCGCGCAGCCGGAGAGGACCACCAGCAGCGACACGGGGATCAGGGCTCGGCGCACGGCGGTCGAGCCTACGTGCCCGGTCGGGGCACGACCGGTGCGGGCCGCAGTGGGCGGTCGCCGCCCAGTCCCGGGATCAGGGTCGTGCCGCGCTTGGTCTGGATGGTCTGGGCCAGGCCGACGGCCAGCAGGACGGCGAGGACGGTGAAGCCGATCCAGTACTCGGTGGGCAGCAGGACGCCGATGGCGCCGCCGAAGACCCAGCCCAGCTGGAGGATGGTTTCCGAGCGGCCGAAGGCGGAGGCGCGGGACTCGTCGGGGACGTCGTCCTGGATGACGGCGTCGAGGGAGACCTTGGCCAGGGAGCTGGCGGTCGCGCCGACCAGGCCGACGGCCGCGGCGGTGACCAGGCCGGGGAGGACGGCGGCCAGGACGACGGTCAGCAGGGCGGCGGTGAGGCAGCCGATGACGACCTGGTCCGGTGAGCCGAACTGGAGGCGCGCGCCGACGGCGTTGCCGAGGAAGCTGCCGATGCCGGCGGCGCCGGCGATGACGCCCAGCAGGAGGACCTGCATGAGGGCGTCGCCCTCGGTCTGGGCGCGGACGACGAAGGCGGCGAAGAGCATGAGGAAGCCGGTCAGCATGCGGATCGCGCCGTTGCCCCAGAGGGCGACCACGACGGTGCGGCCCAGTGCCTGGCGCTTGGGCTTGTGCGGCTTGGCGCGCAGCGAGGTGGGGACCTCGCCCTCGGTGACCTCGACCCACGAGGGGATGCGCAGGCAGTAGTAGGCGTTGGCCAGGCAGAGCGCGGCGGTGAACCAGAGGGCTCCCGGGGAGCCGAACAGGTTGGCGAAACCGGCGGCGACCGCGCCGAACACGCCGCCCGCGGCGAGCCCGAAGACGGTCATCCGGGCGTTGGTCTTGGACAGGGTGATCTCGCGCGGCAGCACGCGGGGGGTGATCGCGGCCTTGAGGACGGTGAACGACTTGGACAGCACCATGCTGCCCAGGGCGGCCGGGTACAAACCCCAGTTGTCGAAGTTCAGCGCCATCACGATGGACAGGAAGACGCGGATCACGCAGGACGCCGCCAGCGCCACCCGCCTGCCGTGCTGGATGCGGTCCAGCGCCGGGCCGATCACGGGGGCGACCAGGGCGAACGGCGCGACGGTGATCAGCAGGTAGAGCGCGACCTTGCCCCGGCTCTCGCCCGAGGCGGCGGAGAAGAACAGGGTGTTGGCCAGGGCGACGGCCATGGCGGCGTCGGCCGCGTAGTTCAGCATCACCGCGTAGGTCAGCGACGACAGGCCGGACTGCTTCGCGCCGTCGGCGTGCGCGGCCTTGCGGAACGCGGCCAGGGCCTGGCTGCTCAGCTGCCGGGTGCGGAACCAGGCCACGCGGGTGACGGTCAGCTTCTTCGGCAGCGTCGGCGCGGTCGGCTTGTCGTCCGGCGGCGGGGTGAAGCGGGCCGACTCGCGGTGGCCGGGCGGGTCCGGGGGCGGTGGCGCGCCGGGGGTCGGGTACGGCCGGGTGCGCGGCTTGTACTCGTCGTCCTCCCACGGGTACCGCCGCGACTGGTCTTCCGGCCGAGGGGGTGTCACGCCTCCAATCCTGCCTCACCCGGTGCGGGCTGTCTCACACATTGCCGCCGGTGAGCACGGTGGCGATCGTCTCGCCCGGGACGTCGGCGGCGGCGATGGCGGCGAGGCCGATCGCACCCGCCGGTTCGAGCACCAGGCCCAGCGCGTCCCGGGCCAGCGACATCGCGTCTCGAATGGCGTCGTCGGGCACGAGCAGCATGTCGTCCACGAGGGCCCTGAGGCGGGGGATGGCGGCCGGGACGGGGACGCGGACGGCGATCCCGTCGGCGATGGTGTCGATGGGCGTGTCGGCCACCGGGCGGCCCGCCCAGGCCCGGGCGAGGGCCGGCGCGCCCTCGGCGCAGACGCCGACGATCCGGGTGCGCGGGGAGTGCTCCTTCAGCCAGCGGGCCACGCCGGTGATCAGGGCGCCGTCGCCGACCGGGACCACGGCGGTGTCGAACGGGACGCCGGAGCGGAGCAGCTCGACGGCGATGCTGCCCGCGCCCTCGGTGATGGCGACGTCACGGCCGTCCTCCACGAAGACCGCGCCGGTCCGCTGGGCGTGCTCGCGGGCGGCGTCCTTGGCCCCGGTGAAGTCGCCGGGCACCTCGGTGACGGACGCGCCCAGCGACTTCATCCGGCGCACCTTGTCGCGGACGGCCGACTCGGAGACGAACACCTCGACCGGGAAGCCGCGGCGGCGGCCCACGTAGGCCACGGCCTGGCCGAAGTTGCCCGCCGACGCGCACACCACCGGGCGGCCGGGCGGCAGCGTCGCGCCCAGGAAGTCCGCGCCGCGGCCCTTGAAGCTGCGCAGCGGGTTCACGGTCTCGACCTTGACCAGCACGCGGCGGTCCAGCGCGGCGCACAGCTGCTCGTCGACGTACTGCGGTGTGCCGCGGAAGACGGGGTCGATGGTCTCGGCGGCGCGGGCGATGTTGTCGAGGTCGATGTCCACGTGCCAGACGGTAGGTCACTGCCGGGTGAAGCGGACCCGGAAGATCGTCGGCCAGTTCTTCCCCGTCACCAGGAACTCGTCGGTGCCCGGCACGGCCGCGATGCCGTTGAGCACGTCCGAGGCGGGCACGTCCGGCGGGCGCAGGCCGCTGAGGTCCACGGTGGCCGTGACCTGGCCGTTCGCCGGGTCGATGCGCACCACCTCGTCGGTCTGCCACACGTTGGCCCACACCTGACCGTCGACGCACTCCAGCTCGTTGAGGCGGGTGACCGGCTGCCCGTCGCGGCGCACGGCGACCGTGCCCGTCTCGGCGAACGAGGTCGGGTCGCGGAACGCCAGCTCGTCGCTGCCGTCGCTCATCACCAGCCGGCCGCCGTCGCGGCACAGACCCCAACCCTCACCCTCGTAGGTGACGCGCCTCACTTCTTCGAGCGTGTCCCGGTCCCGCTCGATGGCCACGCCGTCCCGCCAGGTGAGCTGCCAGATCCGGTCGCCGACCACGGTGATGCCCTCGCCGAACAGCGGTTCGGGCAGGTCCACGCGGTGCTCGACCCGGCCGGTCCCGGGGTCGAGGCGGCGCAGCGACGACCGGCCCTCCAGCCCGGTGCCCTCGTAGAGGACGCCGTCGGAGAGCTCCAAGCCCTGCGTGAACGCCCCGGTGTCGTGGGGCAGCGTGCCCAGCACCTCGACCCGGGTCGGCCCCGGTGTTGGACCGCTCGGCGGGGTGGTGCACGCCGCCGACCAGACCAGGACCACCGCCATCAGGAGCCACCGCACGTCCGAAAGGGTGGCACGTGTGCACGGGGCTGCGAAGACGTGCGGCACAATTCACCTGTGACCGCCACGCCGACCCGCCAGCCCGATCCCGCGCTCGCCGACCCCGAGGCAGTCCAGCTCGCCCGAGCCGCCGCAGAGGAGGAGGCGGGCGAGGAACGCGTCGGCGACCACGTGGGCACCGTCGCCGAGGACGAGGTCTCGGCGACCCACCTGTTCGAGGCCCAGCACGCCGGTTACCGCGGCTGGAACTGGGCCGTCACGGTCGCGTTCGCCGGGCCCGGCACGCCGCTGTCGGTGAGCGAGGTCGTGCTCCTGCCCGGCGAGGACGCGCTGGTCGCGCCCGAGTGGGTGCCGTGGCACGAGCGCGTCCGCGCCGGCGACCTCGGTGTCGGCGACCTGCTGCCCACGCCCGAGGACGACCCGCGGCTCGCGCCCGGGTACGTCGGCTCGGACGACCCGGCGGTGGAGGAGGTCGCGCTCGAGGTCGGTCTCGGCCGCGTGCGCGTGCTGTCGCGGGAGGGCGTGCTCGACGCCGCCCAGCGCTGGCACGGCGGTGACTTCGGCCCGCGCAGCGAGATGGCCCGCAGCGCCCCCGCGACCTGCGGCACGTGCGGCTTCTACACCCGCATCGCCGGGTCGCTCGGCGCCGCCTTCGGGGTGTGCGCGAACGAGATGACGCCGGCCGACGGCCACGTGGTGCACGTCGAGTACGGGTGCGGCGCGCACTCCGAGGTCGAGGTCGAGGGCGGCCCGCTGGTGCCGGTCGCCGAGGTCGTCTACGACGACGCGGTGCTGGACGTGGAGGCCAACCCGGCGGCCGACGAGAGCGGGAAGTGAGCGCGGACCCGTTCGGCACCGAGGCGCTGCGCGAGTCGGTGCTGGCCGCGTGGCGCGGCTCGCCCACCCGGTTCCGCGAGGACGCCAACGCCGAGGAGGACCTCCGGCTCGGCGGCTACCGCGACCGGCTGCTGGTGGAGCTCGCCCAGAACGCGTCCGACGCGGCCGGTGACCAGCCCGGCGTGCTCCGGCTGTCCCTCGTGGACGGTGAGTTGCGGGCGGCGAACACGGGCGCGCCGCTGGACGCGGCCGGTGTCGCGGCGCTGGCGTCGCTGCGCGCGTCGTCGAAGGCGACCGACACCGTCGGCCAGTTCGGCGTGGGGTTCGCCGCCGTCCTCGCGGTGACCGACGAGCCGCGCGTGGTGTCGCGGTCGGGGTCGGTGGCGTTCTCGGCCTCCCGCACGCGCGAGGCGGTGCCGTCGCTGGCGTCCGCGCGCGGCGGTGACGTGCCCGTGCTGCGGCTCGTGTGGCCGTCCGACGAGGTCGACGTGCCCGAAGGGTTCGACACCGAGGTCCGGTTGCCCCTGAAGGTGAGCGCGGAGGGGTTGCTCGCCGAGTTCGCCCTGCAGGTGCCGGACCTGCTGCTGGCGCTGCCCGGGTTGCGGCGGATCGAGGTCGGCGCGGACGCGTGGGAGCGGTCCGAGGCCGACGGTGTCGTCGTGCTCACCGGGCCCACCGGGGCGCAGCGGTGGCTGGTGCACCGCGCCGGCGGCGAGCTGCCCGCGTCGCTGGTCGCGGGCGTGGAGTCGCGGCCGCACTGGTCGGTGTGCTGGGCGTGGCCGATGGACGAACCGCTGTCCGGCGACGTGCTGCACGCGCCCACGCCGACCGACGAGAAGCTGTCCCTGCCCGCCCGGCTGATCGCCACCCTGCCCGTGGAGCCGTCGCGGCGGCGGGTGCTGGCGGGCGCGGCGGCGTCGTTCGTGCTGGAGCAGGCCGCGCTGGCCTACCCGGAACTGGTGGGCGAGCTGCCCGCGGTCGAGCGGACCGCGCTCGTGCCGCTGCCCGGGTTCCCCCTGTCCGAAGTGGACGACCGGCTGCGGACCGGCATCCTCGCGGCGCTGCGGACGGCGTCGTGGCTGCCGCTGGCGGACGGCGAGTGGGCCGCCCCGGCCGCGGCGAAGGTGCTGGACCTGGCGTCGTTCGAGCTGGTCGAGCTGCTGGAGGACGTGATCCCCGGCCTGCTGGACCACGAGCTCACCTTGCCACCGCACGCGAAGGCGCTGGCCGCGCTGGACGTGCCGCGGCTCGGGGTGTCCGAAGTGGTCGCCGCGCTCGCCGGCGTCGGCGGCGACCCCTCGTGGTGGCACCAGGTGTACGACGCGCTGTCACCGGTCGCCGACGTCGACTCCACCGCCCGCGAGGAACTGGGCAGCCTGCCCGTGCCACTGGTCGACGGCAGGCTGGTGAGCAGCCCGCGCGGCGTGCTCGTCGGCACCGACGCCGAGCTGTTCTCGGTGCCGGGCCTGCGGATCGCGCACCCCGAAGCGGCCCACCCGCTGCTGCTGCGACTGGGCGCGACCGAAGCCGGCCCGGCCGAGCTGCTGGACTCCGACGCGGTGCGCGAAGCCGTCCACCGCAGCCTCGACGACCCCGCGCTGGACGGCCCCGACCTGGTGCGGACCGTGCTGCGGCTGGTGTCGCGCGCCGGCGGGCGGCCGTGGCTGGCCGAGCTGGCGCTGCCGTCGACCGACGGCGAGTGGCGGCGCGCCGACGAGCTCGTGCTGCCGGACTCGGCGCTGCTGTCCGTGCTGGAGACCGACGCGCCGTTCGGCGTGCTCGACCCGGCGGTGGCCGCCGAGTGGCCGCGCTCGGTGCTGACCGACGTCGGCGTGATCGACGGGTTCACCGTGGTCGAGGACGACTCGCCCACCGAACCCGACCACGACCTGGCCGACGAGGGCTACTGGTGGGACGCGTTCGACGTGCCGCCGACGCGCGTGCTCGGCATCCGCGACCTCGACCTGGTGGCGCGCGACCAGTGGCCGCGGGCGCTGGCGATGATGGCCGCCGACCCGGCGGCGTGGCGCGCGGTGACCGAGCCGGACGGCTACACCGGCTGGTGGCTGGCCCGCTACGCGACGATCGACGGCGTGCCGCTCGGGTCGTGGCGGCTGGCCGACGCGGACGGGCTGGAAGGGCTGTACGACGTCGTGCCGCCGGTCGACCTGCCGCCGCACGTGCTGGCCGCGGCGGGCGTGCGCACGTCGTTGAGCGTGGTCGACGCGGACGACGTGACCGAGCTGATCGCCCGGCTCGGTGACCCGGCGCGCAAGCTGTCCGACGCACTGGTGCTGCGCGTGCACGGCCTGCTGGCCGAGGTGGCCGACTCGGTGAGCGTGGAGCCACCGGACCGGGTGCGGGCGTTGAGCGGCACCGCCGAGTCGGCTGACGACGTGCTCGTGCTGGACCTGCCGTGGCTGCTCGGCGTGCTGCCGCCGTCCCAGGTCCTGGCCTCGTCCGGCTCCGCCGCGGAGCTGGCCGAACTGCTGGCCCTGCCGCTGGCGTCGGAGGAGGTCTCCGGGACCGTGGTCGGCGAGGGCGACGAGGTGGTCTGGTCGGAGCTGGGCGCGGTGCGGCTGGCGTGCGACCTGCTCGGCGTGGAGCTGCCGGCCGGTTCGCTCGTCGTCCACGACGACCTGGTCGTGGCCGCCGAGGGTGCCGAGCACTCGGTGTCCTGGTGGGTCGACGGAGACGTCCTGCACGCCTCCGACACCCCCGAAGGCTTAGCCCGCGCGCTGGCGTGGACGACGAGCCGGTGGGATGATCGGCACACGTTCGCCGCCCTGATCGCCGACCCGACACCGGCCGTCCTGCTCGGCTGATCCGGCAAGATCACCCGATGGGGTAATCGGCTCCGGGGATGAATGGAAATCCCGGATTTGTTGCCGGAAAAGAGGGAGGCGCGGCGCCCCGGCCCCCAAGTGTCAACGACGGGGCCGGACAGGTGTCAACGGCGGGGCCGGACGGGACGATGTCGAGCCGCCGTCGGCCAACCTCCGGGGCGTCGAGCACAGGGCATCCGCGACGGGTCCCGAGCAGAACGGTGTCGCCGCGCGGCGGAACGGTGTCGCGCGGACGCTTCGCAGGCGGACGCTTCGCGCGGGCGGGGCTTCGCGCCGGCGGATGTCGGGCGGAAGGCGTTGCGTGGGAGCTCACCCACCAGGGCCGCCCGGGCTGGGTACGTCGGCCGGCCGGCGCTTACTCGAGCCCCTGCTGAGCGGTCCTGCTGCCGCGGCGCGCGGCTGAGCGTTGCCAGGCGAAGATGCCGTAGCCGATGATCCCCAGCACGCCGCCGGACAGGCACGTCCACCCCAGCACGCCGAAGTCCCGCCCGAACAGCAGCACGCCGAGCAGCCCCAGCCACCACAGCGCCGTCCCGACCACGACCACCGGCACGGGGTCGGCCAGGCGCGGGGGGAGCGAGGGTGGGGGCGGGAGGGGTGTTGCGTCCTGTTCGGCCACGTCGGGCAGGCTACCTGTCCGCAACACGGGTAGGGCACGCTCTGCCCGCACGACCGGCTCAGCCCGCGCTGAGCGCCACCCGCTCGGCCCGCGCCGAGCACGCCCGTCCCGCACCCGGCCGGGCACCGCTCGGCACGCGCCGAGCACGGCCCGCCCGGCACCCCCGCAGCGCCGGGCACGGCCCGAACAGCAGCACCACCGATCGAGGAGATGAGATGGCCACCGCCGAGACACCCGCCGCGCAGACGCCCCCTGGCGGGCCGGCCCGTTCCAAGTTGGACGGGTTCTTCAAGATCTCCGAACGCGGCTCCTCGGTCGGCCGGGAGGTGCGCGGCGGGCTCGTCACGTTCGTGACGATGGCCTACATCGTCGTGCTCAACCCGCTGATCCTGGGCAGCTTCGCCGCCGACGACCCCGGCGCGAAGGTCGACGTGCTCGGCAACATCCTCACCATCCCGCAGGTCGCGGCGGTGACGGCGTTGGTCGCCGGGGTCATGACGATCCTGTTCGGACTCGTCGCCAACTACCCGTTCGCGCTGGCCACGGGCCTGGGCATCAACTCCTTCGTGGCCGTCACGATCGTGCCGCAGATGTCCTGGCCCGAAGCGATGGGCCTGGTCGTGGTCAACGGCCTGGTGGTGCTGCTGCTGGTCGTCACGGGTGTCCGCACGGCCGTGTTCAACGCGGTGCCGGCGGAGTTGAAGGCGGCCATCGCGGTCGGCATCGGGTTGTTCATCTGCTTCATCGGCCTGGTCGACGCGGGCTTCGTGCGCCGTCTCCCGGACGCGGCGGGCACGACCGTGCCGGTCGGGTTGGGCATCAACGGGTCCATCGCGTCGTGGCCCACGTTCGTGTTCGTGGTCGGCCTGGTGGTCACCGGCATCCTGGTCGCGCGCAGGGTCAAGGGCGCGATCCTGATCGGCGTGCTGGCGGCGACCGTGCTGTCCATCGTGATCGAGGCGATCGTCAAGGCGGGCCCGTCGAAGGGCACCAACCCCGCCGGGTGGAACCTCGGCTACCCGGCGTTGCCGGAGCAGGTGTTCGGCCTGCCCGACCTCTCCCTGCTGGGCGACGTGTCGTTCGGCGCGTGGACGCGGGTGCCCGCGCTGACGGCCGCGCTGCTGGTGTTCACGCTGGTGCTCACGGACTTCTTCGACACCGTCGGCACGATGACCGGCCTGGGCAAGGAAGCCGGGCTGATCGGCAAGGACGGCCAGTTGCCGGGCGTGTCCAAGGCGCTGTTCGTGGACGGCGTCGGCGCGGTCGCGGGTGGTGCGGCGTCCTCGTCGTCCAACACCGTCTACATCGAGTCGGCGTCCGGCATCGCCGAGGGCGCGCGGACCGGGTTGGCCAACATCGTCACCGGGCTGCTGTTCCTCGCCGCCATGTTCCTCACCCCGCTGTACGCGGTGGTGCCGATCGAGGCGGCGGCGCCCGCGCTGGTGGTCGTCGGCGCGTTGATGATCATGCAGATCAAGGAGATCGACTTCGCGGACTTCTCCGTCGGCCTGCCCGCGTTCCTCACCATCGTGATCATGCCGTTCACGTACTCGATCGCGAACGGCATCGGCGCGGGCTTCGTCAGCTACGTGGTGCTGCGGGCGCTCACCGGGCGGGCGCGCAGCGTGCACCCGCTCATGTGGATCGTGGCGGCCGCCTTCGTCGTCTACTTCGCGATCGGCCCCATCCAGGCCGCTCTCGCCGGCTGAATGGGCAAGTTCACACGATGGGCGCAGAGATCGTGAGGTATGCTAACTACGTGGCGGAGACCGAGGCGGAAGCAGGACTGGCGAGTCGGTTGCGGCTGGCCGTCGTCCGGCTCAACCGCAGGCTCCGCGCGCAGCGGGTGAACTCCGCGATCTCGCTCACCCAGGTGTCCGCGCTGTCCACGTTGCACAAGTGCGGACCCCTGACGCCGGGCGAGCTGGCCGCCAAGGAAGGCGTCCAGCCCCCGTCGATGACCAGGGTGATCGCCGCCCTGGAGGAGTACGGGTTCGCCACGCGCCGCCCCCACCCCACCGACGGCCGGCAGGCCATCGTGGAGCTGAGCGAGGCGGGGCTGAGCTACATCAACGAAGAGGTGTCCGCGCGCGAGGCTTGGTTGGACAAGCGGCTGGCGGAGCTGACACCGGAGGACCGGGGCGTGCTGTCGCGCGCCGCCGAGATAATCGACAGGATGGCGGGGCAGTAACGCGGTGCCGGCGTACGCGGGTGGGGCAGAGACGGACCAGGTCGAACGCAACCCAGCCGCACCCCCGCCACGCCGGCGCATGTTCGGCTCGCTGCGCGTGCGCAACTACCGCCTCTACGCGTCCGGCCAGGTCGTGTCGCTGGTCGGGCTGTGGATGCAGCGCGTCGCGCAGGACTGGCTGGTGCTGGAGCTGTCCGACGGCTCACCCGTCGCCCTGGGCATCGCCGCCGCGTTGCAGTTCGCGCCCACGTTGTTCCTGTCGCTGTGGGCCGGTGTGCTCGCCGACCGGATGGACAAGCGCAAGCTGCTGCTCGTGCTGGAGACCGGGCTCGGGCTCTGCGCGCTGACGCTCGGCCTGCTCGACGTCACCGGTGTGGTGCAGCTGTGGCACGTCTACCTGCTGTGCCTGCTGCTCGGGGCGGTGTCGGCGGTGGAGACGCCGGTGCGGCAGAGCTTCGTGGTGGAGATGGTCGGGCGGGACCAGCTCACGAACGCGGTGGCGTTGAACGCGATGACGTTCAACCTGGCCCGGATGGTCGGCCCGGCCGTGGCCGGTGTGATGATCATCTTCGTGGGCACCGGGTGGGTGTTCCTGATCAACGCGGTCAGCTTCCTCGGCGTGCTGTCCGGGCTGCTGATGATGCGCGTCGCCGAGCTGCACCGCGGTGACCCCGTGCCGCGGGAGAAGGGGCAGCTCCGGGAGGGTCTGCGGTACGTGCGCAAGCGCGCCGACCTGGTGATCCTGCTGTTCCTGGTGTTCTTCATCAGCACGTTCGGGCTGAACTTCTACGTGACGCTGGCGGTGCTGGCGCGCAACACGTTCGGCGGCGACGCGGATGCATACGGACTACTGTCTACAATGCTGGCCGTCGGGACGCTGGCGGGCGCGACCCTGGCCGCGAAGCGCAGTGCCAAGGGCAAGCCCCGACTGCGACTGCTGATCATCGGCGCTCTGGCATTCGGCGTACTGGAGATTGTCGCCGGTATATTGCCTACAATGTGGCTGACGGGGTTGGCGCTGATCCCCCTCGGCATCGCCATGATGACCTTCACGACGACCGCCAACGCCACCGTGCAGCTGGCCGTCTCGCCCGCCATGCGCGGCCGGGTCATGGGCCTCTACATGCTGGTGTTCCTGGGCGGGAACCCGGTGGGCGGCCCGGTCATGGGCTGGCTGGCCGAGCACTTCACCGCACGGGCGCCGCTCGTCGTCGGTGGCGCGGTGTCGATCCTGGCAGCCGTGGTCGGCGGCATCGTGCTGGCCCGCCGGGGCGGCCTGAAGCTGCCGACGCCCCGCTTGGGCCTGCGTCGCCGAGCCCGCGCCTGACCACCCGTCCGACAATGGGCACGTGGTCATCGCGACGGACTGGGTCCGGCTGCTCGTCGTCTGCTTGATCTTCACGGCCGTCGCGGGCGCCGTGGTGTGGTGGGCCCGGTTGGCCTCGCCGCGGCCCGTCGTCCGGGCGGCGGTGCGGGCGACCGCGCAGTTGGCCGCGGTGTCGGCGGTGATCACGGTGGTGCTCGCGTCACTGCCGCTGACGGCCGCGTTCCTGGTGTTGATGGCGGGTGTCGCGACGGGCACGTCGGCGGCGCGCACGAAGACCGGCCGGCGGGGCGCCTGGGTGGGTGCGGCGATCCTCGGCGGGACGGTGCCCGCGCTGCTGGCGCTGGTCGTGAGCGGTCTGGTGCCGGTGGAGGGGATCGCGCTGGTGCCGGTCGGCGGGATCCTCATCGGCGGCGCGATGACCGCGACCACGCTGTCCGTGCGGCGGGCGTTGGACACGTTGCGGGACCGGCACGGCGAGTTCGAGGCGGCGCTGGCGCTCGGGTTCACCGAGCCGGTGGCGGTGCGGGAGCTGGTGCGGCGGCCGGCGGCGGAGGCGTTGATCCCGGCGCTGGACCAGACGCGCACGGTCGGGCTGGTGACGTTGCCGGGGGCGTTCGTCGGGATGTTGCTGGGTGGCGCGCCGGTGTGGCAGGCGGGGGCGTTGCAGCTCGTCGTGCTGCTGGGGTTGCTGGCGGTGGAGGCGGTGGCGATCGCGGTGGTCGTGGAGCTGGTCGCGCGGGGTTTGGTGCGCAGGACTGGTGCTGCGGGAGAAGTTAGGCTAACCTAAGTCTCGTCGCTTCGTGGTGGGAGCGGCAGTCAGTTCGGGAACAGACGAGGCCCCGCCCTCCGGTCGTACCACCGGAGGGCGGGGCCTCGTCGTGTGAAACTCGCGTGCCCGCGGTCGGCGCGCGTGTGATGATCGGGCGGTGTTGACGGCCAGGAACGTCTCGCTGTCGTTCGGCCCGAGGACCGTGCTCGCGGAGGTCGATCTCGATGTTCCCGCAGGTGAACGCCTAGGTCTCGTCGCGCCCAACGGGGTCGGCAAGTCGACCTTGCTGCGGGTGCTCGCCGGCGAGCTGGCCCCCGACTCCGGCACCGTCACCGCGCGCGGCGCGGTCGCTCACCTCACCCAGGAGACCGGGACCCGACCGGGCGAGTCGTTGCGCGACCACCTGGCCCGTCGCACGGGGGTGGCGGCGGCGCAGCGCGCGTTCGAGGCGGCGACGACGGCGTTGAGCGAGGGCGTTCCGGGAGCCGAGGACGCCTACGCGCGGGCGTTCGACGTGTGGACGGCGGCCGGCGCGGCCGACTTCGCCGAACGCGCCGACGAGGTGTGCGAGCGGCTCGGGCTGCCGGCGACGTTGCTGGACGAACGCGGGTCCGGCGAGCTGTCCGGCGGGCAGTCGGCACGGCTGCGGCTGGCGTCCGTCCTGCTGACGACGGCCGACGTGCTGCTGCTCGACGAACCGACCAACGACCTCGACCTGACCGGGCTGGAGGTCCTGGAGCAGCACGTGCTGCGCAGCCCGGCCGGGATGGTGCTGGTCAGCCACGACCGCGAGTTCCTGGCCCGCACCACGACCGCCATCGCCGAGCTGGACGAGTTCAGCCACCGGGTGAGCGTGTTCGGCGGCGGGTGGGACGCGTACGTGCAGGAGCAGGCACGCGTGCGGGAGCGGGCGTGGGAGGAGTACGAGGTCTACGCGGCGCGCCGGGACGCGTTGGCGCAGCGGGCCCGGCAGGCGCGGGAGTGGTCGCGGCAGGGCGTGCGGCGCAACGCGAAGACCGACGAGAGCGACAAGAACATCAAGTTCGCGCGCAAGCAGGGCGCGGAGAACCTGGCCGCCCGCGCGTCCACTGTGGACCGCCAGTTGGCGCGGCTGGAGGAGGTCGAGGAGCCGCGCGAACCGTGGGAGCTGCGGTTGGCGCTGCCCAGCGCGGGGCGGGGCAGCCAGGTCGCGTTCACGTTGCGCGGCGCCGTGGTCAGCCGGGGCGACGTGACGCTGGGGCCCGTCGATCTGACGATCGGGGCGGGCGAGCGGTGGCGGATCGCGGGGCCGAACGGGTCGGGCAAGTCGACGTTGCTCGGTGCGCTGCTGGGACGGCTGCCGCTGGACGCCGGCGACCGGAGCCAGGGGCCGGGGGTGGTGGTCGGCGAGGTCGACCAGGTGCGGGCGGACTTCGCCGTGACGTCGCCGGTGCTGGAGGTCGTGACCGGGTTGACGGGGCTGGCGGACGTGGAGGCGCGGACGTTGCTGGCGAAGTTCCGGGTGGGTGCCGACGCCGTGCTGCGGCCGGCGTTGTCGCTGTCGCCGGGGGAGCGGACGCGGGCCGGGCTGGCGGTGTTGCAGGCGCGGGGGACGACGTGCCTGGTGCTGGACGAGCCGACCAACCACCTGGACGTGGCGGCCATCGAGCAGTTGGAACGGGCCCTGGACGGTTACGGGGGAACGCTGCTGCTCGTCACCCACGACCGGAGGTTGGCGTCGGCAGTGGGGGTTGACCACACCTTGGACGTGCGGACCCTGGCAAGATAGGTGCATGGGCACCGAGGAGGACTGGCCGATCGAGCAGACGTGGTCGCTGCGCAACACGCATTGGCACGCTTATGTGGAGCACACGTCCCTCGACCACGCCTCCCCGCGCGCTGAGCGGTTGGAGCGCACGCCGGAGGAAGTGCTGACCACGCCGACCGAGGTCGCCGCGTGGTTGGAGGTCAACCTGCGCAGTGCGACCAAGCCCGAGGAGGCCGGGAAGAAGCGCACGAAGGACGAGCGCGACTTCTCCGACTCGAACCGGGTGCACACGTCGCTGGCGTCGGCGGGCGAGAGCATCTACACCGGTGTGAAGGGCATGCTGACCTTGGCGGTCGAGGCTGTGACGCCCGACGAGTGCCGCAGCTCCCACGACGGTGCCGACGTGGCTCCGTTGAAGGCGGGGCGTAGGCGCTGACCTGCGGTATCGTGGGGTCGGGCACGGGTCGGCAGGTCCTGCGAAGATCACTCTAACGTGCGAATCGAGCGCGGGCGGGGATCAATGGAAACGCCGAAAGCGTTGCCGGAAGAATGAAGGCGCGGCACCCGGCCCCGGATTGTGCACGGCGCTCGAACGCGAACGGCCCACTCGACTGGGCACGGCCCGAGCCCTCGAAAGCTCAGGGCCCCGCAAGCCTGGCAGCTGACCTCGCGCACACGAGCCCGCACGCCCAATGGCTGCGAGCTTGCCCCCTGGCCGCGACGCCTGGCCGCGACGGCCGCGACGCCTCGCCGCGACGGTCTCGCGTGCGGGGTGGGGCGGACGACCGCGGGATGCGCGGGCACGCGTACGGGGCGCGTGTGGGCTCGGGCATGCGGGCTCGTGTGCGCATAGAGCGTGAGCTCGCGGTGGAGGAAGGCTTGGCGGAGTGTGGGCGCTCTGGGCGGGCATCGGGTGGGCGGGACCGGCGGTGCCGGTGGTGGTCCGAGTGGCGGCGGTAGGGGAAGAGAGCCGCGCGGCGGCAGGGGGAGAGCCGCGCGGCGGCTGGAGAGCGGCGGTAGGGGTGAGGGGTGCGCGGCGGGGTTGGTGTGAGGTCGGTTGAGGGCGGGGTGGCCCGCCGCGCGGTGGGTGGCGGTGGGTGAGCCGCGGTGGGCGAGCAGGGGCGTTGGTGGGCCGCGGAGTGAGGGCGTGGGGTGGGGGAAGGCGTGGGGTGGGGAGAGGGTGGCGAGGGGTGGGTTAGAGGTCGACGGGCCAGGTGTGGACCGGTTCGCCGGCGTGGGACAGTTCGACGTAGCGGCCCAGCATGGTGGCCAGCGCGGTGTCGCGGTCGGCGCCGTGGTCTTCCAGGAGGGCGACCGTTTCGCGTTGCCACAGCGACCCCGTGCGGCGGGCCAGGCACCTCGCCTCGATCACGCCCAAGTAGCGCTCGCGGGCCTCGTCGGACACGCCGCACGCCTGCAAACCCTCGTGGGCCAGGGGGAGCAGGCGGCGCAGGACCAGTTCGTCCGGGGGCACCCAGCCGATCCCGGGCCAGTAGAGCTGCGACCCCATCCCGTGCCGCGAACCGGCGTACAGGTTCTCCTCCGCGGCGTGGAAGGACATCTGAGTCCACAGAGGACGTTCCAAAGTGGTCAGTGCCCGCTGCGCGCCGTAGAAGAACGCGGCGTTGGCCATGGTGTCCAGGACCGTCGGCCCGGCCGGCAGGACGCGGTTCTCCACGCGCAGATGCGGTACGCCGTCCACGACGTCGTAGACCGGCCGGTTCCAGCGCCACACCGTGCCGTTGTGCAGCCGCAGCTCCGTCAACGACGGCGTGCCGCCCGACCCCAGCACGTCCAACGGGTCCTCGTCACCCGTCTCCGGCAGCAGCGCCGGGAAGTACCTGACGTTCTCCTCGAACAGGTCGAAGATCGACGTGATCCACCGCTCCCCGAACCACACCCGCGGCCGGACGCCCTGGTTCTTCAGCTCCTGCGAACGGGTGTCGGTGGCCTGCTCGAACAGCGGTATGCGGGTTTCGTGCCACAGCGCCCGACCCAGCAGGAACGGCGAGTTCGCCGCGATCGCCACCTGCACCCCGGCCAACGCCTGCGCCGCGTTCCAGTGCGCCGCGAAATCGTCCGGCGCCACCTGCAGGTGCAGCTGCACGGACGTGCAAGCCGCCTCCGGCATGATGGACTCGGCGTAGCTGGACAGCCGCTCGCCCGCCCGCCCCGGCATGGGCGCGCCCTCCATCGACAGCACGACCTCCTCGCCGCGCGCCGCCAGGATCCGGTCGTTCAAGATGGTGTACCGCGCCTGCTGCGACAACCACCGCCGGTCGAAGTGCTCGTGCCGCAACGTCGGCAGCACCCCGATCATCACGATCGACGTGCCCGCGTCGTGCGCCTTCACGTCCGCCGACGCCAGCGTCGACACCAGCTCCTTCTCCAGGTCCAGCGTCTCGTCGCCGGCCAGCTCGCGCGGCGGGACGTTGACCTCCAGGTTGTGCTGGCCCAGCTCGAGCGTGAACGACGGGTCGTCGATCTTCTCCAGCACCTCGGAGTTGGCCATCGCGGGCCGACACGCGCCGTCGACCAGGTTCAGCTCGATCTCCAGCCCCATCTGCTGCCTCGGGAAGGAAAAGCTGTCCTCCACCAGCATGGTTCCCAGCGCGTCCATGCACCGCTGCATGCGCTCGCGGTAGCGCTGGCGGTCCTCTCTGGTGAACGTCCGACTGGACACATCCGTACCCATGCCGCCTCCCAATCGGTAGGGCTGCTCCGGCGGGCTTAGCGGAGGCCAACCGTGACACAGCGCGCACCGACCCGCCAGCGCCCAAATCGGTGCTCTCTGTCACATCGCGGTAACAATCAGCGAGAACCTGCTGGTGGTGGGCTTGTGTATGCGGCATACGATCGACGAGGGATGGTCACCTCTCGGGGAGTGGGACACTGCTCGCGTGATCGAGATCGACGACCCGGCCGACCCCCGGCTGGACGACTTCCGGGACCTGTCCACGGCCGACCGGCGACCGGACCGCCCCGGCGGCCGGGGCCTGGTGATCGCCGAGGGCGTGGTCGTCGTCGAACGGCTCCTCGCCTCGCCCTACCCGGTGCGCGCGCTGCTCGGCGTGCGGCGCCGGGTGGAGGCCCTCGGCGACCTCCCCGCGCCCGCCTACGTCACGTCCGCCGACGTCATGGCCGAGGTCGTCGGGTTCCACCTCAACCGCGGCGTGCTGGCCGCCGCCGACCGCGCACCCCAACCCGACGTGGCCGGGCTCGTCGCCTCCTCGCGGCGGCTCGCCGTGCTCGAAGGCGTCGGCGACCACGAGAACCTGGGCTCGCTGTTCCGCAACGCAGCCGCGCTCGGCATCGACGGGGTGCTGCTCGGCCCGGGGTGCAGCGATCCGCTGTACCGGCGCAGCGTCCGCGTCTCGATGGGTCACGTGCTGCGCGTGCCGTTCGCCTCGATGCCGAACCTGACCGAAGGCTTCGACCTGCTGCGCCGCAACGGTTTCACGGTCGCCGCGCTCACCCCGCGGGCCGACTCGCGCAACCTGGCCGACGCCGGCCTGCGCGGCCGGAAGGTCGCTGTGCTGCTCGGATCGGAGGGCCCGGGGCTGACCGAGGAGGCCATCGCGGCGGCCGACCTCGCCGTCCGGATCCCGATGGCGGAGGGCGTCGACTCGCTGAACGTGGCGACCGCGGCCGCGATCGCCTTCTACGCGATCGCCTGAACGCGCTACGTTCTCCCCGAGCACGAGCAGAGGAGGACGTAGGTGGAACTGCGGGTCCAGGACGGCCGGGCCGTGCTCGCGGGCCGCGACGACGCGGGCGAGCGGGAAGTCGACCCGCACACCCTCCCGCTCGGCGCCGGTCTGGCCGACGCGTTGCACGAGTGGGCGAAGGTGGCCGACGCGGTGACGCGGGCCGAGCCGCCCTCCGACGGCGCGGCGAACGCGCTCGTGACCAGGCGGGGACGTCAGTTGGCGGGAAGGGTGGCGGCGGACATGGGCACACCTGTCGAGTACACGGACCCGGTGAGCGGCGAGCAGGTGGTCGTGGAGGTCCCGACCGACGAGGACAGGCCGGACGAGGACGGGTCGGACGACCTGGTCGACGCGGCGGACGGCGAGGCCGAGGAGCCGGAACCCCGGGAGGAGACCCCCTGGGGCACCGGCCTCACGGTCACCTTCATCGTCGCCGCCGTGGTGACGTTCACCGTCTACACGCTGTCGGTCGGGCTGGGCGAGACCAGCCAGTGGCTCGCGCTGCTGGCGAACGCCCTGGTGGTCGGCGGCATCGCCCCGTCCGTGTGGCTGGCGCGCAACGTGCCGGTGTGGCGGTGGGTCGCGTACGGCGTGGTGGCGGGCGTGCTGGCGGCGTGGCTGTCGTTGCTGCTGACCACCCTGCTGAGCCCCTAGCCCCCGAGCCCCCGGCCTAGGCCAGGGAGTCCCGCCACGCGGTGTGCAGCGCGGCGAACCGGCCGCGCCCGCCGATCAGCTCCTCCGGCGTGCCGTCCTCCACCACCCGGCCGCCTTCGAGCACCAGCACCCGGTCGGCGATCAGCACGGTGGACAGCCGGTGGGCGATGATGAACGCCGTCCGCCGCGCCAGCACCGTCTCCAACGCGCCCTGCACCGCGCGTTCGGTCGGGACGTCCAGGCTGGACGTCGCCTCGTCCAGCACCAGCACCGCCGGGTCGGCCAGGAACGCCCGCGCGAACGCCACCATCTGCCGCTGCCCGGCCGAGAGCCGACCGCCGCGCTTGCGCACGTCGGTGTCGTAGCCCTCGGGCAGCGCCCGGATGAAGTCGTCCGCGCCGACCGCCCGTGCCGCCGCCTCGATCTCCTCCCGGGTCGCGGACGGGCGGCCCAGCGCGATGTTGTCCAGCACGGACCCGTCGAACAGGAAGTTCTCCTGCGTCACCATGACGACCGCGCGGCGCAGCTCGGCGTCGGCGACCGACCGCAGGTCGACCCCGTCCAGCCGGACCGCGCCCGCGGTCGGGTCGTAGAACCGGGCCACCAGCTTGGCCAGCGTCGACTTGCCCGCGCCGGTCGCGCCGACCAGCGCCACGGTCTGCCCGGCGGGCACGGTCAGGTCGAACGGCGGCAGCACCACCGGCGTGGAGTCGGAGTAGCGGAACTCGACGCCGTCGAACCGCACCGCGCCCTGGACGTCGCCCAGCGGCGTCGGCTCCTCGGGCTCGCGGACCTGCGGCTCCTCCTCCAGCAGGCCGGAGATCTTCTCCAGCGCCGCGGTGGCCGAGGCGTAGGCGTTGGCGAACATGGCCAGCTGGTCGAACGGGTCGTAGAACCGCCGCACGTACAGCGTGAACGCGGCCAGCACGCCGAGCTCCAGCCCGCCGTCGGCCACCCGGAACGCGCCCCAGGCGAGGATCACCGCCAACGACAGGTTGCCGATCACCCGGACGAGCGAGGTGAAGGCCGCCATCACGCCCATGGCGTCGGTGTTGGCGTCGCGGAACCGGCCGTTCAGCTCGCCCATGATCTTCTCGTTGCGCCGCTCCCGCCGGAACGCCTGCACCGCGCGGATGCCGTTCATGGTCTCCACGAACTGCACGATGATCTTCGCGATCGCGCCGCGGGTGTGCCGGTAGGCGCGGCCGGAGCGGCGGCGGAACCAGCGGGTGAGCAGGATCAGCGGCACGAAGCCGGACAGCACCACGAGGGCGAGCGGGACGTCCAGGTAGAGCAGGACGACCGAGATGCCCAACAGCGACAGCATCGAGGTGAAGAAGCCGTCCAAGCCCTCCTCGACCAGGTCCTGAAGCGAGTCGACGTCGCTGGTCAGGCGCGAGATGACCTTGCCGGAGGTGTACTTCTCGTGGAACGACACCGACAGCCGCTGCGCGTGCCGGAACACGCGTTCGCGCAGCACCAGCAGGACGTCCTGGCCGATCCGGCCGGTGAGCCGGACGAACGACCAGCGCAGCAGCGTGGCCGAGATCGCGGCGGCCACGTAGCCGCCGACGCACCAGGCCAGCGCCTCGGGACGACCGTCCAACGCGGACGGCACGCCGGTGTCGATGGCCGCCGCGATGAGGAGCGGACCGGCCAGGTTGACCACGTTCTCCGCGATGACGACGACCAGCGCGAGGATCGCGGCCCGGGTGTGCGGGCGGAGCAGTTCGGCCAGCAGGCGGCGGGACCGGGCCTGCAGCTTCACGCCCGTGGCGTGGTCGACCTCCTCGACGTCCTCGGCGGCGACGCCGCGCCAGGCTTCCTCTTCGTCCGGCCGCGGTTCGGTCACGCTGCTCGTCACGCCGCCACCTCCTCGTCCTCCATGGTGGACAGCAGGGCGCGGTAGTCCTCGTTGTCCGCAAGCAGTTGCGCGTGCGTTCCGGTGGCCGCGATCCGGCCGTCCACCAGCATCGCCACCCGGTCGGCGAGCTGGACGGTGCTCGGGCGGTGCGCGACGACGAGCGCCGTGACGTCCTTGAGCACGCGGCGCAGCGCGGCCTCCACCTCGGCCTCGGTGTGCACGTCCAGCGCGGACAGCGGGTCGTCCAGCACCAGCACCGCCGGGTGGCCGGCGACCGCGCGGGCCAGCGCGAGGCGCTGTCGCTGCCCGCCGGACAGCGACAGCCCCTGCTCGCCGATGCGGGTGTCCAGGCCCCACGGCAGGGCGTCGACGAACTCCTCGGCGCGGGCCACCTTCAGCGCCTCGCGGACCCGTTCCTCGTCGACGCCCTCGGCGCCCAGCGCCACGTTCTCGGTGACGCTCGCGGAGAACAGGATCGGCTCCTCGAACGCCGTGCCGATCACGCGGCGCAGGTCCGCCAGGTCCAGGTCGCGGACGTCGACGCCGTCGAGCGTGACGCGGCCGGCGGTGACGTCGGCCAGCCGGGGCACGAGCGCGGTGACGGTGGTCTTGCCCGAGCCCGTGGCGCCGACCAGCGCGACGGTCTCGCCCGGCCGGATGTCCAGGTCGACGCCGCGCAGCACCTCGCGGTCCGACCCCGGGTGGCGGTAGCGGACCCCTTCGAGGCGCACGTGCCCGCGCACGGGCGTGGCCAGGGGCTTCGGGTCGGGCGGGCTGGTCACGGTGACGTCGGTGTCGGTCACCTCGAAGTACCGCTCCAGGGCCGACGCGGTCGAGTTCGTCTCCGCCAACAACCACCCGATCGAGTCAATCGGCCAGCGCAGGTAAGCGCTCACCGTGACGGCCGCGACGAGCGTGCCGACGGTCACGGTGCCGTCGGCGATGCCGAGCGAGCCGAACGCGAGCTGCCCGGCGATGCCCAGCTCGGGCAGCACGATCAGCACCGCCCACAGCGCGGCGAAGATCCGCACCTTCGAGATCTCGGTGTCGCGCAGCTCGCGGGCCTGCCGGATGAACCGCTTGGTCAGGTGCGGGCCGCGGCCGAAAGCCTTGAGCACCCGGATGCCGAGCACGGACTCCTCGACCACGGTGGTCAGGTCGCCGGACTGGTCCTGCGCCCGGCGGGCCACCACCTTGAACTTCGTCTCGAACAGGTACGACAGCCCGACCAGCGGCAACGTGGTCGCCAGCACGATCAGGCCGAGCACGGGCGCGAGCCAGAACAGCACGCCCAGCCCGATCGCCACGACCAGCGTGTTCACCACCAGGAAGATCACGGCGAAGCCGACGAACCGCCGCACCTGGGTCAGGTCGGTCGTGGCGCGGGACAGCAGCTGCCCCGACTGGTAGCGGTCGTGGAAGGCCACCTCCAGGTCCTGGAGGTGGTGGTACAGCTCGGCGCGCATCCGCGCCTCGACGTCCGACGCCGGTCCGGCGATCAGCTTGCGGCGGGCGTAGAACAGGCCCGCCTCGGCGCAGCCGAGCACCACGACGATGCCGATGAGCAGCGGCAACGCGCCCAGGTCGCGGTCGGCGATCGGGCCGTCCACGATTTGTTGGGTGATCAGCGGGATGCCCAGGCCGCACGTCATCGCGAGCAACGTGGCGGCCATCGCGAGCACGACGGGCGTGCGCACGGGCTTGAGGTACGGCCACAGCCTGCGCAGTGTCGCGGCTGTGGAAGTACGGTCTTCCGACACGAGTCCCCCTCCGGTCCACCCCGACGGTACGAAGGTGGGCCGACGATCGGCATCCGGTTTTCCCGGCTTCGACCCTGCAAGCTGGACCTAGGTGGAGGTCAAGGTGGATGTGACGTACCTGCGGGCCGAGGCGTCCATGGCGTTCCCGCGCGGCCGGTTGCTGGCGGTGCGCGGGGGCAAGTTGTGGGTGCTCGCGCCGGACGGCTGGGACGCGGTGGGCGGGCCCCGGCCGGAGGGGGCGCGGCCGATCAGCCGGGAGGACGCGGTGCGGTGGTGCCGGTTCGAGGGCTTCGACGACGACGTGCTCGACGCCGTGCCGCTGCCGGGGTGACTACCGCTTGCGGAGGACGGCGGGCGCGCTGAGCAGGGCGGCGAGGCCGTAGCTGGCGCCCGCGAGCAGGGTCAGCACGGTCCACTTGTCGCCGAGGGCCGCGAACTGGTCCGGCAGCTCGAAGTAGTGCGCGAGGCCCAGCAGGACCGGGCCGAGCAGGATGATCGGCCACACCGGGCGGACCTTGAGCAGCCAGAGCACCGGGCCCGCGAGCAGGGCGCTGAACAGCAGCGCGATCGGCAGGCCGACCACGACCAGCAGGATGAACTCACCCAGGGTGGTGTCGTTCACCACCCGGTCGAGCACGCCGCTGCGGTACGCCCAGATCCACGCGATGAGCAGCGCGGACCCGACGAACGCCGACACCAGCACGCGCACCAGCACCTTGACCGCGAAACCGCCCGCGGTCAGGCGTGAGGTGTCCGGGGTGCCCGGGGTGTCAGCCACGGGCAGCAGTGTGGCCGACCGGGTGCCGTGCTGTCACCGGTGCGGCGAGGACGAACCCGATGACGCCTGCCGCGACCGAACCCGCCGGGATCGACACCCACACGGTGAGCAGGGTCAACACGGCGGTGAAGGTCACGCCCACGGCCGCGAAGCCGAGTGCCCGGTCCTGGTGGGCGGCCCGCAGGACCAGCCAGGCGAGGAGGACGCCGACGATCAGGCTGATCGGCATCGCGAACAGGCCCACGGCCAGGCAGTCCCAGTTCTCGGTGGAGCAGATCGTCCCCGATGCGATGAACTCGCGCAGGCCCCACCAGGCCGCGCCCAGGGCGGCGCCGAGCACGGCTCCGGCGACCAGTCGTCCCAGCATGGTGATCGGTTACCCGGCCGGTCACGCGCGGTAAACGCTCACGCCGACAGCAGGCCGCCGATGAGGAACGCCACCGCGCCCACCCCCGGCCCGAACGCCACCGCGGGCAGCGCACCGCCGCCCGCCGTCACCAGCGCCAGCAGCAGCGTCACGCCGACGCACGTGGCCGCCGTCACGCCCGGCTTGGCCACGCCCAGCCGGCGCAGCGCGAACCAGGCCGCCAGCCAGCTCACCACCGGCAGCGCGGGCCACACCAGGAGCAGCAGGTTCCACTCCATCCCGTACCGGCACGGATAGTCGTCCGGCGCGCAGACCGCGGCCGGCAGCCCCGGCGACAGCCACCACCCGAGCCCGACGACCGCACCGATCGCCGCCAGCCGGCCGTACCGCCACGCCCCGCTCCTCATGTGAGCGATCCTCGGGCACCCGGTCCGGGCGGGGCATCAGTAAAACTACGCGAGAACGCCCCCGCCTCGGGTGAGGCGGGGGCGTTCCGGTGGACCGGGTCAGCCCCGGGTGGAGCGGACGCCCAGCAGGACGTCTTCCCAGGACGGCACGATCGGGTGGTTCTTCTTGCCGCGCTTGGGCGGCGGGTCCTTGCGCGGCGGTTGCTGCTTGGTGGCCGCGGCCGGTTGCTTCGGGGCCGGGGGTGCGGCCGGGATCGGCTCCTCGGCGACCGGAACGGGGTCCGGCGTGGGCTGGGGCTCCTGGACCGGTGGCGCCGGGGGCGGCGGGGCCGGTTCCTCGCGGGCGAGGATCTCCGGTTCCGCCTGCTTCTCCAGCTCCAGGGCCTGGCGGGCCAGCTGGGTCACCGGGCGGACCGTGCGCAGCGTCCGGTTGGGGTTCGGGTCCATGAGCTCCATGGCCCCGTCGTCCAGCGCGGTCACCGTGCCGCCCTGGGCACCCGGGTGGAACGCCCAGTGCGCCAGGTTGTCCGACCGGCCCGCGGTCCAGTGCAGCTGGACCACCCAGCGGCCGTCCTCGCCCCGCCACGAGTCCCAGCTGACGTCGGCGTAGTCCTGGCCGCGCAGGCCGAAGGAGTGCGCGACGACCTCGCCGAGGGTCTGCACGTCCGGGCCGTCCTCGCGGACGGGGTGGGCGCGCTGGGCCAGCTCGGCGGTGCGGGACCGCTCCAGCAGGACCGGGTAGGCGTAGCGCTCGACGCGGTGCGCGGGCAGACCGGCGGCGGCCGCGACCTGGGCCACGGACTCGCCGGCGCGGATGCGCGCCTGGATCTCGCGGGGCCGCATCTGGCTCTCGACCTCGATCTCGATCTGGCCGAGCCGGGTCAGGTCACCGCGTGCCGCCGCGCGCAGCCGTTCGTCGGCGGGGAGCACGAAGCGCTCGCCGCGATCCGGGTCCTCGAGGATGACGGACTTGCCGTCGTCTTCGAGCCCGATGACTCGCAACGCTCGCATCATGGCCTCCCGGATGGCTCACCTCGCACGAGTACTCACGTTAATGCGGCGCGCCGCCTTGACGGGGGAGACTCGCCGCGTTCACCGATATCTTCGTGTGATCTTGCCGTATGTCGGCGCGTCGCGCACGTTCGTTACCCCAAGGTTCACCTGTGCGGCCCCGGGCGCGGTTCGGTTCGGGATGCCGAAGTGCCTGGTGACGGCGACGGGGGCCGCCCCGTGGTGGGACGACCCCCGTCGGTGGAACCGCGCGGTCAGAGCTGGGAGACGACCCAGTCGACGGCCTTGGTCAGCGTGCTCACGTCGGTCGGCTCGACGGCCGGGAACATGGCGACGCGGAGCTGGTTGCGGCCCAGCTTGCGGTACGGCTCGACGTCCACGACGCCGTTCGCGCGCAGCACCTTGGCCACGACCGAGGCGTCCACCGAGTCGTCGAAGTCGATGGTGCCCACGACCTGCGAGCGGTGCGCCGGGTCGGCCACGTACGGGGTCGTGTAGGAGGTCGACTCGGCCCACGAGTACAGCCGCGACGACGAGTCGGCGGTGCGCTCGACGGCCCACTTCAGGCCGCCGTTGCCCAGGATCCACTGGACCTGGTTGTCGAGCAGGAACAGCGTGGCCAGGGAGGGCGTGTTGTAGGTCTGGTCCTTGGTGGAGTTGTCCAGCGCCGTGGTCAGCGACAGGAACTCCGGCACCCAGCGGCCCGACTTGCCGATCTCGTCCACGCGCTCCAGGGCGGCCGGGGACATCAGCGCGATCCACAGGCCGCCGTCGGAGGCGAAGCACTTCTGCGGCGCGAAGTAGTAGACGTCGAAGTCGGCCGGGTCGACCGGGAGGCCGCCCGCGCCGGAGGTGGCGTCGATGGCGATGAGCGCGCCGTCGCTGTTCGCGGGGCGGGAGACGGGCACGGCCACGCCGGTCGAGGTCTCGTTGTGGGCCCAGCCGACGAGGTCGGCGCCCTCGGCGTAGGCGATCTCGGGCGCGCTGCCCGGGTCGGCCTTGACCACGATCGACTCGCCGAGGAACGGCGCGTCGTTGGTGACCTTGGCGAACTTCGAGGAGAACTCGCCGTAGGTGAAGTGCTGGGCGCGCTCGCGGACCAGGCCGAACGCGGCGGCGTCCCAGAACGCGGTGGTGCCGCCGTTGCCCAGGACGACCTCGTAGCCCTCGGGCAGCGAGAACAGTTCCCGCAGACCGGCGCGCACCGAGCCGACCAGGGACTTCACCGGCTTCTGCCGGTGGGAGGTGCCCATCAGCGCGGCGCCCTCGGCCGCGAGCGCCGCCAGGGCCTCGGGACGGACCTTGGAGGGCCCGCACCCGAACCGGCCGTCGGACGGCAGCAGGTCGGAGGGCAGGACCAACGAGGTCGGGTCGGCGGTCTGGGTCATCGCGAAGCCTCCGGTTACGGGGAGGGGGTCGGCACGACCGGCGCCGTTGCCGGGGCCCTAAGTGTTGCAGCCGCGTGGCCGGCCGGTGACAGGCGGGTGTCCCGGGTCACGTGGAATCACCGTCGGTGACCTGGCGCGGGTGCGTGTCGCGGTCGGCCCGGTCGTACCCGACGAAGATCCACAGGTCGCGGTCGCCGTCGTTGCGGACGGCGTGCGCCCAGTTCGGGGGCGGTGCGACCACGACGCCCCCCGACCCGGTGAACGTGCGGTGGCGGGTCGGGGTGCCGGGGCCGGTGTCCCAGTGCAGGGACCAGGTGTCGCGGTAGACCACGGCCATCAGCTCGCCCTTGTGGGCGTGGTAGTGCCGGCCACGCGTGCGGCCCGGTCGGACGGACGCCAGGTGCGCGTCGGCGATCGGGCCGAGGGCGGACAGGCCCGCCAGGGTGAAGCTGACGCCGCGCTCGTCGCCGAACGCCTCCAGGGGCGTGACGGGCAGGTCCGTCACGCGATCTCGGCCCAGCCCTCCACCTCGGACGGCTTGCGCGGGCCGGGGCCCACGTACTTCGCGGACGGGCGGACCAGGCGGCCGGTGCGCTTCTGCTCCAGGATGTGCGCCGACCAGCCGGCGGTGCGGGCGCAGGTGAACATCGCGGGCATCATGTGCGGCGGCACCTGGGCGAAGTCGAGGATCACCGCGGCCCAGAACTCGACGTTGGTCTCGATGGCGCGGTCCGGGCGGCGTTCGCGCAGCTCGGCCAGGGCGGCCTGCTCCAGGGCGTTCGCCGCCTCGTAGCGGGTGGCGCCGAGCTCGCGGCACGTCCGGCGCAGCACGCGGGCGCGCGGGTCCTCCGCCCGGTAGACGCGGTGGCCGAAGCCCATCAGCCGCTCGCCCCGGTCGAGGATGCCCTTGACGAACCCCTCGGCGTCGCCGGTGCGCTCGACCTCCTCGATCATCGGCAGCACGCGGGCGGGCGCGCCGCCGTGCAGCGGGCCGGACATCGCGCCGATCGCGCCGGACATGGACGCCGCGACGTCCGCGCCGGTGGAGGCGATGACGCGGGCGGTGAACGTCGAGGCGTTCAGGCCGTGCTCGGCGGCCGACACCCAGTAGGCGTCCAGGGCCTTGACGTGCGCCGGGTCGGGCTCGCCGCGCCAGCGGGTGAGGAAGCGCTCGGTGATGGTGGTGCACTCGTCGATGCGGTGCTGCGGCACGGCGGGGCGGCCGATGCCGCGAGCGGACTGCGCCGCGTAGGACAGGGCCATGACGGAGGCGCGGGCGAGCTGCTCGCGGGCCTGCTCGTCGGTGATGTCCAGCAGCGGCTGGTAGCCCCATATGGGGGCGACCATGGCCAGCGCCGCCTGCACGTCCACCCGGACGTCGCCGGTGTGCACCGGGATCGGGAACGGCTCGGCGGGCGGCAGACCCGGACCGAAGCGGCCGTCGACCAGCAGCGCCCACACGTTGCCGAAGGTGACGTGACCGGCCAGGTCCTCGATGTCCACGCCGCGGTAGCGCAGGGCGCCACCGTCGCGATCCGGTTCGGCGATCTCGGTGCGGAAGGCGACCACGCCCTCGAGACCCGGCCGGAAACCGTCGTCCTCGGTCTGCACCACGCTGTGCGCTCCTTCTCGGCGAAAGTAAAGAAGTTGGAGAAACCTTGCTCCCCTTCCCAGCGGACGGCAATCGCGGCCACGCGTGTCCTCGGTCACGATCAAGGAACCGATTCAGAGATCGTTAACGGCTTGTTTCCGTTCCGCGTTCGGGTCGTTGCCCGTGGTAGACCACCCACCATGCACCTGACACCGCAGGAGCGGGACAAGCTGCTGGTCCACGTGGCCGCCGACGTCGCACGACGGCGGCTGGAGCGCGGAGTGGTCCTGAACCACCCGGAAGCGGTCGCCCTGATCACCCACCACGTGCTGGAGGGCGCGCGTGACGGCCGGACGGTCAGCGAGCTGATGGAGAGCGGCCGGCACGTGCTCGCGCGCGACCAGGTCCTGGCGGGTGTGCCCGAGATGATCGAGTCCGTGCAGGTCGAGGCGACCTTCCCGGACGGCACCAAGCTCGTGACCGTGCATGACCCGATCGTGTGAGGAGCAGCCCGTGGTCCCAGGCGAGATCATCACCGGCGACGAGCCGGTCGAGCTGAACCCCGGCCGGCCGCGGACCACGCTGGTCGTGGTCAACGCGGCGGACCGCCCGGTGCAGGTCGGGTCGCACTACCACTTCGCGGCGGCCAACCCCGGCCTGGAGTTCGACCGGGAGGCCGCGTGGGGCAAGCGGCTGGACGTGCCGGCGGGGACGGCGGTGCGGTTCGAGCCGGGCGTGGAGCGGGAGGTGGTGCTGGTGCCGCTGGCGGGCGCGCGGCGGGTGCCGGGGTTGCGGCCGGAGTGGGCCGGGGACCTGGACGCCGGGAAGCCGGACGCCGCCGGGTCGGCCGCCCGGGAGCCGGACGCCGGGGAGCCGGGCCGGTGACCGGGATCGACCGCCGCCGGTACGCGGAACTGCTCGGCCCGACGGTCGGCGACCGGATCAGGCTCGCCGACACCGACATCCTGATCGAGGTCACCGAGGACCGGTCGATGGGCCCGCACGGCTCCGGCGACGAGGTGATCTTCGGCGGCGGGAAGGTGATCCGCGAGTCGATGGGCCAGGGCGTGGCCACCCGCGCGGAGGGCGCGCCGGACCTCGTCATCACCGGCGCGGTCGTGCTGGACCACTGGGGCGTGGTGAAGGCGGACGTCGGCGTGCGCGACGGCCGGATCGTCGGCATCGGCAAGGCGGGCAACCCCGACACCATGGACGGCGTGGACCCGGCGCTGGTCATCGGGCCGTCCACGGAGATCCTGTCGGGCAACGGCAAGGTGCTCACGGCCGGCGGCATCGACTGCCACGTCCACTTCATCACCCCCGGGATCGTGGACGTCGCCGTGGCCTCGGGGCTGACCACGCTGATCGGCGGCGGCACGGGTCCGGCGGAGGGCACGAAGGCCACCACGGTGACGCCCGGCGCGTGGAACCTGGGCCGGATGCTCGCCTCGATGGACCACATGCCGGTGAACGTGCTGCTGCTCGGCAAGGGCAACACCACCCGGGAGGACGCGCTGCGCGAGCAGCTGGCGGGCGGCGCGGGCGGGTTCAAGCTGCACGAGGACTGGGGCACCACGCCGGCCGCGATCGACGCGTGCCTGCGGGTCGCCGACGAGTCCGGGGTGCAGGTCGCGATCCACACGGACACGTTGAACGAGGCCGGGTTCGTCGAGTCGACGCTGGCCGCCATCGCGGGCCGGTCGATCAACGCCTACCACTCCGAGGGCGCGGGCGGCGGGCACGCGCCGGACATCATCCAGGTGGTGTCCGAGCCGAACGTGCTGCCGTCGTCCACCAACCCGACGCGCCCGCACACGGTGAACACGCTCGAAGAGCACCTGGACATGCTGATGGTGTGCCACCACCTCAACCCGTCCGTGCCCGAGGACCTGGCGTTCGCGGAGAGCCGCATCCGGCCGACCACGATCGCGGCCGAGGACGTCCTGCACGACCTGGGCGCGATCTCGATGATCAGCTCCGACTCCCAGGCCATGGGCCGGGTCGGCGAGGTGATCATCCGGACGTGGCAGACCGCGCACGTGATGCGGCGGCGGCGGGGCGAGCTCGCCGGTGGTGGTGGCACGGCCGACAACCTGCGCGCCCGCCGGTACGTGGCCAAGTACACGATCAACCCGGCCATCGCGCACGGCATCGACCACGAGGTCGGGTCGGTGGAGGTCGGCAAGCTGGCCGACCTGGTGCTGTGGGAGCCGAAGTTCTTCGGCGTGCGGCCGGCGGTCGTGCTCAAGGGCGGGTTCATCGCGCACGCGGCGATGGGCGACGCGAACGCGTCCATCCCGACGCCGCAGCCGGTGTTCGCCCGGCCGATGTTCGGCGCGCACTCGGCGGCGCGCGGCAGCGTGCACTTCGTGGCGCAGGAGGCGGTGGACGCCGGGCTGGCGGACCTGCTGCGGCTGGCGCGCCCGCTGGTGCCGGTCCGGAACACGCGGGGCGTCACCAAGGCCGACATGGTGCTCAACGACGCCATGCCGTCGGTGAAGGTGGACCCGGACAGCTTCGCCGTGCGCATCGACGGCGAGCTGGTGGAGCCCGCGCCGGTGGCGGAGCTGCCGATGGCCCAGCGCTACTTCCTGTTCTGATGAACCTCGCGGCGCTGATGATCGCGGACTCCCGGTTCCCGGGAGGCGGTCACGTGCACTCGGGCGGGCTGGAGGAGGCCGTCGCGCGGCGGTTGGTCCACGACGAGGTGTCGTTGCGGTCGTTCCTGGTCGGGCGGTTGCGCACGGCGGGGGCGTTGGGCGCGGTGTTCGCGTCGGCCGCGTGCCGGGGGCGGTACGCGGAGCTGGACGCCGAGCTGGACGCCCGTACGCCGTCGCCCGCGCAGCGCAACGCCTCACGCGTGCAGGGGCGCGGCATCGCGCGGGCGGCGCGGCGGGCGTGGCCGTCGGCGGCGCTGGCCGAGCTGCTGCGGGTCGCGCCGCGCCCGCACCACCCGATCATCGTGGGCGTGCTCGTGGGCGAGCCGTTCGAGGCCGCGCAGACCGTGGCCTACCACGCGGTCACCGGCCCGGCGACGGCCGCGGTCCGGCTGCTGGGCCTCGACCCGTTCGGGGTGAACGCGGCGCTGGCCGCGTTGGCGCCGGAGATCGACGCGATCGCCGCGACGGCCGCCGACCACGCCGACACCCCGCCCGAGGACCTGCCCGCGCCGAGCGCCCCCGGCCTGGACCTGCTGGCCGAAGCCCACGACCGCCACCACTCGGAAGAGGTGCGTCTCTTTGTCAGCTGACCACGTGCACCCGGTGAACTTCGACCCCACCGACGCGGGCCACGACCCGCACCACGCGCACGACCACGAGCACCGGGCCGTGCGGATCGGCATCGGCGGGCCGGTCGGCAGCGGCAAGACCGCGTTGACCGCCGCGCTGTGCCGGGCGCTGGGCGGCAGCGTGAACCTCGCCGTCGTCACCAACGACATCTACACCACCGAGGACGCCGACTTCCTGCGCGCCGCCGGGGTGCTGGACGTGGAGCGGATCGAGGCCGTGCAGACCGGCGCGTGCCCGCACACCGCCATCCGCGACGACATCACCGCCAACCTGGATGCGGTGGAGCTGCTGGAGCACCGCGTTCCCGGCCTGGAGCTGGTGATCATCGAGAGCGGCGGCGACAACCTGACCGCCGTGTTCAGCCGGGGCCTGGTGGACCGGCAGATCTTCGTGGTCGACGTGGCGGGCGGCGACAAGGTGCCGCGCAAGGGCGGACCCGGGGTGACCACCGCGGACCTGCTGGTGATCAACAAGACCGACCTCGCGCCGATGGTGGGCGCCGACCTCGGTGTCATGACGGCCGACGCCCACCGGATGCGCGGTGAGCTACCGGTGATCAGCCAGTCCCTTGTGGACACACCGGACGCACCCGCGGTGGCCGACTGGGTGCGCGCTCAGCTCCGCACGCTCGCGGCGGTCAGTTGATTGCCGAACGCGCTCACGTCGCCCGCGCAGCCGTGCCGGCCGGTCATCCGGAGGTACAGCGGCACGGTCTCGTCCGGCGGGAACACGCGGATGCCCCACACGGGTGTCTTGCGGCACACGTCCGGGTCGAAGTTGTCGACCTCGGCGAAGCCGACGTCCGAGACGGCGGCGGCGCCGTGCGGCAGGGTGAGCAGCGCGCCGCGCTCGCCGACGCGCACGGCCGCCGCGCCGACCTGATTCCCGTCGGAGTCCACATAGGACACGCCCGGGAAGCCCCGCAGGACGCAGGTGCGCAAGCCCCGGTTGGTCAGCACGACCTCCCGGTACACCGTGCCGGCCGCGCCCTCCACCCGGCCGAAGGCGATGTCGAGGTCCACCGACTGGCAGGTGGTGCCCTCCGCTCGGGCGACGGCGGTTCCCCCCGTGGCGAGCACGGCAGCCGTTGTCGCAACTGTTGCGAGAAATCTCCTCATCATGATCTCCCCCGAGATCCGCGGGTGGGAAGTCCACCCGGTACGAGGACGTGCCGGGGGTCACGGGGGTTGCGCCGGTGAAGGCGAGGGCTCACCTGGTCGTGGCACTCGACCCGAACGGGCGAACGGTCGTGCGCGAGATGCGGTCGATGGCCCCGCTGCGGCTGGTGCCATACCGCCGGCGGAGCCGGCAATCGGACGACCGCCGGCGGAGCCGGCAATCGGACGATCGCGCGCGCGACGAGGCGGCGCTCGTGCACCTGGTGAGCGCGGTCACCGCGCCGCTGGGCGGCGACGACCTGGAATTGCGCGTCACGGTCGAGGCGGGGGCGTCGCTGGAGCTGCGCGGCGTGGCCGCGACGCTGGTGCTGCCCGGCCACCGCGGGGGCGGCAGCCGTGCGCTCGTCGACGTGGAATTGGCCGACGGCGCGTCGTTGGCGTACTCGCCGGAACCGACCGTGGTCACCGCGCGTGCGTGCCACGAAGCGGTGTTCCGCGCGCGGATGGGGGAGGGCGCTCGGCTGCGTGCGCGGGAAGTCGTCGTGCTGGGGCGCAAGGGAGAGCGGCCCGGCTCGCTGACCACGACGCTGGACGTGCGGCGGAACGGGCCGGTGCTGCGGCAGACGTCCCGGTTGGGAACGCCCGAAGTGGACGCGAGCCCGGCCGGCCTGGCGGGGCGGCGGGTGCTCGGCACGGAGCTGCTGTGCTGGGGCGAGGACCTCCCGGGAGCGGTGTCAGCCCAGTGGTGGTCACTCGTTCCGCTGGTTCGCGGCGGGAGCCTGAGCACCGCCGTGGGCCACGACGCGGTGACCGTGGAACGCGCGCTCGACCAGGCACGGGCCAGGCATCCCGGCGCGAGCGGCATCTGACTCGATCTCGGACTCGATTCCGAGGTGGGGGTCACACCGAAAGTCACGGATCGGGTGGCGGTCATCACCGTGCGGGCGGTTTCGCGCCGCCGGTGGAACCCGTACCGTCGCGGGATCACCAGGTGCCACAAGTGCCTTGGCCAGGCGGAAGTACGCTCCGGGAGGTCGGGATGTCGGAGACGACGAACATCGCGTTGCCGTCGATGCGCGTGTCCTACGAGCAGGGCTCGCTCACAGAGAGCGACCTCGAGGCCAGTTGGCACGAGCAGCTGCAGCTGTGGCTGGACCAGGCGGCGGGAGCGGGCCTGCCGGAGCCGAACGCGATGGTCCTGGCGACCGCCGACCCCGAGGGCCGCCCGTCCTCGCGGACCGTGCTGGCGAAGGGCCTGGACGAGCGCGGCCTGGTGTTCTTCACCAACTACACCTCGGCCAAGAGCCACGACCTGATGGCCACCCGGTACGCCTCGGCCACGTTCCCGTGGTTCGCGATGCAGCGGCAGGCCCACGTGCGCGGCATCGTGGAGAAGGTCGGCCCGGCCGAGACCGCCGCCTACTGGGCGAGCCGCCCGCGCGGCTCGCAGCTGGGCGCCTGGGCGTCCCCGCAGTCCCGCGTGGTCAGCGGGCGCTCCACTTTGGAGAGCGCGCTGAACAAGGTCGAGCGGCAGTTCGCCGACGCCGACCGCGTACCCGTGCCGCCCCACTGGGGCGGCTGGCGCATCCGACCCGAAGAGGTCGAGTTCTGGCAGGGCCGCCGCGACCGCATGCACGACCGCCTCCGCTTCCGCCTCGGCCGCGACGGCTGGGAAGTGCAGCGCATCGCGCCCTAGCACCCGCACTCGGACGAGCCCCGTGGCGCTTCACCGCCGCGGGGCTCGTGCCGTGTCGGGCCGTGTCCGAGGTCTCGGTGGAGAAGTCGTTAGTTGACGTACGCTAACGACCGTGCGGAGAGTGCTGGGGAAGATCGCCATCGACACCCGGCCGCTGAAGGTCGTGGCGTATCGGAGGCTGTGGCTCTCGACCGTCGTGACGGCCATCGGCAGCCAGTTGACCGCGGTGGCCGTGCCGAAGCAGGTGTACGACCTCACCGGGTCGTCGGGCTGGGTCGGGCTGGCGGCCGGGGTGGCGTTGGTGCCGTTGCTCGTGTTCGGGCTGTACGGCGGTGCGATCGCGGACGTGGTGGACCGGCGCAAGCTGCTGGTGGTGACGAACACCGGCATCGCGGTGACGTCCGTGCTGCTGTGGGGGCAGGCCGCGCTGCACGTGGACTCGGTGTGGCTGGTGATCGCCCTGCTCGGCCTGCAACAGGTGTTCTTCGCGGTCAACGCGCCCGCCCGGACGGCGTCGATCGCCCGGCTCGTGCCCGCCGACCAGATCCCGGCCGCCACCGCGCTGGGGTCGACGGTGATGATGTTCGGCGGCGTGTTCGGGCCGATGCTGGCGGGCGCGTTGATGCCCGTGGTGGGGCTGTCCACGTTGTACCTGGTGGACGCGGTCGCGTTGACGCTGACGATCTGGGCGGTGTGGAAGCTGCCGCCGCTGCCACCGTTGAGCGGGACGTCGCGGCGGGCCGGGCTGCGGGACGTGGTCGACGGGTTCCGCTACCTGGCCGTGCAGAAGATCCTGCTGGCGAGCTTCCTGCTGGACATCATCGCGATGGTGTTCGGCATGCCGCGGGCGCTGTTCCCGGAGATGGCCGAGGACACGTTCGGCGACCCGGCGGGCGGCGGACTGGCGCTGGGGCTGCTGTTCGCGGCCATCCCGCTGGGGGCGATGCTGTGCGGCCTCACGTCCGGCTGGACGTCGCGGGTGACGCGGCACGGCGTGGGCGTGGTGATCGCGGTCGTGGCGTGGGGCGTGGCGATGGTCGGGTTCGGCCTGTCGCACGCCCTGTGGCTGGCCGTGGTGTTCCTGGCGATCGGCGGCGCGGCGGACATGATCAGCATGGTGTTCCGCAGCGCGATCCTCCAGGCGGCGGCGACCGACGAGATGCGCGGCCGGATGCAGGGCGTGTTCATCGTGGTGGTGGCGGGCGGGCCCCGGCTGGCGGACCTGCTGCACGGCACCACGGGCGCGATGATCGGCCCCGGCAACGCCACGGCGGTCGGCGGTGCGCTGGTCGTGGTCGGGACCGCGCTGGCGGTGCTGGCGATCCCGGCGATCAAGCGCTACCGCTTCACGCCCGAGGCGGTGGCCCCGGCGACACTGGCGGGGTGACCACCTACGGCCGCCGGGCACTGGCCGGGCCCACCTCGACGCCCACCCGAAGTCCCGGCGCGGCCACTGCGCGAGCAACGCCTACAACACGGCCTTGCGCGAGCACCAGGTGAAGGTCTTGGGCGGGTTGCGGGAGTTGTCGGCGCGGAGGCCGGTCTGCTCTACCGCCGACTACGACCTGTGGGAGGACTACTGAGCCCGCAGGAACCGCGCCCACGAGGCGGCGGGGAAGGTGATGGTGGGCGCGGGGTTCTTCGAGTCCCGCGCCGCCACCCGTTCCCGGACTCGGGCCACCTCGACGCAGTTCGCCGTGCTGGCACTCCGGGAACTCTTGCGCCACAGCACCTCGACGCAGTTGGCACTGCTGTTGCTGCGCGAGCTCTTACGCCACAGGGTCATGAACCCATCGTTTCACGCGAGGCCCTTGAGGTAATCCAGCGTTTCCTCCTCGGTGTAGGCCGAACGCCGCAGCGCCGCCCACGTCGCCTCGAACACCTCGATCTGGTCCTCCTCGTCGATGAACAGGCTCGCGACCTTGTTCTCCAGCAACACCAGGCTCGGCTCGTCGTCGTACTCCAGGATCACGAACGGCCCATTGAGCCCGCCGTGGAGTTCCGCGTCGGTCGGCATGACCCTGACGGTGACGTTGTGCCTTTCTCCGGCGTCGATGAGATGCCGTATCTGGCGGCGGTGCGCCCCTTGGTCGTGGAATGGGCGCTCCAGAACGCTCTGCTCGATGATCACGCTCAACCGGAGCGGAGTGTTGCGGCTGAGCAACCCCTGGCGCGCCATTCGACTGGTCACCAAGGCATCCACCTGGGCCTCGGTGAGTCCGTGTCCGGTCGCTGCGATAATTGACCGGGCGTACTCCGGTGTTTGCAGCAGGCCGGGGATCATCAAGGGCTCGTAGTTGAGCAGAGAACTGGCTTCGTCCTCGAAGTCGGCCCAGGTCTGCCAGTCCTCGGGGAGGTTCGGGTTGTTCATCCGCAGCAGACCGCGCTGCTCGGCGTGCCGCGCGAGGTCGAGCAGTTCGACGCGTTGTTTGCGCGCAACCTCGTAGAAGTCGAGCAGCTTCTCCAGGTCGTCCAGGTAGACGCCGATGTCGGACGTCTCGATGCGGCTGATCTTGCTCCCGGACATGCCCACCGCCTCGCCGACCGCCTCCATGGTGAGGCCGGCGGCGGCGCGGAGTTTCCGGAGGACGTGTGCGAGTCGGCGGGAGCGGACCGACGTTCCAGCGCGGCGTGCCATGCGGCGAAATTAGAGGCCGTGCAAATTGCAGCGCAAGGACAGTCACTCCATCGAGTTATTGCCCGAGTTAAGGAATGTCTGCAAATCTTGCGTCATGGAGCCGATCATCAAGGTGACTACGCCGAAGCGCGAGTGGTTGTTGCGGTGCTACTCGGACAAGGAGGACGTGCTGAGCCTCGAAGTCCAGGACGGGGGGATCGACGTGTTCCTGCCCTCGGGCGTGGACGGCGTCCGGCTCGAAGCGGGCCAGATCGCGGCGTTCCGGGAAGCCCTGGACGAAGCGATCGCACGGGCCGAAGCCGACCTGCGGGCCGCCGCGACGGCCTGACGTGCGCCCCGAACATCAAGACTTGCCCAAGGTGTGCGGATCCGACTATCCGGGCCCAGTGTGATCCGGCACACTCACTCGGCATGGCGGAAGCGACGAGCGCACCGGAGCAACCGGAACTGAAGCGGGCCATCGGCCCGAAGCTGCTGCTGTTCTTCGTGGTCGGTGACATCCTCGGCACCGGCATCTACGCCCTCACGGGCAACGTCGCGGGCAAGATCGGCGGCGCGCTGTGGCTGCCCTTCCTGATCGCGTTCGTGGTGGCGTTCCTGACCGCGTTCAGCTACCTGGAGCTCGTCGGCAAGTACCCGAGGGCGGCCGGCGCGGCGCTCTACACCAACCGGGCGTTCAAGATCCAGTTCCTCACCTTCATGGTGGCGTTCGCGGTGATGAGCTCGGGCATCACCTCGGCGTCGTCCGCCGCGCTCGCGTTCGGGCGCACCTACCTCCAGTCCGTCATCAAGGAGTTCTTCTCCGACACGTTCACCGTGTCCGCGACGCTGGTCGCGATCCTGTTCATCATCGGCCTGGCGCTGATCAACTTCCGGGGCGTCTCGGAGTCGGTCAAGGCGAACGTCGTGCTGACGTGCATCGAGCTGTCCGGCCTGGTGATCATCATCGCGATCGGCATCTACGCGGTGCTGGCGGGCGACGGCGACCCGAGCCGGCTGACCCAGGTCGATCCGGCCCCCGGCCAGAGCGCGCTCGTCGCCGTCACGTCCGCGACGGCGTTGGCGTTCTTCGCGATGGTCGGGTTCGAGGACTCGGTGAACATGGCCGAGGAGTGCCGCGACCCGGTCCGCATCTTCCCGCGCGCGATGCTGTGGGGCATGGTGATCGCGGCGATCATCTACGTGCTGGTCGCGATCACGTCGTCGCTGCTGATCCCGGCGGACGAGCTGTCCAAGGCCGGGTCGTCGGCGTTGCTGAAGGTCGTCACGGTCGGCGCGCCCGGCTTCCCGCTGTGGGTGTTCTCGCTGATCGGCCTGTTCGCGGTCATCAACTCGGCGCTGATCAACATGCTGATGGCCAGCCGGCTGATCTACGGCATGGCGAACGAGCAGATCATCCCGAAGGTGTTCGGCACCGTGCACCCGTTCCGCCGCACGCCGTGGATCTCCATCATCTTCACGTCCGGCGTCGCCATCATCCTGGTGTCGACCACGGACATCGCCAAGCTCGGCGGCACGACGGCGTTGCTGCTGCTGGTCGTCTTCACCATCGTCAACATCGCCGTCCTGGTGCTGCGCAAGGAGAAGGTCGACCACAAGCACTTCCGCGCGCCGACGTGGGTGCCGGTGCTGGGCGCGATCACGTGCGCCTACCTGGCCAGCCCGCTGTCCGGGCGCGCGTCGGCGGACTACGAGATCGCGCTGTACCTCCTCGCGGCCGGCGTCGTCCTCTGGCTGATCAACCGGCTGGTGCACGGCAAGGTCACGTTCGACGCGGAGAAGCTGGCGAAGTGACGCCCTGACCGAGGTCGGCCAGGGCGGTGAGGAGCCGGTCGCGCTCCTCGTCGTCCTGGCGGACCTGGCGGCCGTGGACGCCGCCGCCCGGCATCGCGGCGTCACCGCGGGCCAGCGCGTGCAGGTCCGGGAGCAGCGGGCCGGCGTCGGGGCCCAGTTCGCGCAGCGACTCGATCAGCCAGGCACCCGGACCCAGCCACGCGAGCCGGTGCCGGATGGCGTCGAGGAGCGGCTCGGTCTCGCCCGTGACGCGGCGCAGGGCCAGCGCGGCGGCGTGCGTGTCGTGGCGGTCGGCGAGCAGTTCGCGCAACCGCGGCACGAGGGGTGCGGCCGGTGGTCCGATCAGGCCGGCCAGCTCGGCCGCGTCCGCCACGTGCCGGGCGCTGTCCAGCGCGTCGGCGACGGCCCGGACCGGGGCCTCCGCGTGACCCGCGCGCAGCAGCAGCCGGGCGGCTTCCAGCCGCACCCGGATGGTGGCCGGGTCGTCGCCCGCGGCGGTCGTGGCGATGACGCGCAGGGACGGCAGCAGGTCGTCCAGGGGCAGCTCGTGGTGCAGGGCCGTCTGCGCCGCCGGCACCGGTTCGTAGGCGGCGGCCTCGGCCACGCCCGCGCGCACGTGCCCGACGTCGCCGGTGATCGCGGCGAGGGCCCGCGCGCAGGCCAGGCGGTCCCGCCAGGACGCCGCCGGGTCGTCGCGGACGGCGGTCAGCGCGGGCACGGCGGGCGAGGCGGCCGACCCCATCGCGGCCAGCGCGCGGACCGCCCACCACTGGTCGTGCGGGACGAGCGCGACCAGCTCGGGCACGGCCTCGGCCGCGTCCGGGCCCCACCGGTGCAGCAGCCTGGTCAGGTTGTTCACCTCGTTGTGCCACCGCATCCGGCCCAGGACCGCGTCGTGGTCCGACGAGAACGCCCACTGAGCGGGCAGCTCGGCCAACCGCCGCCGCACGGCGTCCAGCAGCACGGGATCGCACGGCACGTCGGCGTCGATGAGCGCGCCCAGGACTTCCGACCCGACCCCCGCGGTGGTGAGCGCGGTCGTGAACGGCTCGCGCCAGCGCCGGTCGCCGATCGTGATCAGGACTTCGAGGGCCAGGGCGAACAGCCGGGCCCCGGGCGCGTTCCGGTCGGCCGGCGGCGGGTCGGCGAGCAGCGCGGCCAGCGCGTCGGCGGCGAGGGGAGCGGCCACCGGCACGTCCCGGATCGCGGTGGCGGCGGCGACGCGGACCTGCGGCGCCGGGTGGTGCAGCCCGGCGGCCAGCAGGGGAGCCAGCGCGGCGCGCGCCGAGCGCGACCGCGTGCACCGCTCGTAGGCGGCGTCCACGGCGCGTTGCGCGGACTCGGCCGTGCCCCGCTCGAACAGCGTGCGGCACAGCGCGGCCAGGTCCGCGACCTCGATCCGCGCCACGACGTCGGCGAACGGGTCGTCCGACCAGACCCAGTCGCGCAGCGGGTCGCCGTCCACCCAGCAGTCGACCACGGCCGCGGTCGCCGCCTCCGACCACGGCAGCCCGGCGTCCGCGATGGCCCACAACGCCCCGGCCCGCACGGCCGCCGGTCGGCCCGGCGCCACCTCGTCGGCCAACCACTCGGCGCACTCCTCCGGTGCGAGCCGACCGGCCGCCGCCAGCAGGCCCGCCACCACGCGCGGCGACCGCTCGCGCCCGCGCCGCGCCCGCAGCGCGGGCACCACCCCGTCCGCCGCCGGGAGGTTGCCGAGCAGGTGGGTGGCGACGTGCCGGACCTCCACGTCCGGGTCGTCCAGCAGCGGCAGCAGCCGCGCGGTCTCCCGGTCCAACGCCGACCGCACGTCCGCCAGCACGTCGGGCGGGGCGTCGGCGGTGTCGGCGATCGCGCCGAGCAGGTGCACCAGGCCCCAGCGCCGGGGCGTGGCCGGGTCGGCGGCCAGCCGAGCCACGAACGGCACCGCCCGCGGTGTCGCCGAGTAGAGCGTGCCCTGGTGGTAGATGCTGCCGAACAGGTGCTCGAACGCCTGCCCCGCCAGGGTTTCGTCCGCGCCGACGGCGTCGCGGAGTGCCCGCGGCACGTCCTCCGCCGAGCCGTGCGCGTGGTCGAAGGACGCCCAGTCGAGGTCGTCGATGCCGTCCAGGGCCGAGGCGGTCACCGGTCTGCTCCCATGAGCGGTGCAGCGTAGGGGTTCGGGCCGCCCCGGCCCGGCAGGGGTCGTGCTCGACCGCTACCCGGTCACACGAGCGCGCCTCGGTGGCGGCGCAGCTCGGTGGCGTCGTGGGCGCTGAACACGTCCACCTCGTCGCCGTGGTCGCGCACCAGCTCGCGCAACCGGTCCTGGTTGGCGAGGCGCAGTTCGCGCCGGACCTCCATGCGCTTCTGCATGTACGTCAGGACGGGCGGGCAGTGGGGGCGCGGCTGGAGCTCGGCGTGGTGGAAGTAGGAGTCACCCGCGTGCAGGAGCCAGCGGTCGCCGGTGCGGACCGCCACGCCGGTGTGGCCGTGGGTGTGGCCGAAGAGGGGGACGAGGAGGACGTCGGGGCTGACCTCCCGCACGCCGGAGAAGCCGAACCACGTCTCGCCGGTGGTCTCGTGGGTGACCCAGCGGGGGCCGTGCCGCCACTGGCCGTCGGGGTAGCGGAAGCGGTCGTTGCCCGACTTGCCCGGACGGGTGGCGGCGGCGAGCTCCTCGGCGGAGACGTGGACCTCGGCGTGGGGGAAGTCGCGCAGGCCGCCCCCGTGGTCGAGGTCCAGGTGGGTCAGCACGACGGTCCGGACGTCGGCGGCGGTGAAGCCGAGGGCTTCCACCTGCCGCAGCGCGGTTTCCCGCTCGTCCAGGACCGGGCGGCTCAGCAGCCGCCAGGGGCGCGCGAGCGTGTCGTCCGGGGTGCGGACGTCGTCCACGCCCATGCCGCTGTCGACGAGGATCAGGCCGTCCTCGGTTTCCAGGAGCAGCACGTGGCAGACGAGTTCGGCCGTGCCGAAGTAGGAGCCCGTGCCGGTCACCAGCTTCCCGCCGAACGGGCGCATGGTGCCGCAGTTGAGGTGGTGCACCTTCATGGCCTCGGCCTTCCCAGGAGTGCGCCCAGCCGGGCGGCGACGGCGTGCAGGGGGTCCAGCGAACGGCGGGTGCGGGCGAGCAGGAGCGCGCCCTCGATGGCGGCCAGCACGACCGTCGCCAGGTCGTCGTCACCCACGTGCTCGGCGATGAGCCGCTGCCACGAGGCGTAGACGTCCTCGCAGGCGACGCGGATCGGCTCGCTGTCCGACGCCGCGTCCAGCGCCACCGTGGCGACCGGGCACCCGTTGCGGAAGTCCGAAGCGAGCAGGTCCTGGCTGAGCAGCTCCAGGGCCCGGGGAAGCGCTTTCGCGGGGTCGGTCTCGGCGGCGAGCACGGCGGCGAGCGCGGCGCACAGGTCGTTGCCCGCCAACGTCACCGCCTCGACCGCCAACTGCTCCTTGCCGCCCGGGAAGTGGAAGTAGAGGGAGCCCTTGGGTGCGCCGCCCTCGGCGAGCACCTGGTTGATCCCCGTCGCGTGGTAGCCCTGCGCCCGGAAGAGGTCGGCCGCGGTGCGCACCACCCGTTGCCGGGTGTCGGTCCGTCTTGGCATGGTTTTACTATAGAGACCGGTCTAGTAACTACGTCAAGGGGCGAGCCGCTCGGATACGCTCCTGACCCATGCTGGAGATCGCCCACGGCGCGGCGCGCGCCGTCATCGCACCCGAGGGTGCGGGACTGAAGTCCTACGAGGTCGGCGGCGTGCCGTACGTGGAGACGTACGACGACGAACCGCCCATGGGCAGCGGCGCGGTGCTGGTGCCGTGGCCCAATCGCGTGGCCGGCGGCAGATGGGTGCTCGACGGCGAGGAGCAGCAGCTGGAGATCGGCGAGCCCGCCCGGGGCAACGCCATCCACGGCCTGGTGCGCCGCGCGATCTGGGGCACCGTGGAGCACACCGGGTCGTTGATCTCGCTGGAGACGCCGGTCGCCGGCCTCGGCTGGCCGGTCGAGCTGCGCACCACGATCACGTACGCGCTCGACGACAACGGCCTCAGCGTGTCGCACGGCGTCACCAACGTGGGTGACAAGCGCACCCCGTTCGGGGTCGGCACGCACCCGTACCCGCGGGCCGGGGCGTCGCTGACCGACGAGACGTCGCTGTCGCTGGCCGCCTCCACCGTGCTGCCGGTGGACGCGCAGACCATGATCCCGAACGGCCCGGCCACGCCCGTCGAGGGCACCGAGTACGACTTCCGGGTGGCGCGGCTGCTGGAGGGCGTGAAGCTGGACACCGCGTTCGGCGGGTGCGAGCCCGTGGACGGGCTGGTGCGGCACGTGCTCAAGGGGCCCGGCGGCGGCGTCGAGGTGTGGGCCGACCCGGACTTCAAGTGGGTGCAGGTCTACACGCCCGACAACTTCCCCGGCCGGGGCCGCGCGGTCGCGATCGAGCCCATGACGTGCCCGCCCGACGCGTTGAACAGCGGGGTCGACCTGCTGTGGCTCGAACCGGGCGAGTCGTGGGCCGGTCGGTGGGGTTTGCGCCCGCTGTCGTAGGCCGTTAGCGTCGCTAACTATGAACGTCGCCATCACGGGTGGGTACGTCGTCCCGGTCGCCGGAGAGCCGATCGAGGGCGGCACGGTCCTGATCCAGGACGGGAAGATCGTCGCGGTCGGCTCGGACGTCGAGGTGCCGGACGGCGTCCCGGTCGTGGACGCGGCGGGCGGCTGGGTGCTGCCCGGGTTCGTGGAGGCCCACGGCCACCTCGGCGTGCACGAGGAGGGCGAGGGCTGGGCCGGGCAGGACACCAACGAGATGACCGACCCCAACGGCGCGCGGCTGCGGGCGTTGGACGCGATCAACGCCGCCGACCAGGGCTTCGCCGACGCCCTGGCCGGCGGCGTCACGACCGCGGTGGTCAAGCCCGGGTCGGGCAACGTCATCGGCGGGCAGACCGTGGCCGTGAAGTGCTGGGGTCGCACCGCCGACGAGATGCTGGTGCGCAACCCCGTCAGCGTGAAGAGCGCGCTGGGGGAGAACCCGAAGCGCGTGTACGGGGACCAGAAGAAGCTGCCGTCGACCCGGCAGGGCGTGGCGGCGGTGATCCGCGACGCGTTCACCAAGGCGCAGGACTACGTGGCGAAGCGTGACGCCGCCGAAGGGGCGTTCGACCGCGACACCACGTCCGAGGTGCTGGCGCGGGTGCTGTCGGGCGAGCTGCCGTGGTGCCAGCACTGCCACCGCGCCGACGACATCGCGACGGCGTTGCGGCTGGCGGACGAGTTCGGCTACCGGCTCATCGTCAACCACGGGACCGAGGGTCACCTGATCGCGGACCTGCTGGCGGAGCGTGACATCCCGGTGATCATCGGGCCGCTGTTCACGTCCCGGTCGAAGGTCGAGGTGCGCAACCGGTCGTTGCGCAACCCGGGCATCCTGGCGCGTGCCGGGGTGCGGATCGCGATCACCACGGACCACCCGGTCGTGCCGATCCACTTCCTCGTGCACCAGGTGACGTTGGCCGTGAAGGAAGGCTTGGACCCGCGCGTGGGTCTGGAGTCGATCACCGTGAACCCGGCCGCGATCATGGGCCTGGACGACCGCGTCGGCTCCCTGCGCCCCGGCCTGGACGGTGACGTCGTGATCTGGTCGGGCGACCCGCTGGACGTGATGAGCCGCGCCCTGAAGGTCTTCGTGGAAGGCCGCGAGGTCTACCGCTACGCCGACGGCGAAGAAGTGGTCACCACCCCCTTCTACCGCGAACCCTGACCCGAGAGTCCTACGTTCAACGCGCGAGAGTCCTACGTTCACGACCCCCGAGTTCAACGCTCATGCCTAACGGTGTGTGGGCTGAGCGTTGAATTCAGGTGCTCTGAACGTAGGACTCTCGCGGCGTGAGCGTAGGACTCTCGCGGGGTCAGCGGAGGGTGCGGGCGATGACGAGGCGTTGGATCTGGTTGGTGCCCTCGAAGATCTGGAGGACCTTGGCCTCGCGCATGTAGCGCTCCACGGGGAAGTCGCGGGTGTAGCCGGCGCCGCCGAGGACCTGCACGGCGTCCGTGGTCACCTTCATCGCGGTGTCGGTGCAGATCAGCTTGGCGATGGCGGCCTGGCGGGTGAACGGCAGGCCGCGGTCGCGGCGGCGGGCGGCCGCCAGGTACGTGGCACGGGCGGACTCGACGGCGGCGGCCATGTCGGCCAGCAGGAACTCCAGGCCCTGGAAGTCGATGATCGCGCGGCCGAACTGCTTGCGCTGCTTGGCGTACGCCACGGCCTCGTCCAGCGCCGCCTGCGCGAGACCCACGCCGCACGCGGCGATGCCCAGGCGGCCCGAGTCCAAAGCGGACAGTGCGATGCGCAGGCCGTCGCCCTCGTTCCCGATCAACCGGTCCGCGTCCAGCCGCACGCCGTCGAACGAGAGCTGCGCGGTGATCGAACCGGTCAGGCCCATCTTGCGCTCCGGCTTCGCGGCGACGAGGCCCTCCGCCTGGCCGGGCGCGAAGAAGCAGCTGATGCCCTTGCCACCGTTGTCCGACGTGCGCGCCATCAACGTGTAGAAGTCGGCCACACCGGCGTGCGTGATCCACGCCTTCGTCCCGTTCACGGTGTAGTGGTCGCCATCCCGGACGGCGCGCGTCGACAACGCCCCCGCGTCGGAACCCGCGTGCGCCTCCGACAGCGCGTAACCGCCCAACTGGTCACCGGCCAGCGCGTCCGGCAGCCACCGCGCCTTCTGCTCCTCGCTGCCGAACGTCGCCAAGGCGTAGCTGGACATGATGTGCACCGAGAGGCCGACCCCGACCGACATCCACGCCGAGGCGACCTCCTCCAACGCCTGGAGGTACACCTCGTACGGCTGCTCGCCCCCGCCGAACCGCTCCGGGTACGGCAGCCCGAGCAGCCCGGTCTTGCCGAGCAGCCGGAACGCCTCGCGCGGGAACCGGGAGTGCTCCTCGGCCTCGGCGGCGTGCGGCGCGAGCTCGTCCCGCGCGATCTCGCGGACCAGGGCGAGCAGGTCCTCGGCCTCGGTGGTGGGCAAAAGGCGCTCGGCGGGCATCGTCGACCTCCGGATCACGGCGGACAGGGCAGACAACAGCGGGGTACGCTCACCAGTACTGTAGGACGTACTCCAGTACTGGAGCCAGGCACTGTGACAGAGTTGCCGCTCATGACCTCGATCGTGCGAAGACCGCCGACGCCCAGGCAGGTGGAGCTGCTGGGCAGGCTCGAAGCGCTCGTGCTCGCCGAGGGGTTCGCGCACTTCACCCTGGACGACCTCGCGGCACGCCTGCACTGCTCGAAGTCCACCCTCTACGCGCTGGCCGCGAGCAAGGAACAGCTGGCCGTGAAGGTCGTCGGCCGCTACTTCAAGGGTGCTGCCGAGCGGATCGAGCAGCGCATCGCCGACATCAAGGACGTGCGCGCCCGCGTCGGCACGTACCTGGCCGGCGCGGCCGAGGAGCTGCGACGGGCATCGGCCCAGTTCATCGCCGACGTGTCCGCGTTCGCGCCCACGCGCAGCACCTACGAGCGCAACGCCCGCGCCGCCGCCGAGCGCATCCGCGAGTTCATCCAGGAGGGTGTCCGCGACGGGGTGTTCCGGGACGTGCATGCGACCCTGATCGCCGAGATGGCCGGTCTGCTCATCGAGGGCATCCAGACCGGTGTGCTGACCCGGCGCGCGGGTGTGTCGGACGCCGAGGCGTTCACCGCGCTGGGGGAACTGCTGCTGGACGGGTTGCGGAGAGAACGGAGCCAGTCGTGATCGTCGTTGCAGGTGAGGCGCTGGTGGACCTGGTGCCCACGGCCGGGGGCGACCTGTCGCCGCGGCTGGGCGGTGGCCCGTACAACGTGGCCGTGGCCGCCGGGCGGCTGGAAGCGCCGGTGAGCTTCCTGTCCCGGGTCTCGACCGACCTGTTCGGCGACCGGCTGGTCGAGCGGCTGCACGCGTCGAACGTGCGCACCGACCTGGTCCAGCGCGGCGACCAGCCCACCACGCTGGCCGTGGTCGGGTTGGCCGACGACGGCTCGGCCCGCTACTCGTTCTACGTCGAGGGCACGGCGGACCGCCAGGTCACCGACCCCGGCCCGCTGCCCGCCGGCACGAAGGCGGTGTCGTTCGGCACGCTGTCGCTGGTGCTGGAGCCGGGCGCGAGCACCTACGAGCGGGTGCTGTGGCGTGAGGCGGAGCGGGGCGCGCTCACCGTGCTCGACCCGAACATCCGCGCGGGCCTCATCCACGACCCGATGGCCTACCGCGACCGGTACGACTCGTGGCTGCCGCACGTGGGCCTGCTGAAGGTGTCGGTGGAGGACGCGCGGTGGTTGGCCGACCTGCCGGCCGACGCCCCCGAGGACGACGTGCTGGAGGTCGTGCGCGACTGGCAGGGCGCGGGCCCGGCGGCCGTCGTGCTCACCCGGGGCGGCGACGGGCTGGCCGTGCTGACCGCCGCGGGCGACGTGATCCGCGTCCCACCCACGCCGGTGGACGTGGTCGACACCATCGGCGCGGGCGACACCGTGCAGGGCGCGCTGCTGGCCTGGCTGCACGACCACGACGCGCTGTCCGTCGAGGCTGTCCGGGGTCTGGACGCCGGCAAGTGGGGTGAGGCGCTGGCCTACGCGGGCGCGGCGGCGGCCATCACGTGCTCCCGCGCGGGCGCGGAGCCACCCTTCAAACGAGAGCTGGAGATGACCTAGCTCTCACCCCTCGTGAGGTGGATAAACAGCCCATAAGGGCTACGGTGGTGGATGCACGCTAGCCACCCATGCATCCGGATGTGATGCCGGTCCCACCTCACAGAATCGGTTCACACCGCGGCTGTGGAGAGGGTCGTCCTCTGACTAGCGTGGGAGAACTGACAGGACCCCAACGGGGTGGTGCTGCGGTGCGGGGCGATCCCACGCCCGCGCGCGTGCGTGCAAGACCCGCACGAGCCACCCCGCCCTAGCGTGAGAGGGACTCTGCATGCCCGACGCGACGACTGCGCCGAACGACACCCGTACCGTCGCGCTGCGCCATCCGGGCGGAGAGCACGAGATGAAGGTAGTACCGGCCACCGAGGGTGCGCCCGGTATCGATCTCGGCAAGCTGCTGGCCACCACCGGCTTGGTCACCCTGGACAGCGGGTTCGTCAACACCGCGTCCTGCTCCTCCGAGATCACCTACATCGACGGTGACGCGGGCATCCTGCGCTACCGCGGCTACCCGATCGAGCAGCTCGCCGAGAAGTCGAACTTCATCGAGGTCAGCTACCTGCTGATCTACGGCGAGCTGCCGACCCAGGCCCAGCTGGAGGAGTTCTCCTCCAAGATCAACCGGCACACGCTGCTGCACGAGGACCTGAAACGGTTCTTCGACGGCTTCCCGCGTGACGCCCACCCCATGCCCGTGCTGTCCTCGGCGGTGTCGGCGCTGTCGACGTTCTACCAGGACAGCCTCAGCCCGTTCGACGCCAACCAGGTCGAGATCTCCACGATCCGCCTGCTGGCCAAGGTGCCCACCATCGCGGCGTACGCCTACAAGAAGTCCGTGGGCCAGCCGTTCCTCTACCCGGACAACAGCCTGGGCCTGGTGGACAACTTCCTGCGCATGACGTTCGGCTTCCCGGCCGAGCCCTACGACGTCGACCCCGACCTGGTGCGGGCGCTCGACCTGCTGTTCGTGCTGCACGCCGACCACGAGCAGAACTGCTCCACGTCGACGGTGCGGCTGGTCGGCTCCTCGGAGGCGAACCTGTTCGCGTCCATCTCGGCCGGCATCAACGCGCTGTTCGGCCCGCTGCACGGCGGCGCGAACTCCGCGGTGCTGGAGATGCTGGAGAAGATCCGCCGCGAGGGCGGTGACGTCTCCGCGTTCGTGAAGAAGGTCAAGAACAAGGAGGACGGCGTCCGCCTGATGGGCTTCGGCCACCGGGTCTACAAGAACTACGACCCGCGCGCCGCGATCATCAAGAAGACCGCCGACGAGATCCTCGGCAAGCTCGGCGCGTCCGACGAGCTGCTCGACATCGCCAAGGCGCTGGAGGAGACCGCCCTCGCCGACGACTACTTCGTCGAGCGGAAGCTGTACCCCAACGTCGACTTCTACACCGGCCTGATCTACCGCGCGATGGGCTTCCCGACGAAGTTCTTCACCGTGCTGTTCGCCCTGGGCCGGCTGCCCGGCTGGATCGCGCACTGGCGCGAGATGATCTCCGACCCGGCCACCAAGATCGGCCGCCCGCGGCAGGTCTACGTCGGCTCGCCGGAGCGCTCGTTCGTGCCGCTCGACCAGCGCTGACGACACCGCGCCAAGGCCCGCACCGGTTGCCGGTGCGGGCCTTCTCGTTGCGCGGCAACGTCATCCGCCCAGTTCGGCGACCAGCGCGCGGTAGGTGTGGAACGCGGGTTTCGGGGTGTAGTCGTCGGTGGTGAGGCCGAAGTTGTGGAACAGGCCGGGGTTCGCGCTGTCGGCGTCGCGCAGCGCGAAGTGCGTGTAGCCGGTCAGGGTGAGGCGTTCCGCGTTCTCGGCGACGGTGCGGACCACCGCGTCGACCACTTCCGCCTGCCGTCGCGGCGACCGGTCCGGGCCGGTCGGCCAGCCGTGCTCGGTGACGTGCAGCGGCACGTGCGCCAGACCGGCCGGCGCCATGACGTTCTCGCGGTGGTGCGCCAGGAGTCCCGCCACGCCCTCCGCCAGGTCGCCGTCGAGCGGGCGGAACACGTCGGGGAAGAAGTCGAGGCCGACGTAGTCGAGCGCGTCCGCGAACGCCCGGTCGCGCGCGAGGTCGGCCAGGAACGACGTCGCCGGACCGAACAGCGGGGTGGTGTTGACGCCGACCGCCAGGTCGTGGCCGAGCGCGCGGGCGTGGGCCTTGGCCGCGACGACCCCGGCGGTGATCGCCTCCCGGACGTCGGGGTAGTAGCCGTCCAGCACCGGGTTGTCGGTCACGTTCGGCTCCTCGGTCACCTGGAGCGTGGCGGTGACCGCGCCGAAGCGCTCCACCAGCGAGCGCAGGAACGCGCAGTAGCCCCCGACGTCGCCGGACGCGGACTGGTACTGCGCCACCAGGTCGAGCCGACGGCCGCGCACCGCGTACCGGGCCGCGTCGGCGGGTGTGGTCGGTGTGCCGCCGGTGTCCTTGAACGCGGTGTACGCCCGCACGAGGAACGCGCCGGCGGAACCCTGCAACTCGTCCAGGAGGGCGGAGATCCGGTCGGGCGAGTCGGGTGCGCCGGTGGCCAGGCCGCCGGTGTCGTCACCGGTCGCGCCGCCGGGGTAGATGCCGAAGAGCACGGGGTCAGTCCTCTCGCGTGGGGAAGGGCAGGGAACCGGCGCGGACCTCGTCGACGACCGAGCCGATCCAGGCCAGCTCGGCGCGGGCCTGCGCCAGCGCGTACTCGGCCTCGATGACGTGCAGCCGGGGCACGCCGCCCGCCAGCACGTCGGCCAGGTGGTCGGCGTCGGCCGTGATGCGGTCGGACAGCCGGCGCGCGCGTTCGGTCAGGGCGTCGACGGCCCCGTCCGGGCCGAGCGCGCCGAGGTAGGCGACCGCGCCGAGGAATTGGGTGAACTCGCGCTGCGGCGTGCGGATCTGGCCGTCCAGCCGGCGCACCAGCTCGGCGTGCCCGGCGTCGGTGAGCGCGTACACGGTCCGTTCCGGGCGGTTGCCGGTGCGCTCGGTGCCCCGCGGCGCGACCCAGCCGGCCGCGACGAGGGCCTCGACGACGTCGTACAGCGTGCCCCGGTTGATGGCCGCGGCCCGGTTCGCGTCGCGGGCCCGCAGGTCCGTGAGCATCTGGTACGGGTGCGACGGGTGCTCCACCAGGAGGCCGAGCACGGCGAGCACCAGCGGGTTGTCGAGAGCGCGACGAGGCATGGTCGAAATCTATCAGTCGAAATCGACTATTGGCGAGCGGGTCGTCGTGCGAGGTGCCGGTGGCGCTCCTAGGGTCGGTCCGTGGACTCCTCGACCGTGGTGTGGTTCCGGCGCGACCTGCGGACCGCCGACCACCCCGCGCTCCTCGCGGCGGCCGACCGGGCATCACGCGCGCTCGCGCTGTTCGTGCTGGACCCCGTGCTGCTGCGGGCCTCCGGCCGGCCCCGGGTCGAGTTCCTGCACCGCTGCCTGCGGTCGCTGGACGCCGAGCTCGGCGGGCGGCTCGTCGTGGTCGAGGGCGACCCGGTGGAGGTCGTGCCGCGGGTGGCGGCCGAGGTCGGCGCGACGACCGTGCACGTGTCGGCGGACGCCGGGCCGTACGGGCGCGCCCGTGACGCGGCGGTGGCCGAACGGGTCGAGCTGGTCCGCGCGGGATCGCCCTACGCGGTCACGCCGGGACGCGTCACCAAGCCCGACGGCACGCCGTACCGGGTCTTCACGCCGTTCTCCAGAGCCTGGCTGGACCACGGCTGGCACTCGCCCGCGGACACCGACGCGTCGACGGTCGACTGGATCCGGTCCGACCTCGGCCGCGAGCTGCCGGCGGGGGAGGGGCTGCCGGACGTGCGGGCGCTGTGGGAGGCGTTCCGCGACGAGAAGCTGCCCGACTACGCCACCCGCCGCGACCGGCCGGACCTGGACGCCACCAGCCGGTTCTCCCCGTTCCTGAAGTGGGGCGTGGTGCACCCGCGGACGCTGCTCGCCGACCTCGGGCGCGGTGCGGGCGCGCAGGCGTTCCGCACCGAGCTGGCCTGGCGCGACTTCTACGCCGACGTCCTGTGGCACCAGCCGGAGTCCGCGCGCCGCAACCTCAACCGCGCGTTCGACCGGATGCCGCTGGACGACGACCGCGAGCGGTTCGCGGCGTGGTGCGCGGGCCGCACCGGCTACCCGTTCGTGGACGCCGGGATGCGCCAACTGCTCGCCGAGGGCTGGATGCACAACCGCGTCCGCATGGTCGTGGCGAGCTTCCTGGTCAAGGACCTCCACCTGCCGTGGTGGTGGGGCGCGCGGCACTTCATGCGGCACCTGGTCGACGGAGACCTCGCGTCCAACCAGCACGGCTGGCAGTGGGCGGCCGGCACCGGCACCGACGCGGCCCCGTACTTCCGCGTGTTCAACCCGGTGACGCAGGGCGAGAAGTTCGACCCGGACGGGGACTACGTGCGCCGGCACGTGCCCGAGCTGCGGGACGTGCCGGGCAAGGCCGTGCACCAGCCGCGCGACCCGATCGTGGACCACGCGCACGAGCGCCGTGAAGCGCTCGCGCGCTACGCCACCGTGAAGGGCTAGCACCGTGAAGGGCTAGCACCGTGAAGGGTTAGCGCTGTGAGGGGTTAGCGCTGTGAGGGGTTAGCGGAGCACTTCGCGCAGCCGCACGCGGGCACCCGTGCGCAGGACCGCGTTGGAGTACACCCGGCCGCCCAGCCACGTGATCGCCGCGATGGCGAGCAGCGCGAGCACGACCGCCAGCAGCACCTGCCACGTCGGCGCGAGGCCCAGCGCCATCCGGCCCGGCATCAGGATCGGCGCGAACGGCGGCAGCAGCGACAGCACCGTCACCGCCGTCCCGGTCGGGTCGGCGAGCAGCAGGTTGATGCCGAGCACGAACGCCACCACGATCACCGTGCTGATCGGCGTCAGCACCGACTGGACCTCCTCCTGGCGCGACACCAGCGAGGCGGCGGCGGCGAACACCGTCGCGTACAGGAAGAAGCCGAGCAGGTACCAGAGCAGGCCGGTGGCCAGCGCGCCGCCCGCCACGCCCGCGATGTCGACCACGCCGGAGAACGTCGACAGCGCGAGCCCGGCCGCGCCGATGACCACGAGTTGCAGCAGCCCCACCAGACCGAGGCCGACGACCTTGCCCAGCAGCAGCTGCCACGGCCGCAGCGTCGCCAGCAGCAGCTCCACCACCCGGCTGGACTTCTCCTCCACCACGCCCTGCGCGACCATCATCCCGTAGACCAGCAGCGAGTAGTACAGCAGCGCCGCGATCACCAGGCCGATCACCAGCCGCTGGCCGCGCTGCGGGTCCTGCGGCTCCAGCGCCACCACGTCGACGCTCGCGCGTTCCAGGTTGCGCGCCACCTCGGCCGGATCCACCCCCGCCTCGGCGAAGTGCGCGTCCAGCACCTGCTGCTTGACCAGCAGGTCGATCGAGTTGCGCAGCGCGTCGCCCAGCGACTCCTTCACCACCACGCGCAGGTCGTCCGACGCGCCGGTGATCAGCGCGTCCACGTCGCCCGAGCGCACCTGCTCCTCGGCCGCCGCCGGGTCGGTCACGTCGACCGTCTCCACCTCGCGGCCGAACGACCGGGCCGTCTGCTTCAGCGGCTCCGCGAGCACGGTCGCCTGCCCGCTCAGCGCGACCCGGTCGCGCCCGGCGTCGTCGGACAGCACCGACTGGAGCAGCACGTACCCCGCCAGCACGGCGACGATCACCACCGTGCCCCACACGAACGACTTCGTGCGCACCTTGCCCAGGAACTCCCGGCGCGAGACCAGGAACACCGCCCGACCGGGGGTGAGGTCGTTCATGCGGCGGACTCCTCGGTCACCACGCTGCGGAACAACTCGGTCAGCGACGGCCGCTGCCGGGAGAACTCGTGCACGGGCCCCGTGCTCAGAGCCGCGCGCAGCACGGCCTGGTCGTCCACGTCCGGCGCGACCGCCAGGACCGTGCGGCCGGACGACGTGTGCGCCGAGCGCACGCCCGGCAGGTCGTCGGCCCAGCCCGGCTGCGCCAGCGGGGCGTCCACGACCAGCTTCGACTCGCCGCCCGCCCGCAGCTCGTCCACCGAGCCGGACGCCACCAGCGTGCCGCTGCGCACGATGCCGACCCGGTCGCACAGCCGCTCCACCAGGTCGAGCTGGTGGCTGGAGAACACCACCGGCACGCCGGCGGCCGCCTTCTCCCGCAGCACGGCGCTCATCACGTCCACCGCGACCGGGTCCAGGCCGGAGAACGGCTCGTCCAGCACCAGCACGTCCGGCTCGTGCACCAGCGCCGCGGCCAGCTGCACGCGCTGCTGGTTGCCGAGGCTGAGCATCTGCACCTCGTCGCCGCGGCGGTCGCGCAGGCCCAGCCGGGCGATCCAGGTCTCCGCCGAGCGGTGCGCCGCGTTGGTCGACAGGCCGTGCAGCTCGGCCAGGTAGACGAGCTGGTCGAGCACCTTCATCTTGGGGTAGAGGCCGCGCTCCTCGGGCATGTAGCCGATCCGGCGGCGGGTCTCGAAGGTGATCGGCGCGCCGTTCCACCTGACCTCGCCCGAGTCGGCGGCCAGCACGCCCAGCGCGATGCGCATCGCGGTGGTCTTGCCCGCGCCGTTGCTGCCGACGAACCCGAACAGCTCACCCGCCCGCACGTCGAAGGTCATCCCGTCGAGCGCGACGACCTCTCCGTAGCGCTTGGAGATCCGGTCGACCTCCAGCACCCCCTGTGGCACGTGCTCTCCTCTCGTGACCGGTCGCCTAGCCGTAGACCTGGGTGGACAACGGCTTGAACGGCGTGCGGCTGAACACCGCCTCGACCGGCAGGCCGAACACGTCGCAGATCCGCAGCGCCAGGTCGAGGCTCGGGTAGTGGTCGCCCCGCTCCAGCGCGCCGATCGTCTGGGGGTTGACCCCCACCGCCCCGGCCAGCTCCGCCCTGGTCATACCCCGCTCGACCCGCAGCACACCGATCCGGTTGTGGATGGGCTGCCCTGGGCCCCGGCGCACCGGACTCATGCTACGAAGTGTTGCGAAAACCCAACAGAACGGCAAGTAAACAATTCACAGAATAGGCCGAACGGCGGTATCCGCACGGCGTGCACCGAAAAATCACGATTCGGTGAAACGATACGTCGTCGGGAACCGAATCGAGTGACGACGGGTCGAATTGCGCAGTAGGGCCGCAAGCCCCGTTGCCGTGAGGGGTGAACATGGAGCCGGACCAGTGGCTCGCGCAGTACGGAGAGAAGATCGAGCAGGCCAAGCGGAACGCCGCGCAGGCCGAGTCGCAGCTCGGCGGCGTCGGCGGCAGCGCGACGTCGCCCGACGGCCTGATCACGGTCACCGTCAACGCCTCGGGCGCGTTGACCGACCTGATCCTGCGCCCGCAGCTGCGCGGTGAGGACCCCGAGCGCATCTCCGGCGCCATCATGACCGCCGTCGCCCAGGCGCAGCGCGCCGCGGCGGGCCGGGTGGTCGAGATCATGACCGAGTTCGTCGGTGACAGCCCGGCGCTCGAGTTCGTGAAGTCGAAGATGCCCAACGGCTATTCGGGTGACGGCACGGACGCCGTGGAACCGGAGCCGGAGCTCCAGCGTCGAGACACCAGGCCCGATGACGACTACTTCACCAACCCACCCGATGTCATGGCCTGAGCAGGGGGTAGATGACCATGTTCGTCTCGTTCAACGTGAACCCGGAGGAGATCCGGGCGCACGCTGGAACGGTCGACCAGCTGACGCAGCGGATGCTCGCGGCCACCCAGACCGCTGACCCGTCGTTGTCGACCGACGCCTTCGGCGTCTTCGGTTCGTTCCTGGCCCAGTTCCTGCTCAAGACCGCGGGTTCGGGTCAGGACATCCTCGGCCAGGCCACGGAGACCGTCGCCGACATGTGCCAGGGCCTGAAGGAGGTCGCCGAGCTGTACGAGAACGTCGACCTCGACAACGCGTTCGGCTTCAACGGAAGGGCACGGGGATGAGCGGGCAAGCCACCACCCAGGGCCGTGACCCGTCGCACCTGATCGGCGACGTGCAGGGCACCGTCGCGGCGGTCGAGCGCGGCGACTGGGTCCAGGCGGGCCTCGGCATGGCGAACACCGCCATGGGCATCGTCGGGCTGGCCTCCAACCCGCTGTCGGGCTTCCTGTCCGCCGGGTTCAGCTGGGCCATCCAGCACGTCGACTTCCTGCGCGAGCCGTTCGACGCGCTGCTGGGCAACCCGCAGGCGATCCAGAAGATGTCCGACAGCTGGGCGTCCGCCGCCAAGCAGATCGACGGCATCGTCGCCGACTACCGGCGCGCGTCGGTGGAGGAGACCCGGACCTGGCGCGGTCGTTCCGCCGACGGGTACCGGGCGGCGAGCAAGAAGCACGCGGCCGGGCTGGAGACGCTGTCCAAGGCCACGCAGGGCATCTCGCGCGCGGCCAAGGGCGCGGGCGAGCTGGTCGCGACGGTGCGCAAGACCATCATGGACCTGATCAGCCAGGCCGTGTCCGAGATGGTCATGAAGATCATCCAGTGGCTGGCGGCGTCGTTCCTGACCTTCGGCGCGGCCATCGGCGCGGCGATCGCGGACATCGTGCAGATGGCGTGCAACTACGCCAAGAAGCTCGCCGACTTCCTGCAGAAGCTCGCCAACTCGCTCAAGAAGCTGATCGACCTGATCAAGTCGGTCGCGCAGATCGCCCAGACCGCCAAGCAGATCCTGCAGGCGATCACGGCGATGACGTCGTCCAACAAGGGCTCGGGCGGCGGTGGCGGCGCGGGGCCGCGGTTGTCGCAGGGCGGGCTCGGGCTCGACGAGCGGCAGCTCAACGACATGGACCGGGACGCGAACCGGCGCTACACCAACGACCCGCGCGGGTCGACCATCCCGTCCGGCGGTCCCAGCCCGGTCGGTGACGTGGTGAGCCGCCCGCCGTCGGTGGGTGGCGGCTACGGGCCGGGCACGGGTGAGCAGGAGCCCGTGCGCGCGTACCCGGGTGGGCCGAGCGGTCCCGTGGTGAGCCGTCCCCCGACGGTCGGCGGCGGGTCCGGTGGGTCCTGGTCCGGTGGCGGTTCCGGTGGTTCGGGTGGCTCCGGCTCCGGTGGGTCCGGCAGCGGTGGTCACTGGGAGCCGGGTCGCTGGGTGTCCGACGGCGGGTCGTCCGCGGGCCGGGTGCCCCCGCCGCCCACGTTCCGCGACACGACGTACGCGACCGGTACCACCACGCCCTCGGTGCCGACCATGCCGACCGTTCCCCCGGTGCGGCCGGTGTCGGCCGACCTGCCCGGCACGCCGTCCGGCGGTGGCGCCGGTGGTGGTGCCGGCGGCTTCGGCGGTGGCGGCGGCGGTGGCTTCGCCGGTGGCGGCGGTGGCGGCTTCGCCGGTGGTGCCGGTGGCGGTGGCGCGGGTGGCGCCACGCTCCAGTCCGGCGGCTCGTCCGGCGTGCTCGGCCCCTCCGGTGGCCCGGCGGGCGGCGCGCCCGGCGCGGGTGCCCCCGGTGCGGGCGGTGGACGTCCCGGCGGCGGTGGCATGGGCATGATGGGCGCGCCGATGATGGGCGCTCCCGGCCAGGGCGGCGGCGACGGCAAGGACCACCAGCGCAAGGTGCGCCTGGAGGGTGAGCCGCTGATCGAGGAGCCGCCGAAGGCGGCGAAGCCGATCATCGGCGAGTGACCTGGTACGACCAAGGGGGGACCTCCACCGCGGAGGTCCCCCCTTGTCCCTGTCCTGAACGTTCAACTCACCTGTCCCGAACGTAGGACTCACGCGTCCCGAACGTAGGACTCACGCGAGAGTCGAACGCTCAGGTCCCGAGAGTCGAACGTTCGGGTACGCCGAGTTCTGCGTTCAGGTCGGGGACAGGGCGGCCAGTTCGGCGGCGACCTCGGCGGCGACGGCGGGTTCGGCGGCGGCGCGGTCGGCCGGGACCAGGCCGATCCGGGTGCGGCGGTCGAGGACGTCGTCGACGGTCAGCGCCCCCTCGTGGCGGACGGCCCAGGCGACCTCGCCGACCTCGGCGACCTGCGCGGCCTCGGTGCCGTAACGAGCGGTCAGGTCGGCCGGGCCGGTGGGCGGGCCCGCACCGACGAGCGGGAGGTCCGCGGTGCGGGAACGGGCGGTCGTCAGGCCGGTGGCGTCCACGGCGTCGGCGGCCATCCGGCGGTAGGTGGTGAGCTTGCCGCCCACCACGGTCGTCACGCCGCCCTCGGTCAGCACGGCGTGACGCCGCGAGAGGTCGGCGCTCGGGCCCGCGCCGGTGTCCAGCAGCGGGCGCAGGCCCGCGAACGCCCCCAGCACGTCGGCACGGGTGAGAGCGCGCTCCAGCACCGACGACGCGACGCCCAGCAGGAAGTCCACATCGGACTCCGGCACGGTCGGCACGTCGGGGACCGGGCCGTCCACCGGCTCGTCGGTCAGCCCCACGTACACCCGCCCGTCGCGTTGCGGCAGCACCAGCGCGAAGCGGTTGCGCGCACCCGGGATCGGCACGGTCAGGGCGGTGTTCGACACGCCCACCGCGCCCGCCGACAGCACCAGGTGCGAGCCGCGCGACGGCCGCAGCCGGACGCCCGGCACGAGCGAGCCCGCCCACACCCCGGCGGCGTTCACCACCGCCCGCGCCCTGATCTCCACCGACTCCCCGGTCAGCGCGTCGACGACCTGCGCGCCGCGACCGGTCAGCGCGGCGGCACGCGCCCGCGTCACGATTCGCGCCCCGAACCCGGCCGCCGTGCGGGCCAGCGCCACGACCAGCCGCGCGTCGTCGACCAGCTGGCCGTCGAAGCTCAGCAGCCCGCCGCGCAGGTCGGCCCGGCGCAGCCCGGGGGCCAGCGCCAACGCCTCGACCGCCGGCACCCGCCGCGGACCGGGCAGCACGCGTGACGGCGTGCGGGCCAGCCGGCGCAACGCGTCACCCGCGCGCAGCCCGGCCAGCACCACCGGGTCGTGCGCCTTGCCGTGCAGCGGCACGAGCTGCGGCAACGCCCGGACCAGGTGCGGCGCGGTGCGGGTCATCAGGATGCCCCGCTCGACCGCGCTCTCGTACGCCAACCCGACCTGGCCCTGGGCCAGGTACCGCAGGCCGCCGTGGACCAGCTTGCTCGACCAGCGGGACGTGCCGAACGCCAGGTCGTGCGCCTCCACCAGGCACACCGACAAACCGCGTGAAGCGGCGTCCAGGGCGACCCCGGCCCCCGTCACCCCACCGCCGACGACGAGCAGGTCGACCGGGGAGGACGCCAGGTGGTCGAGGTCGGCACGGCGGCGCGCCGCGTTCAGCGACGTGCTCCGCGACGTGCTCCGCGAGGTGCCCGGCGACGTGTTCCGCGAGGTGTTCACGACAGCGCCGCGTCCAGGTAGGCGGCCAGTTCGGCCAGCAGCTCCTCGAAGTCCAGGTCCGTGGTGGCGGGCCGGATCGACAGCACCAGCGACTGCGTCGTCAGCAGCACGAGCCGCGCCTGGGCCGCGGCGGAACCGGGGCGGATCGAGCCGTCCGCGTGGCCCGCCTCGACCTGGCCGACCAGGAACGCCTCGACCAGCCGTTGCGTGCTCCCCAGCCGCTGCACGAGGTAGGGCAGCATCAGCTCGGCGTCCAGGTCGAGCACGCGCCGCAGCAGCGGGTCCGCGGCCAGCAGCCGGATGCCCGCGATGGCCTGCGCCACGAGCCGCTGCCGGGCGTTGTCCCCGGTCACCTCGATCCGCTGGAGCAGCGTGGTGAACTCCCTGGTCATCAAGGTCCTGACCAGCGTGCCCACGTCCGGGAACCGGCGGTAGAGGGTCATCCGGCTCACGCCGGCGCGCTTGGCGATGTCCGTCAGCGTGGTGCGGCGGACCCCGACCTCGACCACGCAGTCGCGGGCCGCGTCGAGGAGCGCGTCATCACTGTGACGTTGAGACGTCATGTGTCACACTGTAGCGGTGACCGAGCGCATCGACCACACCCTCCGGGGCAGTTGGACTCCCGTCGCGGGCTCGCTCCCGCCGCACGCGTTGCGGTGGTTGAAGGAGCGGATCGGGCTGGGTGACGTCCGCACGCCGGCACGCGCGCCGCAGGTACCGGAGTCGTTGCTGAGCGACACGGCCAGGGCGGCCCTGGGTGAGGTCGTCGGCCCCGGCTACGTCCGGGTCGACCGGGACTCGCGGCTCGGGCGCGCGGGCGGGCTGTCCTACGTGGACCTGGTGCGGCAGCGCGGTGACGGCGAACTGTCCGTGCCGGACGCGGTGGTGCTGCCCGCGTCGCCGGAGCAGGTGGTCGACGTGCTGAAGGCGTGCGTCGAGCACGACGTGGCCGTGGTGCCGTTCGGCGGCGGCACGTCCGTCGTCGGCGGCGTGAACGCCCTGCGCGGCGACAAGGCGGCGGTGATCGCGCTCGACCTGAACCGGCTCGACCGGCTGGTCTCGGTGGACCCGGTGTCCCGCCTCGCCGTGCTCCAGGCCGGGTTGCCCGCGCCGCAGGCGGAGCGGTTGCTGGCCGCGCACGGGCTCACCACCGGGCACGTGCCGCAGTCCTACGAGCGGGCCACCGTCGGCGGGTTCGCCGCGACCCGGTCGGCCGGGCAGGCGTCGTCCGGCTACGGGCGCTTCGAGGACATGGTGGAGGGCGTGCGGCTGGCCACGCCGGTGGGCGAGTGGCGGCTGGGCAGCGCTCCCGCGTCCGCCGCCGGGCCCGACCTCAAGCAGTTGGTGGTCGGCAGCGAAGGCGCGTTCGGCGTCATCACCGAGGTCTCGCTGCGCGTGCGCCCGCGGCCGGTGGTCGAGCGGTACGAGGGTTTCATCGTGGACGGCTGGGAGCGCGGGTCGGCCGTGGTGCGCCGGTTGGCGCAGCGGCGGGTGCTCGCCGACGTCACCCGACTGTCCGATGTGGACGAGACGGCGGTGTCGCTCGCACTGGCCGGCGGCTGGAAGACGAACGCGCTCAAGGCGTACCTGCGGGCGAGGGGCGTCCGGCAGCCGTGCATGCTCATCCTCGGGTGGCACGGCGCGTCGAAGGCCGAAGTCGCGCGGCGGCGGGCCGAGACGGTGCGCGGGGTCCGGCTCGTGGGCCTGGGCAGGGCGCTCGGCGAGGCGTGGCGGCACGGCCGGTTCAACGGTCCCCGGCAGCGGGACGCGTTGATGGAGGTCGGGGTGTGCGTGGAGACCCTGGAGACGGCCACGCACTGGTCCCGGGTGTCGGAGCTGCGCGCCGCGGTCCGCGAGGCGCTGGTCGACGCGCTGGGCGACTGCGTGGTCATGTGCCACATCTCGCACGCCTACGAGACCGGCGCGTCGCTGTACTTCACGGTGCTGGCGGCCCGGGACGCGGCCGACCCGGTCGGGCAGTGGCAGGTGGCCAAGGCCGCCGCGAGCGAGGCCATCACCGGGCTCGGCACGATCAGCCACCACCACGCCGTGGGCACGGACCACGCGCCGTACCTGGAGGCCGAGGTCGGCGCGCTCGGCCTGGACGTGCTGGCGTCGGTGAAGCGGACGCTGGACCCGACCGGCGTGCTCAACCCGGGCAAGCTCCTCGCTGGCGGCGGCACCCGCGCGGGGCTAGCGTCGCCTGGTGACCGGTGACCTGCTGATCCGTTCCGTGCGGCCGTGGCCGAACGCCCCCGGCGCACCCGTGGTGGACGTGCTCTGCGAGGGCGGGCGCGTCGCGGCGTTCGGCCCGGACCTCCTCCCGCCGCCCGACGTGCCGGTGGCCGACGGGCGGGGCGGCGTGCTGCTGCCCGCGTTCACCGACGCGCACGCGCACCTCGACTCCACCCGGCTCGGCCTGCCGTTCCGCCCGCACAGCGCGGGCGAGGGCCTGGCCGAGCTGATCGACAACGACCGGCGCAACTGGCGGTCGGCGGAGGCGTCCGTCGCCGACCGCGCCACGCACACGCTCGGGCGGACGATCGCGTTCGGCGCGACGCACGTGCGCAGCCACGCGCAGGTGGACGTCGACTCGGGGCTGGAGAAGCTGGAGGGCGTGCTCGCCGCCCGGCAGGAGCACGCCGGGCGGGCGCACGTCGAGGTGGTGGCGTTCCCGCAGTGCGGCATCCTGCGCGAGAAGGGCACCGCGGACCTGCTGGACGCGGCGCTGCGGTCCGGGGCCGACCTGGTCGGCGGCCTCGACCCGGCGGGCTACGACCGCGATCCGGTGCGGCACCTGGACGTCGTGTTCGGGCTGGCGGAGAAGCACCAGCGCGGGGTGGACGTGCACCTGCACGACGCGGGCTCGCTGGGCGCGTTCCAGGTCGAGCTGATCTGCGAGCGGGTGAGCGCCCTGGGCATGCGGGGCCAGGTGACGATCAGCCACGCGTTCGCCCTGTCCACTGTGGACGAGGACCGGCGGCGCGACCTGGTGGAGCGGTTGGCGGAGCACGACATCGCGGTGACCACGGTCGCGCCGGGCGTGCGCGACCCGCTGCCGCTGCGGCAGCTGCGGTGGGCGGGCGTGCGGGTCGGGCTCGGCCAGGACGGCATCCGGGACTACTGGTCGCCCTACGGCAACGGCGACATGCTCGACCGGGCCTGGCAGCTCGCCCACCGCAACGGGTTCCGCCGCGACGAGCTGGTGGAGATGTGCGTCGACATCGCCACGCGGGGCGGCGCGGCGGTCATGGGCCGGGTGCTGGGGCTGACCGAGGGCGCGCCCGCCGACCTGGTGGTGGTGCCGGGCGACACGGTGACGGGCGCGGTGATGGATCGCGCTCCGCGCACGCTCGTGGTGCACGAGGGGCGTGTGGTGGCCGCCGATGGTCAGGTCGTGTGAATGCCGGGTGGAGCGGTGCGCCGGTCAGTAGCCTGCCCGGCATGAGTGAGACGTGGGAGGCCCTCCAGGCGACCCCGTTGGTCGAGGTGCGGCGACGTGCGGCGACCATCGGCGAGGCCGTCGACGTGGCGCCGATGACCGTGGACGGCGCGGACCGGTTCGGGTGGAACGACCGGGGCGGCCAGTCGACCGTCTGGTACTTCACCCCCGAGGGGCGGGCGCTGCTGCTGACGTTCGACCACGAGACCGACCTCAACCTGTACGCGGAGGGCGACTACGCGCTCCAGGAATCCCTCTACCGGGGCGTGCCCGAGGACCTCGTGCGGCTGGTGCGCAACCGCCCGGAGAACTACGAGTCGCTGAACCTCGCCGACGAGGCCACCGGCAACACCATCCACTACGCCGGCGGGGTGTTCTGGTTCGACGGCGAGCGGTGGCACGCGGCCGAGGGGTTCCTGGAGCACTGCGAGCGGGAAGGGCTGGACCCGATGGTCGAGTCCGGCTTCGACTACTGCCTCCAGGCGTACCGGTTCGGCGAGGACCTCACCGCTCCGGCGGAGTGAGGGCGAACAGCTCGGCCCACTGCCCGGCGGTCAGGTCGCGCGGCAGGGTGCGGTCGGTGAGGCGGTGGCGGCGCGCCCAGTCGGCGGTCCGGGCCCGCGGGTAGGCCGCGCGCAGGATCGCCGGCACGCCCCGGCCCCGGCCGGTGAACACGCGGTGCGCGAACGCCTGGTAGCGGCGGCGGTCGCGGGGGTCCACCAGCGGCGTCCGGCGGCGGGTCACCGCCAGCAGGCCGCCGTCCACGCCGGGACGGGGCCGGAACGCCGCCGCCGGCACGCGTCGGACCAGCGTGAACGAGTACCAGGGCCACCACTGGGCGGTCATCATCGTCGCGCCGCCCACGCCCGCCCGGCGGCGCGCCACCTCCCACTGCACGAGCAGCACGGCGTCCGTCCAGTGCCCGGCGTGCACGACCCGGCGCAGCACCGCCGTGGTCAGGTGGAACGGCAGGTTGCCGACCAGGACGTGCGGCTCGCGCGGCAGGCGGTGGCGCAGGAAGTCGGCCTCGACCAGCGTCGTGGTCGGCGCCACGCGGCGGCGCAGCTCGCGCACCCGGGCCGGGTCGACCTCCACGCCGGTGAGCGGGCGGCCCAGGGCCTGGAGCGGCAGGGTCAACGCGCCGGAGCCGCAGCCGATCTCCAGGATCGGCCCGCTGGTCCGGGCGACGAGGTCGACCACGTCGGTGATGACGGTCCGGTCGACGAGGAAGTTCTGACCGTGCTCGTGCCGGCCGTCGTGGTGCGTGCGCACTGAAGGGGCTCCGCGGCTGCTGGAAGCGAACCGGGCAGCGGAGGAAGATGCCGCCCGGCGAGGACTCGCTGGAGCGGCGGAACCGGGGTGCCGCCGCTAGACGCGGCGCATCCGGGTCACGGCACAGGCGCACATGCCGGCGACGCTAGCGCACCGCCGGCACGTGCCCAACCGGATTTCCCTACAGGGTGACGAGCGCCTTGCCGAGGTTCTCGCCGCGCAGCATGCCGATGAACGCCTCCGGCGCGCGGTCCAGGCCCTCGGTCACGGTCTCCCGGTAGCGCAGCTCGCCCGAGTCGATCCAGCCGCCGACCTCGCGGACGAAGTCCGCCCGCAGGTGCTTGTGGTCGTGCACGAGGAAGCCGCGCAGGGTCAGGCGCTTGCCGACGGCCAGGCCGAGGTTGCGCGGGCCGATGGGGGTCTTGGTGTTGTAGTGGGAGATCGCGCCGCACAGCGCGGCCCGGCCGTGGTCGGTGAACGCGTCGATCGCGGCCTCCAGGTGGTCGCCGCCGACGTTGTCGAAGTACACGTCGATCCCGTCCGGCGCGGCCTGGGCCAGCAGCTCGCCCACCGGGCCGTCCTTGTAGTTGAACGCCGCGTCGAAGCCCAGCTCCTCCACCAGGTACTCGACCTTGGCGTCGCTGCCCGCGCTGCCGATCACCCGCTTGGCGCCGCGCAGCCGGGCCACCTGGCCCGCGACCTGGCCGACCGCGCCCGCCGCGCCGGAGACGAACACCACGTCGCCCTCCTTGAACGCGGCGACCTCGAGCAGGCCCGCGTACGCCGTCATGCCCGGCATGCCGAGCACGCCCAGGTACGCGCCGATCGGGGCGGCCTGCGGGTCGACCTTCGTCGCGTGGGCGGCGTCCACCGCGGCGTACTCGCGCCAGCCCAGGCCGTGCAGCACGGTGTCGCCGACCTCGAAGCCGGGCGCCTTCGACGCCACCACCTCGCCGACCGCGCCGCCGTCGAGCGCCGCGCCGACCTCGAACGGCGCCACGTAGGACTTGCCCGCGTTCATCCGGCCCCGCATGTACGGGTCCACGCTCATCACCTGGTTGCGGACCAGCACTTGACCGTCGGCGACCTCCGGGAGGGGCACTTCGACCAGCTCGAAGTTCTCCGGGGTCGGGAAGCCTTCGGGGCGGGAGGCGAGACGGATCTCGCGCGCGGTGCTCGGCGTCATACCGCGTGCAACACCGCCGCGTCGCGGGGCTGTTCCGCCGATCAGGTGTGAGCTGAGTCCCGAAGCGTGGTCACGCTGCGGTAGGTGAAGCCGAGCCGCCGGTAGACCCCGATGGCGGCCTCGTTCCACTGGTGGACCATCAGGCCGCACGTGCCGCGCTCGGCGAGCAGGGCGCTCGCGACGAACCCGCAGACGGTGGTGGACAGCGCCCTGCCGCGGTGGTCGGGGTGGGTCGCCACGCCGGCGATGAAGCCGACCGAGGGGGACGGCCAGGCGTCGGCGGCGACGGAGATCAGGACGCCGTCGGCGCGGATGCCCGCCCAGCGGGACGCACCCGGTTCGCGCGGCCGGACCCAGGAGTCCGGGTTCGCCTCGCGCAGAAGCGCTTCGACGTCGTCCCAGTCGGCTTCGGTCAGCCAGCGGGGGCCCGGTGCCGGGTCGAGGGAGCCGGTGCGGTGCATCCAGCCGAACGTGCCGCGGACCGGCCAGTCGAGCTGCTCGGCCACGGCGGTGGTGACCAGGGGTATCACGTCGGGCCGCACGTGCGCGCGCAGCAACGTCGCCACGTCGTCCACCGGCCCGGTCAGCACCAGGCGGTCGAAGCGGTACAACGCGGGCGCGAGCACCGCGACCGCGTCGCCGTGCGCCCAGGCCGTGCCGCCGCGGCCGGGCAGCAGGGACTGGGCGGCCCACCGGGCGATCGGGTCGGGGGTGGCGGCGGACACGTCGGCGGGGGTGGGCAGAACGCGCATGACCGCATCATCACCCAAGAGCTACCCTCGCCCGCATGGACATCCGGCTGGTCACGTCGTTCGACGCGGTGGTGGCCGCGGGCCACTTGTTCGACGACCCGCCGCGCGAGGACGCCACCCGCGCGTTCCTCGCCGACGACCGCCACCACCTGCTCGTCGCCTACGTCGACGGCGAGCCGGCCGGGTTCGTGTCCGGTGTGGAGACCATCCACCCCGACAAGGGCGTGGAGATGTTCCTCTACGAGCTCGGCGTGGACGACCCCCACCGGCGGCGGGGCGTCGCGAGCGCGCTGATCGCCCGCCTGATCGACCTGGCCCGGGAACGCGGCTGCACCGGCGTGTGGACCGGCACCGAGAAGGACAACGCCGCCGCCCTGGCCACCTACCGCCGCGCCGACGCCGAGCTCGACTTCGACACCGTCGCCGTCTCCTGGGGCTTCTAGCGGAACAACGCGCGCTTCTGCGCCGCCTCCTCCAACGCCCGGAACGCCAGGTCCAGCGCGGTGTTGTAGTCGGCCTGGTCGCGCGGCGGCACGGACTCGTCCGGCGCGGGCACGGTGGTCATGGTGAACCACCGCTCGTCCCACAGCAGCTTGACCACGGCCTCCCAGTGCTCCGCGACGACCTGCTTGACCAGCTTCTCCTGGTCGATCACCGCCGCCATCCGGTCCTGCGACTCGGCCAGCCGCTCCAGCAGCCGCCGCACCCGCGCCCGGTCGGCGGCGCGCATCCGCTCCACCGACTCGCCGGCCAGCGCGACGACCTCCCGGTACCGGTCGATCGCCGAGACCGCCCCGACCTCCGGCGCGCCGTGCCCGCCGGTGCGCTGCGCGGGCACCACTGAGGCGTGGCTGATCATGGTTCCTCCCGGGTGTCGAACGGGATGACGACCTGCGGCCGCGAGTGCTCGAACCGGTCGAAGAACAGGCCCCGTCGCGGTCGCGGTGACCACGCCATGACCTGCTCCGGCCCGAACGACAGCAGTTCCTTGCCCTGCACGTCGAACGCGATCCACGCGCCGATGTCGTCGTAGACGCCCGGCGGCAGGCTGTTCTTCAGCCGCTGCGCGCCACGCCACCACCCCAGCACGTGGGTGCGGTTCTCCGGCCCGTGCTTGAGCACGGTCCGCAGGCTGTCCACCCCGGAGGCCCGGGTCGTCGGGTCCTTCACCTCCAACAGGGTGTGCGCCGCGTCCACCGCGTAAACCACCAGGTAGTGCGGTGGCAGCGGCGCGCCGGTCTCACCGGTCATGCTCGCGGTGATCCGCGCCGCGGTGCCGTCCACCATCGCCCGGATGCCGTCCAGACCGAGCAGCTCGACGGTGTGGCCCGCGTCGCTCAGCTGCTTGTGCAGGCGTTCCGCGTGCGGCCAGGCGTCCTCGGCCAGGCACGCCAGGGTGAACCGGGCGTCGTCCGGCTCGTGCTGGCGGGCCAGCGACAGCGCCGCGCCGGCCAGCACGCCCGCCGCGTCGTCGGCCAGGGAGCCGAGCACCGCGATGTTGCGGCCCGGCGTGCGGGCGAACCGCACCCCGGCCGCGCTGCCCGCCACGTCGATCACCTGGCCCAGCAGCACGGTGGGGTTGCCGCCCTCGACCGGGCGCAACGCCCGGAAGTCCGGCATCGCGTGCAGCGCGGGCACCTTGCTGCCGTCGAACAGGATCGGCTCGGCCAGGTCCGCCGGGCGCCTGCGGTGCAGCTCGGCCTGCAACACCTCGAACGTGCCCTTGGCGGTGGCGTCCGGGATGCGCGCGACCTCGTTGCCCGGCCGCACGCCCGACTCGTGGTTGACCACGGCGTGCCAGCGCGGCAGCTCCACCGCGGCGTCGTTCTGGGGCTCGGCCAGCACCCGCCGCGCCTTGGGCAGCGCGATGCGCACGGTGAACTGCTCGAAGATCGCCGACTTGCCCCAGAAGCCCTCGATGCCGGACACGTCCTGGCTGGACAGCACCAGGTGGATGCCCTGCGACCGGCCGCGCCGCGCCACGTCCTCCAGCAGCTGCGTCGCCTGCGCGGTGACGTGGTCGCGTTCGCCGAACAGGTACTGGAACTCGTCGATCACGGCCACGATCCGCGGCCAGTGGCCGTGCGGGTCCTCCTCGCGCAGCTGCTCCAGCTTGGTGACCTCGTGCCGCTTGGCCGCGTCCGCCCGCCGGCGCATCTCGTCGGCCAGGAACGCCAGCAGCGCCACGCCGAACTCGCGGTCGGTGTTGACGTTCACGCCGACCAGCCGCGCGTGCGGCAGCCACGTCGGGTCCTTGCGGCCCGGCGCGAACTGCGCGAACGACACGCCCTCCTTGAAGTCGAGCAGGTACAGCTCCAGCTCGTCCGGCGCGTACCGGGCCGCGAGGCTGCCGAGCATGGCGTAGAGGAAGTTCGTCTTGCCCGAGCCGCTGGGGCCGCCGATCAACGCGTGCGGCGACGTGTCGCCCAGCCCCACGTGCACCGGCTCGCCCTCCAGGAACCCGACCGGCGCGAGCACGCCCGCCGACGAGTTCTCCCGCCACAGCTGCTCGGGCAGCAGGTCGGCGAACGTGCTGAGCCGGTGGCGGCGCTCCTCGCGCTTGTCCGCGATGGCCGCGCACGCGCGGGGCACCCGGTCGCGCGGCAGCGGCGGGTCGAGCGCGACCGCGACGTGCTTGCCGGTCATCGTGCAGGTCGCCGAGTGGTCCGCGGCGATGGTGACGGTCTCGATCGGCGAGTTGACCGTGACCGGGATGTCGACGATGAAGAGCTGGATGCCCGCGGCGAGGCCGTTGCGCGCGACCCGCTGCAACTGCTGCTGGTGCTCCTCCCGCAACGGCTGCCGGTTGCCGAACAGCACCGCCACCCGCCACGGCTCGGTGCGCCGCCCGCCGGCCGCCCGCACCGACTGGTGGCCCTCGGTCAGCACGCCGGTGTGCACCCGCCGGATGTGGTCGGACAGCTCGTCCAGCAGCTCGTGCAGCCGGGCCGGGTCGTGCACGGTCAGCAGGCCCGCCCGGGTCAGCGGGTACAGGCCGGGCAGCGCGCCGGTGAGCTGGCCGACGTCCCACACGTGCACGTGCACCAGGCCGGGCTGGAAGTGGCTGAGCACCCGCAGCAGCAGGGTCTCGACCAGCGACTCGGCCGTGGCGCGGCTCTCGTAGGTGGAGGAGACGTGCAGGTGCGAGTGGTCCAGCAGCGGCACCGCCACCGGGAACCGCTGCGGCTCGGGCGCGCTGCGCACCACGCCGGTGCCGATGCGCCACAGCTCGGGCGCGCCGTCGCTGCCGTCGGCCGTGCCCGGCGTGCCGAGCCACGCCTCCGGCGGCCACGACGCCGGGCCCTCGGCCGCCGCGCCGACCAGCGCGGTCAACTGGTCGGGGCCGCGCTCGGACCACTCGCGGAACGCCTCGACCCGGTCGATCAGGGCCCGCGCCAGCTGCTGCTCGAACAGCGGGTTGGCCAGCGCCCCGGCCAGCAGCGGGTCGGCCAGCGCCCGGTCGACGCCGTCGCCGCGCAGGATCACCTCGAACATGTCGCGCGCGCGTTCGTCGGCCAGGAGGCGGTGCTCGCGCGAGGCGTTGCCCAGCGCGGCGGCGACCGCCCTGCGGAACTCCTCGAAGGAGCCCTCGATCCTCCTGCGGCGCTCGTCACGCCTGCTCACGTCACAGCTCCACGGCTAGGCGTTGGACCAGTTCCAGGCTGCCCACGATCAGCTCCAACTCGTCGGCGAACCTCTCACCGGCCGCCAGGAACCCGGGCGGCACCAGGGACTCGTGGTGGTCGGCGCTCGCGTCGAGCAGGATGTCGACGGCCTCGTCCAACGCGGTCTGGGCCTCCCGGACGCTGCGGTAGGCGTCCCGGAGGAACTCGCAGCTCTGCTCCAGCGCGAGCTTGACTTCGCCTACCGAGGTCACGTCACAACCTGGAGTTGATGCTCTCGGCCTGGGAGATCCCGGCGCCGAGGTGCTTCTGCAGGTCGGTGACGCCGCTGACCACCTCGGCGAACCGCGCGTTCGCCTGCTCCACGTCGGCCTGGACGCTGCCCTGCGTCGCCGTGCTCAGCAGGGCTTGGGCGTCCTCGGCCAGGTCGGCGGCCTGTTGCAGGGCGTTGACGCTCTGGCCCGCCTTCTCGACGGCCTGTGCGATCGCGGCGCGGACCTCTTCGATGCTGGCCATGTCGGATCCCGACCCCTCCCGGCTGAACTGCTTGAGTTCCTATAGTTGAAAGTAGTACCTAAAGTTTCACGATTCACAAGCAAGATCGGCTGACCGGGTGGCAGTGCAAATCCACTCGATCGGGGCAGCGACAACAGGTTCAGTCCGGCACCGTCCACACGAATGCCGAGTCCGGTGTCGCTGTCAGTGCCAGCGCGGCGATCCCCGCCTCCGGCGCCGGCGCGGCTGACCAGCGGACCGTGCCGGAATCCCCGGACCACTCGACGTCCGACCATCCCGAACGGCCCAGCGACGCCACGGCCTCCTGTAGCGCGACCGTGGGCGAATTAACGCTCGCGCCGAGGTCGATGTGCACGCTCAGTAGGTGCCCGTGGGGAGCCACTCGGGTGATCTTGCCACTTCTCGCGACCCGGCTCGCTACCGCCCGCGCCTGCCACTCGGCGCCCGCGGACCGGTCGGTGGCCACGTCGACGCGCAACGACAACCGCGTGCGCACCCGTTCGGGCTCCGGTGCCTGCGCCGAACGGTCCGGCGCCTCGACCTCGGGCCGGTTCTGCTGCGGGTCACCGCCCGCCCACGCCTCCACCAGCAGCCGCTCCGCGCCGGGCACGAGGCCGTCGAGCAGCGCCGGGTCCTCCAGCACCGTCCACGCCGTCGGCGGCTCGCAGGCCACCCTGGGCGTGGGGAACTCGTCGCCGAGCTGCCGGACGAACGTGCGCACCGCGCGGGCCAGCGCGCCCGCCACGTTCTGCGTCGCCCGCTCGCCGCTGACCCGGCTGATCGTCACCGACCAGCAGCCGGGTTCCTCGTCGGAGCAGTCGATGGCCCGCACCACCCGCCCGCCGACCTGGCGCAGCAGTGCGGCGCAGGCGGCGCGCGCCTGCCGGTCGTCGTCGGCCGCCACCACCGCGGTGATCAGCAGCTCCAGGTCTTCTCCCACCATCTCGACCCGAATTGTCCATGACACCGGTGTGGCACGTGAGGGTGCCATTGATGTCACCCATAAGCAGGGACTTGCGCCCACCCCTTGTGATGTCCGCTGATCAGGCCGTTTTCGCCGGTCTAACCGCCGTTCACACGATGCGGTCGGCGACGTCCGGTGGCGCGTCGTGCGAGGTAACGATGTGAGCGCATGGCCATCTACGCCAAGGAGGTTCCACCATGCGCAGCATCATCCGACTGGTCGCCGCGGGCGCGCTGTCGCTCCCGCTCGTCATCGGCGCCGCGGGCATCGCGTCGGCCGACGTCGAGTACGACCATGGCAGCGCGTCCGCCACGGCGGACGGCGCCACGGTCCACGACCTGGCGTCGGGCGCCGACGCCTACGGCAACTCGTACTTCTTCGAGCAGTACCAGGTGGCCGGGTCCTACGGCGCGGGCTCGTTCACCGTGGCTGCGTGGACGTACGACGGCAACGCGGGCTACTTCGACCACTACGCGTGGTCCAGCCCCGACGGCGCGTGGACCGGGTCCACATCCGCCGAGGCCGACTCGAACGACTGGTACGACGATGACACCGACTACGACGATGACACCGACTACGACGATGACACCGACTACGACGACGGTGGCAGCGACTACGACGAGTGATTCCTGACGGGGTGGGGCGGCGCCGCGTCGGCCGCCCCACCCGTCCGGGTGTGTCCCATCACCCCAGCCGGAGCGCCCGGCGCACGAAGTCGACCACGTCGGCCAGCACCTCGGCCGAGTTGGTCTCGTGGAACACCTCGTGCCGCGCGCCGGGGTAGACCCGCTCCTCGAACAGCAGCCCGCGCAACCGATCGGTGCCGGTCCGGGTCTCGGCCAGTGGCACCAGCTCGTCCGCGGTCCCGTGCAGCCACAGCGCCGGCAGGTGCTCCAGCGCGGGGCCGTAGTTGACCTCGTCGAGCGCGCGCTCCAGCGCCTCCAAGGTCTCCCTCTTGTACGGCCCGTGCCACACCAACGGGTCCGACGCGTAGTTCTTGCCGACCTCCGGGTCGCGTGACAGCAACTCCGGGTCCACCGGCTCCTCGGGCCGGTCCAGCCCCTCCCACGTGCCGAGCACCGGCGCCGACAGCACCAGCGCCGCCAGCGGGTGGCGCTGCGCGTACCACGCCGCGACCAACCCGCCCTCGCCGTGCCCGATCAGCACCGTGGGCAGGTCCGACGCCGCCGAGCTCACCGCGGCCCCGACGTCGGCCACGACGCCGTCGAAGTCGGCGATGACCGCCCGTTCCCCCTCGGACCGCCCGTGCCCGACGTGGTCGGCGGCCACCACCAGCGCGCCCGCCTCCACCAGCGCCTCGGCGACGTGCCCGTACCTGCCGCTGTGCTCGCCGTAGCCGTGCACGATGACGGCGAGCCAGTCGGCGTCCAGGTTGGGCCAGGTGCGGACCGCGAGCTCCCCGGCGTGGCCGGGAACGTTGGACTCGATCACCTAGGCAGCGTAGAACGCGCTGATCTCGATCTTCCCGCCGGCGCACACCGGACCCAACCCCCACCGCAGGCTCATCGGCTCGGTCTCGTCGGGCGGGATCGCCGCCGCCCGCGCCGCCTCCGCCTGGCACGGCCGGTCCACCGGCTCGTCACCGGTGGGCACCACCGTCCAGTGCAGGTTCGCCGCCGCCGCCGTCCCGGGCGCGAGCACCACCGGCGCGGGCCCGGGGTCCGACGTCCGCTGGAGGTCCGTCGGCACCGGGTTGCCCGCCGAGTCCAGCAACTGCAACCCGCTGTACCCGTTCAACGTGCACGGCCCCGCGCCGTTGTTGGTCACCACGAGCTTGCCGTACCGGTTCCCCGCACCGGCCTCGGTCGGCTCCACCGACCCCGCCAACACCGCCGCCGTGCACCGCCCCGACGCCGGCGCCGCCGTGGGGGAGACCTGCGCGGACGTCACCGGCGCCGACGACGGCGGCACGGGCGCGGACTCGGAGGACGGCTCGACCACGAGCGAAGACTGCTCGGCCGCCTGCTGTGGGCTCCCGCACGCGGCAAGCGCGACCGCGAGGGCGCCGAACGCCACGAGTCGCCTCATGTCCACCTCCTGCTAGGAAACGGGTCCTTATCAGGAGGACGTACCCAACCACCGAAGGGTTGGGTGGATAGGCGAGAAATTCACCGGATCGGGCGCACCGATGACGCTGGTCCACAACCCCATCGGGCGGCCGGGCCGCTACCCCTCGACCCACCCACCGGACAACACGGGCATGTCACCCACCGCCGCCTTCCACACGTACGCCCAACACACCTGCCCATCCGCCAACGTCACCCGGACCCGCCGGTACTGGTCGCCCTCGTACTCGTCCAGCACCGGCAGCGCCTCCTCGGGCCGCTCCACCCGCAGCACGTGCCCGGGCACCCGCGCCCCGCTCCCGGGCCGCCACGCCGGATACCCCAGCCCCGTGTCGTGCAACGTCCCGGACAGCGCCGCCGGCACCGGCTCGCCCACCACGAACGGCTCCACCACGCCCCAGGCCGCCATCCCGGGCTGCAACGTCCCGTACACGAACACCCGGTCCGGCCAGTCGTCCGGCGAGGGGTCGCCGTGCACGGGCGTCACGTCCAGCCCGTCCCCGTCCGCCGGCCGGCCCCCGAGCCGGCGCGCCCTCCGCTGGTCGACCTCCGCGCACCGCACCGGCCGCCCGCCCACCAGCAACGGCATCCGCCTCGTGCCCGCACCGGTGTACGCCAGCACCGAATCCACCACGCCGCCGTTGAACAACGTCACCCGCCCGGTGTGCACCCGCACCAACCGGTACCGCAGCCCCCGGCCCTCGCACCGGTCGAGCACCCGCAGCTGCTCCGCGGTGGCGAACCACACCGCGTGCTCCTCCTCGACGCCCGGCGCGGCGGCGAGCGTCGCCGGCCGCTGCCCGTCGGTCTTGCGCAACCCGGCGGCCCACACCGCCGACAACCCCTCGCACCTGGCCCTCAGCACGACCGCCGGGCCGGTCAACCCCAGTTCTTCCCGCAACCACGTCACCTTGGCCGGGTTCGCGTTCGACCCGTACGCCAGCACCGGCATCCGCCCCGTCAACGGCGGTTCGCCGTGCTCGGCGAGCCAGTCGTCCAGGTCCTGCCCGTCGGGGGCGACCCGCCATCCGGAATCGGCACCGGGATCGGGCGTGACCGGCCAGCCGGCGCCGTCGAGGTGCACGAAGCAGTGTCCCGGCCGAGCTCCCGGATAGGGCTCGGCCGGGTGACTATCGTCCGTGAAGGGCTGCGTCATGGCGTTCATTCTGGCAAACCACCCCCGGAATTCACCGGCTGTTGGTTTGCCTCTACCCGTCAGACGTCCGATCTAAACGTGGGATTTCGCCCGTCCTCACGCTCGGTTGTCCCGGCGAGCCCGGCACAGGTCGGAGGTGTGGACGTGATCTGTCACACGTTCTCCACGCGCCGCGCGTCGTACTCCTCCTGCGCCGCCAGGAAGTCCGGCAGGTTCTCCTCGATCCACCCGAACAGGCCGATGATCTGCTCCGCCGCGTGCGCGCCCAGCGTCGTCAGCGAGTAGTCCACCCGCGGCGGGATCACGGGGTGGACCTCGCGGTGCACCAGCCCGTCCCGCTCCAGCGCCTGCAACGTCTGGGCGAGCATCTTCTCGCTCACCCCCGACACCTCGCGGCGCAGCTCGCCGAACCGCTTCGTGCCGTCCAGGAGCTTGCCGAGCACCAGGCTGCCCCACTGCCCGGTGGCGTGGTTCGCGATCACCCGGGTCGGGCAGTTGCGGTCGTACACGTCACCTCGCTGCACCATGGCAAGCACTCTACCTGCACGCTATCCGGATCGTTAGTACCTGATGAAGAGGTAGGTACTTACGATTAGTTAGCTTCGTGCCTAGCGTTGCCGGCATGACGACCTTGATCACCGGCGCGACCGGCCACCTCGGCTCCCTGATCCTCGACCACACCCTCGCCCGCCTGCCCGCCGACCGGCTGGCGGTCTCCGTCCGCGACCCGGAGAAGGCCGAGGAGGCCGAGCGCCGGGGCGTCGAGGTCCGCCCCGGTGACTTCGACGGCCCCCTCGCCGACGCGTTCGCCGGCGTGGAGACGCTGCTGATCGTCTCGGTCGACGGCCCGGACGAGATCCGCCTGCGACGGCACCTCAACGCCGTCCGCGCCGCCGCCGAGGCCGGTGTGCGGCACATCGTCTACACCTCGGTCACCGACGCGGACACCTCGCCGCTCTCCCTCGCGCAGGTCCACAAGGGGACCGAGGAGGCGATCCGGGCCACCGGCATCCCGTTCACGTTCCTCCGCAACGGGATGTACCACGAGAACTACCTCCCGCACGCGCCCGGCCCGATCGTCAGCGCCGCCGGTGACGGCCGCATCGCCAGCGCGTCCCGCGACGACCTGGCCCTGGCCGCCGCCGTCGTGCTGAGCACGCCCGGCCACGAGAACGCCGTCTACGAGCTGACCGGCCCGCGGGCGTGGAGCTTCGACGAGCTGGCCGCCCTCGCCGGCACCACCCACCAGCCGGTCAGCGGGCCCGACCGCGTCGCGGGCCTGAAGGGCTTCGGCCTGCCGGACTTCGTGGCCGACCTGCTCGCCGACATCGAGGTCAACATCAGCCGCGGCGTGCTCGCCGAGGTGCGCCCCGACCTGGAGAAGCTGATCGGCCGCGCCCCGACCACCATCGAGGACGCCCTCAAGTCCTGACCCGGTCCGCCTAACCGCCCGCCAACAACGCCGCGTCGATCTCCCGGTGCGCCTCGGGGTGCTCCTCCCACCACCTGGCGTAGCCGGGGTTGCGGGGGAGCACCGCCCGGTACGCGCGGGCCGCCGCCGCGAACACGTCGTGCGCCCGCCCCGCCGCCGGCCCCTCCCGCCGGGTGGCCAGCATCAGGTCCACCATCAGCGGCGCGCCGCGCAAGGGCCGGATCACGATGCCGTCCCCGCTGCGGGACTGGGGCAGCGCGAACGACACCGCCCCGTTGGCGACCAGGCTGCGCGCCGTGCTGGCCTCGTTCACGTGGTGGCTGAACCGGGGCGTGAACCCGGCCGCCGCGCACACCGTGAAGATCTGCAACCGGTTGCCGACGAACTCGTCCGGCGGCGCGACCCAGTCGCGGTCGGCCAGCTGCGCGAGGTCGACGTCCTCCTGGGCGGCCAGCGGGTCGGTCTCCGGCAGCGCCACGAACTGCGGCTCGCTCACCAGCCGGCGCAGCTCCAGCCCGCGCAGCTCCCGCCGTTCCAGCCCCTCGAACCGGTCCAGCACGCCGAGCTGCACCTGGCCGGACACCAGCAGCTCCAGCAGGTCCGAGGCCCCGGGCATGATCTCGGTGCGGACCTCCGAACAGGGGATCACCCGCCGCAGCTCCTCGACGAAGTGCCCGAAGAACAACGTCGGCACCCCGCCCACCAGCAACGGCCCCGCCCGGCCGTCCCGGGTCCGCTCGCGGGCCAGCGACACCAGCTGCTCGACCTCGTCGAGCACCAGCCTGGCCGTGCCGACGACCTGTCGGCCCAGGTCGGTGGGCAGGGAACCGCCGGGGCTGCGGTCGAACAGGCGACCGCCGACGATCCGCTCGACGGTCCGCAGCTGGGCGCTCATCGCGGGTTGCGTGAGGCCCAGGCGCGAGGCGGCCTTCGTGAGGCTGCCTTCTTCGGCTATCGCGCACACCGCGCGCAGGTGGCGTAGCTCAAGCTCGGGCATAACGCTCTTCTATCCCCCTTTCGTATGAGCCGCCAGCCTTGCCTCCCGTCATAGTTGGCGAAGTCCCGTCGAGCCGAGGAGGGCACATGCGCCGCGCGAGCCAGATTTACTGAGTCGGGACGTCGGCCGTCCCGCTCCCGCACCACGTCCCCGTGGCGTGGTCGAGCGACCCCGGAACACCGCTTACGCGGGCGGCAGCGCCGGGTGACGCCGGGAGGCAGGTGATGGGCCAAGGGGGTGCGAGGCGGACGTCCCCACCCCGTTCGGGGCCGCCGGTCGGCATTGCGGAGTGCACGACCGGCGGCCCCGTCGCGTTGTCGGTAGCTTCGAACCATGTCAGTGGTGAACAGCCCGGTCGACTGGGTCAACGAGCACATCCGCAAGTACGTCGAGACCGGCGGCGCGGAGGGGCACGAGTGGCAGCCAGGGGTCTTCACGCTCCTGCTGACCACCACCGGCCGCAAGTCCGGCAAGCCCCGCCGCACCGCGTTGATCTACCAGCCCCGCGGTGACGCGTACGTGGTCGTCGCCTCGTACGGCGGCGCGCCGGAGCACCCCGCCTGGTACCGCAACCTCGAAGCCCGCAACGAGGCCGAGGTGCAGGTCGAGTCGGACGTGTTCCGGGCACGGGCCCGCACCGCGACCGGCGAGGAGCGCGCGGAGCTCTGGAAGCTGATGACCGAGGTCTGGCCGGCCTACGACGACTACGCCAGGAAGACCGACCGCGAGATCCCCGTAGTGGTGCTGGAACGCGTCTGAGCGGCTAACCCGCGATCGGCACCGCAGCGCCGGTCACGGTGACCCGCGGGTCGTCGGGCGACACCCGGATGCGGAGCAGGCTGGGCCGCCCCATGTCCACGCCCTGGTGGATGGTGATCGACCTCGGCCGCCCGACCCGCCCGACGGCTCGCAGGTAGCCGCCGAACGCCGCCGCCGCGGACCCGGTCGCCGGGTCCTCCACCACGCCGCCCACCGGGAACGGGTCGCGCGCGTCGAACACGTCCTCGTCCCGCTGGTGCACGAGCTGCGCCGTCACGGCGTCGTTGGCGCGCAACAGGTCGGCCAGCGCGTCGAAGTCGTAGTCCAGCGCCGCCAACCGCTCCCGCGTCCGCGCGGCCAGCACGAGGTGCCGCGACCCGCCGAACGCCCAGTGCGCGGGGTAGCGCGGGTCGAGGTCGTCGGCCGACCACCCCAGGGCCCGCAACGCCGCCGCCACGTCGTCCTCCGACGCGGGCGTGGACGACGTCGGCACGCTGGTCAGGCTCGCCTCGCCGGGCGTCGCGGCGATCTCCACCAACCCGGCGGGCGTGTGGAAGCGCAGCGTGCCGGTCCGACCCAGCGCGACCGCGGTGGCGACGGTGGCGTGACCGCAGAACGGCACCTCCACCAGCGGGCTGAAATACCGCACGTCGAACTCCGACCCGTCGCCGTCGCGCGGGACCAGGAACGCGGTCTCGGAGTAGCCGACGTCGGCGGCGATCTCCAGCATCGCCGCCTCGGTCAAGCCGGTAGCGTCGAGCACGACACCGGCCGGGTTGCCGCCGGCGGGGTCGGTGGTGAAGGCGGAGTAGCGGAGCACCGCCGGTTCAGGCACGTCGTTCATGCCGACAAGCCTCTCCCACCACCCCTCATCGAGTCCAACGATTCCCCGCGATCTGTCCGATCGGTATTGTCGATGCGGTGGACACCCGCCTCCTGCGCACCCTCCTGGTGCTCGCGCGCACGGGCAGCTTCACCGCCACCGCGGCGGAGCTGCACCTCGTGCAGTCGACGGTGACGAGCCAGGTCAAAGCCCTGGAACGGCACCTCGGCGCCCGGCTGTTCGACCGGCTGCCCAGCGGTGCGCGGCTGACCGAGGCGGGTCGGCAGGCCGTCGAGCACGCCCGCGAGGTGCTGACCGCCGAACAACGCCTGCGCGACGCCGTGCGCGGCAGCACGGCGGTGGAGGGCGACGTGCGGATGGCCGCGCCCGAATCGGTGTGCGCCTACCGGTTGCCGCAGCGGGTCGCGGACGTGGCCATGCGCTGGCCGGGCATCTCCGTGCACCTCTCGCCCGCCGGCACCCGCCAGGCGCTGGCCGGGGTCCGCAACGGCACCCTCGACCTGGCGCTGGTGCTGGAGGACTCGCTGGTCGCGCCGGGCCTGAAGGTGACCGCGGTCGGCGTGGAGCCGATCGAGCTGGTCAGCGCGCCCGGCGTGGTGCTGGACGAGCGGTACTTCCTGCTGGAGGAGGGCTGCTCCTACAGCGACCGGTTCGTGCGGGAGCTGCCCGCCACGCCGAGCATCACCCGGTTCGGCAGCATCGAGGCCGTGCGGTCGTGCGTGGTGGCGGGCCTGGGCTGGGCGGTCCTGCCGCGCGTGGCGGTGGCCGAGCAGCTCGACGCGGGCACCCTGCACCGGGTCCGCGAACTGCCCGACAGCACGCTCTACCTGGTCACCGACCCGCGCCGCACCCCTTCGGCGGCCGTCCGGGCGGTGGCCGCGGCGCTGAACTGACCAGCCGCGCCACCCCGGCCGCTCACCCGACCAGCTGCGCCAGCATACCCTCGCAACTGCGCACGACCACGGCCGCCGCCCGCCGCTGCCCGTGGTCCAGCGCGGGGTCCGCGGCGTGCTCCCGCCACCGCCCCAGCGTGTCCAGCACGGCGTGCCGCAGCTCGCCCTCCGTCGGCTCGTGGTCCATCCCCAGCCGCACCACCGGGTTCGTCCCCAGCCCGCCGACCAGCCGCGCCGCCTCCGCGTCCAGCTCACCCGGCAGCCGCGTCCGCCCGCCCTGCAACGCGGCCAGCAGCCGCAGCTCCCGGAAGTCGTGCGCCGAAGCCAGGACCCGTTCCACCGCCGCGGCCAGCCCGACCGAGCCGGGCCGCGGCTCGGCGCGCAGCACCACGTCCAGCCCGAGCAGCGCGGCCCGCGCCTTGAGCACCTCGCGCCGCTCGGTGAAGTAGATGCCGATGGAGTCCCGCAGCTCGCCCAGCCCGCTGCGCTGCACGAGCTGCCCGGTCAGCTTGACCTGCGTGTCGAAGCCCTGCCGGATCAACGTCGTGGTCAGCCGCACGCCGAAGATGCCGAACCGGTCGACCAGCCCCCGCCGCACCGCCGGGTCCAGCCGCACCGGGAAGTCCTCGGCCACGAACCGGTCCGCGGACAGCAGGTGCTCGTCCAGCTCGGTGCGCGCCAACGACGCCAGCGCGGCCAGCGCGGCGAACTCCTCCGCCCGCAGCGTGCGCGCGGCCACCGCGAGCAGCCCGGCCACCGCGACCACGTTCTGGCACAACGGGGTCACCGTCGCCTCGCGCCGGTAGCGGCGGGCGATCTGCTTGGCCGAGGACAACGCGTCGATCCGGCCGCCGCCGATCTCGTCGGCCCGCGACAGCACCAGCACCGTGTTGACCGGCGCGACCCGCGCCACCGGGTGGTCGTGCGCGGTCTGGAGGAACCGCACGTCGGTGGTGTGCATGTGCCTGGTCAGGTACAGCACCGCGTCGGCCTCGCCGTAGACGTGCTCGACCGGCGCGCCCGCCGGCGTGTCGATCAGGGTGAGGTCGCGCAACGACCGCGACGGCCACTCCACGGTCACCCGCTCGGCGTCCGGCGCGTCGACGAACGCCTTGCCGTCGCGGCGCAGCACCGGCACCTCGTACTGGCCGACGTGCGCCCTGGGCCGCGGCCCGTCCTGGTACCACGTGGTGGCGCCGGTCGGGGCGAACTCCTCGCCGATCAGCGCACCGACCACAGTGGACTTCCCGGACCGGGGCGCGCCCGCCACGGCCACCCGCACCGGTTCGCCGAACCGGGCCTGGTGCCCGCGCAGCCACGACACCGCGCGCGGGCTGTCCCGGTAGACCGACAGGGCGTCCTCCAGCAGCGCCCAGACCTCGTCCTCCAACGTCGTGCCCGGCACCGCCTCGCCCGGAGGCGTCATGCGCTGATCCCCAGGGGCGGCGCCTGGCCACCCGCGATCGCCTGGACGCGTTGGTACAGCGCCACGAGGTCGTCCAGCTCCCGCTTCGCGTCGCGGTTGCGCCGCTCCCGCTCGGTGTTGTCGTCCTGCACGGCGCGGCGCGCGCTGCGGGCCGATTCGAGCAGCGTCTCCTGCAACTCCTCGGCCAGCGTGGAGAAGTGGGTGCGCAGGCTGCGCTGGATGTGGCGGGCCGCGTCGCGGCAGTCCTTGCTGAACTTGAGGAAGAAGTCGTCCACGTGCCGGGCCGCGGCGGCCTTGGCGGCGGCCTGCCTGCGGCGCAGCCGCTGGTCGCTCTCGTCGATGATCGACTTGCCGCCGAACAGCGCGCCCGCGCCCAGCGAGATCGCGTTGATCAGCGGCATCCCGGCCAGGCTGGTGGCCAGGCCGAACATCAGCACGCCGCCGTAGGAGCCCTTCAACCCGGTGAACGCCTTCTGCGCCAGGCTGAACCGCTCGATCACCGGCTTGTCCATGGGCGCGACCCGGTCCAGCACGTCGTCCCGGAAGATCGACTCGGGCAGGAGGTCGTCGCGGGCCACCGGGAAGCTCTTGGCCACCTTCTCCGCGACCCACTCCGAGCGGTCGAGCAGCCAGGCGAAGTTCGTGGTCGCGGCCTCGGTGAGGTTGTCCTCCAGCCACGCCTCGAACCGGTCCCAGCCCAGCGCCGGGTCGGCGGTCTCGAACGTCTTCTCCACCTCGCGCATGATCCGGCGGGTGCGGTCGCGCAGGTCGTACTCGATGTCCGAGACCAGGTCGGCCATCTCGTCGGCCAGCACGGTCTGCCAGCGCGCGGACCGGCGGCGCAGCTCGTCGATGCGGCGCTGCGCCTCGTTGAGCGCGGCGATGGTCTTCTCCGGGCCCTGGGCGGCGCGGGCGGACAGCTCCTCGCGCACCGGCGCGACGAGCTGCTTGATCGCGGACGCGGCGGTGACCGCGATGGTGCGGCGGGCGAGCTGGTCGGCGGCGGCCAGGATGTCCTTCTGCACGCACGTCAGCAGCTCGGGGAAGCCGGACTCGGCGTTGAGCGCCTTGTCGCCGGTCTTGGCCGCGCGCAGCCGCAGCGCCGCCGACACCGGGATCAGCTTCACCGCCACGCCCGCGCGGGCCAGGTGCGCGCGGTTGCGCTCGACCACCCGCCGCCACTGCGCCGCGATGTCGATCTTGGTGAGCACCAGGATCACGTTCGGGCACGACGTCATGACCTGCTTGAGCAGCTCCAGCTCCGACCCGGTCAGCTCGGCCGTGGCGTCGGAGACCATGAGCACCGCGTCGGCCTGGAGCAGCGCGGCGAACGTGCTCGCGGTGTGCGCGGGCCGCAGGTCGCCCACGCCGGGGGTGTCGATCAGCACCAGGCCCGAGTCGAGCAGGGCGCGCGGGATGCCGACCTCGGCGCGCACCAGGTCGCCGCCGTGGAAGTGGTTCGCGCTGACCTGGTCCGCGAGCTGGTCGAGGGGCACGGGGATGCGTTCGGTGGGGGTGTTCGCGATGGACGCGCCGCGCACGAGCGCCGCCGACGGGGTCTCCGCGTGCTGCACGAAAGTGGGGACGGTGGTCGTGACGTCGTCACCCACCGCGCAGACCGGGGCGTTCACCATCGCGTTCACGAGCTGGCTCTTGCCCTGCTTCGGCTCGCCGATCACGAGCACGCGGAGCTTGGGGTCCAGCTGGCGGGCGCGCTTGTCGCGCAACCGTTCGGCCAGGTCGGGCCGGTTGTGCGCAGCGCAAGCCCGGATCGTGTCGTCGAGCACGTCGAGCCAGGGCGCGGACATCACCCGGCAGAGTGTGCCGGTAAAACCCGTCCGGGTGAAAGTCCGGGAACGCGGCGGGGGCCGGTCCCGTCCAGCGGACAGGACCGGCCCCCCGGTGGTGGACCGGACTCAGAAGAGCAGGTCGTCCACGCCGAGCGAGTCGACGACCGGCAGGTCCAGGCTGTCGACCGTGCTGGTGACGTTGCTCACGACGCCGCCGACGCCGGCGGTGTCGGCGACGTGCGCGACGGTCCCGGTGACGTCGGACAGGGGAGCGGCGCCGTGGGTGTCGAAGTCGGCCGAGCCGTGCGCGGAGCCGGACACGCCGAGCGCGTCGCCGAGGCCGGTCACGTGGTCGAGGCCCGCCACGTCGCCGAGCCCGCCGACGGGCAGCGAGCTGGTGAGGCCACCGGTCACGTCGCTGACCACGCCGTTGAGCGTGTCGAGCGTGCCGAACGCGGTGCTGGTCAGGCCGTCCGCGTCCGGCACCATGCCGGTGACCCCACCCGCGGTGGCGGCGGCACCGTCCAGCGTGCCGGTCGCCGTGCCGGTCAGGTCCCCGACCTGGCCGGTGGCGGTGTGCAGCGTGCCGTCCAGGGTGTCGGTCACGTCACCCACCGCGGAGAAGTCGCCCTCGACCGACAGCTCCGCCGAGGCGGCGCCGTCGAGCAGGTCCCAGCTCGACACGCCGCCGAACACCGACAGGCCGTCGGCGTCCGCGCTGAGCGTGCCCGCCACGGCGGCCTTGACGTCGCCGGCGCCGGTGGCACCCGACACGGCGAGCTGGTCGGTGACGGCCTTGAGCCGGAAGATCGCGCCGGCCTGGCCTGCGTCGACCAGGTCGAGCGGCAGGTCCTCGACCAGCGAGCCGTCGAGAGCGGGCAGGCTCCCGGTCGGCACGTAGTCGAGCACCAGCGGGATGACTTCCTGCACGTCCAGGGCGCTGATGTCGCTCAGGCCCGCCCTCGCCAGGGTGCCCTCGGCGTCGGCCTGGAAGTCGGCCAGCGCGGTCGGGTCGCTGAGCAGGTCGAGAACGAAGTCGTGCAGCGTGTTGGGGCTGGAGCCCATGATGGATGTCTCCTGGTCGAGTAGGACGCGGGGAGCCGGCCCGGCAGGGGTGGGGTCCGGCCTGGTGATCAAGGTAGGGCCGGGGGGAGAACCGGCCATCGGGGATTACTCCCAGTAGATCGCGCATCCACTATGGGGTGGTGCTCGTTCACTCCCTAGGGGATTAGGGGATGACCTTGTGACCTTCTCGTAACCCGTGTAGGTACTGCCCGTACTTCGTTCAGGTGAGTTGAGGAGGCTCCGAGTTGCCGTACGTCCTCGGGGTCGACGTGGGCACCACGCGCACCGCCGCAGCCGTGTGCCGGCTGGGCGGCGCGGGGCGCGGCGAACCCGAGGTGGTCGGCCTCGGCGGACCCGGCGGCGGCGTCGCGTCGACGTTGCAGCTCACCCCCGACGGCGCGTTCGCGGTCGGCGAGCCGGGCGACCCGCGGTGGACGGCCACCGGCTTCGGCCGCCGGGTCGGCGACACCGTGCCGCTCGTGCTGGGGCTCGACCCCCGGGGGCCCGATGCCCCGGGCGGCGAGCGGTGCGCGGCGGAGGAGTTGACCGCGCTGCTGGTCATGTGGGTCGCCGACCAGGTCGCGGCCCGCGAGGGCGAACGGCCCGCGCACATCGTGCTCGCCCACCCCCCGGGGTGGGGGCCCCACGCCAAGGGCTTGGCGCACCGGGCGCTGCGGTCGGTCGGCCTGGAGGTGACACTGGTGCCCGAGCCGGTCGCGGCGGCCGAGAACCACGCGTTCACCCGGTCCTTCGCCGGGTCGCTCGGCGTGTTCAGCCTGGGCAGCCACGCGTTCAGCGCGTCCGTCGTGGGCCGGGGCTTCGAACTGGTCCACGCCGTCGAAGGCGTCGACCAGGCCGCGGGCGTCGACTTCGACGACGCGGTGTTCGCGCACGTGCGCGCCACGCTCGGGCGGGCGCTGGCCGAGCTGGACGCCGACGACCCGCGCACCCGCGGCCTGTTCGCCCGGCTGCGCCGCGACTGCGAGGCGGCCAAGCGGGTGCTGTCCGGCACGCTGGAGACCTCGATCCCGGTGCACCTGCCGTCCGGGCCGGTGGAGGTGCCGATCACCCGCGCCCGGTTCGAGGACCTGATCCGACCGCACGTGGAGCAGGCCGTGTCGGTGTTCGAACGCGTCGCGGCGGCGGGCGTGGAGATGACCGTGCTGGTCGGGGGCAGCGCCCGCATCCCGCTGGTCGCGGCGTCCGTGCCCGGCCGGGTGGTGCTGGAGGCCGCACCCGAGACCTCGGTGGTCAAGGGCGCGGCGCTGGCCGCCCGCAAGCTCGTGGTCGGGCCGGACGCCGAGCCCGAGCCGATCGAGACCTCGGTCATGGTCCGCGACGACGACCCGCTGCTGAGGTTCCCCGTGGGCGGCCTGGACGCGCCGGAGGCGGAGTTCACCGCCCCGCCGCCCCGCCCGCCCGTCGACATCACCCCGCTCGACCTGCCGGAGCGGCGCACGGTGAAGCGCGTCGTGCGCGGGCTCGTGCCGACCGGTGGGCGACGCGCCCGTGACAGCGAGGAAGGCCGTTGAGCCCGAGCACTACCGCGCGCCCGGTGTTGTCGCAGCACGTCACGCAGGTCCTCGACGCCATCGAGGCCGGCACCGTGCTGCGGCTCGGCGTCGTCGCGCCCGGCGGGTACGGCAAGAGCACCGTGCTGCGGGAGGTCGCGCGCGCGTTCGAGGACGCCGGCGCGCCGGCCACGCTGGTGGACGACGCGCACCTGCTGCCGGACACCGAGCTGGCGGCGCTGCGCTCCCTCGTCGAGCGCGGCACCGAGAACGTCGTGGTGGCCTACCGCCCGTGGCCGCGCTCGCGGGCGCTGGCGGCGCTGGCCGAGTCGCTGGGCCGGGCGCGGCCCGCGCTGATGCTGGAGCCGTTCACCCGGGAGCAGGTGCGGGCGGTGCTGCCCGCGTCCGCCCGGGGGCTGGTCGACTACGTGCACCAGCAGACCGGCGGCGTGCCGCGGTTCGTGCGGCGGCTGGCCGGGCTGACCGCGGCGGAGGTGCCGCCCGAGGTGGTGGCGTCGTTCCGGGCCGACCTGGACTGGCTGGACGCCGACGTGCAGAAGTACCTGCTGGCCGCCGAGGCGGGCGCGGCGCTGCGGCTGGACCTGCTCGGCGGGCTGCTCGGGGTCGACGCGGACGGGGTCGGCGACGTGATCGAGGCGGGCCGGGCCACCGGCCTGGTCGCGGCGGACGGCACGCTGCTGCCCGTGGCGCGGCTGGCGGTGGCGGCGCTGAGCCGGACCGACCGGCGGATCGCGGTGCGGCAGCGGCTGGCCGAGCTCCAGCTGCGGTCCGGCGGCCCGGTGCTCGACCTGGTGCGGCCGCTGGTCGGCGTCGGGGACCAGCCGGGTGCGGCCGGGCCCGGGATGGCGCAGGCGTTCCGCGCGGCGGCCGACGAGGCGCTGGCCACCGACCCGGCGCTGGCCGCGCGGCTGCTGGCCGCCATCGGCACGGCCGGGCCGGAGGTGGCCGTGCGGCGGGCGGTGGCGTCGGCGATGGCGGGCGACCTCGACGCGGCCATGCGGCTCGCGGACCAGGTGATCTCCAGCGGTGACACGGCGCACCGGGGCGCGGCGGCGGAGGTCGCCGCGATCGCGCTGGCGCACCGGGGCCAACTGGCCCGCGGCACCGAGCTGCACCGGTGGTCGCCCAGCTCGACGTCGTCGGCGTTCGCGGTGATCGGCCAGGTCGGCACGGGCCGGCTGCCGACCGCGCCGCTGCCCGTGGCGCCACCGACCATGTTGGACGGTGGCGCATCGCTGATGGCGCAAGGCGTGGTGGAGTCCGTGACGTCGTCCGCGACCACCGCGCTGTCCACTCTGGTCCGTGCGGCCGGGTTGCTGGAACCGGCCGGGCGGGCCGTGCTGCTGCCGGACACGCCCGCCGCGCTGGCCGCGCTGGTGGCGCTGCACAGCGGCGAGCCGGGCGTGGCCGAGTCGGTGCTGGACCGGGCCATGGCGACGTCGTCGGGCGGCGCGCTGATGGTGGTGCGGCACCGGCTGCTGCGGGCCTGGATCGCGATGCAGCGCGGCAACCTCGCCCAGGCGCGGGAAACCCTGGTGGCGCTGCGGAAGGCGGGCCGGCCGCTGGAGCCGCGCGACTGGCTGTTCGCGGTGGCGCTGGAGATCGGCGTGGCGCGGCGCAACAGCGATGTGGCGACGTTGAAGCGGACGTGGGAGCAGGCGTGCGAGGCGGTGCTGCGGCACCCCGTCGACCTGTTCACGTTCCTGCCGCTGGGCGAGTTCGCCACCGCCGCGGCGCGGCTGCGCGACCAGCACCGGCTCGCCCCGCACCTCACGGCCGCGCGGAACCTGTTGCGGGACTTGGGTGATCCGTGCCTGTGGGCCGTGCCGCTGCACTGGAGCGCGCTGCACGCGGCGATCATCGCCGAGGAGACGTCCGTCGCCGAGGAGCACGCCGCGTCGCTGGCCGCGTGCCGCGACCGGAGCCGGTACGCGGCGGTCGTGTCGGCGGCGGCGGAGAGCTGGCTCGACGTGGTGGCGGGCAAGGTGGACGCCGACCAGGTCGAGGAGTCCGCGCGCGGGCTCCAGGCCGTCGGCCAGTGGTGGGACGCGGCCCGGCTCGCGGGGCAGGCCGCCATACGGACGTCGGACCGGCAGGCGATGGTGCGGCTGCTGGACTGCGCGCGGCTGCTCCAGGGCCGGTCCGCCACGACCACCCGCAAGCAACCCGAGCCGGTCGCGGAGGCCGACGCGGGCAAGCTCAGCGACCGCGAGCGCGAGGTGGCCGAGCTGGTCGTCGGCGGGCTGACCTACAAGCAGGTGGGCGACCGCCTGTTCATCTCGGCGAAGACGGTCGAGCACCACGTGGCCCGCATCCGGCAGCGGCTGGGCTGCACCAGCCGGGCCGAACTGCTCGACCAGCTCCGCCAGATCGTCGGCTAGGGCGTCGCGCGGGAACGCAGTGCCTCCCGGAGCCGACCCAGCCCCTCGACGCCCAGCCGACGGCCGTCGGGGAACCGGTCCTCCCGGTCCCAGCGCCACGCGGTGACCATCGCCGGCACGAGGAGCCGGCAGTCGTCCACCAACGCCCGGTCGACGCCCGGGTAGTGGTCGGCGACGTCCTCCGGCGCGTGCGCGAGGTCGAACTCGACCGGGCCCCGGCAGCACGTCTCCCAGTCGACGAACAGCGGTCCGCCCGACGTGGTGAGCAGGTTGCCGGGGTGCGGTTCGCCGTGCAGCAGCTGCTCGGTCCCGCCCCGCCGGACGATCGCCCGCCGCAGGTCGCGCAACGCGCCGCCGAGCAGGTCCCGGTCCGCGTCGGCGAGGTCCGGTGAGAGCTCGCGGCTCGCCACGATCCGCTGAGCCTGTTCGACCCGGTCCGTGAAGTGCGGCGCGGGCACGTCCACCTGGCGCAGGCCCGCGTGCAGCCGCACGAGCGCGTCGGCGTAGTCGGCCGGTGGGGCTTGAGGCGTCACGGGCTCGTAGTAGGCCCACAGCGTGACCACGAACCCGTCACGCTCGTAGGCGCGCGGCTCCACCCGGGGCTCCGGGGCGGCCACCGGGCTCCCGGCCGCGACCAGGCGGCGCGCGAGCGCGATCTCGGTCCGCGCGACCTGCTCCGCCTCCGGCGCCACCCGGGCCAGCACGTCGCACGGCAGCAGGCGCAGGGTGAGCTTGTTCGAGTCCTGGAGGACGACGGTGTCGCGGCCCTGGACGGCCAGGCCGAGCGACGCGGCGATCGACGTCGCCGCGGCCACCGCGCGGTGGAACTCCGGCACCTGCATCGTCGTTGGTCCCCCCTGCTGCGCGACCGAACTCCCCTGGGCGGCGACCCTATCGCAGTGTTCGCGCTGGTCACGCGCTATTTATTCGCCGACTTTGCTCACGTGTGCTAAATTTTGCTCATGCGAGCAAAGTCCGTGACCGAGCAGGCACGACGGGCGCAGATCGTCGCCGCGGCGATCGAGGTCCTGGCCGAGCTGGGTTACGGGGCGACCTCGTTCCGGCAGATCGCCGCCCGCGCCGGGTTGAGCAGCACGGGGCTGATCTCGTACCACTTCAAGGGCAAGCAGGAGCTGGTGGACACCGTCTACGCGGAGGTCCGGCGGAAGTTCGCCGAGTTCGTGCTGGAGCGGATGGACCGCTCGGACACCGCGGCCGGCGAGCTGCGCGCGTTCCTGAGCGCCAACCTGCGGTTCCTGGCCGCCCACCGGGCGCACATGGTGGCGCTGGCGCAGGTGCGGCCGCACGTCTCGGTCGCCGACAACGCGGACGACGACCACCGCAAGATGGCCGACCTGCTCCGGGAGGGGCAGCGGCGGGGCGAGTTCCGCGACTTCGACGCGGACACCGTGGCGATCTTCGTGCTGGCCCTGCGCAACGGCGTGCTGGCCAGGGCGGCCGAGCACGCGGAGGTCGACCTCGACCTCTGCGAACGCGAGCTCCTCACCGCGGTGGAGCTCGCCACCACAAGGGGGTAGCACATGCGTCGGGGGACGCGGGCACTGATCACGGCGGCGACCGCCGTCCTGGTCGTGACGGCATGCGGGGGTGGTGACGTGGAGCGATCCGACGTCGTGCGGGTGGAGAACGGCGAGGTGCGCGGCGTCGTCCGCGCCGACCACGCGCTGTTCCAAGGGATTCCGTACGCCGTGCCGCCGAGGGGCGAGCTGCGCTGGCGGTCACCGCAGCGGGCGGCGGACTGGGCGGGCGTCCGGGACGCGACCAAGCCGGGCAACCCGTGCCCGCAGGTCGGTTCGTCCTATTCGGACACCAGGTCGACGGACGAGGACTGCCTGTTCCTCAACGTCACCACGCCGTCCACCGAGGGCCGCCGGCCGGTCATGGTCTGGTTGCACGGCGACGGCTCGATCGGCGCGGGCCACGACTTCGACGCCACCGCCCTGGCCACCAAGGGGGACGTGGTGGTCGTGACGCTGAACTACCGGCTGGGCGTGTTCGGCGGCTTCGGCCTGGCCGGGCTGGAGGGGTCCGGCGCGTTCGCCCTGCGGGACCAGCGCGAGGCGCTGGACTGGGTGCGGCGCAACATCGCGGCCTTCGGCGGCGACCCCGGGAACGTCACGCTGTTCGGCGTCTCCTACGGCGCGTCGGCCACCGCGGCGCACCTGATCTCACCCGCCTCCCGCGGCCTGTTCCACAAGGTGATCATGCACAGCGGGTTCGCCTTGGTCGACCTGCCCGCCGAGGCGTGGTACCCGGGCCTGGGCGCGCTGCCGTGGCTCGCCTGGCGGGACACGGCCGAGATCGAGCAGATCGGGCGGATGGTCGCCGTCGAGCTCGGCTGCGCGGACATCGACTGCCTGCGCGCGCTGCCGGTGGAGAAGGTGTTGGAGCACCCGCAGGTGATGAACATCTTCCAGCCCTTCGGGTACGGGAACGCGGACCTGCCGGAGCTGCCCGTCGAGGCGTTCGCGTCCGGTGAGGTCGCGCGGGTGCCCGTGCTGGCCGGCAACACGCGGCACGAGCACCGGGGTCTCGTGGAGGTCTTCCGCGGACCCGTCACGGCCGAGGACTACCCGCGGCTGCTCGCGGCCGCGTTCGGCGACCGGGCGGCCGAGGTGGAGCGGGAGTACCCGCTGACCGCGTTCGAGAGCCCGAGCCGGGCGTGGGCGGCCGTGCTCACCGACCGGGTGTGGGCGCGGCCCACGTTCCGGCAGCACGAACTGCTGTCCGCGCACACGCCGACGTTCGCGTTCGAGTTCGCCGACGAGGGGGCGTCCGAGCAGGGCGCGAGCCACAGCACGGACATCGGCTACCTGTTCCCGGACCAGGAGCTCACCGACCGGCAGCGCGAGCTGTCGGACGCGATGATCCGGTACTGGACCGCGTTCGCCCGCACCGGCGACCCGAATGCCGAAGGGCTGCCGCGCTGGCCCGCGTTCGGCGAGGGGCGGCACGTGCAGTCGCTCGCGCCGGGCGCGATCACCGGCGTCGACTACCGGGCCGAGCACCGGCTCGACTTCTGGCGGGGGTGACGCCGGACCGGAGGCCGTCGGAGAGGGGTGACGGCCTCCGGTCCCGCGCGGTTCAGTCCCTCTTGCCCGCGTGCAGCAGCACCAGCCCGAGCGCGGCGACGACGAAGTTCTGGAACGCGGCCGACAGCCCGTTCCAGTCCTTCGACTGCCACATGACGAACCACTCGCCGCCGATCGCGATGAACCCGCCGCCGAACAGCAGCACCTGCATCACCCAGCCCGCGGACGACAGCCGGCGCGCGACCTCCTCGCGGCGCCGCAGCCAGGCCACCAGCCCGGCCAGCAGCACCAGCGCGGTGACCGCCTCCCACAGGATGATCAGCACGTAGACCGCGGTCACGACGGCCGGGCTGGTGATCGCGCGCCACGACGTGTCGGGCGAGCCGAACGTGGTGTCCATCGCCAGCACGTGCCGGACGAACGCGTGGTTGGTCTCGTAGTCGGTGACGTTGCCGAACACCACGAGACCCATGTAGAGCGCGGTGATCCCGGTCAGCGCCGTGATCGCCGCCTGCGGGCTCCCCACCCTGGCAAGTAAACGCATGATCTGTAGAACGTAGTCACGTTCCACCGGAAGTCCATGAGCGATTTTCACCTCTCCCGGACCGGGAGACGCCCCGGTCGGCGAGCCGAGCCGCAGGTCAGGGCCCGTGACCGGGCGCGACCGGGTCGTGGGCGGTCCGGTGCGGTCCAGACCACGGGGAGGTTCGGGGCCGGCCGGCGGGGCGGGTCGGTCAGGGGCAGGGCGGCTCGTAGTCCAGCTGCGGCAGGTGCTCGCGCCACCGCTCCTCCGGCAGCACGGCCTTGGTCTTGACGCAGACCCGGTCGATCACGTGCCCCAGGTCCAGGTCCCACACCCGGACCGTGCTGTCGGAGCTGCTCGACGCGAGCCGGCCGCCGTCCGGGCTGAACGCGATGTCCCGCAGCCCGCCGTCGTGCCCGGTCAGCACCTGGCCGATCGCGGTCGGCCGGCGGACGTCGCGCACGTCCCACAGCCGGATGGTGCGGTCCTCGCCGCCGCTGGCCAGCGTCCGCCCGTCCGGGCTGAACGCCACCGTCACCGCCGCCTCCACGTGCCCGGTCAACGGCGCGCCGATCGACTGGACCCGGTTCGGCACGGACACGTCCCACAGCCGGATCGTGCCGTCGTCGCTCGCGGTGGCCAGGGTGCGGCCGTCCGGGCTGACGTCGCCCGCGCGCACCGCGCCGCTGTGCCCGGTCAGCGGGTGCCCGATCGGTTGGGCCGTCGCCGGGTCCGTGACGTCCCACAGCCGCACGGTCTTGTCCGCGCTCGCCGTGATCAACGTCCTCCCGTCCGGGGTGAACCCGACGTAGTGCACGTACTCGGTGTGGCCGACGAGCGCTTGCCCCAGCGGCTCGGGGTTCGCGCGGTCGCGGAGGTCCCACAGCTGCACCGAGTAGTCGTCCGCGCCGGTCGCCAGGACCTCGCCGTCGGGCCGGAACGCCACCGGCGAGCTGTACCGCGTGCCCACCGCGATCGGCTCACCCAGCGGCCGGGGTCGGTGCGGGTCCGCGAAGTCCCACAGCCGGACCATGTCGTCGCTCACGCTGGCCAGCGTGAGCCCGTCCTCGCTCAACGCGACCGACCACACGCCCGCGCCGTGCGACAGCGTCGTGGTCGACACGGGGTTGGCCGGATCGCTGGTGTCCCACACCCGGATCGACTGATCCTCGCTGCCCGACACCAGGTGGTGGTCGTCCGGGGTGAAGCGGGGTCCGATGGTGCGCGCCGAGTGCCCGACGAGCACGCCGTGCGGCAGCGACCACAACCGCACCACCGAGTCGAGGCTGCCGGTGGCCAGGGTGCGGCCGTCCGGGCTGAAGGCCACCGCGTACACGATGCCGTTGCGCCCGGTCAGCGGCCGGCCGAGCGCGATCGGGCGCGCCGGGTCGGTGGTGTTCCACAGCCGCGTGGTGCCGTCGCCGCCGGCGGACGCGAGCACCCGGCCGTCCGGGCTGAACGCCACCGACCAGACGCCCTCGGTGTGGTCGGTCAACGGGCGGCCGACCAAGCGCGGCGCGGCCGGGTCCGCCACGTCGAACAGCCGCACGGTGTGGTCCTCGCTGCCGGCCGCCAGCGTCCGCCCGTCCGGGCTGAACGCCACCGAGTGCACGGTGTTGTCGAACCCGGTGATCGGCTCGCCCACCGGGACGGGGCGCTGCCGGTCGCGCACGTCGAACAGCACGGCGGTCCCGTCGTCGCCCGCCGTGGCCAGCAGCGTGCCGTCCCGGTTGAACGCCACCGCGCGGACCTGCCCGGTGTGCCGGCCGAGCGGCTCGCCCAGCCGCTGGGGCGCGGCCGGGTCGGTCACGTCCCACAGCCGGGCGGTCTTGTCCTCGTTCGCGGTGGCCAGCGTCCGTGAGTCCGGGGTGAACGCCAGCAGGTACACGGTGCCGTTGCCGCCGTTCAACGGCTCGCCGAGGGAGCGCGGGCGTTCCGGGTCGCTGACGTCCCACAGCCGCACGGTGGTGTCGTTGCCCGCCGTGGCCAGGGTCTTGCCGTCCGGGCTGAACACCGCCGAGGTGACCCAGCTGCGGTGGCCGGCCAGCGGCGAGCCCAGCGGCCTGGGGGCGTTCTGGTCCCGCAGGTCCCACAGCCGCACGGTCTGGTCGAAGCTGGCGGTGGCCAGGAACCTGCCGTCGGGGGAGAAGGACGTGAGGTACACCGGGCCGGTGTGCCCGACCAGGGGGGTCGCCAGCGGCGAGGTCTGGGTGGACAGCAGGCGGGTCTGCACGTCCCGGTCGTCGGGGCGCATCCGGTGCGCCACCAGGGCCAGCTGCGCCGACAGCGAGGGGTCGGACTCCTGCAACCGGTCCGCCTCGGCCACCACCTGCCGGAACACCGCGTCGTCCCGCTGCCGCACGGCCAGCACGGCGGCGGTGGCGGCGATGAGCGCGAGCACCACCACGCACGCCACCGCCGCGCGTCTGCCCCACGCGGCACGTCTGCGGTGCTGCGTCGACACGGCGAGGAAGTCCTGGGCGGTGCCGGTCAGCCCCTCCGGACCGGCCGCGTCCGCCCAGTGCCGCGCGGTCTCCAGCCGCGCGCCCCGGTAGAGCAGCGACGAGTCGCGGTCCTGCGCGGCCCACGACGCCGCGTCCTCCTCCAGCCGCTGCCGCAGGAGCTGGCCCTCGCGGTCCTGGTCGATCCAGCTGCGCAGCCGCGGCCACGCCTGGAGCAGCGCCTCGTGCGTGATCTCCACCGAGCCCGCGTCGAGCGTCACCAGCCGGGCCCGCGCCAGCACCTCCAGCGCCTCCTCGCCCGCGGCCCGGTTCGCGGCCTGCTCGACCAGCTCGTGCCGGGTGGAGCGGCGGCGGGTGTCCTGGGTGTCCTCGCCGACGCGCACCAGCCGCAGCAGCAACGGGCGGGCGGCGTGCTGCGCCTCGGGCGCGAGGTCGGCCCACGCCCGTTCCGCGGTGGCCGCGACCGCCCCCTGGATGCCGCCCGCCGAGCGGTAGCCCGCGATGGTCAGCTTGCCCGCCTGCCTGCGCTGCCAGGTGGCCAGCAGGGCGTGCGACAGCAGCGGCAGCGCGCCCGCGTCGTACGCGCCCTGGCCCGTCCGCGCCTGCGCCCGCCCGCTGCGCACGCCCAGGTCGCGCAGCATCAGCTCGATCAGCCCCGGCTCCAGTTGCAGGCCCGCGGCCTTCGCGGGCCGCGACACCGCCTCCCGCAGCTCCGCCGACGTCATCGGGCCCAGCACCATCTGCCGGTCCTGCAGCGCGTCGGCCAGCTCCGGGAACGCCAGGCAGCGGCCGTAGAAGTCGGCCCGCACGCCCACCAGCACCAGCGCGGGGGCCGTGCCGCCGGGCACCGCGGGCGTGCAGGCCACGTGCAGCGCCTGCACGAACACCTGGAGCCGGTTCTCGTCCGAGGACAGCGTGAACGCCTCCTCGAACTGGTCCACCACGACCACCACGCGGTCGCTGCCGTGCCGCTGCGCGTGGGCCGCGAACGCCGCCCGGATCTGCGCGGCGAACCGCAGCACGCCCATCAGCGTCTGCCCGAGGAACGTGTCCGGACCCTGCCCGGAGGCCACCAGGTCCTGGTCCATCCCGTCCAGCGTGAGCGCCATGTCCAGCACGTCGGCCAATTCCGGGAGCTGCCGGACCAATTCCTTCACCGGGTCCGCGCCGGGCGTGATGACGACCGCCGGCCAATTCGTCGAACCGGGCACCGCCAACGCGCCGTCGCGAATGGACGGGATGACTCCGGCGCGCACCAGTGACGATTTCCCGGCACCGGACGCGCCGACCAGCATCACGATTCCGCCGGTGTCCGCGGCACTGCCCAATCGGGACACGAGTGCGGCCGTGCTGCGTTCCCGGCCGAAGAACCAACTGGAATCCTCGGGCTGGAACGCGGCCAATCCCCGATAAGGGCACACACCGATTTCGTCGGAGCTCGGCGGGTCCTCGTCCTCGGGCGAGGACACCGGGCTCGCCAGCGCCTCCTCCCACAGCGCGCGCCACGCGTCCAGGTCGTACAACCCGGCCGCGGGCGGCTGTGGGCGGGACTTCCGCGCCTCACCGATCAAAATTTCAAGTACTACCGAGAGTGCCGAGAACCTGGCCGGCACGTTGCGCCCGCGACGCCAGTCGCTGACCCGTTGCGCGGTCGCCCGGACCGGCCGGCCGCGCTCGTCGGTGCGCCGCGCGCGGCCGACCGACTCGGTCACCTTCTTCAGCGGTGGATCACCCGCTTCGGCGTACAGCAGCGCGAACCGCTCCGCGAACACGGCGCGGGGACCCGACCCCTGCCCGGAACCAGCCATCCGCGGCGTGCCTCCTCAAGATCCGGTGTTCCGGACCGGAAAACCGGATGTGAGCGCGTGAACAGGTCTTTTGCGAACCCGTGGAGCCCTTGTCAGTCCACCCTAACGACTTGCGCTGACAAGCTGGCCCGGACGTTGCAGGTGACGTCGACAGGTTGTGCGAAGGGACCGGTCACAGTGGTTTCGCAGGCAACTACCGCTCATGGCAGCTCGTGGCGCGCTGAGGGGTCCTGGGGGTCTTCTCAGCGGTGCGCACCGAACCGACCCGGTCGGTGGAACGGTGCGGCGACCTGCCATGCCGAGCGGAGTTGACCCGGTGCGGACCGCCCGTCCGCCGGTCACGGCCCGTGAGGACCGGGGTGTCCCCGGTGAAGCACGGGTCTGCCCGATCCTGAGGACGGTGCTGGACGCGAACCGCCGCGACCGGGCCGAGGTGAGGCTGGACCTGCTGGCCCGGCTCGCCGCCCCGGCGCACAACTAGCCGGTGTCCGGACGAAGGGCGACGCCGCCCTCCCGGGCCGCCGCACAGCGAGGTGCGGCGCGCCCGGATCCGGCCCGATTCCATCCATGTCGCATTTCCGCCGGCCACGGCGCCTGACTTTGCCGGATGCTGGTGCGGTGCACGAAGACGCGGAACGTTGTGTCCGGGCCGTGCGGTCGAAAGACGCCCGGTTCGACGGGTGGTTCTTCACCGCGGTCCTGACCACCCGGATCTATTGCCGGCCGAGTTGCCCGGTCACCCCGCCGAAGGTGGGGAACATGCGCTTCTACCCGAGCGCGGCGGCGGCCCAACAAGCGGGATTCCGGGCCTGCAAGAGGTGTCGGCCCGACGCGTCGCCGGGTTCTCCGCTGTGGAACCACCGCGCCGACTCGGTGGCCAAGGCGATGCGGCTGATCGCCGACGGCGTGGTCGACCGGGAGGGCGTGCCCGGCCTCGCCGTGCGCCTGGGCTACAGCGTCCGGCAGGTCGAACGGCTGCTGCTGGCCGAGCTGGGCGCGGGACCGCTGGCGCTGGCCAGGGCGCAGCGCGCGCAGACCGCCCGGCTGCTGATCGAGACCACCGTGCTGCCCATGGCGGAGGTCGCGCTGGCGGCCGGGTTCGCCAGCGTCCGCGCGTTCAACGAGACCGTGCGCGAGGTGTTCGCGCTGTCGCCGACCGACCTGCGCACCCGCCGGCGTCCCGCGCCCGACACGCCCGGCGTGCTGTCGCTGCGCCTGCCGTTCCGCGCGCCGCTGCGACCGGACAACCTGTTCGGCCACCTCGCCGCGACCGGCGTGCCGGGGGTGGAGGAGTGGCGTGACGGCGCGTACCGGCGGACGTTGCGGCTGCCGCGCGGGCACGGCGTGGTGACGTTGACCCCGCAGGACGACCACGTGGCGTGCAAGCTCGCGCTGAGCGACCTGCGGGACCTGTCGATCGCCATCGCCCGCTGCCGCCGGATGCTCGACCTCGACGCCGACCCCGTCGCGGTGGACGAGCAGCTGCGCTCGGACCCGCTGCTCGCACCCCTGGTCGACGCCGGTCCCGGGCGGCGCGTGCCCGGCACGGTGGACGCCGCCGAGTTCGCCGTGCGCGCGGTGCTCGGGCAGCAGGTGTCCACGGCCGCCGCCCGCACCCACGCCGCGCGGCTGGTGCGCGCGGTGGGTGAGCCGATCACCGACCACGGGCTGACGCACCTGTTCCCCACGCCCGAGGCGCTGGCCTCGCTGGACCCGGCCGCGCTGGCGATGCCGCGGGCGCGCAAGACGGCGTTCCGGGCGCTGGTCGAGGCGCTGGCCGACGGCTCGCTGGACCTCGGCGTCGGCGCGGACTGGGACAAGGCGCGGGCCGACCTGCTGGCGCTGCCCGGCTTCGGGCCGTGGACGGTGGAGGTGATCGCGATGCGGGCGCTGGGCGACCCCGACGCGTTCCTCCCCACCGACCTCGGCATCCGCATCGCGGCACGCACCCTCGGCCTGCCCGACACGCCCGCCGCCCTGGTGCGGCGGGCCCAGGCGTGGCGCCCGTGGCGGGCGTACGCCGTCCAGTACCTCTGGGCCACCGGTGACCACGCGGTCAACCGGCTGCCCGCCTGAAAGGACGTGCCACCGATGAGCCACACCACGGTCGACAGCCCCGTCGGACCGCTCACCCTGGTCGCGCACGACGGCGTGCTGTCCGGGCTCTACATGACCGAGCAGCGGCACCGGCCGGGCGACGAGGCGTTCGGCCCCGAGGACCCCTCGCCCTTCGGGGACGTGATCGCGCAGCTGGCCGAGTACTTCGACGGCGGGCGGACGGCGTTCGACCTGCCGCTGGACCCGATCGGGACGCCGTTCCAGCGGACCGTGTGGCGGGCGCTGTGCGAGATCCCCTACGGCGAGACGGTGACGTACGGGGAGCTCGCGCAGCGGTTGGGCCGTCCGTCGGCGGCGCGGGCCGTCGGGCTGGCCAACGGCCGCAACCCGATCGGGATCATCGTGCCGTGCCACCGGGTGGTCGGCGCGAACGGCGACCTCACCGGGTACGGCGGCGGGCTGGCCCGCAAGCGTCAGCTGCTCGACTTCGAGCAGGGCTCAGACGCCTACCGGCTGCCGCTCTGACCTACCGGCTGCCGCTCCGACCTCGCGGCGCTCCGGCGCCGGCGCTTGCGGGCGTCACCGCGTTCCAGCCACCACTCGGCGATCAGCAGCGGCACCACCCAGCCCAGCCACGCGGCCAGCCCGGAGATCGCCTGCAAGAGCGCGACCTCGCTGCCGCCGAACGTCGTGTCGAGCCGCGGTGACAGCGCGAGCGCGGCGACGACCGCCCAGATCCGGTTGCTCATGATCGACGCGGTGAGCGCGAAGCTGCGGATCATCCACCGCCGGTGGTCGACGAACCGCCGTTGCCGGGCCATCCGGAACCCGGCGACGGTGAACGCCAGCCACAGCGCGCCCATCAGCACGGTGCCCGCCTGGTTGAGCGGCCCGAACGGCGACACGGCCCCGATGGCGATCGCCGTGACGCCGGCCGGCAGCACCCCGCCGAGCACGTAGACCCGGCCGACCACCCGGTGCACCGCCGGGTACCGCTGCCGGAACCACGGCCACACCTGCACCACGCAGGTCAGGATCGCCACCGACCCGAACAGCACGTGCGCCACCAGCACCGGGTAGTGCCACGGGTACCCCTCGGCTCGCGGCACGCGCGACAACGCCGGGTCCACGGTGAGGTACGGCGGCAACGAGAACGCCACGAACACCAGCACGAGGAACCCCAACGGCCCCACCCACACCCGCCTGTACCACTGCACTCCCTCGTTCGTCCCCTCGTTCATCCCCATGCCCCCACCCTCCCCACCCCCGCTGACAACCCCCGCACCACCAACGCACCACCTCCCTCCTTCCCTTACGCAAACGCGAGAGTCCTACCTCCAGCGCCCGAGAGTCCTACGTTCACGCACCGCGAGTTCAACGCTCACGACAAGCGGTGGCGTGTCTGAGCGTTGAACTCACGGGTTCTGAACGTAGGACTCGCGCGGCGCGAACGTAGGACTCTCGGGTCCGACAAGAAAGGTTGTCTTGACGAGGAGAGTTGTCGGTGGGAGGGTTGGGGCATGTTGGACGTGGCGGTGATCGAGGACCCGGCGGTGGCCGAGGTGTCGTTGGACCCGGTGCGGGCGAGGTTGTTGGCCGAACTGGCCCAGCCGAGCTCGGCGACGATGTTGGCGGCCAGGATCGGCCTGCCCCGGCAGAAGGTGAACTACCACCTGCGCACGCTGGAGCAGCACGGGCTGGTCGAGCTGGCCGAGGAACGCCGCAAGGGCAACATGACCGAACGGGTCATGCGCGCCACCGCCGCGTCCTACGTCATCTCGCCCGCGGCGCTGGCCGCCGTCCAACCCGACCCGGAACGCGCCCCCGACCGCCTGTCGGCCCGCTGGCTCCTCGCCGTGGCCGCCCGGCTGGTCCGCGACGTCGGGAAGCTCGTCACCGGCGCGGCCAAGGCGGACAAGAAGGTCGCCACCTTCGCGCTGGACGGCGAGGTCCGCTTCGCCACCGCCGCCGACCGCGCGGCGTTCGCCGAGGAGCTGGCCGCCGCCGTCACGTCCCTGGTCGCGAAGTACCACGACGACACCGCGACCGGCGGACGCGCGCACCGCGTCGTCGTCGCCGTCCACCCCAGCATCCCGAAGGAGTGACCATGGGTCACGCGTTCGAAGGCATCAGCGAAGTGGAGCTGGCCGGCGTCACGCCGGAGCAGGTCTGGGAGGCCATCGCCACCGGCCCCGGCATCGACTCGTGGTTCATGGGCAAGAACGAGGTCGAGCCGGGCGCGGTCGTCCGGCAGGCGTTCGGCGGCTACCAGCCGGCGCACCCGATCACCGCCTGGGAGCCCGGCGAGCACCTGGCCTACGGCGGCGACAAGGAGCCCGACGGCCGGTTCGTCGCCTACGAGTTCCTGGTCGAGGGGCGTGACCGGGGCAGCACTGTGCTGCGCATGGTCGCCGGCGGTTTCCTGCCCGGCGACGACTGGGAGGAGGAGTTCGAGGCCATGACCGCGGGCGGTGAGATGTTCTGGCAGACCCTCGTCACCTACCTGCGCCACTTCGCGGGCCGCACGGCCCGGCCGCTCACCGTCTTCGGCCCGCCGATCACCGACTGGCCCGCCCTGTGGCAGCGGCTCGGCGGCAAGCTCGGCCTCGACCACGCGCCGCGCACCGGCGACCGGGCCGACCTGGACGGCGGCGTCGTCTACTTCGCCAACTCCCAGACGATCGGCATCCGCACCGACCGCGCCCTGTACCGCTTCTTCCAGGGCATGCCCGGCGTCCTGATCGCGATGCACGCCGTGTTCGCCGACGACCACCGCGACGAGGAGTCCTGGTCGGCCTGGATGGGAGACCTGGCATGACCACCCTGCGGCACGACGGCACCAGCACCGGCACCCGGACCGGCACCGGCACCGGCACCACCAGGCTGCTGCTCGGCTGCGGCGTCCTGGCGGGCCCGCTCTACCTCGTCACCGGCTTCGCCCAGGCGTTCACCCGCGAGGGCTTCGACCTGACCCGCCACCCGTTCAGCTTCCTCTCCCTCGGCCCGGGCGGGTGGCTCCAGATCACGAACTTCGTCCTCTGCGGACTGCTGTTCCTGGCCGCCGCGGTCGGCCTGCGCCGCACCGGAAGGGTCGGCACGGCGGTGCCCGTCCTGATCGGACTCTTCGCGGTCGGCATGATCGGCGGCGGGGTGTTCGTGGCCGACCCGGCGTTCGGCTTCCCGGCCGGCGCGCCGGAGGGTCAGCCGGCCGACCTGTCGTGGCACGGCGTGCTGCACGGCGTGGCGTTCTTCGTCGCGTTCCCCGCGCTGGTGGTGGCGTTCTTCGTGCTGGCGAGGAAGTTGACCGGCCCGTGGGCGTGGGCGAGCGTGGCGGCGGGCGTGCTGTCGTTGACGCCGATGCCGTTCATGGGCACCGGAACGGGCACGGTCCTGCTGTACGGCGCGGCGGTCGTGGCCTGGTCGTGGGTGTCCGCCGTCCTGGCGAAGCTGCGCTCCGAGATCTGAGGGACTGAAGAACCATGGGACAGGTCGTATCCAAGGACGGCACCGCGATCGCCTTCACGCGCATCGGGTCCGGACCGGCGTTGATCATCGTGGACGGCGCGCTGTGCCACCGGGCCTTCGGCCCCGCGACGGCGTTGGCCGAGGCGCTGTCCGACCGCTTCACCGTCTACACCTACGACCGGCGCGGCCGGGGCGAGAGCGGCGGCGGCACCGCGCCGTACGACGTGGAGCGCGAGGTCGAGGACATCGCCGCGCTCATCGAACAGGCGGGCGGCTCGGCCCACCTGTTCGGCATGTCGTCGGGCGGCACGCTGGTCGCCGAGGCGGCGCACCGGGGCGTGCGCGCCGACCGGATCGCGATCTACGAGTCGCCGATGGTCGTGGACGGCACCCGCGCGCCGATGGACCCCGACCTGCCGGCCCGCGTGGAGCGCGCGGTCGGGGAAGGACGCCGGGGCGACGCGGTCAAGCTGTTCATGCGCTACGTCGGCACGCCCGGCTTCTTCGTCGCGGTCCTCCGGGTCATGCCGCCGTGGCGGAAGCTGAAGGGCGTCGCGCACACGCTGCCGAACGACTTCGCGCTGACCGGCGAGTTCCAGCGGGGCACGCCGCCGCCCGCCGACCGCTGGTCGGGCGCGGACGTGCCCGCCCTGGTGATCGCGGGCGGCAAGAGCCCCGAGTACATGCGCAACGCGCAGCGACACCTGGCGTCGGCGCTGCCGCACGGCGAGCTGACCGTCCTGCCCGGCCAGACCCACATGGTCAAGCCCCGGGCGACGGTCCCGGCGCTCGTCGAGTTCTTCACCCGCTGAGCCGGCGGACGGGCGCGCGAAACCTGGTGGTGGGCGGGGGTTCCCCCGTCCACCACCGTCGCGCGCGACGGCTTCAGGGCTTGCGGCCCACCGCGCCCGCGATGCAGTAGCTCACCGCGTCGAGCTCCTTGAGCCGCGGCCCGTCGGGCCACCAGTCCGCGCAGATCACCAGGCCCGGCTCGACCAGCTCCAGGCCGTGGAACAGCTCCAGCATCTCCCGCCGGGTGATGAACCGCCCGCTGCCCATGGGCGAGTGCAGGAACGTGTGCTCCATGCGCCGCGCGATGGCCGAGTGCTCCTCGGTCTCCGGGTCGAAGAAGTGCGAGATCGCGACGTACGAGCCGGACGGCAGCGCGTCGATGTACTCGGCCATGATCTCGGCCGACGAGGGCGAGTCGCCGTTGTAGTGGTGCAGCGTGCCCATCTGGAAGAACGCGATCGGCTGGGTGAAGTCGATGTGCTTGCGCACGACCTCGTCGTTGAGGATCTCCCGCGGCTTGAAGATGTCGGCGGCCGAGAAGTGCGTCCGGTCGTTCTCCTCCAGCAGCGCGCGGCCGTGCGCCAGTACCACCGGGTCGTTGTCGACGTACACGACTCGTGCATCCGGGTTGATCCGCTGGGCCACCTGGTGGGTGTTCTCCGCGGTGGGCAACCCGGAGCCGCAGTCGAGGAACTGGTCGATACCCGTTTGGCTCGCGACGAACCGGGTGGCGCGGATCAGGAAGCTCCGGTTGTCCACGGCGAGCGTGGTCGCCTCCGGCGCGACCTCCTGGACGCGTCGCAGCACTTCCCGGTCGATCTCGTAGTTGTCCTTGCCGTTGAGGAACGCGTCGTAGACCCTGGCGATGCTGGCCTTCGTGGTGTCGATGTAGACGGGGGCGGCGGCGTCCGAGGACGTACCCGGCATCTTGTTGACCTCGCATTACGGGGATGGGAGTGGTGGTGTGTGCACCGCGTCACAGTCCGGTCAGCGTAAGGGTATGGGCTCAACGCGCGAGTGAGCCTCGTGCATCCGACCGGGCAAGATCATGGGTGTACGTTCAGTGACGATGCGAGTCGGCCCTCCCCGGGCGCAACCGCTGTTCGGGTGGGACAGGCACGACGGTCGGGAGGAACGGCGATGGCGGCGGAGGAGTCGACGCCGGAGCGGGACAGCGGTCCGACCGCTTTGCGGATCGTGCTCGGCGCCCAGTTGCGCAGGCTGCGCGAGGCCGCCGAGATCACCAGGGCGGACGCGGGCTACGCGATCCGCGGCTCGGAGTCGAAGATCAGCCGGATGGAGCTCGGGCGCGTCGGGCTGAAGCCGCGCGACGTGAACGACCTGCTCACCATGTACGGCGTCGACGACCCGGACGAGCGGGCGAAGTTCCTCGACATGGTCCGCCGGTCGAACGAGCCGGGCTGGTGGAACCGCTACACCGACCTGATGCCCGACTGGTTCCACGACTACGTGGGCCTGGAGGAGGCGGCGTCCCGCATCCTGATCTACGAGACGCAGTTCGTGCCCGGCCTGCTCCAGACCGAGGAGTACGCGACCGCCATCGCGAGCCACGGCCGGGCCGAGCTGGTGACGCCCGAGGTGCGGCGGCGGGTGGCGTTCCGGATGCAGCGGCAGAAGATCCTGGCGCGGCCGGGCGCCCCGAGGGTGTGGGCCGTGATCGACGAATCGGTGCTCTACCGGGCGATCGGTGGCCGCCAGGTCCTGCTCAACCAGATCGACCACTTGCTCAGCGTGACCAAGGACGGTCCGATCACCCTCCAGATCGTGCCGTTCCCGTTGGCCGGCTACGCGGCGAAGGGGCCGTTCGCGATGCTGCGCTTCGGCGAGCCCGACCTGCCGGACATCGTCTACCTCGAACACCTCGCCGGTGCCCTCTACCTGGACAAACTCGAAGAGCTGGAGATCTACAGCCGGGTCTTCGACCGCCTCACGGTGGACGCCGAGACGCCCGACCGGAGCCGGCAGATGCTCGCCAAGCGGCGGGCCGAGCTGTAGCTGTCGTCCGACCGGGTGGGATTCACGCTCCGCATCTGCACGTGCATTTACCCGTGCACCGCCCGGTGCTACGGTCCGTGCACAACCGGATGCACGTGCAGATGCATCTCTTGGCTCGGAAGGTGAGTCGATGGCCACCAAGGTTCACAACGGCATGTCCGCGGCCGACCTGAACGGCGTCACGTGGACCAAGAGCTCGTACAGCGACGCGATCGGCAACTGCGTCGAGTTCGCCGTCCTCGACGGCGGTGAGATCGCGATGCGCAACTCCCGGTTCCCCGAAGGTCCCGCGCTCGTCTACACCCGGGCGGAGATGGCCGCCTTCGTGGCCGGGGCCAGGGACGGGGAGTTCGATGACCTCGTCGACTGACCACGCCTCCCGGACCACGTTCCAGCTCCGCGAGCTGATCGCGCGGGGCTTCCAGTTCCTGCACCCGCGCGACGCCAGGGGTGAGCTGGCGGCCGTGGTCGGGGTGCGCGCGCACGACGCGGTGATCGACGTGGTGCGCCTGCACAACGAGGACGACGCGGTGGCGATGCGGATGCCCGCCGACGAGGTGAACGTGCTGTCGCCCAGCCGTTTCTCGTGGCGCCGGCGCGGACCGGCCACGCACGTGCTCGAAGAGCTGCTCGACCTGCCGGACGACGACGAGCGGACGGCCTGAAGTCTTCCCGTCCGAGCCGCGGTGGCGGACGGGACGAGGGGGCGCAGCCCTCTCATCGGCGAACCTGACCTGGAGACGCAGCGGGCGTCGACTCCGCGCCGGACCTGTCGACGCCACGCTCGGAGCGCAACTCCGTGTTCGTCGCGTTTCGACGCGGAGGCCGAGGTCGGCTTCGGCCTCCGCGCCGGCTCACACCGCTCGGGCGTTCAGGGGCGGCGCAGGCCGCTGAGCACCACGTCCAAGCCCCGGCGGAACTCGATGTCCGACGTGATCGTCCGCGCGGAAGCGGCGGTCTCGGCCAGCAGCGGGAACGCCTCGCCCATCGTCGCCATCGCGTCCGTGCCCCGACCCGTGAGCGGTCCGCGGTGCTCCAGCTCGATCGAGCCGATCAGGTAGCCCACCAGCGCGCGCATCGCGATCACCCGCTGCTCCCCGGTGAACCCGGCCCGGGTGAGCACCGCCAGCACGGACTCCGTCCAGCGCAGCAGGCTCGGGCACCGGTGCCGGTGCGCCGTCGTGAGCGGCACGGCGTTGGGGTGTGCCGCGACCGCCGCGCGGACCCGTTCGACCAGCACGGCGATCTGCTTGTCCCACAACGCCTTCGGTGGCGTGCAGTCGACCCCGGACAGCACGTGGTCGACGGCGAGCGCCTCCAGCTCGTCCCGGTCGGCGACGTACCGGTACAGCGACATGGTGCCCATGCCCAGCTCCGCCGCGACGGCGCGCATCGACAGCGCGGCCAGGCCGTCCCGGTCCAGGACGGCGAGCGTGGCGGCGGCGAGCGCGGCCGGGGTGAGCGACTTGGGACGTGGCATGACCTTGACAGCGTACAAGTTACGCGCATAACTTCGGAAAGCGTACAGCGCACGCCTACGAGGTCGAGGGGGAGACGTGAAGGTCGCCGAACGTGACTGGGGAACGGTGCTCGGGGGCTCGGTGCGGGTGCCCGACCCGCGCACCCTGGTCCACCTGCAGTTCCGCCGCTTCGCGGGCTGCCCGGTGTGCAACCTGCACCTGCGGTCGATCGTGCAGCGGCACGACGAGATCACCGCGCACGGCATCACCGAGGTGGTCGTGTTCCACTCGTCGGACGCGGAACTGCGCCCGCACGTCGCCGACCTGCCGTTCGCCGTGGTCGGCGACCCGGGCAAGCGGCTCTACGCGGAGTTCGGCGTGGAGTCCGCCGCGCGGTCGCTGCTCGACCCGCGGGCGTGGGGCGCGATCGTGCGCGGCGTGGTCCGCGACCTGGGCCCGGTGCTGCGCGGTCGGCGCCCGCTGCCCAGGCCGGAGGGCGGACGGCTCGGCCTGCCCGCGGACTTCCTCATCGCCCCGGACGGCGAGATCGTCGCGGAGAAGCGTGGACAACACGCGTACGACCAGTGGTCGGTGGACGAACTGCTCGCCCATGCACAAGCTCTGACCAGGCACGACTGAGTTGTCCACAGGGTTGTCCCCAGTTGTGGACGGCTCGAACACGCGTTCGACCTCGTGCGGTGCACGCCGTGCGCGGCAAGACCCCGCCCCTGGCGAGGCGGGGTCTTGCGGTGCTCCGGGTGCGTCGATCAGCCCACCGGCGGGGACATCACGAACCAGTTGAAGCCCTCCACCATCTGGCGGGTCTTCGTGCTGACGTAGCGCGGGCCGGTCAGCTCCCACCGCACCACGTTCCGGTACGTGCCGGGCAGCAGGCTCTCGTCGGCCGGGGTGTTCGCGTCGTCCTTGGCCGCGATGTGCTCCACGATCGTCTTGCGCTCCAGCGTCACGTCGAGCGACTCGTAGGCGGACTGGGTGTAGAGGTAGTCGTCCTGGCCGTGGTCCAGGGCGCGGCCCGGGTCGGCGAGCTTGAGCTGCACGGTGTTGCCGTCGAACGAGCCCTTCGCCGACACGACGGTGACGATGTGCCCGCCGGTGCGCTCCAGGCTCCCGGCTCGGGGGCCGGGGGCGTAGCGGCCGTAGACCAGCTGCACCGGGCCCTGGTTGAGCCGCTTGGCCAGCGTGCCCGACCAGTCGTCGGTGGTGTGCGTGCTCGCCCAGTCCGTGGCGGTGGCCCAGCCGGCGTTGCGGGCGGGCTGCGTGGCGATGTTCCACGCGGTCCGCAGGTTGGTCATGTTGGTGCCGCCGTCGTACTTCGCGTCCACCCCGATCCGCCAGATCGAGTTGCCCACGACGGTGTAGTCGGCCGGGTCCTTCGGGTCGAGCGCGCCGACCTTGGTGGTCAGCCAGCCGACCGGTGCCTTCTTCTCGTGACCCCAGAAGTGCAGCACGTTGTAGAGCGACGCCGGGCCGCAGTGGGCGTTGCCGTTGCCCTCGAGGCCGGCGCGGAACTGGTCGACGTCGCTGACACCGCACTGCTTGACCTCGAACTCGGCGCCGGCCAGGTCGCTGACCTTCACGCACGGCGGCGGCGTGCCGAGGACCGGGTCGGCCGCGGCGAGACCGGGCAGGGCGACGGCGCCGACGGCGGTGGTGGCGAGGGCGGTGAGCAGAGCCTTGCGCAACATGGGTTCCTACCTCCTGTGGAGGGGACCGCCTCCCGCGGCCCCTTCGGTAGGACTAGCTTGACCTGCACAAACGTCGAAGGCATGAGGGTTGGTCCCTCATCTCGGAGGCCCGGGAAGTTGGGTGTATCAGGCACACCCCCACCCGACTCCTCCTCTTAATCGGGGTCGCTCACGCCAGCACGCGGGCCAGCTCGCGCCGCCCGCTGATGCCGAGCTTGGTGTAGATGCGGCCGAGGTGGTTCTCCACCGTCTTGGGCGTCACGAACAGCTCCTGGGCGATCTCCCGGTTGCCCCGCCCGGTGGCGGCGAGGTCCGCGACCCGGCGTTCGCTGGCGGTCAACGCCTCCGCGCCCGCGAGCGGGGACCGCCGCGGTCGGTCGCCCAGCGCCTCCAACGCCTCCGCGGCCCGCGCCCGCACCACGGGGGAACCGCACTCGGCGGCCAGGTCCACCGCCCGGTGCAGCGGTTCCCGCGCGTCCGCGCGCCGCCGTGCCACCCGCAGCGCCTCGCCCAGGTCCGCCAGCGACCGGGCCAGGTGCAGCGTGGCCGGCGACCGCTCCAGCACCCGCACCGACTCGGTCAGCAGCTCCACCCGGCGTGCCTGGTCGACGTGGGCCAGCAGCCGCAGGGCCGCGCCGACCTCCGTCGCGGCGGCCCACTTCTCGGCCAGTGCGAGCTGTTCCTCGGCCAGCGCCAGAGCCTCGGCTTCGTCACCGAGGAGCATCGCCGCGCGTGCCGCCGGGTTGCGCCACGGGATGGTCGGCGGGTCGAGCTCGGCGGCACGCATGGCGTCGCGCTGGAGGTGCGCCTCGACCCGCGCCCGCCGCGGGTCGCCCTGCGCCAGGGCCAGCAGCGCCCGCGGCTCGTGCAGCCAGATGGTCGGCATGATCTGCGGCGACTCGGTGTGCTCGGCGTCGAACCGCGCCAGGGTGGCCGCCACCTCGGTCAGGTCGCCGCGTTCGAGCGCGGCGTAGGCCAGGAAGTGCGTCGCCGTCGCCCGCGTCGCCACCACCTGCGGCACCGGGTCCTCGTCCAGCACGGCGGCCAGCACGCCCTCGGACTCGGCGGCCACCTGGCGCATCGAGCCGGTCCGCCAGTTCAGGAACGCGGCGGCGTTGCCGACCATGGCGAACTCGACCGGCGACCCGTGCGCCCGCACCCGCGACCGGGCCCGCTCGATCTCCGGCCTGGCCTCGTCCACGCCGTCCGCGGCCACCAGGGCGATCAGCGCCACCAGCCACGCCACCATGGCGTCGGTGCTGCCGGTGGCGTCGTCGAAGTACGCGCCGTGCGACAACGCCCGCAGCGCCACGGCGGCGACCTCGGTCGAGGGCCACACCTCGTAGCGGCCGGTCTGGGCGAGCAGGCCGAGCAGCGTGCGCTCGTCCGGGGTGCGGCCGGCCAGCGAGGCGTGCCCGCCCAGGTGGTCCGACGCCGCCTGGCGGTGCCGCGGCGAGAACGACCGCACGACCGCCAGCCTGGCCTCCAGGTGCAGCCGTCCCGCGTCCGGGGCGCGGGCCGCGATGGCCTCGGTCAACTCCGCGATCGCCGCGTCCGGTCCCTCCACGGCGGCGGTCGCGGACGCGGCGGCGGCCAGCAGTTCCGCGTCCGGCACCTCGGCGGCGGCGATCCGCAGCTCGTGGCGCGCCTGCGCGGCCTCGCCACCGCGCAGCAGCGCCCGGCCCAGCTCGGCGCGCAGGGCCGGGTCGTCCGGCCGTTCGTCCACCGCGCGCCTCAGGTGCGCCGCCGCGGTGCGCGGATCACCCGCCGACAGCAGCGCGCCGGCCGCCGCCCGCAGCACGTCCACGGCCTGCGGCAGGCTGCCCCGCGGCGCGTGCGCGAGGTGCGCGGCGATCCGGTCCGCGGGCGCCTTGGTCTCCCACAACCGGGTCGCGGCGCGGGCGTGCAGCGCGGCGCGGGCCACCGGGCCCAGGTCCGCCAGCACGGCCTCGCGCACCACCGGGTGCGCGAACTGGAGCTGCTCACCGGTCAGCACGTGCGCCGAGACCAGCGCGTCGACGGCGGGCCGCAGGCGGTCGTCGTCCAGGTCGGCGACCTGACCGGCCAGCCACGGGTCACCCGCGGTGCCGAGCACGGCGGCGGCGCCCGCCAACCGGACCGCGTCGACGGGCAACCGGCCGAGCGCGGCGCGGAACACCGAGCTGGGGCCGAGCCGGGCGACCCGGCCCGCCGTGCCCGGGTCGTCCAGCGGCAGCGCCAGCGCGTCCAGCTCGTCCACCAGGACCCCGGTCAGCAGCGGGTTCCCCGCGCCCGCCGCGTGCAGCGCGGCCACCACCCCGGGGTGCGGGCGCACCCCGCGCGCCGCGACCAGCTCGGCCAGCGCCGCGGGCGTGAGAGGGCGCGGCACCAGCCGTTCGGCCTGCCGGGACACGCTCAGCTGCGCCAGCGGGCCGGTGCTGTCGGCCACCGGCCGGGTGGCGACGACCAGCGCGATCGGCAGGTCCGCGATCCGCCGCGACAGGTAGGCCAGGAACCGCGCCGAGGACAGGTCCGCCCACTGCGCGTCGTCCACCGTGATCAGCAGCGGCCGGGTGGCGGACAGGTCCACCGCCACCCACCACAGCGCGTGCAGCGTGCGGGCCAGCTCCGCCTCGCTCGGGTCGGCCGCCGCGCCGTCGAGCGCCCGCAGCGCGGCCCCGGACGGCCCGGCCAGGATCTTCTCCCGCACCTCGCCCCGGTACCGCGACACCGACCGCTCCACGAGCTGCCGCACGACACCCCAGGCCATCGCGCTCTCCAGCACGTCGCCCACGGCCTGCAACCGGCCGAAACCGCGCTGCTTGGCCAACGCCCTGGTGTCCTGCACCAGCCGGGTCTTGCCGATGCCCGCCCGGCCCTCGATCACCACGACCCGGCCCTCGCCCGCCACCGCGGAGTCCAGCGCCGCCGTGATGCGGTCCAGCTCGCGGTCCCGCTCCAGCGTGCTCATCGGACGAGGCGCAGCAGGCGGTCCGGGTCGCGCAGCGGGCGGCCGTGGCCGAACAGCACGAGCTTCGGCCGCAGCTCGGCGAGCCGGCGCATGGACGCCCGGTTGCGCTCGTCGTCGAAGGTCAGGATCTTGGGCGGCGCGCTGGGCCGCAGCAGGTTGAAGAACACGTCGCCGCAGATCAGCACGCCGTCGTGGTCGCGCCACAGGGCGATGTGGCCGGGCGAGTGGCCGGGCACGTCCAGCACGGTGAACCCGGCGACCTCGTCGCCCTCGGCCAGCCCCCGGGCGACCGGGTGCGGCGGGGGCATCTTCATCCGCGACAGCAGGGAGGCGGCGAAGCCGGGCGCGGGCACCGGGGTCGCGGTGGTGATCGCCTCCACGTCCTTCGCCCCGGCCCACAGCGGCACGTCGTACCGCTCGCAGACCGCGTGGCTGGAGCCGAAGTGGTCCGGGTGCGCGTGCGTCACCACGTGCGCGGCGATGGTGCGGCCGTCGAGCTGGCGGGTGATCCGCTTGCGGGCCGACGGCGTGCCCGCGTCCACCAGGACGTCCTCCACCAGGTAGGCGTTCACCATGTGGGGAGGACGGCCGAGCAGCTGGTGGACTCCCGGAGCCAGTGGTCGCACCGGGCGATCTTAGCGTCCGCGCAGCTCAGCGGGAGGGGTCGCGGTTGTAGAGCACGCGCGCCCTGGCACAGCCGGCGGCGGTGATCACCAGGCACCAGCCGACCGCCCAGTACCCGCTGTCACCGATCGGCGTGCCGATCAGCAGGCCGCGCAGGGTGTCGGTGATCGGCGTGAACGGCTGGTTCTCCGCCACCCACGCCAGCCCGCTCGACATCGAGTCGGTCGGCACGAACGCGCTGCTGACGAACGGCAGGAACTGCAGCGGCAGGGTGGCGGTGTTCGCGCCGGCGACCGTCTTCGCGCCCATGCCGAACGCGATGCCCAGCCAGGTGAACGCGAGCGCCAGCAGCACCAGCAACCCGGCCGCGCCGAGCCAACCGCGCAGGTCGGCCGCCGGGCGGAACCCGCTCAGCAGCGCCAACCCGATCACCGCGGTCAGGCTGACCGCGGTGTTCAGCAGGCTGCTCAACGCCTGCCCGGTCAGCACCGAGTAGCGCGAGATGGCCATGGTGCGGAACCGGGCGATGATCCCCTCGCCCATGTCGGTGTTGATGTTGATCGACGTCCACGCGGCGCCCGAGCCGACCGCCATCACCAGGATGCCCGGCACCAGGTAGTCCACGTAGGACGCGCCGCCCGGCAGCGTCGCGCCGAGCGAGCCGCCGAAGACGTGCACGAACAGCAGCATCATCAGCACCGGCATGCCGATCGTGCCGATCGACATCATCGGGAAGCGCTGCATGTGCCGCAGGTTGCGGCGCAGCATGGTGGTCGTGTCGCGGATGGCCGGGGTGCTCATCGCTGCGCGGTCCTCTCGGTGGTCAGGGCGAAGAAGACGTCGTCGAGGTCGGGCGTGTGCACGGACAGGTCCTGCACCTCGACCGCGGCGTCGTCCAGCCGGTCGAGCAGGCCCCGCAACTGGTGCACGCCACCGTCACCGGGCACGTCCAGGGTCAGGCTCGCGTCGTCGCGGGACGAGCCGCCGAGCGCCTTGGCGGCCAGGTCGAGGGTGTGCGCGTCGGCGAACCGCAGCCGCACGTGCCCGCCCGGGATGAGCCGCTTCAGCTCGTCCGCGGTGCCCTCGGCGACCAGCCGGCCACCGTTGAGCACGGCGATCCGGTCCGCGAGCTGGTCGGCCTCCTCCAGGTACTGGGTGGTGAGGAAGATCGTGACGCCGTCCGCGACCAGACCGCGGATGATCTCCCACATGGTGTGCCTGCTGCGCGGGTCCAAGCCGGTGGTCGGCTCGTCGAGGAAGATCAGCTCCGGGCCGCCGACCAGCGTCATCGCCAGGTCCAGCCGCCGGCGCATGCCGCCGGAGTACGTGGAGGCGGGCTTGCGCGCCGCGTCCACGAGGTCGAACTGCTCCAGCAGGCGGGCGGTGGTGCGGCGGCCCTCCCGGCGGTCCAGGTGGGCGAGGTCGGCCATCAGCCGCAGGTTCTCCTCGCCGGTGAGCAGGTTGTCCACGGCGGAGAACTGGCCGGTGACGCCGATGGCCGCGCGGACGCCCGCCGGGTCGCCGAGCAGGTCGTGGCCCGCGACGGTCGCCCGGCCGGCGTCCGGGGTGATGAGGGTGGACAGGATCTGCACGGTCGTCGTCTTGCCCGCGCCGTTGGGGCCGAGCAGCGCGAACACCGAGCCGGGCGCCACCCGCAGGTCGAGGCCGTCGAGCACGACGTGGTCGCCGTAGGACTTGCGCAGACCGGTGGCCGTGATCGCCATGGGTGGTCTCCTCGGTCAGTCGGTGAGCAGCGGCAGGGACTGCACGCCGGTGAGGTTCGGGGAGGGCAGGAACGTCGGCGGCCGGTCGGGGTCCGTGCGCAGCCGCGGGAAGCGGTCGAGCAGGACGTCCAGCGCGAGCCGCCCCTCCAGCCGGGCCAGCGGCGCGCCGAGGCAGAAGTGCACGCCGCGGCCGAAGCCCAGGTGCGGGTTCGGGTCCCGGGTGATGTCGAGGACGTCCGGGTTCGCGAACCGGCGCGGGTCGCGGTTGGCGGCGCCGATCCACAGCATCAGCATTTGGTTCTCGGGGATCTCGACGCCGCCCAGCGCCACCGGCTCGTTCGTGACCCGGGCCAGCGCCGCGAACGGGGTCAGGAACCGCAACGACTCCTCGATGGCGGCCGGCACGAGCGCGCGGTCCTGGCGGACCTTCGCGAACTGGTCCGGGTGCGCGTCCAAGGCCAGCACGGTGTTGCCGAGCAGCATGGTCGTCGTGAGGTGGCCCGCCACCAGCAGCACGGCGGCGAAGTTCACCACCTGCGCGTCGGTCAGGCGCTCACCGTCCACTTCGGCGTGCACGAGGTCGCTGAGCAGGCCGGGGCGCGGGGAGCGGCGGCACTGCGCGGCGTGCTCGCCCAGGTAGTCCAGCAGCGGGCGCGTGGCCTCGACGCTGTCGCGCAGCTCCTGCCGCAACTTGGCCTCGTCGTCCTTGAGCGAGAACTGGTTGGTGCTCTCGAACATCCGGTCCACCCACACCTTGAACAGGTCGCGGTCGCCGCTCGGCACGCCGAGCAGTTCGGCGATCACGATCACCGGCAGCGGGTAGGCCAGGTCGCGGACCAGCTCGAAGTCGTCGCCGGAGATGTCGTCGAGCAGTTCGCCGGTGAGCTCGGTGATGCGGTGCCCCAGGTCGGCCACGACCTTGGGCGTGAACGCGTGGCTGACCAGGCGGCGCAGCTTCTGGTGCTCCGGCGGGTCGAGCTGGATGATGTTGCCCTCGGTCAGCGTCCCCTCGGTCGGCGGGAACAGCCGGGTCACGTCGGACGAGAACCGGCCCCAGTCACCGAGGACCTCGACGATCTCCTGGTGGCCGTGGACGTTCCAGAAGCCGAGCTGCTCGTCGTAGGCGACGACGTGCTCGGGGCGTTCTCCGCGCAGCCAGGGCTGCTGCGGGTTGGTGTCCCACATTGTCTTTCTCCCCCAATGGTTTTGTTGTGTCAGGCGCGGTGGATGACGATGTCGCCCAGCGACGTGCGGGCGCGCACCTCGACCCGCTCCTCGGTATCACCGGGCGCGTCGACGCCGGTCAGCTCGTTGCGCACGCGGCCCGCGACCGAGCGCACGTCCAGCCACGCGGCCGTGCCCTCGCGGATGCCGACCTCCACCTGGCCGGCCGAGGTCTCCACGACCACCGAGCCGCGCACGGCCTCCTCGACCCGGATGCGGCCGTTGGCGGTCTTGGCGTGCACGTCGCCCGCGGCGTGGCTGACGACGATGTCCCCGTTCGCCGCACCGGCCCGCACGTCACCGGTGACCTCGCCGATCCGGGTGGGACCGTTGGAGTTCTTCACCGTGCCGGAGCCGTCGAGCCGGTCCACGCGCAGCTCGCCGGAGCCGGTCGACAGCTCGGCGCGGCCGGTGATGCGCTCGACCAGGACGTCACCGTGCGAGGTGGACGCCTTGAGCGCGGCGGTGTCCTGGAGCCGGATGTGGCCGGCGGAGGTCTTGAAGCGGCACTCGCCCAACGCGCCCTCGGCGCGGAAGTCGGTGAGCGAGCCCTGGGCGGCGACGTGCGACCCGGTGGGCAGCCGCACCACCACGTCGACCGAGCCGGTCTTGCCGAAGACGCCGCGCGACCTGGGCGTCTTGATCGTGAGGCGGCCCGCGGCGAAGTCCACCGAGGTGCCCTGGGCCGCGGCGACGTCCTTGCCGTTGTCCGGGTCGCCGGGCACGACCTCGACCACGGTGTCGTCCCGGTCGGTGGCCGCGATGAGGACGCCGCCGGCGGTGACGTCGAGGTCGAGCGTGATGGGTTCGGGCGTGGCGAAAGAAGGCATGGCTGTCCCCTCGGAGGGTGTCGGGTCGGTGTTTGTGCTGGTGGCGGCGGTGCGCGGTTAGCGGACCCAGCCGGTGTAGCTCTGCCGGGACGACGTGCGGCCGGACGTGCGGCCACCGTGCCCGAGCCCGGCCGCGGCGGCGCGCACCAGCCAGGCGTTGACGGAAACGCCCTCGCGGGTCGCGGCTTCCTCGACCCTCGACTTCAGGTGCTCGGGCAGCCGCAGGTTGATCCGGGCCACCGGGCCGTCCTCGGCGACCACCGGTGGCAGCTCCGTGGCACCATCCTGGCTCGCCGTGGCACCATCCGGCACTGTCACGACGAACTCCGGGTCACGCCCCCGCAACCGCACGTCGACCGAGCCGGGCGCGAGGTCCCGCGTGATCTCGTCCATGGCGGCGGACAAGGCTTCGAGCAGCGTCAACCGCACCGCGGTGTCGAGCGGGGCGATGAGTCGTTCGGCCAGCGCCCGTGCCTCCGCCCCACCTGCCTCTGCGGCGGTGGCGAGCTCCCGGCGAAGGTTGTCGACGTACGGCGTCAGGTCCATGGCACCACTATGGCACCAGGTTGGTGCCACTGGCAAGTCCGGATGGCGCCAGGGCGGTGCGTGGCGGCGTTGGAGAACCTGACACCTTTTCGGGTGGAATGGCGGGGCGGGCGGACCAGTGGTCCCATTCGGAACGTCACGGTATGTCGTGATCACTTTCCCGAGCGCTCCTCGGGTGGAATACCGCAGGTCTGTCGGCGCAGGCGGCCCGATTTCACCACGATGGTGCATAACTCTGCACGAAGGGTGCTGAGCTGCTGCTATGGCTGGCGCGGGACCGGTTCCCTAATTTTGCGGGTAGTACACCAAAGTCGTGACTCGAACGGCCTAATCGAGGTGTGTAACTCGATGTGTAGTGAAGGGGTGTCTGGCTTCACTTCGCCTTGGGAATGTCTTGCCAAAGCATCGGCTGTCGTGCCAGTGTCTCGCCCATGAATTTTCGTCCCCTGCCCGATGGGCAGTGGTCGCCGGTGCCCGAGCTGCCCGGCATCCCCGAACCACTCCGGCGCGAAGGCGCCTACCTGCCGCCGCCGCTGCCCTCCGACCTGGCGCTTCCCGTGTCCACCTACCGCCGGTGCGCCGAGGCCGAGCACGCCCTGGGTCGCCTGGACGAGGCGGCCGAACGCCTGGGCGTGCGGTCCGCGATCGTGCGGTCGACCCAGGTCCGCGACGCGAACGCCTCAGCCGGGCTGTCCGGGGTCGCCGTGGGGCTGCGCGAGACGTTCGCGGCGGACCTGCTGGCGTCCCAGGGCGGCCCGCCGCCGACCGGCAGCGCCGCGCCGTCGCAGCTGGTGGCCCCGTTCCTGCGGGCCTGCGACCACGGTCTGGCCCGGGTCCGCGCCGGTGCGCCGGTCGACGCCGAGCTGGTCGGCGAGGTCGCCGCGATCATGACCGGCGGTGCGCCCGGCCGCCGCCTGCCCGACGTGCTGCGGGACGCGCCCGGCCGCTTGGGCGTCAGCGACGGGCGGGCCTACCTGCTGACCGCGACCGGCGCGCACCTGGTGGCGTTGCTGGAGCAGTGGTCGACGTGGGTGCGCGAGGAGGACGAGCAGCCCAGGGTCGCCAAGGTCGCGCTCGCGCACTACCAACTCGAAGTGCTGCAACCGTTCCCCACGGCCAACGGGCACGTCGCGCGCACGTTCTCGACGTTGGAGATGGTGCGGTGCGGGCTGGTGCGCGACCAGGTGCTCCCGCTGTCGGTCTGGCTGGACACCGCGTTGGACGAGTACCAGGAGCGGATCCGCGACGTGGTGGACACCGGTCACGTGGACCGCTGGGTCGACTTCTTCGCCACCGCCGTGCGCGACCAGGCGTTGGCGCAGCTGCGGCTGATCGGCCACTTGGAGGCGCTGGCCGCCGAGTACACCGCTCGCCTGCCGCGCAAGGGGAAGCTGCCCCTCGTGGCCGCCGAGCTGATCGGTTTCCCCGTGGTGGACCACCGGTCGCTGTGCACCCGGTACGGCATCACCGCGAAGGCCGCCACCGACCTCACCGCCCGCTTGGTCGAGCTGGGCATTCTCGTCCCGCGGGAGCACCTCGGCTACCGCCGCGTGTTCCTGTGCCGGGATGTGCTGCGCCTGCTGGCCGACCACCCTGACACCACCGCCTGAACACGGAAAGAGCACGACGCCACGATGAACGCATCCCCCGACCCTTCCCCCAAGCGGTCGCCTTCCGGCCGGCCGTCACCGAGGTGCCGGCACGCCGGCTGCCGCGGGAGGGTCTGCCGTCGCCGACACCGCTCAGCGGTCCTGTTCGAGGTCCGCGTCGTGGTCGGCCTGCTGATCCAGGTCGGCGTGGCCCTGCTGCACTGGTTCCGGGACTGACCGCGACTGGAGGTCGGCGACCAGGTCGCGCACCCGTTGCGCCGCCTCGTCGTCGGTCCCGATGAGCAGCGCGAGCGCGCGGTTGAACCGCCGGTGCGCCTCGGCCCGGTCGCCGGTCAGCCACAGCGCCCGGCCCAGCTCGGGCAGGCACCGGGCGCGTCCGGCGGAATCGTCCAGGTCGGCGAACAGCTTGTCCGCCCGGGACAGGTACTTGATCGCGGAGTCGTGCCGCCCGACCTCGACCATCAGCGCGCCGAGGTGGGTCAGCGCCCGTGCCGTGCCGTGCCGGTCGTCGTGCAGGAGGTACAGCTCCAGCATCTCGTCGGCACACCCGACGACCTTGTGCATCCGGCCTTGGGCGCGGTAGGTGGCGGCCAGGTCGTGCAACGCGCCGGCCGCCGCGTCCGGGTCGTCGTCGCGGAGGCGGTGGACGGCCAGTTCCCGCATGCCCGCGACGGCGGCGAGCCGGAGTGCCCCCTGTTCGCGCAACGACTGCGCGGCCCGGCGGAAACCTTTGGCCAGCAACAGTGACGTCGGCAGCGCGGCGGCCAGTTCGGCACCGATGTCGAGCAGCTCGCGGGACCACGCCTCGTCGGCGTCGACAGGCACCACCGGCCACACGTCGGCGAACAGCGCGACCGCGGCCTCCGGTTCGGCCAGTGCGTCGCGCAGCGCGGACGGCAGCTCGTCGCGGTGCGCCTCGAACCAGTCGTGCCCGGTGGTGCGCAGGTCCCGGCGCAACCGCGCGACCGCGTGCCGTGGCTCGTCGCTCACCTGGTGTCATCCTTCCGCTGGTCTCGTCGCCGTGCGCCGTCACTTGATCACGAGTGTCAACCAGACGGGTGAGCCCGCACACCGCTGAAGTGACGACGCTCGACGGTTCGGGTCACACGTGCGCGCGACCTCGACGCCACGGACCGTCATCACCGCTGGGTAGGGACGATCTCGAAGAGGTCTTCGAACTGCATCGGCTCCAGCGCGATCAGCGCGCCGCCGATGAACGCCGGGCCGGGCTGCAGTTCGCCGCTGAGGACGCGCGCGACCGTGGAGCGGTTGACGTCCATCGCCTTGGCCAGCGCGTAGTCCGACCGGAAGCCGGCGAGACGTGCGGCTTTGGCGAAGACGTCGGTGCGGAGCTTGATCGTGTTCGGCATGGCCTGCCCCTGTTGTGCACACCCAACGCATGTGGTGGGTGCACAACGCTAGGCAATTCGTTTTGTGAGCGCAACTAATGTTGTTTGAGCACAACGCACAGGTAAGGGCTGCCTGGGGGGAGTGCCCAACGAACGTTGCGTGCGCGCACGTACCATTGCGCGGTGACCAAAGCCGAGAGTGCGGACTCGTCCTGGTCGGACTTCGTCCAGAGGCACATGGACGACCGCGGGATGACCACAGGGGAACTGACCGAGAAGACGGGCTTCGACCGGAGCCGGCTGACCGCCTGGCGCAAGGGCGAGCGCCCCAACCTCGACACCGCCCGCGTCGTGGCCAGGGCGTTCGGCCTGAGCCCCCTGGAGGTCATGGTGGCCGCCAAGCTCATCACCGCCGAGGAGGCCGACCTGCGCGGCGTGTCGACCCCGGACCCGAGCGCGTTGACCGATCAGCAACTGCTGGCCGAACTGGGCCGCCGGCTCAAGCGCACGACCTGACGTCCCCCGCCCACCGACCGGCCCGGAGCACCGCTCCGGGCCGGTCCCGTCCAGATCTCGCGGCGTGGACGCGGGGGTCCGGTGTTCGTGCGGTCGATTAACCGCCGGCCGCGGAAGTGGCCGTGGGGGCATGATGCGCCCGTGTTCAACTTCGGGATCGAGGGCTACCGGCCGAACTGGGGGAACGGTCTCGCTGATGCCATGACGCACGCGGCTCGCATGCGTGCCCTGGTCGGTCGGCAGCTCACCGACGCGTGGCTGGTCTGGGACCTGGAGGACGACGAGTGGTGGGCTGGCTGCCCGGTCCTGCTCGACTTCGACGGTGAGCAGATCGAGATCAACCACCACAAGTTCGACGACCTCTCGATCACCTGGAACACGGCAGACCCCACCAAGCCGGTCGACTGGGGTCCCCCCGACAACTTCCCCCTCGCCTGGCGAAACACCGCTCGTGCCGACCTGTCCGCCTTGCGGGGCCGTGCGGTCGACGCGGTCGAGTTCCTCGTCTGGACCGGGGGCGACCTGGCCAACGGGTCGATCGCACTCGCCTTCACCTTCGGCCCCGACCGCCTGTGCGTGTTCAACGCGCTCGACGAGAACGGCCTGGCGGTCGGTGCCCTGGAACCCGAGTGGCAACCCATCCCACTCAGCACCTGAGGCCGCCCGCGCGAACTCCGCCCCTGCTCCCGACCTGTAACCGGGCCAGTCCGCGAGGAGTCCGCAGCTCGCGCGCCGTGGACTCCTCTGCGTCTTCAACGCCTTTGCAGCCACGCGGCAGGCCCCTCGGATCCGGCAGGCAGGGCCGACTCCGGCTGGCGGCGACTGCCGGGAAAGATCAGGCCCCGAGCGCGTTGCCGCAGCTCAGGGCCTGATTCACCCGGCGAAAGGTGAGTGCCCCCGGCAGGATTCGAACCTGCGACACACGGTTTAGGAAGGCGCGTGGCCCAACTCTGTTGCCACGTCTCCTGACCTGCCCGAAGCGGCACCCCGTCGCCCACGTCCGCGTGCCCGTTTCGCAGTGGCTTCGCGTTTCGTGCTGACGCTCGTGGACGGCCTGACCCTGCTCGATGGCAAGACGGCGAAGCCGTCGCGGCAGCCGATCGCCGTGCCCAGCCACCCTAGCCGCGTGACCGCGCGATCGTCCCGACCTGCAAGCCGCGGGACTCCTCAGCCTCCAGCTCGCCATCACTTCGCGCGCCGCCTCCGGGCCACGTGCACCGACTCCGTGCACGGCCGACGGGCGGAGCGAAGCGGGAGCCCGGCGTGCCGGGATGCGGGGAGTCGGTGCCAAAGTGCGTCCGGCCCAGCCGCGCGCAGCCGCAGGCGGCGCGCCTTGATCCCGTAGAGCCGAATTCGGCAGATGCCGTCGTCTCGTTGGTGGCCGCCTCGCAAGTTCTATAGTCCGAGCGTCTCGGCCTCGGATGGAGGCGTCGTCCCAACTGGTGTGTAGACGAAGGTCAATGAAGTCGAACCGCGTACCAAGATCGTCAAGTCGTAGAACGATCCTACGGTGATAGTGGTACGTGTCTTAGTCAGCAACGAAAGTTGCGGCAGTGCGTCCCTGTGGAATGCTTCAACCGCCTCGCTGGAAAGCGAATTCAGCGATGCTCCGATGCCGCTCAATAAGCGAGCGGGTGTCTGAACTGAGCCATTACTACCGGTCACGTGAGCGGTAACGGCACGAGTTTTGCTGAATGCACTGCTTTCGGGCAGAAGGTAGATTTCGGTTACCGGAGTAACTTTGCCTCCGAAAACGCCCGGTTTCACGATTGTCACGGGCAGAGGTGACGAGCCTGCCTCTAAAATTGGCAGTTGGAGGTTGATTTGATCGATCACATCGTTTATGGACGAGTCGAACGTCTTGGCGGACGGCGTCGTGGTTTTGGTTGTGGTCGTCGTTGCTTTCGTTGCTTCGTCAGTAATGGGTAAATCGGACGTGGGTGACAACACCGTAGATCCACTTCCGCAACCCGTCGTCGCTACTAAAACCAAAGAAGAGCAGAGCAGGAGTTGCCGCAGCATCTAATCCGCCTGTTGCATTGTGTTGATCGGTTGGATCTCATATCGGCGGTCGCGTGGTGGGCGTTACCGTAAGGCTGGCAGGCGTCCCAACTTGGAGGTGGCTAAGGCATGTGCATGGCGGTAAGGGCATTTGAGCTGGCGGAACACCTACTCGGAGAACCGCTTCCACGTCGATGGGCGCATGTTCAGGGTGTAGCGGAGCGGGCACACTCCGTCTCGGCGCTGTTCTCTGACGGTGATGCCTCAGTCCTCGTGGAGGCGGCGGTACTCCACGACATTGGCTACGCTCCGAATCTAGCGTTGACCGGATTCCATCCGTTGGACGGGGCGCGATACTTGCGCGATTCCGGTTATCCAAAAAGGATCTGCGCGCTCGTTGCCCATCACTCGTGTTCGTATCGTGAAGCCAGGCTTCGTGCGATGGTGGACGAGTTGGCCGAATGGGAAGACGAGGAAACGCCTTTGCGGGATGCGCTCTGGTGGGCGGACATGACCACAACGCCCGATGGTCAACGAACGAACGTCCACGGTAGGATTGTCGAAATTATGGACCGCTATGGTCCGACTGATCTCGTAACGTCCTTCATTTCGGACGCTGAAGCGGAATTGGTGGCTGCGGTGGAGAGGACCGAAGAGCGGTTGCGCGCAGCTGGGTTGGGCTACTTGGCGAAGTAGGGGGTGGTTTGCGGTTTGAAGCCGTGTTCGATCCGGAGGCGGATTGAGGGGTGGATGTTGAGGGTTTCGAGGTCTTCGCGGGCTACCCAATGGACTTCGCTGGACTCGTTGCTTGTGCGCAGCTCGCCTCCGATGGGCTGAGCGCGGAAGCAGATGGAGAACTCCTGGCGGACTTCGCCGTCTGTGTAGGAGATGACGTGGGCCGGGTCGGAGTAGACGCCGATGATGTCGGTGGGGTCTACGTCGATGCCGGTCTCTTCCTTGACCTCGCGAATGACGGTGTGGCCGATGGTCTCGCCTACATCCTGAGCGCCACCGGGGATGGAGTAGAGGTCGTTGTCGGTGCGGCGGATCATGAGTAGGCGGCCTTGGTCGTCCTGGACGAACGCGGTCACGGCTACGACGATGTTGGTCGCCTTGGGGGCGTTCGGGTCGTTGTAGTGGTCGGTGCGCGCCATGTCTCCCTGCCTACCACTTGGGTGGCTTGGCGTCGTCCCAGACGCCTTGGAAGCTCTCGGCGTAGGTCTCGAAGAGGTCGCCTCCGGAGAGGCGGCGCAGGTGCAGGACCGGGGCGTGGGCCGCCATGAAGCCGTGTACGTGGGTGTTGACCAGCATCTCGTCATCGAAGCGGTAGATCGAGTTGTAGAGCGTGGTGCGGTGGCAGCGGATCTCGGCGTGGCCGGTGTCGGCCAGTGGCTTGAAGAACGCGAGGGCGTTGCGGACCTTGGCGGCGAGGGTGCCCTTGCCGATGCCCTCCTCCTCGCTGCGGCGGGCCACCTCGCGGCTGGCCGGGTCGCCCAGGAGTAGGCGGATCTTGACGCCTGCCTCGGCCTTCTGGCGGAAGGTCTTGATCAGGCTCGGGTTGTCGGTGAGGAACATGCCCGAGTAGATCAGGATCGAGATGTTCATCCGGGCCTGGTCGACCAGGTGGGTCCACTGCTCCTGGGGGACGGAGTGGCGGTGTGGGTAGACCTGCACGACCTCCGATTGGGTGATCTCTTTCTTGGCATCCGGGGCGAGTGCGTTGGGCCAGAGGTAGGTCTCGGCCTCCCGGACCATGGCGGCGATGGTGCGGCGGTGACGGGGGTACGGGGTGCGGTCGAGGTTGATCCAGCGTTCGACCGTCTTGGGGTCCACGCCGGTGGCTTTGGCCACCTGGCTGAGGTCGAATCCGTTGCGTAGCAACGAGTCTCGTAGGCGCTGGTTCGGCATGGTTCCCCCTGTGGAACGAGTTGGGACGTCTTGAAGCTACCAAGGACGTCTGTAGTTGTCCCGCTGTGCGGTGCTGCCGTCCCGCATTTCTGCCGGAAGTGGTTGGTGTCAAGGTGCTGGACAGAGGGTCCAGCCGACACCGACGTCAGGAGAACGGCTGTGGCGATCTCGGGTGGGAGCAGGCTCCCCACGTCGCACGACTTCGTGTTCCCGCGTGGCGCGCTGGTGATGGGCGTGGAGCCGGTGCTCAAGTTCCAGTCCGCCGAGGAGCGGGCGAAGGGGCTGCCGGTCCAGCAGGAGACGGACAAGGAGTCCGGGCTGTTGGTGTGGTCGGTCCTGGTGATCGATCAGGCGGCGGAGCGCAAGGCAGAGGCCGCGGTTACGGTGAAGATCGCGGCTCCTCACCAGCCTGTTCCGCCGGAGGCTATTCCGGGGGCCGATGTGCGGCCGGTGGTCTTCGAGGGGTTGACGGTGACGCCCTGGATTGACGACAAGGCGTGCCGGGGCAGCCACGGTGGTGAGCGGCACAGGTGCCGGGCGAAGCTCGGGTACAGCTTGCGCACGACGGGCATGAAGCCGGTCGTCGTCAAGTCCGCGCCCAAGGCCGCGTGACCCCCGGTGGCTGACATGGTTCGTCTGCATGTCACCGCTGACCTGCCGATTCGGGTCGAGCCGCTGGTGTTCGCCGGGAGGGTGGAGATCCGGCTCGGCAACGCGTTCCCGGCGGTGCTCGTCGTTGATCGGGATGCACCGCCGCGTCTCGCGCAGGCGCTTGCCGAGGGACAGGCCGCGCTGGGCACCTCGCATGAGAGTGGGAGTGCGTAATGGGTCGAACGAAGAGGGCCGATCCGTGGGCGGCGGCGTATGCCGTGACGTTGCTCAAGGACGCCCATGAGGCGTTGACGCATCTGATGCCCGCGCCGGATGCGCCGGTGGATGCGTGGCGGGAGTTCTACCTGCGGTCGGCCGAGGTGTACGGGCGGGTCGCGGAGGTTGATCGGGGTCATCACCACGAGGCGCTGTATTGGGCCAAGCGCGAGCGTGCCAAGGCGGAGGGGGTTGTTTCGGATGAGCGTTGATCGGGCTGTGCGGCGGGGTCGTGGTGGGGCTGGTGGCGGGTTGGACCGCGTGGTGCGGAACGGGTTGCCGTTGGCCGAGCTCTCCGATGCCGGGTACACGCCGTTCATGTTCGAGGCGGTGATGCGGCAGCTCGTCGGCTTCCCGCATGAGGAGTGGTCGGTGCGGGCGTTGGAGAAGGCGACGAAGTTGCCGTACTCCGCGGTTCGTCACATCTGCCGTGACCTGGTCGGCCTCGGACACCCGACGGTGGATGAGGGGACGTTGCAGGGTGCGGTGTCCGTGCATCGTCATCGTCTGTCGCCGGGAGGGCTCGCCTACTGGGGTGGGCCGGAGGTGGCGCACGACTGGCTGCATGACGCGGACATGTGGCGTGATCCGCGGGTGGCTCCGGTGATGGGGTCGCGCCTGACGGTCGAGGACCGGACGCGGGGCGAGATGGTGGGTTACTCGATCCTGGTGCTGTACCGGGTCGCTGACGCGCTGGTGCTGGTGCCGTCGCGGGAGTGGCGCATTGAGGACTTGGTGACGGCGGCCGGTGCGGCTGAGGAGATGGTGCGTCTCGCCTGCCTGGACCTGGTCGCGGCCGGACACGCCTCCGCACATGAGTGGCGAGAGGACGGCGGGGAGGAACGCGAGGAGACGCGGTTCAAGGTCACCTTGGCAGGGATGGTGACGTGGCTGCATTGGATGCCTGATCCGCTCAACTACTAGCCGGTGGTGTGGGCGGGTATCGGATGCGGCAGTGTCCGCCCACATCGGTAGTGACATCTGAAGACGATCACTGACCTGTTGGTCGTGGTCGTCGGTGAACAGAGCTCAAGTTTTGGCGGCTCTGGAGCAGTTCACCGAAGATACGGGAGGTCGCCCGTCAAGTCGGCGTGGGAGGAAGCCCGCCGGTACGCCCTGGCGCCCGCTCAGGCGGCCTCTCCGCTGGCTAGGCGGCCGTACGACCTTCGGCACGCCGCAGTCTCGCTCATGCTGAACGGGGGCGTCCCGGCCACGGAGGTGGCGGAACGTGCTGGTCACTCGGTCGAAGTGCTGCTCCGGGTGTATGCGAAGTGCATCGACGGGCAGCGTGAGTCGATCAACAAGAAGATCGAAGAGCTGTTCGGCCGGTGATCGACAGTCGAGGGGAAAGGCCCTCGGATCGACCCGCCGGGGGCCTTCGCCGTGTCTGGAGATCAGTCCGTGGTGAGTCCGTGAACCCCGGCAGATGGGGGCAGGTTCCGGCAGACGGCGACTGACGGTAAAGATCAGGCCCCGGCCGCGTTTCCGCTGGCCAGGGCCTGATTCACCCGGCGAAAGGTGAGTGCCCCCGGCAGGATTCGAACCTGCGACACACGGTTTAGGAAACCGATGCTCTATCCCCTGAGCTACGAGGGCGCGGGGGTGAGCCTACCGGGTGGTGGGTCGGGCTTCCGGTGGTGGGGTTGTCACTCGGTGGGCCTAGGCGTGTGCACCTTGGGTTAGGGGGTGGGGTGTCGGGCGTCGGCTGTCCGGGCGAAGTGGGCGACCTCATCTGTTCCGCATCGGTCCAGTCAGGTACAGAAGGGGCATATCCCCTCCGACGAAAGCCATCCCATGAGCAGCCGACCCTGGCCTGACTTCCGTCCCGGCCCGCTGGGCTCCCTCGGCGCCTGGTGGCGGCGGCTCCGTGCCCGCCCCGACGCCGAGCAGTACACCTTCGTCCCGGCCTCGACCTCGCACGAGCTGCCGTTCGAGTCGCCGCTCCCGAGCGCGGTCTACGGGCTCGACTTCCACGCCAAGATGACGATCCACTGGCGCGTGGACCTGACCACGGGGGTGCGGCACAACGCCCCGCGCAGCGCCGCGGTCAACGACATCATCCACCGGGCCAAAGCCCTCACCGAACGGGCGATGCTCGTCCACCACGCCCCGCTCCAGCACCAGCTCGGCGCGGAGCTCGCGGCGGAGCGGCAGGTCGAGGGCACGCACGTGTGGGCGCGGGCGGACGCCGTGGAGTTGCGGGTGGACGAGCAGGACCTGGCGATGGCGCGCAAGCACATCGAGCTGCTCCAGACCACGACGATGCGGCAGGCCGAACGGGACGCCGAGCGCGCCGAGATCAAGTACCTGCGGGACGAGGTGCTGACCGACCTGTCCAGCGCCACGATCTGGTGGCTCATCCGCAACGGCTACGAGGTGGAGCAGGCGGTGAAGTTGAGCAGGCACCTGGCCGAGCTCGTCGGCATCGCCTCGCAGCGCCGCGACCAGCACTGGGCGGACACGCTCGTCACCTCCTTCGAGAGCGCCCTGCCCCGCCTGGACGACGGCCACCGCGCCGACGTCCGCCTCCACCTGGCCAAAGCCCTCGGCATCTACGGAGGCTCGACGGTCGCCGCGGAGTTCGCCGAGCAGGTCGGGCTGCCGCCGCAGCTGCCGCACCACCAGAACGGGGCCAAGCCGCTGCCGTGATTGCCTAACCTGGTCAGGTGACCCACAACCTGACCGAGGCGCGTGGCGCGGCCGTGGCCGGCGCGCTGCGCGTCCTCGCCCGGCTCACGCCGTTCGTCGAACCCGAGTTGATCGGCCTGCGCGAGGTGGTGCGGCCCGGTGACGTGTGCGTCGACATCGGCGCCGCGCTCGGCCTCTACACCGTGTCCCTGTCCCGCCTCGTCGGTCCACAAGGGACAGTGCACAGCATCGAGCCGCTGGTGTTCGCGCACCCCGCGCTGTCCTTCCTGCTGCGCCCGCGCGAAGGCCGCAACGTGGTGCGGCACTCCGTCGCGCTGGGAGTCAGCGAAGGCCGCGAAGTCATGAGCGTCCCCGTCCGCCACGGCACACCGGTCACCGGTCGTTCGTTCCTCACCTCCGGCGCGGACGGCCTCGGTTCCAACGCCGAGTTCGCCGACCACATGGAGGTCCTGGTCCGCACGGACACGTTGGACCGGTTCTGCGCGGCCAACGCGATCGACCGGCTGGACTTCGTCAAGGCCGACGTGGAGGGCGCGGAACTGCGCGTGCTGCAAGGCGGGCAGGAGACCATCGAGAGGTTTCGACCGAAACTTCTCCTGGAGATCGAGGAGCGGCACGTGCTGCGCTTCGGCTACCGGGCGCGTGACGTGCAGGACTGGCTGGCGGAGCGCGGTTACCGCATGCACGCCTGGCACCGCGGCACGTGGCGGCAGGTCGAGCGGATCGACGACCGCGTGCGCAACTACCTGTTCGTGGCCGCCCGCTAGGCGCATCGCTCGCCGCAGCAGCGCGGTAAGACCTGGTCAGGCCCGGAAATAGCGGAAGACCCCGGTCCCTGGGGGTGGACCGGGGTCTTCCTGTGGGCCGGTCTACAAGACGTAGACCTCAAGCTCGTAAACCGAGTATCCGTATCCGGTGGCCCGTTGGGTACCCGTCATTCGTACGAATCGTGCCGCATCGGGAGGGAACGACGCAAGGTCCTTCCCGCCATCACCTTCGGACGTGGTGTGCACGGTTCGCCAAGTGCGTCCGTCCGTGGACAGTTCTATGCGATACGCCTTGGCATAGGCCGCTTCCCACGACAGCACGACCCGGCCGACGGTGCGCGGCGCGCCCAGGTCGACCTGCACCCACTGCTGGTCCGACCAGTCGCTGGCCCAGCGGGTGTCCGGCTTGCCGTCCACCACGTTCGACGGCGGCGAGTCGTACCAGCCGCGCTCGTGGCTGCTGGCGGTGGCGGTGGCGCCGGTGGCGAGGTTGGCCAGGCTCGTCCCGCGGCGGGACGGGAACTGGACGACCTGCTGGTAGGTGGGCCGGTTCTGCCAGTTCACCTTGTCGTGCGTGATGCCGCCCATGGCGCGGTGGATGATGGTGTCCGCGCACCACTGGTCGCCGGCGGCGCAGGACGCGTCGCCCGGGTAGACGGTGGTGGCGGGCGTGGCCGCGGCGGCGTTGAGGCTGTCGAGGAGCGTCTGCCGGCAGGCGGCGAGGTTCCCGTTGCCGCAGTAGCGGCCGGCGAGCGCCCCGTCCACGCGGTCGCCGAGGACGGCCCTCAGGTCCTTGTCGACGTAGCTCCACCAGCCGTTCTGGAACGACGAGCCCTTGTGCGGCGCGGAGCCGTGCGTGTCCGACGGCGGTTCGTCGACCTGGACGGCACGGGTGAGCTGACCGTAGAGGTCGTCCCCGAGGCCGGGCTTGAACTGCGCCTCGACCAGGCGCGGCCACCAGGCGTCGAGCAGGCGGATGGCGTCGGCGTGGGCGTAGGTCTTGCTGCCGCGCGTGGTTTCCTTGCGCAGGGAACCGGAACGCTGCCAGTCGCGCAGCTTGGTGACGGCCGCGGCGAGTGCCGGGTCGGTGATCGGGGCGGTGTCGAGGACCCGCAGCAGGTCGGGGAGGACCTGCTCGGCGCGCAGGTCGGCCACGCCGGCCTCGGCCATGGCCTTGGTCAGCGAGGAGCGGGTGACCTTGCCGTTCCCGATCAGCTGCCGCACGCGGTCGTCCAGCAGGTCGCCGCGGTGCACCGAGCCCATGCCGTAGCCGGACGCGGAGTAGTCCAGCGCCTGCTTGTTGTTCCAGCTGATGTAGTAGTCCTGGTTGATCGAGTTCGGGTGCTGCGCGAACGGCGTGTACGTCGCCGTGTTGCGGTCGGCGTTCCAGCCCTCCCACTCGTAGGCGGGCTCGGCCTTCACCGGCAGGTGCGGGTCGACGGTCGCCTTGCGCACGGGGTTCGCGCCCGAGTTGAAGTAGGCGGTGTCCCGGGAGTCCACGTAGAACCAGTTGAACGCGTACCCGATGTGCTCGGCGGCGCGCTGGAAGTCCGAAGCCGACTTGATCGCGTCGGGGTCGTTGAACTCCTGGAAGCCGATGATCGAGTCGACCTCGTGCAGGTAGGTGGAGCGCAGCGACGTGTAGGCGACGAACTTCCCGTCCACCTTGGCGCGGCTCTGCACCAAGCCGTACTTGGTGCGGTGCATGACCAGGGTGTACGAGCCGGCGGGCGTCGGGTCGGCGACCGTCGGCTTCCACGCGTTCCTGCGCTCCAGGCGTTCCATCGGCAGGCACTGCCCGTGGTAGCGGTAGTGCAGCGAGTTCGCGGTGGGCGCGGAGCCGGACGGCTCGCACAGCTCGACGGCGTAGGTGTCGGTGATGTCCTGACCGGCCGAGGTCGCGCTCCACGAGTAGTCGACGCCGCGGCCCAGCTGCACGTACATCGACACGCCGGCGAACGACACGCCGCGCGCCCGCAGGCCGGGGCCGTGCAGTTCCTGGAGCATCAGCAGCTGCGGGGCGAAGTACCCGGTCTGCGGGCCCCAGACGGCGACCGGGTTGCCGGTGTCGGTGTGGGCCCCGGAGACGACCAGGGCGTTGGACATGCCGTGCTTCTTGGTGAGCAGGTCGCGGGGGAGGACGCCGTCGGCGAAGAGCCCTTCGAGGGGGCGGAGGTCCGACGGGGTGTCCATTGTGGATTGTGCTGAGGTCGTCTGGTCGAACACCATCGGTTCGGGGGTGACGGCGCCGTTGTCGGGGAGCGCCACGCCCTGGGGGGACGACGGCGTGGTGCCGTAGGGGAAGCGCTGGCCGTTGTGGAGGGTCAGCACGGCTTCCGGGTCGTTCTGCTCGCGGAACGACCGCCAGACCTGCTCGCCCGCGGTCGCGCCGTACTTGTTCTGGGCGGCGAGCTTGACGAGCGCGTTCTGCACCTCGCCGCCACCGCCCGCGCCGAACAGACCGCCCACGACGGCGGCGATCGCGACCAGGTCGGTCGGCTGGAACGGCTTGATGTCGTTCCAGTTGGTGATCGCGTCGGCGTGCCCGGTCAGCACGTACTCGCCCGGGAACGTGCGGTTGTTCACGGAGGTGGTGATGTAGGCGTTGATGCCCGCGATGTAGTCCTTGACGTCCTGCAACGCCTGCGCGCCGCGCGGCCCCTGCGTGGCCACCTGGTCGATCTGCGCCTGGAGGTCGGCCTCGGTGTAGGGGATCTGGTTGTAGAAGCTCTGCTCCAGCGCCCGGTTGCCCTCGGCGCCGCCGGCGAACCCGGACAGCCGGCCGCGGCCGAGGTGTCGGAACAGGTCCATCAGCCACAGCCGGTCCTGGGCGGCGGCGTAGCCCGCGCCGAACTCGGTGCCGGAGCGGGTCGTGCCGTAGATGTGCGGCATGCCGAGGGCCTTGTCGCGCACGATCGTGACGTCGGCGCGCGGCTTGATCGTGCTCTCGACCTGGTCGGACGGGACGCCGAACGAGGCGTCGTTGAAGAACCGGCCGAGCTGGTCGTTGGTCAGGCCGCCGTAGCCGGAGACGAGTGAGTCGTAGCGGCCCAGCTGGTCGGCCGAGTGGGCCGGGCGGGTGCCGAGGGCGCGGTGGGCCAGGATCTCGGTGAGGGTGGCGTTGCCGTTCTGGCCGGGCGGGAGCACGTCGTGGCACTGGCCGAGGCAGTGGTCGTCCGGGGCGAACGCCGTGGTCCGGACCGGTGGGGCGGCGGTGGGGGATGCGGCGGTTTCGGAGGAGGCGGGGTTGGTGGGGAGGGTGACGGCCGCGGCGGTGAGGAGTGCGACCACGGCTAGCGATCGGGCGGCTCTCCGCATGACGCGAAGCTCCTTCCAGGCAGGGATCGTGTGACGCACGTTACTGGCAGGTCACAGATTCGCGAAAGACCTTCGCGTTCGGGAGCGGCGGTGAGGTGGCGGGCGCGGTTCAGCCGTCCGGGTGTGAATGCTTGACGTAAGCCGGTGATGTTGAGAAAAACATTTACATGATGCGACGTCGATCGCTGCTCACCGGGATCGCCGGTGCGGGGGTGCTGGTCGGGTTGGGCGCTTCCCCCGCTCTCGGTTCGCCCGTCCTGCCCATCCGCAGCTGCGCCGACTGGGGCGCGAGGCCGCCGGCGCAGCCGACGAGCGTTGTGAACGAACGGCCGGTGCGGATCCTGATCCACCACACGGCGTCGGCGAACGTCACCGACTACTCGCAAGCGGCGGCGTACGCGAACGCGCGGTGGATCCAGGACCTGCACATGGACACCAACGGCTGGATCGACTCCGGCCAGCACTTCACCAACAGCCGCGGTGGGTTCCTGATGGAGGGCAGGCACGGCAGCCTGGCCGCGCTGCGGGCGGGCGACCGGGTGGTCGTCGGCGCGCACTGCCCCGGCCAGAACACGGCCGCCATCGGAATCGAGAACGAAGGTCTCTACATGGACGTGGAGCCGCCGAAGTTGCAATGGGACTCGCTGGTGTCGTTCTGCGTCTACACGTGCGAGCAGTACGGCATCCCGCCGACGGCGATCCAGGGCCACCGGGACTACCGCGACACCCTCTGCCCAGGTGATCGGCTCTACGCCCTGCTGCCGAGGTTGCGTCAGGAAGTCGCGCGGGTGTTGGGCGTGGGCTGAGCGCACCCCGGTGATGTCCTGGCAACTGTGAACAGGCTGAACCCGCGTCCTGTCGTGGTGAGATAACGGTGAATTAACGTCAGCTTGCGTGTTCGTGCGCGAGGCTGAGCGGGTACGAACACGAAACGCCAACGCGGGGAGGCGTCGTGATCAAGGTGATGCTGGCCGATGACGAAGACCTCGTCCGGTCCGGCCTTCGCATGATCCTCAGCAGCGCAGGCGACATGGAAGTCGTGGCCGAATGCGACGACGGGCACCTGGTGGCCGACCTGGCCCGCCGGCACCGCCCGCACGTCGTGCTGCTGGACATCCGGATGCGGTCGTCCGACGGGTTGATGGCGCTGCGCAGGCTGCGCGCCATTCCCGACCCGCCGAAGATCGCCATGCTGACCACGTTCGACGTGGACGAGTACGTCTCGGAGGCGCTGCGGCTGGGCGCTTCGGGTTTCCTGCTCAAGGACACCGAACCGGAGCAGCTCGTCCGGGCCGTGCGCGACCTGGCGGTGGGTGGCGCGGTGCTCGACCCCGGTGTGGCGGCGCGGGTGTTGGCGGCGGTCGCGGACGGCGAGCGGGCGGCCGAGCCGGCTCGGCGGTTGCTGGCGTCGCTGTCCGAACGGGAGCGTGAGGTGCTGGTCCTGATCGGACAGGGAATGTCGAACGCCGAGATCGGTGGGACGTTGCACCTGTCGGAGGCGACGGTGAAGGGGTACGTGTCGTCGGTCCTGGGCAAGATCGGGGCGGTGAACCGCGTGCAGGCGGCGTTGGTCGCGTTCCGGGGTGGGTTGATCGCGTAGTCGTCGGGTCGGGTCGGGTCGATTGGGCTCGGTTGGGCTCGGTCGGGTTGAGTGCGGCTGGTGGCTGAGTCCGGCTCGATGCGACATGGGTTCGGGTGCTTCAGGCAGGCCAAAGCCATGTCACATCGAGCCTCGGTGCGTGGCTGCGGGTCCGTTCTGGCTGGAGACAGGTTTGTTCGTCAGTTGCCGGAGACGGTTTCCGGGATGACGAGGTGGGGTTCGACTTCGACGCGGTTGCGGCCGTGGCGTTTGGCGCGGTAGAGGGCCATGTCGGCGGCGGCGAAGAGTTGGTCCAGTGTGGCCGGTCCGGCGGCGACGCCGATGCTCACGGTGGGGCGGCGGGTGGTGCCCAGGACGACGGTCCAGTCGTGGCCGTCGACGGCGGCGCGGATGCGTTCGGCGACGGTCGGGCCCACTTCCGGGGTGGTGCCGCCCTGGTCGCCCAGGAGGACGACGAACTCGTCGCCGGCCCAGCGGGCGACGAGGTCGGCGGCGCGGCACTCGCGGCGCAGGAGTTGGGCGATCTCGCGCAGGGTGGCGTCACCGGCGGCGTGGCCGGCGTCGTCGTTGACGCCTTTGAAGCGGTCGACGTCGACCAGGACCAGCCAGGGGACGCGGCCGTGGGCGGCGGTGTTCTCCAGCAGGCCGGCGGCGGCGCGTTCCAGGCCCAGGCGGTTCGCCAGGCCGGTCAGCGGGTCGCGGGCGGCGGCTTCCTGGGCGGCGACGGCCAGGCGTTGGGCCTGGACGGCGACCCGGCGTTGTTCGAGGGCTTGGCCCAGTCCTTCCTGGAGGGTCTCGGTGGCGGTGCGGCCGGCGGCGACGGAGCAGCGCAGGGCGGTGGCCTCGCCCACGTGGTCGCCCATCTCGGCGCAGATGTCGGCCAGGTCGAGGGAGAAGCGCAGCAGCAGGGACGGGTCGTTGATGGACTCCGAGGCGGCGACGGCGCGGCTGGCCAGGGTGCGGGCGCGGACCAGATCGCCCTGTTCGCGGCGGACGACGGCGAGGACCCAGCCGGCGACGGCGGAGGCCCACTTGTCGCCGGCCTCCTGGGCTTGGCGCAGGGCCTCTTGGGCGTTCTCCTCGGCTTGGTCCAGCTCGCCGACGCCGGCCAGTGAACGGCTGTAGGCGGCGAGCAGAGCGCGGCGCATCTGGGCGTCGCGGGCCAGCCCGAGACCTTCCCTGAGGTGGCCGCGGGCCTCTTCGAAGATCGCGGGGGCGCGTTCGGGGTCGGAGGAGATCGCGCGGAAGTTCAGCGTGCCGCCCAGACCTTGCAGGCAGTGGCCCAGGATCTCGACGGCGGTGGGGTCGGTCTCGGCGGCTCGGCGGGCCACCTGGACGGACAGGCGGAGCATGTCCACGGCGGCGCGGCGGTTGCCGATGCCTTCCAGGAGGTAGGCGAGGGCGTGCATGGCCTGGGCGGCGGCGGGGTTGTCGGCGTGCTCGCCGTCCAGGTCGGTCCAGCCCTCGGCGGCCAGTTCCAGGGCGAGCGGGATGCGGCCCAGCCGCCAGGCCAGCTTGGCGCGGTTGACCAGCACGGCGGAGCGCTGCCAGCGGTCGGCGCCCGGTGGGACGCGGCTCACGACCTGGTCGAACAGGGTGTTGGCCTCCGGCAGGCGGCCAGCGTTCAGCAACGCCTTGACCTCGAGGTCGGGTTGCGGGACCTGTCCGGCTACCTGCTCCACTCGTGCTGACACTCCATTCCGACTCGGCGAGGCGGGTACGCGGGACCGCCCGCCGCCGGCACGGCTACCACAGGCTACCGGCCCGAACGCCGGGTGTACCGCTCCTCGTGCAGGACTTCCTCCAGGGGCAGCCGGTTGCGCCAGCCGTGCCGTTCCAGGTCGGGGGTGTCGGGCAGGCAGTCGACCGGGCCGACGCACAGCCAGGCCACCGGGCGCAGGGGCTGGGGGATGTCCAGCAGCCGGCGCAGCTCGTCCTCGCGGTAGAAGCTGACCCAGCCGACGCCCAGGCCCTCGGCGGTGGCGGCCAGCCACAGGTTCTGGATGGCCAGGCACACCGAGTACAGGCCGGCGTCGGCGATCGCGTGCCGGCCGAGGACGGCGGGCGAGCCGCGGTCGGGGTCGTAGGTGACGACCACGCCCAGGGTGGACTCCAGGATGCCCTCGACCTTGATCCGGGCGAACAGCTCGGCCTGGCGGGGGTCCAGTTCGGAGGCGAACACGCTGCGCTCGGCGTGGACGTGGTCGCGGAACGCGCGGCGGGTGTGCTCGTCGCGCACGAGGATGAAGTCCCACGGCTGGGACAGGCCCACGCTGGGCGCGGCGTGCGCGGCGGTGAGCACCCGGCGCAGCACGTCAGGCGGGATCGGGGCGCCGGTGAACTCGCCCCTGGTGTCCCTCCGGCGGTGCAGGACGTCGTAGAAGCTCATTCGGACGATCGTGCCTCACGCGATCCGGTGAACCTCCCCCGGAGAGGGTGGTGTGCGTCTCAACCGGGCGTTGAATGGCCGGTCATGGTCGGAACGGTGCACGGGTCCGCGCTGGGTTTCGCGGGCGGCGTGGTGGTGACCGCGCTCGCGGGGAGTTGGCCGGTGTTCGCCCTGCTCCTGCTCGTGGTGGTGGTGGCGGTGGTGTCGTGGTGGACGACGGTGCCCGGCGCGGCGCTGACGGCGGTGCAGTGCTGGGGCCTGTACGGCAGCTTCGTGATCGGTGACGAGGGCTACCTGGTGGCGGACTGGCCCGCGCTGGCCGTGCTGTCGGTCGCGGCGGCCGTCTCGCTCAGCGGGTTGGTGCGGGAGCGGTCGGTTGACCTTCACCCCGGGTGAAGCCGCACGGTGGTCCCGGTCGGGCCGGGCGGCCCGGCCCGAGGGAGGGGTGGGGAGTGGAACTGGTGACCATCGGCGCGTTCGCACGGGCGGTCCGGCTGTCGCCGAAGGCTCTGCGGCTCTACGACGAGCTGGGGCTGGTGACGCCCGCCCGGGTGGACCCGCTGTCGGGGTACCGGCTGTACTCGCCGGACCAGGTCGAACGGGCCCGCCTGGTGGCGTGGCTGCGCCGGCTCGGGATGCCGCTGGCCCGCATCCGAGGGGTGTGCGAGCTGGCGCCCGAGGCCGCCGCGGCCGAGGTGCGCGCCTACTGGGCGCAGGTCGAGGCCGACACCGCGGCACGCCGGAGCCTCGCCTCCTCCCTCGTGGAGCAGCTCACCGGGAAGGACACCACCATGACGCTCGCACTGCGCTACGCGCTGAGGACCGACCAGGGGCTCGTCCGCGACTCGAACCAGGACGTCGGGTACGCGGGCGAGCGGCTGCTGGCCGTGGCCGACGGGTTCGGCGCGCGGGGGGAACCGCTCAGCTCGGTGGCCATCGACACGCTCGCCGGGCTGGACACCGCCATCCCGGCCGGTGAGCTGCTCAACGCGCTGGCGGACGCCGTGCGGCAGGCCGGGACGGCGGTGGAGGAGTACCTGTCGGCCAACCCGGCCGACGGGGCCGGCGGCACGACGGTGACCGCGGTCGTGCTGTCCGGGTCGCGGCTGGGCCTGGTGCACGTCGGCGACGCGCGGGCCTACCTGCTGCGCGGCGGCCGGCTGCTCCGCATCACGCACGACCACACGGCCGTGCAGTCGCTGATCGCGGAGGGCCGGCTGACCGAGGAGGAGGCGGCCAGCCACCCGCAGCGGTCGCTGCTCGTGCGGGCCCTGCACGGCAAGGCGGTGGAGCCGGACATGGCGCTGCACGACGCCCTGCCCGCGACCGGTACCTGCTGTGCTCGGACGGCCTGCACACCGTGGTGCCGGAGGAGTCGTTGCGGGAGGTGCTCGTGTCCGAGCACGAGCCGGAGGAGGCCACCCGGCGGCTGGTCGAGCTGGCCAACGCGGGCGGCGGTCCGGACAACGTGGTCTGCGTGGTGGCGGACGTCGTGCCGACCTAGGCGAGCGGTCCCTGGGTCTCGCCGTCCGGGGAGGCCCGCCACTGGTCGAACGGCCGGTCCAGGCGCCAGGTCCCGTTCTCGTTGGTCAGGACCCGGTGCTCGCACGTCTCCAGGTTCGACAGGGACTCGAACAGCTCGATGCTCCACCCGAACAGGCGACGGCACAGGAGCCGGATCGTGAGGCCGTGCGAGACGACCAGCGCGGTCGCCGGGTGGGCCGGGTCCTGCATCCGGGTCTCCAGGTCGGTCAGGAACGCGGCCAGCCGGTCGTCCACGTCCGCCCCGGACTCGCCGTTGGGCAGCCGGAAGAAGAAGTGCCCGAACGCGTGCCGCTGGTGCTTGAGCACCTCCTGCTGCACGGGGTCCTGGAGGTTGCCCCAGTCCTGTTCGCGCAGCCTCGGCTCGGCGACCGTGCGCTCCGCCTGGTCGCCGAGGTCGAGGTTGCGCAGGGTGGCCCGGGTCCGCACGTACGGGCTGACGTAGACCGCCGCCGGGTCGCCGTCGAGGAGCTCCTTGATCCGCGGCCCGGCGGCGCGGGCCTGGTGCTCGCCCAGTTCGGTCAAGGGGAGGGCGTGGTCGGGGATCCGGCAGTACGCCAGCTCGTCGACGTTGCCCAGGCTCTGTCCGTGGCGCAGCAGGATGATCCGCACCCGTCCATCGTGCCGGTGTTACATTCCCAGGCGAAACCGGACGGAAGGTGTCACATGGTCAAGTACGTCGCCCTGTACCGGAAGCCCGCCGACGTCGAGGCGTTCGACGAGGCTTACTTCGCGTCGCACCTGCCGCTGGTCGAGCGGACGCCGGGCCTGGTGCGCGCCGAGGTGGCCAAGGTCTCCCGCGTCTTCGTGCCCGGTTTCCTCGGCGAGCACGAGCTGCACATCGTGGCCGAGATGTACTTCGAGTCCGCCGACGCCATGAAGGACGCCTTCCGCACGCCCGAGTGGCAGGCGGCGGGCGCGAACCTGGCCGAGATCGGCGGCGTCGAGCTGGTCGCCATGTTCGCCGCGGAGGTCGTGGCCTGATGATCTCGGTGGTGATCGGCGGCGGCACGATGGGCGCCGGTGTGGCCCACCTGCTGCTGGCCGGCGGGCACGAGGTGGTGCTGGTGGAGGCGGGCGCGGACCGGGCGTCGGCCGCGCGGCGGGCGGTGGAGGCGTCGCTGGCCAAGGCCGCGGACCGGGGCAAGCTCGACGCCGTGCCGCACGAGCTGCTCCGGCGCCTGACGGTGGTGGAACGGCTGGACACGCAGGTCGGGCGGGGTGCGGCGCTGGTGGTCGAGGCCGTGCCCGAGGACCTGGAGCTGAAGCGGCGGGTGCTCGGCGAGGCGGCGCGGGCGTGCCCGGACGCGGTGCTGGCGTCGAACACGTCGTCGTTGTCGATCTCGGCGCTGGCCGAGGGGCTGCCGGGCGAGCGGGTGCTGGGCATGCACTTCTTCAACCCGGTGCCCGTGCAGCAGCTGGTCGAGCTGGTGCACCACGCGGGGGTGGCCGCCGATGTGGTGGCGCGGGTCCGCGGCTGGGCCGAGGAGCTCGGCAAGACCGTGATCGAGGTGCGGGACGCGCCGGGGTTCGCCACGTCGCGGCTCGGGGTCGCGGTCGGCATGGAGGCGATCCGGATGCTGGAGGAGGGCGTCGCGAGCGCCGAGGACGTCGACACCGGGATGCGGTTGGGCTACGGGTGGCCGATGGGCCCGCTGCGGCTGACGGACCTGGTCGGGCTGGACGTCCGGCTGGCCATCGCCGAGCACCTGGCCGCCGAGCTGGGGCCCCGGTTCGAGCCGCCCGCGCTGCTGCGGGAGAAGGTGGCGGCCGGCCACCTCGGTCGCAAGACCGGCCAGGGGTTCTTCACCTGGTAAGCAGGAACCCGTGCGGGTTCGCGAGCTGACCCCCGACGACGTCGAGCAGGCCGACCGGCTGCGCCGGGTGGCGTTCGGCGGCGTCGGCGAGCCGTCGTTGCGGCCCGGTCGGCGCGGCCTGCTGGCCGAGGTGGACGGGCGGGCGGCGGGCGTGCTGACGATCACCGGGTTCCACCAGTTCTGGGGTGGCTCGACCGTGCCCATGGGCGGTGTCGGCGGGGTGGCCGTCGACCCCTCGGCACGGGGGCGCGGCGTGGGTGGGGCGCTGCTGGACGCGGCCCTGCGGGACATGCGGGACCACGGGCAGGCGGTGTCCGCGCTGTACGCGACCGTGCCGGCGGTGTACCGGTCGCGCGGCTGGGACGCGGGTGGCGTGTTCGAGTGGCTGGAGTTCCCGCTGGACCGGATGCCCGCCGGCGAGCCGGTCGCGGCCCGGCCGGTCGAGGAGGGCGACCTCCCGGCGCTGCACGCCTGCTACACCGACCTGGCGTCCACGGTGAACGGGTTGATCGACCGCAGCGCGCCCGCCGTCGACGTGGCCGACGTGCTCCGGCTCGACGTGGCGTCGGTGGTGCCCGGTCACGACGGCGAGGTGCGCGGCTACCTCACGGCCTCGCGCGGCCGGGACGGGCTGCGGGTGCACGACCTGGTCGGGCGGGACCGGGCGACGCAGCTGGGGCTGCTGCGGCAACTGGGCAGCTGGGCCGGGGTGCTGGACCGGGCGCGGGTGCGGGTGACCGACCCGGCCGTGACCGGCCTGCTGACGAACCAGGCGATCGAGCACGCCGTGACCACGTCGGTGTGGCTGCTGCGGGTGGTGGACCTGCCGGCGGCCGTGGCGGCGCGGGGGTGGCCGGCGGCGGCGTGGCTGAAGCCCGCCGCGGTGGACCTGGAGGTGGTCGACGAGCACGCGCCGTGGCACGCCGGGCGGCAGCGGCTGGTGGTGGAGGACGGCGCGGTGCGCGTCGAACCCGGTGGCAGCGGCGCCGTGCGGCTGCACGCGCGGGCGCTCGGGCCGTGGTTCGGCGGGATGCACGACAGCCACGCCCTGCGCCGCGCCGGCCTGCTCGACGGCGACGGCGCGCTGCTCGATCGGCTGGTCGGGGCACCTGGCGTCCCGCGTTTGGCGGACTGGTTCTAACCTGACCAGCCGTGCTGCTCGACGCCCTGGAACTGGTCGGCATCGCCGCGTTCGCCGCCTCCGGGGCGGTCGCGGCGGTGCGGGCGCGGCTGGACGTGTTCGGCGTCATCGTGCTGGCGCTGACCACCGCCCTGGGCGGCGGGATCATCCGGGACGTGCTGCTCGGCGTGCACCCGCCGGCGGCGCTGGTGAGCTGGCCCTACCTGGCCGTCGCGGGCGTCACCGGACTGGTGGTCTTCTGGTTTCACCCGACCGTGGCGAAGCTGTGGCGGGCGGTCCTGCTGCTCGACGCGATCGGGCTCGGCCTGTTCGTCACGGCCGGCACCACGACCGCGCTCGGGCTCGGCGCGCCGCCCTACGCGGCGTGCCTGGTCGGGATGACCACCGGCATCGGCGGCGGCGCGCTGCGCGACGTGCTGCTGCGGGAGATCCCGCTGGTCCTGCGCCGGGAGATCTACGCGGTGGCCGCGCTGTGCGGCGCGGTGGTGGTGGCGTTCGGCGACTACCTCGGCCTGCCCGCCGTGCCGGTGACGCTGGTCGGGTCGGTGGTCATCGTCGGGCTGCGGCTGCTGGCGCTGTGGCGGCGCTGGAACGCCCCGGTGGCCCGCAAACTTGACGGGTAGCTCACACCGGCTTCTCAGGCGGCTCTCAGGACCAGGGGCAAGACTGACCCACATGCGCATCCTCGTTGTCGACGACGACCGGGCCGTGCGTGAGTCGCTCCGCCGCTCACTGCAGTTCAACGGCTACCAGGTCGACCTAGCCGGCGACGGCCAGCAGGCCCTTGAATCCGTCATCGCCCAGCGCCCGGACGCCATGGTGCTGGACGTGATGATGCCCCGGCTCGACGGGTTGGAGGTGTGCCGCCGGCTGCGCAGCACCGGTGACGACCTGCCGATCCTCGTGCTCACCGCCCGGGACGCGGTGTCGGACCGGGTGTCCGGGCTGGACGCGGGCGCCGACGACTACCTGCCCAAGCCGTTCGCGCTGGAGGAGCTGCTGGCACGGCTGCGCGCGCTGCTGCGGCGGGCGGCGTCGGACGCCGAGGAGCCCGCGGGCGCGGTGCTGCGGTTCGCCGACCTGGAGCTCGACCCGGGCACCCGGGACGTGCGGCGCGGCGACCGGCCGATCAGCCTCACCCGGACCGAGTTCGCCCTGCTGGAGCTGTTCCTGGCGCACCCCAAGCAGGTGCTGACCCGCGGCCGCATCCTGGAGGACGTGTGGGGTTACGACTTCCCCACCTCGGGCAACGCGCTGGAGGTCTACGTCGGCTACCTGCGGCGCAAGACCGAGGCCGAGGGTGAGCCCCGGCTGCTGCACACGGTGCGCGGCGTCGGCTACGTGCTGCGGGAGACCCCTCCGTGATCGGTGCCGCCAACGGGCGGCTCCAGCGGGTGTCGCTGCGGGCCCGGGTGACCCTGCTGGCCGCGTTCTGCGTGGCCGGGGCCGTCGCCGTCGTGTCGCTCGGCGCGTACATGACCGTGAGCCAGAACCTGCACGACCAGATGGACGAGAACCTGCGGCAGCGCGCCCAGGCCGCGGTGAACGCCCCGAAGGTCAACAACGACGTCACCGAGATCCCCGGCGCGTTCCTGGCGGCGGGGGACATCCGGATCGGCGTGCTGGACGTGAGCGGGCAGATCCTCTACCCGAAGGGCACGATCGCGCCGCCCACGCAGCCCGCCGACCTGGACGTGGCGCGCGGGTCGCGGACGGAGAACATCTGGACCGACCTGCGCACCGACTTCCGGGTGATCGCGGTGCCGTACGGCGACGGGCAGGCGATGCTGATCGCCCAGTCCACCAAGCCGCTGAACGTGACGCTGGGCAAGCTGTCCGTGGTGCTGTTCGTGATCAGCGGGATGGGCGTGCTGGTCGCGGCGGTGGCGGGGACGGCGGTGGCGCGCACCGGGCTGCGGCCCGTGCAGCGGTTGACCGAGGCCACCGAGCGGGTCGCGATGACCGGTGACCTGCGGCCGATCCCGGTGTCCGGCGACGACGAGCTGGCGCTGCTGTCGCAGCGGTTCAACGCGATGCTGGGCGCGGTGGCGGAGTCGCAGGAGCGGCAGCGGCGGCTGGTCGCCGACGCCGGGCACGAGCTGCGCACGCCGCTGACGTCGATGCGGACGAACCTGGAGCTGCTGCTGGCCTCGGAGCGGCCGGACGCGCCGACGCTGTCCGACGAGGACAAGGCGGAGATCAACGCCGACGTGCGGGCGCAGCTGGACGAGCTGACCACGCTGATCGGGGACCTGGTGGAGCTGGCGCGCGAGGACGCGCCGCAGGTCGTGCACGAGCCGGTGGACCTGGTCGAGGTGGTGGAGCGCGCGCTGGACCGGGCCAAGCGCCGTGCGTCGGACGTGGACTTCGTCGTGGAGGTGCAGCCGTGGTCGCTGCTGGGTGATTCCAGCGCGTTGGAGCGGGCCGTGCTGAACCTGCTGGACAACGCGGTCAAGTTCAGCCCCACGGGCGGCGTGGTGCGCCTGTCGCTCAAGCAGCTGGGCGACGGCAGCGCGGTCGTCGAGGTCGCGGACTCGGGCCCCGGCATCGCCGACGCCGACCTGCCCCACGTCTTCGAGCGCTTCTACCGCTCCTCCGAGGCGCGCACGCTCCCCGGCTCGGGTCTGGGGCTGGCCATCGTCAAGCAGGTGGCCGAGCGCCACGGCGGCATGGCCTACGTGGGTCGCGCCCCCGAGGGCGGCGCGATGTTCACCCTCCGCCTCCCAGGCCGGCCCGAGCCGGTCGTGCCGCAGTCGGTCGCGGGGTTCTGAGGGCAGGTCCGGGTGCCCGGACCTGCCCCCGGGCGAGGTCAGGACAGGGCGGCGAACACCATCGGGCGGGTCGAAGCGGGCTTGTACTGGGTCGTGACGTTCTCGTTCGGGCCCCACCAGTGGCCGGTGGGCACGTCGTCGGACCCGGTGCTGATGAAGATCCAGCCGCGGCCGACGCCGGTGTACTCGGTGGTGCCGACCCGGCGCGTGTCCGGGAACAGGTGGACCGGCGACCCGGCCCACGTGCTGGGCACGCCGTGCGGCTCCTTGGTGCTGTCGATCACCGGCACGGCGTACTCGCGGGTCGAGGTGTTGCCGTCGCGGTTGTAGAGCTGCGGCGCGCCGGCGACGACCATCACGTGACCGGTCGCGTCACCGGTGCCGCCCGCGGAGTCGAGGTACTTCACCGCGATGACGTCGCCCTGCGCCAGGCTGGGCACCGTCGTCTTGGTCGTGAAGTGGTCGGCGCCGGCCTGCAACCCGTTGTGGTACTGCGCCGAGGTGGGGCTGGTGCTGCCGAACTCGGTGGTCAGGTAGCTGTCGGTGGCCCACGCGAACGTGTGCCGCAGGGCCAGGGTGAGCAGGGGCGCGCACTTGGACTTGCTCTCGTACGTGGTGGGGCTGCCCGGCGTGCCCCACACGGCGGTCGACGCCCCGTCCGGGTGCCCCAGTTCGCCGGGGTAGTAGTTGTAGGTGTCCTGGCCGGGCCAGGCCAGGGAGTTCAGCTCGGCGGCCAGCTCGTCCACCTCGGCGTAGAGCGTGGCCGAGGTGGCTTGCGCGGGCGGTGCCGCCGCGAAGCCGACGGCTGTCGCGGCGGCGCAGGCGACCATGATCCGACGGGCGAGCATCGGGACGTCCTCTCGACGGGTGACCGGTTCCTCGGACACGGATCACCGCCGGGGGACCTGGATACCGCCGCGGTCGCGGAACACCCCAACGGCCTAACCCTTGGTGGAGCCCAGGGTCAGGCCGCCGGTGAACTGGCGCTGGAGGGCGAAGAAGACGACCAGCGTCGGCAGGGCGACCAGCAGCGAGCCCGCGGCCACCAGGTTGTTGTCCACGAAGAACGTGCCCTTCAGGTTCTGCAGGGCCGACGTGATCGGCATCTTGTCCCCGGTCTGGATCAGCACGAGCGCCCACAGGAAGTCGTTGTAGATCCAGGTGAACTCCAGCGTCGCCAGGGCCGCCAGCGCCGGGCGGCACAGGGGCAGGATCACCTGCCAGTACTGCCGGAACACACCGGCCCCGTCGACGCGCGCGGCCTCGCCGAGCTCGCGCGGGATCGTCTTCATGTAGTTGCTCAGCACGAACACGCAGAACCCGGACTGGAACGCCACGTGGATCAGCACCAGCCCGAGCTGCGAGTCCAGCAGCACCCCGCTGTCGCTCAGCCACGACGGCAGCGGGGTGAGCAGGTACAGCCGGTACAGCGGCGTCACGATCACCTGCTGCGGCAGCAGGTTGCCCGCGGTGAACAGCACCAGCAGCGCCACGTTGAACCGGAAGCTGTACCGCGACACGCCGTAGGCCACCATCGAGCTCAGCAGCAGCACCAGCACCAGCGCGGGCAGCGTCACGAGCAGCGTGTTCAGGTAGTAGTGCGGCAGGTCCGCCTGCGTCCACGCGGCCGTGAAGTTGTCGAGCGTCAGGCTCTCGGCGACCGAGAAGTACCCGTTGCGCGCGGTGTCGTCGTACGTGCGCAGCGACGCGTACAGCGCCCACAGCAGCGGCGCGAGCGTCGCGAGGCACGTCAGGACCAGGAAGGCGTGCAGGGCGATGCGCGCCGGTCGGACCGCGGAGCTCACGTCCGTTCCTCCTCGCGGAACACCTGGAACAGGTAGGTGACGATGAACCCGAGCGAGATCAGCAGCAGGACCACGGCCAGCGCCGACCCCCAGCCGATCCGGCTCGACTCGCCGATGATGTTGTCGGTCACCAGCACGGACAGCAGCTCCAGCCCGTTGCGCCCCTTGTTGATCACGTACACGATGTCGAACGCCCGCAGGCCCTCGATCACGGTGACCACGAGCACCACCACGTTCACCGGCCTGAGCACCGGGAACGTGACCCGGAAGAACGTCTGCCACGCGTTCGCGCCGTCCAGCGCGGCGGCCTCCTTCAACGCCGGGTCCACCGACTTCAGCCCGGCCAGGTACAGCAGCATCACGTACCCGGTGTGCCGCCACCCGGCCGCCACCAGCACCGCGTACAGGTTGATGTCGGGGTCGCCCAGCCAGTTCACCGGGTCCGTCGACGCCGTGCCGAGCACGTTGTTCAGCAACCCCTGCTCGGGCTGGTAGATCAGCTGCCAGATGAACCCGACCAAAGCCAGCGACAGCACCATCGGCAGGTACAGCGCGCTCTGGTAGATCCGCCCGAACCGCAGTTGCCGGTCGAGCAGCACCGCCAGCAGCAGCCCGGCGACGGTCGGCGCGACGAGCAGGAACAGCAGCCAGATCAGGTTGTGCTGCAACGCGGGCCAGAACCGGGGGTACCGGGTGAAGATGTCGACGTAGTTCCGGAAGCCGACCCACTCGATGTCGGCGAACCCGCCGATGCCGTCCCACGAGCTGAACGACAGCCCCACCGAGCCGAGCGCGGGCACCCACACCAGCGCGACGTGCACCAGGGACGGGATGCCGAGCATCAGCCCGAGCACGAGCTTGTCGCGCGGCGCCAGCGCGGTGGCGCGGCGGCGCCCGCCGCGCCGGGACGTCGGGGAGGACGGTGCCGACGTCCCGGCGGGCTCCACAGGAGACTCCAACGCGGTCACGCCGTCACCCCGTGAAGATCGTCTTGGCCTGGTCGGCCATGCCCTTGAGGATCGAGTCGAGGTCGTCGGGGTTCTGGATGAACGCGTTGAGTCCGTTGGTCGCCGCGTCGCTGGCGAAGCGCGGGTCGGTGTCGCGGTCGAGGAACTGCGTGACGTGCGCGGCGTCCTTGATGACCTGGGCCGACTTCTTCTGCAACGGGGTGTAGCCCGACGTGTCGGCCTTGCTGGACGCGGGGATCTGGCTCGGGTCGGCCTTGAGGTAGGCCAGCTGCGCGGCGGGCGTGGACAGGTACTCCAGCAACTTGCGCGCGCCTTCGGGGTTGGCGGGCTTGCGGGACATCATGAAGCCGTCGATCGGCGCTTCGACGGTGTCCTGGCCGTGCTCGGGGTTGATCTCCGGGTACGGGAAGAAGTCGAGGTCGTCCAGGTCGGGGCCCTTGAACTGCTGGGCCACGAACGAGCCGAGCAGGTACATGCCCGCCTTGCCCTGCTGCAACGCCTGCGCGGCCTCCTGCCACTCGCGGCCCAGCGCGTTCTCCTGGTGGAACGGCAGCAGCCGCTTCCAGGTGTCGAACACCTCCCGGACCTTCGGCCCCTGCCAGTCCTCCTTGCCCGCCATGAGGTCGACGTGGAACCGGTAGCCGTTGACGCGGAAGTTGAGCTGGTCGAACGTGCCCATGCCGGGCCAGCCCTGCTTCTGCGCGAACGCGATGGGCACGAGACCGTCGGCCTGCATCTTCGTGGACAGCGCGACGAGCTCGTCCAACGTCTTCGGTTGTTCGTACCCGCGTTGCTGCCAGACGCTCTTGCGGTAGAACACGCCCCACGGGTACTGCACGAACGGGACGAGGTACTGCTTGCCGTCCGAGCCGGTGGCCGCTTCCTTCAGCGCGGGCTCGTAGCCGCCGGAGATCTTCGACCACACGTCGCTGAGGTCGCCGGTCAGGCCCTTCTCGGCGAAGAACCGCATCCGGTAGCCCGCGAACCAGGACAACACGTCGTCCGGCTTGCCCTGGAGGTAGTTGTTGATCTGCTCCTGGTACTGCTCGTGCTGTTTGGTGTTGACGGCGACCTTGAGGCCCGACTCGCCCTCGAACGCCTTGAGCACCGCGGTGATCGCGTCCTTCGGCACCTGGTCGGACTGGTTGTTGCCGAACGACACGGTGTCGGTGGCGGCGCCCCCGCCGTCGGAGCCGCACGCGGCGAGGCCGGGCACGGCGGCGACGCCCGCGCCCGCGACGATCGCCTTCAGCAGGGCGCGGCGGCCCAGCAGGGGGTGGGGGCTGGCGGAGAACCTCGTCATCGTCGCTCCTCCGGGTGACACTCGGCGATGGCCAAGTGAACAAAGAGTCAACAAGAGGACTCACAATGTGGTGTCGGCCACACGAAAAGTCAAGCTATCCGACGGTTGTTGTTGGACTGTGTTGACGTTTTCGTGCTAAATCGACCACTCTTGTGCCATGACGACTTGGCCCACCCGCCTGCGGGGCCTCGCCTGGGGCGCCGACTACAACCCCGAGCAGTGGCCGGAGGACGTCTGGGACGACGACGTCGAGCTCATGCGCCGGGCCGGCGTGAACCTGGTGAGCGTGGCGATCTTCTCGTGGGCCCTGCTGGAAGTGGAAGAGGGCCGCTACGAGTTCGGCTGGTTGGACCGCGTGCTGGACCGTTTGCACGCCGGCGGCATCCGCGTCGACCTGGCCACCGCGACCGCCGCGCCGCCGCCGTGGCTGACCACCGCGCACCCCGGGATGCTGCCGGAGACCGCCGACGGGGTCCGCCTATCCCACGGTTCGCGCCAGTCGTACTGCCCCAGCTCACCGGTCTACCGGGCCAAGGCGGTGGCGCTGGCCCGCGCGCTGGCCGAGCGGTACCGCGACCACCCGGCGCTGGCCGCGTGGCACGTCAACAACGAGTACGGCTGCCACGTTTCCCGCTGCTACTGCGACCGGTGCGCGGAGGCGTTCCGAATCTGGCTGCGCGCCCGCCACGGGACGCTGGACGCGCTGAACGAGGCGTGGGGCACCGCGTTCTGGAGCCAGCACTACACCTCGTGGGGCCAGGTCCTGCCGCCGCGCGCCACCCCCACCTCGCACAACCCGGGCCAGCTGCTCGACTTCGACCGGTTCTCCTCCGACGCCCTGCTGGAGCTGTTCAAGGCCGAGCGGGACGTGCTGCGCGAGATCACCCCGGACGTGCCGGTGACCACGAACTTCATGGCCGCCTCGTTCTCCGCGCTGGACTACTGGAAGTGGGCCGCCGAGGTCGACTTCGTCTCCAACGACCACTACACCCGCGGCGAGGACGCCGAGCGGCACGTCGACCTGGCGTACTCCGCGGACCTGGTGCGCGGCCTGGCCGGCGGGCGGCCGTGGCTGCTGATGGAGCACTCCACGTCGGCGGTGAACTGGCAGCCGCGCAACATCGCCAAGCTGCCCGGCGAGCTGCGGCGCAACTCCTACGCGCACCTGGCCCGCGGCGCGGACGGCACGTTGTTCTTCCAGTGGCGGCAGTCGCGGGCGGGCTCGGAGCGCTACCACTCGGCGATGGTGCCGCACGCCGGCCCGGACACGAAGGTGTACCGCGAGGTCGAGCGGGTCGGGGCCGAGTACGGGCGGCTCGCCGAGCTCGTCGGCTCCACCGTGTCCGCCGAGGTCGCCGTCGTCTTCGACTGGGAGTCGTGGTGGGCGCTGTCCCAGCCCAACCACCCGACCGGTGACTTCGCCTACCCCGGGCACGCCTTCGGGTACTACCGGGCGCTGTGGCGGGCCGGGGTGACGGTCGACTTCGTGCCGCCCGGCGCGGACCTGTCCGCCTACCGGCTGGTGGTCGTGCCCGCGCTGTACGGGGTGGACGACGTGACGCCGTACGAGCGGTACGTCGAGGGCGGCGGCCACCTGCTGGTGACCTACCTGTCCGGCATCACGGACAGCCGCGGCCACGTGCACCTCGGCGGTTACCCCGGCGCGTTCCGCGAGCTGCTGGGCGTGCGCACGGAGGAGTTCCACCCCTTGGGTGCGGACGAGGTGGTGGCGCTGGACGACGGCTCGCCGGTCGCCGTCTGGACCGAGCACCTGCACGCCGAGGGCGCGGAGGTGCTCGCCTCCTACGCCGACGGCCCGCTGCCCGGCGTGCCCGCGGTGACCCGCAACGAGCGCGGCGCCGGCGTCGCCTGGTACGTGGCGTGCGGCCTGGCGGGTGACGGGCTCGACCGGCTGGTGCGGACGGCGGTGGACCGGGCCGGCGTGCCGGTCGGGCCGGGTGGGGACGTCGAGGTGGTGCGTCGGCGCGGTGAGGTGGCCGGGTCCGCCGTATCGTGGCTGGTCGCGGTCAACCACGACAGCGGCGACGTCGAGCTGCCCGCGGCGGGCGTCGAGCTGCTGTCCGGCGCGCGCGCGTCCGGCAGCGTGGTCGTGCCCGCCGGCGGCGTGGTGGTGCTCAGGGAAGAAGAGGTGTGACGTGCTGGCGCGTCAGCGACAAGCGGTGATCCTGGAAGAGGTCCGGCGCACCGGCGCGGTCCGGGTGAGCGACCTGGTCGTCCGGCTGGGCGTCTCGGACATGACCGTGCGCCGCGACCTGGACGTGCTGGCCGCCCGCGGCCTGGTGGAGAAGGTGTACGGCGGCGCCACGTCCGTGGCCGGCCGCAGCACCGACGAGCCGGGCTTCGAGGCCAAGTCGGTGCGCCAGCTGCCGGAGAAGGAGGCCATCGCCGCGTTCGCCGCGGGCCTGGTGCGCCCCGGCACGGCGATCGGCCTGTCCGCCGGCACCACCACGTGGACCCTGGCCCGGTTCCTGGACGACATCCCGGACCTGACCGTGGTGACCAACTCGATCCGGGTCGCCGACGTGCTCCAGCAGAGCGGGCGCACCGACCGCACGGTGGTGCTCACCGGCGGCGTGCGCACGCCGTCGGACGCGCTGGTCGGGCCGGTGGCCGTGCAGGCGTTGCGGTCGCTGCACCTGGACGTGGTGTTCCTGGGCGTGCACGGCATGGCCGAGCGCTCCGGCTTCACCACGCCCAACCTGAACGAGAGCGAGACCGACCGCGCGCTGGTCGACGCGGCCGGGCGGGTCGTCGTGGTCGCCGACCACACCAAGTGGGGCACGGTCGGCATCTCCACCATCGCCGCGCTGGACGAGGCGCACGTGCTGGTGACCGACGAAGGACTGCCGGAGCCCGCGCGGGCGGTGCTCGGCGAGCAGGTGGGCGAACTGGTCCTGGCGCACGTGCCGGGACGCGGAGAGGAACTGGCGTGAGGCGCACGGCGGGGGAACTTGCCGATGGTCGCGAGATCATCTACTTCGACGACACCCCGGACGCGCCGCCGCGGCACGCGGTCGACACCCGCGACCTGCCGCGCGCGCAGCCGCTGTCGGAGGTGCGGCGCGACCCGTTGACCGGTGAGTGGGTGGCGATGGCCGCGCACCGGCAGACCCGGACGTACAAGCCGCCCGCGGACCTGTGCCCGCTGTGCCCGTCCACGCCGGGCAAGCCGACCGAGGTCCCCGAGTCGAGCTACGACGTGGTGGTGTTCGAGAACCGGTTCCCGTCGTTCGCGCAGGGCGTGCCCGAGCTGCCGTCCACTGTGGATGGCATGCCGATGGTGCCGCGGGCGGCCGGGCTGGGCCGGTGCGAGGTCATGTGCTTCACCTCCGACCACGACACGTCGTTCGGGTCGCTGCCGGCGTCGCGGGTGCGCACGGTCGTGGACGCGTGGGCGGACCGGACGGCCGCGCTGAACGCGACGCCGGGCGTGGAGCAGGTCTTCCCGTTCGAGAACCGGGGCGAGGAGATCGGCGTCACGCTGTCGCACCCGCACGGCCAGATCTACGGCTACCCCTTCGTGACCCCGAAGACGGAACGGATGCTCGCCGTCGCGGCGGACTACCAGGCGTCACACGGCCGTCCACTTATGGGTGACATTCTGGCCGCCGAACGTGCGGCTGGCACCCGGGTCATCGCGGAGGGCGAGCACTGGACGGCGTTCGTGCCCGCCGCGGCCCGCTGGCCGGTCGAGGTGCACCTGGTCCCGCACCGGCAGGTGCCGGACCTGCCCGCCCTGGGCGACGCGGAGCGGGACGACTTCGCGGCCCTCTACCTGACCGTGCTGCACCGCCTGGACGCGCTCTACGACCGGCCGCTGCCCTACATCGCGGCGTGGCACCAGGCCCCCGTGCGCACCGGTCGTGACCTGGCGTGGTTGCACCTGGAGGTGTTCTCGGTGCTGCGCACCGCGGACAAGCTCAAGTACCTGGCCGGCTCCGAGTCGGGCATGGGCGTGTGGGTGAACGACGCGACGCCGGAGCAGATCGCGGAACGGCTGCGCGGCTGACTCGCCCGTTCGGTCGGACTCACAAGCGATGCCCAGTTTCGTTTAAGGCTGCTCTCAGGCGGGCACCGCAGAGTGGTGGACATGACCGAAGACGAGCAGCCGAAGCAGCCCTCGCAGTCGCAGCCGCCTCAGCCGCAGAGCCCGTGGGCGCGTGGGAGCGCCGCCGGGCTGGGTCATGACGACGCCGGTCTCCAGCAGCAGGGTGCTGGTCGGCCGGACACCGATGACACCGGCGCCGTGCACGGCGGCGCCGGTGCGTCGGGGTCCACCGGTGCGCAGCGCGCCTGGCAGGGGGACGCGGGGCACTCGGAGGACGTGACCGGCGGGTCGGCGGCAGGGGCCGACCGGCCGGAGGCGGGGCCGGCGGGTGTTCCGCGGGGGAGCACCGGCCGCCCGGCCGACCTGTACCCGGACAGCGTGACGACCACCGCTGCCGCTTCGACTTCCGGCCCGCCGGCCGCTCACCCGAGCGCCGCCGGGTCCGTGCCCGGGTCGCCGGAGGCGCACGCGCGCTCCAGTCGCTCGGATGACTTCGGCTCGCCGGCCGCCTCGCAGGGTGCCGCCGGCGTGCCGGGAACCGATCGCACGGGTGCTGTGCAGGGCGGCGCCGGTCCGATCGGAGCAGGTGTGGCCGGTGCTGTGCAGGGCGGCGCCGGCCAGACCGGAACCGGTGGTTCCGGCGCCGTGCAGGGCGGCGCCGGAACGCCGGGCTCCGGGCCGGGAGCCTGGCAGGGGGGCTTCCACCACCCGGAGCACACGGGTCCGTACGGCGCTCCGCAGACCGGCGCCCCGGACCACCCCGGCTCGCCGCCGACCCACTCCCCTTCCGGGTCGGCGGCGTCGGGCCCCTACTACGCGCCGCCCGGCTCCGTCGCCGCGCCCCCGCGCCCGCCCAAGGGCCGCGGCAAGGTCGTCGCGGGCGTGGCCGCGCTGGTGCTGGCCGTGGGCGGCGTCGCGGGCGGTGTCGGCGGGTACGTCGGCTTCCAGGCCGCCGAGGAAGCCCGGCCCGTGACCAACGCCCTCGACCAGGCCCCGCCCGCGCAGCAGAGCTCCGACGTGCCCGCGGGCTCGATCGAGCAGGTCGCCCAGAAGGTGCTGCCGACCGTGGTGCAGGTGCAGGTCAGCGGTGGCGCCGGGTCCGGGTTCACGCTCAGTTCCGACGGCCTCGTGCTCACCAACAACCACGTGGTCGAGAGCGCCGCCGACGGCGGACCCATCAAGGTCCAGCTCCAGGACGGCCGCTCGTTCGACGCGCGGATCGTCGGCCGCGACCCCACGTCCGACCTGGCCGTGGTCAAGATGGAGGACGTCTCCGGCCTGCCCACCGCCGAGCTCGGCAACTCCGGCGACCTGCGGATCGGCCAGCAGGTCGTGGCCGTCGGCTCGCCGTTCGACCTCAACGGCACGGTCACGTCCGGCATCGTCAGCTCGCTCAACCGCCCGGTGCGCGCCGGCGGCCAGCAGGGCGGCGAGGACACCGTGCTCAACGCCATCCAGACCGACGCCGCGATCAACCCCGGCAACTCGGGCGGCCCGCTGGTCAACATGCGCGGCCAGGTCGTCGGCATCAACTCGGCCATCTACAGCCCGAACTCCGGCCAGTCCGCGCAGGGCGGCTCGGTCGGCATCGGCTTCGCCATCCCGATCGACCAGGCCCGCCGCACGGCCAAGGAGCTGTCGGAGACCGGCAAGGCGAACCAGACCGTGCTCGGCGTCCAGGTCACCAACGCCCCCGAGGGCGGCGCGCTGGTCCGCAACGTCACCGGCGGCGGCGCGGCCGAGGCGGCGGGCCTCAAGGTCGGCGACGTGATCACCAAGTTCGGCGACCGGCCCATCGACACCTCCGACGCCCTCGTGGCCGCCGTCCGGTCCCGCGCCCCGGGCGACAAGGTGCAGCTCACCGTCGGCCGGGACCGCGCGGTCGAGGTGACGCTCGGCAGCCAGCCCGTCGAGGTGCGCTAGCACCCCCCCGCAGACCCCGGCTCACGTGCCCCGAGCCGGTTGTCGAGGCCGCGCGCCGACCGGTTTCCCCTCACCGGTCGGCACGCGGCCTCGTGACGTTCACGACCAGGACGCCCAGCCAGACCACGACCGTGGCCACCAGCAACCCGATCGGGTAGTCCCGGTCGACCAGGCCGGGGTTGGCCGGCCCCGCGAACGGCCGCCAGAGCAGCGGGACCGCGAGCAGCACGAGCACACCGGTGACCGTGCCGCCGACCTGCACGGCCGCCCGCCACCGCGGCGGCACCCAGCGCGCGATGAGCAGGCCCACGCCGGCGAACAGCGGCGCGAGCAGCACGTCGTGCACGACCGGGCCCGCGACGAACCACAGCACCAGGTCGACGTCCACCAGCGGCACCACGAGGACCGCGCCCCACAGGCCCATGGCAACACCGACCGCGCCGATCGCCCACCTCATCGGATGACCTCCAGCCGGGTGACCCACTTGGTCTGCGTCACGCCCGGTCGGCTCGGGGCGATCAGCCGGCACGGGTAGCCGTGGTCCAGCGGCAGGGTCTCGCCGTCCACCCGCAGCGCGAGCAGCGTCAACGGGTCGCGGGCGTGCGCGGCGGGCAGCGTGCTCGCCCGGTAGAGCCCGTCGCGTTCCAGCGACTCCACCCGCACGTCACCGGGCTCCACGCCCGCCAGCGCCAGCAGGTCGCGCACGGGCACGCCGGTCCACCGCGCCGACGCGCTCCAGCCCTCGACGCACGCGATCGGCAGCTCGGCCGTGGTCTGGGGCAGCGCTTCGAGCTCCCGGCGGGAGAACCGGCGCCCGCCCACGGTCAGCCGCCACGAGTCGTCCACCGCGGCCACCCGGGCGACGGCGGCCGTCCGGTTGACCGGCAGCGCGGCCGACCGCGTGCCCAGCACGGACGCGGTGCGCAGCCACGGCACCGTGCCGCCCGCCGTGGCCAGCACCCCGACCGCCGCCGTGCCGCCCGCGGTGAGCAGGAAACCGCGTCGGCTGAGCGTGCCCCGGCGGACCTCCTCGGCCGGCGTCCGCACGAGCGGCAGCTTGACCGCGACGTGCACGAGCAGCGCGCCAACCGCGATCCACGCCACCGCGTGGTGCGCGGGCGGGAAGAAGAACCGCCACGGGTAGTTCTGCGTCGCGTTGAACCAGCCGGTGACCAGCTCGAAGAACGACGCCCCGAGCAGCACGAAGACCGAGCCGCGTTCCAGCGCGTGCGGCAGGGACCGCACCACCGGCCGCTCGAACAGCTTCGGGTAGACCGTCCACAGCTTGGCCAGCAGCAGCGGGATCGCGGCCACGCCCGCGGTGACGTGCACGCCCTGCGTGACCCGGTAGAGGCCGACCGGGCGGGTCGGCCAGGCGAACCACCCGGGCGGGTGCTGGAGGTAGTGGCTGAGCAGCCCGGTGACGAAGCACAGCCCGAACGCGACGCCCACCCACGCCCCCAGGCGGGTCGCGGTGTGCGGGCTCGACTCGCGCTTCACGACCGCACCAGCGCCGCGAACCAGCGCCCCTCGCGCTCGACCACCCACCGCGGTGCCAACCCGGCCGCCGCGGCGGCCGGCGTCACGGCCCGCGCGTCCAGCCGCGCCCAGTCGAACCACGCGCCCCCGGCCACCCGCGCCCTCTCCCGGCGCAGCCCGCAGCCGGGCGGCTCGACCTCGACCAGCACGCTCCCGCGCCGGTGCAGGAGGGCGCGGGCCCGGCGCAGCAGCGCGACGGGGTCGCCGCCGATGCCGATGTTGCCGTCGGCGAGCAGCACGTGCGCCCACCGGCCCGTGCCCGGCAGCCGGCCGAACAGGTCGCGGTGCAGGGCCGGCCCGCCCCTGGCCCGGGTGAGGGCGACGGCGAGCGGCGAGTGGTCCACGCCCAGCGCCACCACGCCGCGCCGCACGAGCGCCGCGACCAGCCGACCCGGTCCGCAGCCGAGGTCGACGGTCGGCCCCCGGCAGGCGTCGAGCAGGACGTGGTCCGCGCCGCCCGCCTCCTCGTGCCACCGGTCGACCGGCAGCGGCACGTGCTCGCCGCCGGCCAGGTCGAGCCCGCACTCCGCACCGCCGAGGCCGACGTCGAACGCGGTCATCGCAGCGCACCCAGCCGCGCGAGCGCCGCGGCGAACCGCGTGCCCGGCACGGCGGCGGCCACCTCGCGGGCCGTTGCCATCTCGTCCACATCGGACAGGACGGGCAGCACACCGGTGTCGCGGTCGCCCAGCGCCAGCAACGTCCGCGCGCCCGTGTCCGGTCGGGACATCGGCACGGCCCGCAGGGTCGCGGCCACCGCCGGGTCGTGGACGCCGAGCGCCCACCAACCGCCGTCCGCCGCCGGACCCAGCACGGCGTCGTGCCCGGCCAGCCGCCGCACCGACTCGGCCAGCAGCATCGGCGTGACCTGGGGCGTGTCCATGCCGATCTGGAACACCGGCAGGCCGTGCGCGCGGTGGGTGTCGGCGTGCGCGTTGGCCAGCCGGTCGGCGAACGACCCGCCCCGCTGCGGCAGCACGGTGCAGCGCCGCAGCGCCGCGCGGACCTCGGCCGCACGGCGCGCCTCGCCCAGCGACCCGGTCAACGCCACCACCGGCCGCACGCCCGGCGTGCCGAGCACCGCGTCGAGGGTGTCGAGCAGCGCCGCGGCGGCGAGGTCGGCCGCCTCCTCCGGCGTCGCGGGCGGGCACAGCCGGGTCTTGGCCAGGCCCGGCACCGGCGCCTTGGCCACCACCAGCAGGCTCGCGAGCATCAGCGCACCCCCTTGCGGGCGACCGCCGCCATGTCCCGCACCGCCCGCGCGGTCCCGCGCACCGAACCCGACACCTTCGACCTCGTGCCCGCCGCGCGCGGCCCGTACCGCACGTCCCGCTCGACCACCCGCCACCCGGCCGCCGCCGCGCGCATCAGCAGCTCCAGCGGGTAGCCGAACGCCCGGTCCGCCACCCCGAGGTCGAGCAGGTCCCGTCGCCGGAACGCCCGCACCGGGGCGATGTCCCGCACCGGCAGCCCCCGGCGCCGCAGCAAGCCGGCCAGCACCGCGTTCCCGGCCCGCGCGTGCCACGGCCAGCTGCCCGCCTCCGGCACCCGCCGCCCCACCGCCAGGTCCGCCCGCGCGAGCAGCGCGACCAGGTCCGGCAGCTCGCGCGGGTCCAGCGAGCCGTCCGCGTCGAGCACGCACACCACCTCGGAGCGTGCGTGCTCCACACCCGTGTGCACGGCTGCCCCGTACCCGGGCCGGGGCTCGTGCACCACCTCCGCGCCCCACGCGCGGGCCACGTCCGGCGAGCCGTCCCGCGATCCGTTGTCCACCACCAGCGGCCGGTAGCCGACGGGCATGGCCCGCAGCACGCCCGGCAGCGCCGCCGCCTCGTCCAGGCAGGGGAGCACCACGTCTACTTCGTCCACGGCTCAGAGCATGGTCCCGCGCGGACGGCCGGAAACCGTTGTGCCGCTTACCGAATGATGACGTGCGCGCCAGTTCTTACGGACCGCTGACGGATACCGCCGCACACCGGTCACCGGCCTTACGGTGGGCGTGTGCTCCGTGTCCTGGCCGCCGCGGCCCTGGTCGTCGCGGCCGTCGCGGTCGGCGTCGCGCTGCCCGACGACCGCACGTTCGCCGCCGCCCCGCCGTTGTTCGCCGACTGGCTGCCGCACGTCGGCATCGGCACGCCCCTGGCCCTGCTGGTGGCGATCGCGGTGGTCGCGTGGGGTCCGCAGCTCGCGGAGAGGCTGCCCTGGCGCAGGGCGCTCGGCGCGGGTTACGCGACCGCCCTGGCGTGGACGTTCTCGCTGGCCCTGGTGGACGGCTGGGAACGCGGCTTCGCCGGGCGGCTCACCACGCGCGACGAGTACCTGCACGAAGTGCCGGGCGTGACGGATGTCGGCGCGATGCTGCGCGGGTTCTCCTCCCGCATCCTGGACTTCCAGCCCGATTCCTGGACCACGCACGTCTCCGGGCACCCTCCGGGCGCGTTCCTGGTGTTCGTGGGGCTGGACCGGGTCGGCCTGCCCGGCGGGGCGTGGGCCTCGGCGTTCGTGGTGCTCGTCGGCGCGCTGACGGCGGTCGCGGTGCCGGTGACCGTGCGGGCCGTCGTATCCGAGGAGCACGCGCGGGCCGTGCTGCCGTTCGTGGCGCTGTTCCCCGGCGCGGTGTGGGTCGGGGCGTCGGCGGACGGGCTGTTCGCGGGCGTCACGGCGTGCGGGATCGCGCTGCTGGCGACGAGGCGCGCGCTGGCGGGCGGTGTGGTGCTCGGCTTCGGCGTGTTCCTGTCGTACGGGCTGGTGCTGATGGGCGTGCTCGCGCTCGCGGTGCTGTGGCGCGACTGGCGGCGGATCGGGCTCGCCGTGCTGGGCGCGTCGGCCGTGGTGGCGGTGTTCGCGGCACTCGGGTTCTGGTGGCTGGACGGCTACCACCTGGTCGTCGAGCGGTACTACCAGGGCATCGCGTCCTCCCGCCTGTACGGCTACTGGGTGTGGGCGGACCTGGCCGCGGCCGTGTTCGCTTGCGGGTTCGCGCCGTTCGCGGCACGGTGGCGCGGGCCCGCGGTCGCACTGGCCGCGGCCGCGGCGGTCGCCATCCTGGTCGCCGACGTGTCCGGCCTGAGCAAGGCCGAGGTGGAGCGGATCTGGCTGCCGTTCACCGTGTGGCTGCTCGTGCTCGTGCCGGACCGGCGGCGGCCGTGGCTGGCGGCGCAAGCGGTGACCGCGCTCGCGGTCAACCACCTCCTGCTGACCAACTGGTGAGGCGCGACATGGGTGAGACGACCGGGCGGGTCCTCGTCGTGGACGACGACGTGACCGTGCGCGACGTGGTGCGCCGGTACCTGGAGCTGGCCGGGTACGAGGTGGAGCTGGTGGGCGACGGCGAGAGCGCGTTGCGGCGCTTCGCCGAGCGGGAGCCGGACCTGGTGGTGCTGGACCTGATGCTGCCGGGCGTGGACGGGCTGGAGGTGTGCCGCCGGCTGCGGGTGCGCAGCGCCGTGCCGGTGGTGATGCTGACCGCGCTGGGCGAGGAGGAGGACCGGATCGCCGGGCTCCAGCTCGGCGCGGACGACTACGTGACCAAGCCGTTCAGCCCGCGCGAGCTGGCGCTGCGGGTGACGTCGGTGCTGCGCCGGTCGCGGGTGGCGGCGGCGCGCTCGTCGTCGGTGCTGGTCGACGGCGGCCTGCGGGTGGACGTCGGCGCGCGGTCGGCCCGGCTGGACGGCCGGGAGCTGTCGCTGACCACCCGCGAGTTCGACCTGCTGGTGTTCTTCCTGACCAACCGGGGCGCCGCGTTCAGCCGCGCCGAGCTGCTGTCGCGGGTGTGGGGCTGGGAGTTCGGCGACCAGTCGACCGTGACCGTCCACGTGCGACGGCTGCGGGAGAAGGTGGAGCCCGACTCGGCCCGGCCGGTGCGGATCGCCACCGTGTGGGGTGTCGGCTACCGGTACGACGGCGGTGCGTGATGCTGGTCGAGATCTACCACATCCTGCCCTACGCGGTGCTGTTCTCGTTGCCGCTGGCGCTGCTCGGGGCCGTGGTGCTGCGACGGCTGTCGAGCGGGTCGCTGGCCACGGCGCTGACCGTGCTGGCGATCGTGCCGGTGGTGGCGACCGTCGGCGGCGTGCTCGCGGTCAGCGGGTTCATGTTCACCCCGATCCTCACGACCACCGTGCTGGTGTGCCTGCTGGTCGCGCTGGTGACCGTGCCGACGGCGGTGCTGCTGGGGCGGGCGCTGGCGCGGCGCAGCGTGTGGGAGAGCGAGGCGCGGGCGCGGGAGCGGGCCGCCGAGGCGTCCCGGCGCGAGCTGGTCGCGTGGATCAGCCACGACCTGCGCACGCCGCTGGCCGGCATCCGGGCGATGGCCGAGGCGCTGGCGGACGGCGTGGTGTCGCGGCGGGACGAGGTCGCCGAGTACGCGGGCCGGATCTCCACCGAGGCGGAGGCGCTGTCCGGGATGGTGGACGACCTGTTCGAGCTGTCCCGCATCACGGCGGGCGCGTTGCGGCTGACGCTGTCGGAGGTGCCGCTGGCGGACGTGGTCAGCGAGGTGGTGGCGGCGGAGAGCCCGGTGGCGTCGCGCAAGGGCGTGCGGCTGCGGGCGGACGCGGCGACGTGGCCGGTCGTGCTGGGCAGCGACCCGGAGTTGGCGCGGGTGGTGCGCAACCTGCTGTCCAACGCGATCCGCCACACCCCGCCGGACGGCACGGTGGCCGTGCAGGTCGGTGTGGACGGCTCGTCGGCGTTGCTGCGGGTGGACGACGGCTGCGGCGGCATCCCGGAGGCCGACCTGCCGCGGGTGTTCGACGTGGCGTTCCGCGGCGCCCCGCACCGGCAGCCGGTCGGCGGCGGGCTGGGGCTCGCGATCGCGCGGGGCCTGGTGGAGGCGCACCAGGGGACGATCGACGCCCGCAACCACGGGCACGGCTGCCGGTTCGAGGTGCGGTTGCCGCTCAGCGCAGGGGGTCCGCTGCGAACCGCTTGACCCCGTCCGCGAAGGACGTGCCGGCGTGGAAGCCGAGCAGGTCGCGGGCCTTCGCCGGGTCCGCGACGACGTGCCGGACGTCCGCCCGCCGCGCACCGCCGACGACGCGCGGCTCCGGGCCGCCGTACGCCGCGGCCAGGTGGGTGGCGAGGTCGCCGACGGTGCGCGGCTCGCCGGAGCAGATGTTGAGCGCGGTGCACGTGCCCGGCTCCGGCGGCCGGTGGACGGCCAGGACGTTGGCCCGCGCCACGTCCGAGACGTGCACGAAGTCCCGTCGCTGCCGGCCGTCTTCGAGGACGGTCGGCGCTTCGCCGCGTTCGAGGGCGCTGCGGAACAGGCTCGCCACGCCCGCGTACGGGGTGTTCTTCGGCATCCTCGGGCCGTACACGTTGTGGTAGCGCAGCGCCCACACCGTGCCGCCCGTCTGCCGGGCCCACGCGGCCGCGTAGTGCTCCTGGGCGAGCTTGCCGGCGGCGTACGTGCTGCGGGGGTCCAGCGGGGCGTCCTCGGGGACCAGGCGGGGCTCCAGCGGGCTGCCGCAGTGCGGGCACGGCGGTTCGTAGCGGCCCTCGTCGAGGTCGGCCCGGCGGCGCGGGGCGGGCCGGACGACGCCGTGCTCGGCGCACTCGTACCGGCCTTCGCCGTAGACCACCATCGAGGACGCCAGGACCAGGTGCCGCACGCCCCGTTCGTGCATGGCGGCCAGCAGCACGGCGGTGCCCAGGTCGTTGTTGCGGGCGTACAGCGGGGCGTCGGACGGGTCGAGGCCGTGACCGACGACCGCCGCCTGGTGGCAGACCACGTCCACTCCGTCGAGGAGGTTTTTCACCGTGTCGAGGTCGGTGACGTCGTGCGTGGTCGGTGGGCGGTCGCGGTGGGCCTGGGGGAGGTAGGCGTCGAGCACGACGACGTCGTGGTCCGCCCCGGTCAACTGGTCGGCGACGTGGGAACCGATGAACCCGGCTCCGCCGGTGAGGAGAACGCGCACGTCACCGAAGTTAGGGGCGCGCCGGGCCGATCGGGCGGGGCGCCAGCGTGACGTCACGGAACCGTCAGATCCGCCGATTGGCTACGGTGGCGCTCATGGAACGCAGCGCGCAGCGACTGGGACGCGCCCTTGTCGTGATCGTGGACGACCGGGTGGCGCACGGTGAGCACGACGACAGCACAGGACCGCTGGTCACCGAGTTGCTGGAGGAAGCAGGGTTCATCGTCGACGGCACGGTCGCGGTGGAGGGTGAGGTCGTGGGCATCCGCGCCGCGCTGAACACCGCGGTGATCGGTGGTGTCGACCTGGTCGTCACCGTGGGCGGCACCGGCGTGTCGCCGCGCGACGTCACACCGGACGCCACGCAGGGCGTGCTCGACCGGCCGATCAGCGGCATCGCCGAGGCGCTCAGGGCCTCGGGGCTGGCGGCGGGTGCCGTGGACGCGGGCATCTCGCGGGGGCTGGTCGGCGTGTCCGGCAGCACCCTCGTGGTCAACCTGGCCGGCTCGCGGTCGGCGGTGCGCGACGGCATGGCGACGTTGTCCGCCCTCGTGCCGTACGTGATCGAGCAGCTGTCAGGACTGGACGAGGCATGACCGAGCCGGCCGACGACGCCACCCCACCCCCCACCGCCGCCTCGGCCGCGGAGGAGGCGGCGCGGCGTCGTCGGCTGGCCGAGGTCTTCGGCGACGTGCTCCCGGACACCACCTCCGACGACCCCCACCCCACCGTTCGCGATGACCGGTGGTACGAGGAGAACCGACCACCGCACCACGGCGGCTGAGCCCATCGCCGTCACTGACCGCCCTCACCGACCGCCCTCGACCCGCCCGACCACCGCGTGACCGGCGGCCCTCCGGCGCCGCCGATCGTGGACCCGGCTGATCGTGGGCGGTCCTGAACGCGGGCGCGGCTGAACGACCGGTCTGGGTCGCGGACCGGGTCGACCACGGCGTGGACCTCGGGCTTGGACCTCGGCGGGTGACCGGGCGGTGCTGGGCGAGCCCGGCCACCTCCGCCGTCGGGCGGACGGCGCGGGTCAGTCCTGACGCTGGCGCTGGGCCGCGAGGAGGTCGCGGATCTCCTTGAGCAGCTCGACGTCGGTCGGCTCGGCGGGACCGGGCTCCTGACCGCGCTTGCGACGTTCCTTCAGCTTGTTCATCGGCAGCACGAAGATGAAGTAGACGATCGCGGCCACGATCAAGAAGTTGATCACCGCGGTGATGATCGCGCCGAAGTCCACGATGGTCTTGTCGCTGCTGCCGAGCTGCACGGCCAACCCGTTGACGTTGTTGCCGCCGAACAACGCGATGATCGGGTTGATCAGGTTCGTGGTGAACGCCGTGACGATCGCCGTGAACGCGGCACCGATGACCACCGCCACAGCGAGATCGATCACGTTGCCGCGCATGAGGAAGTCCTTGAAGCCCTTGATCACGTCCGGCTCCTCCGTTCGGGGTATGGGTGGGGGCCAGCGGAGAGTAACCCTCAGAGCCGGCTCGGTGACGCTCCGGGCACGTGTGTCGCACCGTCCCACCCGCGACCGCCCTGCACCCTGCTCCCCCGAACCGAAGATCGCCACCCCGCCACGCCCAGCCGGGTTATGCCGGATCGGGCGGGACGGCGGCAGGTGGGTTCGCCGGTACCGGGCGGTCCGCACAGCGAGGGCAGAGCGTCGGCTGCGGTAGCGGGCCGATGGCCGGCGGAGCTGCGGTGGACAGGTGACGGGAGCGATCGGCCGGTTCGCGGGCTCACAGGCAACGGGTTGGGTGACCTCTCGGACGGACGCTGGCGGCAGGCGGCCGAGTTCGGCGGTTGGCGAGTCTGCGAGTCGGGCTGGATTTGGCCGGATCGGGTTGGGCTGGGCCGCGCGCCCGGCTGGACCGGGCTGGGTGGATGGGGCTGGCTGGACGGGTCGGCTGGTGGGGCAAGTCGCCTGACAGGCGGGTTGATCGGCAGGGTGGGTTGGCTCGGTCCGACCAGTCGACTGGGTCGGGGTCGGGGTTGGGCTCCCGGTCAGTGCAGGATCACGGCGACCGGGCCGGTCAGGGTTTCGGCGGCTATTCGGCGGGCGGACGAGCGGTCGGCCGAGATCACGACCACCTCGCCGTCACGCACCGCGACCACCGAGGCGTCGGTGGCCAGGACGGTGGACTCCGGGCCCACGACGTCCACCCGGCTCCCCGGTCGCAGCAGCCCCACCACGCCCGGGTCGGTCAGGCGCACGGCCACCGAGGACGAGTCCGGGTCGGCTTCGGTCAAGCGGGCGTCGGTCAGGGGTTCGCCGGAACGGGCCGCGCTCACCAGGCTGCGGCCCACCGCGTCACGTTCCGGCACCGCACCCGAAGGCACCAAGAACGGCGGCACGGCGACCACCCGCACGTCGGCCGCACCCAGCGGCACGCCGGGGGCCAGGTCGTGCGCGGCCACCAGGACATCGACCGTCGGTTCGCCCGGCAGCACGGCCACACCCACGGCTACCAGCGCCAACAGGCCGGCCAGGATCCTTCGGAGGTGGAGGAGCATGGGTCCGACGTTAGGGACGGCGGACGGCTCGGGACAGCACGAACCCCCGAGCTGTGGACAACTCGGGGGCCTGTGGACAACTTCCGGTCAGGACGCGGCGGCGGCCGGTGCGCTGCTCGACGACGACGTGGACGACTCCGACTTCGACGAGGACGAGGAAGACGAAGACGCCGCCGGAGAAGCCGAAGACGAAGAGGACGACGACGAACGGCTGTCGGTCCGGTAGAAGCCGCTGCCCTTGAACACGACACCGACCGCGCCGTACAGCTTGCGCAGCTTGCCGGAGCACTGCGGGCACTCGGTCAGCGCGGAGTCCGAGAAGGACTGCACCGCCTCGAACCGGTGGTCGCACTCGGTGCAGGCGTACTGGTAAGTCGGCACGGTGAGCCCTCCACGAGTCCTGTTTGGCACTCCTGCGTCACGAGTGCCAACACCGATGATGCGGCAACCGGCACAGGTGGCGCAAACATCACAGGTCAACGTCACAGCAGCGGCAGCCGCACCACACCCCGCCCCGGCGTCACCACCGCGTCCACCCGCACGTCGTGCGGCTCGGCGGGCAACGACGGCACGAACTCCTCGTCCCGCACCACCGCCACCACCGGCCCGGTGGACCACCCCAACGCCCGGTCGTAGTACCCGCCGCCCTTGCCCAACCGCACCCCGGCGTGGTCCACCGCCAGCGCCGGCACCAGCACCAACGCCGCAGACCCGACTGCCTCCGCGCCCAGCAACGGCCCCACCGGCTCCCGCAACCCGAACGCCCCCACGCGCAACCGCCCGTCGTAGGACGCCCAGTCCAACGCCTCCCCGACCACCACCGGCAGCAACACCCGCAGCCCGTGCGACCGCAACGCCTCCACCATCGCCAACGACCCCGGCTCCGTCGCCGAAGCCACATAAGCGCACACCGTCTCACCAGCGGAAACGTCGAACTCGGACACGGCGGCCAGCACCTCGGAGTCCATCGGCGGCATCACCGCGCCCCGCCGCCCCGCCCGCAGCCGTGTGCGCAGCGTCGCCTTCCGACCACGTTCACCGGACGTCATGGCAGGTCACCCTAAGCGCGCCGTTACGCTCGCAGCTCATGAGCGCCTTCCAGACAGCAATCGTGCCGGCGGCAGGCTTGGGCACGCGCTTCCTCCCCACCACCAAAGCGGTGCCCAAGGAGCTGCTGCCGGTCGTCGACACCCCTGGCATCGAACTCGTCGCGACCGAAGCCGCCGAGGCGGGCGCGACGAAGCTCGTGATCGTGACCTCACCCGGCAAGGACGCGGTCGCGGAGTACTTCCGCCCGCAGCCCGAGCTGGAGGCGACGCTCGAAGAGCGCGGCAAGACCGACCTGCTCGCGAAGGTCCGCCGCGCGCCCGACCTGCTCACCGTCGAGACCGCCACCCAGGACAAGGCGCTGGGCCTGGGCCACGCGGTTGCCTGCGCCGAGGGCAACCTGACCGGCGCGGACGAGGCCGTCGCGGTCCTGCTGCCGGACGACCTCGTGCTGCCCACGGGCGTGCTGAAGAAGATGGCCGCGGTCCGCGAGAGGCTCGGCGGCAGCGTGCTGTGCGCGTTCGACATCCCCAGGGAGCAGATCTCCGCCTACGGCGTCTTCGACGTCAAGGACACCGGTGACGACGACGTCAAGCAGGTCGTCGGCATGGTCGAGAAGCCCAAGCCCGAGGACGCGCCGTCCACGTTCGCCGCGGCCGGCCGCTACCTCCTCGACCGGGCGATCTTCGACGCCCTCAAGCGCATCAAGCCCGGCGCGGGCGGCGAGCTCCAGCTCACCGACGCCATCGCGCTGCTGATCAACGAGGGTCACCCGGTGCACGTCGTCGTCCACCGCGGTGGGCGACACGACCTGGGCAATCCGGGGGGATTCCTCAAAGCTGCGGTTGACTTCGCACTGGAGCACCCCGACTACGGGCCCGAGCTGGGGGAGTGGTTGCGGGCACGCCTCGCCAACTCCTAAAACGAGGTCAACTTATGAGGTCAGTGGACGAGCAGCTCGCCAAGGTGGTCGCCGCCGCCGTGCGGCCCGCCCCGGTGCGGGTGGCGATCTCCGAGTCGCAGGGCCTGCTCTGCGCCGAGGAGGTCGTCGCCGAGCGCGCCTTGCCGGGGTTCGACCAGGCGGCCGTGGACGGCTACGCGGTGCGCAGCGTCGACGTGCAGGCGGCGAACGAGGAACCGGTCACGCTGCCCGTGGTCGGCGAGATCCCGGCGGGGTCCCGCCAGCCCAGACGGCTGCAACCCGGCCAGGCGGTCCGGGTCGCGACGGGTGCGCCGCTGCCCACCCTGGCCGACGCCGTGGTGCCCTCGGGCTACACCAACCGCGGTGACGCCGACGGGCACGCGGCGAAGGTGACCGTGCACCGCTCCGTGCCGTCCGCGGCGTTCGTCCGGCGCACCGGCGAGGACGTGCAGACCGGTGACGTCGCGGTGCGCCGGGGCGCGTCCATCGGCGCGGCCCAGGTGGGGCTGCTCGCCGCGGTCGGCCGCAACAAGGTGCTGGTCCACCCCCGGCCGCGGGTGTCGGTCATCTCGATCGGCGAGGAGCTGGTCGACGTCGACCGCACCCCCGGCCAGGGGCAGGTCTACGACGTCAACTCCTACGCGCTGGCCGCCGCCGCGCGGGACGCGGGCGCCGAGGTCAGCCGGGTCGGCATCCAGTCGTCGGACCCGCGCCGGCTGCGCGAGGTCGTCGAGGGCAGGTTGCTGCTGTCGGAGATCGTGGTCGTCGCGGGTGGCGTCGGGGGCGTCGTCGGCGACGAGGTTCGCGCGGCGCTGGCCGACCTCGGCGCCGTCGACGTGACGCGGGTGGCCATGCACCCCGGTTCGGTGCAGGGCTTCGGCCGGCTCGGACCGGACGCGGTGCCGACGTTCCTGCTGCCCGCGAACCCGATGAGCGCGCTCGTCGTCTTCGAGGTGCTGGTGCGTCCGCTGATCCGGGCCGCGCTGGGCAAGCGCAACCCGTACCGGCGGGCGGTCAGCGCGCGGCTGCTGTCGCCGCTGACCTCGACCAAGGGGCGGCGCGGCTACCTGCGCGGCCAGTTGCTGCGCGACGCGGACAACGGCGAGTACCTCGTGCAGCCGCTGGGTACCTCCGGGTCGCACCTGCTGGCGTCGTTGGCCGAGGCGAACTGCCTGATCATGGTCGACGAGGACGTGACGGACGTGGCGGTCGGCGAAGAGGTCGTGGTCAGCTTCCTGGCACAGCGGGGATGACGGTTCTTCCGGGGACGAGCGCGGTGGGGACGGATGAGTTTCGCGGGTGACGGTGGTCGGCACCCCGGTTGGCCCGCGCGGCTCGGTCCGCTCCGGGTCCCCGCGGGCCTGGTGGCGCTGCGCCCGCCGAAGCTGATGGACGCCTCGGCGTGGTCGCGGGCCCGGCTGCGCGACCGGGCGTACCTGGAGGACTGGGAGCCCACGGCCGCCGAGGGCTGGCACGAGCGCAACGCGCCGCTGGCGTGGCCGCCGCAGTGGTCCTCGCTCAAGTCGCTGGCCCGGCGCGGCCAGGCGCTGCCGTTCGTGATCACCGTGGACGGCGAGCTGGCCGGGCAGATCACCGTCGGCAACATCGTGCGCGGCTCGTTGCGCTCGGCGTGGGTCGGCTACTGGGTGGCGGCCGACCGGGCGCGCGGCGGCGTGGCCACGGCGGCGCTGGCGATGGTGGTCGACCACTGCTTCGGCGAGGGCGGCCTGCACCGGCTGGAGGCGACCGTCCGCCCGGAGAACCGGGCCAGCCTCCGCGTGCTCGCCAAGGCCGGGTTCCGCGAGGAGGGACTGTTCCTGCGGTACCTCGACGTGGCCGGCGACTGGCGCGACCACCTGTGCTTCGCGATGACCGCCGAGGAGGCGTCGCCGGAGGGGTTGGTACGCCGGTTGGTCGCACAGGGGTACGCCCGAACCGCCTGATCTGCGGTCCGACTGGCTTATTCGGATCACCCGAAAGTGGGTGATACACCACACTTTAGTACGTACGCCAGACGGCGTGCCTCCGACACAGGTGTGACTGTTGTGACTAGCGTGGCAAGCGCACCACCGAGCGCGCCGCGGGGTAGGGGGAGGTGACGGGGATGCCGAGCTCGCTGATCGTCGTGGGACTGGTCGTGGCCTGGTTGGTCGTCCTCGTGCCGATGGTCGCGCGCAAGCGCGCCGACGCCTCGCGCGGCGGCGTGGAGGAGGAGTACGACGCCATGCCCGAGGCCGACCCGGATTTCGACGACTACGACGACTACGACGAGCCGGACCTGGACTTCGTCGAGCACCGACCGTTCCGCCCGGGCCGCGGCGGCTACGACCCGGAGACCGCCGCGATCGTGGCCCAGGCGAAGTACGCGTTCCGCCGCCGCGTCGTCGGCACGCTGCTGCTCCTCGCCCTCGTCACGGGCGTCGTCGCCGGCGTGCTCTACCCGCTGGTCTGGTGGGGCCACGCGGCCGTCGACGTGACGCTCGTCTCCTACCTCGCGTACCTGCGCCGCCAGGTGCGGATCGAGGAGGAGATCCGCGCGCGCCGCCAGTCCAGGCTGGCCCAGTCCCGCCGCCGCCCGACCACGCGCCAGACCGCCCAGGACCCCCGGCAGCACACCGTCGCGACCCCGTCCGCCGACCCTGCCGCGGACCCCGAGCAACCCCGTGACCAGCCGGGTCTGCCCCCGCAGCCCCGGTTCCAGCACCAACCCCGCCCCGGCACCGTCGTGGTGGACCCGGACGACGAGGACCCGCTGTTCGTCGAGCTGGACGGCCCCGAAGCCCTCCCGTACCGGCGGGCGTCGGGCGAGTAGAGGGGGGTGGCAAAACCACCCCCCGACTACTGATATGCTTCCCCCGCACGACAACAGAACACGGGGCTGTAGCGCAGTTGGTAGCGCGACTCGTTCGCATCGAGTAGGTCAGGGGTTCGATTCCCCTCAGCTCCACAATCGACACCGAAGAGCGGGAACCGGGTTTACCGGTTCCCGCTCTTCGGTGTCTGCGGACTCCGGTGGCGCGGTTACGAGTGGGTCCCCGGTTCCGCCGGGGCGAACTGCTCGATGTCGTCCAGGGCGTCCTGGGCTGTTCCACCCACTACGGGATCAGCCAGCAGGGCCTGCAAGGCGGGCACCACGGTCCTCCTGGTGATCTTGCCGTGGATGCGTGCCACGTGGCCGAGGCAAGTCGCGGCCAGGAGGCGCAGCCGGACGTCGTACTTCGGCGCCAGGTGCTCCAGCAGGATCGGTTCCACCCACTCGCCGTCGGGGTCGTCGTAGGTCAACTCCAGCAGCGCCGGGTTCGCGATCTGCGGGTCTCCCGACGCGATGGCGGCGAGCATCTCGGCCCGCCAAGGCTCGTCGACGTCGTCCGACGGATCCATTCCGACATCCACGAGGCGGATCATGCCCTCGCGGTTCGCTCAGCGGTCGGTTCCGTGCGGATTGACCGTCTCGATCTGCGGCTCGGTTCCTGCTGCTTCGCCCGGCTTCGCGGTGGTGCGGAGGACCGGCCCCGCCCGGTGTCAGGGCGGGGCCGGTCGCGTCGGGGTTACGGCAGGGATTCGCAGGCGATCCGGTCGTTGTCGCTGTCGAGCTGGGCGACGTCGCCGTAGTACGGGTAGTAGAGGTCGAACCACGCCTGCGCCTCGCGCTGGGTGGCGAAGTTCGAGCAGTCCACGCTGTTGCCCGGGTTCGAGGGCGCCCGGACCTCCGGCGACGGGCTGCCCGCGGCGACCCACTCCTGGTAGCTGACCGCCCGGTGGAACGCGGGGCCCTCGTAGTAGATCGTCGGGGCGGTGCCGTACTTGTAGAAGCGGTCGTTCGCGATGCGCTGCACCACCTGCGGCGTCGGGAAAGCCTGGGCGCTCCACTCCCCGTAGCCGATCGAGTAGCCCTGGCCCGCCGCCAAGTTGGTCATCCGCATGATGTTCGGGGCCCACGACAGCTTCTGGAAGCCCTCGTTGGAACGCCGCTCGAAGGCGCGGAAGCCGGAGGCGGCCCACTCGTCGTAGGTGAGCTTGTGGTGGATGCGGTCCGGGCCCTCGACGAAGAGCTCGTTGGCCGTCGCCCACTGGTAGTAGTAGCTGCCCGCGATCCAGCCCGCGTTGCGCGGGACGGGGCTGCCGGATGCCTGCCACTGGGCCTCGGTGAGCCGGTCCCAGTCCCACGTCGACTCCGGGTCACCCCAGAACGTGACGGCGTAGACGGTCGGTGACCAGGCGTACTTCACGTAGTCCGTCGGCGAGGCCGCGGGCTGCGGGAAACCCGCGCCGGCCCACTCGTCGTAGCTGATGGCGCGGGCGTTGCCACCGTCCACGCGCCACACCGTCGGGTCGAACGGCTGCTTGTAGTACCCGTCGGCCACGGCCGCGCTCGCCGGTAACGCCACCGCGAGGGCCAGTCCCAGCCCGACCGCCGCACCGGCCAGCGCTGCCGTCACCCGTCTGATCGTGTTCAAATGACTCGCCTTCCGTCCACCCCGAACTCGGTTGTGCGGTGGGACTTTCGGCATTCGGCGTCACTTGTTACGCATCGGAGTCGGCGACGGCCGGAGTTAACTCGATCGTACCAACGTGGCTGGCGGAATTAGAGGATCACTCATTCTTCCTCGGTGCAATGAGCAGGTGGCTGCGGTCGTCACGTTCGGCGGTGAACGCACGCAGAGGTGGCATCGCATGCTGTTGGCGGGCATTCCGAAGTAAGGACGGCGGATGCCGCCGGGTGCCTTCGCTGCTCTCGGTGAGAGCGAAGGCCAACCGGCGGCATCCGCGCCGCGGTCCTACCGCGTCAACCGCCGCGCGTCATATCGACGCGAACCACAGGTCGTTGGCGGAGAACGGTGCGTCGCCCAGGATCGCCGACGTCGTCGCGCCGAACGCTTCCGCGAGGACATCCGGGTCGCAGAACAGCACCGGGTCGTTGAACGACGGCACGCGAACGACCTTCACCGCCGCCGGCACCAGCTGATCGGCCGACGGGCAATGACCATCCGCGATCACGGCCAGTGGCAGGACAGCCGAGACCATCCCCACGCGCGGGGTACCGGCGTGCAGGCTGATCCAGTCTTCGCCCGCATCGCCGTCCCAATCCAGCTCGAGCGGCGTGCCCGCTACGAGGGACGAGGCGACATCCCACGCCGCCTCCGCAGTCCATGCCCGTGCTGCCTCGCCGATTGGCAACCCGTCCCCGAGGTCGATCACGGTGCGCCTCCCGGGGTGGCGTGGATGTAGTTGTTGGCGTTCCGGTAAACGTTGATGTAGTGGGTCAACTCCCCGGTCCTGCCGATCACGCCGACCGGTCCGTTGGCGACGCGGACCTTCGCCTTGTTGTCCTTGTCCCAGAGGTTGTGCTCGTCAGCATAGGCAGCTGCTTCCAACGCGGCCGTGTGGGCGTCGAACCCGGTCAGGAAGACGCTCTTCCCCGCGGGTGCCGTTTGCGGGAGGTGCTTCTTCGCGGCTTCGTTGCTCACCGTGTACTTGCCGTCGGTCAGTTCACCGTGGCGATTCAGGCTCGGCTTGCCCGGCGTGCGGCCCGATCCGCAGTTGTGCACCAGCACGGGGGTGTTGCCGGCCAGGACGAAGAACGTGTGCACGCCCTCGACGGAGAGGTTGTACGTGCGCATCGTCGCCGCGTACGGGTGCACGGACAGGACGGTGGCGCGACCGTCCAGGCCCGCGTCGAGGACGTCACCCGCACGCAGGTCGCCCGCCTCGGTCCACCGGTGCGACGAGGTCTCGTAGAACGGGTGGTGGTCGGTGGTCGTGATGGTCTGCGGGCCGTCGGCGGTGGCGATCGTCAGGTCCACGTACTGCTTGTCCGCGTCGGTGACGTGGACGGCGGTGACGGTGTGGGCCTCGGTTTCGCCGCTCTCCGGGTTGGCGTTGAGCACGACGTCGCCGATCTCGACGTCCTCGATCGGCTTGGTGGTGCCGTCGGCCATCAGGACGAGGGTGTCGCCCTCGAAGCTGTTGGGACCGAGGCAGTCCACCATCTTGAGGAACTTGCGGACCGACTTGCCCAGGCCGTTGCCGCCGCGCCCGCCGTCCAGGCCGCCGGTGTCACCGAGGAAGATGATCCACGGCCGCCACAGCTCCTGGTAGTCGTCGAGCGTGCAGTCGTCGTTGTCCCGGCAGTACGAGAGCAGCGCGCCGTAGGTGTTCTCGACGTTCTCCTCGGTGCCGAGCGGGTGGATGTTGGGGCCGCCGTAGTTGGCGACGACCTTCGGCAGGATCTTCTCGGCCTCCGCGGCTGTCCACGGGGTCGGGACGCCGTTCAGCGTCGTGCCGCCGGTCTCGGCGTCGTGCCCGCCGTACCAGCCGTCGCCGTAGTTCGTGATCGGCGGGTAGTACGCGCCGGCCGGGACGTCGCCGCCGGACTGGTAGTTGTCGTGCTTGTTCTGGCAGTTGCGGACGCAGTCGCCGTTCTTGTTGTTGACCGGTCCGTTCGGGTTGTGACCGCCGTCGCCGGGGCACGAGTTGTAGTCGCAGTAGGCGAGACCGGACGGGTCGCTGTACGTGACCGGCGAGTTGTTGCCGTACGCGTAGCCGTTCCACTGCTGCGGGTCGGCGATGTCCATGATCGGGTCGACGGACAGGAACCGGCCCAGGTCGGGGTCGTACTGGCGGGCTCCGATGTGGACCAGGCCGGTGGCCTCGTCGTTCGTGCCGCCGACGAACCCGCGCTCACCGGGGAACAGCACGGCCGGGCCGCGTTCGCCGCCGAACGGCAGCTGGCGGCGCTTGGTGGCCGTCATCGAACCCACGTCGACCGACACCTGCGAGGTGCCCTGGTGGTCGGAGCCGAGCCAGGTCAGCTTGGTCTTGCCCTCGCGCATCGCGACGGTGCGCCCCGCGTGCGTGTAGTACCTGGTCACGGCGGGTGTGGGTGCGCCGACCGCCAGCTCCACCTCCTGGTTGCCGAGGTACAGCGTGGTGGACTCGGCGTCCTTGCGCAGCAGCCGGGCGCCGTCGACGCCGTAGATGAACGTCACGCCACCGGACGCCTCGACCAGCTTGCCCTCGACGTCCCAGTCGAGCTCCTGCACGCCCTCTGGCGTGGTGCGCGTGACCGTGTTGCCGGACGGGTCGTAGCCGTACTCCTCGATCCGCGTCCCGCCCGGACCCTCCTGGGTCACCGAACGCACGGTGTGCGCCTGCGGCGTGCCGGGCAACGGGTACTTGTAGGTGCGGGTGGTGTTGCCGCTCGCCTTGTGGTCGACCTCCTCGAGGCGGTTCCCCGCCTTGTCGTACTCGAAGGACTGCCAGTACGGCGCGGGACCGGACAGGCCCGTGGCCGTGGGCTGGGCACCGCAGCCGACACCGTCCGCCGGCGTCCACCCGTCCGTCAGCCGCCGGAGGTGGTCGTAGGCGAAGCACTGCAGGTCGACCGGCTGGTCGCGGGGCGCGTCCTTGATGGACCGGACGTTGCCGACGTCGTCGAACGCGTAGGAGACGTCCGCCTGCATGGGCGCGGGCGTCTCGGCGTCGACGATGTACCGGTTGAGCCGGCGGGTGTCGGACTCGTAGTAGTACGACAACCAGGTGCGCTTGCCCGCGTCACCGAGCTGGATCCGCTCGAGCTCGCCGAGCCGGGTGAACGACGTCTGCGTGGCGATGCGGGTCGTCGACCCGTCGATCCCGCCGTTGGTGGTCGTGGGCCGCCCGAAGTCGTCGTACACGTGCAGCACGGTCTCGGCGGGCACGTTGCCCGCCGCGGCGAACGTCTCGCCCGCGACGGTGCCGTCCTGGTTGAAGGTGTAGTGGGACGTGTAGGTGTTCCGGAGCAGACCTTCCGCCTCCGGGATGATCACCGACATGCTCGCCGGCCGGTACCGGGAGTCGTAGCTCCCGATCTGCTGGGTGTAGGCCGCCCCGTCGACGTACCGGGTGGCCGACGCGAGCCTGCCCTTGCCGCCGCCCGCGGTGTCGTACGCGTACTTGTGCAGCAGGGTGCCGGTGGGGCCGCCTTCGCGGACCTCGGTGCGCCGGCCGACCTTGTCGTACCCGTTCCACGTGGTCCGGCCGCGTGCGTCGGTCGACGTCTCCAGCCGCCCGAGGGCGTCGTGGACCGTCGTGGTGACGCCGTGGTCGACGTCCTCGGACCGGGTCAGGTGGCCGCGCACGTCGTAGGTCCACCGCCACGTGTTGCCCGCCGGGTCGGTCGCGGACGCCAGGCTGCCGGTCGGCCAGTACGTGTAGGTCGTCGCGTCGAACGTGCCCGTGGGCGTGGGGCCGTGGTACTGCCGCAGCTCGGTGGTGTGGCCACGCGCGTCGGAGATGGTCGTGGTGGCCGTGCCGCCCGCCGGCGGGGTGACGTGCACCCGGTCGCCGTCGTACGCGGTGGTCGACTCCCACTTCTTCTGCGCGCCGGCGTAGAACATCTGCTTCACCGGGCGGCTCGCGCCGTCGAACCTGGTCCAGGTCACGCTCGTCACGGCGTTGTCCGCCGCGGTCCACAGCGTGGTGTCGACGGGCGCGGCGTTGAAGTAGGGCTGGGTCGCCCGGTACTGGCGGCCGTGCGAGTCGTACCGCGCCTCGGCGAGCAGTCGGCCGCCGTGGGTCGGCGCCTGCACCTGGCGGACCCGGTAGAGGCCGTCGTAGAGGGTGGTGCTGGTGGTGTAGTTGCCGTTCGGGCCGACCTTGGTCTCGCTGACCGCGGAGGGCGCGTCGTTGCGGATCAGGTAGCTGTACTTGGCGCTGCCGGACGGGTTGGTGGTCTTCCTCCGGTTGGGCAGCCACACCTCGGTGTTGCGGCCCAGCGCGTCGAACACGACCTCGGTGACGCGCAGGTTGGCGTCGACCGTCCGGACCGGCGTGCCCCACGCCGGCTCGACCGTCAACGTCGTCGTGTGGCCGAGGGCGTCGGTCGTGACCGTCTTGGTGAGCGGTCCGCTGTCCGCGGGGGTGTAGGCGAGCTTGGACTCGTTGCCCGCCGCGTCGGTGATCGTCAGCGGTCGGCCGAACTTGTCGTAGGTGGCCGAACCGTCGACGCCGTAGCCGGGGGCGGACTGCGGGCGGTCGCGCAGGGACTTCTTGGCCGTCAGGTCACCCTTGGTCGGTGCGACGCCGTAGTCCTGGCCGTCGTAGGCGAACACCTCGTCCGCCAGGGCGTGCGCCGGGAACGTCGGTGGCGTGCCGCAGGCGACCGCCACCGCCTCCTGGCGGGACGGGAGGGACATCAGCCACTTGGCGTCGTTGCGCGCGTAGGTGGTGGTGACGCACTTGTCGTCCGCGTCGGTGGTCGTGTCACCGAGGTCGTTCACGGTGAGCGCGAGACCGTGGTTGTCGTAGGTGGTCTCGGTTTTGGTCGTCCGCCAGCCGCCGGACTTCAAGGCCGTGTACGACGCCGAGGACGCGTTGTGGACGAAGTACGCCTTGTACTCGCCGCGGGTGGCGGTGGGGCCCTGCCACGACGGGGTGTCGATGGTGCGGCTGACGACCTCGTCGCTGTCGCCGAGGTAGGTCGTCGACTCGAAGCGGACGCCCTGGAGCCAGTCGTGGTCGGTGTGCGCGCCGCCCGCCGAGTCGGTGAACGTGCCGCCCATGCCCCGGTAGAACCGCTCCTCGGCCAACGTGATCGGCCCGCTGGTGTCGGTCGGGAGCCCCGTGCGGACCTTCACCCGCGCGTAGCCGCGGTACTCGTCCCACGTCTTGCGGTCCGCCGGGGTGAACTCGGACTGGCTGAAGTGCCAGGCCGCGCCGCCCACGTACTCGTAGGACACCTTCTGCATGGCGTTGGCGCCGAACCGGTCCGACGTGGTCACCGACGCCACCACGTACTTGTGGAAGTAGTCGGTGCGCTCGGCGAAGTCCTTCTTGGTCCACGTCACCGGGAAGCACCGCTGCTGGTTGGACTCGGCGCTCGCCGGCATCGAGCCCGCGGCGCAGTCCGCGTCCGCGTAGGCGATCGACGTGATGCCGCCTGCCTCGGAGACGATCGCGGTCAGCCGGAAACGCAGCAGCGGGCCCGCGTCGGTCGGCTGCTCGACCCGGTTGGCCTTGCGGTCGCCCTCGAAGGTCACCGCGGGAAGCGCGATGTCGGTCGAGCCGACGTGGCCGGTGTGCGTGATGCTCTTGAGCCACAGCGTGGCCTTCTCGCCGCTGCCCGGGTCGGGGAACTCGTGCCCGAGCGACCACGAGTCGACGTCGTCGAACGCGGTGCCCCGCCACACCTTGGTGACGATCCGGCTCAGCCTCTTGGTCGACCAGAACGTGGGTGAGTGCAGGTCCGGGCACGTCGACGCGACGCACCGGTCGGCCAACGAGGTGTCCGGCCAGTTCTCCGGCTTCTCCAGCACGCAGTCGCTGCCCGGCACGCACCGGTCCGCCAACTCGAAGTCCACCCGCGCGGACGCCTGCACCGCGACCTCGTCGCGCAGGCCGTACTCGACGGACTTCAACGTGCCCGCGCGCACGTACGACACCGCGGCGTCCTCGGCGTTGAGCCCGTACGAGTTCGTCTCGGTCTCGTACGAGTACAGGATCACGTTGCCGCGCGCGTCCACCGACTTGTCGAGGTTCCAGCGCCACGCCTGCGTGCACCACGAAGTGGCGAACGTCGTGCCGTTGCACTGCTCGTGCTCGTCGTCGCCGAACACCGGCACGGTCCACGTCGAGTTCGACTCCTTGCGGGAGCCGAAGTAGTGCGTGGTGCCGTCGATCGTGGTGATCGTCCAGTACTCGCCGTTGTTGTCGCCGTTGTCGACACCGGTGCCGAGGGTGATCCGGGCGCCGTTGTCCGACTTCTGCCGCCACGTGCCGTCGGCCTCGTTGCGGACGAGCATCCCGCCGCCGCCGGGGTAGGTGGCGGTGGCGTTGTGGCTGCGCCAGCACAGGTCGCCGGTGTTGGTGGGCGCGGCGGTGCCTTCGGTGTCGTCGGTGCACCCGCCGTAGGTGCGCTCGACGTACCCGGCGCCGAACTCCCAGCCCTCACCGACCCAGGACGCCTGGTTGTTCGTCGCGCTGGTCCGACCGTCCACGAGGGACGACCGGTACGACAGCGCGAGCGACGGCTGGAAACCGCCCGGCGACGGTGGCACGCGCATCGGGTAGGACCAGCTGAAGTCCCCGGTCTGCCGGGACACGTCCCAGCTCGCCGAGGGCGACAGCGGCGTCGCCTTGAACGAGCCGCCGCCGTCGGGGGCGGCGGTGGACGCCGACTGGTTGCCGCGCAACGCCCGGGACGTGCTCTCCCCGGTCGGCGTCGAGCCCCACGAGGGGCTGCTCACGGGCACGGACGGGACGTCGGGCAGGGGGAGCGAAGGACCCGTCTGGGCGATGGCCGGCGTCGGGGCGACCGCGGTCACCAGGGAGAACCCCAAGGCGACCACGAGCGCTCTTGAGAGCGCGCGGAAGGTACGTCTGTCGGACCGCATTACCTCTCCAAAGGGGAGCGGGAGCAGGGACGGGGAGGAACGGTCAGGCCGGGAACACCGGCGCGGTGGTCGGGACGGCCAACTCGACGTGGCCGAGCAGGCCGTCCACGGTCAGGCCCTCGCAGGTCGGCTCCAGCGAGGCGAACGCCTGCCCGGCGGACGTCCGGCACCGGTAGAGCGGTCGGGTCGGCACGCCGGCCGGCGCCTGCGTCCACGCCCAGCCGAGGCTGCCGCCGACGGTCTTGCCGTCGCACGTGGCGCTGGTCGAGACGAACTGGTCGTAGCCGTCGTGGCAGCTCATGAGCTGGTGCGTGCCGGTCCGGGCCACCAGCGACAGGAACCCGAGCGGGCCCTCCGACCGGTAGCCGGCCGGCGTGCCCTCCACGGTCACCGCGTGGTCGCCGGTGTCCCGGTTGAAGTTCCGGGTCAGCGCCGCGTGGGCGACCGTGTGGCCCAGGAGCCCCTCGACCTTCGCACCGGCGCAGTCGGACCGGCGGGACTCGAAGTGGTCGCCCGCGGCGGCGCACCGGTAGACCGGGATCGTCGCCACGTTCGACGGCGGGACGCGGTAGACCGTGCCGATGACGCCGAGCACGGTCTGGCCCTCGCAGTCGGCCAGCGGCGAGGTGAACACGTCGCCGCCGATCAGGCACGAGTACAGCGGGCGCGTGTTCGGGTGTGCCGGGTCGACCAGCGTGCCCAGCGTGCTCTGCAGGTGGTAGCCCTCCCGCAGCGCGTCGGTCGTGTTGCCCGTCGCCCGGTCGCCCGAGCCGTTGACCAGCACGCCGAGCTGGTTGGCCGCGGGCGTGGCGTACCCGCCGCGCCCGGCGATGACGGCCTCGGTCTGGACGCCGAACTCGGTGCGCACCTCGTCGATCGAGCCCTTGAAGAAGTTCCCGGGCACACCCGCGACCTTGCCCGCGCCGATGGTCAACCGGCTCAGGGTCTCCGGCAGGGCGACGCCGTCCCGGACGCCCGCGAGCTTGCCGTCGACGTAGAGCCGCAGCCTGCCGTTGGGTCGGTCGTACACGCCGGTCAGGTGCGTCCACGAGTTGGTCTTCGGCGGCTGGGCGGAGGCCGCCCACACCAGCGGGGCCCGCTCGGTGTCCTGCGTCGGTCCGCCGAACACCCAGCGGTCGGCCTCGGGTCGGTACTGGAGCACGAAACCGCTGACCGCGGCGCCGTCCTGGCCCACGACCGTGGCGACCTGGTCGCGTGCCTCCAGCCTGGCCCACGCGGAGACGGTGAAGCTGTCCCGCACGGACGCGCCCCACTCCTTCGTGGCGACGTAGGAGGCGCCGTCCAGCTTGAGCGCTCGACCGTTCACGCCCTCCACGAACGACACCGCGCCGGTGGCGGTGGTGGGGTTGTTGCGCTGGGAGGAGTCGCGCACGGTGTCGTCGTCGAACCGCCACTGGCCGGAGGACACCGCGGTCACGTCGCCCTGCACCAGCTTGAGCTCCCCGTCGCTCAACGCCCGGTCGAACACCCGCAGGTCGTCCACGCCGCGCGGGAAGAACCCGGCCGCGACGCCGTTGTCCTTCATCCGGCCGACGGTGAGCGGACCGGTGGACCGCACCGCCGACGGCACGCTCGACAGCGTGCCCGACGGGACGCCGTTGACGTGCAGCTTCAGGTGGCCCAGCCGGGCGTCGTAGCTCAACGCCACGTGCGTCCAGTTGCTCTTCGCGGCCGGTGCGGTCGACCGCACCACGTGCGTGGCCGCGTTGTCCACGTCGGCCTTCGCCAGCACACCGGTCCACCGGTCGCTCGCGGCGTCGTACCCGAGCCGGAACGTGCTGACCCGGTCGCCGTCCTGCGCCACCACGGTGCGGTAGCCGGTGCCGGGCGTGCCCTGGAGGTAGACCCACGCCGCGACGGTGAAGCTCTGCCCGGGGTCGGTGAGCAGCGCCGGGCCCGCCGTCTCGGCGTAGTCGTCGACGCCGTCGAGCCACGCGGCGTGACCCGTGCGGCCGGCGATCCAGCCGCCCCCGTTCCTCAGCGTGGCGGTCCGGCCGCCGACGCTGTCCGCGGCGGTGGTGCCGGTGTTCTCGTTGAACGTCCACCGCCCGGTGGGCGCGGGCATGGTCGCGGTCGGGTTCTCCGCCGGGTACGACCTGTGCAGCGTCGACACGCGGTCGTCGGTCAGCGGGCCCGTGTAGACGCGGACCTCGTCGACGCGGCCGACCCAGTGCTGGGCGTGGGCGCCGCCGACCTTGCCGCGGCCGATCACGAGCGCGCCCGTGGCGGGCCACGGCGTGTTCAACGTGCCGTCACCGATGCGGATGCCGTTGACGTAGATCCAGACCTTCTTGTGCTTGGCGTCGTACACGCCGGTGAGGTGCACCCACGTGTCGACCTCACTGGCGTCCGTGGTGACGGCCGCCTTGGTGACCACGGCGTCCACGGCGTCGCTCTCCGGCATCTCGAAGAACCACTTGCCCGCCCGGTGCGCGTCGTCGTTGATCACGTGGCCGAGGCGGAACTTGCTGGTGTTCTGCCCGTCCGCGCTGAGCGCGACCCACTCGCACGAGCTGACGTCCTCGGTGAACTCGCACGTCCGCCCGGCGGGCAGGTACACCCACGTCGAGACGGTGAAGCTCTCGTCGGTGCGCAGGTCGACGCCCTGCGTGGTGGCCGCGCCCGTGCCGTCGAACGCGAGCGCGTTGCCGAGCCGGCCGGGCGCGCGGGTCGCGCCACCGGTCAGCGCCGCCGTCCGGGACCCGACCGAGTCGGCCGTGGACGCGCCGGTCGGCTCGTCCAGCTGCCACTCGTGCACCAGGGTGAGGTCACGGCCGGCGAGCTGGCGGATCTCGTCCGCGAACAGCGGCCGGCTGTAGACCGACACGTCGTCGATCGCGCCGCTGTAGGGCTGGGCGGCGGTCCCGTTGACCAGCGTGCGGCCGATCCGCAGCCGGCCGACGGCCGGGTCCGGGCTCCACGCGCCGGTGTGCTGAGCGGATCCGGCGGACACTCCGTTGACGTACAACGACATCCGCCCGGTCAGCGAATCGTGGCTCGCCGCCAGGTGCGTCCACACGCCGACCTGGACCGGCCCGCCGTAGGCGTGGTCCCGGGTCGTGGTGGCCTGGTCGGCGCCGGACATGGTGAACGCCCACCGGCCGTCGTCGGTCGTGCGCAGGTCGAAGGTCCCGGCCGCCCGGCCTTCCAGCGACACCACCGACATGGCGCTGCCGACCCGGTCGACCTTCGCCCACGCGGTGACCGAGAAGCTGTGCGTGGTGTCGATCGTCCGGGGCGCGCTGACGTGGCCCGCGCCGGTGAGCCGGACCGCCTGGTCTCCGGGGTCCGGCAGGCTGGTCTGGCCCGGCGTCCACGTCACGTCGCCCTCCTCCTGCCCGTTGCGGGCGGGGAGGGAGGCTTCGAAGGTGTTGGCGTCGAGCTTCCACGTGCCGGCCGTGACGCCGTCCTGGGCGACGATGCCCTGGATCTCCTCGGGCGCGAGCACCCGGCTGTAGGCGCGCCAGTCGTCCAGGTCGCCGGTGAGCGGGTTGCCCGCGTGCGAGCGACCGAACACCAGGTCACCGGTGGCGTCCCACGGTGCGCCGAGGCCGACCGCCTCGCCGCTCTGGACGCCGTCGACGAACAGCCGGGCCGTGCGGTCGGAGGCGTCGAACACCGCGGTCAGGTGCGTCCAGTTGGTCCCGGCGACCGCCTTGGAGGTGGCGAGGGCGTTCCACGCCGTCGAGCCGTCCGACGCGCGGACGCCGAAGTGCCACCTGCCATCCCGGCGGAACACCTCGAACCCGCTGGACGCCGTGCCGTCCTGGGAGACCACGGTGTAGGTCGCGCCGGCGGGCACGGGGTCCCCGGCCTTGACCCAGCCGGCCACCGTGAAGTCGCGGTCGGTGCGCAGCACCGGGCCGTCGGTCCTGGCCTCGCCGGACCCGTCGAAGTGCAGCGCGGCGGGCTTGTCGCCGCTCTTCACCGCGATGTCGGCGGTGGTGGACGCGCCACCGGACCGCTCGACCCGCGCGCCGCCCGACACCTCGTTCACGGAGGGGTTGCGCTCGTCGAACCGCCAGTGGCCCAGCTGCACGTTGTCCTCGCGGACCGCGGCCCTGACCTCGGCGTCGCTCAGCGCCCGGTCGTAGAACTCGACCTCGTCCACCGCGCCGTGCCACGAGTTGCCGAACGCTCCCGCCGCCTTGGAGCGCCCGATCCGCAGCGGTCCGCTCGCGTGCCACGCCGTGTACCGGGTGACCGAGTCCCCCGGCTCGCCGTTGACGAACAGCTTGATCTTCCCCGCGGTGGCGTCGTACACGCCGGTGAGGTGGGTCCACACCCCGACCACGGCCGGTTCCTTCGACTTGACGAACGTGTAGCCCGCGGGCGGTGACGCGTCGCTCGTCGGCATCACGAACACCCAGCGCTTGCTGCTGTTCTCGTACTGGAGGCAGAAGCCGCAGATCACCGAGCCGTCCTGGCTGACCGCGGTCTGGTAGCCGCCGGTGTCGGCGTCCATCCGGACCCAGGCCGACACCGTGAAGCTCGCGGTGGTGTTCACCGCGTTGGGCGCGGTCACCTCGTGCGTGCCGTCGAAGCGCAAGGCCGAGCCGAGCGCGCCCGGCACGTAGGTCGGCTCGCCGTGCGCGGTGGCGTCGCGCCAGCCGAGGAACGCCGAGTCCTCGGTGTCACCGTCGAACGCGTACTGCGCCAGCGGGCCGGAGCTGCCGCGCACGTAGAAGTGGTAGACCCTGGCCGGGCCGGGGTTGCCCGCGCGGTCGACGCTGCGCACGTGCAGGTCCTGCGGGCCGTCGCCGGGCGGGGTCAGCGGGATCGCGGCCTGGGCGTTCAGGGCCAGCCGGTCCGGGTGGACCTTGAACGGGGCGGCGTCGTCCCAGCCGTAGGCGAAGTGGTCGACGTCGGCGTCCTTCGCGGTGAAGGTGAACGTGCCGGGCACGGTCGGGCCGCCGTGCCAGCGGTTGTCCTCCGGGTAGAGCGGGCTGACCACGTCCGGCTTGTTCGCGGGCGCGACCCTGTCCACCTTGAACGACGGTCCGTCGACCCAGTCGGGCGACTCCCAGTTGCCGTCGTTGGCCTTGACCCGCCACGACACGGTCTGGTCGTGCTTGCCGGTCACGTCGAGCGTCGAGGTGAACGGCGCGCCGGAGTTGTTGGACGCGCCGTTGTACGGGACCTTCGTGCCGCCGCTGGTGACCTCCCACATCGGGAACAGCGTGCTGTCGTCCGGGTCGCTGAGCCGCGCGCTCAACGTGACCTCCGGGCCGGCCAGGTACGTGACGCCCGCGCACCAGTGGCACGGCGTCATGTCGTGGTCCGTCCGCACCTCGTAGGCGTTGTTCGGCTGGTAGTTGTACTTGACCTGGAGCTTGGTGTGGTCCGGGTGGTACTTCCGCCAGGCGTTGTCCGTGCTCTCGCTGGCCGCGGTGAGGAAGAACGTCGACACGCCGCCCGCGTTGGTGCCGCCCGACGCCTTGTCGAACCCGACCTCCTGGAAGCCGGTGCAGCCGCTGTAGACCGACGGCACGGACACGTTCTGCAGGTGCCCGCCCGCCGGCTGGTTGTACCAGTTGGTGTCGGAGTAGATCGTGCCCGCGTCGTAGAGCGCCTGCGTCTCCGATGTGCCGCAGCCGGTCGGGCCGTAGACGACCGAGGTGATGAACTTCGAGCTCAGCACCTGCCGGCCGGCCAGGAAGCCGGTGTCGAACTGGAAGTAGCTGCGCACCACGAGGCCCTGCCCGTAAGCCTTGCCGGAACGGGCGGTGGTGATGCCGCTGAGCCACCAGGCGGTCTCGGCCTGCGAGTTCGCGCCGTTCCAGTGCGTGCCGCGGCGCATGGCGTCGGTGCCGTCGTCGTAGACCGACGTCCAGCTCTGCTTGTCCGGCGTGTGCCAGGACGGGTCGATGACCAGCGGGAACACCGCGTGCGGGTCGGCCAGCGCGGTCGCGTCCGGCACCAGCGCCAGCGAGTCCTCGGTGACCTCGACGCCGACGGGGGAGCGGCCCGCCAGCGGGCTGTCGGTCTCGCGCTGCGCCGAGTCCCACATCCACGAGCTCGCGGACTCGAAGATCGTCTCGCCGGAGGGGGCCGTGGCCGTGAGCCTGCCGTCGTCGTGGGCCTTGAGCAGGAGGTTCTTCGTGCGCAGGTCGAACCGGATGCGCCGGAGCGCCGGGTTCGCGGCGGCCTGCGGCGTCTTCACCACGATGTGCTGGGCGTAGCCGGTGACCGTGGTGGTGATCTTGAGGTCCACGTCGGGCAGCACGTCGGCGTAGGTGGCCGTGGCGCCGTCGAGGTGGGGCTCGGGCAGCGCGCCCGGCCAGGTGAGCGTGTACTCGTGGCCGTCGCGCGCCATCCGGACCAGCGGCGCGTCCGTCCCGCCGCGGGACAGGGCCAGCTCCGGCACGGTGCCCTTGGGCGTGATGCCGGCGTCGGAGCGCTCCAGCGCCGGGTCGGGCGCGACCCAGGCGTCGCCCTTGCGCACCCGCTGCGGGGTGACGTGCAGGTCGGCGGTGAACGTGCCGTCCGGCTGGGCGAACACGGTCCGCTTCTCGGTGCGCTGGTCGAGCGCCTCGACCGGCGTGCCCTGGCGCTGGGCGGCGCTCATGGCCAGGGCCGAGGTCGGCGCCTCGGCCAACGCGGGCGGCGGCGCGGACGGTGTGGCCGGCCGGTCGGCGGTGACCAGGACGGCCGCGCCCAGGGCGGCCGTGAGGACGAGGACGGTGGATCTCTTGCGCAGGCCGAAGCCCCGCGCCGCGGTGCGGCGGGTGAACACGACGAGCCCCCTCGGATTCGGCGCTCGTCCCCCGACGACGTGCGAACCGCAGATGTGCGGATGCAGCATGCATGGCCGGGGTGGATCTCAGGAAGGTCCGTAAGGGTGATGTGAGCAACCCTCTAATTAAGTTGTCGACAGGCCCCTGACCGGGTAAGTCGCTGTTCGGCGCGTCCGCCCGAGGGTTGTTGTCGATCACTCACTACGATCTGGCCGGTGCGCTTTGTGGCCGATCTCCACATCCACTCCAAGTACTCCCGGGCGTGCAGCCGCGACTGCGACCTCGAACACCTGACGTGGTGGGCCCGGCGCAAGGGGATCTCGCTGGTCGGCACCGGCGACTTCACCCACCCCGCCTGGTACGACCACCTGGGCGAGAACCTGGTCGAGGCCGCGCCCGGCCTGTTCCGGCTGCGCGACGACCTCGATCGCGACATCGACCGCAGGCTGCCGCCGTCGCTGGCCGCCGCGCCGGTGCGGTTCATGCTGTCGGTGGAGATCTCCACCATCTACAAGCGCGGTGACCGCACCCGCAAGGTGCACCACCTCGTCTACATGCCCGACCTGTCGTCGGCGGCGCGGTTCAACGCCCGGCTCGCCAAGATCGGCAACCTCGGCTCGGACGGGCGGCCGATCCTGGGGCTGGACTCGCGCGACCTGCTGGAGATCACGCTGGAGTGCGGCGGTTACCTGGTGCCCGCGCACGTCTGGACGCCGTGGTTCGCGGTGCTCGGGTCGAAGTCCGGGTTCGACGCGATCGACGACTGCTACGCCGACCTCGCGTCGCACATCTTCGCGGTGGAGACCGGGCTGTCGTCCGACCCGGACATGAACTGGCGGGTGTCGGGGCTGGACAAGTACCGGCTGGTCAGCAACTCGGACGCGCACTCGCCGCCGGTGCTGGGGCGTGAGGCGACCGTGTTCGACACGGAGCTGGACTACTACTCGGTGCGCAAGGCGTTGGAGACGGGCGAGGGGTTCGCCGGGTCGCTGGAGTTCTTCCCCGAGGAGGGCAAGTACCACGTCGACGGCCACCGCAAGTGCGGTGTGCGGATGGAGCCGCGGGAGACGTTGGCGCACAACGGGATCTGCCCCGAGTGCGGCAAGCCGTTGACGGTCGGGGTGCTCAGCCGGGTGGAGGAGCTGGCCGACCGGCCGCACGGCGCGCGGCCACCCGGCGCGGCCGGGTTCACCAGCCTGGTGCCGCTGCCCGAGGTGATGAGCGAGATCGTCGGCACCGGGCCCAAGAGCAAGAAGGTGCTGGCGGAGATCGACAAGCTGACCGCCGCGCTCGGGCCGGAGCTGGTGATCCTCCAGGACGTGCCGGTGGACGACATCGCCGCGCACTCGCCGTTGCTGGCGGAGGCGGTGACGCGGTTGCGCCGCGGCGAGGTGGTGCGCGACTCCGGGTACGACGGCGAGTACGGCGTGATCCGGGTGTTCGAGCCGGGTGAGCTGGAGCGCCGGCGCTCGGCGTTCGCGCTGTTCGACTACGACGCCCCGACACCGTCCACTGTGGAACGTCCTCGGCCCGCGCCTGCTCCCGCTGCCGCTGCCGCCGTTCTCGCACCTGTCGCGGTCGGAACGTCCTTGTTGGACGGTCTGGACCCGGAGCAACGTGCGGCGGCGGAGGTGGACGGCGGGCCGTTGCTGGTCGTCGCCGGGCCGGGGACGGGCAAGACGCGGACGTTGACCCACCGGATCGCGGACCTCGTGACCTCACGGGGCGTGCCGGCCTCGCAGTGCCTGGCGATCACGTTCACCCGGCGCGCGGCGGAGGAGATGGCCGAACGGCTGGCCGCGCTGGCGCCGGACGCGGTCGGTGAGCTGACGATCGCGACGTTCCACTCGCTCGGTGTGCTGATCCTGCGCGAGCACGGCGGGGCGTTCGGGTTGTCGGCGTCGTTCGGGGTGGCGGACCCGGAGCGGCAGCTGGCGGTGGCGTCGTCCGTGGTGGCGGACGAGAAGGAGGCGCGGGCGCTGATCGCCGCCGGGGACGCGCGGTACAAGAAGGCGTTGCGGGCGCAGGACCTGGTGGACTTCGACGACCTGATCACGTTGCCGCTGGCGTTGCTGGAGGAGTCGGCCGAGCTGGTCGACGCCTACCGCGCGCGGTGGCGTTGGGTGTCGGTGGACGAGTACCAGGACGTGGACGAGCAGCAGTACCGGCTGCTGCGGCTGCTCGTGCCGCCGGACGGCAACCTGACCGCGATCGGCGACCCGGACCAGGCGATCTACCGGTTCCGCGGTGCCGACGTCGGGTTCTTCCTGCGGTTCCGGGAGGACTTCCCCGGTGCCCGGACCGTGCGGCTGACCCGCAACTACCGGTCGTCGACGGCGGTGGTGACGGGCGCGCTGGAGGTGATCGCGCCGTCGTCGCTGGTGCCGGGGCGGGAGCTGCGGCCGATGGTGGACCACGGTGACGCGCCGATCGGCGTGCACCACGCGCCGTCGGAGGCGGCCGAGGCGGTGTTCGTGGCGCGGACGATCGAGCAGGTGCTCGGCGGGGCGTCGTTCCACGCGTTCGACAGCGGTCGGGTGGTGGGTGACGGGACGCAGGGCCTGGGCTTCTCCGACTTCGCCGTGCTGTACCGGACGGACCGGCAGTCGCGGGCGCTGGTGGACGCGCTGACCCGGTCCGGGCTGCCGTTCCAGAAGCGGTCGCACGACCGGTTGGCCGACCGTCCCGGCGTGGCGCGGATCGCCCACGACGTGCGGTTCGCCGCCGGGGAGACGGTGCTGGAGCGCGTGCGTGCCGTGGCGGGCGACGAGCACACCGCTCATGAGCTGCTGAAACCGCTGGCCGCGTCGTGCGGCACGGACTTCGAGCGCTTCCACGCGGCCCTCGCGCTGGGCGTGGAGGTCGACACGTGGGACCCGCGCGCGGACCGGATCTCGCTGCTCACGCTGCACGCGTCGAAGGGCTTGGAGTTCCCGGTGGTGTTCATCGTCGGCTGCGAGGACGGCGTGCTGCCGCTGCGGTGGCCGGGGGAGGACGACGCGGACGCGGTGGACGAGGAGCGCCGGCTGCTGTTCGTGGGGATGACGCGGGCGCAGCGCCACCTGTTCCTGAGCCACACCACCGGCCGGCCGCGCTCCCCGTTCCTGGCGGCGCTGAAGTCCTACGAGCAGTTCGGCGACCCCCGACCGCGGCGCAAGCGCAAGGGCACGCAGCTCAGCCTGCTCTGACGGTGGGCCGCACCCTCGCGGCCGACGTTCGGACCTGCCTTTCGCGCTGGTGAAAGCGTTGGGAAAGCGACCTTGGTTTCCTGTTCCCGGGGCGCCGCTTCCGGGGGGCCCGAAGTGCCTCGCACAGCGCCACTTCAGGAGGGAACCATGCAGCAGAACGGGAAGTTCAACGGGTGGGGACGGCGTGTGGTCCGCGCCGCGGTCACCATCGCCGCAGCGGTCGTGCTGACGGCCGTCGGCGCGAGCGCCGGCGCCGCGGGCGCGGCACCGGCCGCGGACGGTGCTCGCGCGTCGTTCGGGGGCAAGACCATCAACCTGGCCGTCACCTGGGACAAGGCGCAGACCTGCGTGGTGTCGACGGAGGACGTGCGCTGCTTCGCCGACGCCGCCACCGCCGACGCGGCCATCGGGAACGAGGAGATGCAGGCGGCGGCCATCCCCGCGTGCGCGGACGGGTGGCTGTGCCTGTACCAGTACAAGGACGGCGGGGGTAAGCGCCTGATCTTCCAGGACGAGGACTGGCAGAACCTGGACGACTACGGCTTCGACAACAAGACCTCGTCCTACCGGAACAGGCAGAGCGACGGCGGCGGCAAGCTCGCGCACCTGGAGGACGGCGAGGGCGACCTGTACACCCTCTCGTCCGGGGCGTACGTCTCCGACATGGGCGACTACGACAACCGGGCCAGCTCGGTCCACCCCTGATCCGGTCTTCGCGGTAGGGGGCGGTTGATCGACGAGGGGCGGGGGAGATCCGGGGTACCGGGTCTTCCCCGCCCTGTGGTGCGCCCAAGATCGGGAGTGGACTAGACCATAACGTGGCGTTATGACTGGTTTGGCATATCCGGTGGGGGGTTTCGCCGGCTAGCGTCCTGCTCACGGCCCCGCATCCCGTGTCACCACCCCTGCAAGGAGACAAGCGGATGACTCGACGTAGCGTCGCCGCGGTCGCCGTGGCGGTCCTGAGCGCTGCCGGTCTGGCAGCCGCGCTGGCCACCACGGCTACCGCCGGTCCACCACCGCCACAGCTCGCCGCGGACGGCGGCATGGTCGCCGCCCTGGCGCGCGACCTCCACCTGACCCCCGACCAGGCTCGCGCCCGCCTCCACCGCGAAGCGGACGCGGCCCGGACCGAGGGCACGCTCAAGGCCCGCCTCGGTCCCGCGTTCGCCGGCGCCTGGCTGAACGAGGACGCCACCGAGCTCGTCGTCGGCGTCACGACCGCGGCGCAGATCCAGGCCGTCGAAGCGGCGGGCGCGCGGCCGGAGGTGGTCCAGCGCTCCCTCGCCCAGCTCGACGCCCTCAAGGTGAAGCTCGACCGCAACGCCCGCAGCGCGCCGAAGACCGTCCCGGGCTGGTACGTCGACGCGCCCACGAACACCGTCGTCGTCCTCGCCCGCGACGTCACGGCGGCGCAAGCGTTTGCGCGGGCCAGCGGCCTGGCCGACGCGGACGTCCGGGTCGAGCCGTCCACCGAGGAGCCGCGCCCGCTGATCGACGTGATCGGCGGCAACGCCTACTACATCGGCAGCGGCTCGCGGTGCTCGGTCGGGTTCGCGGTCGAGGGCGGGTTCGTCACCGCCGGGCACTGCGGCAGCACGGGTGCGACCACCACCCAGCCCAACGGCACGTTCGCCGGGTCCAGCTTCCCCGGCAACGACTACGCCTGGGTCCGCACGGCCGCCGGCAACACCGGCCGCGCCCTGGTCAACCGCTACCCCGGCACGGTCCCGGTGGCGGGGTCGACCGAGGCCCCGGTGGGCGCCTCGGTGTGCCGCTCCGGCTCCACCACGGGCTGGCGCTGCGGCACCATCCAGCAGAAGAACACCTCCGTGACCTACCCCGAAGGCACGATCACCGGTCTGACCCGCACGAACGCCTGCGCCGAACCCGGCGACTCCGGCGGCTCGTGGCTGACCGGCGACCAGGCGCAGGGCGTCACCTCCGGTGGCTCCGGGAACTGCACGTCCGGCGGGACGATCTACTTCCAGCCGGTCAACGAGATCCTCCAGGTCTACGGCCTCCGGTTGCTCGTCGGTGGCGGCGGTCCCACCAGCACCACCTCGCCGACCACGACCACCACCAACCCGGGCCAGACCACCTGGCAGCCAGGCGTCGCGTACGCGACCGGCTCCCTCGTGACGTACGACGGCGTCGGGTACAGGTGCTTGCAGGGGCACACGTCCCAACCAGGCTGGGATCCGCCGGCGGTGCCCGCCTTGTGGGAGCGCGTGTGAGCTAGCGGCGAGCGCACGCGCCGGGGCCCGGTTCGCGGACACGCGGCGAGCCGGGCCCCATCTCGCGTCACAGGTCCGCGCCCCCGGTCGCGTCGATCCACGCCCCGGTCACCCACCGCGCGGCGTCCGACGCCACGAACGACACCACGTCGGCGATGTCCCCGGCCTGACCGATCCGGCCCAGCGCCGAGCGGGCCGCCATCGCCGCCTCCGCCTGGGCGTTCCCGCGCAGCCACGACGCGTTCCGGTCGGTGTCGACCACGCCGGGCGCGACCGTGTTCACGGTGATCCCGCGCGGTCCGACGTGCTGCGCCAACGTGCGCGTGAACGTGTCCAGCGCGCCCTTCGTCATGGAGTACGCGATGCCGACGGGCATGGCGATGCGCGTCGCCCCGGACGAGATGTTCACGATCCGCCCGCCGTCCCGCAGCAGCGGGAGCGCGCGCTGGACCAGGAAGAACGGCGCTCGCACGTTCACCGCGAACACCTCGTCGAACGCCTCGGGCGTCACGTCCTCGATCGCCGCGGGCAGTCCGATCGCGGCGTTGTTCACCAGCACGTCCAGCGGCGGCAGGGCCGCCACCAGCTCGTCCAGCTCCGACGGCAGCGACGCCCGCACCGCGAACGCCCCGTCGCCGGCCTGCTCCACCACGGCGGCGGCCGCGTCGGCGTCCCGCGCGTGGTGCACGACCACCCGCATCCCGTCCGCCGCCAGTCGCAGCGCGATCGCCCGCCCGATCCCCCGACTCGCCCCGGTCACCAAAGCCGTCTTCACCTGCGCTCCAATCTGTAACAACCACTACAGAAAGCGAACTGTAGCGGACGTTATAAAATGAGTGCCGTGGTGGGGCGCAAACGCGGGTTCGACCGCGACGACGTGCTGGACCGGACCGCCCTCGCGTTCTGGCGCGACGGCTACCAGGCGACCTCCGTCGCCGACCTCACCGCGGCCACCGGCGTCAACCCGCCCAGCCTCTACGCCGCGTTCGGCGACAAGCACGCCCTCTTCACCGAAGCCGTGCGGCGGTACCAGCAGACCTACGGCGCGTTCACCGCACGAGCCCTCGAAGAGGAGCCCACCGCGCGCCAGGCCGTCGAACGGGTCCTCACCGAAGCCGCGGTCGAGTACACGACCCCCGGCCGGCCCAAGGGCTGCCTGGTGCTCACCGCCCCCGAGCTGCACGCCCTGCGCGAGCAGGCCAGGGGGGCGTTCGAGGCGAAGATCCGGCACGACGTCGAGACCGGCGCGCTCCCCGCCGGCACCGACGCGCACCGGCTGGCCCTGTTCGTCGCGACCGTGGTGCGGGGCATGTCGTCGCTGGCCAGGGACGGCGCCACGCGGGCTGATCTGCACGATGTCGCCCGGACGGCGCTGGCGGTGTGGCCCGCACCCGTACCCTGAGAGGCGACGAGAAGGGGTGGTGCTGGTCGTGGAGCTGGCCGAGTCGCTGCTGGCGTGGCTGCACGGCTGGACCGGTGTGCCCCTCTGCCCCGGTGACTGGGCCTGGACCGTCACCGCGTTCGGCGCCCTGATCGGCGTGCTGCCGACGGTCGCCGCCCTGCTGTCGATCACCGTCCGCCGCGTCGTCGGCAACTCCTACGGCCCGGTCACCGGCGCGCTCTTCGCCGTGCTGGGCGTGGTCAGCACGCTGGTCCTGCCGTGGATGGCGTTCTCGGCGACGTTCAAGCTGCTGCGCACCCGCGCGCTGCCGGGCACGGAGACGCTGGACTCGGCGCCGTGCATGGCGTTCAGCCAGTACGACTACCTGGTCGGCACGGGTTCGTTCGTCACCGCGATCACCGGCCGCGCCGGGGTCGAGGAGGTGATCGCGGCCGGTGCCACCGGGCTGCTCGCGCTGCTGTGCCTGCTGTTCGTGATGCTCCAGGCGGGCTCGGCGTTCCGGCTCGGCCCGAACTGGCCGCGGCGGCTGTTCTGGCCGCCGTTCCTGGTCCTGCTGCTGTCGACGTCCGCGCTGCCGGTCGCGCTGGTGGGCCACCTGCTGCTCGGGTTCTTCCCGATCGCGGTGCTGGGCTCCCTCGTCGTGCGGGTTTTCGGGTTGACTACCGCCATGCTGAACCGCCCCGGTCGCGATCGCGGGAACCCGAGCCCGCAACCCGCGGTGTCCAGGACACCGCCGCCGCAGCCCCAGCAACCCTCGGGCCGCCCCTCGCAGGGCCACTCCGCGCAGGCCCATTCCGGGCCAGGTCACTCGTCGCAGGGCCACTCCTCGCAGGGCCACTCCTCGCAGGGCCACCCGCAGCACAGCCAGCCGCAGCAGCCGCCGCCGTACCAGGTGGAGAAGCCGCCGCCCTACCAGCCGGCCCAGATCCCGCCGTACCAGCCGATCCCGCCCTACCGGCCGACCCCGCCGCCGCGGCACTACCCGCCGACGCGGATCGCCGACGTGCCCGTGGAGCCGCCGAGGCCCACCCGGGTGGAGCAGCCCGCCAAGCTGGCCGACACGCCCGGCCCGCTGCCGTTCGGTCCCGGCAGCGGCGCGAGCAGCGTGCCGACGCCCACGCCCGACTCCGGCAAGGTGTGGAACCCGGCCGGTGGCCGGTTCCGGCGGATCCGCCAGCTCGGCCGCGGCGGGTTCGGCACCGTGTGGCTGGCCGTGGACGAGCAGCTGGCCCGCACGGTCGCGGTGAAGCTCGCGCACGCGCCCGACAACGACACCGAGCAGCGCATGTTGCGTGAGGCGCGCGCTCTGGCCGCCGTGCGGCACCCGAACTGCGTGCGCGTGTTCGACATCGTGCAGGACCCGGACGGCCTGGCCATCGTCATGGAGTACATCGACGGGCAGCCGCTGTCGGACGTGGTGCTCAAGAGCGGCCTGCTCGCCGACACGCTCGCCGCCCGGCTCTGGGTGAACATGGCCGACGCGCTGGCCGCCGCGCACGAGCAGGGCGTGCTGCACCGGGACGTGAAGCCGTCCAACGTCATCGTCGACACCCACGGCACCGCGCACCTGATCGACTTCGGCATCGCCCGGTCCAAGGGCGACAGCACGCTCACCGCCACCGGGATGATGGTCGGCACGCCCGACTTCCTCGCCCCGGAGACCGCCCGCGGCGAGGCGGCGAGCCCCGCGTCGGACGCCTGGCAGCTGGCCGCGACGGTCAGCTACGCGCTCACCGGCCACCCGCCGCGCGGGTCGCGGGAGAACCCGATCTCGTCGCTGATGGCCGCCGCGCAGGGCGAGCCGTGCGTGAAGCTGCCCCAGCACAGCGCCCACGCCCGGCTGCTCACCGACGCGCTGGACGCCGACCCGGCCAAGCGCCCGTCGTTGACCGCCATCCGCACCGAGCTGAGCACGTGGTTGTCGCAGGCCGGGTTGAGCAAGGAGGGCCCGGTCACGAAGATGATCGACCGGCCGGAGCCGCCGACCCGTCCCGTGCGCTGACCAGGGCGCTGTCCAGGGCGCTGTCCAGGGCGCTGTCCAGGGCGGAGGAGCTTGACGGCGGCGGCCGGCCCCGCCGCCGTCACCGCCGTCGACGGGACGCGATCGGGACGCTCGACGCCGGCAGCGCCGGCGCCCCGGGCCCGAGCGCCGCGCCGACGTGCCTCGCGGTGAGCCTCAGGCCAGCAACGGGAGCTTGCGGGTCAACCGGGTGACCTCGGCCCGCGGTCCGTAGAGGGCGACGGCGACGAACTCCGGGTCTTCGACCACGGCGAGCGCTTCCAGGTACTCCGGGTACGCGCGCGACCGGCGGGCCACCTCGGTGAAGCCGACCTTCAGCACGCCCTCGGCCCGGTGCAGGGCCTTGAGGTGCTCGGCCGACGTCGTCAGCACCGGCACCGGGTGGGTGTTGAGGCCGAGGTGGACGGTGCCGTCGGCGTCCTTCGCGTCCTCCCCGAGCAGGTCGGGCAGGCGGGCGCCGAGGCTCAGGCCGAGCACGGCGGCGGCGTTGGCGGCGAGGTTGGACGGCAGGTCGTCACGCAGGACCAGGGCGAGTTTCGTGGGCAGCACTTCACGTCCGTTCGTTCGGTGGGTTGCGCTCAGAATCGCCCACCTGGACGACCGGTTCCAGAGCCACCGAACTTCATTCGCCCCGGCCTGCCATGATCGGGACGTGGACGAACTTGATTCGGCGATCACCAGGAACCTGCAGCTGGATGCGCGGCTGACCAACCGCGAACTGGCCAGGCGGCTGGGCATCGCCCCGTCGACGTGCCTGGAACGCGTGCGCGCGCTGCGCGAACGAGGCGTGATCAAGGGCTACCACGCCGACGTGGACCTGAGCGCGCTCAACCGCCCCGTCCAAGCCTTCGTCGCCGCCCGCCTGCGCCCGATGAGCCGCCCCGTGATCGACAACTTCAAGGCCGCCATCGGCGCCCTGCCCGAGGTCACCGCGATGTACGTCGTGGCGGGCGACGACGACTTCCTCATCCACCTCGCCGTGCCCGACCTGGAACACCTGCACGCGTTCCTCATCGACCGCCTGAGCGAGCGCCGCGAGGTCATCAGCTTCCGCAGCTCGGTGATCTACGAGAGCATCCGCAACCCCGTGCTCACCGAGCTGCCGGGCTGACCGGCCCCCACGACGTCAGTTCCAGGACGGCAGCCACTTCTGCGCGTCCCAGATCTCCGGGGTGATCGGTATGCCGTTGAGGATCGGCCACAGCCACACGAAGTTGGCCACGACCAGGCCCACGTACAGGGCCACGGCGAGCAGGCCGGTGCCGCGGCGCTCCTTGCCGTCGGTCCGCTTGCCGAGCACCTCGCCCAGCGCCAGCGCGATGCCCAGCACCAGGAACGGCGCCATCGGCATCGCGTAGAAGTAGTACATCTGCCGGTCCACGTTGATGAACCACGGCAGGAAGCCCGCGCCGTACCCGACCAGCACGGCCGCGTAGCGCCAGTCCAGCTTGGCGATGGCCTGCCACATCGCCCACGCCAACATCGGGAACGCGAGCCACCACATGGCGGGCGTCCCGATCAGCATGATCGCGCCCACGCAGGTCGGCCCGCCGCAGCCCTGCACGGCGCCCTCGAAGTAGTACAGCATCGGCCGCAGCCCCATCGGCCACGTCCACGGCTTCGACTCCCACGGGTGGCGGTTGGTCTCCGACGTCACCAGCTTGGTGTGGAACTCCAGCACGTTGCCGCTGTAGTACCACAGCGCCCGCAGCGGGGCCGGGATCCAGCCCTCCTCGGGGATCTTCGTGCCCGCGATGTGCCGGTCGATGGCCGTCTCCGACCCGAACCACGCCCACCACGTCGCCAGGTACGCCAGCAGCGGCACCACCAGCAGCGCGAACAACGACGGCAGCAGGTCCTTGGCGAACGAACCCAGCCACGGCCGCTCCACGCCCGCCGCACGCCGTGCCAGCGCGCTCCACACCACCGACAGCACGCCGAAGAACGCGATGTACCACACGCCGGACCACTTCACGCCGCACGCGAGGCCCAGCGCGATCCCGCCCGCGAACCGCCACCAGCGGAAACCCAGCCACGGCCCGTACGGCGAGTTCGTCACCCAGCCCTCGCGCGTGGCCTCCGCCAACCGCGACCGCACCTGGTCGCGGTCCACCACCAGGCACGCGAACGCCACCACCACGAAGAACGTCAGGAACGCGTCCAGCATCCCCATCCGCGACTGCACGTGGCTCAGGCCGTCCGCGATCAGCAGCACGCCCGCGATGGCGCCGATCAGGTCCGACCGCGTCATCCGCCGGGCGATCCGCACCACCAGCAGGATCGTCAACGTGCCCACGGCCGCCGACGCGAACCGCCAGCCGACGCCGTCGTAGCCGAACAGCCACTCGCCGATCGCGATGAGCTGCTTGCCCAGCGGCGGGTGGACGATCAGCTCGTACCCGGGGTTGTCCTCGTACCCGCCGTTGCGCAGCACCTGCGCGCCCTGCGGCACGTAGTGCTTCTCGTCGAAGATCGGCGTGCCCTTGTCGGTCGGGAACCCGAGGTTCCAGAACCGCACCACGCCGCCGATCAGCGCCACGGACAGCGTGACGAGCCAGCCTCTCAGGGCGGTGCTCATCGGGCCGGGTTCGAGCAGGCGTGCCCGCTGTTCGCGGTCGTTGCCCGGTGGCGGGCTCGTCGGCGGGACCCCGCCTGCGTCAACCACGTCGTCTGCGGACTGCGGTGCGATCAGGCTCACGGGCCCGATCGTAGGGTGAGAGGCGTGAGACCTGTATCTGGATCAGGCCGTTTGGTGCTGGCGGCTACTCCGCTCGGCGACGTCCGGGACGCTTCACCGCGCCTGGTCGAGGCACTGGGCACGGCCGACGTGATCGCGGCCGAGGACACCAGACGGCTCCGCTCGCTCGCTTCGGCCCTGGGCGTGACCCCTTCGGGGCGGGTGGTGAGCTTCTACGACCAGGTCGAGACGGCCCGCCTGCCCGGCCTGCTGGAGGCGCTGCGGGACGGCCGGACCGTGCTGCTGGTGACCGACGCCGGCATGCCGAGCGTGTCCGACCCCGGCTACCGCCTGGTGGACGCGTGCGTGGCGGAGGACATCCGGGTGACGTGCCTGCCCGGCCCGTCCGCCGTGACGACCGCGCTGGCCGTCTCGGGCCTGCCCTCGGACCGCTTCTGCTTCGACGGCTTCCCGCCGCGCAAGCAGGGCGAACGCCGCCGGTGGTTCGCCGCGCTGGTCCAGGAGCCCCGGACCTGCGTCTTCTTCGAATCACCCCACCGGCTGGCCGACACCCTGGCCGACGCCGCCCACGTCCTGGGCCCGGACCGCCGCGCCGCGGTGTGCCGCGAGCTGACCAAGACCTACGAGGAGGTCAGGCGGGGTGGCCTGGGCGAGCTCGCGGAGTGGGCCGCCGAGGGCGTGCGCGGCGAGGTCACGGTCGTCCTGGCCCCCGCCGACGCCCGCGAGGCCCCGCCGATGGAGGCGCTGGTCGCCGAGGTGCGGCAGCGCGTGGCCGACGGGGAGCGGCTGAAGACGGCGGCGGCGGAGGTCGCCGAGGCGGCGGGCGTGGGCAAGAAGGCCCTGTACGACGCCGTGATCAGCCAGGGCTGACGCGGGCGGCGGGCCACCGTCAGCCGACCGGGTGACCTGCCGCGCCCGGTCCCCCGTGGACTGCCCAACCCGCGGAAACCCGCTGGAAGGACCTCCGTAGGCTTGGCCCATGAGTGCCTCCGTGCTGACCGCGGTGGCGTGGCCCTACGCCAACGGCCCCCGCCACATCGGTCACGTCTCCGGTTTCGGTGTCCCCTCCGACGTGTTCTCCCGCTACATGCGCATGTCGGGCAACCGGGTGCTGATGGTCTCCGGCTCGGACGAGCACGGCACGCCCATCTCGGTCCAGGCCGAGAAGGAGGGCATGACCACCCGCGAGCTCGTGGACAAGTACCACCGCGTCATCGCGGGCGACCTGCACGGCCTGGGCCTGTCCTACGACCTGTTCACCCGCACGACGACCGGCAACCACTACAAGGTGGTGCAGGAGCTGTTCCTCGCCCTCTGGCGCAACGGCTACGTCGTCCCCAAGACCGAGATGGGCGCGATCAGCCCCTCCACCGGCCGCACCCTGCCCGACCGCTACATCGAGGGCACCTGCCCGATCTGCGGCTACGACGGCGCCCGCGGCGACCAGTGCGACAACTGCGGCAACCAGCTCGACCCCGTCGACCTGAAGAACCCGCGCTCGCGCATCAACGGCGAGACCCCGAAGTTCGTGGAGACCGAGCACCTGTTCCTCGACCTCCCGCAGTTCATCGACGCCCTCGGCGGCTGGCTCCAGACCCGCACCGAGTGGCGGCCGAACGTGCTCAAGTTCAGCCAGAACCTCATCGACGACCTGCGACCGCGCGCCATCACCCGCGACCTGGACTGGGGCATCCCGATCCCGCTCGACGGCTGGCGCGAGCAGCCGATGAAGCGCTTCTACGTGTGGTTCGACGCGGTGATCGGCTACCTCAGCGCGTCCGTCGAGTGGGCCCGCCGCAGCGGCGACGACGACGCCTGGAAGGAGTTCTGGACCGGCGACGCCCAGGGCTACTACTTCATGGGCAAGGACAACATCGTCTTCCACTCGCTGATCTGGCCGTCCCTGCTGCTCGGGCAGAACGGCCAGGGCGCGAAGGGCGGGCAGCCGGGCGCGTTCGGCACGCTGAACCTGCCCACCGAGGTGGTCAGCTCCGAGTTCCTGACCATGAGCGGCTCGAAGTTCTCCACCTCCCGCGGCACGGTCATCTACGTCACCGACTTCCTGAAGGAGTTCGGGCCGGACGCGCTGCGCTACTTCATCTCCGTCGCCGGACCCGAGAACCAGGACACCGACTTCACCTGGGAGGAGTTCGTCCGCCGGACGAATTTCGAGCTGGCCAACGAGTGGGGCAACCTGGTCAACCGGTCGATCTCGATGGCGCACAAGAACGTGGGCGCCGTGCCGAAGCCGACCAGCCCCACCCAGGCCGACCACGAGCTGCTGGAGCTGTCCCGCAAGGCGTTCGACGTGGTCGGCGGGCACCTGCGCCGCTCCCGGTTCAAGCAGGCGTCCGGCGAGGCCATGAAGGTGGTCGGCGCGGCCAACCGCTACCTGTCCGACCAGGAGCCGTGGAAGCTCAAGGACGACCCGGAGCGCCGCGACACCGTGCTGCACACCGCGTTGCAGGTCGTGCAGGACGCCAACACCCTGCTGACGCCGTTCCTGCCGCACTCGGCGCAGAAGGTGCACGAGGCGCTGGGCGGCACGGGCGTGTGGGCGGCCCAGCCGCGGCTGACCGACGTCGCCGACCTGGACGTGCCCGACCGCGAGTACCCGGTGCTGACCGGCGACTACGCGGGCGAGCAGGCGACGTGGGCGTCCACCCCGATCGAGGTGGGCCGGCCGTTGGCCAAGCCCGCGCCGCTGTTCGCGAAGCTCGACCCCGAACTGGGCGAGACCGGCCCCGAGTGGGCCCCGATCGTCAAGTGACGAAGCGACGGGGCGAACGGCCACCGGTCCCGGAGGCGCTGCCGGCGCCGGTGGTCGACGCCCACACCCACCTGGACGCGTGCGGCGCGAAGACGCCCGACGAGGTCCGCGAGGTCGTCGACCGGGCCGTCCAGGCGGGCGTGGACCGCGTGATCACCGTCGCCGACGACCTCGACGCCGCGCGGTGGGCCGCCGAAGCGGCCACGTGGGACGACCGGGTGTTCGCCGCGGTCGCCCTGCACCCGACGCGAACGACGACGTTCGGCGAGGTCGAGCAGGCCGAGCTGGAACGGCTGGCCGTCCAGCCGAGGGTCGTGGCGATCGGCGAGACCGGTCTGGACTACTACTGGGACTACGCGCCGAAAGCCGCGCAGCACGAGGCGTTCCGGTGGCACGTCGACCTGGCCAAGCGGGTCGGCAAGCCGCTGATGATCCACGACCGGGACGCGCACGACGACATCCTGGCGGTGCTCGACGCCGAGGGCGCGCCGGAGGCGGTGGTCTTCCACTGCTTCTCCGGCGACCTCGCTTTCGCGCGCGCGTGCGTGGAGCGGGGGTTCGTGCTGTCCTTCGCGGGCACCACGACGTTCCGCAACGCCCACGCGTTGCGGGAAGCCGCGCGGTGGGTGCCGGAGGACCACGTGCTGGTGGAGACCGACGCGCCGTTCCTCACGCCCCACCCGTACCGGGGTCGCCCGAACGAGCCTTATTGCGCCAACTACACCCTCCGTGACATGGCGACGCTGCGTGAGACCGACCTCGGTGAGCTGGCCACGAAGATCACCCGAAACGCCGAACGCGTCTTCGGTCTTCGTGACGCGGCGAAGTCGTAATCCTCCTTACGACGAATGGCGGACACACTTGCTCCCCTAACGGAGTGACTGAACTCACAAGGATTGCGGGGGTGTTGGCACAACCACCGCGCACCCGTTACGGTCCCGTGACCGTGCCCCGAGTTGTGGTTTCGGGGCGCACCCGCAGTCGGGGCGGGTCACGTTGACACCAGAAGCGCGAAGCCGAACACGCACAGGAGTTGCCGGAGATCACTAGCTGACCACCGACATCGAACGTGCGCGCAGCCGGACTACGCGCCTTCAGGAGGTATGGCACCCCGTGAACTCGTTCAACGAGGACACCGACTGGTTTACGCCCGTGCAGACACCGATGACCGGTGTCGACGTCCTGGACAGACCCGGGCCGCCGTCCGAGTGGGACACCGCGGTGTTCACGATCACCCCGGACGACGTGCTGGAAGTGCTGGGGCCGGACGCCGACGCGCTGCTGGAGAGCGCGAACGTCGACGTCGACGAGCTGATCCGGCTGATCAACGCCGAGACCACGCTCCTGCCCCCGATCATCATCCCCGACGAGGTCTCCCAGGACCGGGTCGCGGGCAGCCCGGCCGCCGAGCAGCCGAGCGCCCCGCCCGCCGCACTGGTCGAAGCCGCGGGGAAGTGGAAGCGGCGCTTCCTGAAGGCCGCGGTCGCCACCGTGCTGGTGACCATCTCCGGCGGTGGCGCCACCGCGATCGCGATGGACAAGTCCGTCACGGTCGACGTCGACGGCGAGGCCAAGACCGTCCGCACCTACGAGTCCACCGTCGGCGAGATCCTGGCCGACGAGGGCATCACGATCGGCGAGCACGACGCGCTCAGCCCGTCCCCCCAGGCGAAGGTCGGTGACGGCGGCAAGATCTCGCTGGACCGCGGCCGGCTGGTGAAGGCGACGGTCGACGGCGAGCAGCGCGAGGGCTGGGTCCGCTCGGTCACCGTGGACGAGGCGCTGGAGCAGCTCCAGGTCGAGGACGAGGGCGCGTGGCTCTCGCACGACCGCGGCATGGACGTCCCCCTCGACGGCCTCTCCCTCGAGGTCAAGAGCCTCAAGACCATCACCCTCTACGACGGCGGCAACGCGCCCCGGCAGGTCCGGACGACCGCCGTGACCGTCGAAGAGCTGATGAAGAGCGAGAACCTCACGCTCGGTCCCGAGGACAGGCTCGAAACGGCGATGGACCTGCGCGTCACCAACGGCGCCGAGGTCCACATCACGCGCACCGGCGTGTCGGTGATCAACGCGACGGAGGCCATCCAGCCGCCCGTCGAGGAGGTCAAGGACGACACGATGATGAAGGGCCAGAAAGAGGTCCTGGAGCCGGGCGAGGCCGGCGAGCAGATCGTCACCTACCGCGTCACGGTGAAGAACGGGGCCGAGGTCGGCCGCGAGAAGCTGGGCGCGAAGGTCACCAAGGAGCCGAAGCCGAAGAAGGTCAAGATCGGCACCAAGCTCCCGCCCGACGGCGAGGTCTGGGACCGGCTGGCGCAGTGCGAGGCGACCGGCAACTGGGCCATCAACACCGGCAACGGCTACTACGGCGGCCTGCAGTTCAACAAGGGCACGTGGGACGCCTACGGCGGCTCCCAGTACGCCGCGTACCCGCACCAGGCGACCCGCGAGCAGCAGATCGCCGTGGCGACCAAGCTCCGCGACGCCCGCGGCGGCTACTCGGCGTGGCCCCACTGCCAGCAGAAGCTGGGGCTGCCGTAACAATGTGCTGGTGACTGAGGACTCGACGTCGGCCGGTTCGGGGAGCCACCTCCTCGGACCGGCCGACGTGCGTCGGCTGGCCGCCGAGCTGGACATCCGCCCCACCAAGAAGCTGGGGCAGAACTTCGTGCACGACCCGAACACGGTGCGGCGCATCGTGGCGGCGGCCGGGTTGCGCCCGGACGACGTCGTGCTGGAGGTCGGTCCCGGGCTGGGCTCGCTCACGTTGGCGCTGCTGCCCTCCTGTCGCGCGCTGGTGGCCGTGGAGATCGACGGCGTGCTGGCCGACCGCCTGCCCGCCACGGTGGCCGAGCGCGCCCCCGACCTCGCGGACCGGCTGACGGTCGTGCACGAGGACGCGATGCGCGTCACACCGTCCCAGTTGCCGCTGGAGCCCACGGCATTGGTGGCGAACCTGCCGTACAACGTGGCCGTGCCCGTGGTGCTGCACCTGCTGGCCGTGCTGCCGTCGCTGCGCACGGGCCTGGTGATGGTGCAGTCGGAGGTGGCCGACCGGATGGCCGCCGGTCCCGGCAGCAAGGTCTACGGCGTGCCCAGCGTGAAGCTCGCCTGGTACGCCGACGCCCGGCGGGCCGGTCCCGTGCCGCGCTCGGTGTTCTGGCCGGTGCCCAACGTGGACTCCGCGCTGGTCGCGTTCGAGCGGCACGAGCCGTTGTCCTCTGTGGACCCCAAGGCGCTGTTCTCGTTGGTGGACGCCGCTTTCGCGCAGCGCCGCAAGATGCTGCGCGGCGCGCTGTCCGGCTGGGCCGGTTCGGCGGCGGAGGCGCAGCGGCTGCTCGTGGCAGCGGGCGTCGACCCGGCGGTGCGCGGCGAACAACTGGCCGTCAGTGACTTCATCCGGATAGCCGAGGCCGCGTCCGCTCGGTAGTCGATGATCTTTCGGCCGAAAGTGTGATTTGCCGGACGATCCTGTTTCAGGCTTGCGTCAGCCCGGCTCGGTCGGGTGTACTCGTGGTGCCATCCCGAGCGGCCGAGAGACCTGGCTCTACGACGCCGCAGCAACCACCCCTCCATGGGGGCAGGTGCTTCAGCCAGGATCGATGGAGGATCACGTGCCCAGGATGCGAATGCTCACCCGCCGGCGGGTCGTCGACCACGGCCGCCGGACTTCGTCAGCGTGTCGCAGCTTCCGCTGAAGCCCTAGGCGCCTTCGAATCCTCGCGTCCTGCGTTCAGGACACCTTCTGAGCTGAGCCGTCGGTCACGCACGCCATGAGCGTGCGCTGCCGCATGCTGTCGTGGAGCGAAACGTGATCACTGTCGAGAACCTCACCAAGACCTTCCCCGGGAGTACCGGGCAGGTTCGCGCGCTGGACGGCGTGAACCTGGACGTCGCCGCGGGCACCGTGCTCGGCGTCGTCGGCCCCAGCGGGGCGGGCAAGTCCACCCTGGCCCGGTGCGTCGCGCTCCTGGAGCGCCCCGACAGCGGTGCGATCCGCGTCGACGGCACCGACCTCGTCTCCCTCGACGGCACCGCGCTGCGCGCCGCCCGCCGGCAGATCGGCGTTGTGCCGCAAGGGGACTCCCTGCTGCGCCAGCGCACCGCCGCGGGCAACGTCGCGCTGCCGCTGGAGGCCGCGGGCGTGGCCGGGCCGCAGCGCCGCACCCGCGTCGCCGAACTGCTCGACCTCGTCGGCCTGACCGACAAGGCCGGCTCCTACCCCGACCAGCTCTCCGGCGGCCAGCGCCAGCGGATCGCGGTCGCGCGGGCGCTCGCCGCGTCGCCGTCCGTGCTGCTGGCCGACGAGCCGACGTCCGCGCTCGACCCCGACACGACCGGCTCGGTGCTCACCGTGCTGGACCGGGCGCGCGCCGAGCTCGGCGTGACGGTGCTCGTGGTCACGCACGACATGGGCGTGGTCCGCAAGATCTGCGACGACGTCGCGGTGCTGGAGGACGGCCGGGTCGTGGAGCACGGCAAGGTGCTCGACCTGGTGTCCGACGCCGCCAGCCGCACGGCCGCGTCGCTGCTGCCCGCCGTGGACCAGAACCCGGCGGCGGAGTCCTCGTTCGACCGGGTCGCGGACGTCGTGCTGATCGGCTTCGCGGCCGTCGGCGCGCTGCTGCCCGAGGCCACCAGCCGGTTCGGCGTCGAGCTGAACCTGCTCGGCGGCGGCCTGACCCGGCTCGGCGAGACCCCGGTGGCGCGGTTCCGCGTCGGCCTCAAGGGCGAGCGCGCCGACTCGGCGCTGGAGTGGATCTCGGAAGCGGGCGGCTCGGTGCGACGGACCCTGTCGGGTCCGCAGGGAGTAGCTGCGTGAGGTCTGCAACACCCTGGTCCACCGTGTTCGACGACCTGCTGGTCGCCACCGGCGAAACGTTGTACATGGTGGTCGTCTCCACCCTGATCGCCGTTCTGCTCGGAGCACCCGTCGGCATCTGGCTTCAGCTCACCGCACCCGGTGGGCTGAAGCCCCGGCCGGTGCTGCACAAGGTGCTCGGGTTCGTCGTGGACCTGGGCCGCTCCATGCCGTTCCTGGTCCTGCTGGTGGTGCTCACCTCGCTGACCAGGCTGCTGCTCGGCAGCACCATCGGACCCACGGCGGCCATCGTGCCGCTGGCCGTCGGCGCGATCCCGTTCGTCGGCAGGCTGGTCCAGAACGTGCTGGCCGAGGTGCACGTGTCGGTGGTCGAGGCCGCCGTCACCACCGGGTCGTCCACGCTGCGGATCGTGCGCAGCGTGCTGCTCCGCGAGTCGATGCCCGCGCTGGTCAACGCCGTCGGCGTGACCGCGATCGCGCTGCTCGGCTACTCGGCCATGGCCGGGGTGGTCGGTGGCGGCGGCCTCGGCGACCTCGCCGTGCGCATGGGCTACCAGCGGTTCAACGACCGCTACCTGTGGAGCACGGTCGTCGTGCTGGCGGTCATCGCCACCGCGATCCAGTTCGTCACCAACCGCGTGGCCCGCGGCGTCGACCGGCGCCGCACCGCGTCCGTCTGATCGTCTTCGCCTCACTAAGGAATGACATGCGTATTCGTGCTGCCCTGCTGGCCGTGCTGCTGACCGCAGTGGGCTGCGGTAGTGGCGACACCGGCGCCGCGTCCGACCCGAACGCGCCGCTCAAGGTGGGCGTCAGCCCCGTACCGCACGCCCAGGTGCTGCGGTACGTGGCGGACAACCTGGCCGCGTCGAAGGGCCTGAAGGTCGAGGTCGTGGAGTTCACCGACTACGTGCAGCCGAACGAGGCGCTGGTGGACGGGTCGCTGGACGCGAACTACTTCCAGACCGTGCCGTACCTGGACACGTTCAAGGCGGAGAGCGGCGCGACGCTGGAGTGGATCGGGCCGGTGCACCTCGAGCCGCTGGGCGTGTACTCGAAGAAGCACAAGACGCTGGCCGACCTGCCGTCCGGCGCGCGGGTGGCGGTGGCGAACGACGCCACCAACGAGGCGCGCGGGCTCAAGCTGCTCCAGGACAACGGGCTGATCAAGCTGGCGCCGGGCGCGGAGAAGACGGCGACCGTGCGGGACATCGCGGAGAACCCGCGGGGGTTGGAGTTCGTGGAGCTGGAGGCCGCTCAGCTGCCCCGGTCGTTGGACGACACGGACGCGTCGGTGGTGAACGGCAACTACGCCATCGACGCGGGCCTGAACCCGGCGTCCGACGCGCTGGCGCTGGAGAAGGCCGAGGGGAACCCGAACGCGAACGGGCTGGTCACGCGGGCCGAGCTGAAGGACGACCAGCGGATCAAGGACCTGCTGGCCCTGCTCCAGTCGCCCGAGGTCAAGGACTACATCAAGCAGACCTTCTCGGGCTCCGTCCTCCCCGTCTGACCGACGCGTCCCACGTCCCCAACCGCGTGAGTCGAACCTTCAGGCCCCGAGAGTCGAACGCTCAGGCCCCGTGAGTCCTACGTTCGGGTCGCGAGAGTCGAACGCTCAGGTCGCGAGAGTCCTACGTTCAGGACCCCTGAGTTCAACGTTCAGGTGGGTGGGAGCAAAGCTCAAGAGCAAAAGCTCGAGAGCAAAAGAGTCCCGCCGGACGGGCAGATCAGCAGGATGACCCACTGCGATGCGGGAAGTTCCGTACCAGCGGTGGTCGGGTTCCGTGTCATCCCGCCGACCTCCACAAGGGCAACCACACGTGTCAAGGGGGGCGGCCATCAGTGAAGGCCGCGGGTATCGCTTGACCAGCCCCCCTTGACACGCGCGGTGGGGCTGCGCCAGGTCGGCGGGATGACACGAAGCCCTTGCTTTGGGGAAGGGCGGCGGGTGTGGGGCGGGGTGTGTTCCGTCGCAGGTCAGGGGGTGGTGGGAGCGGGGGACCCGGAAACGCCCGTACGCTGCATGGCGTGCTCGCTGTCGTCCCGCCCCCGGTCACCGTCCGCGTCCCGGCCAAGGTCAACCTGCACCTGGCCGTTGGCGATCTTCGCGCGGACGGGTACCACGACCTGGTGACGATCTTCCAAGCCTTGTCGTTGACCGACGAGGTGACGGTCGCCATCGCCGAGGACCCCGGCGTCGAGGTGCACGGCGAAGGTGCCGACTCGGTGCCCACCGGGGCGTCCAACCTGGCCTGGCGGGCGGTGCGGGTGTTGGCGGAGCACGTCGGGCGGGATCCGGAGGACCCGAAGGTCCGCGTGGTCATCCGCAAGTCCATCCCGGTGGCGGGGGGCATGGCGGGCGGCAGCGCGGACGCGGCGGCGACGTTGGTCGGGCTGGCGTCGCTGTGGCGGTTGGAGATCAGCCGGGACGAGCTGGCCGGCCTCGCGGGCAAGATCGGGGCGGACGTCCCGTTCGCCATCTACGGCGGCACGGCGCTCGGCACCGACCGGGGTGACCGGATCGTGCCCGTGCTGGCCCGCCACACGTTCCACTGGGTGCTCGCGTTCGACCGGCGCGGTCTGTCCACGCCCGAGGTGTTCGACGAGCTGGACCGGTTGCGCGCCGAAGGTGACCCGCCCCGGGTCGGTGAGGCGGAAGCGGTGCTCGAAGGGCTGGCCTCCGGTGACCCCCGGCAGTTGGCGTTGCTCCTGGGCAACGACCTGCAGGCGGCGGCCGTGTCGCTGCGGCCCAACCTGCGCCGGACGCTGCGCGCGGGCGTGAACGCGGGCGCGTTGGCCGGCATGGTGTCCGGGTCCGGGCCGACCTGCGCGTTCCTCTGCACGGACGGTGACTCGGCGGTGCGGGTGGCGGCGGAGCTGGCGGGTGCCGGTGTCTGCCGGACCGTGCGGGTGGCGCAGGGGCCGGTGCACGGGGCGCGCGTCGTCGGCACCGATGAGGCACCGCGGCCGATTCCGCCTGAAGTGCACGCCTGACCTGGGCGGGGTCTCGTCACCGGAGCGGTGGCTAGGCTGGCGCACTGCGTTGTCACCCGATCTCGATGAAGGTGCTGGTACATGGCCAACTTGGTCAACTTGGAGAACGTCTCCAAGTCGTTCGGCGTGCGTCCGCTGCTCGACGGGGTGTCCCTCGGCGTCGGCGAGGGCGACCGCATCGGGGTCGTCGGCCTCAACGGCGGCGGCAAGACGACGTTGCTGGAAGTGCTGGCCGGGATCGCCGAGCCGGACGACGGGCGCGTCAGCCAGAACCGCGGTCTGCGCATGGCCGTGGTCACGCAGCGCACCGAGCTGCCGGAGGGGTCGACGGTCCGCAACGCGGTGATCGACCCGCTGGGCTTCGAGTCGGAGCACGAGTGGGCCGCCGACGCGCGGGTCCGGTCGATCCTGGACGGGCTCGGCATCACCGGGTTCGGGCTGGACTCGCCGGTCGGCACGATGTCCGGTGGCGAGCGGCGGCGGGTGGCGCTGGCGGCGGCGCTCGTGCAGGACCTCGACCTCGTCGTGCTGGACGAGCCGACCAACCACCTGGACGTCGAGGGCGTGCGGTGGTTGGCGGAGCACCTGCTGGCCCGCCGCACGGCACTCGTCGTGGTGACGCACGACCGGTGGTTCCTGGACACGGTGTGCAGCCGCACGTGGGAGGTCGTCGGCGGCCGCGTGGAGCAGTACGAGGGCGGGTACGCGGACTGGATCTTCGCCCGCGCCGAGCGCGCCCGGCTGGCCGACGCGATCGAGGAGAAGCGCCGCAACCTGGCCCGCAAGGAGCTGGCGTGGCTGCGCCGCGGCGCGCCCGCCCGCACGTCCAAGCCCCGCTACCGCATCGACGCCGCCGAGGCGTTGATCTCCGACGTGCCGCCGCCGCGCGACTCGGTGGAGCTGCTGGCGTTCGCCAAGCGCCGGCTCGGGCGCACGGTGCTGGAGCTGGAGGACGCGACGCTGACCGTGCCCGACCGGGTGCTGGTGCGCGACCTGACGTGGCGGATCGGGCCGGGTGACCGGATCGGGATCGTCGGCGTGAACGGGTCGGGCAAGACGACGCTGCTCAAGGCGCTGGCCGGTGAGCGCGAGCTGGAGACCGGCAAGCGCGTCCAGGGGCAGACGGTGAAGCTCGCGCACCTCAGCCAGGAGCTGCACGACCTGGACGGGTCGATGCGGGTGCTGGAGGCCGTGGAGGAGATCGCGCGGCGGGTCGTGCTGGGCAAGCAGGAGATGTCGGCGTCGCAGCTGGCCGAGCGGTTCGGGTTCTCGTCGCAGAAGCAGTGGACGCCGGTCGGCGACCTGTCCGGTGGTGAGCGGCGGCGGTTGCAGCTGTGCCGGTTGTTGATGGCCGAGCCGAACGTGCTGCTGCTGGACGAGCCGACCAACGACCTCGACATCGACACGCTCCAGCAGCTCGAAGACCTGCTGGACTCGTGGGCCGGGACGTTGGTGGTCATCTCGCACGACCGCTACCTGGTGGAACGGGTGTGCGACAAGGTCGTGGCGCTGTTCGGCGACGGCGGGTTGACCGACCTGCCCGGCGGGATCGACGAGTACCTGCGGCGGCGGGACAAGCAGAAGGAAGCCGCGGCCGTGCCGAGCGCGAAGCCCGTGTCCGCGCCGTCGTCGGCGGCCGACCAGCGTGCGGCGCGCAAGGAGCTGGCCCGGCTGGAACGCCGGTTGGAGACGTTGCAGAAGAAGGAAGCCCAGCTGCACTCCGCCCTGGCCGAGGCCGCGACCGACCCGGAGCGCCTGCTGGCCCTGGACGCCGAGCTGAAGGCCGTCCTGGCCGAGGCGGAGGACGTCGAGGCCCAGTGGCTGGCCGCCGCCGAATCCGCCGAAGGCTGACCCGAGAGTCCTACGTTCAGCGGTCGAGAGTCCTACGTTCAGGCACCCCGAGATCAACGCTCACGACGAACGACGTTAGGTCTGAGCGTTGAACTCGGGTGTTCTGGACGTAGGACTCTCGCGTTCTGAACGTAGGACTCTCGCGTGGGGGTCAGCGGCCGCGGCGGCGGAGTTCGGCGGCCAGGAGGGGCATCAGCTCGTCCACGAACGCGCAGTCGTAGCCCTGGCCCGCCATCAGGGAGGTGGCGAACTTGGTCTTGGCCACCTCGGACGAGGAAGCGCCGATCATGCCGTCCAGCGCGATGCCGACCTCCTCCAGCACCCGGTCCACCTGGGACGTCCGGTAGCCGCGCTGCGCGGGCCCCGCCAACGGGATCTTGATCAACCGCAGCTGCTTCCACGACGTCACGGGCGGGAGCGCGCTCGGCGGCAGCGGTCCGTCGCCCAGCTGCTTCTCCACCCGCGCCAGGAACGCGTCCACCTCGGTCTCGTCGTACCCGCGCCGGCCGAACATGGGCCGGCTGAAGCGGACCTCGCGGACCTCGCGGGCGGTCAGGTCGTCCTGCCCGAGCAGCGTGTTCTCGATCCGGTCCAGGAACTTGTCGACCTGCGACTCCTGGTAGCCGCGCCGGCCGCGCGGCGGCTTGCCGAAGGCGGCGGTGCGCACGTCGCGGGCGGTCAGGGGGCGGGTGCCGGGGCCCGGACGCGGGCGGGGAGGAACAGGGGGAACGGGGGCGGCCGGGGGAACGGCGGGGGGAACCGACGGGCGGACGGGCGGTGGGGGCATCCGCTCCAGCGTCACGACGACGAGGTCCAGGAACGTGTCCACGTCGTCCTCGTCGTACCCGACCTGGCCGGGCGGGGCGTAGCGGAACTCGAAGTCCTGCACCTCGCGGGCGGTGAGGTCGTCGCGGCCCGCCAGGGTGTTCTCGATCCGGTCGAGGAACGCGTCGATCTCGCCCTCGTGGTAGCCGCGGTTGCCCGGTCTGGGCTTGTGGAACCGCACCCCGCGCACGTCCTGCGGCGTCAGCCTGGGCGCCGGTCTCATCCCGGTGGACGTGGCGTGCGCGCCCTGCGCGGGAGCGGTGGCCTGGCGCCGCTGGGGCGTGGAGCCGAGCGTCTCGGCCGCCAGGTCCATGAACGCGTCGACCTCGGCCGCGTAGTAGCCGGGCCGCGCGGGTCTGAACCGCACCTCCCGCACGTCCTGCTCGGTCACGTCGTCCCGGCCCAGCAGGGTCGCCTCGATGCGGTCCAGGAAGGCGTCCACCTGACCCTCGTCGTACCCCGGCTGGCCGGGCGGCGGGCGGTGGAAGGCGACCTGCCGCAGATCCTGCGCGCCCAACAGCGGCGCCGGATGGGCCGGCAGGTGCTGACGAGCGTCGAACCCGGCCACCCCGTTACCTCCTTCGTGTGGTGTACCGGGGAGTATCGCCGTACGGTGCGCCCGATGTTTCGCCCTATCGGCTCAATGCGACCGAAGATCGCTCTACCCTGACGGGCATGAGCCGGTTCGTGGACACGATGATGGCAACCGCTACGGGTGCCGGGGGACGGGCGCGGGGCATGACCACGGGGGAGCCGAACGCTCCGACCCGCCGGTCCTGGGCGGAGGTGCACCAGCAGGCCACCCGCATGGCCGGCGCACTCGTCGCGGGCGGGGTGGCGCGCGGCGAGTCGGTCGCGGTCCTCGCGGGCGACCCGGCCGAGATCGCGCCCGCCGTGCAGGCGGTGTGGCTGGCGGGCGGCAGCACGACCATGCTGCACCAGCCGACGGCCCGCACCGACCTGGGCGAGTGGGCCGCCGACACGTTGCGCGTGCTGAGCATGATCGGCGCGAAGCTGGTGCTGCTGGGCGCGCCGTTCGACGCGCTGTCGGGCGTGCTGGACGAGAACGGCGTGGCCTACCGCAGGCTGGCCGAGCTGGACGGCGAGCCGCTGGCCGCGCCGGTCGACGTCGACGAGGACATGCCCGCGCTGCTCCAGCTGACCAGCGGTTCCACCGCGGACCCGAAGGCCGTCCGCATCACGCACGGCAACCTGTGGTCCAACGCCAAGGCCATGGAGATCGCAGCCGAGCTCGACCCGGAGACCGACCGGATGGTCTCGTGGCTGCCGCTGTTCCACGACATGGGCATGGTCGGCTTCCTGACGGTGCCGATGCTGTTCGGCATCGACCTGGTCAAGGTCACGCCGGTCGACTTCCTCGGCCGGCCCACCCTGTGGCCGGACCTGATCAGCCGCTACCAGGGCACCATCACGGCCGCGCCGAACTTCGCCTACGCCATCGCGGCGCGCCGCATGAAGGGCGTGGACGACGGCGCGTTCGACCTGTCGAAGCTGCGGATCGCGCTCAACGGCGCCGAGCCCATCGACCCGGCCGCGGTGAAGATGTTCACCGACGCGGGCGAGCGGTTCGGGCTGCGGCCCGAGTGCGTGCTGTGCGCGTACGGCATGGCGGAGACGACGCTGGGCGTGGCGTTCGCGCCGGTGTTCACCGGCATCTCGGTCGACGTGGTGGACCCGGAGGAGCTGGAGGCCGGCCACCGCGCCGTGCCCGTGCCGCCGGACAGCCCGAACGCGCGGGCGTTCCCGCTGCTGGGGCCGCCGCTGCCGGGCCTGGAGGTGCAGGTGGTGGGCGGTGAGGGCAAGGTGCTCGGCGAGCGGGAGGTCGGGCAGCTGAGGGTGCGCGGCGAGGCCGTGACGCCCGGCTACCTCACCGTGAACGGCCCGCGCGACACCCAGGACGCCGAGGGCTGGCTGGACACCGGGGACGAGGGCTACGTGGTGGACGGCCAGGTCGTCGTGTGCGGGCGGCGCAAGGACGTGATCATCATGGGTGGCCGCAACATCTACCCCACGGACATCGAGCGCGCTGCGACGGCCGTGGAGGGCGTGCGCGCGGGCAACGCGGTGGCCGTGCGGTTGGACGCGGGCACGCGGCGGGAGCGGTTCGCCGTGGTCGTCGAGTCGAAGCTGGCGGGCGAGGACGACGCGGTGCGGGCGTTGAGCAAGGAGATCAGCGCCCGGGTCGTGGACGCGGTCGGCCTGCGGCCGTTCTCCGTGGTCGTGCTCAAGCCGGGCAGCCTGCCCAAGACCCCGTCCGGCAAACTGCGCCGCTCCGCCGCCGCGGCCCTGGTGCCCAGCGCGTGACATCGCCGGCGGCGCGGTCGGCTCGACCGCGCCGCCGGCGCGTCAGTGGAACTTGTTCTCAGTGGAACTTGTTCTGGGCCGCTTCCAGGCCCAGTTCGAGCAACGCCTCCACGGCGTCCGCCGTCCGGTCCAGTTCCAGGGCCAGTTGCTTGCGTTCGACCAGCGAGAAGTCGCGCAGCACGTAGTCGGCCGGGTCCATCCGGCCCGGCGGCCGGTCCACGCCGAACCGCACCCGGTGGTAGTCCTTGGTGCCCAGCGACTTGGTGATCGACCGCAGCCCGTTGTGGCCGTTCTCGCCGCCGCCGAGCTTGAGCCGCACCGTGCCGAACGGCAGGTCCAGCTCGTCGTGCACCACGATGATCGACGACGGCGGCGTCTTGTAGAACTTCGCCGTGCCCGCCACCGGGCCGCCAGAGGTGTTCATGTAGCCGCGCGGCTTCGCCAGCACGACCCGGCGGCCGGCCAACCGGCCCTCCACGACCTCGGCGCCGCCCTTGTGCGCCTTGAACTTCCCGCCCACGCGCGCGGCCAGCTCGTCCAGCACGAGGAAGCCGACGTTGTGCCGGTTGCCCTCGTACTTGGGGCCGGAGTTGCCCAGCCCGACGACCAGGGCGACGTCATCGACCACGGAACCGCAACTCCTGCTCAAGCTCGTCCAACAGGGCGTCCACCGCGCGGACCTGGTAGCCGCGCCGCAGCCCGGACGTGGTGGTGAACCGGGTGTGGCGCACCTCGCCGGAGGTCATCCGGCCCCGGCCGTCCAGCGTCGCGGCGGCCCGGCCGAGGAACGCGTCGACTTCGCCGCGATCGTAGCCGTTGGGCGAGCGGGGCAGCTTCACCGCCAGCAACGCCGCACCGGTCTGCAACGTGGTCGGCGGGACGTGCCCGGACCGCAGCTGGTGCTCGCACGCGGCCAGGAAGTCGTCCACGGCCCGCTGGTCGTAGCCGCCCGCGATCTCGGTGAACGCGATGGCGCGCACCTGGTCGGGGTGCAGCGGGGTGCGGCCGGCGAGCGAGTCGGCGATGCGCAGCACGAACGCGTCGACCTGCGCCGGGTCGTAGCCGCGACCGCGCTTGCGGGGGAACCGGGCCGCGCGGACCTGCGCCGGGCTCAGGAACGGCAACGGCACGCCACCCCAGCCGTGCGGCGGGGGAGGCGTGCCGTTCGAGTTGCCCGACGTGATGGGCTCAGCCTTCTTCGGTGGCCTCGGCGTCGGTGGCCTCACCGGTGTCGCCGTCCATCTCGGCGGCGGTCGGCGCGGCGTTCACCGCGAGGACCATCGCGTCGCCGTCGGTCACCAGGGTGGTGCCGGCGGGCAGCGCCAGGTCGGAGGCGTGCACCTGGGTGCCCGCGGCCAGACCGGCGATCGAGTACTCGACCTGCTCGGGGATGTTCAGCGCGTCGGCCTCCACCTGGATGGTGGTGAGGTCCTGGGTGAGCAGGGTCGCCGGGGCGACCTCGCCGGTGAGCACGATCGGCACCTCGACGGTGACCTTCTCGCCCCGCTGCACGAGCAGCAGGTCGACGTGCTCGATGTAGTTCTTGATGGGGTGCGTGGTGACGGTCTTGGTCAGCGCCAGCTCGGTGGAGGACTCGATGTCCAGCGTGAGAACTGCGTTCTGACCGTGCTCACGGACGACACGGGCGAACTCCAGCGCCGGCAGGGCCAGGTGCTTCGGGTCGGAACCGTGGCCATAGAGCACCGCGGGGATCTTGCCGGCGCGGCGGGTGCGGCGGGCGGCGCCCTTGCCGAACTCGGTGCGCTGCTCTGCGGCGAGACGGACCTCGGACACGGTGGGGCTCTCCTAACGGTCTGGCCTGGTAAACGTCGGCGGGTGCGTCGGGCGGGGCTAAGCGGGGGTTGGCCTGCGGCGGCGGGCGGCGCGGAGGGTGAACACGCGCGGCATCACAACCGCCGCGTCGATCACGCCGAGCGTGATGCTCGCCCTCGCCGAGGCAACCTGGCCAGTGTAGGCCCGACGGCCGGACTCGGCCTAATCGGGGGTTGTTCTCTCCTCGTTGCCGCCGAACGTGGCCTCGACGCGGGCGATGGCCGCCAGTTCGGCGATGATCGCTTCAAGAGCCACCGGCGTCATCCTGCGCAGCGAGTCGAGCGCGTCCGGCCAGGTCGGTGCGACGAGTATCCGCGCCGTCAGCCGCCGCCCCGGACCCTCTGGGAGCTCGACCGCGAACCGCGCGGCACCGAACGGGAGACGGTCGGTCGGCACCGAGTCGAGCACGTGGCCGGCGCGCTCCCGCTCACCATGGGCCAGCAGGTCGGACACAATCTTGCCCACGGCCGAAGTCCGTCGAGACGCCGAGTCGATCGACCGGACGACGGTCGCCGCGTGATCGAATCGCCGTGCGGCCAGGGCGGTGTAGACCAGGTTCTCCAGCGCGCTGTCCCGACGTTCGGTGTCGTCGATCGCGAACGCGACGGCCTCGGCGCGGGCCGACAACCGGCGTACACGCTCGGTCTCGCCAGCGCCGACCAGGGCCCGCACGACGTCGACGACGATCCGGCCCTCGTCCATCGGGGACAAGGCGAGTCCTTCCGCCCGGTCCAGGTGGTCGGCGGCGATCAAGGCCCTCGCCACCTTGCCGACGGCCGACGACCATCCGACACCCAGGGCGACCGCCAACGCCTCGGCCCGGTCGAAATCACCCTCGGCGAGCGCCAGGTCGACCTTGAGCGAACGCATCCACGTCTCGTCGCTCCGATGGGGCAGGGAGGTGATCGCATCTCTTGCCCGTGCGACCTCGCCCGCGTGGAGCAGCGCCGTCACCAGCCGGGAGATCGTGTTCGACTGCCGAGTGGGGTGGCGGATGCGGAACGCGAGCGGTATCGCCCGGTCGAATGCCCTCCCGAGCACCAACTCCTGGACCAGCCACGTCAGCGCCTCGTCGGGATCAGCTACGTCGGGTGACCAGAAGGCGATCAGCGCCGCCCGGTCGAGGTCCCCGGCGTCGACCGCGGCGCGGATCGAGGCGATAACCCGATGGCGCACCCGCTCGAGCGTCGGCCACGGCGTCGTTGGAGACGGCGGACGATGCCCGGTGACGTCGTCGGCGGGCATCGTCCGAACGTGGGAATCGACGATCCGGCGCAGGAGTATCCGCCTCGTCCCGTCGTCCACGCCCCCCAGCGTCGTGGCGAACCCATGGAGCTCCACGGCGCGATCATCCGGTTCGAGTACCAGTCCCGCGCGGAGCGCCGCCCTGCGTGAGCGATTCAAATCGTGGTCGATCCAGGCCACCGCCGCCACACTGACCAGGGCCCTGATGCGCACGTTCGGCTCGGTGACGGCATCGGCGAGGGTCTCGGCCCGGTCGAGGTCACCGTTCGAAGCGGTCGCCTCGATCACCCGGACGAGGACATCGTGCGGTCGGGAGCTGTCGGCTCGGGCGAGCGTCACGGCCTGCCGCACCGTGGCCTCCGCGCGGGCCTGGTCACCGGCTGCTGCCGCCGCCACAGCCACGTCACCGAGCGCCGTGCTTCGAGGCCCCGCGTTCTGGATCGAACGGGCGATCGACAGCGCCAGACCGGCGTCACCGCCCGCCACGAGGGCCCGCACCACGTGCGCGGCGGCCTGGCTGCGAATGAAAGGATCTGCGATCGAATCCGCCACGGCCCGGGCGCGGTCCAGGTCGCCGAGGGCGATCGCCGCGTCGGCCAGCACGCGCAATGCCCAGCCTGCGTGGTGCGTGTCCGGAACGGCGTGCGCGACTTCGTGCGCCCGCGAGAACACCCGGTCGACCCTGGCATGATCACCCACTGCGACCGCCGTGCGCACCACCTGCACCAGCGCTTGACCGTGGCGGACCAAGTGCGTGCCGTTGAAGTCGAGCACCGCCTCGGCCCGATCGAGCACAGACCCGATCTCCCGGACATCGCCTACCGCGACCAGGGCGTCGACCACTGCGCCCAGTGCCCTGGTCAAGTGCCTGACCTCGGTCATCCGATCAACCACGGCGCGCGCCAAGTCCAGGTCGCCGGCGGCGATCGCGGTGTCGACCACGGCGACGAACACCCGGTCGCGGTCGAGTACGGCAACCCACGGCCCGTAGCTGAGGGCTTCGGGCTTGGGGCTCGTGGCGTCCGCCGCCTCCAAGGCATCACCAAGGAGCACCAGGGTATGGCCCGGATCGGTGCGGACCTGAGCGCGGGCGATGCGGACCAGCATCTCGCCACGCGCCGCGCCGTCAGTGATCAGCCGGGACAGGGCTTCCGCGCGGTCGAAGTCGTCGTGCCGCAGCAGGGCCCAGACCACGGCGTTCAGCGCCCGTCCCTGGGCGGTGGGATCGGTGATCGGCACCGCGAGCGCCGCCGCGCGGTCGAGGTCACCAGCCGCGATCGCGGCCTCAGCGGCGATTCGCAGCGCGTCACCCCGTCGGCCGACATCCTCGATGGACCGCGCCACGGCCACCGTCCGGTCGAGGTCCCCGTAGGCGAGGCCCGCCGCGACCGTCCACGATGCCCGATCACGCCACCAACTGCTTTCGATCACCTCCATCAGCGCTTCGGCGCGGTGAGCGTCGCCCGTGCGGATCGCGCACCGGACCAGCGACGCCATCACTTGGTCCCGATACCCGAGGTCCTTGATCGACCGGAACGACGTCTCCGCACGGTGGCAGAGCTCCCGCGCGGCGGCGAGGTCGCCGCGCTCGACGAGTGCCGCGACGACGGCCTCCACCGCCTGCGAGTAGCGCCAGACGCCGTGGATGGTGGAGGCGAGTTCGATCGCGCGATCGAGGTCGCCGAGCCCGATTACCGACTGCACGACACCGAGCAGCGCGTGATCGCGCTGGTCGTGGCCGGGGATTGAGTTCGCCAACGCTTCGGCGCGGTCGACCAGGCCGATCTGGGCCGTCACGGCGGGCAGGTGGAGTGGCAGTGCGGTGTTGCGGTCCGTCAGGCGGTCGCGGTGGACGGCGAGGCGGCTCAGCGCGACGAGGTCGGACGTCGGGTCGGCGAGCAGGGTGTCCTGCGCGGTTGTGATCTCGGCCATGGCTGCCGCGTCACCACCGGACACGTCCAGGAGCAGGTCGTGGCGGGCCGCGTCGGTGGCGCACCCGACCATGCGCGGCAGGTCGCCGGTCGCGGTGAGCATCGAATAGTAGCCGCGCAGCAGGTACTGCGGGCTTCCGGCAGGCCAGCCGCGGGCGCGGTAGGCGTCCGCCCAATGGTGCAGGCGGTCGCGGTACCCAGCCAGTCGCGGACCGAGCATGGTGACAGCCGTCATGTGCAGGTCCTCGTGGCCGAGCAGGTAGACCTCCGGTGACCGGCCCGGCTCGTAATGAGCGTCGCGCCTGCGGAAGCTGCGGCCCGTCACGGTGCGCAGGTGGTCGTCCACATTCCACACCGACCAGTCCGTCAGCTCCGCCAGGTCGGGTGCGGTGAGGCCGCCGCCCGCCGCGGCGAGCAGGCCGAGCAGAGCCTGTTCGGTCGGCGAGCCGTGCAGGAGGCGCTTGAGTTCGCGCTCCATGTCGGCGCGTTCCGCCTGCGCCGCTCGTGAGCCGGCCAGTGACCGGACGATGGCCGGGTCCCGGAGCGGGTGGTGGTCCGGGACGTCTGCGGGAATCGGTGGGTCCGGGCGGCCGGCGACGATCACGCGCAGGTCCGCCGGCGGGTCGACCGGCAGCAGCGCGGCGATGCTGTGGGCGTCCGGGCCGGTCGTGACGCCCCGATCCTCGTCCAGGCCGTCCACCAGCAGCACGAAGTGTTCGCCACGGTCCCGGCACGCACCCGCAGCTTCGGCCAGTAGGCCGAGCAGGTGAGCCTCACGGGTCGCCTCGGTCAGCAGCGGCGGGAGGTCCTGGCCGAGGATGGTGACGAGTTGCTCCAGGACGTTCTCGATGAACGCGGTCCGGTCGTTCTGCGCGGCCAGGCGGGCGGTGATGAAGAACGACACCACGCGCACACCCGGCGGCGGGTCGAGGACGAACGTCGACATCAGCGCCGACTTGCCCGACCAGGCCGCCGCTCGTACCCAGCGGTAGGTGCCGGCGGTCGACGGGGAGGTGCAGAACGAAGCGAGGTCGGCCAACTCCGCCTCGCGGCCGATCAACTCGGGTGGTGCGATCCGCCGCACTTGCTCCCGGTACCGGGTCCTTACCGGCGCGCCGGTCACCAGGTTCACGTCGCCGTGCACGACGCCGATTTGGGCGAGGGACCCGTGCACCGAGCCTGACACGGAGTTGGACGACGAAGGGCCCGGCACGTCGCGCGTGCCGGGCCCTTCGGGGTCGAGCGCCATCCGGGAATCATCCCGCATGACGCGTCGGGTGTCAGGCGTTGCCGTCGAACAGGGAGGTCACCGAGCCGTCCTCGAAGACCTCCTGGATCACGCGGGCCAGCAGGGGGGCGATCGGGAGGACGGTCATCGCGTCGAAGCGCTTCTCGGCCGGGATCGGCAGGGTGTCGGTGAAGACGACCTCGCGGGCGCCGCAGTCGCGCAGCCGCTCCACGGCCGGGCCGGAGAGGACCGGGTGGGTGGCGGCGATGACGACGTCCGACGCGCCCTCGGCGAGGAGCTGGTCCACCGCCTTGGTGATCGTGCCGCCGGTGTCGATCATGTCGTCGATGACGACGCACAGCCGGCCCTCGACCTGGCCGACGACCCGGTTGGCGACGACCTCGTTCGGCCGCAGCGGGTCGCGGGTCTTGTGGATGAACGCGATCGGGCAGCCGCCGAGGGTGTCCGCCCACTTCTCGGCCAGCTTGGTGCGGCCCGCGTCGGGGGAGACGACGGTGATGTCGCGGCCCGCGTACTTCTCCTTGATGTGCTCGGCCAGCAGCGGCATGGCCCAGAGGTGGTCCACGGGACCGTCGAAGAAGCCCTGGATCTGGGCGGTGTGCAGGTCGACGGCCACCAGGCGGTCCGCGCCGGCGGTCTTGAACAGGTCGGCGACCAGGCGGGCCGAGATCGGCTCGCGCCCGCGGTGCTTCTTGTCCTGCCGCGCGTACGGGTAGAACGGCATGATCACGGTGATGCGCTTCGCGGACGCGCGCTTCAGCGCGTCCACCATGATCAGCTGCTCCATCAGCCACTGGTTGATGGGGGCGCAGTGCGACTGGATGACGAACGCGTCGCAGCCGCGCACGCTCTCCTCGAACCGCACGAAGATCTCGCCGTTGGCGAAGTCGTACGCCGACTGCGGGGTCACCGACACGTTCAGGTGCTTGGCCACCTGCTCGGTCAGCTCGGGGTAGGCCCGCCCGCCGAAGAGCATCAGGTTCTTCTTGGGTGTCCCGGCCATCGTGGGGTTCACGTCAGCGCCCTTCATCGGTTGTGCCTGCATTCTCGGGCGTCAGAGCGCGCTCCGCCGCTTCGGCCGAAGGCGTGCCCGCGCGGCGGGACACCACCCATCCGTCCAGGTTCCGCTGCGGACCGCCGGACACGGCCAGCGCGCCGGGCGGCACGTCGCGCCGCACCACGGTCCCCGCACCGGTGTACGCGCCGTCGCCCACGGTGACCGGGGCGACGAACATGTTGTCCGAACCGGTGCGGCAGTAGGACCCGATCGTGGTCCGGTGCTTGTTCACGCCGTCGTAGTTGACCGTGACGCTGGCCGCGCCGATGTTGGAGTGCTCGCCGATGGTGGTGTCGCCGATGTAGCTCAGATGCGGCACCTTGCTGCCCGCGCCGATGTCGGAGTTCTTCGTCTCCACGAAGGTTCCGATCTTCCCGCGCTCGCCGAGCCGGGTCCCCGGCCGCAGGTACGCGAACGGGCCGACGGTCGCGCCGGGGCCGATCTCCGAGCCCGAGCCGTGCGTGCGGACCACGGTCGCGCCCGCGCCGACCACGCACGCCGACAGCGTGGTGTCGGGCCCGACGACCGCGCCCTCGCCGACCGCGGTGCCCGCCTTGAGCTGCACGTTCGGCTCCAGCAGCACGTCGCGCTCCAGCCGCACGTCGGCGTCCAGCCAGGTCGTGGCCGGGTCGACCACGGTGACGCCCGCGCGCATCGCCCGCTCCACGAGCCGGCGGTTGAGCTCCGCGCCCAGCCGGGCCAGCTGCACGCGGTCGTTCACGCCCTCGACCAGCCAGGCGTCGTCGGTGACGAGCGCGCCCACGCGCCGCCCGTCGCCGCGCGCGATGGTCAGCACGTCGGTCAGGTACAGCTCGCCCTGGGCGTTGTCGGTGGACAGCCGGGAGAGCCCGTCGCGCAGCACGGCCGCGTCGAACGCGTACACCCCCGAGTTGATCTCGGTGATCCCCCGCTGCTCGGGCGTGGCGTCCTTCTGCTCCACGATGCCCTCGACCGAGCCGTCCGCGGACCGCACGATGCGCCCGTACCCGGTGGGGTCGGCCACCACGGCGGTCAGCACGGTGACGGCGTTGCCGCGCGCGCCGTGCTCGGCCAGCAGCCCGCGCAGCGTGTCGGCGTCCAGCAGCGGCACGTCGCCGTAGGTGACGACGACCGTGCCGCCGAGGTCGTCGGGCAGTTCGGCCAGGCCGCAGCCGACCGCGTGCCCGGTGCCCTTCTGCTCCTCCTGCACCGCCACGGTGACCTTGCGGTCCAGGGCGGTGGACAGGCTGTCGAGGTGGTCGGCGACCGCGGCGCGGCCGTGGCCGACCACGACGGCGAGGTGGTCGGGCTCGGTCCCGGCGGCGGCGCGCACGGCGTGCTCCACCAGGGAACGACCGGCGATGCGGTGCAACACCTTCGGGGTGGCTGAGCGCATGCGGGTGCCTTCACCCGCTGCGAGGACGATCGTGCTGACTGGGGTGGGGACACCCTCGAGCATCAGCGCTCTCCCTAGCTGAGTGCGTGCCTTCAGCGGGAGGGGCCTGGCTTCCCGCCAGGTGCCGATACTAAGCCTCCGAGGAGGGCTCGACTTCCACGGCCGCAACCTGGCAGCCACCTCGCCGCTTCGCCACGTACATCGCCGAGTCGGCCCGGGCCAGCGCCGCGTGCGCCGCCTCGCGGGGCCGCACGGAGATCACGCCCACCGACAGCGTCACCCCCCTGGACAGGTCGGAAGGCAGTGCGGCGACGGCATCCACGGCCCGGGCGAGGGCCGCCTCGGCGGCGTGCAGGGGCGCTCCGGGCAGCAGCACGACGAACTCGTCGCCGCCGTAGCGGGCCACCAGGTCGTCACCCCGCAACGCCTGGCGCAGTGTGCTCGCAATCACGCGCAGGACGTCGTCACCCTCGGCGTGCGAGTGCTTGTCGTTGACGACCTTGAACCCGTCGAGGTCGACCAGCGCGATGGCCATCGGGTGGGTCTGGGCGTTGATCAGCGCGGCCAGCCGGTCGTCCAGCGCGCGCCGGTTCGGCAGGCCGGTCAGCGGGTCCTGCAACGCCTGCTGCGCGATCGCGCCGTGCGCCCGGGTCAGCCGCTCGTGGTCGCGCCGGGTGAGCAGGGTGGCGGTGCGGGCCTCCTGCATCAGCCACAGCTCCACCTCCAGCGCGTTGGCGTAGGTCTGCAACGCCGAGATGGTGCGCTCGCCGTGCGGGCCGGACATCCGGGCGTACTCGCGGGTCAGGCACAGCATCAGGGTCGGCTCGGAGGTGTCGTGCTCCAGCCGGTCGCGGGCGTCGTGCAGCACCTGGAGCGCCTGCTGCGGCAGCTCCTCCATCTCCAGGCAGCGGGCCAGCGCGATCGACACGATGATCAGCTCGCGGGCGTACATGGACAGTTCGCGCAGCGTCCACAGCCGCGCGATGTGCTCCGCGCCGGGCTTGGCCAGCGCGTGCGCCGCGCCGATCACCGGCACCTGCTCGGCGGCGCTGCGGTCGCGCCGGCCGGGGTGCAGCGACTCGCGGAACGGGCCCTCGACGGCGGTGGCGATGGCCGACGCGGTGGCGAACCGCTCGCACGCCTCGTCGAAGTTGTCCACCCGCTCCAGCCGCAGGCCCCAGCCGATCAGCAGCCGGGCCCGGTTGACCAGGTGCACGTAGATCTGGTGCGGGTTGGCGCTGTCCCGGATCGCGTTGTGCGCCCGCGCCAGCACCTCGTCGGCCATCTCGTAGACGCCGAGCTGGGTGAGCACGAGCCCGGTGGACTGCAACGCCGACGCCAGCAACCGGTCCCACGTGCGCTTGTCCAGCATCGGGTCGGGGGTGAGGTCCTCCTCCAGCATCGCCAGGCCGCTGGCGACCTCGGTCAACGCCCGGTCCTCGAACCCGCCGAGCAGGTAGCGCCGCCCGCGCAGGGCGTGCGCCTCGGCCTCCAGCACCAGCAGGCCGTGCCGGCGGCAGTGCGCCAGCATCTCGTCCAGCACGGAGTCGGACAGGTCGACCAGACCGGGTGTCACGATCCGGACCACGGCCGCCGCGCGCAGCAGCTGGCCGACGATCCGCGGCTCGCCGCGCCCCTGCGCCTCGGCCAGGATCTCGTCCACCTCGTGCGCCGCGTCGAGCTGGTCGGACAGGTGGCTGCTCTGGGCCACGGCCACGAGCTCACTCGCGCGGCCGACCAGCCACGCGTCGGACATCTCGTGGAGCGCCGGCGCCACGTTGTCCTGCTCGTCGACCGCTTCCTCGTGCAGCGACTCACACCCCCATGCAGACGCAGGGCGGCCGGGACCTTCGTGGCCCGGCCTCCTCGCTCCGCCACCAGGATTCGAACCTGGACCATCGGAACCAAAATCCGAGGTGCTGCCTTTACACCATGGCGGAACGGTCGGGGCTCGCCCCGACCGCGCGAACACATGTTGTCACGAGTGACCCTCGGAGGTCAGCACCACCACTCAAGTGGCGGCAACCACACCGTGACTCGATCATGACACTGCGTGTTGTCGCAGGTCAAGTGCATGCTTGGCGTGGCCCGCATCACGGCCGGGTGAACTCCGCGCGGCTCCGGGCCGACGGTCGGCGGTCCCGCACACGGGCCGGGCGACCCCTCTCCGGCACGATTTCGGGCAAAACAATCACCCGCTTAACTACATGGCGTAGTCGGTCGGGCACGGCCGGGTGGACACCTCCGGACCTCACCGGACCCCGTCGACCGAGTCGAGGAAATCGGTCAGCGCCCGGTCGTAGGACTCCGGGTCGACGTTCCACGCCGCCGTGTGCTCCGCCGCCGGCACCTCCACGTACCGCAGGGGCCAGTCGAGCCGGTCCGCCGCGGCGGCCAGCTCCCGCGACGCCTGCACCGGCACGGTGCCGTCCGCGCCGCCGTGGAACAGCAGCGTCGGCGGCCGGTGCGCGGGCGGGTTGGCCAGCAGGTCGAACCGGGGGAACTCCAGGTCCACCCGCCAGTCCGAGACCAGCTCCGCGATCGGCACCAGCTGCTCGGGCACGCCCCGGTTGCGCGACTGGAGCTCCAGCGTCTTCGTCCAGCTCACCACGGGCGCGTCCAGCACCGCGGCGACCACGTCGCCCGCCAGGTCGGACCGGCCCAGGAACTGGCCGACGATGGCGCCGCCCATGGACCAGCCGTAGAGCACGACGTTGCGCGCGCCGTGGTCGCGGGCGTACCGCACGGCCGCCTCGACGTCGCGCCACTCCGTGTCGCCCAGGTGGTAGAGCCCGTCCGGGGATCGGGGCGCGCCGTCGTCATTGCGGTAGGTCACGGCCAGAACGGGTAGTCCCAGGGTGTGCAGAGCAGGCATGACCCGCAGCGCCTCGGCCCTGGTGCCACCCCGACCGTGGACGGCGACGACCCAAGTGGAGGACGTCGCCGGGACCAGCCACGCCGGAGCGTCACCCAGTTCGGTCGGAATTCGCACTTCCGTGTACTCCAGGTCGAGTGCCGTGGCCGGGTCGGTGCGCCAGACGGACGTCTCCAACCGCACCATCGTGCCGTCGGCGGGCGCCGTGCCCTGCAACTCGCGCACCACCGTGCCCTCCGACCGGTGGGTCACCGGGCCGACTTTCGCGCCCCCGTCCGGCCAGACGAGACCCCACGTGCCCGGGAGCACTGTGACCCTGGACTCCGCCAGCGAGACGGTCCCGGAAGCCGACGAGGTGACCGTGTCGCGGTACCCCGGACGCGCGTTCTCAGGTTCGAGCAGCTCGCCGCTGTAGTACCAGCCGAACCCCAGCAGACCGCCGCTGAGCAGCAGTAACACCACCGCGAACGTGACGAGCGCGATGCGCAGCCGGCGGTGTCGGCGAACGGTCGGTGACCCCATCACCGAATGATGCCCCGGCGTTGATCGACTCGCCCGACTTCCTGAGAAGACGCCATGACTTTGGCTCCGGCTATGGCGGCACGACGTTCACCTAACTTACGCTTCCGTAAGTTACGGTTCCGTAGGTAGTCCCGATACACAACGAGGTACATGTATGACCAGCACCCTTGAGAGCAGGTCCACGCCGCAGGGTCCTGAGGATCGCGGACCCAAGCCGATGATCGAAGGACGACGCGGTCACGCTGAGCAGTTCGGCGTGTACGTGTTCGTCATCGTGCCGTTCCTGGCTCTGCTCGCGGCAGTTCCGCTCGCCTGGGGGTGGGGGCTGGGCTGGGTCGACGTGGCGCTGTTCGTGGCGTTCTACTACCTGGCCGGCCTCGGCGTGACGGTGGGCTTCCACCGCTACTTCACGCACGGCTCGTTCAAGGCCAACCGCGCGCTCAAGATCGGCCTGGCGATCGCGGGCATGATGGCGCTTCAGGGCCCGGTCATCGTCTGGGTCGCCGACCACCGCCGCCACCACGCGTTCTCCGACCGCGAGGGCGACCCGCACTCGCCGTGGCTGTTCGGCAGCGGCCCGGTCGCGCTCGCCAAGGGTTTCTGGCACGCCCACATGGGCTGGCTGTTCGACCGCGACAAGACCAACGCGCAGCGCTTCGCCCCCGACCTGCTGGCCGACGAGGACCTCGTCAAGGTCGACAAGCTGTTCCCGCTGTGGACCGCGATCAGCCTGCTCGCGCCCGCCGTGCTCGGCGGTCTGATCACCATGTCGTGGTCCGGCGCGCTGTCGGCGTTCTTCTGGGCGGGCCTGGTCCGGGTGGCGTTCCTGCACCACGTGACGTGGTCGGTCAACTCGATCTGCCACATGGTGGGCGACCGCCCGTTCGCCGCGCGTGACCGTTCCGCGAACGTGTGGGCGCTGGCGATCCTGAGCTTCGGCGAGTCGTGGCACAACCTGCACCACGCCGACCCGACCTGCGCGCGCCACGGCGTCAAGCGCGGTCAGATCGACACGTCCGCGCGGGTGATCTGGATGTTCGAGAAGTTCGGCTGGGCGACCAGCGTGCGCTGGCCGAACCAGCAGCGCCTCGCGCGCATCAGCGCCAAGAAGTAAGCGGTCGGACGAGTTGTCGCCTGCCCCTCGCGCCTCACGCGGGGGGCAGGCGTTTAGGGTGGTCTGGGTGGCGGGGAGACGGCGCGGCGACGAGACACCGGTGCCGCGCGTGCGGATGACGGGCAAGGAGCGGCGCGAGCAACTGCTCGACGTGGCCCGCGCGTTGTTCGCGGAGAAGGGCTTCGAGGTCACCTCCATCGAGGAGATCGCGCACCGGGCGGGCGTGTCCAAGCCCGTGGTCTACGAGCACTTCGGCGGCAAGGAAGGCATCTACGCCGTCGTGGTGGACCGCGAGATGCAGTACCTGATGGACCACATCGTCAACGCGCTGTCCGGCGGGCACCCGCGCGAGCTGCTGGAGCAGGCGGCGTGCGCGCTGCTGGACTACATCGAGGGCTCGACCGACGGCTTCCGCATCCTCGTGCGCGACTCGCCCGTGGCGTCGTCCACCGGCACGTTCTCGTCGTTGCTCAACGACATCGCCTCCCAGGTGGAGTCGATCCTGGGGCTGCACTTCTCGCGCCAGGGCTACGACCGCAAGCTGGCCGCCCTCTACTCCCAGGCGCTCGTCGGCATGGTGGCGCTGACCGGCCAGTGGTGGCTGGAGGTCCGCAAGCCGAAGAAGGACGAGGTCGCCGCCCACCTGGTCAACCTGGCCTGGAAGGGCCTGTCCCACATGGACCACAAACCCCGCCTCCGCACCCGCTGACCCCCCGGGTCAGGAGGGCGTGGTCACGCGGAGGAGCTTGTCGTCGGTGCCGTTGGACGTGGTGACGTAGAGGGAGCCGTCGGGGGCGAGTTCGGCGCCGCGCAGGCGGCCGTGGGTGCCGTCCAGTTCCGGGGGGATGGCGACGGAGTGGACGTTGCCCTCCTGGGTGACGGTGAACAGCAGGAGCTTGGAGCCCTTCAGGGCGGTCACGGCCAGGACGCCGTTCAGCGGGCCCCACCGCTCCCCCACCAGGAACGCGGCGTCGCAGATCGCCTCCGTCGGCTTCCCCGACGACCACACGGCCGGCACGGCGTCCGGGAACCGCTCCAGGTCCGTCATCGGCACGTCCTCGTCGTACCCGCCGACGGTGCCGCCCTGCGACGGGTCCCACCCGTAGTTCCCGCCCGGCTTGAGCACGTTCACCTCGTCGTCCACCGACGGCCCGTGCTCGGCGGTGAACACCATCCCGTCCGGCCGCACGGCCACGCCCTGCACGTTGCGGTGCCCGTAGGTGTAGACCCGGTCGCCGAACGGGTTGCCCGCCACGCCCTCACCGGTCGCCAGGTCGACCCGCAGCACCTTGCCGCCGAGGCTGGACCTGTCCTGCGCCACGTCACCCCGCGCGGTGTCCCCGGTGCCGACGAGCAGGTTGCCGTCGCGGTCCAGCGCCATCCGGCACCCCGAGTGCCGCCCGCTCGCCGCCGTCGGCAGGCCCGCCAGCAGCGGGTCCTCCACCCTGGTCGCCTTCGCGCCGTCCAGCTCCCACGTCACCAGCCGGACGTCGGTGGCGGTGTTGAAGCACGTGGTGAACCGGCGGCTGGTCGCGAAGTCCGGGTGCACGACGAGGCTCATCAGCCCGCCCTCGCCCCGCGCCTCCACGTCACCGAGGTCGGCCTCCACGTCGGTCACCCGACCGTCCTCGACCACCGAGATCCGCCCCGGCCGCTGCGGCACGAGCAGCCGCCCGTCGGGCAGGAACCCCACGTCCCACGGGTGGCTCAGCCCGGACGCCACGACCTCGACCTGGAGCCCCTGGGGAGTGGTGGTCGCCGGCGCACTGCCTCCGGAGCCCTCGGTCGAACACGCCGCACACGCGGCCAGCACCGCAGCGAACCCGACGAACCGACGCATGCCACCCAGCATGGCAACCGGCGTGTGTGCTCGGCGTTCCCCGGCCGGCCGTCCCGTACGCTGCCCGTGCTCGAACGGGGACTTGGGGGTTGTGCCGTGCGCGTGCTGATGACGTTGTTGGTGCGTGACGAGGTCGACGTGGTCGCGGCGACGGTCGAGCACCACCTCGCCGCCGGGGTGGACTTCATCGTCGCGACGGACAACGGCTCGCGCGACGGCACCGTGGAGGTCCTGGAGTCCTACCGGGCCGCGGGCGTGCTCGAACTGCACCACGAGCCGAGCCAGGACTACGAGCAGGGCCGCTGGGTGACCCGCATGGCCCGGCGGGCCGCCGACCTCGGCGCGGACTGGGTGGTCAACGCCGACGCCGACGAGTTCTTCTGGCCGGCCGGGGAGACGAGCCCCGGGCGGGACGCGCTGCCGGCCGCGTTCGCCGCCGCCGGCTCGGCGGGCCTGGTCCGGTCGCGCCGCGACAACCTCGTCCCCGACCCGGCGGTCGACCCGGCCGCGCCGTGGGTGGACCGCCTCGTCATCAGGGACACCGCCTCGCTGTCGGCGCGCGGCACGCGCATCGGCCCGAAGGTGTGCCACCGGGCCGACCCGGACGTGGAGGTGGCGCAGGGCAACCACACCGCGACCGGCCCCCTGATCGGCGCGGAGTCACCGCTCACGCCCCTGGAGATCCTGCACGTGCCCGACCGCGGTTACGCGCACTACGCGCGCAAGATCGCCAACGGCGGCTCGGCCTACGCGGCCAACACCCGGCTCGGGGCGGACATCGGCTGGCACTGGCGGGAGGACTACGAGCGCCTGCTCAACGGCGAGCTGGCCGCCGCGTACGCGGCCCGCGAGCGGGACGGCGAGGCGGTGGCCGAGGGCATCGCGGCGGGCGTCCTGGTCCGCGACACCCGGCTGGCGGACCGGCTCGCCGACCTGGTGCCGACCGCGGTCGACCCGGCGGCGCTGAAGGCCGTGCTCGCCGGCCGGCCGAGCTGAAGGCCGCGCTGAGGGCCGCGCCGCCCGGCCGCGCTGAGGGCCGTGCTCACCGCTCGGAGCCGACCGGCAGCGGGTAGGGCCGTTCCACGGGCAGCAGGGCGCGGGCCGCGTCCAGGTCGCCGGCGCGCACCAGCGCGTGCACCCGGTGGGCCAGCGGCGTCACGTCGGTCAGCCCCACGACCCACTCCCGCACGTACCGCCGCGACGCCTCGCCGGCCAACCCGAGCTGCAACGACCGGTGCGGCAGCGGTCGCAGGTGCAGGTCGCGCTCCGGGTCCCACTGCACGCGCACGTCCGGCTTGAGCCCGACGCCCTCGTCGCTCGGCACGGCCGCCGACACCGCCCAGTCGAACCCCGATCGGGTGATTCGCACGGCCAGCACGCGCTCCTGGTCGGGCTTGGTGCCCCACCCGGAGCGGTACATCATCCACAGGAAGGACGGCTTGACCCACGTCATCCGGCCGGGCCGGAACGGCGGCACGAACCGGCCCGCCGCCAGCGCGGGGACGGCGATGGCGGGGGAGTACGCCTGGTACACGGTCACGTGCCGGTCGTCGTAGTCGGCCCTGATCTGCTTGTGCTCCACGTACCCAGCGTCACCCCGCGGTCAACCGAAATCACGGGGCACCCGGTCGGCGGGGGCCGTAGGGTGGGAAGTCGAGAACCCCTCCGGTGGACGTGTGTGGACGTCCGGTCCCGGGCAGGGGTCTGTCCGCGTTGACCTCCGGGGAGCCACCGCAATGCCCCAGCCCGGCCCGCTGTCCGGCCTGCTGACCGCTGTCCTGCCCGACAAGGCGCTGCGCGCCCTCGCCGACTCGGTCGGCGTGCCCGACCTGGAACTCGAGGGGCCGCCCGCCGCCCGACCGCTGGTCGCGGCTGCCCTCGCCACCAGCGCACCCGTCCTCGCGGTCACCGCGACCGGTCGCGAGGCCGACGACCTCAAGGCCGTGCTGTGCGACCTCATCGGCCCGGAGCAGGTCGCCCTGTTCCCGTCCTGGGAGACGCTGCCGCACGAGCGGCTGTCACCGCGGGCCGACACGGTCGGCGCGCGCCTGGAGGTGCTGCGCCGCCTGGCCCACCCCGGCGACAACCCGCTCAAGGTCGTCATCACCACGGTCCGCAGCCTGATCCAGCCGATGGCGCCGGGCCTGGGCGAGCTGGAGCCCGTGCACCTGGCCGTCGGCTCGGAGCACGACTTCGAGGCGCTGCTGGTCAACCTGACCGAGATCGCCTACACCCGCGTCGACATGGTCGAGAAGCGCGGCGAGTTCGCCGTGCGCGGCGGCATCCTCGACATCTTCCCGCCGACCGCCGAGCACCCGCTGCGGGTCGAGTTCTGGGGCGACGAGGTCAGCGAGATCCGCCCGTTCGCCGTCGCCGACCAGCGGTCGCTGCCGCAGGAGGTCGACGGGTTCACCGCGCCGCCGTGCCGCGAGCTGCTGCTGACCGCCGACGTGAGGGCCAGGGCCGCCGCGCTGGCCGAGCAGCACACCGCCGACGCCCACCTGCACGAGCTGCTGAGCAAGATCGCCGAGGGCATCCCCTCGGAGGGCATGGAAGCGCTCATCCCGGCGCTGTGCGAGGGCGAGCTGCAACTGCTCACCGACGTCGTCCCGAAGGGCACGCACGTCGTCCTCAACGACCCGGAGAAGATCCGGGCGCGGGCCGCGGACCTCGTGCGCACCGGCCAGGAGTTCCTGGAGGCGTCGTGGATGGCCGCGGCGGGCGGCGGGCAGAGCCCCATCGACCTGGACTCCAGCGCCTACCACAGCCTCGCCGACGTGACCCGGTCCGCGCGGGCCCAGGGCCGGCCCTGGTGGACGCTCAGCCAGCTCACCACCGAGGGCGGGGACGTCGTCCGGCTGGAGTTCAAGCAGGTCGAGGCGTACCAGGGCGACATCGACCGGGCGTTCGCCGACCTGCGCGCCCACACCGTCTCCGGCGGCACGGCGGTCCTCGTCGTCCCCGGCGCGGGCACGGCCCAGCGCGCGACCGAGCAGCTGCGCGAAGCCGACGTGAACGTGGTGCTGCGGGAGACCCTGGACACCGCCCCGAAGAAGGGCGCGGTCACCGTCGTGCGGGGCGCGCTGGAGGACGGCTTCTCGCTGCCCGAGCTGGCGCTGGTCGTGCTCACCGAGACCGACCTCACCGGCGGGCGGCACGGCACGTCCACCAAGGACATGCGCCGCATGCCCAGCCGCCGCCGCAACGCCGTCGACCCGCTGGCGCTGCGGCCCGGCGACTACGTCGTGCACGAGCAGCACGGCATCGGCAAGTACGTCGAGATGGTGCAGCGCACCACCAAGGACACCGCGGGCAACACGGCGACCCGCGAGTACCTGGTCCTGGAGTACGGCTCCAGCAAGCGCGGCCAGCCCGGCGACCGGCTGTTCGTGCCGACCGACCAGCTCGACGAGATCTCCCGCTACGTCGGCGGCGAGCTGCCCACGCTGAACAAGCTGGGCGGCAGCGACTGGAAGAACACCAAGGCCAAGGCGAAGAAGGCGGTCAAGCAGATCGCCGCCGAGCTGGTGCAGCTCTACGCCGCCCGCCAGGCCGCGCCCGGTCACGCGTTCGGCCCGGACACGCCCTGGCAGCGGGAGCTGGAGGACGCGTTCCCGTTCACCGAGACGATCGACCAGATGGCGGCGATCGACGAGGTCAAGGCCGACATGCGGCGCACCGTCCCGATGGACCGGGTGATCTGCGGCGACGTGGGCTACGGCAAGACCGAGATCGCGGTGCGCGCGGCGTTCAAGGCCGTGCAGGACGGCAAGCAGGTCGTGGTGCTGGTGCCCACGACGCTGCTGGCCCAGCAGCACCTGAACACGTTCACCGAGCGGATGCGCGCGTTCCCGGTGACGATCAAGGGCCTGTCCCGGTTCACCGACCCGCAGGAGGCCGAGCAGACCATCACCGGCCTGGCCGAGGGTGACGTGGACATCGTCATCGGCACGCACCGGCTGCTCCAGAAGAGCCTGCGCTACAAGGACCTCGGCCTGGTCATCGTGGACGAGGAGCAGCGGTTCGGCGTCGAGCACAAGGAGCACATCAAGGCGCTGCGCACGCACGTGGACGTGCTCACGATGTCCGCCACGCCGATCCCGCGCACGCTGGAGATGTCGCTGGCGGGCATCCGCGAGATGTCCACCATCCTCACCCCGCCCGAGGAGCGGCACCCGATCCTGACCTACGTCGGCGCGTACGACGACAAGCAGGTGGCCGCCGCGATCCGCCGCGAGCTGCTGCGCGACGGCCAGGTGTTCTACGTGCACAACCGCGTGTCCTCGATCGAGAAGGCCGCCCGGCACATCCGCGAGCTGGTCCCCGAGGCCCGCGTGATCACCGCGCACGGCCAGATGAACGAGGACAAGCTGGAGAAGATCATCCAGGGGTTCTGGGAGAACGAGTACGACGTGCTCGTCTGCACCACGATCGTGGAGACCGGCCTGGACATCTCCAACGCCAACACCCTCATCGTGGAGCGCGGCGACCTGCTCGGCCTGGCCCAGCTGCACCAGCTGCGCGGGCGCGTCGGCCGGGGCCGGGAACGCGGCTACGCCTACTTCCTCTACCCGCCCGAGGCGCCGCTGACCGAGACCGCGCACGACCGGCTGGCCACGATCGCGCAGAACACCGAGCTGGGCGCGGGCATGGCGGTGGCCATGAAGGACCTGGAGATCCGCGGCGCGGGCAACATCCTCGGCGCGGAGCAGTCCGGGCACATCGCGGGCGTCGGCTTCGACCTGTACGTGCGGCTGGTCGGCGAGGCCGTCGAGGCGTTCCGCAAGCACGCGGGCGCGGACGGCGAGGTCGAGGAGGAGCTGGCCGAGGTCCGCGTCGACCTGCCCGTGGACGCGCACATCCCGCACGACTACGTGCCCGGCGAGCGGCTGCGCCTGGAGGCTTACCGCAAGATCGCCGCCGCGGTCGACGGCGACGCGTTGCAGGCCGTCTGGGACGAGCTGAAGGACCGCTACGGCACGCCGCCGCTGCCGGTGGAGCGGCTGCTCGCGGTGGCCCGGTTCCGGCAGACGTGCCGCGCGCACGGCGTCACGGAGGTCGCCACCCAGGGCTCGACGATCCGCTTCGCGCCGCTCGACCTGAAGGACAGCCAGCTCGTGCGGCTGCGCCGGCTGTTCCCGAAGGCGGTCTACAAGGAGAGCGCCCACACGGTCAGCGTGCCTCGTCCGACGGAGGGAGCGGCCGGCGGCCGGATGGGCGCGCCCCAGTTGCGCGACCAGGACCTGCTGGATTGGTGCGCGCAGTTCCTGGAGTCGTTGGCGGGGACTCCCGTGAGCGGCGTCACGAGGACGTGAGAAGGTACTGGTCGTGAGGACTGTGCAGAGGCGCTTCACCAGAATCGGCGCGGCGGTGGCCCTGGCTTCGGTGGCACTGCTGGTGGCGGGCTGCGGCACCGGCCCGAGCCACGTGGGCTCGGCCGCGATCGTCGGCGACACCGTGCTGCCCCTGGAGCAGGTCCAGCAGCGGCTGGACGTCGTGCTCGAGAAGGAGCCCGAGGCCCAGAAGCTGCACGACCAGCGCAAGCTCGACCAGGTCGCGCGGCAGCTGGTGACCCTGGGCGTGCAGCACGAGCTGATCGAGCTGGCGGCCCGGCGCGAGGGCGTGTCCGTGTCCGAGGAGGCCGTGACCGAGTCGGTCGAGCAGGCCGGCGGCGCGGAGGCGGCCTCGCAGAACACGGTGTACGACGCGACGACGTTCCGCGAGCGGGCCAAGGACCAGTTGCTGCTGGTCGAGCTGGCGCGCAAGTACGTGGACCGGATGGAAGTCACGTTCGACTACTTCTTCGTCAAGGACAACGCCGAGGCGGTCGAGAAGGCCAAGCAGGTCGCGGCGGACCCGGCGAAGATGGCCGAGTTCGTGGCCGACGCGCCGCGCAGCGCCGAAGGTCAGACGCTGTCCAAGGAAGGCCAGCGGGTGCGCTCGGCCGACTCGCCGCAGGCCGCGCAGTCGCCGCTGTTCGGCGTGCCGGCGGGCACGGTGGTGGCGTTCGCGCCGGACCCGAGCAGCGCGCAGTGGATCGTGGCGTACGTGACCGACCGCAAGACCGACGTGCGGCCGTCCGGCGAGTCGTCCACCGAGCAGTTGACGCCGCAGCTGCTGGAGCAGATCGGGCTGCGGCTGGTGCACACGCTGGCCGGTCAGCCGGAGATCCAGGTCAACCCGCGGTACGGGGTGTGGGACGGCACGGCGATCTCGCTCGCGGCGAACGAGGGTGAGTTGAGCGGCTACCAGGCGACGGCGCGGGCGCGGCAGAAGTCGTGACGGTTGTCGTCGTAGGGGCTGTTCCCGTTCTGCCCGCCGCCGCGCTGTCCGCTCTGCGGGGCGCGGCGGCGGTGTACGCGGGGGAGGGTGTGGACCCGGCGGAGTGGTCGGCCGCGCCGGTGTCGGAGTTGGTCGTGGGGGACGCGGCGGGATCGGTCGTGCTGATCACGACGAACCCCGACGAGGCGGCGGCGCGGGCGTTGGTCGCGGCGGGCGCCGAGGTGGTGCGGACGCCCGGGGTGCCGTTGCTGGAGGCGGCGGCGGTGATGGACCGGCTGCGGTCGCCCGGCGGGTGCCCGTGGGACGCGGAGCAGGACCACGAGTCGTTGCGGCAGTACCTGGTCGAGGAGACCTACGAGCTGCTGGAGGCCATCGAGGACGGCGACCGGGCGGCGATGCGCGAGGAGCTCGGCGACGTGCTGCTCCAGGTGCTGTTCCACGCGCGGATCGCGGCGGAGGACGCCGAGGAGCCGTTCGGGATCGACGAGGTGGCGGGCGACCTGGTGGCCAAGCTGGTCGGGCGGCACCCGCACGTGTTCGAGGGCGGTGACCCGGCGGTGCGGGACGCGACGACCCAGCAGCACCGGTGGGAAGAGCTCAAGCAGGTCGAGAAGCGGCGCGAGTCCAGTGTCGACGGGGTCGCGATGGGACAGCCGGCGGTGGCGTTGGCCGGGAAGCTGGCGCAGCGGGCGGCGCGGGCCGGGTTGCCGGTGGACCTGCTGCCGGAGGGCGACGACACCGGCACGACGCTGTTCGCGGTGGCGGCGCTGGCGAAGCTCGCCGGCGAGGACCCGGAGACGGAGCTGCGGGCCGTGGCCCGGCGGTTCGAGGCGGACGTGCGGTCGGCCGAGCGGTCGGCGCGCGCGGCCGGCGTCACCGCCCCGACCGCGGCCGACTGGCGCGCCCACTGGCCGTCCGGGTCTGCCGTCAGGGCGTGAACCGCAGGACGGCGGCCACCTCACCGCGTCCCGGGACGTCGTCCCGGCGGACCGCGAGCACCCGGCCGTCGGTGAGCCGGACGCACCGGCTGATCTCGTCCAGCACGCCGTAGTCCACCGCGTCCGGCGTCCACCAGTGCGCCGTCGGTCGCAGCGCCCGCGTCGCCACCGCCGGGCGAGACGCTCCTCGGCGCCAGGTGCGGGTAGCTGCACACGGACCGGAAGACGCCGTCCAGCGGCTCGACGGCGGCCGGCACGAGCGGGGTGTCCTGGCCCGCGAGGACCCGGCGCAGCGCTTGGTCGACCTTCCGCGCGAACTGCCGCATCCGCACCTTCCTGCCCTCGCCGCCCTGGATGCGGCGGACGGGCGCGCGGTCCGCGATGGACGACTTGCCGACGGCACCGGCCACGTACGACGGCATGTCGGGCACCCGCACTCGGTTGCGGGCAGGTCGGGCAGCACCTCCGGCAGCCGCACGGAGCCCTGCGCCAGCACGAGCAGGAACGCCGCCTGCGGGAACGTGATCGACCGCAGCAGCGGCTTGACGTGGAACCGGTCGGACACCTCGACGGCGGCCGTGAGGTGGTCGGGCAGCCGGAACGCGGTCAGCGACTCGGGCGTGGCGAACACCGCCAGGCTGCGCGCCTGGAACCGCCAGAACTCGTCGTCCTCGACGAGGTCGGCGAGCTGCTCCTCGACCGCCTCCACCGCCCGCCGGTCGACCCCGCCCTCCCGGAGCTGCTCGACGGCCGCGCTGCCGATGCCGCCCGCCGACGACCGGCCGCCCCGGGGCGCCGCGTCCCCGGTCGGGGGTTCGGTGGGGCGGAGCGCGTTCGCCGGGTTCGGCCCGGGTCGGGTGATCGGGGCGCTAACGTCGAAGGGTGACCGAGGCTTACCTCCGCTTCCCGCACCTGCACGGTGACCTGGTGACTTTCGTCGCCGAAGACGATGTGTGGCTCGCGCCGCTCGACGGTGGTCGGGCTTGGCGGGTGACCGCTGATCAGGTGCCCGTTTCCTTCCCCCGCTTCGACCCGACCGGGACGCGGTTGGCGTGGACCAGTCGGCGTGACGGTGCGCCCGAGGTGCACCTGGCGCCGGTGGACGGCGGGGAGGCGGTTCGGCTCACCTACTGGGGCGATTACACGACCGGGGTGCGGGGGTGGACGGCGGAGGGTGAGGTCGTCGCCGTGACGTCCACCGGGCAGGCGACCACGAACCGGCAGTGGGCGCACGCGGTCCCGGTGGATGGCGGGCCGGCGCGGCGGTTGCCGTTCGGGTGGGTGGACGACGTGGCGTTCGGGCCTCGCGGGCAGGTCGTGGTCACGTCGGTGTACGGGCGCGATCCGGCCTGGTGGAAGCGGTACCGGGGTGGCGCGGCGGCGAAGTTGTGGGTCGACCGGGGTGGGGACGGGGAGTTCGAGCGCATCCTGTCCCGGTTGACGTCGTCGCTGACGTCGCCGATGTGGATCGGGGAGCGGATCGCGTTCCTGTCCGACCACGACGGGGTCGGGAGCCTGTACTCGGTGGCGGCGGACGGGTCGGACCTGCGGCGGCACACCGAGCAGGAGTTCTACGCGCGCGTGGCGTCGAGCGACGGTGAGCGGATCGTCTGGCAGCACGCGGGCGAGCTGAGGGTGATGGACGGGTTGGACGCCGAGCCGCGGCGGTTGGACATCCGGTTGGGCGGGCCGCGGACGGCGCGGAGGCCGCGGCCGGTGCCGTCGCGGCCCGACGACTTCCACCCGGACCGGACCGGGCGGGCCAGTGTGGTCGAGGTGCGGGGGACGGTGCACTGGGTGACGCACCGGGACGGGCCGGTGCGGGCGTTGGCGGAGCAGCCCGGGGTCCGGGCGCGGCTGCCGCGGGTGGTCGGGGACAGCGTGGTGTGGGTGACCGACGCGGACGGCGAGGAGGGGTTGGAGTTCGCGCCCGTCGGCGGGGTGGAGCCGGGCAACGAGCCGCGGCGGGTGGCGGTCGGCAAGCTGGGGCGGGTGTTGGAGCTGGCCGTCTCGCCGGACGGGCGGCGGTTGGCCGTGGCCACCCACGACGGGCGGCTGTTGCTGGTCGAGGTGGAGTCCGGTGAGGTGCGGGAGGTGTTGAAGGGGGCGAACCCGCACGTCGGCGACCTGGCGTTCTCGCCCGATTCGAACTGGTTGGCGTGGTCGCACCCCGGGCCGCGGCCGTTGCAGCACATCCGGATGACGAACACGACGGACCTGTCCGTGGTGGACGTGACGCCGCTGCGGTTCTCCGACTTCTCGCCGACGTTCACCGAGGACGGCCGGTACCTGGCGTTCCTGTCGGTGCGCAGCTTCGACCCGGTGTACGACGCGCACGTGTTCGACCTGTCGTTCCCGACCGGCTGCCGGCCCTACCTGCTGCCGCTGGCGGCCACGACGCCGTCGCCGTTCGACCCGCTGCGCCTGGGCCGGCCGGTCGGCGACGACTCGTCGGACAAGGACAAGGAGAAGGACGACGAGAACCCGATCACGGTCGTCGACCTGGACGGGCTGGCCGACCGGGTGGTGACGGTGCCGGTCGCCGCCGCCCGCTACTCCGGGCTGACCGCGGCCAAGGGCGGGCTGCTGTGGCTGCGGTCGCCGTTGCGCGGGGTGCTGGGCGACAACCTGGCCGACCCGTCGGCGCGCCCGCCGCGGGCCGTGCTGGAGCGGTTCGACCTGGCGAAGTCGCGCACGGATGTGCTGGTGGACGGCGTGGACGCGTTCGCGGTGACCGGGGACGGGCAGCGGATGGCCGTGCAGGACGGCGGTGACCTGCGGGTGGTGCCGACGGACCGGAAGGTGGACCCGGACGACCACGACTCGGTGGACGTGGACCTGTCGCGGGTGCGGGTGGTCGTGGACCGGGCGGCCGAGTGGCGGCAGGCGTACGCGGAGGCCGGGCGGCTGATGCGGGACCACTTCTGGCGCACCGACATGGGCGGCGTGGACTGGGCGGGCGTGCTGGAGCGCTACCGGCCCCTGGTGGACCGGCTGGGCAGCTACAACGACCTGATCGACCTGCTGTGGGAGGTCCAGGGCGAGCTGGGCACGTCGCACGCCTACGTCATCCCGGCGCACGGGACGCGCGGTCGTGCCGTGGGGTTGCTGGGCGCGGACCTGGAGCGGGACGAGTCGGGCGCGTGGCGGGTCGTGCGGGTGATCCCGGGTGAGACGTCGGACCCGGCGGCGCGGTCGCCGCTGGCGGCCCCGGGGGTCGCGGTGCGGGCCGGCGACGCGATCGTGGCGGTCGACGGGCGGCAGGTGGACCCGGTGACGGGGCCCGCGCCGCTGCTGGTCGGCGCGGCGGGCAAGCCGGTGGAGCTGACCGTGCGGCCCGGTGGCGGTGGCGAGCCGCGCCGGGTGGTGGTCGTGCCGCTGGAGGACGACGAGCCGCTGCGCTACCACGCGTGGGTGGCCGACCGGCGGGCGCGCGTGCACGAGCTGTCCGAGGGCCGGGTCGGGTACCTGCACGTGCCGGACATGATGGGCGCGGGCTGGGCGCAGCTGCACCGCGACCTGCGGGTGGAGCTGGCCCGTGAGGCCGTGGTGCTCGACGTGCGGGAGAACGGCGGCGGGCACACGTCCGAGCTGGTGGTGGAGAAGCTGGGTCGGCGGATCATCGGCTGGTCGGTGGCGCGCGGGTACACCACGGCCGACAGCTACCCCGGCGACGCGCCGCGCGGGCCGGTGGTCGCCATCGCGGACGAGTTCGCCGGGTCGGACGGCGACATCGTGAACGTGGCGATCAAGGAGATGGGCATCGGGCCGGTCGTCGGCACCCGCACGTGGGGCGGGGTGATCGGCATCGACATGCAGTACCACCTGGTGGACGGCACGCTGGTGACGCAGCCCCGGTACGCGACGTGGTTCGCCGGGCCGGGGTGGGGCGTGGAGAACCACGGCGTCGACCCGGACGTGGAGGTGGTCGTCACGCCGCAGGACCGGGTGGCCGGGCGCGACCCGCAGCTGGACACGGCGGTGCGGCTGGCGCTGGAGGCGTTGGAGACGCGGCCGGCGGCCGTTCCGCCGCAGCTCCCGCCCCTCACCTGATCGAGTCCACCCGGGCGTGTGACGGCGCGGTGGTTGCGACCGGTGGTCCGAAACCGACCAATGTGTAGGCACAAGATCGGGTTCGGGGGTGTCGTGAGCCATCGTGAGTTGCCGCGCAGCGGGCGCGGGTGCCTGGCGGCGGTCGTGGGGTTGCCGTTGGCGGCGGCGGGCGGGGTGGCGGCGCTGGTGCTCGCCTTCGGCCACCCCGGGCCGTCGCCCTCGGCCGCGCCGCCCGTCACGGTGCACCGGACGCTGGTGAGCGTGCGCACCGAGGTCCAGCCCGTCCCGCTGCCGCCGGTGGTCGTCCACCCGACTTCGTCACCGCGGGTGCCCGGCACCGCCCGGTCGCCGGAGCCGACGCGGTCACCCGATCGCCGGGAGGCCGAGCGGTCGCCCGACGCGCCGCCGCCGCCGTCGTCGGCGCAGGCGGTCGGGCCGCGGGCCCGGGTCGACCTGCCGCCGACGCGCACGCGGGACGCGACGACCACCACCGGGCCCGTCGCGACGACCACCGAGGCGCCGGTCACGACCGCGGAGCCGACCAGTCCGACGACGACCGGGTCAGGTGAACAGGGTGTCGCCCCAGAAACCGCCCTCGCGGACGCCGGGCGGCACGGCGAAGTGCCCTGAGCCGTTGTGCTCCAGGTACTCCATCATCTTGTCCCGGGCCGCCAGCGCCGCCTGCATGGGCACGAACTGCTTGCCCGTGTCCCGGTTGAAGCAGAGGAAGAACAGCCCGGCGTCGAGGTGGCCGAGCCCGTCCGACCCGTCGGTGAAGTTGTAGCCGCGGCGCAGGACGCGCACGCCGCCCAGGTGCTCGGCCGACGCGAGCCGCACGTGCGCCGTCTCGCCGATCACCGGCAGCCCGCCCTTGCCCTTGACGTGCAGGTCGACCGGGTCGAACTCGGCGACCTGCCCGAGCGGCGCGCCGACGCCCTTGGTGCGGCCGACGATCTGCTCCTGCTCGGCCAGCGGGGTGCGGTCCCAGATCTCGACGTGCATGCGGATCCGGCGGGCCACCAGGTACGTGCCGCCGACCAGCCAGTCCGGCCCGTCGCCCGGTGCGACCCACACGTGCTCGCGCAGCGCGTCGCCGTCCTCGGCCTTGACGTTGTTGGTGCCGTCCTTGAAGCCGAACAGGTTGCGGGGCGTCGCCTGGGCGGTGGAGGTGGAGGACGTGCGGCCGAACCCGAGCTGCGACCACCGCACCGAGACCCGGCCGAAGCCGATCCGCACGAGGTTGCGGATCGCGTGCACGGCCACCTGCGGGTCGTTGGCGCACGCCTGGATGCACAGGTCGCCGCCGGTGCGCCGCTCGTCGAGGTCGTCGCCGGGGAACCGGGGCAGGTCGATCAGCTTCGCCGGCTTGAGCCCGGCCAGGCCGAACCGCTCGTCGAACAGCGACGGGCCGAAGCCGATGGTGAGCGTGAGCGCGGACGGCGGCAGGTCCAGCGCCTCGCCGGTGTCCTTCGGCGGGGCCTGCGCGCTGCCGCCGACCGCGCCGCCCTCGACCGCTTCCAGGCCCGCCGTCATCCGGCGGGCCGCCTCGGTCCACTCCTCCAGCAGCGAGACGAGCTCGTCGCGCTTGGTCGTGGTCACGTCCAGCGCGACGAAGTGCATCCGGTCCTGCGCGGGCGTGGTGATGCCGGCCTGGTGCTCGCCGTGGAACGGCACGGCCTCCGCGCCCGTCAGCCGCACCTGGTCGGACGACGGGGACGAGGACAGCGCGCCGACCGCCGCGCCCGCGCCGGCCAGCGCGACACCCGCCCCGGCGAACCCGAGCAGCCTGCGCCGCGGCAGACCTGTCACTGCGACACCACCTCCGCGACCCCGCTGATCGGCTCGCCGAGCGCGTCGACGGCGGCGGCGAGCGCCTTGACCTCGTCGTCGGAGAGCTCGGTGTAGAGCTTGAAGCCGTCACCGGCGCGGTGCTTCTCCAGCAGCTCGTCCAGGGCCTGGAACTTCTCGTCCACGGAGGCGACCAGCGCGGCGTCCCGGCCCTGGATCACCGGCCGCAGCGCCGCCACGGCCGCCTGCGAGCCGTCCACGTTGGCGCGGAAGTCCCACAGGTCGGTGTGCGAGTAGCGGTCCTCCTCTCCGGTGATCTTGCCGGTGGCGACCTCGTCCAGCAGCTCCTTCGCGCCGTTGGCCAGCTGCAACGGGGTCAGCTCGACCCCCTTGGCCAGCGTCACGATCTCCTCGACGTCGGCGCGCAGCCGGTCGGCGACGGCGGGGGAGTCGGCCCGCAGGCCGTCCTGCCACAGGTCCTTCTCCAGCCGGTGGAAGCCGGTGAACTCCACGCCCTCCTCGATGACGTCCTCGCGGCCGTCGATCTTCGGGTCCAGGTCGCCGAAGCTCTCGGCCACCGGCTCGATGCGCTCCCAGTAGGTGCGGGCGACGGGGAACAGGGCCTTGGCGCGCTCGACGTCGCCCGCCTTGACCGCGTCGACGAACTCGGTCGTCTTGGCGAGCAGGCTGTCGGCCTGCGAGTTCACGTACCGCTGGTAGCTCTTGGTCGCCTCGGCGAGCTCGGCGTTGCCGTCGGTGGCCTTGCGGCCCTCGCCGGACACGGTGAACCTGCCGCGGATGCCGTCGCCCTTCATGCCGGGCTTGCAGGCCGTCTCCAGCTCGCCCGCCTCGGTGACCTCGACGATGAGCCGCCGGGTCAGGCCGGGACCGATGTTCTCCACCTCGCCGAGGATCCGGTCACCCTCGGCGAACAGGTAGAACTCGGTGACCTTGCTGCCCTTGTTGGTCACCTCGAACGTCACGTTGCCGGTGTCGGCGCTGGTCCGGGCGACCTTGCAGGCGTCGTCGGTGGCCTCGACGGCGATCGGCCCGTCGGTGCCCGCGGGCGCGGCCTCGTTGCCGCACGCGGTGGCGAGGAGCAGCAACGAGCCGAGGGCGGCGGTGCGGAGGCGGTGGTGGGGCACGGGTGGTTCTCCGGTTTCAGCTCTTCGCCGCGACGCGCGGGCGGATCAGGAACAGCGGCAGGACGACCACGACGTAGGCGGTCCAGGCGGTGGCTTGCAGCACGGTGGTGCGCTGCGAGTAGTTGAAGATCCCCTTGAGCAGGGCCCCGAACCAGGAGTCCTCGGGCACGGTCTCGCTCAGGTCGAACGCCAGGGTGTCCAGGCCGGGCAGGATCGCGGCCTCCTGGAGGTCGTGCAGGCCGTAGGCGAGCACGCCCGCCGCCACGAACACCAGCAGCGCGCCCGTCCAGGTGAAGAACTTGCCCAGGTCGAACCGGATCGCGCCCCGGTAGAGCAGGTACGCCAGGGCGATCGCGACGCCGATGCCGGTCAGGAAGCCGATCATCGGCTGCACCGTGTTGCCCGCGCTCTGCACGCTGGAGTAGAAGAACACCGCCGTCTCCAGGCCCTCGCGGCCCACGGCGAGGAAAGCCAGGGTCACCACGGCCGCCGGGCCGACGTCCAGCGCGCGGTCGAGCTTGCCGCGCAGCTCGGCGGCGATGGTGCGGGCGGTCGACCGCATCCAGAAGATCATCGCGGTGACGAACGCGACGGCCAGCAGCGACATCCCGCCGCCGAACGCCTCCTGCTGCTCGAACGTCATCGTGGCGGTGGTGAACGTGATGACCGCGCCGACCAGGACCGACAGCGCGACGGCGGCGCCGACGCCCAACCAGACCAGGGGCAGGCGCGACCGGCGGTCGGTCTTGACCAGGAAGGCCACCAGGATGCTGACGACCAGGGCTGCTTCCAGCCCCTCGCGCAGCCCGATGAGCCCGTTGCTGACGAGCACGGCGTTGTCCTCACACGGAATTAACTTAGGCTCATCGAACTTAGGCAAGGCTGTGCTCGCGCGTCCAGTGGCACAAACCGGCGGAGCGGTGGTATATCCGGCATCCGGGACGAATTGCGCTGTGATCCTCGCCGTCCGGCCACCGCGAGCACGTAGCCTGGGGCGGTGGTCGTCCCGCCGCCGTCCAAGACCGAGCCGCGCCGCCCGTCGCGCGGCGGCGTCGGCAACCTCGTCGGACGCCTCGCGCTCGTGCTGATCCTGCTGGCCGTCGTGGGCGGCGGCGCGTGGGCGCTGGCCACGTTCAACCGGTCCGCGCCGAGGCAGGCCGCCGACCCGCCGTTCCCGGTGCCGTTCCAGGCGGTCGAGCCCGGCGCCGCCGCGCCCGCCCTGCCCGGCTCGGGCGGCGACGTCCCGCCGGCGGGCCAGGCCGAGTCCACCGCGGACCCGCTGGTCGCGTGGGCGTCGTCGCTGTCGGACAAGACCGACGTCCCGGCCCGCGCGCTGCGCGCGTACGCCATCGCCGACCTGGTCATGCGGTCGCAGAGCCCGAGCTGCCGGCTGTCGTGGGCGACGCTGGCCGGCATCGGCCGGATCGAGTCGCACCACGGCACGATCGGCGGCCTGCGGCTGGGCGAGGACGGCCGGCCGTCGCGCCCCATCATCGGCATCCCGCTGGACGGCTCACCGGGCGTGAAGGCCATCGCGGACAGCGACGGCGGCGTGCTCGACGGCGACACGAAGTGGGACCGGGCGGTCGGCCCGATGCAGTTCATCCCGACCACGTGGGCCCGGTACGCGGTGCGCGCGAACGGCGACGGCCAGGCGCCGGACCCCCAGAACATCGACGACGCCGCCCTCGCCGCCGCCCGCTACCTGTGCTCGGGCGGTCGCGACCTGGGCACGGGCGCGGGCTGGTGGGCGGCCGTGCTGGCCTACAACAACTCGACCGAGTACGGCCAGAACGTCTACAGCGGCGCGGACGCCTACGCGCGGGCCAGCGTCGGCTAGGGCCGGGTGACGTGCGGGTCGACGGTCAGGCCCAGGTCCGGCAGACCCAGCCAGTCCAGCTCGACCGACGCCCGCTCGGCCCGTGCCGCCAGCTCCAGCCGCACCCGGTGCACGCTCAGCAGCAGCGCTTGCAGCGAGTCGACGCCGAACGACGCGCCGACCGCCTCGTCACCCAGCCCGAGCACCTGGTGCGGGCAGCACCAGTCGCCGTTCGGGCTCAGCGGGTCCGGGTGGGGGCGGCCGAAGCGGACCACGACCGGCGTGCGGCTGCCGTCCGGGGCGACCCGGTCCAGCCGGCGCTCCGCGACCACCGGCCCGAGCTCGTAGGTCGTCATCGGTCCCGCTCCACCGCCAACCGGGCGCTGACCTCGCCCAACGCTTCCTGGTACTCCGGCGACGGGTTCATCGCCGCCGCGATCCGCAGCTGCGTCAACGCCTCGGTCAACCGGCTCTGCCGCTGCAACGTCCGACCCAGCGCGAACCGCGCGTAGTGGTCGCTCGGATCGAGCTCCAGCACCTTCCGGAACGCCGCCTCGGCGCGCTTGAGCTGGGCCGATCCCAGGTACGCCCGTCCCGCGAGCAGCTGCACGCCCACCTGGTCGGGCGCGGCTTCGAGCACGACTCGGAGCTCGCGCAGCGCCTCCAGCGGTCGGCGGTCCGCGAGCAGCGCCTCGGCCCGGCGGAACGCCTCGAAGGTGCTGTCGGTCATGGTTCGATCAACGCTACCCGGCCATCCGGTCGCCGTACGACAGCCGACCGGATGACGGGACCGGCGTGTCACGCCACGAGAGCCGCGAGCAGCCGGTCGAGCACCGGGCCGAGCGACGACGGCCGTTCCACGTGGGCGTTGTGACCCACGCCGGGCAGCACCACCCCACCCGGCTGCGCGGCGAGCAGGTGCTCCGGCGGGCACATCGGGTCGTCCTCGCCCGCGGCCAGCACGACCGGCGCCTTGGCCACCGCCAGCAGCCCCACCACGTCCGGCGCGCCCACCCCGAACGCCGCCGGGTCCAGCGCCGCCCGCCAGCCGCCGTCCACCTCGACCACGCCGTCCGCCAGCGGCACGCCCGCCAGCTTCGACGCCCACGCCGCCGCCTCCTCGCGGGTCGGGAACACCCGCGCGGGCTTCGCGGCCGGCGCCGCCGCCCGCGCCAGCTCGTCGTCGGTCCACCGCAGCTTGACCCCCAGCCCGGCGGCGGCCCGCACGTCCACCCCGAACCACCCGCTGGCCAGCGTCAACGCCACCACCCCGCCCAACGAGTGCCCCAGCACCGCCACCGGCCCGGAACCCACGACGGCGGCCACCGCCGCGGCCATCGACCCGAACGAGTACCGCGCCGCCGGCGCCGACCGGCCGTGCCCCGGCAGGTCCACCGCCAACCACGCCCCGGGCCACGAATCCGCAGTTGAGCGCCACACCGAGGCCGTCGCACCGAGCCCGTGCAGCAGGACCAGCAGCGGCCCGTTCCCACCCCGCGCCACGTGAACCACGCGTGAACCCCTCCCCACCGGTGCCCCAACAGGCGAGCCGGGGCCGTCCCACACCTTGCACCAACTAGGCTCGGCATCGATACACAGATGGTCTGACGAGGGAGCGCACGTGGCGGTCATCGAGCAGGTCGGCGCCCGCGAGATCCTGGACTCGCGAGGCAACCCGACCGTCGAGGTAGAGGTGGCGCTGGACGACGGCACGCTGGAGCGCGCCGCGGTTCCGTCCGGTGCGTCGACCGGCGAGCACGAGGCGGTCGAGCTGAGGGACGGCGACGCCAAGCGCTACCTGGGCAAGGGCGTCGAGCGCGCGGTCACGGCGGTGCTCGACGAGATCGGCCCCGAGCTGGTCGGCATCGAGGCCGTCGAGCAGCGGGTGGTCGACCAGAAGCTGGTCGACCTGGACGGCACGCCGGACAAGTCCCGCCTGGGCGCGAACGCCATCCTCGGCGTCTCGCTCGCGGTGGCGAAGGCGGCGGCGGCGTCCAGCGGCCTGGAGCTGTTCCGGTACGTCGGCGGCCCGAACGCGCACGTGCTGCCGGTGCCGATGCTGAACATCCTCAACGGTGGCGCGCACGCCGACACCGACGTGGACATCCAGGAGTTCATGATCGCGCCGATCGGCGCGGAGAGCTTCCGCGAGGCCCTGCGCTGGGGCGCGGAGACCTACCACGCGCTGAAGTCGGTGCTGAAGTCCAAGGGTCTCGGCACCGGCCTGGGCGACGAGGGCGGCTTCGCGCCGTCCCTGTCGAGCAACCGCGACGCGCTGGACCTGATCCTGGTCGCGATCGAGAAGGCGGGCTTCACGCCCGGCCGCGACATCGCGCTGGCCCTGGACGTGGCCGCCACCGAGTTCTTCTCGGACGGCGCGTACACGTTCGAGAAGACCAAGCGCAGCGCCGAGCAGATGACCGGCTACTACACCGAGCTGGTCAACGCCTACCCGCTGGTGTCGATCGAGGACCCGCTGTCCGAGGACGACTGGGACGGCTGGGTGCAGCTGACCGCCGAGCTGGGCGAGCGCGTGCAGATCGTCGGCGACGACCTGTTCGTGACCAACCCGGAGCGGCTGGAGGAGGGCATCTCCCGCCGGGCGGCCAACGCGCTGCTGGTGAAGGTCAACCAGATCGGCACGCTGTCCGAGACGCTGGACGCGGTCGCGCTGGCCACGTCCTACGGCTACAAGTCGATGATGTCGCACCGGTCCGGCGAGACCGAGGACACCACGATCGCCGACCTCGCGGTGGCCGTCGGCGCGGGCCAGATCAAGACCGGCGCGCCCGCCCGCGGTGAGCGCACCGCGAAGTACAACCAGCTCCTGCGCATCGAGGAGGCCCTGGGCGACGCCGCGCGCTACGCCGGTGACCTGGCCTTCCCGCGGTACACGCCGGAGAGCTGATGGCACGACGGGAACGGGAACCCCGGCGCGGTCGCGAGGCCGCGCGGGGGTCCCGCCCTGCGCGGGCGCAGGCCCGCGACGGGCAGGCCCGCAAGCCGGCACCGCGCACCCGGCCCGCGGCGCGCAAGCCGCAGTCCCGGGCGCGCACCAGGACCGGCACGGGTGGCGCGTTCGGCATGACCGGCACGCGGCGGGCCGCGCTGCTGGCGATGGTGGTGTGCGCGCTGGCGCTGAGCATCGCCGTGCCGCTGCGCACCTACCTGGCGCAGCGCGAGGAGCTGCGCGAGGTCACCGCCTCGCAGGAGACGCTGCGGGCCGAGGTCGGGCAGCTGGAGCAGCGCAAGCGGGAACTGGCCGACCCGGCGCACGTGGAGGCCGAGGCGCGGCGCAGGCTGCACTACGTGCGGCCCGGCGAGACGCCCTACATCGTGCAGCTCCCCGGCGACGCGGAGCGTGAACTGGACCAACAGCGACCGGAGACCAAACCGGCCGAGGACAAGGCGTGGTACGAGCAGTTGTGGGATTCGGCGGCGGCGCGATGACGGTGAGCGACGAGGACCGGGCGGCGGTCGCGGCGCAGTTGGGCCGCGAGCCGCGGGGCATGCGGGCGGTGGCGGCGCGGTGCCCCAGCGGGCACCCGGCGGTCGTGCAGACCAACCCCCGGTTGGAGGACGGCACGCCGTTCCCGACCCTGTACTACCTGACCTGCTCCCGGTTGAACTCCTACGTCAGCAGGCTCGAGGGGGCCGGGCTGATGAAGGAGATGACCGACCGGCTGGCCGTGGACGACGAGCTGGCCGAGCGCTACCGCCGTGCGCACGAGTCGTACCTGGCCGAACGGGACGCGATCGAACCGCTCGGCACGACCGTCACCGCGGGGGGCATGCCGGGGCGGGTCAAGTGCCTGCACGTGCACGTGGCGCACTCGCTGGCCGCGGGCCGGGGGGTGAACCCGTTCGGTGACGAGGCGCTCGACCTGCTCGCCGAGTGGTGGCCGAGCGGGGAATGCGCGTCAACGGTGAAAAACTGAACGTACGGGCAGTTCTTCGGCACAAAGACAGCGGCTGCCCGTGACACCGCCGTTCGGATCAGGCAGGCTGGATCGCAGGCCGGGTGACGAGTCGATGGGGAGTTCGGAGTCGTGCCGAAGTCGAAGCGTCGTGGGCGGAAGCGGACGAAGGTCCAGCCGGGCACGATGACGCCGCGGCAATGGGGCTTCGCCGCCACCGCGACCGCCGCGATGCTCGTGCCCGCGCTGCTGCACACCGCGACGCCGATCGACTGGGTGCACCTCGCCGGCCGCGCCGACGTCGAAGCCGTGCCGCCCGGTCCGGGCGACGTGCTGGGCACGCTCGCGCTGGACGCCGAGGGCAAGCTGGGCGCGACCGGCCGGCTGCCCGAGACCGACGAGCTCAGCGCGGCCCTGCTCGCCGAGGCCGACGACCCGGCGGGCTTCGAGGACGACCTGCCCCCGCTGGAGGGCGGGTTCTCGCGCGAGGGCCAGCACGGCATCCCGGGCGTGATGCTCGACGCGTACATGCGCGCGGCCGACCGCCTGGCCCAGACCACGCCCAACTGCCACCTCGACTGGCCGCTGCTGGCCGGCATCGGCCGCATCGAGTCCGGCCACGCCCGCGGCGGCCGGGTCAACGAGAACGGCACCACGGTCGAGCCCATCCTGGGCCCGGTGCTCAACGGCGGGCCCGGCATGGCGGCGATCCGCGACACCGACGGCGGCCGGTTCGACGGCGACCGGAACTGGGACCGGGCCGTCGGCCCGATGCAGTTCATCCCGTCCACGTGGGCCGGTTACGCGGCCGACGGCAACGCCGACGGCGATCGCAACCCGAACAACATCTACGACGCCACCATCGGCGCGGGCAACTACCTCTGCGCCCACAACTCGGACCTGAGCAACCCGGAGCAGCGCGCCAGGTCGGTGTTCCGCTACAACCAGTCCAACGAGTACGTGGCCACGGTGCTGTACTGGGCGGACGTCTACGCCAGCGGCGTGCCGGTGCTGCCCGACATGTTCGGCTCGGACGACGACTTCGGCCAGGACACCGGCAACGGCACCACCCCGGGCAACAACAACACCTCCCCGCCCGGCAGCACCAACCCGCCGTCGTCCAGCACGTCGCACCCGACGACGACCACCACCACGACGACGACCACCCGGACCGGCGTGACGGGCACGGTCACGTTCCCGCCGTCGACGTCGACCACCACGCCGACGTGCCCCACGCCGCCGACGGAGACGACGACCACCACGCCCACGACGACGCCGACCACGACGCCGTCCATCCCGCCGGGCTGCCCCACGCCGACGACGACCACGACGACGACCACCACCACGACCACGACGACCACCGAGCCGCCCGCCGCGACGACCCCGGACGGCACGACCGGCGGCACGTCGTCCTCCTCCAGCGGCTCGTCGTCGTCCCTGTCGCCGTCGACCACGTCGTCCATGAAGGCCACCTGAGCCGGACCTTTTCGCAAGGTTGCGCTAATCGTTGACAGCGCCCCGGAATGGTCGAACACTACCCGCACCGGCAGCTCCTGCCGGATCGGTCGCCACCGCCATTCGGTGATCCGGTCGTCGCCCGTTCGACGACCCGCCGATTTCGGCATGCCGAGTGCCGTTCGCATTCCCGTCAGTCATCCCGCGTTGTGCCCTGAGCTGCCGCCGCATTCCGGGCTGTACCTTCTGGAGGGCAGATGCACATCCGCAGATACCGATTCCGATTCTTATCGGCCGTGGCGGTCGCCGCACTGGGGGTGGGCAGCACGGTGTTCGTGGCGCAAGCCGCCGCCACCGGCTGCGCGGTCACCTACTCCGTCCCGACGCAGTGGAACAACGGCTTCACCGGTGAGGTGAAGGTGACCAACCTCGGCGACCCGCTCAGCTCCTGGACGCTGACCTGGAGCTTCACCGCCGGCCAGCAGGTGACCCAGGCGTGGAACGCCACCACGACGCAGAGCGGCGCCCAGGTGACCGCCCGCGGCGTGAGCCACAACGCCACCCTGCCCACCGGCGCCACCGCCACGTTCGGCTTCAACGGCTCGTGGACCGGCAGCAACCCCGCGCCGACCTCGTTCGCCCTCAACGGCACCACGTGCACCGGCGCGCCGGTCACCACGACGACGACGCCCTCGACGCCCTCGACACCCACGTCGGTGCCGCCGACCGACAACCCCGGCTGGGGCAAGTCCCTGCCACCTGCGGGCGCGCCGACCAGCATGGCCTACGACATCGTCGCGTCGGAGACGGGCAGCGGCTACTCGCCGAAGGCGGGCGAGTGCTCCCGCGAGGTCCACGCCCGCTACTGGACCTACGGCCCGGACGGCAAGGTCTACCCGACCTGGCACCCGCCGCGCGACGCGAGCGGCTGCGCGTTCGGCCACGAGCACGGCGACGACCCGCGCACCTCGGACCTGTTCGCCGACGCGAAGTGGCCCTACTTCGGCTACACCAGCGAAGTGATGATGACCGCCAACCCGACCGGCGCGCACCGGCACGAGGACCACGTCGGCCACAAGGTCCTCGCGGTCAACAACTCCAACGTCATCCAGGGCGACAACGGCACGAGCTTCTTCCCGCCGCAGGGCACCACCATCGCCACGTGCGACGTCCTGCTGAAGTTCCACCAGGGCACGCACTCGCCGGACGCGTTCACCAACAACGTGCACGAGCTGATCTACAACAACAAGTGCACCCACCGGGACAACAACCAGGTCACCGAGGCCAAGTTCACCGCGTTGATCCCCAACGGCCGCCCCGGCGGCTTCGGCGCCACCGACTGCCCCGGCCCGTTCAACAACAAGTTCACCACCGTCGGCCCGGCCGTCCCCGCGGACTCCCCGTCCGACGCCCGCTCGCTCGGCCGGCTCATCACCGACGCGGCCTGCGTCCAGGCCATCCGCGAGGGCAAGACCCACTTCGAGGTCATCACCGGCACCGAGATCCCGTTCGACACGAACGACCTGCACGAGTTCTGGTTCTCGGACGTCTCCATCAGCACCGGTCAGCTGACGTTCACCATCCAACCGCTGTTCTACGTCCTCAACCCGGCCCGCTACTACGACGCCTCCAAGCCGAACAAGCTGGCCCGCCAGGTCGACCTCTGCTACGAGAACATCCGCGGCGACTACTGCAACACCGTCCGCCGGATCACCGAGCAAACCGGCCGGCGGGTCGCCTGGGACGACCCGCGCTCCCCGTTCAAGGGCACCCTGCGCGAATTCCGCGCCGGCGGCTTCAAACTCCGCAACTCCGGCCCGACCACCGTCTACACCGACGTCTACGGCCGCAACCCGTCCACGACACCATTCACCGGTTCGATCAAGCAGCACTTCTCCGGCAACCACGCCGAGCAGAACATGTTCGTCCGCGGCGCCACCAGGGACTACGCCGCCAACTCCGCCGACCAGATCCACGCGCCGAACTGAGCACCCGGGGGGCGGGCGCTATTCGTAGCGCCCGCCCCACCCATTTTTGTCGTACCCCTCTGGCAGAATTACAACAAGGGTTCCCCTTGCCGGGGACCCCTGCGGAGCATGACCACAAAGCACCACCACTTCGTGCACCCCCGGGTTTTTCCCGCCACTGGCAGGGCTCCGTGTCATCCCGCCGACCTGGCGCAGCCCTACCGCGCTGATCTGCCCGTCCGGCGAGGACTCCTTTGTTCTCCGCTCTTCTGATCTTTCCCCCTTCACCCACCCCCAGCCCCCACCACTACCCTTCCCCCAGCACCACTCACCAGCGGGGAAGGGACTCACGGCATGGCACGCGTGGCCGCGATCGACTGCGGGACCAACTCGATCCGCCTGCTGGTCGCCGACGTGACCACTTCGGACAGCGGCGAACGGTGGCTGCGCGACGTGCACCGGGAGATGCGGGTCGTCCGCCTCGGCCAGGGCGTCGACGCCACCGGTGAACTGCACCCCGACGCCATCGCCCGCACCCGCGCCGCCCTCGTCGACTACACGGCCGTCCTGCGCCGCAAGGGCACCGAACGGGTCCGCATGGTCGCCACCTCCGCCACCCGCGACGCCGCCAACAAGGACGTCTTCTTCGACATGACCCGGGACGTCCTGGGCGTGGCGGCCGAGGTCATCACCGGCGACGAGGAAGCCCGCCTCTCCTTCACCGGCGCGGTGTCCGACCTGGACCCGGACGAGGGCCCGTTCCTCGTCTCCGACATCGGCGGCGGCTCCACCGAGCTGGTCCTGGGCACCTGGAACGGTGTGCGCGGCGACGTGACCGCCGCCCGATCGGTGGACATCGGCTGCGTCCGCCTCACCGAACGCTGCCTGCACACCGACCCGCCGACCGAGGCGCAGGTCGAGCAGGCCGTCGACGTCACCCGCGACATCCTCGCCGAGGCGTTCGCCGCCGTGCCCACCTCCGACGCGCAGACCTGGATCGGCGTGGCCGGCACCGTCACCACCCTCGTCGCCCTGGCCAAGGAGCTCCCGCGGTACGACCCGGAGGAGATCCACCTCGCCCGCCTGAGCCTGGACCGGGTCCGCGAGGTCACCGCCAAGCTGCTCACGATGAGCCACGACGAACGCGCCGCCCTCGGCCCGATGCACCCCGGTCGGGTGGACGTGATCTGCGGCGGCGCGCTGATCGTCCGCACCCTGGCCGACCACCTCGAGTCGCACGGCATCACCGAACTGGTCGCCGGCGAGCACGACATCCTCGACGGCATCGCCTTCGCGCTGGCCTGACCTCCGACTCCCCGACCAGCAACCCCGGACCATCCCTGTCAACTGGGATTGATCGTGATCAGGTCGTGACGCCCTCACCCATGTGGCCGCCGTCACCCTGCCCCTAGGTTCTCTCTCACGCTGTGAAAGCGGTCGACTCTGCTCGGTTACCCCGATCAGGTGGGAGGACCCATGGCACGTGCACGATTAGCCTCAGGAGCGAAGACCACGGTCGCAGCCGTGACGGTCGCGCTGGTGGCCGCCGCCTGCGGCTCGACGGACACCCCGACCGGCTCCAACACCGACGCCGGCATCACGATCTTCAACACCGAGCCGGAGAACCCGCTCGTCCCGGGCAACACCACCGAGGTGGGCGGCAGCCGCGTCCTCGACCCGATGTTCACCGGCCTGGTCGAGTACCGCGCGCAGGACGCGCAACCGGTCAACGCCATGGCCGAGTCGATCGACACGACCGACTCCAAGGTCTTCACCGTCAAGATCAAGAAGGGCTGGCGGTTCCACGACGGCACGCCGGTCACCGCGAAGAGCTTCGTGGACGCCTGGAACTGGACCGCCTACGGCCCCAACGGCACCCAGGGCGCGAGCTTCTTCTCCCAGATCGAGGGCTTCGACGCGGTCCACCCGAAGGACCCCGACGGCCCCGACAAGCCGCAGGAACCGCCGGCGCCCTCCGCCGAGACGCTGTCCGGCCTCGCGATCGTGGACGACCACACGTTCACCATCACGCTGTCCGAACCGTTCTCCGTCTTCCCGGTCACCATCGGCTACGAGGTCTTCGCCCCGCTGCCCGAGGCGTTCTTCAAGGACCGCGAAGCCTTCGAGGAGCACCCGATCGGCAACGGCCCGTTCAAGTACGTCTCGCGCACGGTCGGCACCGACATCAAGCTGACCCGCTACGACGACTACCAGGGCACCGACAAGCCGAAGTTCAAGGACCTGACGCTCAAGGTCTACCAGAGCCGCGAATCGGCCTACGCCGACCTCGTCGCCAACAACCTGGACTTCATGGAGGAACTGCCGCCCAACGCGCTCGCGGGCAAGCAGTACGAGACCGACCTCGGCGACCGGGTGGTGCAGCGCGAGACGCTGAACAACCAGACCATCGCGTTCCCGTTCTACCTGCCGCCCTACGACAACGCCGACCTGCGCCGCGCGATCTCCATGGCGATCAACCGCGAGGAGATCACCGAGCGGATCTTCGAGGGCACACGCAAGCCCGCCGACGGCTGGGTGCACCCGCTGATGAAGGGCTACCGACCCGGCCAGTGCGGCGAGTACTGCACGTTCAACCCGGAGAAGGCCAAGGAAGCGCTCGCCAAGTCCGGCTACACCGGCGAGATCGTGCTGCTGTCCAACACCGACGGCGGGCACCAGGAATGGGCCGAAGCCGTCGTCAACAGCATCAAGAACACCCTCGGCGTGCAGGCCCGGTTCGTGCCGTCGACCAGCTTCGGCGAGTTCCGGCAGAAGGTGAACGCGCACGAGATGACCGGCATGTACCGGGCGGGCTGGGTCGCCGACTACCCGTCGATCGAGAACTGGCTCACGCCGCTGTTCCGCACCGGCGCGTCGTCCAACGACGGCCTGTACTCCAACCCGGCGTTCGACGCGAAGCTCGCCGAGGCCGACAAGGCCACCAGCGAGGACGCGGCGATCGAGCTGTACCTCGAAGCCGAGCGGATCATGGCCCCGGACCTGCCGTCCATCCCGCTGTGGACGCAGAACACCATCGCGGGCCGGTCCGACCGGCTCAAGGTGGCCAACCTCGACCCGTTCCGCACGCTCGACCTCTTCTCGGTGGAAGTGGCCTAGCCGGGCAACCAGCCACTCGGGCCGGTCCGGGCACGCCACCCGGACCGGCCCCCTGGTGAGGGGAGCGCCCGATGGGGCGGTACGTGCTGCGCAGGTTGTTGCAGATGGTGCCGGTGTTCGTGGGCACCACGTTCCTGATCTACGTGCTGGTGTGGGCGGTCCCGGGCGACCCGTTCGAGGGCAAGTGCGGCGAGCGCGACTGCCCCGCCTCCTACGTGGCGATGATGCGCGAGCGGTTCAACCTGGACGACCCGCTGCTGCTCCAGTACTGGAAGTACCTGGTCAACCTGGTGCAGGGCGACTTCGGCGTCACGTCGTCCGGTGTCCAGGTGGTCGACCGGATCGCCGCCGCGTTCCCGGTGACGCTGCGCCTCGCCCTGGTGGCGCTGCTGATCGAGGCCGTCATCGGCATCACCGCGGGCGTCGTGTCGGGCCTGCGCAACCGCGGGTTCCTGGACAGCCTGGTGCTGGTGTCGACGCTGTTCCTGATCTCCATCCCGGTGTTCGTCACCGGGTACGTCGTGCAGCTGGTGTTCGGGCTGCAACTCGGCTGGATCGCGCCCACGGTGACCACGCCGACGTTCGGCAACCTGGTCGTGCCCGGGTTCGTGCTGGCCAGCCTGTCCATGGCCTACGTCGCCCGCCTCTCCCGCGCGAGCATCGCGGAGAACCGGCGGGCCGACTACGTGCGCACGGCGCTGGCCAAGGGGTTGCCGACGCGGCGGATCGTGGGCGTGCACCTGCTGCGGAACTCGCTGATCCCGGTGATCACGTTCCTGGGCACGGACCTCGGCGCGTTCCTGGGTGGGGCGATCGTCACCGAGGGGATCTTCAACGTGCCCGGTGTGGGCGGTCTGGTGTTCCGGTCGATCCTGACCAAGGACGGCGCGATGGTGACCGGCGTGGTGACCGTGCTGGTGCTGGTGTACCTGCTGATGACGTTGCTGGTGGACCTGCTGTACGCGGTCTTGGACCCGAGGATCCGCTATGACTGACCAACTGGCTTCCCTCGTCGTCGAACGGCCGCGGGGCCTGTTCGGGGACGCCTGGCACGCGCTGCGCCGCCGGCCGCTGTTCTGGGTGTCGGTGGCGTTGATCCTGCTGGTGCTGCTGATGGCGGCGTTCCCCGGGCTGTTCACCTCGGGCGACCCGAACGCCGCCGACCTGTCCCGGTCGCGCGGCGCGCCCTCGTCGGCCGCCTGGTTCGGCTACGACAACCAGGGGTATGACGTGTACACGCGGATTGTATACGGTACACGAGCGTCGATCGTAGTCGGAATACTGTCTACACTAGGCGTGGTCCTGGTCGGCGCCTCAGTGGGCATGCTCGCCGGCTTCTACGGCGGCTGGCTGGACGCCGTGGTCTCGCGGATCGCGGACGTGTTCGTGGGCGTGCCGTTCGTGCTGGGCGCGATCGTCATCCTGACCACGTTGAACGCGGGCGGCGACGCCGGGCCGGTCCGGATCGTGGCGCAGGTGGTGCTGTCGATCTCGGTGCTGTCGTGGCCGGTCGCGATGCGGATCATGCGGTCCACCGCCATCGCCGCCAAGCAGCAGGACTACGTCAAGGCGGCCCGGGCGCTGGGCGCGTCGCCGCGGCGGATCATCGGCAAGCACCTGCTGCCCAACTGCGTCGCGCCCGTACTCGTCTACTCGACGATCGCGCTGGGCGCGTTCATCGGCGCCGAGGCCACCCTGTCCTACCTCGGCATCGGGCTGCGGCAACCGGTCGTGTCGTGGGGCGTGATGATCAACAGCGCCAAGGACTACCTGCGCGTCGCACCGCACGCCCTGCTGTTCCCGGCGGGCTTCCTGACCGCGACCGTGCTGGCGTTCGTGATGCTGGGCGACGCGGTCCGCGAAGCCCTCGACCCGAAGCTCCGGTAGGAAGGGGGGGACCATGCTGGAGGTCGAGGACCTGCACGTGGAGTTCCGGACCCGGGACGGGGTGGCGCGCGTGCTCAACGGCGTGAGCTACCACGTGTCGGCCGGCGAGACGGTGGCCGTGCTCGGCGAGTCCGGGTCGGGCAAGAGCGTGACCGCGCAGGCGATCATGGGCATCCTGGACACGCCGCCCGCGTTCGTCACGCGGGGCTCGGTGCGGTTCCACGGCGAAGAACTGCTGACCGCCTCGCCCGAACGCCGCCGCGCCGTCCGCGCCGAGGGCGTCGCGATGATCTTCCAGGACGCGCTGTCGGCGCTGAACCCCGTGTTCACGGTGGGGTTCCAGATCGAGGAGCAGCTGCGGCTGCGGCGCGGGATGAGCCGGGCCGAGGCGCGCACGCGGGCGATCGAGCTGCTGGACCTGGTGCGGATACCGGCGGCGCGGCAACGGGTCCGCGAGTACCCGCACCAGTTCTCCGGCGGGATGCGGCAGCGGGCGATGATCGCGATGGCGCTGGCGCTGGACCCCGAGGTGCTGATCGCCGACGAGCCGACGACGGCGCTGGACGTGACCGTGCAGGCGCAGATCATGGACCTGCTGGCGGAGATCCAGCGCGAGCGGCGGATGGGGCTGGTGCTCATCACGCACGACCTCGGGGTCGTCGCCGAGGTGGCCGACCGGATCGTGGTGATGTACGCGGGGCGGATCGTGGAGCAGGCCGACGCCGTCTCGCTGTTCCGCTCACCCGGCCACCCGTACACGGCGGCGCTGATGCGCTCGCTGCCGAGGCTGGACGCCAAGGGCACGGCCCTGGAGACGATCCGCGGGCTGCCGCCCAGCCTGCTGGCCGTCCCGCCCGGCTGCCCGTTCCACCCCCGGTGCCCGCGGGCGGAGGACGTGTGCGCCGTGCGCGTGCCGCCGGACGTGCGGCTGGGGTTCGGGCGGACCAGCGCGTGCCACTTCGCGGAGGAGGTCGTCGGTGGCTGAGCTGTTGGAGGTGCGCGACCTGGTGAAGCACTTCCCGGTGACGCGCGGGGTGGCGTTCCGGCGGACCGTCGGGCACGTGCGGGCGGTGGACGGGGTGTCGTTCTCGTTGCGCGCGGGGGAGACGCTGGGCGTGGTCGGCGAGTCCGGGTGCGGCAAGTCGACGTTGGCGCAGGTGCTGATGCGGCTGGAGCCGCCGACGTCGGGCACGGCGCTGTTCGAGGGCGAGCCGATGTTCTCGCTGCGGGGCGCGGCGTTGCGGCGGTGGCGGCGGGACATGCAGATCGTGCTGCAGGACCCCTACACCTCCCTGAACCCGCGGATGACCGTGGGCGACATCGTCGGCGAGCCGTTCGAGATCCACCCCGAGGTCGCGCCGCGCGGGTCGCGCGCGGGACGGGTGCGCGAGCTGCTCGACGTCGTCGGGCTGAACCCGGAGCACATCAACCGGTACCCGCACCAGTTCTCCGGCGGGCAGCGGCAGCGGATCGGGATCGCGCGGGCGTTGGCGCTGCGGCCGAAGGTGATCGTGTGCGACGAGCCGGTGTCGGCGTTGGACGTGTCGATCCAGGCCCAGGTGATGAACCTGCTGGCCGAGCTCCAGGGCGAGTTCGGCCTGGCCTACGTGTTCATCGCGCACGACCTGTCGGTGGTGCGCCACCTGTCCGACCGCGTCGCCGTCATGTACCTCGGGAAGATCGTCGAGATCGGCACGGAGGAGGAGATCTACGAACACCCCACGCACCCGTACACGCAGGCCCTGCTGTCGGCCGTCCCGGTCGCCGACCCGACCCTGCGGGGCCGCCGCGACGTGATCCGCCTGACCGGCGACGTCCCGTCCCCCCTGAACCCACCCTCCGGCTGCCGCTTCCGCACGAGGTGCTGGAAAGCCCGCGACCTGTGCGCCACCGAAGAACCCGCCCTGGTCACCCGCGTCGGCCACCACCCGAGCGCCTGCCACTTCGCCGAGGAACGCCACGTCATCCCCTGACGGCCTCCATCCCCTGGCCCGCCGCGCCCCTCCGACCGCTGCGTCCCCTGGCCCGCCATGGCCGCCGTTGCCCTCCGACCGCTGCCGCCCCGTAGCTCGCCGCGGTGCCGACCTCCGACCACTGGCGTCCCCTGACCGTCGCCCTCTGGCCTGGCGTCCCCCGGCCCGCCGCGGCCTGCCCGCTGTGGCTCCCTGGCCGGCTGTGGCTCCGCGACCGCGGGTCAGGGGCGGCGGAGGGTGGCGAACACCCGGCGGGCTTCCGCGCAGGACCGCTCGACCTCACCCGGGTCGGGCTCCTCACCGCTGTCCGTCATCCGCGCCTGCGACTGCTCGGTCCGGCAGATCGCCTCCGCCACGCGGGCCGTGTCGCGCAGCAGCGGGTCCGTCCCGGCGGCGGCATCGGCGAGGTCGGCGACCGACAGCACGTGCCCGCGGGGGGCCGGCGAGCGGGTCGCGGCCCGGGCAGCCGACGACGTCCACGCGCGCTGTCCTCCCGTTCCGCGAGCCGCCCGCGCTCCGCGAGCCGCGCGCGGAACGGGGGCCTGCCGTGGGCCGCTTGTCCCTCAACCTTCTGTCCCGCAAGCCGCTCGCCGTACCCGGGCTGCTCGGCCTACGGGTCCCGCCGTGTGCGCCGCCTCCATCTTTCCGGCAACGAAATCGGCGATGACATCGATCCCGTTCGACCACTGGTTCGCTCGTCCGGGTGATCTTTGGTGACGCGCGTTCACCGTCCCGGACGAGCGAACGACCAGGTCCTAGCGGTTCGAGGCGGATTGGACGAACTCCGCCAAGTCCTTCGACTGCTGCACCCGCGACGGCTCGTGCACGTACATCATATGACCCGCGGGGTAGTAAGCGGCCTCGATGTTGGAGTGCAGTTCGGCCGGGATCTGCAGGTGGGCGACCACGTGCTCGGCCGCGTAGTACGGCGTCGCGCCGTCCAGGTAGCCGTAGGCGATGTGCACCTTCAAGTGCGGGTTGGCGCGCATCGCCGACGACAGCTTGTTCGCCACCGTCACGTGCGTGCCCTCGAACTCCTTGTACGACCAGGGCCGCACGTTCATCGTCAGGATCTCGTACGGCAGGTCGTTCTCGTACTCCAGCTCCGCCCGCACGTAGTGGTTCAGCGCCGCCGTGTACGGCCCGAGGATCGCCGAGTACGACGGGTCCTCGCTGAAGTGCTCGCGCCCGTAGTCGGCGTCCGCCCCGGTGAACCGCGAGTCCAACCGGCCGACGACCTTGCGCTCGGACCGCAGCAGCTCGGTGAAGAACCGCACGTGCTCGATGCGCAGGTTCACCCGGTCCACGTAGTCCTCGCTCAGCCCGGTCAACCCGGCCAGCCGCGCCACCGCCGCCGCACGCTCCTCAGTGGACAGCCGGTTGCCCCGCGCCAGCGCCCACGGGTAGTCCCGCGACGCGAAGTCCTCCGCGTCGGCCAGCACGTCCTCCAGCGACCGCGACCCGTGCAGCCCGTGGTAGTGCGCGATGGCCGCGTAGGTCGGCAGGAACAACGTGTGCGGCAGGTCGTTGCCCTCGCTGAAGTCCAGCGTGGCGAAGTCCAGCACGGACGAGATCAGCATCAGCCCGTTCAGGTACATGCCGTACCGCGACTGCAGGTAGTCGGCCAGCCCGGCGGCGCGCGTGGTGCCGTAGGACTCGCCCGCCAGGAACTTCGGCGACATCCACCGGCCGTTGCGCGACGTCCACAGCCGGATCACCTCGCCGACCGACTCCAGGTCGCCCTGGAACCCGTGGTACTGGCCGGGCTTCTCGCCCTTCACCGCCCGCGAGTACCCGGTCGACACCGGGTCGATGAACACCAGGTCGCTGTGCGCGAGCAGCGTCTCGGCGTTGTCGACCAGGTCGTACGGCGGCGGCGCGAGGTCGCCGACGTCACCGGACACGACGCGGCGCGGTCCGAGCAGGCCCAGGTGCAGCCACACGCTGGACGAGCCGGGGCCGCCGTTGAACGCGAACGTCACGGGCCGCTTCGCCGGGTCCGCGCCGTCCAACGTGTACGCGGTGACGAAGACCTCGGCCTTCGGCAGGTGGCCGTCGAACTTGCCCTCGGTCAGCACTTCCTGGCGCAGCACCACCCGACCGGTGGTCGTGGTGTAGTTCAGCTTGCGCCGCTTGACGGTGATGCTGTGCTGGGTGGTGACGAGGTCGTCGGCAGGGGTGTCCTTGTCGTCGCCGTTGTCCTTGGCGGCCTGCTCGTCGCCGTTGTCCTTGTCGGTCATGGTCGAACTCTACGATCGGAGTCGTCGTCGGTGCTCCCGCTTTCCGCTCTTGACGAACGGGTTACCAGTTGCCGGGCGTGCCCGCGCCTGGTGGCGTGGCGCGAGGAGGTGGCGCGGGTCAAGCGGGCGGCGTTCCGCGACCAGGAGTACTGGGGACGCCCGGTGCCCGGCTTCGGCCCGGCCGACGCGTCGCTGGCGATCATCGGCCTGGCCCCGGCCGCGCACGGCGCCAACCGCACGGGCCGCATGTTCACCGGCGACCGCTCCGGTGACTTCCTGTACGCGGCGATGCACGCGGTCGGGCTGGCGACCCAGCCGACGGCCACGCACATCGGCGACGGGCTGGAGCTGATCGGCACCCGGATCACGGCCCCGGTGAAGTGCGCGCCGCCGGAGAACAAGCCGACCCCGGAGGAACGCGACAACTGCCGCCCCTGGCTGATCCGCGAGCTGGAACTGCTCCGGCCGACGTTGCGCGCGGTGCTCGTGCTGGGCGCGTTCGGCTGGCAGGCGGCGCTCCCGGTCCTGGCCGCGTGCTGGCAGGTGCCCCGACCGCGGCCCGCGTTCGGCCACGGCGCGCACGTCACCCTGCCCGCCCAGGACGGCGGCGCCCCGCTGCACCTGTTCGGCTGCTACCACGTGAGCCAGCAGAACACGTTCACCGGCAAGCTGACCCAACCGATGCTCCAGGACGTCCTGCGGGCCGCCGGTGCCGCGGCGGGGATCATCCAGGCATGGGCAGCCGGGCCAACCACGTGATCGTCGGGAACGACGGCGTCGAGGTGTTCTACTCGCACGGGGGTGCGGTCGGGTTGCTGGACGAGCTCGCCCGCGGCCCGGACGTGGTCGAGCGGTTCCGGGCGGGGCAGGTGGTGGACGAATGGCTGGACGACGTGTGGTGCGAGGGAGCGGCGCTGGTCGACCTCGTGGACCGGGTCCTGCTGCACTTCACCTGGCACCACGACGGGGTGGCGGATCGGGCGCGCAAGCTCGCGGCGATCAGGGACGCCTGGCCCGGGTGGGACGTCCGCTGGGCGTACGGCGGCTTGGAGGACGTGGTGGCGTACCTGGGCGTCGACCGGCTGACCGTGCGGACCGAACGCGAAGAGGTCGAGACGCTCAACGGACCGCACGAGGACTTCCCGCAGGACGCCGGCTGCGTGATCACGGTGCGCGACGCGGACGGCGTGCTGCGCGGGTACTCGGTCCACCACCAGTTCGGCGAGCCGCTGTGGGCCGGGCCGCGCCTGCTGCACCTCGTCGAGCCGCTGACCCCGGTGTCCGGCCGGGGCCCGTTGTCGTCCGACGACCCGGGGCCGGACCTGGGTGTGCACGTCGACGTCGCACGCCGCGAGGTCGGCTGCTGGACGGGCGGGACGGTCAAGGGGTCGGTCGAGGAGGTGGCCGAGGCTTGGCCCGGGTGGCGGTTCGAGTTCTGGGAGGACCGGCACGAGGAGCAGGCGCGGCGGTGCGCGGGCGAGTTCGAGGTGTTCCCGTTCCCGCCGTGAGCGCCGCCGTGAGCGCCGCCGTTCCCGCCGGGGGCGCCGGCCCGGTCGGCTCGGTTCCGGCGAAACCACCCGCGCCCGGTCGGCCCGGCAGGCATCCTGGGGGGATGAAGCCCCGGCTCGCGCTCTTCCTCGCGGTGGGGTCGGTGCTCGTCCTCATCGCGCTCGCGGCCCGCGGGACGTCCCCGGTGCGCTACCAGGACCGCCCGGTGGTCGACGACGAGACCACGACGCCCACGACCCAGTCGGTCCCGCCGCTGGAGCCCGACCTGGACGGGTCCGCGGCGGCCGGGTCGGTGCTGGTCCTGCTGATCGTCTTCATCGCGGTGGCGGTCGTGGGGATGCTGTGGCTGCTCATCTCGCTCGGCGTGTTCCAGCGGCGTCGGCGGCGCGGCGCCGGTGTCACGGTCGACGCGCCCGACCTGCCCGAGGAGCACGCGAAGCCGCCGGCGATCCTCGTCCGGCGCGCCGCCGAGGCCCTGGACGAGCTGCGCGGCAACGCGGACGGCCCGCCCGGTGACGCGGTGATCGCCGCCTGGCTCAGCCTCGAACGGGCCGCGCGGGACAGCGGCGTGCCGCGCGCGGGCCACCAGACGGCCACCGAGTTCACCGGTGACCTGCTGCGCCGCTACCGGGTGGACGAGCACGCCACCGGCACGCTGCGCCGCGTCTACCAGCGGGCCCGGTTCGGCACCGCCGAGGTGACCGCGGCGGACGCCCGCACCGCCGCCGACGCGTTGGAGCACATCGTGCGGGACCTGCGGTGAACCCCCTCGTCGGCGGCATGGGGCGCGCGGTGGCGCTGGCGGTCGCCGTCACGGTCGGCACCGCGCTGATCCTGGTCCGCGTGGGCGCGCCGTGGCTGTGGGCGGTGCTGCTCGCGCTGCCCGCCGGCGCGCTGAGCCTGCTCGTCGCACGCCTGCCGCGCGCGACGGACGTGCTGTGGGCGCCACGGCCCGCGACCATCTCCACCGCCACGTCCGCGCAGGCCAGCACTCTCGCCGGCCGGTTCGCCGAGGCCGCCGTCGACCAGGACCGGTTCGCCAACCGGATCCAGCCCCGGCTGCGCCGCCTCGCCGAGGCACGGCTGCGGCAGGTGCACGGCGTGCCCGACCTGCACCACCCGAGGGCCCGGGAAGTGCTCGGGGACGACCTGCACCGCCTGCTCACCGACCCGAAAGCGCCGCTGCCCGAGCCGTCCCGGCTCGCCGACCTGTTGGAGAAGCTGTGACCGGAGCCGGAATGGGCGTCGAGACGATCGCGGCCGAGGCCAAGGCGGTGCTGGCGGCCGTCGGCACGGTCGTCGTGGGCCGGGAGCGGTCGTTGCGGCTGGCGCTGGCGGCGATCCTCGCGGGCGGGCACGTGCTGCTGGAGGACGTGCCCGGCCTGGGCAAGACGCTGATGGCGCGGTCGCTGGCGCAGGCGTTGAAGCTGGACTTCAAGCGTCTCCAGTGCACGCCCGACCTGCTGCCCGCCGACGTCACCGGGTCGTTCCTCTACAACCCGGGCGACCGCGAGTTCACCTTCCGCGAGGGGCCGCTGTTCACCGGCCTGCTGCTCGCCGACGAGATCAACCGCACGCCCCCGAAGACGCAGTCCGCGCTGCTGGAGGCGATGCAGGAGCGGCAGGTCACGGTCGAGGGCCGCACGTTCGGGCTGCCCCGCCCGTTCCACGTCCTGGCGACCGCGAACCCGGTCGAGTACGAGGGCACCTACCCGCTGCCGGAGGCGCAGCTCGACCGGTTCCTGCTGCGGCTGGACATCGGCTACCCGCCGCCCGCCGAGGAGGTCGAGGTGCTGCGCCGCCGGCTCGTCCGGCAGCGCGAGGAGACCGAGGTCGAGCCGGTGCTGGACGCGGACCGGCTGCGCCGGCTCCAGCACGGCGTGGAGCAGGTGTCGGTGGACGACGACGTGCTGCGGTACTGCGTGGACCTGGCGGCCGCGACCCGGGCCCACGGCGCGGTCGAGGTCGGCGCGTCACCGCGCGGCGCGCAGGCGCTGGTGCTGGTGGGACGGGCCCTGGCGGTGCTGGACGGGCGGGACTTCGTGCTGCCCGAGGACATCAAGGAGTGCGCGGTGCCCGCGTTGGCGCACCGGCTCACGCTGCGCCCGGAGACGTGGACGTCCGGCGTCACCGGCGTGGAGGTCGTGACCGAGCTGCTGGGCCGGGTGGCCGGCCCCGCGAGCGCGCGCTCGTGAACCGGGCGGAACGGCTGCGCGCGGCGTTCACCGGCGGGCGCGGCGCGCACTGGCACCCCACAGACGCGCTGGTGCGCGGCCTCGTGCTGGGCGTCGGCATGGTGGTGCTCGGCGGCGTGCTGCACGAGGTGGAGCTGGTCCTGTTCGGCGCGCCGCTGCTGCTCTCGACGTTGTTGGCCCTGGTCACGCCGGTCGTCGGCACGCCGGAGGTGCGGGTGCGCGGGCTGCCGCGCACGGGCGAGGTCGGTGCGGCCAAGTCGGTGGTGGAGGTCGACCCGGGGCTGGGCGCGGAGGTGCTGGCGATCCGGCTGCCGGGCGTCGGCGAGGGCATCGGGTCGGTGCACCTGCTGTCGGGGCAGGCGCGGGAGATCGAGGTCGTGCTGCGGCGTGACGCGTGGGGCGAGGGCGTGGACCTGCGGCCGGACCACCTGGTGGCGGGGCCGGACGCGTTGTTCGTGCACGGTCCGGTGACGGCCGCCGAGCGCGGCCGGGTGATCCTGCCGCCGGTCGAGGCGCTGCCCGCCGGGTTGCTGCCCGCGCGGGCCGTCGGCCTGGTCGGCGCGCACCGGGCGCGGCGGCCGGGCGACTCGGTGGAGCTGCGCGACATCCGGGCGTTCCAGCCGGGCGACCGGCTGCGGCGGATCGACTGGCGGGTGTCGCTGCGGGCGAGCGCCGGCGCCGCGGAGGGCACGAACCTGCACGTCCGCGAGCACCACGCGGAGGCGGACGCGGACGTCGTGCTGGCGCTGGACACGCGGCTGGACGTGGGCGCGGAGCTGGGTGACTGGTCGGTGCCCGCGAAGGTGGCGTCGGGCCGGTCGCCGGGCCGGTCGCTCGGCGAGTGGTCGTTGGCGTCGCGGGGGACGACCGTGCGGCCCGCCGGCAGCCTGGACCTGGCGGTGCGGGCGGCGGCGTCGTTGGCGGCCGGGTACCTGCGGCAGGGCGACCGGGTGGGGCTGGTGGACCTGGGTCGGCCGCAGCTCGGCGCGCGGCCCGGCGCGGGACGGCGGCAGCTGCTGCGGTTGCGCAACCAGCTCGTGGTGTGCGCGCGGTCGGCCGGGTGGGCACAGCGGCCCGTGCTGCGGCCGGAGCAGGTGCCGCACGGCGCGCTGGTGGTGGTGCTGTCGCCGTTCCTGGACGCCGAGGTGGTGGAGCTGGCCGTGCACGCCGCGCGGCGGGGGAACCTGGTGCTGGCGGTGGACGTGCTGCCGTCGCCGTTGCGGGCCGATCCCGCGACGCCGTGGGGGGAGAGCGCGTTGCAGGTGATCCGGCTGGAGCACGACGTGCGGCTGGAGGCGATGCGGCAGCACGGCGTCGCCGTCGTGCCGTGGGGCGCGCCGATCGGGGGCGTCCTCCGCGCCGCCCGCACGGCCCGCCGGGTGACGCGATGACGCGAACGTTGAATTCACGGGTCCTGAGCGTTCGACTCTCGGGCGCTGAGTGTTCGACTCTCGCGCGAGTCGAACACTCGGGTCTCGAGAGTCGAACGCTCAGGTACCCCGAGTTCAACGTTCAGGACGGGGGTGGCGGTGCGGGTTGAGCTGGGGGCAGGGTGGCCGGGGTGGGTGTTGCGGGCGGCGATCGGGGTCGTGGCGGCCGCGGTGGCCGGGGTGCTCGCGCTCAACGGGGTCGAGTGGCCCGCGCTCGCGCTGTACGGGGGTCTGGTCGTCGCGGCGGCGGCGATCCCGGCGTCCGCCGCGGTCGCGCTGATCATCGGGTACCCGGCGGCGGCGATGGTGTTCACCGGGGACGAGCCGGCGTGGCCGAGCGTCTTCGCGCTGATCGTCCTGCTGCACCTTCTGCACGTTCTGTCCGCTTATGCCGCGATCATCCCGGCCGGGTCACGCGTTCACCTGGATGCACTAAAGGCACCGGCGAAGAGGTTCGCCGCGGTGCAACTCTGCGTGCTCGCCCTCGCCGGTATCGTCACCCTCCTGCCTGGCGGCCGAACGGACGAAGCGGTCGAGGTGGTCGGGCTCGCGTGCGTCGTCGGGCTCGTGGTCGGAGTGGTCCTGCTGCTGCGCCGGAAGGGCTGAGGAAACGGGCCCGGACGCTCAGCGCGAGCTGACCGTCTGGATCGTTCCTCTCAGCACGTTCACCGGCTCGCGCTGGTCAGCGGCGGAGTGTCCGCAATCACCCGGCGACTGTGGTCACAACGGGCCCGCTCGATGCGCCGGAAAGCCCCACCCGGTGCGACCATGTGTGTATGGCTGCTGTGAAGTCGCAACCCACACGGATCGTGATTGTCGGCGGTGGGTACGTCGGCATGTACACCGCGCTGGGATTGCAGAAGAAGCTGCGTTCCGGCGAGGCGTCCGTCACGGTGATCGACCCCCAGCCGCACATGACCTACCAGCCGTTCCTCCCCGAGGCGGCGGCCGGATCCATCGAACCCCGGCACGTCGTGGTGCCCCTGCGCAAGGTCCTCAAGCGCTGCCACGTCGTCACCGGCCGCGCCACCCGCATCGAGCACGAGCGCAAGGCCGTCACGGTCGAGCTCGCCGACGGCCACGTCGAGGAGTTCGAGTACGACGTGCTCGTCTCGGCGCTCGGCGCCATCTCGCGCACGCTGCCCATCCCGGGCCTGCCCGAGGTCGGCATCGGCATGAAGACCATCGGCGAGGCCATCTACCTGCGCAACCACGTGCTGTCGCGGCTCGACCAGGCCGCCAGCACGAACGACCCGGAGCTGCGCAAGCGCTTGCTGAGCTTCGTGGTCATCGGCGGCGGCTTCGCGGGCATCGAGACGCTGGCGGAGCTCGAGGACATGACCCGCTACGCGCTGCGCTACTACGAGGGCCTCAAGCAGTCCGACGTGCACTGGGTGCTGGTCGAGGCGACCGGCCGGATCATGCCCGAGGTGAGCGCGCGGCTCGGCGTCTACACCGTCGAGCAGCTCGAGAAGCGCGGCATCAAGTGCTACCTCGACACGCGCGTCAAGAGCATGGAGGGCGGCCACGTCGTCCTGGACGACGGCACCGAGTTCGACTCGGACACCATCATCTGGACCGCGGGCATGAAGGCCAACCCGATGCTGCGCAACACCGACCTGCCGCTCGACGAGCGCGGCCGGGTCCGCTGCACGGCGGCGATGCAGGTCGTGGGCCTGCCAGGGGTCTGGGCCGCGGGCGACTGCTCGGCCGTGCCGGACCTGTCGCGCACCGAGGAGGACCCGACGGCGACCTGCGTGCCCAACGCGCAGCACGCCATCCGGCAGTCGAAGCTGCTGGCCAAGAACATCGTGGCCACCCTGCGCGGCAAGCAGCCGAAGGACTACTTCCACAAGTACCTGGGCTCGGTCGCGGGCCTGGGCCTGTACAAGGGCGTGGCCGACGTGTTCGGCCTGCGGTTCAAGGGCGTCGTCGCCTGGTTCATGCACCGCAGCTACCACGTCATGTTCATGCCCACGGTCAACCGCAAGTTCCGGGTGTTCGTGGACTGGACGCAGGCGCTGTTCTCGGGCCGCGAGGTCGTCGCCCTCGGCCAGATCCACGAGCCGAAGGCCGAGTTCGACCGGGCCACCAAGAGCTGATCGCGAACGGCCCCGCGCACGCTGCGCCGTTCGGGTGCGGTAGGCGTGGGGCCGTCCGGCCGAGCCTTCGACCTTGAGCCCCCATACGGGCTAACGCAGGGCCAGTCGCCTTGACATTGCGTAACGTGAACCCGAGAATACAGCTGGTGCATCGCCTGAATGTGTGATGTATCAGTGGGGAGAGAGGTGACCGCGATGTCTCTCGAGGAGCTGGCCGCACAGCTTCGCCGCGGTGAGATCGAGGATCGTGCGCTGGCGGAGTACTCCGCGGAGTACGCCACCGCCGAAAAGCGTTTTTGCAGCAAGAAAGACGACTGAGCCATGACCGTCTCCGGGTGGGGGAACGAGACCGTTCCCCCACCCGAGGCCGCCAGACCGGCGAAACCGCCCCCGCTGTTGCTGCAAGGCCAGGACTACCTCTTCCGGTCGCAGCCCAAGTGCCTGGACTTCCAGGAGCAGGTGCACCGCCTCGGCATGGTCGACGAGGGTGACGGCAGCCCCGTGCCCTGCGTGCTCGTCCTCGCCCGCGCCGCCGACATGGAGATGAACGAGCTCTCCATCGCGCTCGCCGAGCGCGGCATCCGGATGGCCCGCATCGACGCCGACCGCTCCGCGGACCTGCCGCTGACCGTCTACACCGACCAGCCGCTGCTGGAGCTCGACCGCTGGCTGCTGCGCCCCCTGCTGGTGTGGCGCAGGCACTTCGAGCTGACCGCCCTGCCCCACGAGCCCGGCACGCTGGCCGGCGCGTACGCGGTGGACCAGTGGGGCGCCGTCGCCGAGTGGCTGTCCAGCCGCGCCGACTGGGCGCACGTGAACCCCAGCCGCAACACCTCGCACCTCAACCGGCTCACCCAGCTCGCCGACGCCTCCGCGTTCGGCCTGCGCGTGCCGCGCACCACCGTCACCACCCGGCCCGGCCGCACCCGCCCCGGCGGCGGGCGGTGCATCGTCAAGACCTCCGGCCGCCACCTGCTCGAACCGCGCCCCGGCATGCAGCACGGCCTGTTCCCGCGCCCGCTGGAGACCAGCCGGTCCGGTGACGTGCCCGAGTCCGCGCCGGTGATCGTGCAGGAGTACGTGCCCTCCGACACCGAGCTGCGCGTGTTCGTGGTGGGCGAGCGGTGCCTGGCGTTCCAGGTCGACAAGCTCGACCCGGCGCAGCTGTGGGTCGACCCCGAGGCGGTCCGCGTCACGCCGGTGGACGTGCCGGCCTCGCTGACCGACCGGCTGCTCGCGCTGGCCCGGCACTGGCGGCTCCAGGTCGCCGCGTTCGACCTGCTCGTCTCCGGCGGCGACCACGTGTTCCTGGAGGTCAACGTCAACTGCGACTGGCGGTGGTTCGAGCACCGGGCGCAGGACTCTCGGGTGTCCGACGCCGTGCACGAGTGGGTGGCGGCGCGCTTCAAGGAGCTGCTGGGTGCGGGCAAAGGTCGCTGAGCACGCGACGCTGTTCTACGCCGACGGGGCCGTGGTGTGGGACGACTACCTCCACCACCGCCAGTTCGCGATCAGCGAGACCGCCGAGCTGCTGTGCCGCAAGTTCACCGAGTTCACCGACGTCGACGAGCTGCTCGCCCCGCTGGCCGAGGACGACCGGGCGGCGCTGCGCAAGGTGCTGGACGAGCTGGTCGAAGCCGGTGTGCTGATCGTCGAGGGCTCGCCCGCGCACGAGGAGGAACGGCGGCTGCTCGCCGCCTGGGGCACGTGGGGCACGTCGGCGCGGCACTTCCACTTCGCCAGCCGCACGCTCGCGGACGCGCCGTACCAGGGCTCGGAGGAGCACGACGCGCTGCTGGACGCCAAGCTGACCGCCGAGCCGCCGCCCGCGCCGTTCCGCAGCCTGGGCCGCACGGCCGTGCTGCTGCCCCGCCTGGACGGCACGGCGAAGTGGGCGGGGGCCGGTCTGCTGGACGTGCTGCTGTCCCGCCGCACGACACGCGAGTTCGGGTCCGGGCCGCTGCCGCTGACGAAGGTCGCCGAGCTGCTGGCCGTGCTGGGCGGCCCGTCGCCGGTGCGGTCGCGGATCGGGCGGTCCGGCACGGTGTTCAAGACCAGCCCGTCCGGCGGCGGGCGGCACCCGGTCGAGCTGTACGCGCACGTGCGCGCGGTCGAGGCGCTGGAGCCGGGCTGGTACCACTACGACGGGCTCGCGCACGCGCTGGAGCCCATCGGGGTGACGTGGGGGCCGGACGAGATGACCGCGGCGGCGGGCGACCAGGACTGGGTGGGGCGGGCGCCGTTGGTCCTCGCGTACACCGGCGTCCTCGAACGGACGAGATGGCGTTACGACACGTCACGTGCTTACCGTGTTGTGCAAATGGACGTAGGCCATCTGTCCCAAACGGCTTATCTGGTTGCTACGGCAATGGGTTTTGGTATCGGCTTCACCGCAGCATTGCGGGATGAGCTCGTCGAACAAGCACTCGGCTGTGACGCTTATCACGAAGTCGTACTCGGTCTGAGCGCCTTGGGTCCATTACCCGAATGAGCGCAATAGCGGATCTCATTGAGCCGTGCGGGGGACTTCTTGTGAACCGGCCCCACGAACGCTCGGTAACCGCTTAGGCTCCCCGCTGCCCCCGTAGCCCAACCGGTAGAGGCAGGCTCCTTAAAAGAGTCACAGTACGGGTTCGAATCCCGTCGGGGGCACGTTCGGCGCCGGATTGACTTCACCCATCTGCCGGGTGAACGCTGAGCGGTGCGTCGTGGCCGGTCACCGTCACGTCACCCGGTCGGACCTGCGTCCGACCGGATGACCCGTCGACGTTCAGCGCGTGCGCACCCATTCCGTGACGACCTCGCCCAGCACGGCCAGCGGCAGCGGTCCGCCGCCCAGCAGCACGTCGTGGAAGTCGCGGATGTCGAACCGCTCGCCCAACGCCTCCTCGGCCGCCGCGCGCAGCCGCAGGATCTCCAGCCGACCCACCATGTAGGCCAGCGCCTGGCCCGGTGCGGCGATGTACCGGTCGACCTCGTTCTCGATCTCGACCAGCGCCAGCGGCGTGTTCTCCAGCATGTACTCGACCGCGCGCTCCCGGCTCCACCCGTGCGCGTGCAGACCGGTGTCCACGACGAGCCGGCCGGCGCGCATGGAGTCCATCGCCAGCATGCCGAGCCGCGCCACGTCGTCGGAGTACAGACCCATCTCGTCGGCCAGCCGCTCGGTGTAAAGGCCCCAGCCCTCCAGGTACGCGGTCACGGAGGCGACCCGGCGCAGCATCGGCAGCTCGGTGAGCTGCTGCGCCAGCGTGATCTGGAAGTGGTGCCCCGGCACGGCCTCGTGGAACGCGATCGCCTCGGCCTGGTAGCGGAACCGCTCCTGCACCCGGTAGGTGTTGGCGTAGTACGTGCCCGCCCGCAGCCCGTCCGGCGTGGGCGGCGAGTAGTAGGCGATGGGCGCGCCTGGCGCGTCGGCCGCGGGCACCGGCTCGACCTGGCAGCGCTGCTCGGGCACCCGCCCGAACCAGCGCGGCGCGGCCTGCTCCGCGCGGGCCACGGCCTCGCGCGCGGCCGTGATCAGCTCGTCCTCGGTGTTCCAGCGCAGGTCCGGGTCGGTGCGCATCCGCTCCAGCACCTCGGCCACGTCGGACGTGCCGAACACCCGCTGCCCCAGCTCGGCGTACTCGTGCGCCAGGCTCGCCATCACGTCCAGGCCGGTCTGGTGCAGCTCCTTGGGCGTGCGGTTGGTCGTCGTCTGGGCGCGCGCGAGCGCCGCGTACATCGCCTCGCCGCCCGGCAGCCAACCCAGGCCCACCTGGTCCGACGGGCGGCCCTGGATGCCCGCGATGACGTCCCGGTAGGTCGCGAACGCGGGCCGCACCACCTCGGCCAGCAGGCGCTGCCGCTCGGCGTCGAACGCCTCGCTGCCCGCCGGCCGCGCCAGCGGGTCCTCCTCGGCGGCCAGGTAGCGGTCCAGGTGCGCCACGGCGGCGTCCACGAGGTGCTGCACCGGCGTGCGGCCCGCCGCCGCGCCCGCGAGCTGCCGGTCGGCGATGCGGCGCAGGAAGTCCGGGACGCCGGCCAGCCGGTCCAGGTAGGCCCGCTCGGACTCCGGCCCGGACAGCACCGTCGTCGGCATGATCGTCAGCACCTCGCCCGCCGGGGCGAAGAACGAGTCGGTGATCGTGTACTCGACGCCGAGCGCGTCGATCTGGTCCACGATCGCCTCGGCCTGCTGCACGACCACCGCGCGCGTCACCGGGTCGTCGTCCGCCGGCAGGGCCCGCGCCCGGTCGGCGATGTCGACCGCCCGCGCCCGTGCCGCCCGCTCGGTCTCGGCCCGGTGGTCGGCCAGCAGGTGGTCGTACCCCGGCACGCCGTAGACGGTCGCCCCCAACGGCGACAGCGTGAACATCAGGTCGAGCAGTTCGTCGGCCAACTCCGCGGTCGTGCCCATGCGCACCCCCTGGTCATCGTGGAAACCAAGATGGTACTTAGCCTAAGAAACGATTTACACCCGGTCCAAATAGGCGAGCACGGCGAGCACCCGCCGGTTGTCGTCCTCGGACAACGGCAGGTCCAACTTGCCGAAGATGTTGGCGATGTGTTTGCCGACCGCTTTCTCGGTGACGAACAGCCGCCCGGCGATCGCCCCGTTGGAACGGCCCTCGGCCATCAGCGACAGCACTTCCCGCTCGCGCGGCGTCAGCGTGGTCAGCGGTTGGTCGCGCGCGCCGCGGGCGAGCAGTTGGTTGATGACCTCGGGGTCCATCGCGGTGCCGCCCGCGGCGACCCGGCGAATGGCGTCCACGAACTGCTTGACGTCCGACACCCGGTCCTTGAGCAGGTACCCGACCGCGCCGCCCCGGTCGGACAGCAGTTCCCGCGCGTACAGCTGCTCCACGTACTGCGAGAGCACCAGCACGGGCAGCCCCGGCACCCGCTTGCGGGCCTCGATCGCCGCCCGCAGCCCCTCGTCGGTGAACGTCGGCGGCAGGCGCACGTCGACCACCGCCACGTCCGGGCGGTGGTCGACCAGGGCCTTGAGCAGGGCGGGACCGGAGTCGACCGCCTCCACCACGTCGAAGTCGTAGGCTTCCAGGAGCCGGATCAGGCCGTCCCTGAGGAGGACGAGGTCTTCACCGAGGACAACTCGCACGGCAGCTCCATGGTCACGATGGTCGGCCCGCCCACCGGGCTCGCGATGCCGAGTGTGCCGTCGAACGCGGCCAGCCGGCGCTCGATCCCGCGCAACCCGCCACCCTCCGTCGCCTCCGCGCCGCCCCGCCCGTTGTCGCCGATCATCAGCGCCAGCCTGCCGTCCTCGTGCCGCACGCGCACCCACGCGCTCGTCGCGCCGCTGTGCTTGGCCACGTTCGTCAACGTCTCGGCCACCGCGAAGTAGGCGGCCGACTCGACCGGCGCCTCCGGCCGACCGGCCAGCTCCAGGTCCACCTCCACCGGCAGCGGGTGCGCCAGCGCCAACGCGCGCAGCGCGCCGTCCAGCCCGCGGTCGGCCAGCACCGGCGGGTGGATGCCCCGCACGAGCTGCCGCAGCTCGGCCAGCGCCTGGGTGGACGACTGGCGCGCCTCGGCCAGCAGCTCCTGCGCCGCCCGCGGGTCGCGGGCCAGCAGCTCCTCGGCCATGCCCAGGCTCAACCCGAGCGCGACCAGCCTGGCCTGCGCGCCGTCGTGCAGGTCGCGTTCGATCCGGCGCAGCTCGGCGGCCTGCGCGCCGACCGTGTCGGCCCGCGAGTCGGCCAGCACGCGCACCCGGTCGGTCAGGGCGGTGGTCGCGCTGGGCGCGAGCAGCCGGCGGGCGACGCCGGCGTGCAGCCGGGCGGCGCGCGGCGTGACCCACCAGGCCAGCACCAGGAACGCGATGCCCAGCAGCGGCGCGAGCACGAAGTTGCCCGGGGTGTCCCGGCCGATCGCGACGTACTCGACGTCACCGTGGTCGAGCCAGATCAGCGGCACCACGAACCCGACCACGCCGTTGATCCAGAACGCGACCGGCAGCACGCCGCACAGCACGCCGGTGATCGCGTTGACCGGCAGGAACGCCAGGTCGCGCCACGTCGCCGGGTCGGTGGCGATGGTGCGGACCCGGGTCATCGGGCCCCGGTTGGCGGGCAGCCGGTACGGCGCGGGGATCTCCACGTCCAGCACCCGCCCCGCCCACCAGCGGAAGAAGCCGGTGTAGCGGCGGGCCAGCGCGGTGACCAGCAGCAGCAACGGCACCCCGACCGTCACCAGGATCAACGGGTAGGCGTACAGCTGGAGCGGGATCAGCAGCAGCCCCGCGACGCACAGCGGTGTCCGAGCCAGGCCCAGCGCGGCCTGCGTGAGCCGGGCGCGCGCGGCCCGTACCAGGTCGTGGTCGGTCATGGCGCCGATTCTTCCGGCAGGCCGCAGGCAAATCGGTGGGTTTAACCCCCCAATGCGCACTAGAGCACGATCACCGTGCCGTCCGGCACGACCTCCACACCCGCCTCGGTGATCTCCGCGCGCTCCGGTGACGCCGGGTCGAGCACCGGGTTGGTGTTGTTGAGGTGCGTGTAGACGCGCCGGGTCGACGGGTGCCCGCGCAGCTCCGGCAGGCTGTCCGCGATCGGCAGGTGGCCCATCGCGGCCTGCCCGCTCGGCCGGCCGGTGGCCGCGCCCATCTCGGCGGACGCGTGGAACGTGCCGTCCAGCAGCACCACGTCGGCCTCGGCCACCAGCGCGTCGAAGCCGTCGGGCCAGGACGCGAGGCACGGCGCGTACAGCAGCACGCCGCCGGTGGCCGGGTCGCGGAACCGGTAGGCCACCACCCACGGGCCGGGCGCGTCGGCGGCGTAGCGGGGCCGCTTGCCGCTGACCCCGAACGCGGTGACCTCCACCCCGCCGGCGAGCTCGAACGGCCGGCCGGGTTCGACCTGCCGCCACTGCCACTCGCCGTACGTCGCCAGCACGGCCCGGGTCGGCGCGAGGGCGTGCAGCACGGTCGCGGGCGCGTGGACGGTCAACCCCGGCGCGCCGCGCAGCACCGCCAGGCCCAGCGTGTGGTCCAGCTCGGCGTCGGTGCACAGCACCCCGCACACCGGCGTGTCCCGCGGGCCGGGGCCGGGCGCGAGGGCCGGCGTCGCGGCGAGCTGGGCGCCGACGTCGGGCGAGGCGTTGACCAGCCACCACCGCACCCCGTCCCCGCTGACCGCCACCGCGTCCTGCGTCCGCGCCGGCAGCCGTCCCGCCCGCACCGCCTCGCACGGCCCGCACGCGCAGTTCCACTGCGGCACGCCACCACCGGCCGCCGTGCCCAGCACGACCACCTTCACCGCACGACCGCGCGGTGCTCGACGTCGGTCGGGTCGCCCGCCAGGATCGCGTCGACCAGACCGCGGTGCGGCGACAGCGTGCACACCGGGTCGGTCGCCGCCGCGTCACCGGTCAGCTGGAACGCCTGGCAGCGGCACCCGCCGAAGTCCAGCTCCCGCCGCGCGCAGGACCGGCACGGCTCGCGCATCCAGTCGTAGCCCCGGAACGCGGTGAACGCGGGCGACGAGCGCCAGATGTCGCCCAACGGCCGGTCCCGCACGTTCTCCACGCCCAACCCGTCGATCACGCCCGCCGCCGGGCACGGCAGCACGTCCCCGTTCGGCGCCACGGTCAACTGCCGCGCGCCCCACCCGTGCATGCACGGCTTGGGGTGCGCCTCGTGGTAGTCGGCGATCACGTGCACGATCTCCATCCCGGAGCGGGACTGCGCGGCGGCCACCGCCTCGGCCGCCCGCGCCACCTGCTCCCGCGTCGGCAGCAGCGCGGCCCGGTTGCGCAGCGCCCACCCGTAGTACTGGGTGTTGGCCAGCTCCAACCGGTCCGCGCCCATCCGCTCGGCCAGCGCCACGAGTTCGTCGACGTGGTCGAGGTTGAGCCGGTGCAGCACCACGTTCACGGTCAGCGGCAGCCCCGCCTCCCGCACCACCTCGGCCGCGCGCAGCTTGGCCCCGAACGCCCTCACCCCGGCGATCCGGTTCGCCCCGGCCTCGTCGGAGTCCTGCACGGACAGCTGCACGTGGTCGACGCCGGCCAGCCGCTCGACCGTCAGCCCCAGCCCGCTGGTCACCAGGTTCACGTAGCAGCCGAGCCCGGCCGCGTGCCCGACCAGCTCCGGCAGGTCCTTGCGCGCCAGCGGTTCCCCGCCCGACAGGTGCACCTGGAGCACGCCCAGCGCCCGCGCCTGGTCGAACACCGAGCACCACGTCGCGGTGTCCAGCTCGTCGCCGCGCCCGACCAGGTCCACCGGGTTGGAGCAGTACCCGCAGCGCAACGGGCAGCGGTGGGTCAGCTCGGCGAGCAGCCCGAACGGCGCATCCACCCCCGGCTCCTCACCCATCGACGTCCACCACCCGCCGCGCCACCAGCCGCGTGACCAGCTCGGCCACGTCGTCCGCCCGCACCCCGTCGAACTCCTCGGCCAGCCGGCGCGCGATGCCCTCGACGGACGTGCGGCCGTCGCACAGCCCGACCACCGCCGCCGCGGTCTCGTTCAGCACCAGCACGCCTTCCGGGAACAGCACCACGTGGCTCTCCCGCGTCTCGTCGTACGCGGTCTTCACGCCCCGGCGCAGGCGCGGCACCGCCGTCAGCGCGGTCACGAGTAGTAGTCCACGGCGTCCAGCACCGCCCGCAGCACGTCGCACTTGAACGCCAGCGCGGCGACCGCCGCCTCCTGCTGCTCGCGCGTGCGGCAGTGGCGCACCACGATGTCCACAGTGGACTTCCCTTCGTCGGCGACCACCCGGAGCCGTTCGGTGAAGTAGGCGAAGCCCTCCTCGGCGATCCAGGGGTAGTGCTCGCGCATGTCCACCAGCCGGCGCGCCATCAGGCCGCGGGAGAACATCTCGGTCAGCCCGGACGCCACCGCCTCCACCCACGGCCGGGTGCGGGCGAACGTCACGTAGGCGTCCACGGCGAACCGGGTGCCGGGCAGCACGTGCCGCTCGTCCAGCACCTCCTCGCGGGTCAACCCGACGGCCTCGGCCAGGCGCAGCCAGTTCTCGGCACCGCCCTCGCCGGGCCCGCCGCCGTCGTGCCAGACGATCCGCTCCCGCCACACCCGGCGGACCTCCACGTCCGGGCAGTTGGCCAGGATCGCGGCGTCCTTGCGCGGTATCGCCTGCTGGTAGTACCAGCGGTTGGCGGCCCACAGCTGGAGCTCGTGCTTGCTCAACCGGCCCTCGTGCAGCCGGAGGTGGAACGGGTGGCGGTCCCAGTAGCGGGGCGCGAGGCCGCGCAGGCGCGCGGTGAACTCGGCGGGGGACAGCGTGGCGGAGCCGGGCGTCTCGGGCATGAGCACGGGGGAGGGCACCTCTCGGTACGCGGGCGCCGCGCCCCTCCGGCCACGGAAGGGCGCGGCGTGGGCTCAGCTGCGAGCGGCGTAAGCGGTGACTTCCATGGGGGTGTCGACGTCCCGGAAATCGGGCTTGACCCAGGGGCGCTTCTCGGGCTCGGTGGTCATGCGCAACTCCTCGGATGAGTGGTGCTTCTCCGTGGGGCGGCGGTAACCCACCGTAGAGCTTCCGGCGGCTACCGCGCTAGTTCCGTGCGGCGGGCATGCGTCTCAACTGTTCCAGCACCACCGGATCCTGCAACTGCATCCACTGGATCACCTCCGTATAGGTGGCGCACACCGTTTCGGGCTTGACGCACACCTCGCCGAGGAACCCCTCCACCGCGCTGCTGAAGGCGCCGCCCGCCCACTCGTTGAAGTGGTTGCCGATCACGACCGGCGCGCGGTTGCCGTTGAACGCCGCCTGGTACACCGACCGGTACGTGTCCAGCACGATCCGGGTGAAGTCGGCGGCCCGCTCCGGCTCCTCCTTCGCGCCGTTGAGCGCGTACCAGAGGTTGAAGTCCATCATCACGACCTGCTTGCCCAGCGCGGGCACGCGCACCTCCGGCATGGGGAACTCCCACACGCCCTCCTGCACGGACGGCCACACCACGCCCAGGCTCACGTGGCTGGTGTCGTAGGCCAGGCCGTGCCCCCGCATCGCCGGGAACGCCTGGCCCCAGTCGCCCTCCAGGCACGGCGTGCGTCCGCCGCGCACGGCCGCCGGGTCCAGCTTGAACCCCTGCTGCCTGGCCTTCTCCACGATGGCGAAGAACAGGTCCAGCTCCCGGTTCCACTGCTCGGTGTTCCAGGTGCCGACGTTCGGCTCGTCGCCGACGCAGAAGTGCCCGTTGTAGTGCGTGCCGATCTCGTGGCCCGCGTCGATGGCGGCGTTGAGGTAGCCGATCCGCAGCGCCACGTCCGCGCGGCTGCCGCCGAACCCGATCGAGGAGTAGCCGGCCCGGTGGCCGGGACCGGCGTAGGTGGACCCCTCGTCGTCCGGCACCAGGTACACGCCGGACAGCAGGCCGGTGACGTGCGCGTTCGCCTGCGCGGCGATCGGCATGACCCGGTCCCAGTGCGGCTTGGACGCGGCGCCGTCGAACGAGAACAGCACGAACTGGGGCGGCTTCTCGCCCGGCAGCATCCGCCGCATCCACGACGGCGGCGAGGCCGGGGCGGGCACGGTCGGCGCGGCGGCGGCGCTGGTGCTGCCGGTCGTGCGCGGCGCCATCGGCAGCGGCGCGGCCAGGTCGCCCACGTCGTGCCCCGGTTCGGGTTCGCGGGCGCCCAGCACGGCCAGCACCACGAGGGTGAGTGCCAGCGCGACGCCCGTGCTCAACCAGCCCCATCGCTTCACAACCACAAGACGACGGGGAGCAGCCGGAGGTTGCCTCTCCGTGACGCGACCGCCACCGGCCGCCGGTCAGGGCACGGGCGTGGCGACCACGACCTGGTTCTCCTCGTACCCGGTGTCGCCGCCGACCCACCGCCCGCCGCACGTCACCAGCACCAGCCGGTGTCCGCCGCGCGGCCCGAACAGCTCGACCGCCCGGGACGGCAGGTCGTCCTTGCGCACCGTCTCGACCTTGCTCACCTGGAACCGGAACGTGCGGCCCGCGGTGTCGACCACCGTCACGCCCTGCCCGACCGACGTGCGCCACAGCTCGTCGAACGGCCCGGTCAGGCCCTTCCAGTTGACGTGCCCGGCGAGCACCGTCGCGCCCTCGGCCGCGCCGAGGTCCACGCCCCACCACGTCGCCTCGCCCAGCGCCTCCGGGATCGGCAGCACGCCGGCCGCGGTGACCTCGGCGCGCACGAGCGTCGCCGACCCGCCGCCGGGCAGCCGCACCGTGCCCGGCTGCTGCTTGGGCGGGTCGGCGGGCGGCGGGGGAGCGGTGGTGGTCGTCGCGGGCGGCGGTGACGCGGGCGGGTTCGCGCCGACGGGCATGCCGGCCAGGTCCACGCCACGCCCGGAGCGCGCGCTGTCGCCCAACGGGTGCGGCACCACGGCGTCACCGGGCACCGGGCTGCCCGCCAGCACGACGTCGGGCGCCCGGGTGGACACCAGCGCGGCGGAGGCGATCAGGGCCGCCACCGCCGCGCCGGTCACCACGGCTCTCACGGAACTGGACCTCACCGGCGGGCGGTCGCCCTCCGCCGCGCCAGCAGCCCGACCAGCGTCGCGCCGAGCAGCACCACACCGCCGAACCCGACCAGCGCGCCGGTCGACACCTCGGTGGTGAACGCCGCCTTCGCGACCACGCCCGCGCCCTCGGAACCGGCCGGGATGGTGATCGGGACGACCGGCTTGTCCGGCTTGTTGGTCAGCGCCAGCGCCAACGTCTGGCCCGCCTCGACGGTCCCGCACACCTTGGGCGGCGCGTTCGGGTCGAAGAACTCCTCGTAGCCCTTGGCCGGCGCCACCTCGATCAGGCACACCTCCTGCGGCGTGCGCAGGTCCGGCACCTCGGCGGTGCCGTCGGCGGAGGTCTGCAGCACCAGCGGCGTGCCCTCCGGGCCGGTCAGCTCGGAGTCGTCCTGCCGCTTCGCGGCCTTGCCGTCGGGCCCGGTCACCTTCAGCGCCACGCCGGAGATCGCCTTGCCGGTCTCGGCGTCGGTCTTGGCGACCTTCACCACGCCCGGCGCGGTCTTCGCGGTCGTCGACGCGTTCGCGGTCAGCTTCTTCTCGCCGCCGGTGGTGACGATCCGCTGCATGTCGTTGTTCGCGGGCACGTGGACCCTGGGCCGGTCGGCCGGGCTGTCCAGCTTCACCGTGACCGACGGGTTCGGCCCGGTCGGCACGACCTGCACGGCCAGCGCCTTGCCGTCGGTGGACGTGGTGAGCTCGGCGGTGGCCCCGCCGGACTCCAGCGTGGCGTCGGTCAGCTCCACCGTCACCGGCGCGCCTGCCACCTGGGCGCCGTCGCCCTTGGTGACGTCCACCACCCAGGTGTCGGGCGTGCCGATGACCTGCTCCTTCGCCGGGGCGCTCACCTTCGCCGCCCACGGGCCCCGGTTGGCCGCCGCCTCGTCCTCCAGCCGCTTCACCGCCTGCTGCGCCTGGCCGAAGCGGTTGGTGTCGCCGAGCTGCCGGAAGTGGAAGTCGGCGTTGTAGGCGATGTGCCGGAAGTCGCTGTTCGGGTCGAGGGAGATGCCGTTGGCCGGGTCCTCGTACGCCGTCCACGTGTGCAGCAGGTGCGCGAGCGCCGCCGCCTCGTCGTTCGACTTGGTGTTCGCGTACCTCAGCAGGAGGTAGGAGATGCTGCCCGCGACGTCGTCGCGCAGCCGCGCACCGCCCTTGGAGAGCAGCTCGTCGCCCTCCTTGTACTCCACGTTGCTGTCCGGCGCGAGCAGCGAGTACTGCACGCACCACACCAGCTGGCCGCGCCACTTGTAGGCGCCGAGCCAGTCGCCGCCCGCCGGTTTGTCGCGGTAGCCCTGCGGGTCGGTCTCGTACCCCGGACCCTTCTCCACCACCGGCGGGGGCTGCGCGCCCGCGGCGGGTGCGGCGAGCAGGGCGAGACCGGCCGCGAGCACCGCGCCGGCGAGTCGTCTCCACACCATGATGTCCTGAACCCCTCGGGCGCGCCGGTGGGCGTCGCCGGTCGGTGAGAGCTGCCGGCACTGAGCCTTACGGGTCGGAGATCACGTCGACAAGCCACCAGCGGGGTGGAACCGCGACTACGCTCCGCAGCGCGGGGTGTGGATTCGAGATCGACAGTCCGAGTAAAGTCGCTTTTACCCGACGGGAACCGATCGACTCGTGTGGTCGTTGAACCCCGTGACGGCGTCAGCACGCCACAGGAGGACGAGGTGCGTACCACCAGCAACCCCGCGTTCCGCAACCTGCCGACCAGCGGCGGTGGCGGTAACTACGCAGGCTTCGGCCAGCCCTACCAGGGGCAGCAGCAGTACGGCGCGCAGCAGTACGGCGGCTACCAGCCCGCCCCGCCGGCCACGGGTGAGCGCCCGATCACGATCGACGACGTGGTGACCAAGACCGCCACGACGCTCGGTGTGGCCATCCTCACCGGGTTCGTCTCGGCGTGGATGGTGCTCTCCGGGGCGGTCGCGCCGTTCGCGCTCGCCGTGCCCGGCATGATCGTCGGCCTGGTCCTGGCCCTGATCATCATCTTCAAGCAGAAGCCCAGCGGCCCGATGGTGCTCGCCTACTCGGCGGCGGAGGGCGTGTTCCTGGGCGCCATCACCGGCGTGTTCGAGGCGATCTTCCCCGGCATCGCCTGGCAGGCGATCCTGGGCACGTTCGGCGTCTTCGGCGCGATGCTCGTGGTCTACAAGACGGGCGCGATCCGCGTCACGCCGCGCCTGACCAAGTGGATCATCGGCGCCACCGTGGGCGCGGCCGTGCTCATGCTCGGCAACCTGCTCCTGGGCATGTTCGGCGTGAACATGGGCCTGCGCGACGGCGGCACCCTGGCGATCGTCTTCAGCCTGGTCGTGATCGGCATCGCCGCGTTCAGCTTCCTGCTGGACTTCGAGGCCGCGAACGAGATGATCCGGGGCGCGCTGCCCGCCAAGTACGCCTGGCTCGCCGCGTTCGGCCTGATGACCACGCTGGTCTGGCTGTACCTGGAGATCCTGCGCCTGCTGTCCTACTTCCAGAACGACTAGCACCCCGCCACACCTCCGAAGGGCGTCCCGGCCTCCGGGACGCCCTTCGGCGCGTCCACCCCCAACCCACGCGTGAGTCGAACCCTCAGGTCCCGAGAGTCGAACGCTCAAGTCCCGAGAGTCCTACGTTCAGGACCCCTGAGTTCAACGCTCAGGACGCGAGAGCCGGCCCGTCAGCCGCGCCAGGAGTGGTCGTCCTCCATCGCCGAGCCGACCTCCACCAGGCACGGCACGCACCACGTCCCGCGCGCCGACCGCGTCACGTGCTCGGGCGGCACGGAGTGCGCGCACGCCGCCTCGAAGTACGCCGCCGACGCCTGCTGCACGGAAAAGGCGTGGCACAGCCGGTCGTACCCGCTGTGCCACCACACGTACGCCATCGCCACCCCGACCTCCCTACTCAAGGGTAGGACGTCGGGTAACACCTATCGTGACGCGGTTCAGCTGAGCCGTTCGATGACCATCGCCATGCCCTGGCCACCGCCGACGCACATGGTCTCGAGGCCGAACTGCTTGTCGTGGAACTGCAGCGAGTTGATCAGCGTCGTGGTGATCCGCGCCCCGGTCATCCCGAACGGGTGACCCACCGCGATCGCGCCGCCGTTGACGTTGAGCCGGTCCAGGTCGATGCCCAGGTCCCGGTACGACGGGATGACCTGCGCCGCGAACGCCTCGTTGATCTCCACCAGGTCGATGTCCGAGATCGACATCCCGGCCAGCGCCAGCGCCCGCTTCGACGCCTCGACCGGCCCGAGCCCCATGATCTCCGGCGACAGCCCGGACACGCCGGTGGACACGATCCGCGCCAGCGGCGTGATGCCCAGCTCCTTCGCCTTCACGTCGCTCATGATCACCAGGGCCGCCGCGCCGTCGTTCAACGGGCAGCAGTTGCCCGCCGTGACCCGCCCGTCCGGCCGGAACACCGGCTTGAGCCCCGACACGCCCTCGATCGTCACGCCCGGCCGCGGGCCGTCGTCGGCCGACACGACCGTGCCGTCCGGCAGCGTCACGGGCGTGATCTCGCGCGCCCAGAACCCGTTGGCGATGGCCTTCTCGGCGAGGTTCTGCGACCGCACGCCGAACTCGTCCATCTCCTGCCGCGTCACGCCCTTGGCCAGCGCCAGGTTCTCGGCGGTCTGGCCCATGGCGATGTAGATGTCGGGCACCTGCCCGGCCTGCCGCGGGTCGACCCACTCCGACGCCCCGGACTCGGCCGCGGCGGCCGTGCGGGCCTCGGCGTCGGCGAACACCGGGTTGTGCGTGCCCGGCCACGAGTCCGACGACCCGCGCGCGAAGCTGGACACCGTCTCCACGCCGGCGCTGATGAACACGTCGCCCTCGCCGGCCTTGATGGCGTGCAGCGCCATCCGGGTCGTCTGCACGCTGGACGCGCAGTAGCGGGTCACCGTCGTGCCGGGCAGGTTGTCGTAGCCCGCCAGCACCGACACCACGCGGCCCATGTTGAAGCCCTGCTCGCCGCCGGGCAGGCCGCAGCCGAGCATGAGGTCGTCGATGTCGTTCGGGTCGAGCTGCGGGACCTTCGCCAGCGCGGCCTTGAGGACCTGCACGGTCAGGTCGTCGGCGCGCACGTCCTTCAGGGAGCCCTTGCCCGCGCGCCCGATGGGCGACCGGGCGGCGGAGACGATCACGGCCTCAGGCATTACGGAACTCCTTTGTTTCGCCGCAACGTGTGACGTGCAGCCTAGTTAACGCCCGTTCAGCGCGGCCACCACTCGTGACGAAGGACGCCGCACAGCGGGGCCAGCAGGATCGACGTCGCCGCCTCGTACCCGGTCGCGCTCGGGTGGAACCGGTCCCGGCTGAAGTAGTCGGCGTGCCGCGCCCGGAACTCCGCCGCCAGCAGGTCGCCCAGCGCCACCGCCACGCCGCCCGCCCGTTCCACCTCCAGCCGCTGCGCCCGAGCCAACCGCCGCGACCAGCCGCGCGCCACCGACCGCAGCGGCTCCGCGATCGGCCGGACCGTGCCCAGGTCCGGGCACGTGCCGACGACGACGCCCACCCCCGCCGCGCGCAGCCGCCGCACCTGCGCCCCCAGCAGCGCCGCCGACACCGGGATCGACAGCCGCGTGGTCACATCGTTCGCCCCGATGATCACCAGCGCCACGTCCGGCGGGTCGGCCACCACCCGGTCCACCTGCGCCGCCAGGTCGCGGGACGTGGAGCCGGAGATCGCGTACGTCTCCAGCCGCACCGGCGCGCCCACCTCGTCGGCCAGCCCGGTCGCCAGCACCACGCCCGGCAGCTCGGCCACGTCGTCCACGCCCAGCCCGGCCGCCATCGAGTCACCCAGCACGGCGAACCGCACCGGCGTCCCGCCGCCCTCCCCGTGAACGCCCTCCCCGTACACGCCGTCAGCGCGCAACGGCGGCGCGTCGGGCACCCCGATCACCACGCGCGCCCGCCGTGACTGCTCGGTGAACAGCCCGTACGCCACCCCGGTCAACCCGCCCAACGCCCCCGCGACCACCGCGAGGAGCCGGTACCCCCGCATCGGCACCTCCCTCTCCCGACCCCCCATCGTCCACCGGGCCGACCACCGCGCCACCGATATACGCTCAGCGCGTCATCTCAAGAAGTGGAAGGTCCGTCGTGGAGTACGTCGAGAGCGTCGTAGACCTGGTCGGCAACACGCCGCTGGTGAAGTTGAACGCGGTCGCCGAAGGCCGCCGGCCGCTCATCCTGGCCAAGGTCGAGTACCTCAACCCCGGCGGCAGCGTGAAGGACCGCATCGCGCTGCGCATGGTGGAAGCGGCCGAGCGCAGCGGCGAGCTCAAGCCCGGCGGCACGATCGTCGAGCCCACGTCGGGCAACACCGGCGTCGGCCTGGCGCTCGTGGCCCAGCAGAAGGGCTACAAGTGCGTCTTCGTCTGCCCGGACAAGGTCAGCGTGGACAAGCGCAACGTGCTCAAGGCTTACGGCGCCGAGGTCGTGGTGTGCCCGACCGCGGTCCCGCCGGAGCACCCCGACTCCTACTACAACGTCTCCGACCGCCTGGTCGCCGAGATCCCCGGCGCGTGGAAGCCCAACCAGTACGCCAACCCGGAGAACCCGGCCAGCCACTACCACGGCACCGGACCGGAGGTGTGGCGGCAGACCGAGGGCCGGATCACGCACTTCGTCGCGGGCGTCGGCACCGGCGGCACGATCTCCGGCACGGGCCGCTACCTCAAGGAGGTCTCCGAGGGTCGCGTGAAGATCATCGGCGCGGACCCCGAGGGCTCGGTCTACTCCGGCGGCAGCGGCCGGCCGTACCTGGTCGAGGGCGTCGGCGAGGACTTCTGGCCGGATGCCTACGACCGCGACGTGTGCGACGAGATCGTGGCGGTGAGCGACGCGGACTCGTTCGAGATCACCCGGCGCCTGGCCCGCGAGGAGGGGCTGCTCGTCGGCGGCTCGTGCGGCATGGCCGTCGCGGCGGCGCTGCGCGTGGCCGACGACGCGGGCCCCGACGACGTGATCGTCGTGCTGCTGCCCGACGGCGGGCGCGGCTACCTGTCGAGCGTGTTCAACGACAAGTGGATGGCCCAGTACGGCTTCCTGTCGCCCGACACGTCCGGCGCGACCGTCGGCGACGTGCTGCGGCGCAAGGACGGCACGATGCCCGACCTCGTGCACGGCCATCCCAACGAGACGGTCGCCGAGGCGGTCGCGATCATGCGCGAGTACGGCGTCTCCCAGATGCCGGTCGTCAACGCCGAGCCGCCGGTGATGGCCGCGGAGGTCGCGGGCGCGGTCAACGAGCGGGACCTGCTCGACGCGCTGTTCACCGGCAAGGCGCAGCTGACCGACCGGCTGGACCGGCACATGTCGTTGAAGCTCCCCACGATCGGCGCGGGCGAGTCGATCAGCTCGGCCATGGCGGCACTGTCCTCAGCGGACGGTGCGCTGGTGCTGGAGGACGGCAAGCCCGCCGGCGTCGTCACCCGGCAGGACATCCTGGGTTTCCTCGCCGGTCGCTGAGCCGGCCCCCGCGGGTCGTCAACGTGTCCCGGTCCACGTCGCGGATCGGGACACGTTGACCGGTTGCGCGTGGCCAGGGCGGTGCCATCCGCTAGCGTTGGCCACCGACTCATACACCTACGGCCCGTGCCAAGGGGGTTGGAAACTCCGATGAACGCTCCGCAGCCGCCAGGAAACCAGCAGTTCGGCGGTCACAACCAGCAGGAGCAGGGGCAGGGTGCCCAGCCCCCGAACGCCGACGCGACGCAGGTCGTGCCGAGTGGCGGTCAGCCCCCTGCTTTCCCGCCGCCGGAGGCGACCCAGGTCGTGCCCTCCGGCCAGCAGCAGCCCCCGTCGAACCCGGACGCGACCCAGGTCGTGCCGCCGGGCGCGACGCAGCAGCCCGCGTCGAACCCGTACGGCCAGCCGGCGCAGCAGCCCGGCTCCGGCTCGTTCCCGGCGCAGCAGCCGCCCGCGTACGGCCAGCAGCAGCCGCCCGCCCAGTACGGCCAGCAGCCCTACGGGCAGCAGCCGTACGGCCAGCAGCCGGCGTCCAACCCGTACGGCCAGCCGCAGGCCAACCCGTACGCCCAGCAGCAGCCGCAGTCCAACCCCTACGGCCAGGCGCCCGCGTCGAACCCGTACGGCCAGCCGCAGCCGCAGGCGTGGGGCGCGCAGCCCGGGTACCCCGCGCAGGCCGCTTACGGTGCGCCCGCGGGCGGTTACGCGGAGTGGGGCAGCCGCGCGGTCGGCGCGCTGATCGACTACCTCGCGCCGGGTCTGGTCGTCGGCATCCTGGCCGGCATCGGCGCGGCCACCGGTGACCCGACGATCTCGTTGATCCTCAGCGGTGTCGGGTACCTCGCCCTCATCGGCTTCATGATCTACAACTCCTGGTACCTGGCGGGCACCACGGGCCAGTCCATGGGCAAGAAGGTCGCGAAGGTCAAGCTCATCAAGGAGGAGACGGGGCAGCCGATCGGCTTCGGCAACGCCTTCGTGCGCCACCTGTGCCACTTCGTCGACTCGCTGCCCTGCTACGCGGGCTGGTTCGCGCCGCTGTGGGAGGCCAAGAAGCAGACGTGGGCCGACAAGATCATGGGCACCGTCGTGGTGAACGCGCCCGAGGGCGCGGCCCCCGGCGGCTACCCCGGCGGCTACGGCCAGCAGCAGAACCCGTACGGCCAGGCGCCCGCGTCGAACCCGTACGGCCAGCCGCAGCAGCAGAACCCGTACGGCCAGCAGCCGCCGCAGCAGTGGTGACCGCGGCCTGACCGTTCACCCAACCGCCCGTCGGCCTTCCGGTCGACGGGCGGTTGCTTTTTCGGTCGCCGTACCCTAGGGGCATGACGGACACCGGCCACTACGGTTTCGCGACCAGGGCTATCCACGCCGGGCAGGACCCCGACCCGACCACGGGCTCGGTCATCGTGCCGATCCACGCCACCTCCACCTACGCGCAGGACGGCGTGGGCGGGCTGCGGGGCGGGTTCGAGTACTCGCGCACCGGCAACCCCACCCGTGCCGCGCTGGAGGAGTGCCTGGCGGCGCTCGAAGGCGGGCGGCACGCCCGCGCGTTCGCCTCGGGCATGGGCGCGACCGACACGGCCCTGCGCGCCCTGTGCCGTCCGGGTGACCACGTCGTCATCCCGAACGACGCGTACGGCGGCACGTTCCGGCTGATCGACAAGGTGCTGTCGCACTGGGGTGTCGAGCACACGCCCGCCGCGCTGTCCGACGTCGACGCGGTGCGCGCGGCGATCCGGCCGAACACCAAGGTGGTGTGGGTCGAGACGCCGACCAACCCGTTGCTGAACATCGCCGACATCGCGCTGCTGGCGCAGGTCGCGCACTCGGCGGGCGCGCGGCTCGTGGTGGACAACACGTTCGCCTCGCCGTACCTGCAGAGCCCGTTGGAGCTGGGCGCGGACGTGGTGCTGCACTCGACGACCAAGTACGTGGGCGGGCACTCCGACGTCGTCGGCGGTGCGCTCGTGACGTCGGACGACGACCTGGACGCGCAGTTCGGGTTCCTGCAGAACGGCGCGGGCGCGGTGCCGGGGCCGTTCGACGCGTGGCTGACGTTGCGCGGGATCAAGACGCTCGAAGTGCGCATGGAGAAGCACTCGGACAACGCCGAGAAGGTCGTCGAGGCCCTGGTCCGGCACCCGAAGGTGACCCGCGTGTACTACCCGGGCCTGCCCGAGCACCCCGGCCACGAGGTCGCGGCGAAGCAGATGCGCCGGTTCGGCGGGATGATCTCGTTCACGGTGGAGGGCGGCGAGGAGGCGGCGCTGCGCGTGTGCTCCCGCACCAAGCTGTTCACGCTGGCCGAGTCGCTGGGCGGCGTCGAGTCGCTGATCGAGCACCCGGGCCGGATGACCCACGCCAGCACCGCCGGCTCGCTGCTGGAGGTCCCGTCCGACCTGATCCGCCTCTCCGTGGGCATCGAATCGGCCGACGACCTGGTCTCCGACCTCCTGACCGCCCTCTCCTAACCGCGAGAGTCGAACCCTCAGGTCCCGAGAGTCGAACCTCCAGGACCCACGTGTCGAACGCTCAGGACCCCCGAGTTCTACATTCAGGACGCACGAACCCCGCGCTCAGCGAAACCGGGCGCGGGGTTCGTGCCGTTCGACGGGTCGGCTCGCGGTACGCGAATGGCGAATTCAGGGGTCCTGAGCGTTCGACACGCGGGACGCGAACGTTCGACTCACGCGGCCTGAAAGTTCGACACGCGGGACCTGAAGGTTCGACTCGCGGGTCAGCGGGGGCCGAAGCGGGCGGCGGAGCGTTCCTTGGCCTTGGCGGCCTCCACCTCGCGGTCACGGGGCGCGGCGGTGGTGACCAGCGATTCCAGCAGCACGCGGGTCGCCTCGGCCACCGCCTCCACGGCCGCGTCGAACGCCTCCTGGTTCGCCGCCGACGGACGCGCCGACCCGCTCACCTTGCGCACGTACTGCACCGCCGCCGCGCGGACCTCGTCCTCGGTGGCGGGCGGTTCGAAGTTGTGGAGCACCCTGATGTTGCGACACATGGCTCCACTATCACCCAGAACGACGCCGAGCGTCAGGGCGCGGCGGGGTCGGGTCAGGGCTTGACGTCGTAGCGCGCGTTCTCCACCCGCGGCACGGCGGGCAGCTCGTGCGAGTCGACGCACCCGCCGACGAACTCCACCACGCCGTCGCGCTCCACGAACCGGCCGCTGTCCGCGCACCCCGCGTGGGCCACGGTGAAGAAGGCCGCGCCGGTCAGCGCCACGGCCGTGACCACCGCTCCGACGAGCGGGAGCACCGCGGTGACCCGTGCCGCGAGCGCCATCGCCACCCTCCAGGTGAATGCTGTGTGAGGAATGCCCCGCACCGAGCGTACCGGTCCCGGCGCACCCGGTACCGCCATCGTCGACCTTCCGGCGGAAAAGGCAACCCGGAACGCCGAAAAGGCAGCCCGGAACGCCGAACGGGCCGGCCCGGGGGTGCCCGGACCGGCCCGTCGCCGTCCTCGACGCCGGGTCACGCCCGGCGGTTCCGCGAACTGCGTCAGAGGTTGCCCCGACGCTCCTGCTCGCGCTCGATCGCCTCGAACAACGCCTTGAAGTTGCCCTTGCCGAAGCCCAGCGACCCGTGCCGCTCGATCAGCTCGTAGAACACGGTCGGCCGGTCGCCGATCGGCTTGGTGAAGATCTGGAGCAGGTAGCCGTCCTCGTCCCGGTCGACCAGGATGCGGTGCTCCTTGAGCACCTCGATCGGCACGCGCACCTCGCCGATGCGCGCCCGCAGCTCGGGGTCGTCGTAGTAGGAGTCGGGCGTCTCCAGGAACTCCACGCCCGCGGCGCGCATCGCGGTCAGGGTGGCCACGATGTCGTTGGTCGCGAGCGCGATGTGCTGCACGCCGGCGCCCTCGTAGAACTCCAGGTACTCGTCGATCTGCGACTTCCGCTTGGCCACGGCCGGCTCGTTGAGCGGGAACTTCACCCGGTGGTTGCCGTTGGAGACGACCTTGCTCATCAGCGCCGAGTAGTCGGTGGCGATGTCGTCGCCGATGAACTCCGCCATGTTCACGAAGCCCATCACCCGGTTGTAGAACTCGACCCAGTGGTCCATCCGGCCGAGCTCGACGTTGCCCACGCAGTGGTCGACCGCCTGGAACAACCGCTTCGGCGCGCCCGCGGGCCGCACGACGGTCGACTCCCGCGCCTCGTACCCGGGCAGGTACGGCCCGCGGTAGCGCGACCGGTCGACCAGGGTGTGGCGGGTCTCGCCGTAGGTCGCGATGGCCGCGAGCCGGACGGTGCCGTGCTCGTCGGAGATGTCGTGCGGCTCCTCCAGCACGGTCGCGCCCTGGGCACGCGCGTGCTCGACGCACCTGTCGACGTCGGCGACCTCCAGCGCGAGGTCCACCACGCCGTCACCGTGCTTGCGGTGGTGGTCCAGCAGCGGGCTGTCCGGCCGCACGCCGCCGTTGATCACGAACCGCGCCGAGCCGGACTTGAGCACGAAGGACTTGTGGTCCCGCTGCCCGGTCTCCGGCCCGGAGTACGCGACGAGCTGCATCCCGAACGCGACCTGGTAGAACCACGCGGTCTGCGTCGCGTTGCCGACCACGAACACCACGGCGTCCATCGAGCGGACGGGGAACGGGTCGCGCGTCCCGTCGTAGTCGACCAGGCCCACGAGTTGGCGGAGCTGGTCGTAGCTCACGTCGTCAAGCTGCTGCGTCATACCTCACAGCATGTGGAATGCTGGTCAGGGTGCGCAACAGTCTCCTGATCCGCTGCGCATTCTGTACAGTGGTTCATGCCTTCGGACTCGCAAGCTGAACACTCTGACCAGGCCGTGGACGCTCTGGACGCACGGCTGTTGTTGCTGCTCACCGACGAGCCCCGGCTGGGCGTGCTGGAGTGCTCACGGCGCCTGGGCGTGGCCCGCGGCACGGTGCAGGCCCGGCTGGACCGGCTGGTGGCGCGCGGCGTGCTGACCGGCTTCCCGCCCGCGCTGGACCTGGCCGCGATGGGCTACGGGCTGACCGCGTTCGCCGTGCTGGAGATCGCCCAGGGCCGCCGGCACGAGGTGTCGCAGGGCCTGGCCGCGATCGAAGAGGTGTGCGAGGTGCACGCGACGACCGGGCCCGGTGACCTGTTCGCGCGGGTCGTGGCCCGGTCCAACGCCGACCTGCAACGGGTGATCGACTCGATCGTGGACGTGCCGGGCGTGCAGCGGCTGTCCACGTCGATCGCGCTGTCCACCCCCGTCCCGCCCCGCGTGCGTCCCCTGCTGGAGCGCATCACGTGACCGGACAGCAGAAGGGCGGCCACCCCGCGTGGTGGCCGCCCTCCCGGTGTCTGGGGGTCAGCCGGCGTACGGCACGGCCTTGATCAGCGTGACTTTCATCGTGCTGCCGTTGGGCAGTTCGTACTCCCGCGCCTCGCCCTCCTTCGCGCCGAGCAACGCCTTGCCCAGCGGCGACGAGGGGGAGTAGACCTCGAGCGCTCCGTGCGCGCCCTCCTCGCGGGTGGCGAGCAGGAACTCCTCCGTCTCGTCGTCCCCGTCGTAACGCACGGTCAGCACCATGCCGGGCGCCGCGACGCCCGTCACCGTGGGCGCCTCGCCGACCTTGGCGACCCTCAACAGCTCCTGCAACTGGCGGATGCGGGCCTCCTGCTTGCCCTGCTCCTCGCGGGCCGCGTGGTACCCGCCGTTCTCCCGGAGGTCACCCTCCTCGCGACGCGCGTTGATCTCCGCAGCAATGACCGGGCGATTCTCGATCATCTCGTCCAGCTCAGCCTTGAGCCGGTCGTAGGCCTCCTGGGTCAGCCAGGTCACCTCAGTGTCGCTCACGGTCACCAACTCCTTGTCTTGCTCCGGCCCACGGCGTGGGCTGGCAGTTCCCGGGCGCACCAGCCCGGAACGGAAAAACACGGCCCGCGTCGGGGCCGTGCTGAATGGCCAGAGTAACACGCACAGAACGTTCAGCGACGGCGTTTTGTTCCCGGATCCGCCACTAAACCCGCAGATCACCCGCTTGGCCGCTACCTCGTGGACAGGTAAGCCGGAACCTGGTAAGAGCAGCCGAACACCTCTCCGGTGACGGGTGGTTTGGACGTTCGCAGCACCGTTGTCGCTCGAATGGTGTCGGCTCCCGGCTCGACCAGGACCTCGCGCCGGCCCGCCTCGTCGCCGTCCTCGGACCGGGCCCGCACGATGCACACCACGGACTGGTCCGGTGTCTGCCTGACCACCTCGAACGTGATCCGCACCGAGCTGTCGTCCAGCACCTCGAACGCGGTCTGCTTGGCCTCGACGGGCATCGTGCCCAGGTTGCGGTAGCCGACCCACGCCACGACCCCGCCCACCAGCACCGCGATCACGGGGAGTGACCACCGCGCCCACCTGGGCAGGGACCTGCGGGGCTTGCCGTACCGACCCTCCGGCAGTGCCACTGTCCGAAGCCTTCCTGCCCGTGGGGAACAATGTCCCTCGACCACCGCGTTGAGTGTCGCAGGGACCGGACCGGACGGGTTCGGCAGGGGCGAGGAGGAGCACCACCGTCATGGTTGAGAAGCTGCGCCTGATGGCGGTGCACGCGCACCCCGACGACGAGTCGAGCAAGGGTGCCGCCACGATGGCCCGCTACGTGGCCGAGGGTCACGAGGTCATGGTCGTGACCTGCACGGGCGGTGAGGCGGGCAGCATCCTCAACCCCGCCATGGACCGCCCGGAGGTGCTGGAGAACATCGCCGAGATCCGGCGCGCCGAGATGGCCCGCGCCGCCGAGATCCTGGGTGTGCAGCACCGCTGGCTGGGCTTCGTGGACTCGGGCCTGCCCGAGGGCGACCCGCTGCCGCCGCTGCCGGAGGGCTGCTTCGCGCTGGTCCCGCTGGAGGAGTCGACGCCGCCGCTGGTCCAGGTGATCCGCGAGTTCCGCCCGCACGTGATCGTCACCTACGACGAGAACGGCGGCTACCCGCACCCCGACCACATCCGCTGCCACGAGGTGTCCGTGGCCGCGTTCGACGCGGCGGGCGACCCCGACCGCTACCCCGAGCTGGGCGAGCCGTGGCAGCCGCTGAAGCTGTACTACTCGCACGGCTTCTCCCGCGCCAAGCTGCTGGCGTTCCACGAGGCGATGCTCGCGGAGGGCCTGGAGTCCCCGTACGCCGAGTGGCTGGCGGGCTGGGACGCCGACAAGCCGGACGTCATCGAGCGGGTCACCACCCGGGTCGAGTGCGCCGACTACTTCCCGGTGCGCGACGAGGCCCTCAAGGCCCACGCCACCCAGATCGACCCCGAGAGCCGCTGGTTCGCCGTGCCGCGGGAGATGCAGCGCGAGGTGTGGCCGACCGAGGAGTACGAGTTGGCGCGGTCGCTGGTCGACAGCACCGTGCCCGAGGACGACCTGTTCGCGGGCGTCCGGGAGAGGGTGACCGCGTGACCTCGTTCGACCCGATCCCGTGGTCGCAGACCACGGCGGTCGTCCTGGCCCAGCCGCCGTCCACCGAGAAGGACCCGGGTGGTCAGCAGGAGGACTTCGGCAAATCCTCCCCGCTGGGCCTGCTGATCCTCGTGCTGTTCTTCATCGCCGTGTTCTTCCTGGTCAAGTCGATGAGCAAGCACCTGAGGAAGCTGCCCGCGTCGTTCGACGAGCCGGCGGCCGGTGCCGAGCCCGACGTCAAGCCCGACGCCAAAGCGGGCAACGGCAACGGCGCCGCCGGCGGCAAGAAGGACGACTAGCCGCACCGGTTCGACCGGCGCGTCCGGCCGGCGTCCGGGTCCTACTGTGGAGCCATGACGAACCGGCTCGCGTCCTCGACCAGCCCGTACCTGCTCCAGCACGCCGAGAACCCGGTGCACTGGTGGCCGTGGTCGCCGGAGGCGTTCGAGGAGGCGCGGGAGCGCGGCGTGCCGGTGCTGCTGTCGGTCGGGTACGCGGCGTGCCACTGGTGCCACGTGATGGCGCACGAGTCGTTCGAGGACGAGGCCACCGCCGCGTACATGAACGAGCACTTCGTCAACGTCAAGGTCGACCGCGAGGAACGACCGGACGTGGACGCGGTCTACATGGCGGTCACGCAGGCGCTCAGCGGGCACGGCGGCTGGCCCATGACGTGCTTCCTCACCCCCGACGGCGAGCCGTTCTACGCGGGCACCTACTACCCGCCGGCGCCGCACCCCGGCATGCCGTCGTTCCGGCAGGTGCTGGAGGCCATCGCGCACGCGTGGCGCGAGCAGGGCGACGAGGTGCGCGAGTCGGCGGCGGGGATCGTGGCGCAGCTGGCGTTCCAGCCGCTGCCGCAGTCCACTGTGGACGAGGACGTGCTGTCCGGCGCGGTGGTGTCGCTGCTCGGCCACTTCGACCGGGCCAACGCCGGTTTCGGTGGCGCGCCGAAGTTCCCGCCGTCGATGGTGCTGGAGTTCCTGCTGCGCCACCACGAGCGGACCGGGTCGGTGCAGGCGCTGTCGATGGCGCGGGCGACGTGCGCCGCGATGGCGAACGGCGGGCTGTACGACCAGCTCGCGGGCGGGTTCGCGCGGTACAGCGTGGACGCGGCGTGGGTCGTGCCGCACTTCGAGAAGATGTTGTACGACAACGCTTTGCTGCTGCGCGTCTACACGCACCTGAGCCGGCGTGACGACGACCCGCGCTGCGCGCAGGTGGCCCGGGAGACGGCGGAATTCCTGATCCGCGACCTCGGCACGGCGGAGGGCGGGTTCGCGGCGTCGCTGGACGCGGACACCGAGGGGGTCGAGGGCGCGACGTACGTGTGGACGCCCGCGCAGCTCGTCCAGGTGCTCGGCCTGGCGAACGGCGTGCGCGCCGCGGAGCTGTACGGCGTGACGGACGAGGGCACGTTCGAGCACGGCACGTCGACGTTGCGGATGCTCGGCACGCCGGACCCGGAGATCGCGGCCAAGCTGCTCGAAGCGCGGGACCTGCGGCCGCAGCCGGGACGCGACGACAAGGTCGTCACGGCGTGGAACGGCCTGGCGGTCGCGGCCCTGGCCGAGGCGGGCGCGGTGTTCGGCGAGCCGCGGTGGGTGGAGGCGGCCGTGCGGGCGGCGTCGCTGGTCCTGGACGTGCACCTGGTCGACGGGCGCTTGCTGCGCACCTCGCGCCACGGGGTCGCGGGCACGGCGGCGGGCGTGCTGGAGGACTACGGCTGCTTCGCCGAAGGGCTGCTGGCGCTGCACCAGGCGACCGGCGACGTCAGCTGGTTCACCGCCGCGTGCGGGCTGCTGGACACCGCGCTGGCCCGGTTCGCGGGGGAGGAGCCGGGCGTCCACTACGACACCGCGGACGACGCCGAGGCGTTGGTGCAGCGGCCGTCGGACCCGTCGGACAACGCGACCCCGTCCGGCGCGTCGGCGCTGGCCTCGGCGCTGGTGGCGGCGTCCGTGCTGGGCGGGCCGTCGACCTACCGCGAGGCGGCCGAGGCGGCGCTGGGGCGGGCCGGGCTGCTGGCGGCGCGGGAACCCCGGTTCGCCGGGAACTGGCTGAGCGTGGCCGAGGCGCTGGCGCTCGGGCCCGTGCAGGTCGCCGTGGTCGGTGACGCGCCGGAGCTCGTCCGGGCCGCGTGGCACGGCGTGCACGGTGGTGGCGTGGTGGTGGCGGGTGCCCCGGACTCGGCCCCGTTGCTGGCGGACCGGCCGCTGGTGGACGGCGGCGCGGCGGCCTACGTGTGCCGCGGGTACGTGTGCGACCGGCCCGTGACGTCGGTGGCGGAGTTGACGGCCGCGCTGGCCGTCCACCGGTAGCGAACCTCGTGCCTGCGGATGGTTTGCAGGCGTAGCGTCAGCATCGTCGTAATCATGTAATCGAAGGCGGTGCGGGATGCGACGAGGATGGGGAGGCCGGGGCGGCTGGCAGCAGGGCGAGCAGCCCCCGGCGGACGACGCGGTGGGCTGGTTCAGCGGCAGGCTGCCGGACGGCTGGTTCACCGGAACCCCGGTGGTGACGGTCGACCGGGAGGAGATCCTGGTCGTGGGCACGCTGCCCGCGTTGGAGGGCGAGTTCGCGGACGACGCCGAGCGCGCGGCGGCCGAGTCGGGCCGCATCAGCCGGTTCCGCGAGCAGACCCGGGACGAGCGGATCGAGATCGCCCGCCAGGCCGAGCACCGCTACCGGCGCAAGGTCGCCTGGGGCGCCCGGCTCGGCGGCACGGAGGAGCTGTTCACCACGCTGTCGGTGCCCGTGATGACGCGGCTGCGGCAGCCCGAGCGGATGGTGCTGGACACGCTGGTCGCGGCCGGTGTGGCGCGGTCGCGGTCGGAGGCGTTGGCGTGGGCCGTGCGGTTGGTCGGCGAGCACGCGGACGCGTGGCTGACCGAGCTGCGCGAGGCCATGACCAGGGTGGACGACCTGCGCGCGCAGGGCCCCGACCTCACGTGACACCACCCCCGTTCCCCGCTAGCTTGGGGAACGGGGGTGATCTCCGTGCTGTCGTACGACCTGGCCTGGCACCTGGACCCGGCTGCACCGCGCGTCCTCGGCCGCACCACGATCCGCTTCGAGGGCGGGCGCACCGGCGTCGACCTGGAGGCCGACGAGGTGCTCGACGCGTCCCTGAACGGCGGCCCGGTGCGGTGGGACGTGCCGCTGGACGGCCCGAACACGCTGCGGGTGCGGGCGCTGTTCCCGTTCGGCGACCGGGGGTTCCGGCGCGTGGTCGACCCGGTGGACGGCCAGGTCTACCTGTACGCGACGAACTTCCCGGACACCGCCCGCCGCACCATGTGCGGGTTCGGCGACTCCTGGCAACGCGCCCCGTTCGCCCTGACCGCCACCGTGCCGCCGTCGTGGAAGTGCCTGGCCAACGGCCCGGCGGTGGTCGACGCGGGCGAGGTCCGCACGTTCACCCCCACCGCCCCGATCCCGCGCGCGACCGTGACGGCCGCGGCCGGTCCGTTCGTGGAGGTGGAGGACTCGGTCCACGTGCCGCGGTCACGCGCCGACGTGGACGCAACCGCTGTCGCCGACCTGGTGAAGGCGTCGATCGCGTTCTTCGAAACCCTGCTGGGCCCGTTCCCGTACCCGAAGTGCGACGCGGTCTTCGTCCACGGCCTGCCGTCCCTGGCCCTGTCCACCCCCGGCCTGATCCTCTTCGACCAAGCCGTCCTGGACCGCCTGGCCGACCCGCTCTACGCGATGACGGTGATCAGCCACGAGGTGGCGCACACGTGGTCGGGCAACCTGGTCAGCACCTCCCGTGCCGTGTCCGAAGGCTTGGCCGTCCACCTGAGCCGCCTCTTCGTCGAACACGTGCTGGGCCACCCCTGGGACCCACCCCCGACCACCCCGTTCCCGGACCGCCCCTACGCCCCTTTCCTGGCCCGCATCCGCCAGGTGGAATCCACCATGGGCCGCGACGCCTTCCTGCGCTCCCTGCACACCATCATGACCACCAACCCCCACCGCCACCTCCCCGAACCCACCTTCACCGCCCACTGGTCCGAACGTTGACCCCGTCGTGGACGCGGGTGTGCGGCCCGGGTTCGAAGGCGTCGGCGACGCGGATCGCGTAGGCGGGCACCATGGCTTCGCGGACTTCGTCCAGCGTCATCCACCGGATCTCGGCCGCTTCGTCGGTCGTCCCGCCGGCCGTGCCCAGCGGCGTGCAGCGGTAGACCAGGGCGACCACGCCCAGCCGCATGTTCTTGTAGACGGCGGTCAGGCGTCCGACCCGGACCGGCACGCCGGTCTCTTCGAGAACCTCCCGCCGGACGCCCTCCTCGACCGTCTCGGCCATCTCGAGGACCCCACCGGGAGGCTCCCAGCGACCGTTGTCCCGCCGGCGGACAACGAGCACCCGACCGGCCTCGTCGACCACTACTCCGGCGACGCTGACCGAATGGCGCGGCAGCTCGGTCATCGCGGAATCCGCCGGTCAGGCGTAAATCGCGAACCAGATGGCGATGTAGTGGCACAACGCCGCCAGCACCGTGGCCGCGTGGAAGAACTCGTGGTAGCCGAAGACCTCCGGCCAGGGGTTCGGCCAGCGGGAGGCGTAGAAGATGGCCCCCACCGTGTAGAGCAGGCCGCCGACCAGCAGCAGGACCAGGGCGGCCACGCCGACGTAGTGCAGCAGGTCCGGCAGGACGAAGACGGCCACCCAGCCCAGCGCGATGTAGATCGGCACGCCGAGCCAGCGCGGTGCGTGCGGCCAGGCCAGTTTCAGCGTCACGCCGCCCAGGGCGCCCACCCAGACCACGATCAGCACTACGGTCCCCGTGTCCGGTGGCATCGCCAGCATGGCGAACGGGGTGTAGGTGCCGGCGATGAAGACGAAGATCATCGAGTGGTCGAGGCGCTTCATCCACGTCCGCGCCCGCACGCTGACCCAGTTCACGCGGTGGTACAGGGCGCTGACGCCGAACAGGCCGAGCACCGTCACGCCGTACACGGACGTCGCCAGCGCGGCCTTCGCCGACACGGTGGCCGCGGCCAGGGCGATCAGAGTCGCGCCCGTCGCCACGGACACCACGAACGACCAGAGGTGCAGCCAGCCCCGCAGACGAGGCCGCAACGCGGCCTGCGGGGTACGAGTCGACGCGGTCACGCATCGAGGTTACGGGAGCGTAGGTGACCGGGTCAGCACGCGGCGGCGTGACCGCGCCCACCCGGCGTACGCTCTTCCAGCGTGGGTCTTCGCGAGCGCATCAAGGACAAGCTCCTCCTGCCGGTCTACGAATACCGGCTGAACCGCTGGCTGGACGGCAAGCAACGACCACGCCACGTCGGCGTGGTGCTCGACGGCAACCGCCGGTGGGCCAAGGAGGCGGGCTTCACCGACGTCGCGCACGGCCACCGCGCCGGCGCGCGCAAGATCCTGGAACTGCTGAGCTGGTGCCGCGAGGCCGAGGTCGAGGTCGTCACGCTGTGGATGCTGTCCACGGACAACCTCAACCGCCCCGCCGAAGAGCTGGAACCGCTGCTCGCCATCATCGCCGACATCGTCGACGAGCTCGCCGAGCCCGGTAACCCGTGGCGCATCCGGCACGTCGGCGCGCTGGACATGCTGCCCACCGAGACCGCGGCCCGCCTGTCCGCCGCGGCGCTGCGCACCAAGGGCCGCACGGGCCTGGAGGTCAACGTCGCGGTCGGCTACGGCGGCCGGCAGGAGATCGCCGACGCGGTCCGCAAGCTGCTCCAGAAGCACGCCGAGTCCGGCGGCACGATCGAGGAGCTGGCCGAGGTCCTCGACGTCGACCACATCGCCGAGCACCTCTACACGTCCGGCCAGCCCGACCCGGACCTGCTCATCCGCACCTCGGGCGAGCAGCGGCTGTCCGGGTTCATGCTGTGGCAGTCGGCGCACTCCGAGTTCTGGTTCTGCGAGGCTTACTGGCCGGAGTTCCGCCGCACCGACTTCCTGCGGGCCCTGCGCGACTACGCCATCCGGCACCGCCGCTTCGGCTCCTAACCCCCGCAACGCCCAAGGGCGGTGCCCCCCAACCGGGGTGCACCGCCCTTGGCGGACATCAACGTCGACTCGACGGACGGTCAGTTGCCGTCGTAGCCGTGGGAGTCGTTGTCGTCGTTGTCCGTGTTGATGCAGGTGCTCTCGTCGTTGTTCGAGAGGATCGGGATGGCCAGGACGTTGACCTCGACCTCGCAGACGTTCAGGTTGCTCAGCAGGTCCGAGTCGTCGGCGAAGTTGATCAGACCGAACTGGTCGTTGTGGTCGCCACCGTCCGCGTCCTCGAAGTACTGCAGCTCGCCCACCGCGGTGTACTCGTTGCCGTGGTCTTCACCGCCGTGCGGGGTCGCGAACGCGGGAGAGCCCAGCAACATGAGACCAGCCGCGGCGATGGCGACGGCGCCTGCCTTCTTCAACATGTGAAAACACACTCCTCTAGTGGGGAATTGATATGACGCCCAGAACCTCGCTCGTACATTCCGAGCATTCGGGGAGTCTGGCGGCTCAGGCGGTTTGCCCTCGCTGCCGTAATTTACCGGCTTGCGCTGTGGATTGCATCCGATCGACACCATCGTGTGAACGCGATGTTTTCCGGTTTTAGTTATCGGGCTTGTTCTGGCATCGCGCCACCCACTCGCACCGCCGCAATCGACGGTATTGCGCGACAGTGGTATTCACGGTGGTGTGCGCACCGATTCCGGATCGGACCCGCCGCTGAACGCGTCCGACCAGGTCTGACGTGGAGCCGCGCCGCTCAGCCGTCGTTGTCGGCGTTGTAGCAGAGGCTCTCGTCGTTGTTGGACAGGACCGGGATGCCGAGGACGGCGTTGACCTCGATCTCGCAGAGGTTGATGTTGCTCGCCACGTCGGAGTCGTCGGCGAAGTTGAGGAGGCCGAACTGGTCGTTCAGGCCGCCGTCGTCGCTGTGCTCGACCACGTGCCACTCCCCGATGGCCTGCCCGGAGTCCCCGTGGCCGGAGTTGTCGTGGCCGGAGTGCTCCTGGACGGGGCCGCCTTCGTGCTCGTGGGGCTCACCGGCGACGGCGAATGCCGGGCCGCCGACCATCATCAGTCCGGCTACGACCGCGGCGACGGTGCTCGCCTTCTTCAGCACTTCACACTCCTGTTCGTGGGTTTCCCCAGTCGATCCAGCGCTGCTCGGAAGCCCGGATGTGGGTTGGTCTGCGGGCAAACTACCGAACCACCGCCCCCGTGTGGATCTCTATAACACCATTGTGTGATCGTCCGAAGGTGGTTATCCCTCGTTACGGTGTCTTTGTCGGCCTTAATTCGTGACGTCGGTTCCGCTGTGGTAAACCGGGCGGTCTTCTCGTAGGGTCTTCAGTCCGTGGACGGCGACCGGATCGTGCGTGAGTACCTGCTGCTCGGGCTGAGGCTCGACCGGCTGTCACCCGGTCTGGTGGACTCGTTCACCGGCGACCGGGCGCTGCGCCGGGCCGTCGACGTCGAGCCGCGGCCCCACCCCGTCGCGCTGACCGAGCAGGCCAGGCTGCTGCGCCGCGAGCTGCCCGGCAGCGACCTCGCACCCGAGCGCAAGCGGTTCCTGGACGCCCACCTGACCGCCGTCGAGACGATCGCGCGCAAGCTCGCGGGCGTGCGCGTGGGTTTCGTGGACGAGGTCCGCGCGTACTTCCAGGTCGACATCCGCCCCGGTCACCCGGACACCTACCGCCGCGCGCACGCGAGCCTGGACGAGCTGCTGCCCGGCTCCGGCACGCTGGCCGAACGGCTCGCCGACCACCGCGCGCTGGACGAGGTGCCGCCCCGTCGGCTCAAGGCCGCCGTGCACGCCCTGTCGAGCGCGCTGCGTGACCGGGTGCGGCAGCGGTTCGAGCTGCCGGTGGACGAGCTGGTGGAGTACGAGGTGGTCACCGACAAGCCGTGGAGCGGCTTCAACTACTACCTGGGCGGCTTCCGGTCGCGCGTGGCGATCAACGCCGACCTGGGCCACCGGATGTCGAACCTGCCGCACCTGGTCGCGCACGAGTCCTACCCCGGCCACCACACCGAGCACTGCCGCAAGGAGGTGGGCCTGGTCGGCAAGCGCGGGCACGCCGAGCAGGCGTTGTTCCTGATCAACACGCCGCAGTGCCTGATGGCCGAGGGCATGGCCGAGCTCGGCCTGCACGCCGCGGTCGGCGCGGGCTGGGGTCGCTGGGCCGAGGAGATCATGGCCGACCTGGGCCTGCGGATGGACGGCGAGCTGGCCGAGCGGGTGGAGGGCGCGCTGTCCGGGCTGCTCACCGTGCGTCAGGACGCCGCCCTGATGCTGCACGACCGGCGTGCCCATCCGGACGACGTCGTCGACTTCCTGTGCCGGTGGCTGCTGGTTCCTGAGCGCCGGGCCCGCCACATGCTGCGCTTCCTCGGTGACCCTCTGTGGCGGGCGTACACGACGACTTACGTGGAGGGCGTGCGCCTGGTCCGGGCATGGCTCGATCTGCGTGCCCAGGCGGACACTCTGAGTAGTCGTTATCTGCGACTTCTTGACGAACCGCTGGTGCCGGCGGCCTTGGCGGAGGAGGTCGCGGCGGGGGTGCCCTGGCTGCCCCGCGACCCAGGGTGACCGACCCGGCCACGGCCGGCCGCACGGGCTCTGAGCTGCGTGGACGAGGTCGTGTTGCGCCGATGTGACGGCCCGGCGTCAGCCGCGGGCACCCGAAGTGGCCACCTTTCGCCAGTTTTGCGGCGAAGTGACGAATTGACGAATCACCTGTGTGGCTGCCTGCATAAGAGGGACCTGCGGAGGTAACTTCCGGTTGGCGGGACGCGTCCACTGCGGACCGCGCAGGGAGGCCCTGATCGTGGCGGTATGCGCGAGGGGGCCGGCACCCGGCCCTCGTGGTCGGTGCGCCTGAGCTAGACGGCGTGCCGGTCGATCGGGGTGGTGCCTGGCCCAGCGAGGAGCGGACGCGGGTGCCGCGTTCGTGAGGGAGTTGCCGTGAACGCACGACGACCCGCGAGCCGTTCCTCAGGCTCATCGCGCAGCACTTCCCGGCGCCGTGGCGCGCCGACGGTCAACACGTACGTGGTGGACACGTCCGTGCTGCTCTCCGACCCCCTCGCCACCACGCGGTTCGCCGAGCACGAGGTCGTGCTGCCGCTCGTGGTGATCAGCGAGCTGGAGGGCAAGCGGCACCACCCGGAACTGGGCTGGTTCGCCCGGGAGGCGCTGCGCCTGCTCGACGACCTGCGCCTGCGGCACGGCCGGTTGGACCACCCGGTCCCGATCGGCGAGGACGGCGGCACGCTGCGCGTCGAGCTCAACCACTCCGACCCGGAGGTGCTGCCCGCGGGTTTCCGCACGGACTCCAACGACGCCCGGATACTGGCCTGCGCGCTCAACCTCGCGGCCGAGGGCAACGCCGTCACGCTGGTCACCAAGGACATGCCGCTTCGGGTCAAGGCGGGTGCGGTCGGCCTGGCCGCCGAGGAGTACCGGGCGCACGACGTGACGCTGTCCGGGTACTCGGGCATGTCCGACCTGGACGTGGACCAGTCCGTCGTGGACGCGCTGTACCGCGACACCGTGATCGACCCGGCGCTGTTCGACCTGGCGCACGTGGGCGAGCTGCCGTGCCACAGCGGGTTGCGGCTGCTGGCGGGCACGTCGAGCGCGTTGGGGCGGGTGACGCCGGACAAGCAGCTGCGGTTGGTGCGCGGCGACCGGGAGGCGTTCGGGCTGCACGGCCGGTCGGCGGAGCAGCGGGTGGCGCTGGACCTGCTGCTGGACACCGAGGTCGGCATCGTCTCGCTGGGCGGACGGGCCGGCACGGGGAAGTCGGCGCTCGCGCTGTGCGCGGGGTTGGAGGCGGTCATGGAACGCCGCCAGCACCGCAAGGTCGTGGTGTTCCGGCCGCTGTACGCGGTGGGCGGTCAGGAGCTGGGATACCTGCCCGGTTCCGAGAGCGAGAAGATGCAGCCGTGGGCGCAGGCGGTGTTCGACACGCTCGGCGCGCTGGTCAGCCAGGACGTGGTCGAGGAGGTCATGGACCGGGGCATGCTCGAGGTCATGCCGCTGACCCACATCCGCGGGCGGTCGCTGCACGACTCGTTCGTGATCGTGGACGAGGCGCAGTCGTTGGAGCGCAACGTGCTGCTGACCGTGCTGTCGCGGTTGGGCGCGAACTCGCGGGTCGTGCTCACGCACGACGTGGCGCAGCGGGACAACCTGCGGGTCGGGCGCCACGACGGGGTGGCGGCGGTCATCGAGAAGCTGAAGGGCCACCCGCTGTTCGCGCACGTCACGTTGACGCGGTCGGAGCGCTCGCCGATCGCCGCGCTGGTCACCGAGATGCTGGAGGACTACGCCTCCTGACGCTCGGGTGACCGTTCGCCGTGACGCCGAGGCCGCCCCGGTCCACCGTGATCGGGGCGGCCTCTGTACGTGGTGTATTGCCTACGATGTTCACGCGGGTGGCGTGGGCTTCAGGACATTGTCTACAGCCTTCATGATCCCGGCGACGATCGCGGCTGCGGCCAGCACGAGCAGGGCGTTGCGCAGGGCCGTGCCGAAGCCGATCTCCGTGACGTCCAGGAACGGGTACGGGTACCAGTCCGAGAGCGCGCCGTGGACGAATGTGTACAGGATCCACAGAACGGGCCAGAGGAGCAGCGCCTTGGCGATCGTCGGCCAGTCCAGGCGCGGTCGCGGCCCGAACACCAGCCAGCCGAGCACGGCCAGCAGCGGCGACAGGCGGTGGAAGCCGAGGTTCACCCACCAGGCCACGCCGACGGGGTGGGTCAGCGGCGCGAGCAGGACGGCGAACACGGCGCCGGTGATCGTGATGCCGAGCAGGGCGTCCAGCCGAGCCACCCGCCACCAGCGCCCGTCCCGCACCGGGTCCACGGCCAGGGTGATCGCCACGACCAGCACGAACAGGTTGCTCTGGATGGTGAAGTAGCTGAACAGGCGGACCAGGCGGACGTCGAGCGGCGCCTGCACCTCGGCGTGACCGGCGTTCACGTCCGGCCCGCTGGTGAGGATCAGCACCAGCTGGGTGATCAACGACGCGGCGATGACGGCCGCGAGCACGCCGTGCCACACCCGTGAGCCGGTGTGCCACGCGGTGGAACGGCGTGCGGTCGCGGTGCTCATCGTCCGATCATCGGACCGGACCCGGGGTTCGGCTAGTCGAACGCCCGCGTCACCACCCCGACGGGAGCGGCCGTCCTTCGGCGAAGCCCGCGGCGCTCTGCACGCCGACCGTCGCCCGGGCGTGGAACTCCTCCAGGGTCTGCGCCCCCGCGTAGGTGCAGGAGCTGCGGACGCCCGACGTGATGGCGTCGAGCAGGTCCTCGACGCCGGGGCTGGTCGGGTCCAGGCGCATGCGCGAGGTCGAGATGCCCTCCTCGAACAGGCCCTTCCGGGCGCGGTCGAACGCGTTGTCGGTGCGGGTGCGGGCCGACACGGCGCGCTTGGACGCCATGCCGAACGACTCCTTGTAGAGCCGGCCCTGCTCGTCGCGCTGGAGGTCGCCGGGGGATTCGTAGGTGCCCGCGAACCAGGAGCCGATCATGACGCTCGACGCGCCCGCGGCCAGGGCGAGGGCCACGTCGCGCGGGTGGCGGACGCCGCCGTCGGCCCAGACGTGCCTGCCGAGCCGGCGCGCTTCGGCGGCGCACTCGGCGACCGCGGAGAACTGCGGCCGGCCGACGCCGGTCATCATGCGCGTGGTGCACATCGCGCCCGGCCCGACGCCGACCTTGACGATGTCCGCGCCCGCTTCGACCAGGTCGCGGACGCCCTCGGCGGTGACGACGTTGCCCGCGACGACCGGGACCGTCGGACGTGCCTCGCGGACGGCCTTGAGGGCGGCCAGCATCTTGTCCTGGTGGCCGTGGGCGGTGTCGACCACGAGGGTGTCGACGCCCGCGTGGAGCAGCTGCTCGGCTTTGGCGGTGACGTCGCCGTTCACGCCGATCGCGGCGGCGACGCGCAGCTTGCCCGCGCCGTCGAGGGCGGGCTGGTAGACGTCGGCGCGCAGCGCGCCCAGGCTGGTCATCACGCCGCGCAGTCGCCCGTCGGCGTCGACCCCGAGCGCGATCCGCTGGGTGCCGCCGTGCAGGCGGTCGAAGACGTCGCGCGGAAGGGTGTCCAGCGGAAGGGTGACGATGCGGTCGTCGGCCACGTCGTGCAACCGGGTGAACCGGTCGACGCCGGCGCACGCCGCCTCGTCCACGACACCCGTCGGCCGACCGTCGTCGTCGATCACGACGACCGCCCCGTGCGCCCGCTTGTGCAGGAGGTTGACCGCGTCGGCGACCGAGTCGCCCGAGTGCAGCGTCAGCGGGGTGTCCCACACGGTGTGCCGCGCCTTCACCCACTGCACGATCTCCGCGACCGCCTCGGGCGCCACGTCCTGCGGCAGCACCACCAGGCCGCCGCGTCGCGCCACGGTCTCCGCCATCCGCCGTCCCGCCACCGCGGTCATGTTCGCGACCACGATCGGGATCGTCGCCCCCGTTCCGTCGGAGGTCGACAGGTCGACGCCGAACCTCGAGTCGACGGCCGATCGGCCGGGCACGAGGAAGACGTCGTCGTAGGTCAGGTCGTAGCTGGGCCGATGCCCTTCGATGAACCGCACGAGAACTTGACGATACTCGCGTCGGGGCGAATTCGCCCTGGTTGTGCGCACCATCGGTGGGATCGGTACGGGGTCTGCGGTTGTAGGTTCCTCCAAGTCCGCAACGCTGCGGATTCCTTCAAGGCCGCACGGCGGCGGATTCACCGCGCCGGGGTTCGGGGCGGCGGCGATGGGCGGTGGGTGGTGGCGGGTGATGGGATGAGTGGCGGGTGGCGGGTGGTTGCGACAGGGGTCGTGGTTGCTCGGGCTTCCTCTTCGTTTCAACCGAGTGGCGGTAACAGTGTTTCCGTACATTTTCCGGCCATGATCACCCGATCGTGTTCGGCGGCGGGCTCTCACGCTGGGGCAACAGGGCGCGGACCGCGTCGATCGTGTCCGCCTCGCCCGCGTCCTTGTCCGGCCGGTAGCGGAGCACCCGGGCGAAGCGCAGGGCCACGCCGCCGGGGTAGCGGGGACTGACCTGCACGCCGTCCAGCTCGATCTCGATCACCATCTCCGGGCGGACCATAACCACCCAGTCCGTCTTCTCCGTCGCGATCGCCATCAGCTCCCGCGTCTGCCAGGCCAGCAGCTCGTCGGTCAGCCCCTTGAACGTCTTGCCGACCATGATCGGCGGCCCGCCGTCCGGGTCCCGCGCGCCCAGGTGCAGGTTCGACAGCAACCCCCTGCGCCGACCGCTGCCCCACTCCACCCCGAGCACCACCAGGTCGAGCGTGTGCACCGGCTTCACCTTCTGCCACGCCCGCCCCCGCCGCCCCGCCGCGTACACCGACTCGAGCGACTTCACCATCACGCCCTCGTGTCCGGCGGCCAGCGCCTCGTCCAGCACCAGCGCCGCCCGCTCCGCCGACCCGGGCGACTCCACCCCCGGGATGACGTGCGACCCGGCCACCCGCCGCACCGCGTCCAGCCGCACCCGCAACGGCTCGTCCAGCAGGTCGACGCCGTCCAGGTGCAGGCAGTCGAAGAAGAACGGGCTCAGCAGCAGCTCCCGCACGTCCTGCGCCCCGAACCGGCTCATCGTCTCCTGGAACGGCCGGGGCTTGCCGTCGTCGGTCAGCGCCAGCGTCTCCCCGTCCAGCACCACCGACGTGCACGGCAGCGCCCGCACCAGCTCCACCAGCTCCGGCACGGTGCCGGTGATCTCGCGCAACGTCCGCGTGAAGATCCGCACCTCGTCACCCGACCGGTGCACCTGGATGCGCGCGCCGTCCAGCTTGTGCTCCACCACGCACGACCCCAACTCGGCCAGCGCCGCGCCCAGCGACTCCGCCGGCGACGCGAGCATCGGTCGCACCGGCCGCCCCACCTCCAGCCGGAACGCCGCCAGCGCCTCCTCGCCGCTCATCGCCGCCACCGCCGTGCCCGGCAGCGACCCCGACAGCATGAACGCCCGCCGCACCACCTCGCCGGGCACGTCGGCGGCCCGCGCGATCGCGTCCAGCATCACCCCTTCGAGCGCACCCTGGCGCAGTTCACCGGTCAGCAGGCGGCGCAGGAAGTCCTGCTCGGCCGCCGTGGCCCGGCCGAACAGCGCCGTCAGCGCCTCGACCCGCCGGGTCGCCGAGCCCTTCCCGCTGATCGCGGCGAACGAGCCCAGCGCCGAGTCCACGTCGGACACCGTCAGCGACGGCTCCGGCGCGGGCGGGACGTCCAGGTCGAACACGGTGCGCCAGCCCGCGCCGATCCGGCCCTGGCTGGGCGCGCCGACCAGGAACGACACCACCGCGGGCGTGCTCATCCGGCGCACCAGCTCGGCCAGGGCGGCGACCTTGGCCAGGCGGGAGCGCGTCGCCGCCACCGCGGCGGAGGTCTCGACGACTTCGGTGAACAACACGCTGACCATGGTGCACCCGGACACCGACAAAAACCGGTCAGGCGGCCTCGCGCAGCTCCCGGACGGCCTCCCGCAGCCGGTCCGGCGTCAACGCCGCGTACCCGAGCACGAGCCCCGGGAACGTCGGCGTGCGCGCGTACCGGGCCAACGCGGGTGCGTTCACCCCGCGCCGGGCCAGCCGCTCCTGCAACGCCAGGTCGTCCGTCCCGGCCGGCAGCCGCACGACCACGTGCAGCCCGGCCGCCACGCCGATCGGCTCCCACTCCGGCAGCACGGCCCGCAACGACTCCAGCAACGCGTCCCGCCGCGCCCGGTAGAGCCGGCGCGTGCGGCGCAGGTGCCGGTCGTACCCGCCGGTGGCCAGCAGCCGGGCCAGCGCCGCCTGGTGCAGCGTCCCCGTGCCCAGGTCGTCCAACCGCTTGCGCTCCACCACGGTGTCGCGCATCGCGGGCGGCAGCACCAGCCACCCCAGGCGCAACGCGGGTGCGAGCACCTTGCTCGTGCTGCCCTGGTACACCACGCGCGTCGGGTCGAGCGCCTGCATCGCGCCCAACGCCGGCCGGTCGTAGCGGTGCTCGGCGTCGTAGTCGTCCTCCACCACCACTCCGTCGCACGCGCGCGCCCACTCCAGCAGCGCGCGCCGACGTGACGGGTGAAGCACGACACCCAAAGGGAACTGGTGCGCCGCCGTCACGAACACCGCACGGCAGTCCGTTGTGGACAGCAGGTCGACGCGGAGCCCGTCCGAGTCGACGGGGATCGGCCTGATCACCAGGCCGTGCGACGCGAGCATCTCCGCCGCGCCGAAGTGGCTCGGTTCCTCGACGGCGACGCTGCGGTGGCCGGACTCGCGCAAGATGCGGCCCAGCAACGAGATCCCTTCCGCCGCGCCGTTCGTGACGACCACTTCGGACGGTCGTGCGGCCACCGCGCGCACCCGTCCCAGGTAGTCCGCCAGCTCCCGGCGCAACGGGCCGAAACCGGCCGGGTCGGGGTAGCCGAGGTCGTCGGTGGACAGGTCCGCCAGCGCCGCCTTCTGCGCCTGCAACCACTCGTCCCGGGGGAACGCGCTCAGCGCGGGCACGCCGGGCTTGAGGTCGTAGCGGAACTTCGGCGCGGGCTCGGTGGTCGAGGTGTCGGTCGCGCCCGGCCACGTGCAGGCGGCCGTCACGGTGGTGCCGGAGCCGCGCCGCGCGGTCAGGTAGCCCTCGCCGATGAGCTGCGCGTACGCGGACGTGACCGTGCCGCGGGCGACGCCGAGCTGGGCGGCCAGGTCGCGGCTGGACGGCAGGCGGGTGCCCGGCGCGAGCCGCCCGACCCGCACCGCGCGGCGCAGCTCGGACTCCACCCCGCGCCTGCCGTTCGGGGCGGGGAGGAGGAGTTCGCGGAAAGTGGTCCAGTTGGCAGCCATCGAAGTGGAGCTTAATCCTGGACCACTGGTCGCGGAGAGTCCTGGGCATGAGAAACGGCAGAACCGCGATCGCGGCAGGTGCGATGTCGTCGGTGATCGTGGGCGCGTCCGTGCCGGTGACCGGGATGCTCCAGGCGTACCCGCTGCTCACCGGGCAGGCGATGCGGTACGCGCTGGGCGGGGTGGCGCTGCTGGGGTGGATCTGGCTGCGGGGCGGGCGGCTGCCCGTGCCGGGGCGGCGGGACTGGCCGGCGCTGATCGGTCTGGTGACGACCGGGATGCTCGGGTTCAACGCGTGCGTGCTGTACGCGCAGCGGTACGCCGAGCCGGGGTTCGTGGCGGCGGTGCTCGGGGCGAGCCCGCTGGTGCTGGCGCTGGCGGCGCCGTTGCTGGCGGGGCGGAGGCCGTCCGGTGCGGCGGTGGTGGGCGCGGTGGCCGTGGTCGGCGGGGTGGTGGTGCTGTCCGGCGGTGGGTCGTGGCACGGGCCGGGGCTGCTGCTGGCGGTGTTGACGATGGCGGGCGAGGCGTCGTTCACGCTGTTCGCGGTGGGGGTGGTGCGGCGGTTGGGCGGTGTGGCGGTGGCGACGTGGTGCTGCCTGGTCGCGGCCGTGGTCGGCGCGGTGGTGGGGACGGTCGTCGGCGGGTGGCAGGTGCCGACGGTGCGCGAGGGCGTGGCGCTGGTCGTGCTGGGGATCGTGCTGACGGCGGTGGCGTTCGGGCTCTGGTACTTCGCGGTGGCGCGGTTGGGCGCGGACCGGGCGGGGGTGCTGATCGGGCTGATGCCGGTGGCCGGGCTGGTCGCGTCGGTGGCGCTGGGGGCGCAGGCGTTGACCGCGGTGGCGTTGGCCGGGGCGGTCGCGGTGGCCGTGGGGTGCGTGGTCGGGCTGCGGGGGCGGACGGCCGAGGTCGACCGCCCGCCCCTGGTCGAGCCGACAGTGCAGGTCGCGCGTTCTGAGCGTTGAATTCAGGGGTCCTGAACGTAGGACTCACGGGACGTGAGGGTTCGACTCACGGGTGGGGGTTGGCCATGCGGAGGACGTCGAGGGCGGCGTCCAGGTCGGCTTCGGAGAGCTTGGCGGGGACGTGGCCGCGTTCCAGGACGACCTCGCGGATGGTCTTGCGCTCCTTCAGGGACTGCTTGGCGATGGAGGCGGCCTCCTCGTAGCCCAGGTAGCGGTTCAGGGGGGTGACGATGGAGGGCGAGGACTCGGCGTACTCCCGCATCCGGTCGACCTGCGGTTCGGCGCCGGTCAGGACCTTGTCGGCGAGCAGGCGGGCGACGGCGGCGAGCAGGCGGGCCGACTCCAGGACGTTGCGGGCGATCACGGGCAGCATCACGTTCAACTGGAAGTTGCCCTGCGACCCGGCGAACGCCACCGCCGCGTCGTTGCCGATGACCTGCGCCACCACCATCATCGTGGCCTCGGAGATCACCGGGTTCACCTTGCCCGGCATGATCGACGAGCCCGGCTGGAGGTCCGGCAGCGCCAGCTCGCCCAGGCCGGTGCGGGGACCGGAGCCGAGCCACCGCAGGTCGTTCGCGATCTTGTAGAGCCCCACGGCGGTGGCCCGCAGCTGGCCGGAGACCTCCACCACCCCGTCCTGCGTGGCCTGCGCCTCGAAGTGGTCGCGGGCCTCGGTCAGCGGCAGGCCGGTGACGGCGGCCAGCTCGGCGGAGACCGCCGCGCCGAAGCCCGCCGGCGCGTTCAGGCCGCTGCCCACGGCGGTGCCGCCGATCGGCAGCTCGGCCAACCGGGGCAGCGACGACGTCAGCCGCTCGATCCCGTGCCGGACCTGGGTCGCCCACGCGCCCGCCTCCTGGCCCAGCGTGATCGGCACGGCGTCCATCAGGTGGGTGCGACCGGACTTCACCAGCGACGTCCAGTCGGCGGCCCGCGCGTCCAGCACCGAGACCAGGTGCTCCAGGGCCGGGATGACGTCGCGCGCCACGGCCTCCGTCGCCGCCACCCGCAGCGTGGTCGGGAACGTGTCGTTGGACGACTGCGACGCGTTGACGTGGTCGTTCGGGTGCACGTCGCGGCCCAGCGCGCGGGTGGCCAGGGTGGCGATGACCTCGTTGGCGTTCATGTTCGACGACGTGCCGGACCCGGTCTGGAACACGTCCACCGGGAAGTGCTCGTCGTGCTCGCCCGCGGCGACGGCGTCGGCGGCCGAGGCGATGGCCGCGGCGACTTCGGGTTCCAGTACCCCCAGCCGCTCGTTCACCCGCGCCGCGGCGGCCTTGAGCAGGCCGAGCGCGCGGATCTGGGCGCGCTCCAGACCGCGCCCGGAGATCGGGAAGTTCTCCACCGCGCGCTGCGTCTGCGCACGCCACAGCGCGTCCGCCGGCACCCTGACCTCGCCCATGGTGTCGTGCTCGACGCGGTACTCCTGTTCAGCCATACCACCGAGTTTGGACCGGCTTCCCACCCTCGGCCCAAGTGGGGTGGGAAGAGTGGCCTGGAACACCTATGGTCGAAGGATGGAGCTTGAGGTCGACCTGCTGATCGTCGGTGCGGGCCCCACGGGGCTGTTCGCGGCGTACTACGCGGGGTTCCGGGACCTGTCGGTCGCGCTGGTCGACGCGCTGCCCGAGGCGGGCGGCCAGGTCACCGCGATGTACCCGGAAAAGATGATCTTCGACGTGGCCGGCTTCCCGGCGGTGCGCGGGCGCGAGCTGGTGAGCGCGCTCGTGCAGCAGGCCGACCAGTGGCAGCCGACGTACCTGCTCGGCCGCCAGGCCCGCACGCTGTCCGAAGTGGACGGTCGGTTGGCGGTCGGGCTGGCCGACGGCGGCGTGGTGCGGGCCGGCGCGGTGCTGATCACGGCGGGCATCGGCGAGTTCAAGCCGCGCCCGCTGCCCGCGGGTGACGGCTGGCTGGACCGGGGCGTGGTGCACTTCGTGCCCAAGCTCGACGTGCACACCGGCCAGGACGTGGTGGTCGTCGGCGGCGGCGACTCGGCGTTCGACTGGGCGCTCGCCCTGCACCCGATCGCGTCCAGCGTCACGGTCGTGCACCGGCGGGCGACGTTCCGGGCGCACCCGCCGACCGTGCGGCAGGTCCGCGAACTGGGCGTGGAGATCATCACCGACGCCGAGGTGCTGGCGCTGCGCGGCGACCCCGACCTGGCCGAGGTGGAGCTGGGGCTCAAGGGCGGCGACCGCAAGGTGCTGCCCGCGCAGACCGTGGTCGCGGCGCTGGGCTTCACCGCCGACCTGGGCCCGATCGAGTCGTGGGGCCTGGAGCTCGACCACCGGGCGGTGCTGGTGGACACCACCATGCGCACCGCCCGGGATCGCGTCTACGCGGCGGGCGACGTCGCCCAGTACCCCGGCAAGGTGAAGCTGATCGCCACCGGGTTCGGCGAGGCCGCCACCGCGGTCAACAACATCGCCGTGCTGCTCAACCCCGAGGCCCACTTGTTCCCGGGGCACTCGAGCAACGCGGGTTAGGGCACCACCTGCACCTGCTCGCCCGGGAACAGGTTGTCGTAGAACACCAACGACTCCTGCGGGCCCAGGCGCACGCAGCCGTGCGACTGCGCGTTCGTGTCACCCTGGTGGAACGCGATGCCGTTCGTGGTGAAGTACACCGCGTTCGGCATCGGTCCGTTGTAAGGCACGCTCCAGTCGTCCTTCACCTTGCGCAGCACGGGATAGGTGCCGACCGGGGTCTCGTGGCCGGGCATCCCGTGGGACACCCGGACGGGGCCGTAGCTGGCGCTCCCGTTGTAGATCAGCCACGCCTGGTTGGTGGACAGCTGCACGCACGCGCCGTTCTGCACGGAGCACGGCGTGCCGGTCGAAGCGTTCGCGGGAGTCGCGAGGCCGAAGGTCAAGGCCGCCGCGGCTATCGCCGTCGTGCCGAGCGTCTTCCTCATCGCTATCACTCCTCGGTGTCAGGATTACCCACCGACGAGTGATCCAACACACCGCGTTACGCGGTGACCTGAACCTGGTCGCCCACCTGGAGGGTGTGGAAGTACTTCGCCGCCGCTTCGCGGGACAGGTGGATGCAGCCGTGCGACTCGTCGGTGAGGCTGCCCTCGTGGAACGCGATGCCGTTGCTCACGAAGTACGTCGAGTAGGGCATCTCGGCCATCTCGAAGTCGCGGCTGTAGTCGAGCTCGACCTTCCACAGCACCTCGTGGTAGCCGACGGGCGTCTCGTAGCCGGGCCTGCCGGACGTGGTCGGCACCGGTCCGTAGCTGACCTTGCCCCCGCTGATCAGCCACGACTCGTTGGTCGACAGCCGCACGCACGCGCCCTCGGTGATGTCGCACGGCGTCCCGGGCACGGTCACCGGCGGGGGAGGCGGCGCGGGCTGCGGGTCCGGCGTCTTCGTGGTCCCGGTCGGCGGGGCGGGGGCGGGCGCGGGGGTGGACGGCTCCGACGTCGGCACGGCAGAAGAGGCCGACGGGGCTGAGGAAGCCGAAGAAGAAGGTGAAGAAGATGAAGAAGCGGGAGGAGACGCGGCCGGGCCGGAAGCCTCCGTCGTCCCGCAAGCCGTTGCCAGCAAAGCGAGTGCCACCAGTGCTGCTCTGCGCATCGCGCGCCCCCCAAGAAGATCGTGCCCGGTACTGATCCTGGAGACGCCCCGTCGAAGCCCCGGGTTGCAGGCCCTTCGATAACGAATGGGGAAGGGCCGCCCCACCCGGAGGAGGGACGGCCCTTCGAACACGAGGACGAGCGGTTACACCGTGCCCGCGTACTGGCTGATCCACGAGCGGAACGCCGGCACGTCCATGTAGATCGACGGGGCGGTGGCGCAGGTGGAGCTGTTGTTGCCCGCGCGGCTGGTGGCGCCGATCAGCTGCCACACGCCGTTCACGGACTTGATCTGCGGGCCGCCCGAGTCGCCGTAGCAGGCGCCCGCGTTGCCGTTCGGGTTGTTCGTGCAGATCTCCACCGAGCCGTAGATGCCCAGGCAGTTGCTGTCCGCCACGATCGACGTGTTCAGCTCCTGCAACGTGACCGGCGCGCCGCAGCCACCGCGCGGGGCGCACGTCTGGCCCCACCCGATGATGCGGGTGGCCGTGCCGACCGCACCCGACGTCGACGCCACCGCGATCGGCGTCTGGCTCACCGAGGTGGCCAGGCGCACCAGCGCGATGTCGTACGACGAGTGGGTGACCACCTGGGCGCCGGTCGCGACCGTGCCGCCGCTGGTGCGGTTGGTGGTGCCGATGCGGGCCCGGATCGAGGACGCCGAACGGCCCTGCACGCAGTGCTTGGCCGTGACGACCCAGTTGGCCTTGATCAGCGAGCCACCGCAGAAGTGGCTACCCGTGGTGCTCTGCAGGGACACCATGAACGAGTAGGTCTGCGTGGCGTTGCCGCCGCCCACGATGAACGGGGTGACGCCGCCGTCGGTCGCCGGGGCCGCCGCCGCCCCGGCCGCCGAGGCGAGAGCCGCGCCGACCGCCACCGCGAAGGCGGTGAACAGGGTACGAACCTTCATCGCTTCCTCTCCGTCCCCGGCGCAGGGTGCTCGGGGACGGAACGGAAACTAGGGATGAACGCGGCGTGATCACCACAGCCGATCGGCCGGTAACGCTGGGTTCACAGTTGACAGCGCTCGGTAGGGCTACGGCAGCGGCGGCAGGGCGTGCTCGGCGCTCGGCGGGATGTCGAAGTCGACCGACGAGTACTCGCGCAGCTTGGTCAGCCGGTGGAAGCCGTCGATCATCCGGACCGTGCCCGACTTCGACCGCATCACGATCGACTGGGTCGTGCAGCCGCCCGCCCGGTAGTGCACGCCGCGCACCAGGTCGCCGTCGGTGACGCCGGTCGCGCAGAAGAACACGTTGTCGCCGCGCACCAGGTCGTCGGTCAGCAGCACGCGGTCCAGGTCGTGGCCCGCGTCCAGCGCCTTCTGCCGCTCCTCGTCGTCCTTGGGCCACAGCTTGGCCTGGATCGCGCCGCCCATGCACTTCAGCGCCGCCGCCGCGATGATGCCCTCCGGCGTGCCGCCGATGCCCACCAGCAGGTCGATGCCGGTGTTGGGCCGGGCCGCCGAGATCGCGCCCGCCACGTCGCCGTCGGAGATGAAGTGGATCCGGGCGCCCGCCGCGCGCACGTCGGCCACCAGCGACTCGTGCCGCGGCCGGTCCAGCACGCACACCGTCACGTCCGAGACGTCGCTGTGCTTGGCCTTCGCCACCCGGCGGATGTTCTCCGCGATCGGGGCGGTGATGTCGATGACGTCCGCCGCCTCCGGCCCGGTGGCGAGCTTCTCCATGTAGAACACGGCGGACGGGTCGAACATCGCGCCCCGCTCGGCCACCGCGAGCACCGCCAGCGCGTTCGGCATGCCCTTGGCCATCAGCGTGGTGCCGTCGATCGGGTCGACCGCCACGTCGCACTCGGGGCCGTTGCCGTCGCCGACCTCCTCGCCGTTGAACAGCATGGGCGCCTCGTCCTTCTCGCCCTCGCCGATCACCACCACGCCCCGCATGGACACGGTGCCGATCAGCTTGCGCATGGCGTCCACCGCCGCGCCGTCGCCGCCGTTCTTGTCGCCGCGGCCCACCCAGCGCCCGGCGGCCATGGCGGCCGCCTCGGTCACCCGGACGAGCTCCAGCGCGAGGTTCCGGTCGGGCGCCTCGCGCCGACGCTCGGACTGGCTGCTGCCTGTGACCATGAGGGTTCCTCCCACGACTGCGATTACCGGCCGGTAGACCAATCCTCGCACGTCGTCACGCCTCGGCCACGTCCTCCTCGGTCACACTGAGTGCTTGATCGATCCGTTCCCGGGCGCCCGCGAGCTGCCGCTCGCAGGTCTTCGCCAGGGCCTCGCCGCGTTCCCACAGCGCCAGCGACTCCTCAAGCGACAGGCCGCCCGCCTCCAGCTTGCGGACCACCTCCACCAACTCGTCCCTGGCCTGCTCGTAGCCCGGCTCACTCACGTGGACAACTTCCCCAATCGGTTCTGGACGTGCACGACGACGGTCGCGACCGCCTGGTCGTAGCCGATGAACGCCTCGGCGAACTCCGCGCCGTCACCCTCGCGCACCGCGTCGTCGATGCGGTGCTCGGCGGCGGCGACGCGCCTGCGGTGCACCGAGCCGCGGCCCAGCCACCAGCGCAGGCCCGCGTAGCCGCAGGTCGCCTCGGACAGGTCGTGCAACCTGTTGATCAACGTCTGCCTGCCCGACGTGCAGCCCGCCACCAGGGACAGCCAGCAGTCGGCGGCGGCCCGGTCGGCCGACTCGGCGCGGTCGCGCACGGCGACGGCGCCCTCGTCGTCGGCGTCACCCGCGGCGGCCACCGTCAAGGGCAGGAACGTGGGCTCACGTGCCGGGTTCGGCACCGCCGCCTCCTTCTTGGGCCGTATTGCCGTCTCCGCCGGCTCGGTCGGCACCGCCGTCGCCGGCGGTGACGACCGCGTGCACCGCGCCGTCGGCCACGCGGACCCTCAGCTGCGTGCCCGGGGGAGCTTGGGACGTCGACCGGAGGACCCCGTCGACCCCGTCGGGGGTGACGAGCTGCACCACGGCGTACCCCCGCGCCAGCGTGGCGGCAGGCCCGAGGGTCGTCAAGCGCGCCGTGGTCGCGGTCAGGCCCGCGGTCTCCGAGTCGAGCCGGTTGCGCACCGCGCGCCGGGCGCGTTCCCGCAGCCGGTCCACGTCCTCCGCGCGCCGGTCCAGCGGGCCGTGCGGGTCCGACAGCGCCGGTCTCGTGCGCAGCGCGGCGAGGAGCTTGCGCTCGCGGTCCACCCAGCCGTGCAGGGCGCGGCGGCTGCGGTCGCGCAACTGGCGGATGCGCTCACCCTCCTCCGCGACGTCCGGCACGACCCGCTTGCCCGCGTCGGTGGGCGTGGAGCAGCGCACGTCGGCCACGTGGTCGACCAGCGGGGTGTCCGGCTCGTGCCCGATCGCGGACAGCACCGGCGTGCGGCACTGCGCCACCGCGCGGCACAGGGCCTCGTCGGAGAACGGCAGCAGGTCCTCCACGCTGCCGCCGCCGCGCGCCAGCACGATGACGTCCACTTCGGAGTCGCGGTCCAACGTCGACAGCGCGGTCAGGATCTGCGGCACGGCCAGCGCGCCCTGCACCGCGACGTTCACGACCCGGAACCGGGCTCCCGGCCAGCGGGCGTGCGCGTTGGTCAGCACGTCCCGCTCGGCGGCCGACGCGCGGCCCGTGATGAGGCCGATCTTGTTCGGCAGGAACGGCGGCTTGCGCTTGCGCCTCGGGTCGAACAGGCCCTCGGCGTTCAGCAGCTTGCGCAGCCGTTCGATGCGGGCCAGCAGCTCGCCGATGCCGACCTGCCGGATCTCGTCCACGCGCAGGCTCAGCGTGCCGCGGTTGGGGAAGAAGTTGGGCTTGCCGTGCACCACGACCCGGCTGCCCTCGGTGAGCTGGAGCTCGCGCACCATGCCCACGGGCGCGGTGAGCTGCATCGACATGTCCACCGACGGGTCGCGCAGGGTGAGGAACGCCGTCGCCGTGCCCGGACGGGCGCTGAGCTGCGTGACCTGGCCCTCGACCCACACGTCGCCCAGCCGGTTGATCCAGTCGAAGATCTTGCGCGCGACCGTCCGCACCGGCCACGGGTTCTCCGGGCTCGACTTCTCGACCTGCGACCTCTCGGCGCCCGTCCGCTCGGGGTTCACCGCTGCTTGGTTCACTGCTGCTTGAGGTTCGCGATGCGGCGGGTGAGCATGCCGGTGAACTCGGGCCGGGCCGCGTGCGTGCGCTCGTGCGCCAGCAACTCCTCCAGGTCCTCCGCCGTCAACGTGCGCAGACGTGCCCTGAGCTGCGCCAACGTCAGCTCGTCGTAGTTCGGCAGCACGGCGGGCGGCTCGGCGGCCAGCGCCTGCTCCTCCTCCGCCCACGGGTCGTCGGCGGTCGGCGGGACGGCGACCTCCGGCTCGTCCTCGTCGAACGTCGCCCACTCGGGTTCCTGCTCCACGGGCCGCAGCACCGACAGCACGTCGTCGCCCTTGATTGCGAGTTCCGTCACCCGCTGCTGGACCCGCATGGACAGCTGAAGGGCCTCACTGACCACGGTGACCGGGAGACCCGCGAGCTGCCGCGGGAGCTTCCGGGCCTGCTCGACGGCGGTGACCGCCAGTCCCGCGGCCAGGCGGACGGTCAGGGGCAGTGGCTTCATGCCCTACAGCCTGCCGCAGTCGGCCGTCGGATGCCTACATCCGGCACGCCGTACCCTGGAGGCCATGGACAAGCGAGTGCTCCTGGCCAAGCCGCGTGGCTACTGCGCCGGCGTGGACCGTGCCGTCGTGACCGTGGAGAAGGCGCTGGAGCAGTACGGCGCCCCGGTCTACGTGCGCAAGGAGATCGTCCACAACAAGCACGTCGTGGAGACGCTGTCCGCGCGGGGCGCGATCTTCGTCGACGAGACCGACGAGGTGCCCGAGGGCGCGCTCGTGGTGTTCTCGGCGCACGGCGTGTCGCCCGCCGTGCACCAGGAAGCGGCCGACCGGGGTCTGAAGACGATCGACGCCACCTGCCCGCTCGTGACCAAGGTGCACAACGAGGCCAAGCGCTTCGCCCGTGAGGACTACGACATCCTGCTGATCGGCCACGAAGGACACGAGGAGGTCGAGGGCACGTACGGCGAGGCACCCTCGCACATCCAGCTCGTGGACACCGCCGAGGACGTCGACAAGGTCGTGGTGCGCGATCCGTCCAAGGTGGTGTGGTTGTCGCAGACCACGCTGTCGGTGGACGAGACGATGGTGCGGGTGCGCCAGTTGCAGGACCGGTTCCCGGATCTCCAGGAGCCGCCGTCGGAGGACATCTGCTACGCGACGTCCAACCGGCAGACCGCGGTGAAGACGATGGCGCCCGAGTGCGACCTGGTGCTGGTGGTCGGGTCGAAGAACTCGTCCAACTCGGTGCGGCTGGTCGAGGTGGCGCTCCAGGCGGGCGCGAGGGCCGCGTACCTGGTCGACTACGCCCGCGAGGTCGACCCGGCGTGGCTGGAGGGCGTGACGACGGTCGGCGTGACGTCGGGCGCGTCGGTGCCGGACATCCTGGTGATGGAGCTGCTGGAGTTCCTGGCGACGCAGGGCTACGGCGACGTCGAGGAGATCACCACGGCGAACGAGAAGATCGCCTTCGCGCTGCCGCGCGAACTGCGCAAGGACATGGTCCGCTAGGACCCGGCCCGGTTCGGCCCTGCCCTGCGCGACCCGGTTCGGTTCGACCCGGCTCGGCTCGGTTCGGCTCGGTTCGGTTCGGTTCGGCTCGGTTCGTGCTGATGGAAACGCCTCCTGCTGCGCTGGTCGGCAGGGGGCGTTTCGTGCATTTCGGACCTGAAAAGCCTTGAAAAGCGTCCTCGCCGGACGGGCAGATCAGCAGGATGACCCCGACTACCTCCGGGATCTCCTGTTTCGTCGTGGGTCGGGTTCCGTGTCATCCCACCGACCTCCCTCCGGGCTACCACACGCGTCAAGGGGGCGACATCAGAAGCAGTGGGTCGTCATCAGTGGACTTCGCCCCCTTGACACCAACACCGCCTAACTAAACGGCATTGGTGTCAAGGGGGGCGTAGTCCACTGCGGGCTACGGCGTCCACTGATGTCGCTCCCCTTGACGCGTGTGGTAGCCCTTCGGGAGGTCGGTGGGACGACACGAAACCCGGACCCACAACCCAACAGGAACATTCAACGGCAGTTGGGGGTCATCCTGCTGATCTGCCCGTCCGGCGAGGACGCTGGCAATCTTTCTTTCTCTCTCTCTCTAAAACTTTCACTTCATGCTCACGCAGGGGTCCCCGCTCAGGGGAACCCTGTTTCCAACCCTACCCACCGGGTCTGACATTTCCGGGCCTCCGAAGCGGTGAGCTGCGCCGACGGTGAACTCGGTTGGCGGCGGAGGGGAGTTGGCGTTTGCTGGGACGATGAGCACCGTGCTGATCGGGGTGGAGAACGTCGCCACCCCCAAGTGGGCCCGCCGTCGGGGCGAGACGTCCGTCAGCCTGGGCAAGGCGATCAAGAGCCTGCCGTCGGCCGTGTCGATGGTGGTCCGGCTGGCCTGGCGCACCTCGCCCCGGCTCACGCTGATGGCCGGCGTGGTGCACGTGCTGTCCGGCTGCGTCACCGCGTTCGGGCTGCTCGCCACGGCCGACGTGTTCTCCGCCCTCCTCCGCGAAGGCCCCACGCCGCAACGAGTGGTCGAGGCGTTGCCCGCGTTGGCGGTGGTGGTGGGGTCGTTCGTGGTCCGAGCCCTGCTCGACACGGCGGTGGCGGCGGTCGAGAGCTCGTTGCGGCCCCGCGTCACGCGGGAGGCCAACGACGAGGTGACGGCGGTGCTCGTGCGCGCCCAGCTCCTCGCGTTCGAGGACGCCGACTTCCGCGAGCTGGCCCGCCAGGGCGGCCGGCGCGGCGTCCGCTCGCTGGAGAGCAGCCTGCGCTACCTGGCCGACCTGGTGTCCGGCGCGATCTCGCTGGTCGCGGCCGTGGTGACGGTCGGGTTCCTCAACCCGTGGCTCGCGCCCGCCCTGCTGCTGGCCGCGTTCGCCAACGCCTGGGCGTCGGCGCGGGCGTCGAAGCTGCGCTACGAGCACTTCCTCGACTCGGTGACCCGCAACACCCGCAAGGGCGTGGTGGAGGAGGTCGCCACCGACCGCGACTTCGCCCTGGAGCGGCACGCCCTGACGTTGCAGGAACGCCTGCTCGCCGAGCACCGGCGCATCGCCGAGAGCCTCATGGCCGACGAGATCCGGATGGCCCACCGCACGAACGTGGTCCGGCTGGCCGGGCGCGCGCTGGCCGGCGTCGGCACGGCCATCGCCTACGTCGTGCTCGGCGTCCTGCTGCACACCGGCGGCATGGAGCTGGCGCTGGCGGGCACGGCGGTGCTGGCCATGCGCACCGGCTTCTCGTCCCTGGCGTCCACGACCCGCGCGGTCAACTCGCTGTACGAGGACTCGTTCTACATCGACTTCTACCGCAAGCTGCTGGTCGAGGGCGCGGAACGGGCCCAGGGCAGCTCACCGGTCCAGGCGCCCGCCGACCCGGAGCGGATCACGCTGGACGACGTCACGTTCACCTACCCCGGCGCGGCCAAGCCCGCCCTGCGCAACGTGGACCTGACCGTGGCCAAGGGCGAGGTCGTCGCGCTGGTGGGGGAGAACGGGTCGGGCAAGACCACCCTGGGCAAGGTGCTGACCGGCCTGTACCCGGCGTCCTCGGGCACGGTCCGGTGGGACGACGTCGACCTGGCCGAAGCCGACCCGCACTCGGTGCACTCGTCGATCGCGGTGATCGCGCAGGACCCGGCGCAGTGGCCGATGACCGCGCGGCACAACGTGACGGTCGGCCGGCTGGAGCGCGAGGACGACGAGGCGTGGCGGGAGGCGGTGGCGAAGTCCGGCGCGGACGAGGTGCTGGCCACCCTGCCCGCGGGCCCGGACACCGTGCTGTCGCGGCAGTTCAACGACGGCCAGGACCTGTCGGGCGGGCAGTGGCAGCGGATGGGCATCGCGCGCGGCATGTACCGGGACGCGGCGGTGCTGGTGGCCGACGAGCCGACGGCCGCGCTGGACGCCAAGGCCGAGGCGCGGGTCTTCGAGGGACTGCGCGAGGCGACCGCGCGCCGCACCACGATCCTGGTGACGCACCGGCTGGCGAACATCCGCAACGCCGACCGGATCGTGGTGCTCGACCAGGGCCGGATCGTGGAGCAGGGCACGCACGAGGAGCTGATGGCGTTGCGGGGCCACTACTTCGAGCTGTTCGAGCTCCAGGCCGCCGCGTACCGGGGCGGGTTGCTGGCCTCCGACGCGGGACTGGTGAAACCGGCTTGACCCTCACGTTGCGTGAGGCTCGAAGGTGGGTCCCGTGAGTGACTACTACAACGCCTTCGAGATCAGCCCCGTGCCCGAGCCCGGCCCGGACGCGGTGGCGCCGGAGCTGTACCGCGGCATCTACGGGATGCCCGCGTTCGTGAGCATCCCGACCGACGACCTGGCGGCGTCGGTGGACTTCTGGGTCCGCGGGCTCGGGTTCTTCGAGCTGTTCGGCATCCCCGGCACGCTCGTGCACCTGCGCCGGTGGGCGTTCCAGGACGTGCTCCTCGTGGCGTCGGAGAGCGTTCCGGCGCAGGCGCCGTCGATGAGCGTCAGCTTCTCGTGCGTGCTCGACCAGGTGGACGCCGTGGTCGAGGCGTGCCGCGCGCTGCGCCCGGACTCGGTCGACGGCCCGCGGGACACGCCCTGGAACACCCGTGACGTCGAGGTGATCACCCCGGAGAACGCGCGGGTCGTGTTCACCGCGGGGAAGCCCTTCGACCCCGACAGCGAGGAGGCGCGCAACCTGGCCGCCGTCGGCATCACGCCGCCGGCCGCCGACGACAATGCGGGGCATGGGTGACACCGCGGACGCCGACGGCCTGACCGTCGGCCAGGTCTCGGCCCGGCTCGGCGTGACGGTCCGCGCGCTGCACCACTGGGACGAGATCGGCCTGGCCCGGCCGTCGCTGCGCACGGCGGCCGGGTACCGGCTCTACACCGCGGGCGACCTGGAACGGCTGCACCGCATCGTCGTCTACCGCGAGATCGGGCTGGGCCTGGACCGCATCCAGGTCGTCCTGGACGACTCGACGGCGGACGTGTCGGGCGCGTTGCGGGCACAGCGCGCCCAGGTGGCCGAGCGGATCGACCGACTCCGGCAGCTCACCGCCGGGCTGGACCGGATGATCGAGGCCCACGAGCGCGGCCTGCTGCTCACCATCGAGCAGCAGGCCGCGATCTTCGGTCCGGACTGGGACCCGGACTGGACCGCCCAGGCCCGGCAGCGCTACGGCGACACCGAGCAGTGGTCGCAGTACGCCGAACGCTCGGCCGCACGCGGCCCGGAGGAGTGGCGGGCCGTCACCGACGCCGTCGCCGCCTTCGAGCGCGACCTCGGCGACGCGATGGGCGCGGGCGTCGCGCCCGGCAGCCCGGAGGCCGACCACCTGGTCGAACGGCACCGCGAGGTGTTCGCCGCGTACTTCCCGCTGACCCGGCGGATGCAGGTCTGCCTCGGGCGCCGGTTCGAGACCGAGCCGGGCTTCGCCGCCCACTACGACGGCATCCGCCCCGGCCTGGCCGCGTGGTTCCGGCAGGTCATCGACGCGAGCGCCCGCGCCCGCGGCATCGACCCCGACACCGCGACCTGGGAGTAGGGCGCGGACCACGACCGGGCTCCGGGTGGAGGGTGCCGCCCGGCTCCCGGAGCCCGGCCGTGGGGTCTGGCATCACGCGCGGGCGCACGCTGGGGTCACGGCTGTGACCCACCCCCAATCGAGGTCACAGCCGGTGACCCGTGCGACCAGCCTGGGGCACGCCGGTACACCGCCGGTACACCGGCGGTCCAAAGCAGGGGGTCCCGGTGGTGCGGTGACTGCGCTACCTTCGGTGCCGCCCCGGCCGCCGTGGGGACGGCCGCGGCACTGGGGAGTGTGCCGAGTGCTGTTCCGGGTCCTGGGCGCGGTCGACGTCGTGCGGTCCGACGGAGCGCGGATCCCCGTCGAAGCCCGGAAACCACGCGTGCTGCTGGCCACGCTGCTGCTGCACGCGGGCGAGTGGGTGAGCGTCGAGCGGCTGGTCGAGGCGCTGTGGCCGGGAGGCGCGCCGCCGTCGGCGGAGAAGAACACCAAGACCTACGTGTGGAAGCTGCGCCGGCTGCTCGCGCAGGACCCGTCGGCCGGCGAGCGGATCGACGGCGGCCGGGGCGGCTACCGGGTCCGGGTGGCGGCCGACGAGCTGGACGCGCACCGGTTCGAGACCCTGGTCCGGACCGGTCGGCGGCACGCGGGCGCGGGGTTGCACCGGCAGGCCGCGGCGGCGTTCGCCGAGGCGGTCCGGCTGTGGCGCGGCGACCCGTTCGAGGAGCTGGTCGGGTCCGACGCGGACACCGTGCGGGCCAGGCTGGTCGAGCGGCGGTTGACCGCGTTGGAGGGGCACGCGGCGGCGTTGTCGGCGCTGGGGGCGCACGAAGAGGCGGCGGTCGCGCTCAAGGAGCTGGTCGCGCGGCACCCGTTCCGGGAACGGCTGCGCGGCGCGCTGATGACCGCGCTGTACCGGGCGGGACGGCAGGCCGAGGCGCTGGACGTCTACGACGAGGGCCGGGTGCTGCTGGACCGGGAGCTGGGCGTGCGGCCGGGTGAGGAGCTGCGGCGGCTGCACCTGGACATCCTCAACCAGGACGTGGCCCTGGAGGTCGACCGCGAGGCGGGTCCGGCGGCGTGGGTGAGCCCCGCGCAGGTGCCGGCCGCCGTCGTCGGGTTCACCGGCCGGGCCGAGCACCTGCGGCGGCTCGACCGGCTCCTGTCCCGCGCCGACGACCGGCAGCCGCCGCCGATCGCCGTCATCACCGGCACCGGCGGCGTGGGCAAGACCGCTCTGGCGGTGCACTGGGCGCACCGCGTGCGGGACCGGTTCCCCGACGGGCAGCTCTACGTCAACCTCCGCGGCTACGACCCCGACCTGCCGGTCGGCCCGGGTGACGCGTTGTCGGGCTTCCTGCGCGCGCTGGGCGTCGACTCGCGCGACATCCCGCAGGACCTGGACGAGCGGTCGGCCGCGTTCCGGTCGCTGCTGGCGGGCAGGCGGGTGCTGGTGGTGCTGGACAACGCCCGCACGGCCGCGCAGGTCCGGCCCCTGCTGCCCGGTTCGCCCGGCTGCCTGGTGCTGGTGACCAGCCGCGACTCGATGCGCGGGCTGATCGCGAAGGACGGCGCGACCCGGTTCGGGCTCGACCTGCTGCCCGCCGCCGAGGCGCACGAGCTGCTGCGCGCGTTGATCGGCGACCGGGCGGCGGCCGAACCGGGCGCGGTGGACGCCCTGGCCGAGCTGTGCGCGCGGTTGCCGCTGGCGCTGCGGCTGGCCGCGGAACTGGCCACCGGCCGGCCCGCGGCGTCGTTGGCGGAGCTGCGCCGCGAGCTGGTGCGGGAGCAGGACCGGCTGGACCGGCTCGACGACGACGCCGACCCCCACGCGGCGCTGCGGTCGGCGTTCTCGTGGTCCTACCGGCACCTGGACCCGGCGGTGGCGCGGGTGTTCCGGCTGCTGGGCGCGCACCCGTGCCACGAGCTCGGCCTGGACGCGATCGCCGCGCTGACCGGCTCGTCCGACGCCGCGGTCCGCCGGCACGTCGACGCGCTGGTCCAGGCGCACCTGGTGGAGCGCACGGCCGACGGCCGGTTCCAGATGCACGACCTGCTGCGCACCTACGCCCGCGGCCTCGCCGCCGAGGCCGACCCCGACCGGCACGCGGCGGTGCACGCCCTCGCCGTGCACTACGTGCGCACGGCGGCGGCGGCCGTGGTGCTGTTCGACCCGGTCGACCACGCCGAGCGGGGGGCGGCGCTCCCCGCGGCCGGGCTGGGCAGCCGGGACGAGGCGCTGGCGTGGCTGGAGCGTGAGCGGGCGAACCTGCTCGCGGTCGCCGAGCACGCGGCCGGGCACGGTGACGCCGCGCAGGCCGAGGAGCTGGCCGACGCGCTGTGGCGCTACTTCCACGTCCGGGGCCACCACGACGAGTCGCTGGCGCTGCACACCCACGCCCTCGCGGCGGGCCGCCGGCGGTCCGACCGCGTCGCCCAGGGGACCGCGCTCACCGGGTTCGGCGTCGCGTGCGAGCGGTTGGGGCGGTACGAGGAGGCGTTGCGCCACCACGAGCTGGCGGTCGAGGTCGGGCGGGAGACCGGTGACGTGAGCTTCACCGGCCGGGCGCTGAAGAACCTGGGCGTGGTCCTGCGCCGCCTCGGGCGGCACGAGGACGCCGAGCGCACCTTCCAGGAGTCGCTGGCCATCGCCCGGACCATCGGGAACCGCCGCGGCGAGGCGGCCGTGCTGTGCAGCCTGGCGCTGGTGCACGAGGCGTCGGGCCGGTACGAGGAGGCGCTGCGGCACATGGAGCTGGCCATGGCGGCCGTGCCGGACGTGGACAACGACCACGCGCTGGTCAACCATCTCCAGGCGAACCTGGGCCTGGTGCACCTGCGGCTGGGGCGTGTCGAGGTGGCGGAGAAGCACCTCGCCGAAGCCCTCGCGGGCGCGCGGGCGACCGGCAACCGCGACCTGGAGGCGGAGGTGCTCGACACGCTGGGGGAGCTGGCGACCGCCGCCGGCGACCCGGACCGGGCCGTCGACCACCACCAGGAGGCGTTGGCGCTGACCCGCCGCACGGGCGACCGGCACGAGGAGGCGCGTGCCCACGACGGCCTGGCCCGCGCCTACGAGGCGTGGGGCCGGCCGGACGACGCGCGCCGGCACCGGCTGCCGGCGACCCGCCGTGCCCCCGGCGGGTGGTAGGACGACACGCGGTCGTGGCGGACGCGCGCCACGGGGTGAACACGCGCGAAAAGCGGACGCCGGCTCCCTTCCCCGGCGCGCGGGAAAGGGAGCGTGATGTACCGGCGGTGATTACCGGATATCAGTACCACGCTTTGTGGTAGACGTGGTTGTCGGTGCCCTCGACGAACACGTCGATCCGGTTGGGCCCCCACGACACGGCCGCCGGGTTGTGCAGGAACACGCCGCCGAGGTTTTCCCACCCGGACCAGCCGGCGCCGTTCCACCACTTGTGCCACAGGGCGTTGTCGGTGCCCTTGGCGAACACGTCGAGCCGTCCGGCCGACCACGAGGAGACCGCCGGGCCCGCGGTGATGACGCCGCCGAGGTCTTCCCAACCCGACCACGAGGACCCGTTCCACCACTTGTGCCACAGGTGGTTGTTCATGCCCTCGACGAAGACGTCGATGCGGTTCTGGCCCCACGACACGGCCGCCGGGTTGTCGACGAACCGGCCGCCGAGGTTCTCCCAGCCCGACCAGGACGAGCCGTTCCACCACTTGTGCCACAGCGCGTTGTCGGTGCCCTTGGCGAACACGTCCAGCCGTCCGGCCGACCACGAGGACACGGCCGGACCAGCGGTGATGACGCCGCCGAGGTCTTCCCAGCCGGACCACGAGGAGCCGTTCCACCACTTGTGCCACAGGTGGTTGTCCGTGCCGCGGCCGAACAGGTCGATGCGGTTGTCCCCCCACGAGACCGCCGCCGGGTTGTCGATGACGGTGCCGCCGAGGCTCTCCCACCCCGACCAGCCGGCGCCGTTCCACCACCGGTGCCACACGGCCGAGTCGGTGCCGCGCGCGAACACGTCGAGTCGGTTCTCCGACCACGACGACACGGCCGGGCCCGCGGTGACCACACCGCCGAGGTCGGACCAGCCCGACCACTGCCTGTCCTGCGCCTGTTCCCGCGCCTGGTCCTGCGCCGGTTCGGCGACGGCCGCGGACGTGCCCGTGGAAAACAACGCCAACACCGCGGCGATCAACAATCTGGTGAATGTGACTTCCATCGGAGATTCCCCTCCAGGTCCGTTGTTTGAAAAACGCGGACAGGGGGAATCTAGCACCCGATCAAGGGTACCCAATGGCTGAAAAACTGTTGGGCCACCCCGGTCCGGGATCTCCGCAGAAATTGTGCTTCACCCGGCCGAGTGGTCACCGAAAGTCAATTCCCGGCGGTCGGCAATGCTGCTGGGCGACCCACGGTCGTGGCGGGTCGCGGCACGGCTGCTAGGCCGTCAGCTCCAGCGAGGAACCACCCCGGGCCTTGCGGACGCGCAACCGGGTGGGGATGCGCTGCCGCAGCTCCTCCACGTGCGAGACCAGGCCGACCACCCGGCCGCCCGCGCGCAGCTCGTCGAGCGTGGTCATAACCAGCTCCAGCGTCTCGGCGTCGAGCGTGCCGAAACCCTCGTCGATGAACAGCGTGTCCAGCACCGCGCCCGCCGCCACCACGTCGGCCAGGCCCAGCGCCAGCGCCAGCGACGCCAGGAACGACTCGCCGCCGGACAGCGTCTTCGCGGGCCGCTGCTGCCCCGAGTAGTCGTCCATGACGTCCAGGCCGAGCCCGCCGCGGGTGCCGCGCGGACCGGCCTCGACCGAGTGCACGAACCGGTAGCGGCCCTGGCTCATCCGCTCCAGCCGGGCGCTCGCCGCGACCGCGACCTCCTCCAGCCGCGCGGCCAGCACGTACGTGCGCAGGGTCATGCTCTTGGCGTTCTGCCCCTGGCCGTTGATCACGTCGGTCAACGCGTCCAGCTCGGCGAACTCGGCCTCCACCGGCTCCAGCCGCAGCCACGCGGCCCGCAGCCGCTCGGCCAGGTCGGCGGCGCGGGCGGCCCGCGTGCGGGCGTTGGTCAACGCGGTCGCCGCCGCCGTCGCGTGCTCGCTCGCCACCCGGAACCGCTCCTCCGCGCCCGCCACGTCCACCTCGGCGTCCGGGTCGGTGTCGGGCAGCTCGGCCAGCGTGCTCTCGGCCGCGGTCCGGGTCTTCTCCACCTCGCGGATGCGGGTCTCCAGCTCGGCCACGGCGGCAGCCGGGCGGGCCGCGGCCAAGGCGTCGGCCACGTCGGCGAACCCCTGCGCGGCGGCCAGCCGGGCGACCTCCAACCGGTGGTCGGCCAGGCGCTCCTCGTGCTCGGCGACGGCCGCCCGGCGGGTCGCCAGCGCGGTCAGCGCGTCGGCCAGGTCGCTCAGGTGCGCCCGGCGCGTCACCACGTCCGGGAAGTCGCCGCGCGCCTCCTCCAGCCGCGCGCCCCGCTCCTCGACCGCCTCGGCCAACTGCGCCCGCTGCGCGCCCGCCTCGGCCAGTTCACGTTCGAGCGCGCCACGCTGGTCGAGCGCGCGCTGCACCTTCTCCTCCAGCTCGGCCAGCTCGTTCTGCCGGATCTCCCACTGCTCGGCCTGGGCGGCCACGGACCGGTGCTCGCGCTCCAGCTCGGCGGGCGGCCGGTCGCCCAGCTGCTCGCGCAGCAGCGCCAACCGCTCCTCCAGCCGGTGCGACTCCTGCTCGGCCCGCTGCCGCCGGTCCAGCGCGACCTGGTCCTCCTCGGCGGCGCGGTCCTCGTCCACGGCCGTCACGGCGTTCAGCATCGGCTGCGCGGGCGACGGGTGCTCGGCCGAACCGCACACCGGGCACTCGTGGCCCGGCCGCAGCCGCCCGGCCAGCTCGACCGCCATGCCGTCGAGCCGTTCCCGGCGGATGCGCAGCAACGCCTCACGCGCCTTCTGCTGCGCGTCCACCGCGTCCCGCCGCGCCTCGTCCGCCTCCCGGAACGCCCGCTCCACGCGCGGCAGCTCGGCCGCCGCGGCGGCCAGGCCCGACACCTGCGGCAGCCGGGCGGCGGCCTCGGCCGACTCCTCCACCGCGGCCCGCGCGGCGGCCAGCTTCGACGGCACCTCGTCCAGCTGCGCGACCAGCGCGGCCAGCCGCTGGGACGTGGTGGCCACGTCGCGGTCGAGCTGGGCGATCCGCCGCTGGTCGGCGCGCTGCCGCTCGGCGTCGGCGGCCAGGCTGGTCAGGCCCCCGGCCTCCTCGCGCAGCCGCTCGCCGTCGCCGCGCAGGTCCGTGCCCTCGTAGCCGAGCGCGGCCACGGCGGTGGCCGCCGCCCGCTCGTGCGCGACGGCGGCGTCCAGCTCGCGTTCCAGCTTCACCGCCCGCTCCTGCGCGGGCACGACCACCGCCGCCTGCCGGGCCGCGTCACGTTCGACGACCCACGCCCGCAGGCTCGGTTCCACCTCCGCGTACCGGTCGAGGTTGCGGCGCGCCTCCCGCACCCGGCGCACCCGCTCGTGCCGCGCCCGCGCCTCCTGCCACGCCGCCTCCGCCGCGGCCCGCCGGTCCGACGCCTCCGCCGCGACCTGGTCGGCCTCGCGCTCGGCCTCGTCCAGCCGCTTGAGCAGGGAGCTCAGCCACTCCTGGTCGCCGCCGCCCTCGGGCGGATCCTCCAGCGCGACCTCGGCGACCCGCTGCACCAGGTCCCGGTGCGCCTGGCCGAGCTGCGCGAGCTCGCGCCGGCGCTCGGCCCGGCGCTCCCGGAACCACTTCTCCACGTCCAGGAACCGCTCGGTGCCGAACAGCTTCTCCAGCAGCTTCTCCCGCTCGGCGGTCTCCGCGCGCAGGAACCGCGCGAACTCGCCCTGCGGCAGCAGCACCACCTGGAAGAACTGCTCGGCGGTCATGCCCAGCAGGCCCTCGACCTCGCGGGCCACGTCGTCGATGCGGCTGTGCCCCTCGCCGGTCCACCCGCTGACCCACGTCAGCGACACCTGCGCCTGCTGCCGGGTCGCGCCGTCGCCGCGCTTCTTCGGCCGCTCGTACTCGGGGCTGCGCTTGATCCGGAACCGCCTGCCGCGCACGGTCAGCTCCAGCTCCACGTACGTCGGGGTGTCGCGGTCGGCGTAGTCGCAGCGCAGCCGCTTCACGTCACCGCGCGCGCCGGGCACCTTGCCGAACAGCGCGAACGCCACCGCGTCCAGCAGGGTCGTCTTGCCCGCGCCGGTGTCGCCGTGCAGGAGGAACAGGCCGTCCGCGCCGAGCAGGTCGAAGTCGACCTCCTCGCGCGCCGCGTACGGGCCGAACCCGCTGACCGCCAACCGGTGCAGCTTCACGACTCCCCTTCCCGGGCGGCGGCCGCGAACGCCTCGCGCAGCAGGTCCAGCTCACGCGGGTTCGGCTGGTCGCCGCGCACGTCCTCGACGAAGCAGCAGGCGATCTCCTCGTCGCTGCGGCCGCGGACCCGTTCGGCGAACCGCAGCTCGCCGGTCCGCCCGCCCTCCGGCCGCCACTCCACGTGCACCGCGTGCGGGAACCGCTGCTGGAGCCGCCGCAACGCGTCCAGCGGGCGCACCCGGTCGGTCAGCGTCACGGACAGGAAGTGGTCCTCGACCGGCTCGTGGTCCGGGTCCAGCAGCAGGTCCTCCAGCGCGCCGCTCACCGTCGACAGCGCGCGGGGCACCGGCAGCGACCGCTGTTCCACCCCGGCCAGCCCGCCCGCGTCCAGCTCGACCAGCCACACCGACTTGTGGTGCCGCGCCTCGGAGAACGAGTACGCCACCGGGCTGCCCGAGTACCGCAGGTGCTCGGCCAGCGTCTGCCGGCCGTGCAGGTGGCCCAGCGCCACGTAGTCGACCCCGGCGAACACCGAGCCCGACACGTCCTGCACCCCGCCCACCGCGATGGTGCGCTCCGACTCGCACGGCTCGCCGCCGGTCACGAACGCGTGCGCCAGCACGACCGACCGCGTGCCCGCGCGCGCCGCCAGGTCCAGCCTGATCCGGTGCATCGCCTCGGTCAGCACGCCGCCGTGGCCCTTCGCCTCCACGCCCAGCGCGTGCCGCGCCGTCTCCGGCTCCAGGAACGGGATCCCGTACACGGCCACCGGGCCGTGCGCGTCGGCGAACAGCACCGGCTCGTGCAGCTCGGCCACGCGCGTGCGCAGGTGCAGGCCGCCGGCCTCGGCGAACGCGCCCAGGAAGCCCAGCCGGGCCGCCGAGTCGTGGTTGCCGGGCGTGATCACGATCTGCGCGCCGGCCGCCCGGATCCGCTTGAGCACCCGCGAGCACACGGCGACCGCTTCCGCGTTCGGCACGGCCCGGTCGAACAGGTCACCGGCGACCACGACCACGTCCACCCGCTCGTCCGCCACGGTGTCGGCGAGGCCGCCGAGCACGGCTTCCTGCTCTTGCAGCAGGTCACGGCCGTGGAAGGTGCGTCCCACGTGCCAGTCGGACGTGTGCAGGATCAACACGACGGCCACGCTAGGGCCGGCACGCGCTCCGATCGTTCAAGCGGCTCGGCGTGTCGCTCGAACGTGTGGTCGGACACGTGTGCGCGATGATCAGGGCATGACAGCGGTCCTCAGCACGGCGGCGGTGGTCGTGGCGCTCCTGCTCGCGGGCGCGCTGGTGTTCCTGTGGCGGCTCTACCAGGACAGCGTGCGGCGCACCGACGCCGCGCTGGCCGCGGTGCAGACCGAGCGGGAACGCGGCGACGCGCAGTGGGCGGCGTTGCAGCGCTACGAGGTGGCGTTCTCCTCGGTCAGCGGTCGCGGCGAGCTCGGCGAGAAGGTGCTGGTGGAGACGGCGCGGGTGCTCGGCCTGCGCGAGGGCATCCACTTCGACCTGCAGGTGGACGTGGCGGGCGGCGGCGCGGTGCGGCCCGACCTGGTGCTCAACGTCGGCGGCGGCCGGCGGGTGCCGGTCGACGCGAAGATGAGCATGGCGACGTGGGCGGAGGCGGTGGAGACCGACGACGCGGCCGAGCGCGTGGACGCGCTGCGGGTGCACGTCCGCAACATCCGGGCGCGGGCCGCGGAGCTGGCGGGCAAGGGCTACCAGCGGTGGGCCGACGCGATCTACGGGACGATCATGTTCGTGCCCAACGACGGGGCGGTGGTCGCGGCCCTGGACACCGACCCGGAGCTGCTGCGGTGGCTGCTCGACCGGCGCGTCTTCCTGTGCGGGCCGACCGGGTTCGCGGTGATCGCGTCGGCGGCGATGTTCGCGGTGACCGACCGCGCGCTGGCCGACGACGTGGAGCAGGTCAGGGCCGCCGCGTCGCGCGCGCACCGGGCCGCGGACTCCGCCATCGACGCGGTGAACCTGTCCAGCACGCACCTCCAGCGGTTCCTGTCGGCGCGGCGGCGGGAGCTGGACGCGTTGGAGGGTTTCCGGGCGGCGGTGGAGCCGTTGAGCAACGCGTCGTCCGACGTCACGCCCCTGCCGCTGGTGCGGCGGACGGACGAGGCCGGCATCGGTGCACCCTTGGACGCCCGGGAGGCGTAATAGAGTGTGCCGGGACCGAGCCGAACTAGGAGCGTGTGCGTGACCGCTGCAACGCGTGACGACTCGCGCAGCGAGCCGGAGGACGACGAGTTCACCGCCGTCCGCTGGAACGACCGCGCCATGTTCGGCAGCTTCCGGGGTCTGCCCTGGTGGGCGGCGGTGCTCATCGCGTTCGTGGTGGCCATCGTCGGCACGTTCGTCGACGTCAGCTCGGCCGCGCAGACCGTGGGCTGGGTGTTCGCCGTCACGTTCTTCGTGGGCTGCGTCGGCGCGGTCGTGTTCGTCGAGCGGCGCTCGATGTTCGGCCCGGTCGTCCAGCCGCCGCTGGTGCTGGCGATCGTGGTGCCGATCCTGGTCGTGATGACGCAGGGCATGCCCAGCAGCGGCGGCCTGGCGTCGATCGGGTTGACGCTGGGCAAGCCGCTGATCGACGGCTTCCCGGCCATGGCGATCACGACCGCCTGCACGGTGATCATCGGCATCGTCCGGGTGACGACGCAGAAGGACCCGAACCGGCTGACCAAGGACGAGAAGCGCGAGGCCAGGCGCAAGCCGGACAAGCCGCGCCGCGCCGACCGGCCCGCCGACCGCGCCGAGAAGCCGCAGCCGGAGGACCGCCCCAAGAAGCGCCCCCGGCCGGACCGCGACGCCCCGGCCGAGCGCCGCGCCGACGCGCCCGCCGACCGCCGCCGTCCGGCCTCGCCGGCCGACGAGGACCGGCCCAAGCGCCCCCGCCCGCCGTCGGGCTCCCCGGACCGCCCCCGCCGCCCCGCCCCGCCCCGCGAAGGCGGGCGCCCCCCGCGCCGCCCCCGTCCTCGCGACGAGGACTGACCCGCCTACTCGACCACGCACGAGGGCATGGAGTCGGGTCGTCCGCGGTCGAACACCAGGACGGCGATCGGGAGCCGCGCGGCCTGGCCGACGAGCCCCGACGGCCGGTTGCGGCACAGGGTCCGCGAGGTGATCCGGTCCTGCCTGATGATCAGGGGTTCTTCCCGGGTGACCGGGATGGCGGTCAGGTCGTGATCACCGGACTCGACCACGTGGGCGACGAGCTTGCGGCCGTCGGTGGTCTCGATGACCTCCGCGGGCAGCCAGTACGGGCCGTCGGCGCTCAGGTGGCTGACGATGGAGAAGCTGTAGATCAGCGCCAGAACGGCGTAGCCGATCTTCCACGGGCGGCTCACCGGGTGGGCGTTCCGCAACAGCGGCACGGCCATGAACGACGTTGCGATGATCAGCACGGCGAACGCCGCCGGCACCAGGAAGGTGCTCAGCGCCGTGATGGCCATGATCGCGAAGAGCGCCGACCTGGCCTTCACCAGGCCCTTTCTCGCGCCGATGACCGCCAGGCCCATGCCGACCATCGCCACGACGTGCAGTGACGCGAACAGCGCGCTGACCGCCACCGCGCCGAAGTCCGCGGACTTCAGCACCACCGGCACGAGCGTGTAGTCCCAGTGGGCCATGCTCAGGATCCTGAACATCGCGACCAGGACTGGTAACGCCGTCAGCACGAGTGACATCGCACCGACGCGGTCGGCGCCCGGCTCCACCGCGGGTAACTCCCGGTCACCGGGCTCGGCCGCGGTCCGCTCGGCTGTGGTCCGCTCGGCCACCGCACGCTCGGCTGCGGCACGCTCGGCCCGGCGAGCCGCCCTCGGCTTCCTGCTCTTCCCCACCGCGCACCTCCGTTCGACACCTCACCCTCGTGGGCGTCGGGGTGTACGGCGTCGAACAGAGGTGGATCGTTACGCCTCAGCCCTCGTGGGCGAGCAGCCACCGCTTCACGTCCGCGCCCCAGCGGAAGTTGCCGATCGCGCCGCCCGTGCGGACCACCCGGTGGCACGGCACGAACAGGGTCGCCGCGTTGCGGGCGCACGCCGTGGCCGCGGCTCGGACCGCCGACGGCCGGCCCGCCAGCAGGGCGTGGTCGGCGTAGCTGACCGGCTTGCCCGCCGGGACGGTGCGCAGCGCGTCCCAGGCCCGCTGCATGAACTCGCCGCCGCGCTGCCGCACCGGGATGTCGACGATCGCCTCCACGTCACCGGCGTGGTAGGCGCGCACGGCCCTGGTCACCGCGCCCAGGTCACGGCGGTGGGCGAGGGTCGTCGGCCGCAGCGACGGCGAGACCTGCGGCAGCAGGTCGTCCACGTCCGCGGTCCAGCCGCTGGCCAGGACGGCGCCGTCCGTGGCGACGACGGCGGTGAAAGGGCTGATCGGGGTGTCGACGGTCGACACGTGGCCGGTGCTCACGCTGTCCTCCTCAAGTGCATCGCGGCGTACGAGCGCCAGGGGCGCCACGCGATGTTGTCGCTGGTCAATGGGATGTCAGGGGCGCCGAGCACGCGCATCACGACGTACGAGGCGACCTGCGGGCCGACGCCGGGGAACGCCGACAGCTCGGCGTGCAGCTCGTCCGCGTCACGGCCGACGTCGACCCGCAACGTGCCGTCGGCCAACGCCCGCGCCACCGGCGAGTCGATCGCCGAGGGCGCCGGGTACAGGTGCGTCACCGGCCCGTCCGGATGCTCCAACGCCTCGCCCCGCCCGTCGTGGCCCAGGGCCCGGAGCAGGGTTTCCGCGCCGTCGACGCTGCCCGGCAGCCGCACGCCCGGCCGGGCCAGGACCGACGGGCGCAACGCCGGGTCGGCGGACAGGAAGTCGTCCACCGCCACCGGGTCCGCGTCGAGGTCGAGCAGCCGCCGCACCCGGCTCACCGCGCTGCCCAGGTCGCGCAGGTCGGTCATCCGCAGCGAGCACGACACGTGCCCGTCCGCCGGTTCCAGCCGCACGGTCGCCTGCCCGTGCGGCAGCCGCAGCGACCGCGCGTAGGCGCCGTCCGCCACGTGCTCCACGCCCGGGATCGCGTGGGCGTGGAAGTAGGCCAGCAGGCCCGCCGCGTCGAACGGCGGCCGGTACGGCAGGCGCAGCGTGATGCGGCCCGCGGTGCCGGTCGCGGCCCGGGTCGAGCGCATCGCCGACGGCGTGCTGGCGAACACCGCCCGGATCGTGTCGTTGAACTGCCGCACGCTGGCGAAACCGGCCGCGAACGCGATGTCCGCGAACGACAGGTCGGTCGTTTCGATCAGCAACCTCGCGGAATGCGCGCGGTGCGCCCGCGCCAGCGCCAGCGGCCCGGCGCCCAGTTCCGCGGTCAGCACGCGGGTCAGGTGGCGTTCGGAGTAGCCCAGGCGTGCCGCGAGCCCCGGCACGCCCTCGCGCTCCACCACGCCGTCGGAGATCAGGCGCATGGCGCGGGCGGCCAGGTCGGCCCGCAGGTTCCACTCCGGCGAGCCCGGCACGGCGTCGGGCAGGCACCGCCGGCACGCCCGGTAGCCGGCGGACTGGGCGGCCGCCGCCGTCGGGTAGAACTCGGCGTTGCGGCGCTTCGGCGTCACGGCGGGGCAGGACGGTCGGCAGTAGATCCGGGTCGTGCGCACCGCGAGGATGAAGCACCCGTCGAAGCGGGCGTCGCGGGCGGCGACGGCCCGGTAGGCGCGTTCGTCGTCGAGGAGCATGCACCCCACTCTGCCAGCGGCGGGAGGGTTGGGCTCGCGGGAATCGGACACGGCGTTGGGAGCGCGTAGACTCACCCACCGTGAGTTTGACCCTCGGTATCGTCGGCCTGCCCAACGTCGGCAAGTCCACCCTGTTCAACGCCCTCACGCGCAACGACGTGCTGGCGGCGAACTACCCGTTCGCGACCATCGAGCCGAACGTCGGCGTGGTGCCGCTGCCGGACGCCCGCCTCGGCAAGCTGGCGGAGATCTTCGGCTCCGAGCGCGAGGTGCCGGCGGTGGTGTCGTTCGTCGACATCGCGGGCATCGTGAAGGGCGCGTCCGAAGGCGCGGGACTGGGCAACAAGTTCCTCGCCAACATCCGCGAGGCCAACGCGATCTGCCAGGTCATCCGGGTGTTCGACGACTCCGACGTGGTGCACGTCGACGGTCGCGTCGACCCGGCCGCCGACATCGAGACGATCAACACCGAGCTGATCCTGGCCGACCTCCAGACGCTGGAGAAGGCGATCCCGAGGTTGGAGAAGGAAGCCCGCACGCAGAAGGACCGCCGTCCCGCGCTGGAAGCGGCGCAGAAGGCGCGCGAGGTCCTCGACGGCGGGCGGACGCTGTTCGCCGCGCAGTCCGAAGTGGACGGCGAGCTGCTGCGCGAGCTGAGCCTGCTGACCTCGAAGCCGTTCCTGTACGTGTTCAACGCCGACGAGGGCGTGCTCACCGACGAGGCGAAGCTCAAGGAGCTGCGCGAGATGGTGGCGCCCGCGGACGCGGTGTTCCTGGACGCCAAGGTCGAGGCGGAGCTGCTGGAGCTGGACGAGGAGTCCGCCCGCGAGCTGCTGGAGTCGATCGGCCAGCACGAGCCGGGCCTGCACGCCCTCGCGCGCGCCGGCTTCCACACCCTCGGCCTCCAGACCTACCTGACCGCCGGCCCGAAGGAGTCCCGGGCCTGGACCATCCCGCAGGGCGCGACCGCCCCGCAGGCGGCCGGCGTGATCCACACGGACTTCGAGCGCGGCTTCATCAAGGCCGAGGTCGTCTCGTTCGCGGACCTGGTCGAAGCCGGCTCCATGGCCGCCGCCAAGGCCGCCGGCAAGGTCCGCATGGAGGGCAAGGACTACGTGATGGCCGACGGCGACGTGGTGGAGTTCCGCTTCAACGTCTGACCGGCGGGCACTTCGGGAGAAGCCCGGTGTAGACGCGGCCCGTTCCCGGAGTGCCACCCGGACGACGGAGACCTCGGCCTCAGGGCACGAGCGCGTCAGGGCATGAGCTTGGCCAGGTCGACGTCGATCTCGAACGGCACGGTGACGTGCAGCGAGTCGCGGAAGACGTTGGTGGCGACGTAGGTCTTGGTCGGCTCGTCCAGCTCGTAGACGTGGACGACCGGGCCGACGGCCTCGTCCTCGACCAGCCAGCAGTGCTTGATGCCGGCCGCCGCGTACTTGCGCAGCTTCACCGTGCGGTCCCGGAAGGGCGACTCGGGAGAGACGACTTCGACCACCAGCAGCACGTCGTCAGGCTCGAACCAGGTCCGGTCCGGGTCGAAGGAAGCGGAGGACACGAGGACGTCGGCCTCCGGGCGGTTGCGGGCATCCAGCCGGATCGTCATCTCCCGATCGACCTCGAAGCCGTCGGGCGCGTAATCCTCCAGCGCGACGGTCAACCTGGTGATGACGCGGGCGTGCCACGACCGTTGTGGGGCCATCATGAAAACGAGCGCTCCGTCGATCAGTTCGGTGTGCCGGGGCGCCTCGGGCAGTCGGTCCAGGTCCTCCGCGAACCAGCCTTCCTCGCGCGGTGGGCGCATCCAGTCAGGCAAGTCGGCCATGTCCTCACCGTAATGCGGTTCGGTGACTCGGGCAGCAATCACGGGTGATCGACTCGTCCACCTGGGCGTCGATCAAGAACGCCAGTCGGGGTGCCGGTGGCCGGGTAGTCGCACGAAGGCGTGGGGGCGGGCCGTCGTGGACCACTGGTCCCGGAACGGACATCGGGGCGGTGCGTTGGACGCACCGCCCCGATGTACTGTGCTGAAGGCGTCAGCGCACCTGGTTGCGGCTGTGGCGGGCCAGGGCGAAGACGCCCCCCGCGGTGGCCAGCATGCCCAGGGCGGAGACGGTGAAAACGACGATGTCGGTGGTCATGCGATTTATCCCCTTGCGTTGATCTCCCACTCGTCTTGACGTCCGGGTACCCGGTTTCGTGGCCCGACAGTCGTGTAATTCACACGATCGTGGAGGTAGGGGCAGTGGGACTGCGCACACTCGAGCAGCGCGTGCTCGCCATCGCGCCGTGGGTGCTGGGCCTGTCCCTGCTCGGGCACCTGGCGATGGTGGCGTTCCAGACGAAGATGACCATGGTCGACCTGATGGTCTACCGGAACGCCTCCCCGGAGCTGTTCACCGGCTTCCTCTACGACTGGCGGCTCAAGGAGTTCTCCGACCAGTTCGCCCTGCCCTTCACCTACCCGCCGTTCTCCGCGCTGGTCTTCGTGCCGCTGTCGTGGGTGCCGTGGGGCGTGGCCCGCTGGGTCTGGCAGCTCGCCTGCCTGGCCTGCCTGTGGTTCGTCACGCGCAAGTCGCTCCAGCTCGTCGGCAGCAACGACCCGCGCCGCGCGATGCTGTGGACCGGCCTGTTCGTGTGGGTCGAGCCGGTCCGCACCACCCTGAACTACGGGCAGATCAACCTGGTCCTGGCCGCCCTCCTGCTCGGCACGATGGTCAGCGCGCGGAACTGGAAGCAGGGCGCGGGCGTCGGGATCGCGGCCGGGTTGAAGCTCACGCCCGCGATCTCCGGCCTCTACTTCCTGGTCGTGCGCCGCTACAAGGCCGCCGCGTGGTCGATCGCCGCGTTCTTCGGCACGGTCGCGGTGGCGTACGCGATCTCGCCGAGCCTGTCGAACCAGTACTGGTTCCACCTGCTGGGTGACGCCTCGCGGGTCGGCCCGGTCGGCTCGGCGATCAACCAGTCGCTGCGCGGCGCGCTGTCCCGCACGGTCGGCTACGACATCGGCACGGGGCCGCTCTTCCTGGCCGCCGTGGCGGTCGCGGCCGTGCTCACCGGGTTCGCGCTGCACGCCTCGGTGAAGGCGCGGGACACGCTGGCGATGATCGTGTCGGTGCAGTTCCTCGGCCTGCTGGTCTCGCCGATCTCGTGGAGCCACCACTGGGTGTGGGCGGTGCCCGCGCTGATGTGGCTGCTGCACTCGGCCCGGCACCGGCTGGCGGCGGTCACCGCGGTCGCGTGGCTGGTGGCGATCGGCAGCTACCTGATCTCGTTCCTGCTCAAGGTCCAGCCGTCGATCTGGATCATCCCGCGCCCCTGGTACTACTCGGCGCTGGGCTGGGTGTACCCGGCGGTGGGCGTGCTCACGCTCGTCACGATCGCCCTCGTGCTGCGCGCGCGGGTGTCGCGGCGGTCAGAGGAAGACGTCGAGCACCCCGTCGATCTCCTCCGCGAGTGACACGTCCAGCGCGGTGATCCCGCCGCTGGAGTGCGTGGCGCACCGGAACGTGAGCGTCCGCCAGCGGATGTCGATGTCGGGGTGGTGGTTGTCGTTCTCGGCGATCTCCGCCACCCGGTTCACCACCTGGAGCGCCTGGGCGAAGCTCTCCAGCTCCACCGTGCGCACCAGCGCGGCGTCCTGGGCCCGCCACGACGGCAGCGAGGTCAGCGCGGCGGTCACCTGGTCGTCGGTCAGCAGCTCGGCCATGGCCCCGATCGTGCCACCGCGCGCGGTAAGCTGCCCGTTCGCCACGGGAGTCCGGTGCTGCGCCGGGCTGAGAGGAAGGCGCGCGAGCCTTCGACCGTACAACCTGATCCGGGTCATGCCGGTGTAGGGAGAGATGATGCTCCGTCGAGTGCTGCCCGTCGTGAGCGCGTTCGCGCTGCTCACCGCCTGCTCGGTCACCACGTCCGACGCGCCGCCGGGGGAGCGGGTCGTCACGCTGGTGACGCACGACTCGTTCGCGCTCAGCCCCGAGCTGCTGGAGAAGTTCAAGGCCGACACCGGCATCACGATCAAGCCCCTGGCCGGCGGCAGCGCGGGCGAGCTGACGAACAAGCTGGTGCTGACCAAGGACGCCCCGATCGGTGACGCCGTGTTCGGCGTCGACTCCACGTTCGCCTCGCGCGCGCTGAAGGAGGACGTGTTCGCCGAGTACGCGAGCCCCGAGGCGCAGAAGGGCGCGCAGCGCTACCAGCTCGACCCGCCGAACCGGCTGCACGCCGTGGACGTCGGCGACGTGTGCCTGAACATCGACGTCGCCGCCTTCAAGGACATCGGCGAGCCGAAGCAGCACGCCGACCTGGCCGACCCCAAGTACCGGGACATGCTCGTGGTGGAGGACCCGGCGACGTCCTCGCCGGGCCTGGCGTTCCTGCTCGGCACGATCGCCGTGTTCGGCGAGGACAACTGGCAGAACTACTGGGGTCAGCTCAAGGCCAACGGCGTGAAGGTCGTCAGCGGCTGGGAGGAGGCTTACACGCAGGACTTCTCCGGTTCCAGCGGCAAGGGGCCGCGGCCGATCGTGGTGTCCTACGCGTCGTCCCCGTCGGCGGAGATCGGGGACGACGGCACGCCGCGCACCAAGGCGCTGCCGGACACGTGCTACCGCCAGGTGGAGTACGCGGGCGTGCTGAACGGCGCGAAGAACCCCGAGGACGCCAAGAAGGTCGTGGACTTCCTGCTCGGCGAGCAGGTGCAGGCCGACGTGCCGGGGCAGATGTACGTCTACCCGTCCCGCGAGGGCGTCACGCTGCCCGAGGCGTGGACGAAGGCCGCGCCGCTGCCCGCCGACTCCCGGTCGCTGCCCGCCGCCGAGGTCGACGCGAACCGCGAGCGGTGGGTGCAGCAGTGGCGCGCGGTGGTGCAGGGCTGAGGCCGGCCCTGAGCCCACGCCTGGGCTGGTCGCTGGCCGCCCTGCTGCCCCTGGTGTTCCTGGGGGTGTTCTTCGCGTGGCCGGTGGTGGCGATCGTCGCGCTCGGCGTGGGCGAGGGCGGTGTGCTGCCGGTCCTGGCCCGCGCCGACACCTGGGACCTGGTCGCGTTCACCCTCGGCCAAGCCGCCGCGGCGACGGTGCTGGCGCTGGTCACCGGCATGCCGGTGGCGTTCCTGCTGGCCCGCTGCCGGGTCCGCGGCACGGGCCTGGTGCGGGCGGCGGTGATGGTGCCGTTCGTGCTGCCGACCGTGGTGGTGGGGTTGGCGTTCCGGGCGCTGTGGCCCGACGGCGGTGTGCTGCCGATCGTGCTGGCCAACGCGTTCTTCAACGTCGCCGTCGTCGCCCGCACGGTCGGCGGGCTGTGGGCGCGGGTCGACCGGCGGGCGGAGGACGCGGCGCGGGCACTGGGGGCGTCCCGCGTCCGCGCGTTCACCTCGGTCGTGCTGCCGTCGCTGGCGCCCGCGATCGGGTCGGCGGCGTCGGTGGTGTTCCTGTTCTGCGCCACGAGCTTCGGCGCGGTCCTGGTGCTCGGCGGCGCGCGGCACCGCACGGTGGAGACCGAGATCTACCTGCGCACGGTGGAGCTGTTCGACCTGTCGGGCGCGGCGGCGTTGTCGTTGGTGCAGTTCGTCGCCGTGATCGCGGTGCTGGCGGTCGGCGGTGCGGCGCGCCGCAGGCGCGAGCGGGCCCTGCCGCTGCGGATCGAGCCGGCCCGGCGGCCCACCGGCGGCGAGTGGGGCGTGGTCGTGGCGGCGTGGCTGGTGGTGGCGGCGCTGCTCACGCCGGTCGTGGCTCTGGTGACGCGGTCGCTGGCCACCGACGACGGCTGGAGCTTCGCCGGGTACGCGGCGTTGGCGGGCACGGGGGAGCGCGGCACGCTGGCGGTCTCCGGCCTGGACGCCGCGCTGAACTCCGTGCGCGCGGCCACCGACGCGACCCTGGTGGCGCTGCTCGTCGGCGTCACCTCGGCGGTCGTGCTGGTGGGGCTGCGGCGGCACGGGACGTGGTTCGCCGAGACCCTCGACACGGCGCTGATGCTGCCGCTGGGCGTGTCCGCCGTGACGGTCGGCTTCGGCTACCTGATCACGATGGACGCCCTGCCGGGTGACTTCCGGACGTCGCCGCTGCTGGTGCCGCTGGCGCAGGCGCTGGTCGTGACGCCGTTGATCGTGCGGGTCGTGCTGCCGGTGCTGCGCGCCGTGGACGAGCGGCTGCGGCAGGCGGCGGCGACGTTGGGCGCGAGCCCGTGGCGGGTGTGGCGCGAGGTGGACCTGCCGCTGGCGGCGCGGTCGTTGCTCGCGGCGGCCGGGTTCGGGTTCGTGGTGGCGCTGGGCGAGTTCGGCGCGACGAGCTTCCTGGCCCGGCCGGACGCGCCGACGCTGCCGGTGGTGATCGCGCGGCTGATGTCGCGGCCGGGGGAGTTGAACAGCCAGATGGCCTACGCGGCGTGCGCGCTGCTGATGGTGGTGACCACGGTGGCCGTGCTGGTGATCGAGCGGTTGCGCGTGCCGAGCGGCGGGGAGTTCTGATGTCGTTGCGCCTCACCGACCTGACCGTCCACTACGGACCGGTCGCCGCTGTGTCCGATGTGGACCTGTCGATCGCGGACGGCGAGGTGGTGGCGCTGCTCGGGCCGTCCGGGTGCGGCAAGTCGACGTTGCTGCGCACCGTGGCCGGGCTGGAGCGCCCCACCTCCGGCACCGTGTCGTGGGACGGCGCGGACCTCGCCGGGACACCCGTGCACCGGCGCGGCTTCGGCCTCGTGTTCCAGGACGGCCAGCTCTTCCCGCACCGGGACGTGGCCGGCAACGTCGCGTTCGGCCTGCGGATGCGCCGGGTGGACCGCCGGGCGCGGGACCGCCGCGTGGCCGAACTGCTGGAGCTGGTCGGCCTCTCCGGCTACGCCGACCGCCGCGTGACCGAGCTGTCGGGCGGCGAACAGCAACGGGTCGCCCTGGCCCGAGCCCTCGCACCCCGCCCCAGGCTGCTCCTGCTCGACGAACCGCTCTCCGCCCTGGACCGGGCGCTGCGGGAGCAGCTGGCTTTGGACCTGGCCCGCCTGCTGCGCGAGGCGGGCGCCACCGCGCTGGTCGTGACCCACGACCACGACGAGGCGTTCACCCTCGCCGACCGGGTGGCGGTGATGCGGTCGGGCCGCGTCGTGCAGGTCGGCGAACCGTCCGGGGTCTGGCGACACCCGGCCGACGTGCCCACCGCCCGCTTCCTGGGCTGCAACCGCATCCTCACCCCCGACGCCGCCGACCGCCTCGTGGGCGTCCGCGCCCAGGTCGGCCTCCGCGCCACCGCGCTGCGGGTCGACCCGGCCGGGTCGATCGGGGCGGAGGTGCTGACCCGCGTCCACCGCCGTGACCACGTGCGGCTGCTCGTGCGGCTGGACGGTGACGACTTCGAGGCCGTGGCCCCGGTCGCCGAGCCCCCCTCGCCCGGCGACCACGTCACCCTGGCCGTCGACCACGACGGCATCGCGGTCATCGGCTGACCGCGTCCGCTCACAGGTCGAGGGCGTACTCCACGTCCCCGTGCTCCGCGCCCTCGATGTACTCGGGCCACTCCTCGTGGAACGTCCGCACGTACCGCAGCCCGACCTTCTCCAGCACCCGCCGCGACCCCGCGTTCACCGCCATCGCGTACGCCACGACCCGCGTCACCCCGACCGCCCGCGCGTGCTCGACCAGCGCCGACGCGCCCTCCGTCGCATACCCGCGCCCCCAGTGGTCGGGGTGCAGCCGGTACCCCAGCTCGGCCGCACCCCCACCCGCCGGGCTCAGCTCGAACCAGCCGATGAACGCCCCCGACCCCTTCAGCCGCGCCGCCCACCACCCGCCGCCGGTCACCTTCGGCAGGACGACCCGCTCCACCTCGTCGCGCGACAGCGGCCTGCCGTCCTCGACGTACCGCATCACCCGCGGCTCGGCCAGCAACCGAGCCACGTCGTCCACATCGGACGGAACGATCTCCTGCAACACCAACCGGCGCGTCTCGACCACGGCCCGATTCTCGGCTAGCTGTCCTTGGTGGCCAAGCGCATTGCCGCCAGCGACATCCCGATCAGCACGTAGCACCCGGCCAACGCCGTGCTGCGCCACAGCTGCTCGGTCGGCAGCGGATCGCGCATCACGTCGACCAGCCCGTCCCACGCGGACGTGATGAGGTACGGGTGCAGCCAGTCCAACGCGCTGAACACGCCCAGCACGGCGAACACGATGACGCCGGCCATCGTCGCCGCCATCACCACCAGCGGGTGCTCGGTGCACGCCGAGATCGCCATCGCGATCGCCGCCACACCCCACACCTGCACGGTGACCAGCAGGATCGTCAGCGCGATCCGCCCCAGCGCCGACCCGAACGACAGCGTGGACCCCGACAGCGTCAGCATCCCCTCGCCGCCGAACAGCACCACGCCGGTGATCACGCCGACGACCGCGATCAGCGTCACCGCGACCAGCGTCATCGTGGCCACGCCGAACGCCTTGATGCCCAGCAGCCTGATCCGGCCCACCGGCGAGAGCATCAACCCGCGCAACGTCCCGTGCTGCGCCTCGCCCGCCAGCCCGTCCGCCGCCCAGATCGCCCCGACCAGCGGCAGCAGCAGCGGCAGGGCCAGGAACAGGGTGAACACCGGCAGCACCAGGCCGTTGCCCTCGATGATCGCGGCCAGCCCGGGTCCGGCGGCACCGTCGCCGTCGGCGGCGAACCACAGCCCGATCCCGGCCAGGACCGGCACCAGGCACAGCGACGCCAGCCCGATCACCGTCCGCGGCCGGCGCAGGATCCAGCGCAGCTCCGAGCGCAGTTGCCTGCCCAGCGGAGCGCGCGTGGCGACCAGCGCGCTCATCGCGCCCCCTCCTCGATCGTGTCCACCGCGGACAGGTTGTGCTCGGACTCCTCGGCCTCGGTGAGCCGCGCGAACAGGTCCTCCAGCCCGGTGCGGTGGCGGCGCGCCTCGTGCACCGCGACCCCCGCCCGCACCAGCGTCTCCACCACCACGGGCGCGGTCGTGCCGATGAGCTCGATGCGCACGCCCTGGGTCGTCTCGTCACCGGCCCCGCCGGCGGAGATCGGCCGCGCCGAGATCCGGCCCGCGCGCAGCGCGTTCAGCGCGTCGTCCACGTCCGGCGTCACGACCAGCAGCGAGCTGCTGTCCGCGTGCAGCAGCTCGGCCAGCTCGCCCTGCGCCACCACCGTCCCCCGGTGCAGCACGGCCACGTGCGTGCACGTCGCCTCGATCTCGCTGAGCAGGTGCGACGACACCACGACCGTGCTGCCCGCCCCGTGCAGGTCGGCGATCACCTTGCGCACCTCGCGCGTGCCCGCCGGGTCCAGCCCGTTGGTCGGCTCGTCCAGCACGATCAGCTTCCGCTTGACCAGCAGCGCCGAGGCCAGCCCCAGCCGCTGCTTCATGCCCAGCGAGTACCCCCGGTAGCGCCGGTGCGCGGCGGAGGCCAGGCCGACCCGCTCCAGCGCGTCCTCCACGGCCTGCTTGATGTCACCCGTGGCGAGCAGCGGCTCGAACGCCGCCGCCCGCCGCAGGTTCTCCCGCCCCGACAGGAACGGGTGGAACCCCGGACCCTCGACCAGCGCGCCCACGTGCGGCAACGCCTGCGCGACGCCGTCGGGCAGCGCCTTCCCCAGCAGCTCGACCTCCCCCTCGGTCGGCCGCACGAGCCCGAGCAGCATGCGGATCGTGGTGGTCTTGCCCGACCCGTTCGGACCGAGCATCCCGAGCACCGCCCCGCGCGGCACGTCGAGGTCCACCCGGTCCACCGCGACCGTGCGCCCGTACACCTTGCGCAGTCCCCGCGTCCGGGCCGCGAGGACCGGGGTGGAGCCGGTCGTCCCGGAAGGGGACACCGACTCCACCCGCGCGCTGGTCGAGGAGGTCACTTGACCTGGCCGATCGCGTCCACGAGCACCTGCTCCGGCACCGCGCCCGCGGCCACCCGGCCGTCGTCGGTGATCAGCACGCCACCGACCCGGGTGGTGATGAGCGTGCCCGAGCCCCACGAGCCGCTGACCTGCTTGCCCAGCTGCTTGATCAGGCCCTGCACGTCGACGTCCTCACCCTGGCCGCGGTCCTGCCACCGGCCCTCGCGCTGACCCGGCCGGCGCTGCTGCTGCGCCTCCGCGAGGCCCGCCAGGGCGTCCTGCGGCACGCGCGCGGCCAGCACGACGTCCCAGCCCTCGCCGATGACCTGCGGGTTCGCCTCGGTGAACGCCTTCTCGGCCGCCGCCTTGTCCTGCGCCGACGGCTCGTCGACCTCGGGCTCGGTCACCTTCGCCCCGGCGGGCGGGGTGAACGCGAACAGCGACGCGTCCTGCGGGCCGACGGTCAGCTCGGAGAACCCGACCTGCGCGGCGGGCGCGTCCGTGCCGTTGGTCAGCACGGCCACCCGCAGCGGCACCCGCAGCTCCGAGTCGACCGCGACGCGCACCTCGCGCAGCACCGTCTTCTCGGTCGGCTTCGGCGTCAGCACCAGCTCGTACACCGGCCGGTTCGCCACCCGCGCGGTGCCGTCGACGGTGACGTCGCTGTACTCCTGGATCGCCGCCACGACCTGCCGCGACAGCGTCACCGGGTCCGTCGGCGCGGCCTTCGGCTCACCGCTCAGGTCCGGGTGCGCCTGCTCGAACGAGCCGTGCGGCAGCTTGGTCACGGTCTGCTCGGCCGAGTCCCACAGCCACGCGGTCTGCCCGTCGTCGACGAACGTGCGCTCGGAGTCGCCGCCGGGCAGCTGCACCCGCACCTTGCCCTGGCCGTCGGTCCAGATCCGCAGGTTGCTGGCGCCGTCCGACAGCTGCGGCACGCCGGCGACGGCCGGGATGCCCAGGTCGTTGTCCACGTCCACGGTGCCGCCGAACGCGGCCGGCTTCGCGTTGAGCACGGACTCGACCAACGCCTCGGCGCTCACGTCCGGCAGCACCGGTGCGGGTCCGGCGCCGGCGGGCATCGCGAGCAGCCCCAGCCCGGTCGCGCCGGCGACCACGCCGACCGCCGCCGCCACGACAGTCACCCTTCTCCGGTTCATGTGTCCCTCCTCCACCGGGCAGCCCCTTGCGACCCGACAACCCGGACACTCCTCCGCACGCCCTGAGATCGGGCTGAGAGCGGTCCGGACGCTGAGAGCGCACTGAGACTCCCGCGCCGATTGTCCTCCTCACGGGGCATGCTGGGGACGTGAGACCACGGGTGCTGGTTGTGGACGACGAGATCGGCGTGCGACGCGCGTTGGAACGCGGCCTGTCCGCGGAGGGCATGGAGGTGGTGACGGCCGCCGATGGCCCCAACGCCCTGCGGGTGGCGTTGACCGGCGCGTTCGACGTGGTGCTGCTGGACATCATGCTGCCCGGCCTGTCCGGGTACCGGGTGTTGCAGCGGATGCGCGCCGAGGGCGTGCGCACCCCCGTGCTGATGGTGTCGGCCAAGGACGGCGAGGTGGACCAGGCCGACGGCCTCGACCTCGGCGCCGACGGCTACCTGGTGAAACCGTTCTCGTTCGTGGTGCTGGTCGCGCAGGTGCGGGCGTTGCTGCGGCGCAACTCCGCCGACCTGGCGCGGCGGCGCCTCAAGCTCGGCGAGCTGGTCGTGGACCGGGCCGTGCGCGAGGTGAGCTGGGCGGGCGAGCCGGTGTCGCTGTCGCCGCGCGAGTACGCCGTGCTCGACGTGCTGGCCAGCCGGGCGGGGTCCGTGGTCACCAAGGACGAGCTGCTGCGCACCGTGTGGGGCGACGAGCAGGCAGCCACCCGCAACGCGGTCGAGGTGTACGTCGGCTACCTGCGGCGCAAGCTCGACGCGATGGGCGCGGGCGAGGTGGTGCGGACCGTGCGCGGCCACGGCTACCTGGCGTCCACGCCCGACCTCGACGCGGCGCTGGGCGCGGCGGGAGCCTCGGCGGGGACCAGGCGCAGGTGAACCTGCGCCGGTGGTGGCCGCGCCGGTGGTGGCTGCGGCGGACGCTGCGGTTCCGGATCACCGTGGTGGCGACCGGCGTGGCGCTGCTGTGCCTGCTCGCGTTCACCCTCCTGGCCCCGCAGCTCATCGGGTACGTGCAGGTCAGCGCGGTGGACCGGGAGCTGGCGAAGGCAGAGCGGGTGCGCGTGCTCGACACCGCGGGCAACCCGCTGGACGGCGGGCCGCGACCCGACCTGACCGCGGCGGAGATCCGCGTGCTCAAGGCGGGCGACCCCGTGCTGCGGATCGACGGCCCCAGCGCGCACCGGTGGATCGGCCGGGTCGTGTTCACCGCCGACGGCACGCCGGAGCTGCACGTCGCCGGCGACACGCTGGTCGGCTACCGCGAGGCCAACCAGCTCGGCACGCGGTGGCTGGCGGTGGCCGCGGTGCTGGTCGCGGGCCTGGTGGGGATCGCGACGTGGCTGGCGGTGCGGTCGTCGTTGCGGCCCGTGGAGCGGATGCGGGTGGCCGCGGCGGAGCTGCCGCGCGGCCAGCGCCTGCCCGTGCCGGCTGCGCGCGACGAGCTGCAAGCGCTTGCGGAGGCGTTGAACGCGCTGCTCGCCCGGCGTGACGAGGCCACCGAACGGCTGCGCCGGTTCACCGGTGACGCGGCGCACGAGCTGCGGTCGCCCGTGACGTCCGTGCGGGCGCAGGCCGAGGTGGCGGTCGCGCACCCCGACCCGGACTTCTCCATCGAGGTGCTGGAGTCGGTGGTGGAGGAGTCCGAGCGGCTGTCCGCGCTGGTGGACGCGTTGCTGATCCTGGCTCGCGCGGACACCGGGGAGCTGCCCCGCGCCGAGCCCGTCGACCTGGTGCTCCAGGCGCAGGCCGCGGTGGACCGGCTGGGGGAGACGGAGCTGCTCGTGCAGCTGGCCGCGCCCATGTCGGCGTGCCTGATCTCCGCCGCGCGCACCGAGGTGGAGCTGGTGCTGGACAACCTGCTGCGCAACGCGGCCCGGTACGCGCGGACGTTCATCCGGATCTCGGTGCTGCCGGCGGCGCGGGAGGTGCGGTTGCTGGTGGACGACGACGGGCACGGCATCCCCGAGGAGCACCGGGAGAAGGTGTTCGACCGCTTCTACCGGGTCGAGTCCGACCGGGGGCGGGCGACCGGCGGGTTCGGGCTCGGGCTCGCGCTGGTGGCGCACCTCGTGCGGCGGCGTCGGGGGACGATCCGGGCGGGGGAGTCGCCCGAGGGCGGCGCGCGGCTGGAAGTGCGCTGGCCGCTCTACCGGTGAGTGGGCGTTCCGCTGACCCGGTGGGCTGACAGGATGGGCGACCGTGCCCGAGCTGAGGAACACCACCCTGGTCGACGCCCCCGTGCGGACCGTCGCCGCCGCGCTGCTGGACGCCCGGCTGCTGGCGCGGGCCGTGCGCGGGCTGGGTGTGCGGATCACGGGTGGCGCGCCGGTGCTGTTCGAGGGCGCTTCGCTGGCCGGGTCGGTGGGGCCGGTGAACGGGACCCTGGTCGTGACGCGGGCGGACACCACGGGCGTGTCGGCGGAGCTGGTCGGTGGGCCGTTGCCGAGGTTCACGCTGGTCACGGACCTGCTGCACACCGGTGGCGGCACGATGGTGGTCGACTCGGTGGAGTGGTCCAGCCCCGGCGGCCCGTTCGGTCGCCTGGCGGACGTCCTGGTGGGCCGTGGTCTGGCTCTCAAGGTGCTCCAGGCCCGTGCCGCTGCCGTGTCCGCTCGGAGCGTGGAGCTGTTGAGCGCGCGCGTAGTAGTAGGTGCCGCGATCTTCGACGACGGCCGGCTCCTGGCTCAGCAGCGCAGCTACCCGCCCGAGGCCGCGGGCAAGTGGGAACTGCCCGGCGGTCGCGTCGAACCGGACGAAACGGACCACGACGCCGTGATCCGCGAGTGCGCCGAGGAACTGTCCATCACCGTGACGCCGGGTGACCAGATCGGCCCGGACATCCCCCTCCGCTCCGACCTCCTCCTCCGCGCCTACACCGCCACCCTGACCTCCGGCACCCCGACTCCCGTCGAACACCGCGCCGTCCGCTGGCTGACCTCCACCACCCTGACCACCGTCGACTGGCTCCCTGCCGACCGCGTCCTCCTCCCCGCCCTCCTCCCCCACCTCCCCTAACCCGAGAGTCCTACGTTCAGAACGCGAGAGTCCTACGTTCAGAACGCGAGAGTCCTACGTTCAGAACGCCCGAGTTGAACGCTCATGCCGAACGGCGTTAGTTCCGAGCGTTCAACTCGGGGTACTTGAACGTAGGACTCTCGCGACGCGAACGTAGGACTCTCGGGTCAGGCCAGGCCGGACATGCGGAGGGCGGCGTCCAGGCGGTGGGTGCAGCGGGCGCGGGAGCGTTCGGCGCCGTGGGCGCGGGCGCGGTCCAGTTCGGCCGGGTCGTCCAGCAGGCCCTGGGTCACCTCGCGCACGGGACGCAGCTCCTCGATCACCGCGTCCGCCGTGACCTCCTTCAACTCGGAGTAGTCCGCCACCGAGCCGGCCAGCTCCTCCGGGTCCTTGCGCGTGCACGCCGCCAGGATCTCCAGCAGGTTCGCCACCCCCGGCTGCTCCGCCGGCGCGTAGCGCACCTCGCCCAGGTCGTCGGTCACCGCACGCCGGATCTTGCGCCGCACCAGGTCCGGCGGGTCGAGCACGAACACCGTGCCCGCCGCGTCCTTCGCCGTCTTCGCCATCTTCCGCGACGGGTCCGCCAGGTCGCGCACCCGCGCCGCGGTCGGCGGCACCACGGACCGCGGCATCACGAACACCTCGCCGTAGGTGCCGTTGAACCGCCGCGCCAGCACCCGCGCCAGCTCCACGTGCTGCCGCTGGTCGTCACCGACCGGCACCTCGTGCGCCCCCTGGAGCAGGATGTCGGCCGCCATCAGCACCGGGTACGTGAGCAGGCTCAACCGCACCGACGACCGGCCCGCGGACTTCTCCTTGAACTGGATCATCCGGGCCGCCTCGCCGTACGTGCAGGTGCACTCCAGCACCCACGTCAACGCGCCCAGCTCGCGGACCAGGTCGGACTGCACGGCCACCGAACGCGGGTCCACGCCGGCGGCGATGAGCACCGCCAACTGCTCCCGCGTCAACGACCGCAGCCGTGACGGGTTGTGCGACGTCGTCATCGCGTGCAGGTCGCTGATGAAGTAGACGTCCTCCTCGGTGCCCTCGGCGGCCCACCGCCGGATGGCGCCGAGGTAGTTGCCCAGCTGGACGGGGCCGGACGGGGTGATCGCGGACAGCCTGATCATGGTGATCCCTTCGGGGTGTGCCCGCTCGACCGGACCCCCGAAAGCACGAAGGCCGCCCCAGCGGGCGGCCTGCGTTCGTCTGACGCGCAGTTCTCAGGGCCGCCGGAAGGCGGACCACCAGAACGGGTAAAGAGTGCGCATAGCCGCGATTCTAGCGTGTGACCCCGGTGTGTCACGGGTCTACATTTCTTCTATGTACGTCGTGCTGCTGGAGTACACCGCACCCCTGGACGAGGTCGACTACGCGCTCCCGGACCACGTGGAGTGGCTGAAGAAGCAGTACGAGGCCGGGCACTTCCTGGCCTCGGGCCGCCAAGTGCCGCGGGTGGGCGGCGTGATCATCGCGCGGCCGATGGTGCGCGGGAAGCTGGACGCGCTGCTGGCCACCGACCCGTTCGCGATTCGCAAGCTGGCGAAGTACCAGGTGGTGGAGTTCCAGGCCACCCGGACCGCGCCCGAGCTCGCCAGGGTGAACGAAGCGGTGATGGGTTAGCCGCCGGAACGGCACCCGTCCACCCGGCACCCGCCGGGCGGTGGTTACCCCGCGTCACGAGTAACGCGCCGGCGTTGCACCGCGCGTCACGCCGCCGTCTTCTTCTTGCCTTTCTTCTTCTCCTTCTTGCGCTCCTGCTTCGCCGCTTTCGCCGCCTTCTTCGCCGCTTTCTCGCGGATCTTGAGCATCACGACCACTGGACAGCTCTTGCACCTCGGTGTCGAACGGCAGCACTTCTTCTTCACCTTGACCTTGCCCACGCGGCGTGCTCCACTCATCCGGGTGTCCTCAGAGTAGGTGAGGCTGACCTCACCTGCCGTCCGTGTGTGGTAAAGGCACTCCGCCCGGTAAGCTGTACTCAGGCTGCGCGCGATCCACGTCCGGCGCCTGGCTTCCCTCGCACAGACAGCTCTAGGAGTTCCGCGTGCCCACGGCCACCGCGTCGATCAAGGAAACGCTGGTCCGCAACGACCTGCGCAACGTCGCGATCGTCGCGCACGTTGACCACGGCAAGACCACCCTCGTCGACGCCATGCTGCGCCAGTCCGGCGCCTTCTCCGAACGGGCCGAGCTCGTCGACCGGGTCATGGACTCGGGCGAGCTCGAGCGCGAGAAGGGCATCACGATCCTCGCGAAGAACACCGCCGTGCGTCGCCAGACGCCCGACGGCCCGGTGACCATCAACGTGGTCGACACCCCCGGGCACGCCGACTTCGGCGGTGAGGTCGAGCGCGGCCTGTCCATGGTCGACGGCGTCGTGCTGCTGGTGGACGCCTCCGAGGGCCCGCTGCCGCAGACCCGGTTCGTGCTGCGCAAGACCCTGGCCGCCGGCCTGCCGGTGATCCTGGTGGTGAACAAGGTCGACCGCCCCGACGCCCGGATCTCCGAGGTCGTCGAGGAGGCGCACGACCTGCTGCTCGACCTGGCCACCGAGGTCGGCGCCGACGACTCGGTGCTGGACCTGCCGGTCGTCTACGCGTCGGCGCGCGCCGGCCGGGCGTCGCTGAACCAGCCCGAGGACGGCGGCCTGCCCGACGAGGAGAACCTCGACGTCCTGTTCGAGGTCCTGTTCAAGCACATCCCCGCCCCGACGGGTGACGCGGACGCGCCGCTGCGCGCGCTGGTGACGAACCTCGACGCGTCGTCGTTCCTGGGCCGCATCGCGCTGTGCCGCATCGAGGCCGGCCGCATCCGCAAGGGTGAGACCGTGGCGTGGTGCCGCGAGGACGGCTCCGTGCACAAGGTCCGCATCACCGAGCTGCTGATCACCGAGGCGCTCGACCGCGTGCCCGCCGAGCAGGCGCGCGCGGGTGACCTGGTCGCCATCGCCGGCATCCCGGAGATCACCATCGGCGACACGCTCGCCGACGTGGACAACCCGGAGCCGCTGCCGCGGATCACCGTGGACGAGCCCGCGATCTCGATGACGATCGGTGTGAACACCTCGCCGCTGGCCGGTCGCGGCGGCGGCACCAAGCTGACCGCCCGCGTGCTGAAGGCCCGGTTGGACTCGGAGCTGGTCGGCAACGTGTCGGTGCGCGTGCTGCCCACCGAGCGCCCGGACACCTGGGAGGTGCAGGGCCGCGGTGAGCTGGCGCTGGCCATCCTGGTCGAGCAGATGAAGCGCGAGGGCTTCGAGCTGACCGTGGGCAAGCCGCAGGTGGTCACCAAGACCGTCGACGGCAAGCTGCACGAGCCGTTCGAGCGGCTGACGATCGACGCGCCGGAGGAGCACCTGGGCGCGATCACCCAGCTGCTGGCCAACCGCAAGGGCCGGATGGAGAACATGTCCGGTCACGGCTCCGGCCGGATCAAGCTGGAGTACGTCGTGCCGTCGCGCGGCCTCATCGGCTTCCGCACCGAGTTCCTGACCGAGACGCGCGGCACCGGCATCGCCAACGCGGTGTCCGAGGGCTACGGCCCGTGGGCCGGCGAGATCCGGACCAGGCACAACGGCTCGCTGGTCGCCGACCGGTCCGGCCAGGTCACCGCGTACGCGATGATCCAGCTCGCCGACCGCGGCACGTTCTTCGTGGAGCCCGGCGCCGAGGCGTACGAGGGCATGGTCGTCGGCGAGAACCCGCGCGCCGAGGACCTGGACGTCAACGTGTGCCGCGAGAAGAAGCTGACGAACATGCGCACGTCGACCGCCGACGTGATGGAGACCCTGGCCCGGCCGCGGAAGCTGTCGCTGGAGGAGGCGCTGGAGTTCTGCGCCCCCGACGAGTGCGTCGAGGTCGCGCCGGAGGTCGTCCGGGTCCGCAAGGTCATCCTGGACGCCAACCAGCGCGGTCGCGAGCGCAGCCGCAACAAGCTGCGGGGCTGAGTTCTTCCGCTCCGGGCTACTCCTTATATATAGGGTCTGCTGACGGGCACCTCGGGCTTCGGCCCGGGGTGCCCGTCGCTCATCCAGGCCCGTCCACCGGTTGCGGTGGTGAAGCGGGTGGTGCGGGTCACTCCGCAGGCGGGTGCGAGTCGTGGGGGTCGGCGTCAACTGTCAGCGACGTCTGGCACGCTCGTACCCATGGGGACGCGGAAGGTTCTTGCGGTGGTGGCTGCGCTCGCGCTGGCGGGTTGCACGGCGACACCCCCACCGCCCCTGGTGCCGTCGACGCCGGGGATGACGGTCGTCCCGAAGGAGAAGCAGAACGAGGTCGTCGTCGGCGTGGACGACGTCAAGGGCGGTTACAACCCGCACACGCTGGCCAGCCAGAGCACGGTCACGACCGCGCTGGCCTCGTTGCTGCTGCCCTCGACGTTCCGGACCGACGCGGACGGCAGCCCGCGGGCCGACCTGGACCTGCTGGTCGGCGCCGAGGTGACGGCCGCGGAGCCGTACACGGTGACGTACACGTTGCGGCGGGATGCCAGCTGGTCGGACTCGGCGCCGATCGCGGCCGAGGACTTCGTCTACCTCTGGCAGCGGATGCGGGAGGAGCCCGGCGTGGTCGACCCCGCCGGGTACCGGCTGATCGACGACATCACCAGCCGCGAGGGCGGCAAGGTGGTCGAGGTCGTGTTCAGCAAGCCCTACCCCGGCTGGCGGAGCCTGTTCCGCAACCTCCTGCCCGCCCACCTGCTCAAGGACGCGCCCGGCGGGTGGGGCGCGGCGCTGGCGGACAGCTTCCCGGCCACGGCGGGGCCGTTCGCGGTCCGCTCGCTCGACCAGCCGCGCGGCGAGATCGTCCTGGAGCGCAGCGACCGCTTCTGGGAGGCGCCGCCCGCGCTGGACCGCCTGGTCCTGCGCCGGGCGAACCAGCACGACACGATCGAGGCGTTGAACTCCGGTGACGCCCAGGTCGCGCTCATCCGCGCCGACGCGATCGCGACCAAGGACATCGCCGAGCTGGCCAAGACGACCTCGCTCGCGAGCGTCGTCGTGCCGCGCCCGGAGGTGGTCCAGCTCCTGCTCCGCCCGGCGTCGCCGCGCATGCAGGACGTCCGGGTCCGCACGGCCGTGATGAACCTGCTCGACCGCGACGACCTGATCGACGCGGGCTCGCGCAGCGGACCGAGCGAGGCCCTCCGCGCGGACGCCCAGGTGATCCCGCCGAGCAAGCCCGGCTACGTCGCCACCATGCCTGCCAAGGCCGGTGACCCGGCGCAACTGCTCACCGAAGCGGGTTACACCCGACCGGATGGTGGGCAGTGGGGGCGTGACAACAAGCCGGTGGAGTTGACCATCGCCGCACCGGCCGGGATCGAGCCGTACGTGACCGTCGCGAACCGCGTTCAGCGTCAACTGTCATTGTCCGGAATCGCCGCGCGCATCCTGACAACGCAGCCCAATCAGTTGTTCGGCGAAGATCTGTCGGATACCGCCGCTTCCAATGAGCCGGTCGACATTGCCGTCGTGCCCCAGGTGGACACCGGCGATTCCGCGGCCGTTCTGGCATCCACATTCGGCTGCCGTCCCGCCCCCCAGGACGGCGGTACACCCATTCCGGCGAATCTGTCCGGTTTCTGCGACCAGGCGGTCCAGCCGGTGATCGACCAGGCCCTCAGCGGGCAGGTGCTGCTCGCCGACGCCCTCAAGACCATCGAGCCCCTGCTGTGGCAGCAGGCCGTCTCGATGCCGTTGTTCCAGGTAGCGGACCTGCTGGTGGTCCTGCCGGCGGCCCAGAACGTCGCCGCGGGCGCGCCGTTCGCCGGTCCGCTGAGCACCGCGCGGGCCTGGCGGCGGGAAGATCGTTGACCGTTGACCCGACCGAAACACTGGCTTCAAGATGCGTGCGCGGTGCAGTATTGACAGTATTCCCGTCGTCCGGTTAACGAACGCTCCCGCCCGGTAACGACGGAGTCGCATGCTGCGACCAACGTGTCACCCTTTGGTCACGATCGGCCGATGGGCAGTGACCGTGCCGCGCACGGCTTCTTATCGTGCTGCAACGGTGTGTCGGTTCGGGGCGCGTTTGGCACATCACGGTTATGGGTGGAAGTCGGCCCAAACGGTCGCTCCAACCCAGTGCTAGGAGGGCACGTGTCGATGAGGAGATCAAAGGCTGTCTCGGCGCTTGCGCTGTTGACCGGAGCCGCGCTCGTGCTGAGCGCGTGTGGTGGCGGCGGCGCGGGCGGCGGCGACCAAGGTGGGCCGCAGGACGCCGATCCCGGTGCGATCGGTGGTCAGGACGAGGTGTTGAAGCGTCCGAAGGTGGAGGACATCGGCGAGATCGCGATCGCCGTGGAAGAAGGCTTCAGCAACTACAACAACAACATCGGCGCCACGAACAACTTCGCGAGCACCATCGCGCTGTCGAACGTGCAGCCCTCGCCCTACATCACCGACCTGGTCGACGGCAAGGTCATCATCAAGGTCGACGGCGACCTGATGGAGTCCATCAAGGTCACGTCCACCGACCCGCAGACCATCGAGTGGAAGGTCCAGAAGGCCGCCGTCTGGTCCGACGGCGAGGCCATCGACTGCGACGACTTCCACCTGAAGTGGCTGGCCGCGACGAGCAAGGCCACGGTCAAGGGCGACGACGGCACGGAAGCCTCGATCTTCGACTCGTCCGACACGGGCTATAAGGACATCGAGAAGCTCGAGTGCTCCGAGGACGGCAAGACCGTCACCACGACGTTCTTCAAGGACAAGGCGTTCGCGGACTACCGCGCCCTGTTCTCGCAGCCGGGTAGCGACAGCCTGCTGCCGGCGCACGTCCTGGAGCAGAAGACCGGCGTCGCGGACATCACCAAGGTGCTGCCGTCGCAGAACGACGAGACGGTCAAGAAGGTCGCCGAGTTCTACACCACCGGCTGGCGGGGCTTCGACCCGGCGGTCGCGCTGTCCGGCGGCCCGTACAAGATCGTCTCGGCGGACCTGAAGGACCAGACGGTCCTCGAGCGCAACGAGAAGTGGTGGGGCAACCCCGGTGGCCCGTCCAAGGTCATCCTGAAGACGAACACCGACGCCCAGTCCGCGGCTCAGCAGCTGCAGAACAAGGAAGTCCAGGTCATCGCGCCGCAGGCGGACGCGGCCGTCGCGCAGCAGCTGCGCGGTGACAGCGCGTTCAACGTGTTCGCCGCCGGTGGTCAGACCTACGAGCACGTCGACTTCAACATGGCGCTGCCGCTGTTCAAGCAGAACAAGGAGCTCCGCACCGCGATCGCCCAGTGCTTCGACCGGGACGCCCTGGTCGAGAAGCTGGTCGCGGACGTGGACCCGAACGCCAAGCCGCTCGGCAGCCTGACGTTCATGCCGAACGAGGTCGGCTACGAGGACCACTACGGCGACACCGGCAAGGGTGACGTCGCGGCGGCCAAGAAGACCCTCGAGGACGCCGGCTGGAAGCAGGGCGCCGACGGCATCTACACCAAGGGCGAGTTCCGGGCGTCCTTCAAGCTGGGCCACAAGATCGTCCAGCGCCGTGCGGACACCGTGCGCATCCTGCAGGACAAGTGCAAGCAGGCCGGCATCGAGATCGTCGACGACCAGGCGGCCGACTTCAACGACAAGCGCCTCCCGGCGAGCGAGTTCGAGGCCGCGCTGTTCGCGTGGGTCGGCCAGCCGCTGAAGGCCGGTGCGTACGGCAACTACGCGCAGAAGGACAAGGGCGGTTCGGCCAACTACAACAACTACGACTCCGCCGCGCTGACGGAGAAGTGGGCGGCCGCGAACGGCGAGCTCGACTACAAGAAGCGCATCACGATGATGAACGACGCCGACAAGATCATGCGGGACGACCTGCACAGCGTGCCGCTGTTCCAGTTGACCGACTTCGCGGCGTCGAGCGCGGACATCGGCCCGATCTCGTACATCGGTGTCGGTGGCGGTGTGACCTGGAACCTCTACGCCTGGCAGAAGAAGTAGTAAAAGCCGGGCTCGGTGAGTCCAGGTAGGTAAAGCATTACCCAACCGCCGGGGGGCCGGTGCCACAAGCACCGGCCCCCCGGACGGTGTCCGCGTCCGGTAGGCTCCCACGCTTGCACGCGGGGGTGCCTAGGGAGACTAGAGACTCGTCATGTTCCGTTACATAATCCGGCGGTTGTTGATCTCGATTCCGCTGTTGATCGTCGCTTCATTCCTCTGCTTCGGTCTCGTCAACGCCATGGGTGACCCCCTGGGCGAGTGGAAGCTCCAGAAGCCCCGGACACCGGCGGAGATCGCCGCCGCGTACGAGCGGACGGGCTACAACAAGCCGTTCATGGAGCGCTACGTCGACTGGGCCGGCGACTTCGTGACCGGCGACTGGGGCGAGTCCGTCGTCCCCGGCAACGCGGGCAAGCCGGTCAAGGACGAGCTGCTCAAGGCGTTCGGCGTGACGCTGCGGCTGATCCTCGGCGCAGAGCTCATCGCGCTGCTGCTCGGCATCGTCGTCGGCGTCATCGGCGCGGTGAGACAGTACTCGATATTCGACTACACGGCGACGGGAATATCGTTCGCGATGTTCTCGATGCCGTTGTTCTGCGTGGCCCTGGTGCTCAAGGCCGGTGGTATCGAGCTGAACAACTGGCTGGAGTCCATCGGCGCCGACCGCTGGATCATCACGGCGGGTCCGCCGGGTGACGGCTTCGGCGGCAGCTTCGGCCAGCAGGTATTCCAGTACAGCGGCGCGTACATCCTGCCCACCATTTCGCTGGTGGTCATCCAGTTCGCGCTCTACAGCCGCTTCCAGCGGGCCTCCATGCTGGAGACGCTGAACGCCGACTACGTGCGCACGGCGCAGGCCAAGGGCATTTCGGAGGCGCGGTCGATCTTCCGGCACGCGTTCCGCAACGCGCTGATCCCGATCATCACGGTCTCCTCGCTCAACATCGGCGCGGGCTTCGGTGGCGCGGTGATCACCGAAACGGTCTTCAGCTGGTCCGGAATGGGCAAGTTCATCGTCGAGGCCATCACGAAGATCGAGCCCTACCAGGTGCTCGGCTTCATGATGCTCACGGCTGTGTTCATCATCGTGTTCAACCTGATCGCGGACGTCCTGTACGCCTTCCTGGACCCGAGGATTCGCCTTGACTGAGATCGGTTCCCCCGTGGCGCAGGCGCCCGCGCCCCAGCAGGGCGGCGAGGCGAGCACGTTCGACACGACCACGGCGCGCAAGCAGTGGCAGGTCATCCTGCGCCGGTTCACCCGGCACAAGGCCGCACTGGTCGGCCTGGTCCTGTTCGTGGTGCTGGTGCTGTTCGCCTTCCTCGGCGGCCTGTTCTGGAAGTACCCGTACACGGACCTGGGCTTCAAGCGGTACCTGCCGCCGAGCGCCGACCACCCGTTCGGCACGGACCGGCTGGGTGGCGACATGGTCGCCCTGATCATCCGCGGCACGCAGTTCTCGCTCCAGATCGCGATCGTGGTGGCGGTGCTGTCCACCGTCATCGGCGTGGTGCTGGGCGCGGTGGCCGGTTACATGAAGGGCTGGGTCGACACCCTGATCAGCCGCTTCATCGACCTGCTGCTGGTGATCCCCAGCCTGATCATCGCGGCCGTGCTGGTGCGCAACAGCTTCGTGGTGTCGGTGGCGGGCGGCAGCGGCGGCAGCAACTGGCTGATCGTGGCGCTCTACCTGGGCCTGATCGGCTGGCTGTCGATCGCCCGGGTCATCCGCGGCATGGTGCTGTCGCTGCGCGAGAAGGAGTTCGTGGAGGCGGCCCGCGCGCTGGGCGCGTCCACGTTCCGCATCGTGTTCCGGCACATCCTGCCCAACACCATCGACGTGATCATCGTGAACGCCACGCTGGCGATCGCGCAGGCCGTGCTGCTGGAGGCCGCGCTGTCGTTCATCGGCCTCGGCGTGCAGAGCCCGGACACGTCGCTGGGCCTGATGATCAGCCTGAACAAGAACGAGTTGACGCTGCACCCGTGGCTGTTCCTCACCCCGTTCGTGTTCATCGTGCTGATCTCGCTCGCGGTGAACTTCATCGGCGACGGTCTCCGGGACGCCTTCGACCCGCGGCAGAAGAGGGTGAAGGCATGAGTGAGGTGGACGTCATGAGCACGCCAGGGTCCTCGGCGTGGGAGAACACGGCCGGCGGCGGCGAGAAGCTGCTCCGGGTCGAGAACCTCTCGGTCGACTTCCCGACCGAGGACGGCACCGTGCACGCCGTGCGCGACGTGTCGTTCACCCTCGGCCCCGGCGAGGTGCTGGGCATCGTGGGCGAGTCGGGTTCCGGCAAGTCGGTGTCGTCGATGGCGATCATGGGCCTGCTGCCCAAGACCGCGAAGGTCGGCGGGTCGATCAAGTTCAAGGACCGCGAGCTCGTGGGCCTGAACTACAAGCAGATGCAGCCGGTCCGCGGCAACGGCGTCTCGATGATCTTCCAGGACCCGATGACGTCGCTGAACCCGGTGTACACGGTGGGCTGGCAGCTCGCCGAGGCGCACCAGGCGCACCACGACGTGTCGAAGAAGGCCGCGTGGGCCAAGGCCGTCGAGGCGCTGGAGCTCGTGGGCATCCCGCAGCCGGACCGCCGCGCCTCGCAGTACCCGCACGAGTTCTCCGGCGGCATGCGGCAGCGCGCGATGATCGCGATGGCGATCATCAACGACCCGGACGTGATCATCGCGGACGAGCCGACCACGGCGCTGGACGTGACCGTGCAGGCGCAGATCCTGGACACGCTGCTGCGCATCCGGGACGAGACGAGCGCGGGCATCATGGTCATCACGCACGACCTGGGCGTGGTGGCGGGCATGGTGGACCGCGTGCAGGTCATGTACGGCGGCACGGTGGTCGAGCAGGGCACCGTGGACGAGGTGTTCGAGGCGCAGCGCATGCCGTACACGGTGGGCCTGCTCGGCTCGATCCCGAACCCGAACATGCTGGGCAAGCGGCTCACGCCGATCAAGGGCGCCCCGCCGTCGCTGATGAACCTGCCGCAGGGCTGCTCGTTCTCGCCCCGCTGCCCGTTGGCGATCGACGAGTGCCGCGCGACCGAGCCGCTGCTGCTGGAGACCGACCGGCCGGGCCACTTCGCGCGGTGCCACCGCTCCGCGCACCTGGCCACCATCGAGAGCCCGCAGCGGCTGTTCGCCCACGACGAGATCGGCGTGGTCGAGAACCCCGCGTCGCTGACCATGGCGAACCCGGACATCCCGGTGAGCGAGGACCTCGACGTGGTCGAAGCTCGGTTGCACGAAGAGGAGAAGCCGACCTCATGACGTCGACTGACAGCAACCCCCAGGCCGGTGGCCTCGCGTCGGGCGGACGCCCGGGCGAGACACCGCTGCTGGAGGTCAAGGACCTGGTCAAGTCGTTCCCGGTGCGCGGCGGTGGCATCATCCCGCGCACGGTGGGGCAGGTCCAGGCGGTGTCCGGGGTGAGCTTCGACCTCTACCCGGGCGAGACGCTGGGCCTGGTCGGCGAGTCCGGCTGCGGCAAGTCCACCACCGGACGGGCCATCCTCCAGCTGCACAAGCCCACCTCGGGCTCGGTGAAGTTCGAGGGCCGCGAGCTCACCACGCTGCGCGGCAAGGGCCTGCGCGGCGTGCGGCGGGACATGCAGATCGTGTTCCAGGACCCGTACGCGTCGCTGAACCCGCGCTGGCAGATCAACGAGCTGATCTCCGAGCCGTTCAAGATCCACGGCATGCCCGAGGGCAGCGGCAAGGACGTGCAGGGGCGGGTCAACGAGCTCATGGAGCTCGTGGGCCTCAACCCGGAGCACCGCAACCGGTACGCGCACGAGTTCTCCGGCGGCCAGCGCCAGCGCATCGGCATCGCCCGCGCGCTCGCGCTCAACCCGAAGCTCGTGGTGCTGGACGAGCCGGTGTCCGCCCTGGACGTGTCGGTGCAGGCGGGCGTGGTGAACCTGCTGGAGGAGCTCCAGGAGCGCCTGGGCCTGGCGTACCTGTTCGTGGCGCACGACCTGTCGGTGGTGCGCCACATCTCCGACCGGGTCGCGGTCATGTACCTGGGCAAGATCATCGAGATCGGCGACCGGGAGGACATCTACGCCCGGCCGATGCACCCGTACACGCAGGCGCTGCTGTCCGCGGTGCCGGTGCCGAACCCGAAGATCGAACGGCGACGCCAGCGGATCGTGCTCACCGGTGACGTCCCGTCGCCGGTGAACCCGCCGTCGGGCTGCCGCTTCCGCACCCGGTGCTGGAAGGCGCAGGACATCTGCGCGGTGGAGGAGCCCAAGCTGGAACGCCGCGGCGACGGCGCCGGCACGCTGTCCGCGTGCCACTTCGCCGAAGTGGCCCCCGCCTCCCTGGTGGGCTGAGCTCGACACGGCCGCCGCTGCGCCGGACCCGACCCTTGTGGCAGTCGGCGCGGCGGCGGCCCATTACTCTCATCCGGTGACGCTCACCGCCCCACCACGGTTGCTGCTGGTACACGCACACCCCGACGACGAGAGCCTGTGGACGGGCGGCACCATCGCCCGCTACTCGGCGCTGGGCGTGCACGTCACCGTGGTCACCTGCACCCTCGGCGAGGAGGGCGAGATCATCCCGCCCGCGCTCCAGGAGCTGACCGCGGACAACGCCGACCAGCTCGGCGGGTACCGGGTCGCGGAACTGAGATCGGCGTGCGCCGCGCTGGGCGTGACCGACCACCGGTTCCTCGGCGGCATCGGCCGCTGGCGCGACTCCGGCATGGCGGGCGTCGAGGCGAACAACCACCCGCGCGCGCTCGTCAACGGGTCGTTCGACGAGCAGGTCGCCGCCCTGTCGGAGATCATCTCGTCGGTGAAGCCGCAGGTCGTCGTCACCTACGACGCGTTCGGCGGCTACGGCCACCCCGACCACATCCGCGCGCACCAGATCACCACGGCCGCCGCGACCGACGTCGACCGCGTGTTCCACGCCGTGACGTCGCGCGCCGCGACCGAGGCGGGCGCGGCGGCGCTGGCCGACATCCCGGACCTGCCGTGGCGGCTGCCCGCCGAGGGCGAGCTGCCGGTCACCGACGACGCCGAGATCACCACCACCGTCGACATCTCCGAGCACCTGGTCGCGAAGCTGCGGGCGTTGCGCGCGCACTCCACGCAGATCAGCGTGTGGCAGGACGGCGCGGGCCGGGCGAGCTACGCGCTGTCCAACGGCATCGCGCAGCCCGTCGTGCAGGCCGAGTACTACGTGCTGGCCAAGGGGCCCGCGGCCGGCGCGGAGGCGGACCTGTTCGGGGGGCTGGATTGAGCGATCGCCTGGCCCTCGCCGCGATCGGGGTCGCGGCGTTCGTGCTCGCGGTGCTGGAGCTGTTCTTCCTGCCCATGCGGTGGGACGGCACGCTCCTGCCGCGGGTGGACGACCTGCCGTTCCCGATCACGGTGGTGCTCGCGATCGTGACCACGCCGCTGCTGGTGCTCGCCGCCTCGCGGCACGCGCACCGCACGCTGGGCGCGGTGTCGCCGCTGCTGGTGTGGGTCGGCACGCTGCTGCTGTTCGGCCTGTTCGGTCCGGGCGGCGACGTGGTACTCCTCAACGACTGGCGCACCCTGGTGCTGTTCGCCGGGGGCGCGCTGCCGGGCGCCATCGCGGTGGGCGCGCACATGGGGAGGACGGCCGGTGCCGGAGACGATCACTGATCGGGACGTCGTGCGGGCGCTGCGCCCGTTCGTCCGCGCCACCGGTCCGCTGCTGGACACCCTGCGCGACGCGAACCTGCTCGGCCTGCGCGACCGCGAGGTGGAGCGGGACGCCGACCGCAAGCTCGTGGACAAGCTGTGGGACCAGCTCGCGACGGTGAAGGTGCCGGGCACGGCCGCCTGGGCGCGGATGGACGTGCTCCAGCGCGACGAGTTCTGGCTCAACCGGGTCGGTCGGGTGGTGTCCCTGGTGGCGGCGCTGCCGGGCATCGGCGGCGTGCTGGCCGACCGGCTGCCGATCCAGTCCGCGCTGGGCGCGGCGGGCCAGGGGCTGCTGCTGTCGGCGATCGCGGGCGAGCACGGGTTCACCTCGACCGAGGACCGCGTGCGGCTGCTCGCGCACGTGCTGTTCCAGCGGGAGGTCGACGGGCTGCCGGTCGACCAGCGGAAGGAGGACGAGCAGACCGCCGCGCTGACCGAGGAGCTGCGGGAGCGGTCCACGTTCCGGGCGATCGGCGCGACGATCTGGAAGCTCGCCAAGGTCCTCTGGAAGCTGGAGGACGAGCTGGACAAGCGGCCCCAGGGGCGGCTGTACCACCAGGCGCTGGGCATGCTGCCGGTCGTCGGCGTGGTGGGCGACTACTTCGGCGAGCGCTCGGCGTTGAAACGGGTCCGCAGGGCCGCCTACGCGTGGTTCGACACCCAGTAGCGGTAGCGGTGGTGCTCGGCGCAGCCCAGCGACTCGTAGAGCGTGATCGCGGGCTTGTTGTGCTCGGCCACTTGCAGCGCGCACGTCGTCGCGCCGTGCTCCAGGCCCCACGCCGCCAGGCCGCCCATGAGGCCGCGCGCCAGGCCGAGCCGGCGTGCCTCGGGGCGGACGGCGAGCCGTGCCACGTGCAGCAGGTCGCCGACGACGGCGCCGCGCACGGCGGCGAGCACCCGGCCGTCGCGCACGACCGCGCCGAAGCCGACCCGGTCACCGGTCGCCAGCACGTGCCGCTGCGCGGGGGTGGGGTCGGGTTGGGCGGCCAGCTCCCACCATCCGGGAGACGGGGTGTCCGAAATGTCCACGTCCGCTGCCTTCGGAGTGGCGAACCCATCCAGCCGGCCGGTCATCACGAGCGACTCCGCGCCGCCCGGGTGATCCACATCGACCCGCCACCCGGCCGCCTCGACACCCGCCTCGGCGGGCGCGCCGACCACCACGTGCGCGATCGGCCTGATCGCGTTGGCCGCCGCGAAGTCGATCACCACGCGCAGCGCCTCGGCGACCGGAACACCCGGATCACCCGTGGTCAGGGTGCTGTTGGCCCGTCCGGTGAACCCGCCCGCGGCCCGCAGCCGCCACTGTCCCAGCGGCCGGTCGACCAGCGCCGGCCACGCGTCCGCGCACTGCTGCTCCAACTCGGTGACCGCCTGCACCCCCGCATCGTGCCCCGCGCAGGTGAGCGGCGGTCTGTGAGGTGGAGCACGGTGCCGTTAAGGCGAGCCTGAGCGTTGGACAATCGACTCCGCCGCGTACTCTCCGGCTTGCGCGGTGTGGACCAGAACAAGAGCAGGAGAGCGCAGTGACCTATGTGATCGCCCAGCCGTGCGTGGACGTGCTCGACAAGGCGTGCATCGAAGAGTGCCCCGTCGACTGCATCTACGAAGGCGACCGGATGCTCTACATCCACCCGGATGAGTGCGTCGACTGTGGTGCTTGCGAGCCGGTGTGCCCCGTCGAGGCCATCTACTACGAGGACGACGTGCCGGACGAGTGGAAGGAGTACACGAAGGCGAACGTGGACTTCTTCAACGAGCTGGGGTCCCCCGGCGGCGCCTCCAAGGTCGGCAAGGTCAGCGCCGACCCCGCGTTCATCAAGGCTCTCCCCCCGCAGGCGTCGCACGAGTGACCTCCCGCACTTCGCGGGGGCTCCCGGACTTCCCCTGGGACTCGCTGGCCGACCACGCCGCCAAGGCGCGCACGCACCCCGGCGGCGTGGTCGACCTGTCCATCGGCACGCCGGTGGACCCGGTCCCGGAGCTGATCCGGCACGCCCTCGGCACGGTCGCCGACCAGCCCGGCTACCCGACCACGCACGGCACGCCGGCGTTGCGGGAGGCGGTGGTCGGCGCGTTGGCGCGGCGGCACGGCGTGACCGGGCTCGACCCGGCGGCGGTGCTGCCGACGATCGGGTCGAAGGAACTGGTGGCGTGGCTGCCGACGTTGCTGGGCCTGGGGCCGGGCGACGTGGTGGCCATCCCGGCGCTGTCGTACCCGACGTACGAGGTGGGCGCGCGGTTGGCGGGCGCTTCGGTGGTGCGGCTGGCCGACGGCGAGCCGCCGCCGGCCGGGACGTCGCTGGTGTGGCTCAACTCGCCGTCCAACCCGACCGGTCGGGTGCTGCCCGAGGCCCAGCTCGCGCGGGCCGTGGCCGACGCGCGGGCGGTGGGCGCGGTGGTGGCGTCCGATGAGTGCTACCTGGCGCTGGCGTGGACGGCGTCGCCGGTGTCCGTGCTGCTGCCGTCGGTCAACGGCGGGTCGCTGGACGGGGTGCTGGCCGTGCACTCGCTGTCGAAGTCGTCCAGCCTGGCCGGGTACCGGGCGGGGTTCGTGACGGGCGACCCGGCGCTGGTGGCGTCGTTGCTGGAGGTGCGCAAGCACGCCGGGATGATCGTGCCGCGGCCCGTGCAGGCGGCCATGACGGCGGCGTTGGAGGACGACGCGCACGTGGCCGAGCAGCGCGAGCGGTACCGGGCGCGGCGTGACGTGCTGCTGCCGGCGTTGCGGGCGGCGGGCTTCGCCGTGGATCACTCGGAGGCCGGCCTGTACCTGTGGTCGACCCGGGGCGGCGAGCCCGCCTGGGACACCGTCTCGTGGCTGGCCGACCGCGGCATCCTGGTCGCCCCGGGCACGTTCTACGGTCCGACGGGCGACCGCCACGTCCGCATCGCCCTGACCGCCACCGACTCGGCGATCACCACCGCCGCCACCCGCCTGACCTCGTAACCCGCGAGAGTCGAACGCTCAGGCCCCGAGAGTCGAACGCTCAGGACCCCCGAATTCAACGCTCGGACATACCGCTCGGTATGCCGAATGACGAACTCGGGGGTCCTGAACGTAGGACTCTCGGGACCTGAACGTAGGACTCTCGGGACCTGAGTGTTCGACTCTCGGGACCTGAAGGTTCGACTCTCGGGTTAGTCGTTGGAGTGGAGGGCGGCGTTCAGGGCGACGGTCTGGCCTTGGCGGGGGAGGACCTTGACGGCGCCGGTGGTCGAGTCGCGCAGGAACAGCAGGTTCGGCACGCCGGACAGCCGGCCGGCCTTCACCACCGTGCCGTCGGCGGAGGTGACCTTGGTGCCCGCGGTGATGTAGAGACCCGCCTCCACGACGCAGTCGTCGCCCAGCGAGATGCCCACCCCGCCGTTCGCGCCGATCAGGCACCGCTCGCCGATCGAGATGACCTGCTTGCCGCCACCCGACAGCGTGCCCATGATCGACGCCCCGCCGCCGACGTCCGACCCGTCACCGACGACGACACCGGCCGAGATGCGGCCCTCCACCATGGACGTGCCGAGCGTGCCCGCGTTGAAGTTCACGAACCCCTCGTGCATCACGGTCGTGCCGGACGCCAGGTGCGCTCCCAGCCGCACCCGGTCCGCGTCCGCGATCCGCACCCCGGTCGGCACGACGTAGTCCACCATCCGGGGGAACTTGTCGATCCCGTACACGGTCACCGGCCCACGGGCGCGCAGCCGCAGCCGGGTCTGCTCGAACCCCTCCACCGCGCACGGCCCGAAGTTCGTCCACACCACGTTGTTCAGCAGCCCGAACACGCCGTCCAGGTTCGCCCCGTGCGGCCGCACGAGCCGCGCCGACAGCAGGTGCAGCCGCAGCCACACGTCGTAGGTGGAGGCGGGCGCGTCGGCCAGCGAACCGATGCCGACCCGGACGCCGACGACCTCGACGTCACGCTCGGCGTCCACGCCGAGCTGCTTCGCCGCGGCCTCACCGAGCGAGGCCGAGACCTCCGCGGACGACAGCAGCGCCACACCGGGGTCCGAGGCCCCGAGCGACGGCGACGGGAACCACGTGTCCAGCACAGCGCCGGTAGGGGTGACGGTGGCGAGTCCGACGCCGTACGCGCCGGTGGGGTTTGCGGTGCTCACGGGTGTCAACGGTAACGTGCGCCGGGTGGCCGACACCTTGCACCTCGCCGCCGATCCCGTCGAGCTGACCGCTGCGCTGGTCGACGTCCCCAGCGTCTCCGGTGACGAGGCCCGCCTGGCCGACCTCGTCGAACGGTCGCTGAGAGAGCAGACCGCCCTGGAGGTCGTCCGGTCCGGCAACGCCGTGCTGGCCCGCACCACCCTCGGCCGCCCGTCCCGCGTCGTGCTCGCGGGCCACCTGGACACCGTGCCGATCAACGACAACCTGCCGTCCCGGCTGGAGGACGGCGTCCTGCACGGCTGCGGCACGGTCGACATGAAGAGCGGCGACGCCGTGATGCTGCACCTGGCCGCCACCATCGCCGACCCGCGCCACGACCTGACGTTCGTCTTCTACGACTGCGAGGAGGTCGAAGCCGTCCGCAACGGCCTCGGCCGCATCGAGCGCGAGCTGCCCGAGTGGCTGCACGGCGACCTGGCCATCGTGTGCGAGCCGTCCAACGGCACGGTCGAGGCCGGCTGCCAGGGCACGATGCGCATCGAGGTGCGCACGAAGGGCGTGCGCGCCCACACCGCCCGCGGCTGGATGGGCGTCAACGCGATCCACGCCATCGGTGACGCCCTGCGCCGCCTGGAGGCTTACGAGCCGCGCCAGGTCGAGATCGACGGCTGCCGGTACCGCGAGGGTCTCCAGGCGGTGCGGATCAGCGGTGGCGTGGCGGGCAACGTGGTGCCGGACGAGGCCGTGCTGACGGTCAACCACCGCTTCGCCCCCGACCGCACGCCCGAGCAGGCCGAGCAGCACCTGCGGGAGGTGTTCGAGGGCTACGACGTCACGGTCACCGACAGCTCGCCGGGCGCGCTGCCGGGCCTGCACGCGCCGACCACCCGCGAGCTGGTCGAAGCCGCCGGCGGCACCCCCGTGGCCAAGCTCGGCTGGACCGACGTGGCCCGGTTCGCCGCCCTGGGCATGCCCGCGGTCAACTTCGGGCCGGGTGACCCGACGCTCGCGCACACGCAGCAGGAGAACGTGCCGGTGGACCAGGTCCACCGGTGCGTCGACGTGCTGCGGCGCTTCCTCGGCCGCACGACCGGGCACGACCAGGCGCGCCACTAGACTCGCGGCAATGACGGACAGCGTGGACGAGCACCCCAGGGAGAAGCAGCGCGGGCCGGTCGTCCTGCGCCGCGGGCGCCGCGACGAGCTGACCACCACCGACCAGCGGCTGCTGGACTCGCGCGGTCCGAGCGACTGGGTGCACACCGACCCGTGGCGGGTGCTGCGCATCCAGGCGGAGTTCGTGGAGGGCTTCGGCGCGCTGGCCGAGCTGCCGAGCGCGGTCACGGTGTTCGGCTCGGCCCGCACCGGCCGCGACCACCCCGAGTACGAGATCGGCCGCAAGCTGGGCGGCGCGCTGGCGGAGGCCGGGTTCGCGGTGATCACCGGCGGCGGTCCGGGCGCGATGGAGGCGGTCAACCGGGGCTGTTCGGAGGCGGGCGGGTACTCGGTCGGCCTGGGCATCGAGCTGCCGTTCGAGCAGGGCCTGAACCCGTGGGTCGACCTGGGCGTGAACTTCCGCTACTTCTTCGTGCGCAAGACCATGTTCATCAAGTACTCGCAGGCGTTCATCTGCCTGCCGGGCGGGTTCGGCACGCTGGACGAGCTGTTCGAGGCGCTGACCCTGGTGCAGACGAAGAAGGTCACCAAGTTCCCGGTGGTGCTGTTCGGCAAGTCCTACTGGCAGGGCCTGTACGACTGGGTGCGCGACGCGGTGCTGGACAGCGGCAAGGTCAGCGAGAAGGACCTGGACCTGCTGCACCTGACCGACGACATCGACGACGCGGTGCGCGTGGTGAACGACGCGCACAAGGCGTGGGCGGACGCGCACTGATGACGAGGGTCACCGTGTACTGCGGGTCGTTGCGGACGGTCCCGCAGAGCTACCTGGACCTGGCGGCCGAGGTGGGCACCCGCATCGCGGCCCGCGGCTGGTCGTTGACGTGGGGCGGTGGCCGCACGTCGATGATGGGCGCGGTGGCGCGGGCGGCCCGCGAGGGCGGCGCCCGCACCACCGGCGTGATCCCGCGCGACCTGGTCGACCGCGAGGTGGCCGACTCCGACGCCGACGAGCTGCTGGTCGTGGAGACCATGCGCGACCGCAAGGCGTTGATGGAGGCGCACGGCGACGCGTTCCTGGCGCTGCCGGGCGGCATCGGCACCTGCGAGGAGCTGTTCGAGGTGTGGACGTCGCGGGTGCTGGCCATGCACGCCAAGCCGGTGGTCCTGCTGGACGTGGACGGCCACTACCGCGGCCTGGTGGCGTGGCTGGGGGAGTTGCGCGAACGCGGGTTCGTGTCCCCGTCCGCGCTCGACTCCCTCGTGGTCACCGACGACGTCGACGCGGCCCTGGACGCCTGCGCTAGCTGACCCGCGCGCCGTCGAGGCCGCGCGCGACGGCCAACCGCGTGGCCTCCTCGGCGAACATGTCGACGTCCAGCGGCACGAACGGCGACACCTTCACGTCCAGCCGGGAGCCCGTCGCCTTGGCCTGCCAGGTGCCCAGGATCTCCCCGTCCACCAGCAGCGCGCCGCGCCGGCCCAGGATGCGCCACACCTGCTTCTGGTGCGCCTTGTCCGGCACGAGCAGGTCGCGGTCGCGGGCGTTGAGGTACGGGTCCAGCGGCGGCAGCAGCCGCACCACCTCGGGCTCGGGCGGGTCGTCGAACGCCGCCATCCGGTCGGCCGGCAGCCACGCCCGCTTGGACACGGCGACCAGGTCGTCCGGCCACGCGTCCTTCACGTCGCGCACCGGAGCGCCGAAGTAGTGCGCCACCTCCGACGGCCCGGCGGGACCGTGCAGCCTCAGGTAGTCGGCGATCAGCGCGGCGAAGCCCTCGCTGCGGACGGGCACGTCCCGCCGGTCCTCCAGCGGCACGAACGTCACCGTCCGCTCCGCCGGGTCGAACCGCAGCCCGGCCGGCAGCACGGCGAGGCGGAAGACCGGGTCCAGCACGTGCGTGGCGTCGCAGCCGCGGCACCAGCCGGTGACCTCCGGGCGGACCCGGGCCGTGAGGCGGGACGACGCCTCGCCCTTCGTCATCGGCCCGGTCACGACGTCCCGCAACGCCGACGCGACCTCGTGCAGCACCTCGCGCCCGTGCTCCACCGGGGGCCGGTTCATCCGGGCGACCGCGTCGGCGTCGCTCAACGGCCACAGCCGGGCCGCCAGCGCGGGCACCTCGGCGGTCCGGTGCCAGTGCGGCGCGCCCCGCACGCTCCACGTGAGCGTGAACGCGCCCAGGTCGGGCACCCGGTCCAGCCGCGCCGCCAGCGCGGGCACCGCCGACCGCTCCGAGTCCTGCAACCCGAGGTCGAACACCCGCAGGTCGGCCGCGTCGGTGGTGGTGCGGTCGAACTGGTGCGCGGCGACCCGGTACGCGATCACCCGTTCCCGGTCAGCCAAGGTCGTGGTCCAGCGTGATCAGCTCGTGCTCCAGCCGGGCCGTGCCGGAGATCCCGGCCAGCTCACCGGTGCCGGACCCGGGCACGATGTGGCCCCAGAACTGCTCGCCGGCGGGGGACATGATCGCGCCGTGCTGGATCACGAACGTCCCGGTCCGGCCGTCGACCGCGCCGACGAACCGCTCGGTGGCCACGTAACCCGCCGAGCCGTCGGTCGGCTGGCACATCGTCAGCTCGGCGGTGCCCTTGCCCTCCATCGCGCCGGTGTAGACCTTGTCCACGACCGCGCGCCCCAGCTGCGGCTCCGCCTCGTCGTAGACCGCCTGGTCCCAGCGGGTGATCTTGAAGGTCGACTTGGATTCCATGCGGCCGATACTCGCAGGTATTACTGCCACCTGCCGTCAGCTACCCCCTCGGCACCTCGAGCCACGAGTCCGCGCCGAACGTCACCGATGAGCCGAGCGCGCTGGAACCCCTGTACCGCGCGTCCACGGTGTCGACGACCAGCACCAGCCGGTTGCCCGCCGCGACGTCCCACACCACGGGCTCCAGGGCGAGGTCCACCACGCGCGTCCCGGTCCCGGTCAGCGTCACCGGCTTGTGGGTGACCAGCGCGCCCAGGCCCAGGGCGTTCACCTCGTACAGGTACGCGTACAGCGTGGTCCGGGCCGCGCCCGGCGTCACGGTCAACCGGGCCCGGGGCGTGCCGCTGACCGACGTGCGGCTCCACTGCACGGGACCGCGCCAGACCGCCGCCGCGCCCCGGTCGATCAACGGCGTCGAGACGCCCACCGGGAGGTTCAGGAACCCCTGCAACGCCCCGGAGACGAGCACCGTGCCGCTCTCCGCGATGGTGGGCCACCCGGTGCCGATCCGGTCCGCCGCCAGCGGCACCGCGTCCGTCCGGGCCGTCGCCGCCGACCACGACGGGTACGCGCGCCACGCGCCGCCGTTGTTCGGCTTCACCTGCACGGGCAGCTCGCGCTCGATCCCGTTCGCCTCGCCCTTGAGGTGGTGGCCGAACCAGCGGCCCACCGACGTCCAGATCTCGTTGGGCAGCCCGGCCGCGCCGAACAGCTCCGCGGTCGCGTGGTCGCCGGGCGACAGCATCAGCCGCTTCGGCCCGGTCAGCGCGCCGAAGAAGTCCGTGATCTGGCCGGGCGCGAACAGCCCGTCGTTCCACGCGTTGCCGATCAGCACGGCGGCCTTGATGGACGACACGTGCGCGGCGGGCGACCGGGGCGGTGAGATCGGCAGCACGTCGGCGAACCGGTCCTCCCGGTACGCGGCCTCCGCGTCGCGCAGCACCGGCCCCGGCCGGCCGGTCAGGTGCCCGGCCGCCAGCAGCAGCTCCACGGCCTGCGCGCTGACGGTCTCGTTCGGGTACAGCGAGCGCGCCAGGTCGGTCCACGTGCTGAGCGCCGCCACCGCCTTGATCCGCGGGTCGCGCGCGGCGGCCAGCAGCGACTGGCCCGCGCCGTAGGAGATGCCGCCGACGCCGATCCGCGCCGGGTCGCCGGCCGCGTGCGCCAGGCCCCAGTCGATCACCCGGCTGACGTCGGCCACGGTGTCCGGCCCGGCCACGTCGATCTCGCCGGCCGAGTCGTAGAACCCGCGGGAGGTGTAGCTGATCACCGAGTAGCCGGACTCGTAGGCGAGCTTGGCGGCGGCGCCGACGTACTCGATGTTGTTCACGCCCCAGCTCGACGGCAGCACGATCAGCGGGAACGGTCCGCTGCCCCGTCCGGTCGGCGTGACGACGAACGCCTTCAGCGGCGTGCCGCCCTCACCGGGGATGGTCTCGTACGCGACCGCGAAGCCGGGGGCGGCCTGGGCGGGCGGTGCGAGCACCAGCGCCACCAGGGCGGCCAGCAGCAGGGGAAGTGATCGGCGCACGAGGTCCTCCTTGACCGTGACCGGGATCACGCAGGGTGTTACCGGTGAGTAAACACGAGTTGTACTCGCCGGTAGCAGGAGTCTGTGACGCAGCTCACCCAGTGGGAGACGTGGCACGATGCCGGTCATGCGGTTCGGTTCACGTGAGGTCGCCGGGGATCGCGCGCTGGTGATGGCGATCGTCAACCGGACGCGCGACTCGTTCTACGACCGCGGCGCGACGTTCTCCGACGACGCCGCCATGGCGGCGGTGGACCGGGCGGTCGCCGACGGCGCGGACATCGTCGACATCGGCGGCGTCCGGGCGGGGTCCAAGGGCGAGGTGGTGGACACCGCCGAGGAGGCGCGGCGGGTCGTGCCGTTCGTCGCGGCGGTCCGCGAACGCCACCCGGACCTGGTGATCAGCGTCGACACGTGGCGGCACGAGGTGGGCCGCGCGGTGTGCGAGGTGGGCGCGGACCTGATCAACGACACGTGGGCGGGCGCGGACCCGGCGCTGGCCGAGGTGGCGGCCGAGTTCGGCGTCGGCATCGTCTGCTCGCACACCGGTGGCCTCGAACCGCGCACCGACCCGCACCGCGTCCGGTACGCCGACGTGGTGGCGTCCGTGGCGGCGGAGCTGGTCGGGCGCGCCGAGCGGATGGTGGCGCTGGGCGTGCCGGCGGAGGGCGTGCTGATCGACCCGACCCACGACTTCGGCAAGAACACCTGGCACGGCTTGGAGCTGCTGCGCCGGCTGGACGAGCTGGTGGCCACCGGGTGGCCGGTGCTGATGGCGCTGTCGAACAAGGACTTCGTCGGCGAGACCCTGGGCGTGGAGCTGGAGGACCGGGTCGACGGCACGCTGGCCGCGACGTCGGTGGCGGCGTGGGCGGGCGCGAAGGTGTTCCGGGCGCACCAGGTGCGGCAGACCCGGCGGGTCGTGGAGATGGTGGCGAGCATCGCGGGCACGCGACCGCCGGCCCGGGTGCTGAGGGCGTTGGCCTGATGGCGGACTGGTTCGCGGCCAACACCTGGCAGAGTCCGCAGTGGACCATCGAGGAACTGCTGGACCACAAGGGGAGTCGCACGGTCAGCGTGGTCCTGCCCGCGCTCGACGAAGAGGCCACCGTCGGTGACGTCGTGGCCGTCGTGCGCCCGCTGCTCGGCGGTCTCGTGGACGAGCTCGTCGTGATGGACTCCGGCTCCACCGACAGGACGGCGGCCCGTGCGGCGGCGGCCGGGGCGCGGGTCGTGCACCGGACCGACGTGCTGCCCGACCTGGAACCCCGGCCCGGCAAGGGCGAGGTGCTGTGGCGGTCGTTGGCCGCGACGACCGGTGACCTGGTGGTGTTCCTGGACTCCGACCTGGTCGACCCCGACCCCGACTTCGTACCGGCCCTGCTCGGCCCGCTGCTCACCCGGGCCGGGGTGCACCTGGTGAAGGGCTTCTACCGGCGACCGCTGCGGTTGGAGAGCACCGGCGGCGGACGGGTCACCGAGCTGGCGGCCCGGCCGCTGCTCAACGCCCTGCGGCCGGAGCTGGCCGGTGTCGTGCAGCCGTTGGGCGGTGAGTACGCGGGCACGCGCGCGTTCCTGGAGTCGGTGCCGTTCGCGCCCGGCTACGGGGTGGAGATCGGGTTGCTGCTCGACGCGCACACCCGGTACGGGCTGGACGGGATCGCGCAGGTCAACCTGGGTGTGCGCAAGCACCGCAACCGGGACCTGCACCAGCTCGGGCCGATGGCGGCTCAGATCGCGGTCACCGCGCTGCGCCGGTGCGGCGTGGCGGTGGGGTCGTCCACGTTGACGCGGTTCGTGCCGTTCGAGGGGGAGTGGCTGCCGTCGCCGGTGGACGTGCCCGCCGAGGACCGGCCGGCCATGCGCTCGGTGCTCCAGCGGTCGCGGTAGTAGCCCGGGGCGGCGACCAGGTCCGCGTGCCCGCCCTCCTGGATGACGCGGCCGTCCTCGACCACCAGGACCCGGTCGAAGTCGACCAGCGGTGCGAGGCGGTGCGTGACCAGCACGACCGTGCCGCGGGCGTGGGTGAGCACCCGGCGCAGGACGGCGTCACCGTGCTCCACGTCCAGGCCCTCGACCGGTTCGTCCAGGAGCAGCACGTCGGGGTCGGCCAGGAGGGCGCGGGCGAGGAGCAGGCGTTGCCGCTGGCCGCCGGACAGGGCGTCGCCGTCCTCCCCGACGACGGTGTCCCACGGGACGTCCAGGTCGACCAGGGCCGCGACCCGATCCAGGTCTTCGCGTGCGGCGTCGGGTCGGGCGAGGCGGACGTTGGCCTCCGCGGTGGCGTGGAAGACGTGCGCGTCGTCCAGGACGCCTTTGGCCACTCCGGGGTGGGCGGCGGCCAGCGCTCGGAGGAACGTGCTCTTGCCCGCCCCGCTCGCGCCGACCACCCCGATCCGGCCCGCGGGAAGGGGGACGTCGGGCGGGGGCGCGTCCGCCGCCCGCAGCGCCGCTCGGACGCGGCGGACCGACCCGCGTGCTTCGGCCCACCTCTCGGCGGCGGGTGCCAGCGGTGCGGCCACCTCCAGCACCGCGATCGAGCCGAGCACCACGTGCGCCGGTGCGCCCGAGCGCAGGAACGCCAGGGCCACCCCGAACTGCACGACCACGGCCGCCGCCGCCAACGCCGCCGCCGCGACACCGCCCCGACGTTCCCGGTCGGCCAGGGCGTCGACCACCCGGCCGGTCGCGTCCAGCTCGCGGTCCAGCGCGCCGAACGCGGTCAACTCCGCCGCGCCGTCCAGCAGCACGACCGTCCGTTCCGCGAGGTCCGACCTCAGCGGCGCGAGCGCCCGCAGGTGGCGTTGGGCCATCCAGAACGCTGCACACGGAATACCGCATACACCGACCAGCACCCCGACCACCAACGGCCACGCGAACCCGACCGCGATCACCGCGACCGAGCCCACCACGACCGCCACCACTCCCGGCAACGCACACCGCAGCAACGCATCCTGCATGCAGTCCACATCGGACACCAGTCGGGTGAGCGCATCCCCGTGGGCCAGCGGACGGCGCGTCAACGCCTCGTACACCCGGCCCCGAACCTCCGCCAGGTGGCGCAACACCGCCGAGTGCCCCGCCAGCCGCTCCGCGTACCGCATCCCGCCCCGCGCCACCGCCAACGTCCGCACGGCCACGATCGCCACCGTCAACGCCGACAACGGCGGCTGCTCGGCGGCCCGCACGACCAGCCACACCGCGGTGACCATCAACCCGATCCCCGCGAGCTCCGCCACCACCCCCGCCACCACCGCGAGCACCAACCGCCTCACCGGCCCACCTCCCACGCCACCTCGCTCAACCGGGCCGCCGACCCCGCCCTGCCCCACATCCCCGCCCGGCCTCTCCCGCCGGGCTTCGCCGTCCGGCTTGCCTGTGTCGCGTCCACCGACCCGGCGGTCACCGCGAGCGCCACCGGCCTCATCCGAACGCCACCACCCGGTCCACCTCGCCCAGCACGGCCGGTCGGTGGGCGACGACCAGGGCGGTCCGCCCCGCCGCCAGTCGCCGGGTCGCCCGCAGCACCGCCTCCTCCGTGCCGCCGTCCAACCGCGAAGTCGGCTCGTCCAGCAGCAGCAACCCCGCCTCCTCCCGGACCAGCGCCCGCGCCAACGCCACCCGCTGCCGCTCACCGGAGGACAACGGGTGCGCGGCGTCCACCAAGTGCCCCAACCCCACCTCCGCCGCAGCCGCGCGCACGTCACCGGACGACCCGAGGGCGATGTTCTCGCCGACCGTCCCCGGGAACAGCGTCGGCCGCTGCGGCACCCACGCCACCTGCCGCAACCAGGTCTCCCGGTCGAGGTCGCGCAGGTCCACCCCGCCCACCAGCACCCGGCCCTCCGCCGGTGTCACGAACCCCAGCAGCAGCGCCAGCACCGTGCTCTTCCCCGCCCCGCTCGGCCCGACCAACCCGACCCGCTCTCCAGGCCCGACCCGCAACGACAACGCCCCCAGCGCCGCCCGCCCCGGATAGCGGACGACCGCCCGGTCCACCACGATCTCGGCCGTCCGCACATCGGGCACCCGCGCGGTCGCCACCGCGCGGACCCCCGGCGCGGGTACGGCCTCCAGGACCGCCAAGCCCTCCGCCGAGGCGTGGAACTGCGCACCCGCCGCCCGCAACGGCAGGTAAGCCTCCGGCGCGAGCAGCAGCACCAGCAGCGCCACCGGCAACGTCACGCCGCCGTGCAGCAGCCGCAACCCCACCGGCACCGCCACCAGCGCCACCGACAACGTCGCCACCAGCTCCAGCACCAACGCCGACAGGAACGCCACCCGCAACGTCCGCATGGTCGCCGCCGCGTGCGCCCCCGCCATCGCCCGCACGGTCTCCGCCTGCGCCGCCGCCCGCCCGAACACCTTCAGCGTCCCCAACCCGCGCACCACGTCCAGGAAGTGCCCGCCCACCACCGCCAAGCCGGCCCACTGCGCCCGCGTCCGGTCCCGCGTGTGCAGGCCCACCAACGCCGCGAACACCGGCACCAGCGGCAACGTCACCAGCACCACCACCGCGGACGTCAGGTCGGCGAACGACAGCCGCACCACCACCGCCACCGGCACCACGGCCGCGACCGCCACCTGCGGCAGGTACCCGGCGAAGTACGGCTCGACCGCGTCCACGCCCTTCACCACCAGCGTCGCCACCGACCCGGCCCGGCCGGGCGTCCCGCAGGACTCGCGCAGCGCCCGCTTCCGCAGCGACGCCTTCACCGCGGCCGCGTGGCGCCGCGTCACGACCCGCCCGCCCCACAGCACGGACCCGCGCGCCACGACCACCGCCACCAGCCACCACGCCGACCACCCGCCGGTCAGCACGGACGCCAGCACCTCGGCCTGCGCGAGCACCACCGCCGCCGTCAGCACCGCCACCGCGGCCAGCAGCGCGGCGTACCGCCGGTCAGCGTGCCGCACGGGACATCCGCCACGTCGCCCACTGGAACACCAGCACCAGCGGCACCACCACGACCGCCGCCCACGTCAGCACCCGCAGCGTCGGCGCGTCCGCCATCACCGACACCGTCACCACCGACCGCGCCCCGAAGACGCCGAGCACCGGCAACGCGCACATCGCCGCGCTGCACGCGAAAGCGAGCCGGTACCGCCCGATCCGCGACGCCGCCCACACCGCGCCGAGCAGCCCCAGCGCGACCACCGCCGTCACCCCGAAGGCCGGCACCGGCACGGGCCCCGCCGTCACCACGGCCGCCACCACGAACACCGCCCCGGCCGGCAGCAGGGAACCGGCGATCCGCCGGGCCCGCGACCGCAACTCGCCGGCCAGCCGCCAGCTCAGGAAAACCGCGCCGTGCAACGAGAACAGCACCGCCATCCCGGCGCCCCACAGCACCGCGGGCCCGCCGAGCACCCGCCCGAGCAGCACGCCCCACGACACCGCGACCACCGTCGCGCCGCCCACCAGCAGGAAGTCCCACCCGGGCGACCGCAACTGCACCGCGACCGTGAAGCACACCAACGCGGCCAGCAGCACCGCGAACGCCGTGTGCTGCGACGACAGCAGCTCGCCCTCCAGCCGGGGGAACGCCCCGAACAGCACGCCGACCGCCGCGACCAGCCACACCTCGTTGCCGAGGAAGAAGGGCGTCACCGCGCGCAGCACCGCCCGCCGCGCCCCCTCGTCCCGCCCGACCAGCCGCAACAACACCCCGACCCCGTAGTCGAACCCGGCCAGCGCGAAATAACCGCAGGTCAGGAACGCCAGCAGGGCGACCCAGACACCTTCCACGACGAGCGCACCCCTCACAGAGCCGGAACGAGCGGAGACACGGGCGCCTCGTCGGACGAGACCGGACCGCGCCGGGCCAGCCGGGCGATCAGCACCCAGTCGGCGACCGCCAGCACCGCGAACACCCCGGTGAACGCGATGAACGACACGAGCACCTGGTCCCGGCTGACGTGCGACATCGCGTCCTGCGTCGTCAGCACGCCCTGGACCAGCCACGGCTGGCGGCCGACCTCGCGGAACAGCCACCCGCCGATCGCCGCCACGAACGGCAGCGGGATGCCGACGACCATCAGGTACAGCGGGAACCGCAGCCGCACCACCCAGTCGCGGGCCAGCAGCGGCACGGTCGCCCAGCTCACCAGCAGCAGCACGAACCCGATCTGGATCATGAAGCCGAGCCCGGCGCCGTCCGGCGCGCCGACCGTGTCGAGCTTGTCCGGCTGGTACCGCTGCACGATCGGGAACTGCCCGAACCCGAACCCGATCAGCAACGGCGTGGCCAGCGCGGTCAGCACCACGCCCAGCCGCAGCGACCGCCGGAAGAAGTCGACCTCGGTCGTGCGCCGGATGAAGTGGTAGGCGCTGACCCCGGTCAGGAACACCCCGCCCACGGTCAGCGAGGCGAAGCACACGTGCAGGAACGCGGTGCCGAACGTCGGGTTGGCCACCAGCGCCGAGAAGTCGACCATCCGCAGCACGCCGTCGCGCAGCTCGTGCCCGGCGGGGTGCTGGAGGAACGCGTTCGCCATCATGATCCAGAAGGCCGAGGCGAACGCGGTCAGCGCGACGAGCCAGATCAGCGCCAGGTGCACCCACTTGTTCAGCCGGTCCCAGCCGAAGATCCACAGGCCGAGGAACGTCGACTCCAGGAAGAACGCGACGAGCGTCTCCAGCGCCAGCGGCGCGCCGAACACGTCACCCGCGAACGTCGACAGGCCCGACCAGTTCAGCCCGAACTGGAACTCCATGACGATGCCGGTCGCGATGCCGAGCGCGTAGTTCACCACGTACAGCCGTCCCCAGAAGCGCGTCATCCCCGCGTGCACGGGGTCGGCGGACAGCGTGGCCCGGGTCTGCATCACCGCCACCGCCGTGACCAGTCCGAGCGTGAGGAGCACGAACAGGAAGTGGAACGACGTCGTGGTGGCGAACTGGAGCCGGGCCAGTCCGAGAGCATCCATGGGTAGTGAAGGTATATGTAGGCAAACAACTTAACATCGGGGATGTCCCCGATTCCCACCCGGGCCTGTGATCAGTAGAGTGGCTACTCATGAAGTCCGACGCGTTGCGCGGGCACCTCGACGCGCTCCTGCTGGCCACGCTCGACGGCGGCCAGCTGCACGGCTACGCCATCATCGAGGCGTTGCAGCGGCGCAGCGGCGGTGCCCTCGACCTGCCCACCGGCACCGTCTACCCGGCCCTGCGCCGGCTGGAGACCGCAGGTCTGGTGGCCAGCGAGTGGAGCACCGTCGGCGGCCGGCAGCGCCGCACCTACCGGCTCACGAAGGCGGGCCAGCGCGCGCTGGCCGCCGAGCGGACCGCGTGGCGCGAGTTCACCACCGCGATCGAGGGAGTGCTGGGAGGCGGGCCGTGGCCGGCGCAGGCGTGATCGACGAGTACGTGACCGCCCTGGACCGGCGGCTGCGCGGACCCGACCCGGTCAAGGAGGACCTGCTCGCCGAGGCCCGCGACAGCCTCCACGACGCCGCCGCCGCGCACCGCGACCGAGGGCTCGGCGAGGAGGCCGCGCAACGCCGCGCCGTCGCCGAGTTCGGCCCCGTCACCACCATCGCCCGCGAGTACCAGGGGCTGCTCGGCCTCGCCTACGGCGCCCGCACGCTGCGGTCCGTGCTGCTGGTCGTCCCCCTCGCGTACGTTATGTGGGAGCTCAACCGCCGGTTCTGGATCGGCGAGTGGAACGACTTCGACGTCCCGCCGCCGGACTGGTACCTGGTCGTCGCCCGCTTCAACGACACCTCGGCGTGGTTCGTGGCGGGCGCGGCGGTGCTCGCGCTGCTGGTCGGGCGCCGACTGGCCCGCACGGCGGTCAGCACCGCGACCCTGGCCCGGCTCGCGGGCGTGGTCGCCGTCGTCGCGGTCGGCGTGTCCCTGCTCGGCAACGTGGCCATCCTGGCCGCCACCGCCTACCTGGACGCGGCGCGGCTGCTCCTGTCGCCCCCGGTGACCGCCGCGACGGTCGTCTCGATGGTCATCGCGCTTCGGCTGGCCGTCCTCGCGCGGCGCTGTGTGGTGTTCTCCTCGGTGTGACCCGGCGAGCATGTGTCACGATCGTCACGTGACCTCAGCGCTCTTCTACATCCTCGTCATGGCGCTCGTGGCGGCCGTGGTCTTCCTGCTGGCCGCGCTGGTGTTCGGCCGTGGCGAGGAGCTGGCGCCGCTGCCGCCGGGCGCCTCGCCGACCCGCCTGCCGTCCGACGACGTGACCCCGGAGGACGTGCGCGACCTGAAGTTCCAGCAGGTCCTGCGCGGTTACAAGATGACCGAGGTGGACTGGGCGCTGGACCGCCTGGCCGGCGAGGTCGAGCGGCTGCGGGACCGCGTCGCCGAGCTGGAGGCCGAGCTGGGCGTCGACCCGCGGCCCGCCGCCGCCGAACCAGAGCCCGAGTCGGAACCCGAGGTCGAGCGGGAGCCTCAGCGTGACCCGGCTTGACCTGCGCGTCGAGGTCGAGGCCCCGGCGGAGACCACCTGGGCGGCGCTGACCGACTGGGCCCGGCAGGGCGAGTGGATGCTCGGCACCACCGTCCGGGTGACCAGCGGCGACGGGGCGAGCGAGGGCAGCGGGCTGTCCGCGTTCACCGGCGTCGGCCCGATCGGGTTCACCGACACCATGCGCATCACCGCGTGGGAGCCGCCGGTGCGCTGCGCGGTCGAGCACACCGGCCGGCTCGTGCGCGGCACCGGCGAGTTCGTCGTCGTCCCGCGCGGTGACGCGCGCAGCGAGCTCGTCTGGTCCGAGGACATCGCCCTGCCGCTGAACCTGGCCTTCGCACCGGGTGTGAAATGGTCCCTGCGCCGCTTCGCCGCCTTCGCCCGGGAGTACCGCACGCCATGACCGACCTCGTCCGCTGCCCGTGGGGCGACAGCACCCCCGACTACGTCGAGTACCACGACACCGAGTGGGGCGTCGAGCTGCACGGCGAGTCGGCCCTGTTCGAGCGGATGTCGCTCGAGTCGTTCCAGTCCGGCCTGTCCTGGATCACCATCCTGCGCAAGCGGGAGAACTTCCGGGCCGCGTTCGCGGGCTTCCGGCCCGACGTGGTCGCCGGGTTCGGCGCCGCAGACTTCGACCGGCTGATGGCCGACGCGGGCATCGTCCGCAACCGCGCCAAGATCAACGCCACGATCAACAACGCCCGCGTCGTGGCCGAGCTGGACGTGCCGCTGGACGACCTGCTGTGGTCGTTCGCGCCCGAGCGCCACGAACGGCCCGCCACGATCGCCGACGTGCCCGCCGTGACGCCCGAGTCCAAGGCCATGGCCAAGGAGCTCAAGCGCCGCGGCTTCGTCTTCCTCGGCCCCACCACCTGCTACGCGCTGATGCAGGCCACCGGCATGGTCGACGACCACATCGCGACCTGCTTCCGCGCCCAGCCCGCCGACGACCCCGCCGCCGAGACCGGGGCCGGGGTCGGGACCGAGGCCGGGGCCTCCGCCGTCACCGGCCGGTGAACGACGGCTTCCGCTTGGCCACGAACGCGGCCACCGCCTCCCGGTGGTCGGCCGTCGCGCCCGCCTCCGCCTGCGTGCGCGCCTCCACGTCCAGCGCCGCCGCCAGCTCCCCGGAGAACGCCATCGCCTCCTTGATCTTGGCGTAGGCCGTGGTCGGCCCCGCGGCCAGCTGACGGGCCAGCGCCTGCGCCGTGGACAGCACCTCGCCGTCCGGCACGACCTGGCCCACCATGCCGATCCGCAGCGCCTCCTCCGCGCCCACCGGCTGGGCGAGCAGCATCATCTCCATCGCCCGGCCGTGCCCGATCAACCTCGGCAGCGTCCACGACGCGCCCGAGTCCGCGGTCAGCCCCACGTTCGCGAACGCCATCAAGAACTTCGCCCCCTCCCCGGCCACCCGCAGGTCGCACGCGTACGCCAGCGACGCCCCCGCGCCCGCCGCCATCCCGTTCACCGCCGCGATGACCGGCTTCGGCATGCCCACGATCGCTTTGATCAGCGGGTTGTAGTGCCGCTCCACCGTGTGCAACGGCGCCGGGTCACCCGCCTCCAGCAGCGCCACGTGCTCCTTGAGGTCCTGACCGGCGCAGAACGCCCTCCCCGCACCCGTGACCACGACCGCCCGCACCGCGTCGTCCGCGGCGGTCTCCACCACGGCCTCCAGGAACCGCTCCTTCAACGCCACCGTGAACGAGTTGAACGATTCGGGCCGGTTGAGCGTGAAGGTGCGAACGCCGTCAGCGTCGTCGATGAGGAGTTCGGACACGGGGTGACCTCCGGTTAGTGGTGTGCGAGGCAGTCGTCGACGAACTTGGCCACCGCGGGCGCGAGGCGGTTGGTGTGCCGGTCGAAGAACGCGGCCGCCCCCGCGCCCGGCCAGTCGGCGGGCAGCAGCTCGCGCGGCAGGCCGGGATCGCGGAACAGGAACTTGCGCCACGCGTGCAGGAACCGCTGCGACGCGGCGAACGCCGACGGCGGCGACGTACCGTCCACAGCGGACATCACCGGCTCCCACTCGGCGACGAACCGCGCGTAGTCCCGCCCCAGCGTGCCCAGGTCCCAGGCGCGGGCCGCCAGCTCCGCCGGGTCGCCCTCGTGCTCGCCGTGGAACGTGCTGCCGCGCACGTTCTCGGTGGTCAGCACGTCCGCGAGTTCCGACGACGGCCGGGGCGCGATCCACGTCACAGGGCCGAGCGCGCCGTAGCCGAGCAGTTGCAGCGAGGAGGCGAGCCGGTCGCGCGCCTCGCGGGCGGGCAGCTCCTCCAGCACGACCACGTGCCACCGACCGTCCCAGGTGGACGGCCGGGTGCGGTAGATGCGGGCCGCCGCCTCGTCCAGCCGCCGTTCCGCGCGAGGTGTCATCGCGTAGCCGGGGCCGTCGGGCAGGCGGACCGGTTCCAGCCAACCCTGCCGCACCGTGCGCGACACCGCCGTGCGCACGGCGGGCGCGGCGAAGTCCAGCGGCTCCAGCAACCGGACGAGGGCGGCGATCGTCGCCGCACCACCCCGCTCGCGGAGGTGGCCGCCGTAGACGTCGAAGAGCGCGGAACGGGCTCGCACGAGAGCCGAGTCTGTCAGGGCGACCCCGCGACACGCCACAACACCCGTGACGGGTCACGACCAGGTGACGGTCGGCGGTCGGCGCGGAAGTCGTTGCGGCGCGGCGATCCTGGCCCTGATCTGCGCGTTGGTGAAGATCGCCAACCGGCCGCCGGGCGGTCGGAAAGATCGGTTCGGTTTCGCTGCCGAGTCCGCATAGGGGAGAATGGGCGGAGTATCCGGCCCTGGTCGGACGGGGAAGATGTTGACGGAGGGAGCACGCGATGGCGGCCATGAAGCCCCGGACCGGCGACGGTCCCCTCGAGGTGACCAAGGAGGGGCGTGGCATCGTGATGCGCGTTCCGCTCGAGGGTGGTGGGCGCCTCGTCGTCGAGATGTCGGCGGATGAGGCCAACGCCCTGGGCGACGCCCTCAAGGCAGCCGCCGGCTGACCAGCCGGAGCTAGAGAAAGCGTCGAGGCCCCGGTTTCCACAGTGGAACCGGGGCATCGCTACGTCGTGCCGACCCGCGTGCCGGTACCGTCGCGCTGAGTGCCCACCAGCGGCCCCACCTGCGGCTTTCCGTCGCGGCCGCACCCGACACACCGCCTGCCCGTCCCCTCGGAGGTCCCCCCGTGCGAGCGCCCCTGCCCACCCCGCTGGTCACCGTCGAGGTGGCCGACACCCTCCGGCGAGGTGTGCCCGCGGTGCTCGTCGCGTTCCCCGGCGACCCGGTGCGGCTGGGACCCGGCGCGGACGACGTGGCCGACCTCACCGACGTGAGCGGCAAGGCCGGCGCCACGTCCAGGCAGGGGCGGTCGTGGGTCGTCGGCGTGGGCGACGGCGGGCCGGGTGACTGGCGGCGGGCCGGCGCGTCGCTGGTGCGGGCGCTGCACGCGGACGCCGAGAAGGCGGGCGGGACCACGTTCGACGTGCGGCTGCCCGGTGACGTGACGGCGGAGGCGGTGGCGGCGTTCACGCTGGGCGCGGCGGTCGGCGGCTACCGGTTCAAGGTGACCGGCGAGGAGCCCCCGCCGCGGGTGAAGTCGTTGCGCCTGGTCACCGACGTCCCGGGGGCGGCCGACGTGGTGCGCAGGGCGAACGCGCTGGCCGCGGCGACGTCGCTGGGCCGTGACCTGGCGAACACGCCGTCAAATGTGAAGGATCCGTCCTGGCTGGCCGCGGCGGCGGTGAAGGCGGCGCGGGCCGTGCCCGGCCTGCGGGTCGACGTGCGGGACGAGAAGTGGCTGGCCGAGCAGGCGTTCGGCGGGGTGCTGGCGGTCGGCGGCGGTTCCGCCCGGCCGCCCCGGTTCATCGAGCTGACCTGGCCGGGCACCGGCGCCGACCAGCCGCACCTGGTGCTGGTCGGCAAGGGCATCACGTTCGACACGGGCGGGATCTCGATCAAGCCGGCCGAGGGCATGCACCTGATGCGCACGGACATGTCCGGCGGCGCGGCGGTCATCGCGGCGCTGATCGGCATCGCGAGGCAGAGCCTGCCCGTCCGGGTGACCGGCCTGGTGCCCGCCGCGGAGAACCACGTGTCCGGCTCGGCCTACCGGCCGGGTGACGTGATCACCCACCACGGGGGCACGACGACCGAGGTGACGAACACGGACGCGGAAGGTCGCCTGGTCCTCGCCGACGCGCTGGCCTACGCGGTGCGCAACCTGAAGCCGGACTACCTGGTCGACGTCGCCACCCTGACCGGTGCGATGAAGGTCAGCCTGGGCCTGCGCACCGGGGGCCTGTTCGCCACCGACGACGACCTGGCCACCCGCATCACGGCGGCCGGCGCGCGCGTGGGCGAGTCCTGGTGGCGCATGCCACTGCTGGAGGACTCGGTCGCGGACGTCCGGAGCGACATCGCCGACCTGCGCCAGTGCCCCCCGGGCCCGGGCGGCATCACCGCGGCGCTGTTCCTCAAGGAGTTCACCGGCGACGTGCCGTGGGCCCACCTGGACATCGCCGGCCCGGCCCGCGCCGACAAGGTCTACGACGAAGTGGTGCCGGGCGCCACCGGCTTCGCCGCCCGGACCTTGATCGAACTGGCCGACTCCTACAGCTCCCCGAACACGATCGGGTGAACATGCCCTGAGAATGTACGGAAACACCGTTACCGCACCTCGGTTGAATCGAGGAACCGCAACCCCCCCAACCCGCCTACCGACCCCAACAACCCCCACCGCCCACCTCCTGACGACCTCCGGCCCCAACACAGCGGTCCACTGACCCCGGCCGGCACCGCCCACCCGGACCGGCAGCGCCGACCTGACCCGGGCCGACCCGGCCGGAGCGGCACCACCGGCCTGGGCCGCACCACGGCCCGGATTGCGCGCCCTGACCGGCCTGTCGGTCCTGACCGGGTGGTGCGGCGATCGCCCTGGTGGTCGGCCCGCCTTGGTGGCCGGCGTGCTCCGGTGATCGGCTCGGGCTGGTGGTCGGCTCGCTCCGGTGGTCGGCTTGCCCCAGTGGCTCCGTCGAGCGCCTGTGCCGGGCCCTGGGGTCATCCCGGCCGGCGTGGGGTCACGAGGTGAGGGCGTGGTCGCGGAAGGCGCGGACGGCGGGTGGGAGTGGGGTGTCGGTCGGCCAGACGAGGGCGATTTCGCGTGCCGCGCGGGGCGTGAGGGGTATTTCCGGCAGGCCGGATGGTGAGTCGGCGTGGGGCAGCAGGGCGACGCCCAGGCCGGCCGCGACCAGGCCCCGGACGGTTTCGGTTTCCTGGCCCTCGAAGGTCAGGGTCGGGGTGAAGCCGGCGGCGGCGCAGAGGGCGTCGGTGATCTGGCGCAGGCCGTAGCCCGGTTCCAGGCCGACGAAGTCCTCGCCCGCCAGCTCGGCGACCCGCACCGCCGTCCGGCCGGCCAGGTGGTGGCCCGGCGGCACGACGAGGATCAGCTCCTCCTCGCGGACCACGGCGTGGGTGAACGCGGGATCGGTCGGTGGCGGGGAGACGAGGGCCAGGTCGACCACGCCGTCGGCCAGGCCGGTGAGGATGTCCTGGCGCGAGTTCTGGATCAGCCGGAACCGCACGGACGGGTGGTGTTCGCGGAAGCTGCTGACCAGGGCCGGGACCACCGAGCGGCCCAGGAGGTGCAGGAAGCCCAGGGCGACCTGGCCACGTTCGGGTGACACCTCCTCGGCGGCGGCGCGGTGGCCTGCTTCCAGGACGGCCAGGGCGCGGTCGGCGGCGTCGCAGAGCAGGCGGCCGGCGCGGGTCAGGCGGACGCGGCGGCCCGAGCGGGTGATGACCGGTGCGCCCAGGGACTCGCCCAGCGATGCCAGCCAGCGGCTGGCGGTCGGTTGGGGCACGCCCGCCTGTTCGGCGGCGTGGGTCACGTGCTCGTCGGCCGCCAGCGCGCGCAGCACGGTCAAGCGGGCCACCAACTCATCCATCACCGCATGAATCCTGCCAAACCGGCGCATTGGACGCATGGATTAGCGTCGAAGACGTGCCCAGCCGCCTCACCACCGCCGTCGCCGCCACGGGCCTGGCCACGTTCGCCCTGCTCTACGCCCCGCAGTCGGTCCTGCCCGACATCGCGCACGAGTTCCGCCTCACCCCGGCCGAAGCGTCCCTCGCGATCAGCGCCGCCACCGGCGCGCTCGCCCTCGCCGTCATCCCCCTGGCCGCCCTCGCCGACCGCATCGGACGACGCCGCGTCATCGTCTGGTCCGTCCTCACCGCCGCCGCCCTCGGCCTGCTCCTCCCGCTCACCCCGACCTACGAAACCCTCATCGCGGCCCGCGCCCTGCAAGGCGTCGCCACCGCGGGCGTCCCGGCGACGGCCATGGCGTTCCTCGCCCAGGAAGCCGGCAAGACCCACGTCGGCGCGGCCATCGGAGCCCTGGTCGCGGGCAACAGCGCGGGCGGCATGCTCGGCCGCCTCATCACCGGCTTCACCACCGACGGCACGTCCTGGCGCACGGCCCTGGCCCTCGCGGGCGCGTTCGGCGCGGCCTGCGCGATCACCGCGGCCCTCTTGCTGCCGAAGGGCCACCCCACCGAACGCCGCCGGAGCGCGCTGAAGGACGCCCTCACCGACCGCGTCCTGCTCTGCCAGTACGCGATCGCGATCCTCGCGGTGGCGGCGTTCATCTCCGTGTTCAACGTCATCGGCTTCCGCCTCACCACCGACCTGGGCCTGCCGACCGGCGTCGCCACCCTCGTCTACCTGGCCTACGCGGCGGGCGGTGGCACGTCCGCCGCCGCGGGCCGCCTCGCCGACCGCCACGGCCGAGCCCGCACCGCCCTGGGCGGCCTCGCCCTGGCCGCCACCGGGGCCGCGATCACCCTCCCGGACCACGTCGTCGCGATCGCCGTCGGCCTCACCCTGTTCACCGGCGGCTTCTTCGCCGCCCACGCCGTCGCGAGCGGCTGGGTCGGGGCACGCGCCGCGCCGCACGTGCGCGGCCAGGCGTCGGGCGTCTACCTGTTCGCGTTCTACGTGGGCAGCAGCACGGGCGGCACCGCGGGCAGCGCCGCCTACCAGGCGCACGGCTGGCCGGGCCTGACGCTGCTGATCACCGGGTGGCTGGCGCTGGCGGCCCTCGCCGTCCTCGCCGCGAGCAGGGCTCAGAAGTCCAGCGGCACCTCGACCCCCGCCCCGCCGGTCACCGCGACCGCGCCCAACTGAGGCAACGTCACCGTCCCGGCCGCCACCGACACCGTCACCGCGCGCACGTCCTGCGGCACCTCGAACACCACCGCCGCCGGGAACGTGTCCCCGCCGTAACGCGCGCCGACCTGCCGCGCCGCCTGCCCGCCCGGCACCGTCACCGTGATCAGCCCCGCGGTCTGCCCGGCCCCGAGCACGCTCGGCAGCCCGTGCCCGACCAGCCGCAGCTCCACCAGCGCCATCCCGGGACCGGCCGTGGCCAGCTCGTGCTGCCCGCCCGACGACACCGGTCGCTGCCGCCCCAGCCGCGCCCGCACGACCTCCAGCGACCCGGCCGACGACCCCACCGCCACCGGCGTGGACACCGAGATCGACTCCGGGCCAGGCGACCGCCGCAGCACCGCCGGCGCGTCGCCGAGGACCTGCCCGGACGGCACCTCGACCCGCTGCTGCAGCGACTTCGCCCCCACGGTGTCGAGCACCAGCGACTCCTGCCCGCCCGCGACCGGCACCGTGTAGACGATCAGCGCCGACCCGGTGTCCGGCAGCCGCTCGGCGGGCAGCCGGTGCCGCCTGCCCGGCACGTCCAGCGACAGCTCCGGCGGCTGCGGCAGCCACCCGCGCCACGGCGTCTGCCCGAACGCCGAGTCGACCTCCCCGTGCCGCGTCACCCGCACCCGCAGCACCCGCAGCGCCACCCCGTGCTCGGCCCGCAGGTCGCCCTCCGCCGTCGGCCACACCGACGGCGACGAGTACCCCGTCACGTGCACCTCGAGCTGGTCGTCGCGCACCATCGCGGACGCCGCGTCCAGCACCTGCCCGTCGTCGGGCAGCACGGCCAGGAAGTCGGGCCCCGCCTCGCCGACGCCCTGGTCGGCGGAGGTCTCCCGGCCGTCGGTGCGCACCAGCTTGCCCACCGGCGTGCTGCGGGAGCCCTGCGGCGGGACCTGCGCCGGCTGCACCTCCAGCCGGATGCCGGACGCGCCGCGCTCGACCTGCTTCAACGGCACCGGCACCCAGTCGGTGGTCGCGGCCGTGCCCGGCACCTGCACGGGACCGCACCACAGCCGCGTGTCCACCTCGAACGCCCGGCCGGTGCGCGCGAACCAGCAGCTCACCGGGTCGCGCCCGGTCCGGGCCACGTACCCGAACGACAACGTGTAGCTCAACTCGGCCTCGGCCCGCGCCTGCAGCCCGGCCGCGTCCAGCACCGCCTCTCCCTCGATGGTCAACCTGACCTGCTCCGCGCTGAACGCGGGCGTGGCGCACCCACCGGCCACCAGCGCGAGCAGGAGCACAAGCCACCGCATACCGCCCCCAGTAGTCGCCCCTACTGGTTAAAGGCGGTCGGCGGGCCTCACCGTTGCATCCCGTTCGAGTGGCGCACGTCACATTGCGGGTGACGCTCCGGCGTCACCCGATCACTTCACGCTGCTCAGCGCCGCCTCGTACACGGCCACGGTCTGCTCGGCCACGGTCGCCCACGAGAACTCCTCGACCGCCCGCGCCCGCCCTGCCTCGCCGAACGCCGCCGCCCGCGCCGGGTCGCCGAGCACCTCGTTCACCGCGTCGGCCAGCGCCACCCGGTACGCCTCGACGTCCTTCTCGTCGTAGTGCACCAGCAGCCCGGTCCGCCCGTGGTCCACGACCTCCGGGATGCCGCCCACGTCGGACGCCACCACGGCCGTGCCGCACGCCATGGCCTCCAGGTTCACGATGCCCAGCGGCTCGTACACCGACGGGCACACGAACACCGTCGAGTGGCTCAGGATCTGCCGCACCTCGGCCGGCTGGAGCATCTGCTGGATCCAGAACACCCCCGGCCGCGACGCCGCCAGCTCCGCCACCGCCAGGCGCGTCTCCTCGGCGATCTCCGGCGTGTCCGGCGCGCCCGCGCACAGCACGACCTGCGCGTCCGGCGAGATCCGGTGCGCGGCGGCGACCAGGTGCCCGACGCCCTTCTGCCGGGTGATCCGCCCGACGAACGTCACGATCGGCCGCCCCGGGTCGATGCCGTGCCGGAGCAGCGCGTCGGTCTCGGAGACGGGGTGGTAGGCGGTGGTGTCGATGCCGTTGCGCACCACGTGCACCCGGGCCGGGTCCAGCGCCGGGTAGCAGTCCAGCACGTCGGCCCGCATGCCCTCGCTGACCGCGATCACCGCGTCCGCCGCCTCGTACGCCGTCCGCTCCACCCACGACGACACCCGGTAGCCGCCGCCGAGCTGCTCGGCCTTCCACGGCCGGCGCGGCTCCAGCGAGTGCGCGGTCACCACGTGCGGGATGCCGTGGAGCAGTTTCGCCAGGTGACCGGCCATGTTGGCGTACCAGGTGTGGGAGTGCGCGAGCTGCACGTCACCCAGCGCGGCGGCCATCTCCAGGTCGACCGACAGCGTGGCCAGGGCGGCGTTCGCCCGCTCCAGGCCGTGCGCCGGGTTGTGCGCCCTGGCGTCCGCGCGCGGCCCGCCGAAGGCGTGCACGTCGACGTCCACCAGTTCGCGCAACCTCGGCACGAGGAAACCGACGTGCACCCCAGCTCCGCCGTAGACCTCAGGCGGGTACTCCCGTGTCAGCAGTCCAATTCGCACGGGGCTCACCGTAACCCGGTCGCCGGGGGCAGCCGGGTGAACGAGCGGAGTCTGCGTTACTTCGCCGTTGGTGGGCCGGTGGTCACCCGGTTAGGGTCATTGCTGTGAAAGGGCAACCGCACGTTCTAGGAATTGTCCTCGCCGGTGGCGAAGGCAAACGGTTGTGGCCGTTGACCGCCGACCGGGCAAAGCCGGCGGTGCCCTTCGGCGGTAACTACCGGCTGGTGGACTTCGTCCTGTCCAACCTGGTGAACGCGGGTTTCGTGAAGCTCTGCGTGCTCACCCAGTACAAATCCCATTCCCTGGACCGCCACATCTCGACGACGTGGCGACTGTCCAATGTGCTCGGCCAGTACGTCACGCCGGTGCCCGCGCAGCAGCGGCTCGGGCCGCGCTGGTACACCGGCAGCGCGGACGCCATCTTCCAGTCGTTGAACCTGGTCAACGACGAGAAGCCGGAGCACGTGATCATCTTCGGCGCGGACCACGTCTACCGGATGGACCCCGGTCAGATGGTGGAGCAGCACGTCCGGACGGGCGCGGGCGTCACGGTCGCCGGCATCCGGGTGCCGCGGGCGGAGGCCAAGGCGTTCGGCTGCATCGACTCCGACGCGTCCGGGCTGATCACGCGGTTCCTGGAGAAGCCGTCGGAGCCGCCGCACGTGCCGGACGACCCCGAGGTCACGTTCGCGTCGATGGGCAACTACGTGTTCACCACGGAGGCGCTGATCGACGCCCTGCGGGCGGACGCGGCCAACCCCGACTCCGACCACGACATGGGCGGCGACATCATCCCGATGCTCGTCGACCAGGGGCAGGCCCACGTCTACGACTTCGCCGACAACAAGGTGCCGGGCGAGACCGACCGCGACCGCGGTTACTGGCGCGACGTGGGGACCATCGACGCCTACTACGAGGCGCACATGGACCTGGTGTCGGTGCGGCCGGTGTTCAACCTCTACAACCAGGCGTGGCCGATCCGCACGGCGACCCCGCCGCTGCCGCCCGCGAAGTTCATCGCGGGAGGCAGCGCGGAGGACTCGATGGTGGGGCCGGGGTCGATCATCTCCGGCACCGTCCACGGGTCCGTGATCAGCTCCGACGTGGTCGTGGAGACCGGGTCGGTGGTGCAGGGCAGCGTGCTGCTGCCCGGCGTGCGGATCGGGCGCGGCGCGGTGGTGCGGCGGGCGATCCTGGACAAGAACGTCGTGGTGCCCGACGGCGCGCTGATCGGCGTGGACCCGGCGACGGACCGGCAGCGCTACACCGTGTCGTCGGGCGGGGTGACCGTGCTGGGGAAGGGCGTCACGGCCCACTAGCTGCCCAGCGGGTGCCCGGTGGTGGCGTCGACGTGGTCGGGGACCTCCTCGTGGCGGTCCCCGACGGTCGACGTGCCGCTGGGTTCGATCATCAGGATGCGCGCGCCGTCGGGCGACGACGGCTTGTGACGTGCGCCTCTGGGGACGACGAACACGTCGTTCGGCTTCAGGTGCACGGTGCGGTCCTCCAGGGCGATGTCGAGTTCGCCGTCGAGGACGAGGAAGAACTCGTCGGTGTCGTCGTGGGCGTGCCACAGGTGCTCGCCGCGGACCTTGGCGACCCGGATGTCGTAGTCGTTGACCTCGGTGACGACGCGCGGGCTCCAGAGGGCGTCGAAGCTCGCCAGCGCGTCGGCCAGGTTGATCGGCTCCATGGCGTCGATGCTGCGCGGCGCGACCCGGCGGGCGTGAGTGCTAGGAATCGCACGTGCCGCCAGGATCCTCGCACCGCGTGGTGATGATCGTCGACTCCGGCTCCAACCCGTTCGAGATGGGGGTGGGGACGGAGCTGTTCGGGCTGCGCCGGCCCGAGCTGCGTGGCCGGCCCTGGTACTCGTTCACGCTGAGCGCCCTCGGCCCGGTGCGGATGAACCACGGGTTCTTCACCCTCACGGGTGTCCCCTCCCTGGGGGAGGTCGAGCACGCGGACACGGTGATCGTGTCGAACCGGCCGGACAGCTGGATCCGCCCGCCGGAGCCGCTGCTGGACGCGGTCCGCCGGGCGCACGACCGGGGAGCCAGGCTCGTCAGCTTCTGCACGGGGGCGTTCACGCTGGCGCACGCGGGCCTGCTGGACGGCCGGCGCGCCACCACGCACTGGCAGTGGGCGCGGCTGTTCGGCGAGATGTTCCCGCGGGTGGAGCTGGTCCCGGACGTGCTCTACACGCGGGACGGCCAGTGCTACACGGCGGCCGGGAGCGCGGCGGCGCTGGACCTCGGGCTGCACCTGATCCGGGAGGACCACGGCACGGAGGTGGCCAACGCGGTGTCGCGGCGGCTGGTGTTCGCGGCCCACCGCGACGGCGGTCAGCGCCAGTTCGTCACCCGACCCGTGCCGGAGGTGCCGGACCACTCCCTGGCCGACGTCCTGGCCTGGGCACGGGCTCGGCTGGACCAGCCGTTGACGGTCGCGGCGCTGGCGGCCCGCGCGGCCGTGAGCCAGGCCACCCTGCACCGCCGGTTCCAGGCCGAACTGGGCACCACACCACTCGCCTGGCTGACCGCTGAACGGGTGAACCTGGCTCGGAGCCTCATCGAGCGTGGCGAGTCACGCCTGGACGTCGTGGCCCGCCGCAGCGGCCTGGGCTCGCCGTCCACCCTGCGCGCCCACTTCCACCGCCACACGGGCCTGACCCCGAGCGCCTACCGCGACCGCTTCGGCCCGGGGGTCGTCCACCCGGCGCCACCCGGCCCAGGTTGAGCCTCAGCCGACCTTCGCGGCCACCAGCAGGCCGTCGCCCAGCGGCAGGATCACCGGCACCAGCCGGTCGTCCTCCCGGACCGCCCGCGCCACGTCCCGCATCGCCGTCGTGTCCGGGTCGCGGTGGGCCGGGTCGACCACCCGGCCGTGCCACAGCACGTTGTCGAACGCGATCACGCCACCGGGCCGCAGCAGCCGCACGCCCTCGGCCAGGTACTTCGGGTACTCCGACTTCGCCGCGTCCACGAACACCAGGTCGTACGCGCCGTCGGTCAGCCTGGGCAGCACCTCCAGCGCCCGGCCCATGATCAACCGGGTCCGCGACACCGCGATCCCCGCCTCCGCGAACGCCACCCGCGCCGCCCGCTGGTGCTCCGGCGCGACGTCGATCGAGGTCAGCACCCCGGCCGCGGGCATGCCGCCGAGCAGGTACAACGCGCCCACCCCGGCGCCGGTGCCGATCTCCACCACGGCCTTGGCCTGCAACGCGGCGGCCAGGAACCGCAACGCCGCCCCGCCACCGGAACCGATCGGCACGCACCCCAACTCGGCGCCACGAGCCCTGGCGGCCGCGATCACGGCGTCCTCGGGCAGGTAGCGCTCCACGTACTCGCGCGTCGGCGCATCCACAGCACGAAGGCTAACGCCGCCGGCGGCGGTTCGGGTGAATCCCGACGACAACCCGGATTCTCAGGCTGCTCTCAGCCGCCTCTCACGATGGTTATAAGGGAAGACGTCAGGCTGACCCCAACGCATGACGAGCAGGACCAACGGGAACACGTCAGGGGAGCCGAGCGTTGACCCGTGCAGCAGGGCAGCCAGCCCAGTGGAGGTGCTTAACCGCCCGATGCCAAAGCAGACCGCCGCACTGACGGCCCCCATCGACGACGTGGAGTGGATCCCGCCCACGTGGGACGAAGTCGTGCGCGAACACGCCGACCGGGTCTACCGGCTGGCCTACCGCCTCACCGGCAACCAGCACGACGCCGAGGACCTCACCCAGGAGACGTTCATCCGGGTGTTCCGGTCGCTGGCGTCGTACAAGCCCGGCACGTTCGAGGGCTGGCTGCACCGCATCACCACGAACCTGTTCCTCGACATGGCCCGGCGCCGCTCCCGCGTGCGCATGGAGGCCCTGCCCGAGGAGACCGACCGCATCCCGGGCGACGACCCCACGCCCGAGGAGATCTACGACGACACGCACCTCGACCCGGAGTTGCAGGCGGCCCTGGACGAGTTGCCGCCCGAGTTCCGCGCCGCCGTCGTGCTCTGCGACGTGGAAGGACTCTCCTACGAGGAGATCGGCGCCACCCTCGGCGTCAAACTCGGTACCGTGAGGAGCAGGATCCACCGGGGCCGCCAGGCCCTGAGGGTCGCACTGGAACGCCGTCGGGGTCTGGCTCAGGAGGACTCTGCATGACCGACCTGCGAGGTTGGCAACTGCCCGAGCAGCACCTGCTGCCCGACGCGGTCGTCGCCTTCGTCGACGGCGAGCTGTCCGCCTCGGCGCACACCAGGGCGGCGGCGCACCTCCAGCGCTGCCCGTTCTGCGCGGCCGAGGCGTACTCGCAGCAGCAGGCCCGTTCCGCGGTGCGCGCCGCCGACGCGCCGTGCGCCCCCGCGAGCCTGCTGGCCAGGCTGGGCGCGATCCCGCAGGAAGTGGAGCTGCCCAGCGCGCCGGACGGCCTCGCGGTCACCGAGGACGGCCAGCTCGTCACGGTCCAGCGGCCCGACCGGGTCGCGTTCGGCAGCGGTCCCGTGCTGGGGGCCGGCCGCCCTTTCGGAACCGGCGGCGGTAGCCGCTTCGGTGCCGGCCTCTTCGGGGGCAGGCGCGCGCGCCAAGGCGCCGGCGTCGTCGTCTCCGGTCTCATGCTCGGCGCGCTCGCCCTGGTCGCACCGGGCAGCGAGGACACCACCCCCGCGCCCGCCCAGGGCAACACCCCGCGGCCCGCCCCCGTGGTCGCGCCGTCCCTGGCCGACGACCGCGAGCCCGTCGGCGTGCTGCGCCCGGCGGCGGCCGCGAACACCGGCATGCTCGGCCGCTGACCAGCCCGCTGACGGCAACTTCACCGGTCACCGGGCACGATTGCCCCGCGACGACCATGGTGTGACGACGTGCGGGGAGCGATGAGCGAGCCAGAGCAGGGCAACGGGACCCCCAGGTCGGGCGTGGACGACGGGGCGCACCGCAGGCTCGCACCCCGTCCGCTGCACCGCCCGCCCGTGGACCCCGGCCAGCAGGCCGTGTTCGGCCGGCCGCAGGGGGTGCCCGGCGCGTTCTCGCCCGACCGCCCGAACCTCAACGGCCACGGCTCGGTGCAGCTCGCGCCACCGCCACCGGAAGCGCTGTCCACGGCGTTCGGCCGGCCGCGCGGCGACGAGGGCACCCGCCTGCAACGCCCGCCGGTCGACCTGAACGGCGAGCCCGAGGTGGAGCCCGTCTTCTGGGAGGGCAAGCCCGCGGGCGACTCGTGGCGCGACCCGGGCGCGTCGGCCGTCATCGGCCCGCCCGCCGTCACCGAGCAGCCCGACAGCGGACCCAAGGCCGAACCCGAGCCGGGACCGCAGCTCAGCATCCCCGAACTGCTGTTCGGCCGGCGCGTGAAGCCGACCGCCCTGGTGCTGCTGATGGTGGCGGCGCTGGTGGTCGGCGCGGGCGGCGGCGTGGTCGGCTGGCTGCTGGGCCGCGCCGGCAACCCGCTCACCGACGGCGGCGTCACGCTCGCCGAGGTCAAGCCGGGCAAGGAACGGCCCGTCGGGTCGGTCGCCGAGATCGCCCAGCGGGTCACGCCCAGCGTCGTGTCGATCGAGTTCAAGGGCGCGAGCGTGGCGGGCGTCGGCTCCGGCGTGGTCATCGACGGCGAGGGCTACGTGCTCACCAACGACCACGTGGTCGCCCCGGCGGTGCAGGACACGTCGGCGAAGCTGACCGTGGTGTTCACCGACGGCAAGCGGGCCGTGGCGCAGGTCGTCGGCCGCGACTCCAAGACCGACCTCGCGGTCATCAAGGTCGAGGTGGACAACCCGACCGTGCTCCAGTTCGGCGACTCCGACGAGCTGGCCGTCGGCGACACCGTGCTGGCCATCGGCTCGCCGCTGTCGCTGTCGAACACCGTGACCGAGGGCATCGTCAGCGCCCTGCACCGGCCGGTGACGGCGGCGGGCGAGAACGGCGGCCCGCAGGTCACCTACGACGCGATCCAGACCGACGCGGCCATCAACCCGGGCAACTCCGGTGGTGCGCTGGTCGACTCGTCCGGGGCGCTGGTCGGCATCAACTCGTCGATCCGCACCGAGACCGGCGGCTCGGTCGGCCTCGGGTTCGCGATCACCGGCAACTACGCGCGCAAGGTGTCGCAGGCGCTGATCCGCGACGGGCAGGTCAAGCACGCGGACATGAACGTCAACGTGCGGTCGGCGTCGGCGGAGACGGCGGAGGGCGCGCAGGTGCAGAACGTGCCCGAGGGCGGCGCGGCCGACGCGGCGGGCATCGAGGAGGGCGACGTGATCACCCGCGTCGGCGACCGGATGGTGCGCAACGCCGCGGAGCTGACCGTTGCGGTAAGGGACCATGAAATCGGCGAAACGGTCCCGGTCGTGCTGGCCAGGCAGGGTCGGGAGCTGACCGTGCAGGTGACCCTCCGGTCCGACTGACGGCTACGCTGGCGGTCACGGGCTTGGGTCGCGGAAGGTGGGGCACGCGGGTGTTCGACAGCATCGGGTGGCTTGAGATCCTCGTCATCGTCGTGGCGGGCCTGTTCATCCTGGGACCGGAACGACTGCCCGACGCGGCCGCGTGGGTCGGCAAGACGGTCCGCCGCGTCCGCGAGTACGCGACCGGCGCGCGGGAGCAGCTGAAGCAGGAGATGGGGCCGGAGTTCGAGCAGCTGCGCAAGCCGCTCGAGGACCTGCGCGAGCTGCGCAACTTCGACCCGAAGCGCGCCATCACCAAGCACCTGTGGGACGACGAGCCGACCGAGAAGCCGAACGGCCACCCGGCCGTCCCCCCGGCCCGCGACACCACCACGTCCGAGCGTCCCCTGGCACGCGGCGAACGCCCCCCGTTCGACCCGGACGCCACCTGACCCCCGCCCGGTCCGTTGCGCGGCTCACAGACCTGGCCTGATCCCGCTTCCAGCGGAGTGCACGACGAAGTCCGGTCAGGTGGAGTTCGCGGGGTGGCCGGACTCCGGATGACACCGCAGACGATCGAGGTGCTGCGGGCGCTCTCGGACGACCCCGCGACGCCGCCCTGCGGACTCGACATCGCCCGGCCGGACGGGGTCGAAGACCGGAAGGCCGCACTACCGCCTCACCGGTCTGGGGGTGACCCAGGCCAGTCACGCCGTGGCCCGAAGTGAGGCACCCGCCGGCAACCTGTCGCTGCGCCCGCGGCTCGGGCACTGAGGCGCGGTGGACGAAGTGCCGCGGAAGCGGCAGCGCGACCGCCGGCTCTTCTTCTTCGCGGGTGCCCCGATCGCCACCCTCGCGGCCGTCGGCGCGTTCGCCGCAGCCGGCGCTTCGGCCGCTTCCGGCGCTTCAGGCGATGACCCGGGCACCCTCCTCGCCGTGGCTTCCGCCGCCCTGATCGTCGCACTCCTGCTCGCCGGGGAGGGCATGACGAATCCCATGGGCGGCGTGGATGCTCGACCTGCGCGCTGACGGCACGCCTCGCGCCCGGCGCTGGATCGAGTTGCTCGGCATCGTCCTGTTCGCCGCACCCGGGCTCGCGATCACGCTGCGGACGAGTGCGCGTCGGGCGGTGGACCGCCCGACGCGGACCGCCCGCAACGGCTGGCGCTCCTGGTTGCGACGTGGCGCGATGGCCCACCTCGTCGAGCGATGACCGCGAAGTCTCGCGGCGCGCTCGACGAGCCGCGCGCCGCAGACTGACGGCGCGCCGTCAGCGGCCGGCGGGGGAGACGTTCAGCAGGCGGCCGGCCAGGCCGCGCGAGCGGGTGGACAGCTTGCCCGCCACGGTCGTCAGCACCTGGCCCGCGGTCGACTCGGGGTGCGCCAGCACGATCGGCGTGCCCGCGTCACCCTGCTCGCGCAGGCGCGGGTCCAGCGGCACCTGGCCCAGCAGCGGCACGTCCGCACCCACGGCCTGGGTCAGCGAGTCGGCCACCGCCTGACCGCCGCCCGAGCCGAACACGTCCATCCGCGAGCCGTCCGGCAGCTCCAGCCACGACATGTTCTCGATCACGCCCGCGATCCGCTGCCGCGTCTGCAACGCGATCGACCCGGCCCGCTCCGCCACCTCGGCCGCCGCCTGCTGCGGCGTCGTCACGACCAGGATCTCGGCGTTCGGCACGAGCTGCGCCACCGAGATCGCGATGTCGCCGGTGCCCGGCGGCAGGTCGAGCAGCAGCACGTCCAGGTCGCCCCAGAACACGTCGGCCAGGAACTGCTGCAACGCCCGGTGCAGCATCGGGCCGCGCCACACGACCGGGGTGTTGCCCGACGTGAACATGCCGATCGAGATCAGCTTCACGCCGTGCGACTGCGGCGGCATGATCATCTTCTCGACCTGGGTCGGCCGCGCCTCGGTGCCGAGCATGCGCGGGATCGAGTGGCCGTAGATGTCGGCGTCCACCACGCCGACCGACAGCCCGCGCGCGGCCATCGCCACGGCCAGGTTCACCGTCACCGACGACTTGCCGACACCGCCCTTGCCCGACGCCACGCAGTACACCCGGGTCAACGACCCCGGCTGCGCGAACGGGATCACCGGCTCCTCGACGCCGCCGCGCAGCGCCTTGCGCAGCTCGGTGCGCTGGGAGTCGCTCATCACGTCCAGCTCGACGCGGACGCCGGTCACGCCGTCGAGCGCGGACACGGCGGCGGTGACGTCGGCGGTGATCTTGTCGCGCAGCGGGCAGCCGGAGACGGTCAGGTACACCGCCACGTCCACGACCCCGTCGTCGCCGACCACGACGCCCTTGACCATGCCCAGGTCGGTGATCGGACGCCGGATCTCGGGGTCCTGCACACCGGCCAACGCCTTCTGCACGTCGTCAACGGAAGGAAGAGTCACGGGAACGCCTTCGCCAAAGAGGGTGGGACCGCCATGCTACGGCGGGCCGTGCACCTCCAAGCTACCGGTCGGTCACCCCGGAATCGGGGGCAGCGCGCAGTGGGTTGCGTGCTTTCCGTAACATTGGTATCCGTGCCGGAAACCGGATCTGCCCGGTTGCCCACCCGTGCCGAGCTGGCGGTGTGGCGATCCTTCCTCCGGGCGCACGCGAGGCTCACACGGGTCCTGGAAGCCGAACTGATCGCCGAGCAACGCCTGTCGCTCGCGGCCTACGACGTCCTGGTCCAGCTCGCCGAGGCGCCGCAGTACCGCTTGCGGATGACCGAGCTGGCCGACGCGGTGCTGCTGTCGCGCTCGGGCGTCACCAGGCTCGTCGACCGCCTGGAACGCGCGGGCCTGGTGCTGCGGGAACGCGCCGACGGCGACGGCCGCGGCGTGGTGGCGGTGCTCACCTCGCAGGGCCTGGACCGGCTGCGGGTGGCGTCGGGCACGCACCTCACGGGCGTGGTGCGGCACTTCGCCGAGACGTTCGACCACGGCGAGCTGGAGGCGTTCGGCCGCACGTGCGACCGCCTCGGCGCGGCCGACGAGCGCTGAGCGAGCCCCGGGACGAGCTGCGGGACGAGCGCCGGGGCGCTACGGCGACGACACGTCGTCCTTGACGGTCCGCTTGCGCTCCCGGAACACCCGTTCCAGCTCGCTGCGCAGGTAGTCGCGGGTCACCACCTCGCCCACGGCGAGCCGCAGCGCGGCCAGCTCCCGGGCCAGGTACTCGGTGTCGGCCTTGGTCTGCGCGGCCCGCGCCCGGTCCTCCTCCAGCGACACCCGGTCCCGGTCGTCCTGCCGGTTCTGCGCGAGCAGGATCAGCGGCGCGGCGTAGGCGGCCTGCGTGGAGAACGCCAGGTTGAGCAGGATGAACGGGTACGGGTCCCAGCGCAGCGACACCGCCACCAGGTTCAGCGTGATCCACACGATCACGAGCAGCGTCTGCCAGAACAGGAACTTGCCGGTGCCGAGGAACCGGGCCAGGCGCTCGGAGAACCGGCCGAACGCCTCCGGGTCCAGCGACAGCCGGAACCGGCCCTCCGTGCGCGGCTGGTCGAGCCTTCGACGCGGCAGCTCAGGCATGGGTCAGCCCCGTTTCCCGCCAGTTGCTGGGCAGCAGGTGGTCCAGCACGTCGTCCACGGTGACCGCGCCGAGCAGGTGGTCGCTGTCGTCCACCACCGGCCCGCACACCAGGTTGTAGGTGGCGAAGTAGCGGGTCACGTCACCCAGCGACGCCGACGGCGACAACGTCGCCAGGTCGGTGTCCAGCACGCCCGCGACCAGGTCGGACGGCGGTTCCCGCAGCAGCCGCTGGATGTGCACGCAGCCCAGGTAGCGGCCGGTGGGCGTGGCCGTCGGCGGGCGGCACACGAACACCATGCTGGCCAGCGCGGGCGTCAGGTCCGGGTTGCGCACGTGCGCCAGCGCCTCGGCCACGGTCGCGTCCGGCGCGAGCACCACCGGCTCCGGCGTCATCAACCCGCCCGCGGTGTCGAAGCTGTACTCCAGCAGCCGCCTCACCGGCGCGGACTCCTCCGGCTCCATCAGGCCCAGCAGCCGGTCCTGCTCGCCCTTGGGCAGCTCGGCCAGCAGGTCCGCCGCGTCGTCGGGGTCCATGGCCTCCAGGATGTCCGCGGCGCGCTCGTCGTCCAGGTGCGCCAGCAGGTCCTTCTGGTCCTCCTCGGCCATCTCCTCGATCACGTCGGCGAGCCGTTCGTCGTCCAGCGCCTCGGCCACCTCGTAGCGGCGCTTGAACGGCAGGCTGTGCAGGGCCAGCGCGACGTCCGCGGCCCGCATCGTCTCGAAGATCGCCACCAGGTGCTGCGCGCCCTGCGGCTGGCCCGCCAGCTCGGTCACCGACAGCCCGGTCAGCTCGTCCCACCGCAGCACCTGCACCGGGCCGCGGCGGGCCAGCCGCCCGGTGCGCTCCCGCACCGCGACCCGCGTCATCCGCCAGTCGCGGGTGCGGCTGGGTTCCATCGCCGCGTCCACCAGCACCGCCGCCGCGCCGGAAGCGAGCGTGACGCGGGCGTCGAGCAGCTCGCCGACCACCAGCACCTCGTTGGCGCGCTGGTGGAACTGGCGCAGGTTGACCGACCCGGTGGCGAGCGTCACGGCGTTCGGCTCGATCGAGGTGACCCGCAGCATCGGCACGAAGATGCGCCGCCGGGTCGCGAGCTCCAGCACCAGGCCCAGCACCCGGGGCGGCTGGCGGTCCACCCGCAGGCCGATGACCAGGTCGCGGACCTTGCCGATGGACTCGCCGTCCGGCCCGAACACGGGCAGCCCGGCGAGTTGGGCGGCGAAGACGCGGTTCACGGCGGCCACGTGATCAGGCTAGTCCGCCGCGTGCCGCGCCGCTGCGTTCCACTGTGGACTACGGGCGCAGGGCGCGGGCGATGGCCTCGACGGCGACGGCCGAGTCGGGCAGCTCCTCGTCCAGGCACCACAGCCAGGTGTCGACGGCGCGGCAGAACGTCCAGGCGCGGGCCCGCTCGACGTCCAGCTCGCCGATGTCGCACAGCGCGGCGAACCGGTCGCGCAGCCCCCGGTCGCCGTCCAGCTCGCGGAACCTGTTCCACAGCAACGGGATCACGCCGAACTCGCGGTCGCCCGCCAGCGGCTTCGGGTCGATCATCAGCCACGGCTCGCGGTCACCGCGCAGCACGTTCTCGTAGTGCAGGTCCTGGTTGACCAGGGTGTTCCCGGCCGTCCCGGCGAGGTCGCGGCCCAGCTCGCGGGCCTGCTCGACCAGCGCGGCGGGCAGCGGGTCGCCCAGCTCGGCGTTCTCCGCGACCAGGTCGGGGAACTCGTGGCGGCGCACCTCGGGGCCGGCCGGGACGCGCAGCCGGCGCAGCAGCCCGCCGGTGACCGCCAGCGCCTCCTCGATCGGCGCGTCGAGCAGCGAGCGGGTGTGGTCGAGTCGTTCCAGGAGCAGCGCGCCGTCCTGGTCGTCGTGGTCGAGCAGCTCCACGACGCCCTGGCCGCGCCACGCCTTGAGCGCCATCGGTTCCTGGCGGGTCTCGTCGTCCAACCAGGTGAGCTTGAGCACCGCCGGGTGGCCGTCGGCGCGGCGCACCGGCAGGACGACGGCGATGTTGCCGTGGAGCAGGTCGCCGTCCGGGGTGAGGTGCCAGCGGGCGCAGAACTTCGTGGCCAGCGCCGGCAGCGAGGCCCGCCACTCCCGCGTCTCCTCGCCGAGGATCGTGCCGAAGTCGTCCGGGACGGTGATCACGCGAGCTCCAGGCGGTAGACGTCGGCCCACTCCGGGCGGCCGTTGAGGCGGGCGGCTCTCAGCGCGTGCGCGGCGTCGTCGTCCAGGTCGGCGCGGCGGGCGGTGGCGCGGGCGTCGACCAGGTGCGAGTGGGTGGTGGGGGAGCGGACGGTCACCGTGCACGGGACGCCGTCGGCCAGCCCCGGCACCTGCTGCTCCGTGCCGCCGACGGCCACCAGCACGGCCCCGTCGCGCCACAGCGCCCACACCAGCCGCGGCTCGTGGCCGTCCGGTCGGATCCACACCGCCGCGGCCTTGCGCAGCGCGTTGTCCAGCACCTGCTCGATCTCCACCGGTTCAGCCTGCCACGGGCCTGTGAATCGGGACTCACGAAATAGCGGGCGGCACACGTGCGTGCCACCCTTCGCACAACAGTAGTTACCGGCCGGTACGAGGAGGTACCCACAGTGGTCGACCAGCAGCGTCCCCGTCGCTCGTGTCTGGCCGTGCCCGGGTCGAGCCAGAAGATGATCGACAAGGCCCGCACGCTGCCCGCGGACCAGGTGTTCCTGGACCTGGAGGACGCCTGCGCGCCACTGGCCAAGCCGGGGGCGCGCAAGACCATCGTGGCCTCGTTGAACGAGGGCGGCTGGGGCGACCGCGCGCGGGTGGTCCGGGTGAACGACTGGACCACCGAGTGGACCTACCGCGACGTGACCGAGGTCGTCGAGGGCGCGGGCGCGAACCTGGACTGCATCATGCTGCCCAAGGTGCAGACCGCGGAGCAGGTGCACGCCCTGGACCTGCTGCTCACCCAGATCGAGAAGACCATGGGCTACGAGGTTGGGCGCATCGGCATCGAGGCCCAGATCGAGAACGCCCTGGGCCTGATCAACGTCAACGCGATCGCCACCGCGTCGCCGCGGGTGGAGACGATCATCTTCGGTCCCGCCGACTTCATGGCGTCGATCAACATGAAGTCCCTGGTCGTCGGCGAGCAGCCGCCCGGCTATGACGTCGGCGACGCCTACCACTACATCCTGATGCAGATCCTGATGGCGGCGCGCGCCCACGACAAGCAGGCCATCGACGGCCCTTACCTCCAGATCCGGGACGTCGAGGGCTTCAAGCGGGTGGCGGGCCGCTCGGCCGCGCTGGGCTTCGACGGCAAGTGGGTCCTGCACCCGGGCCAGATCGACGCGGCGAACGAGGTGTTCAGCCCGAAGCAGGAGGACTACGACCACGCCGAGAACATCCTCGACGCGTACGACTACTTCACGTCCGAGAAGGGCGGCAAGCGCGGCGCGGTGATGCTCGGCGACGAGATGATCGACGAGGCTTCGCGCAAGATGGCCCTGGTGATCTCCTCCAAGGGCCGCGCCGCCGGCATGTCCCGCACGAACGTGTGGTCGCCGCCGGAGGAGTGACTTCTTCCGGTTCCCGGTCGGCGCGTGGTCGTAGAGTGATCGCGTGGCCGACCGGGAGCTGAAGTCGATCGAGGTGGAGGGCTACGCCTCGATCCGTTCGGCGCACGTGGACCTCGCCCGGTTGAACGTCCTGATCGGCGCGAACGGCGCGGGCAAGAGCAACTTCATCCGGGTGTTCGAGCTGCTGGGCCGCTTGGTCGAGGAGGACCTCGGTTTCTTCGTCGGCCTGAACGGCGGCGCGGCGGCGCTGCTCAACTCGACCGCGGACCGCCTCCGCATCGCACTCGACGGGGTTTCCGTCCACTACGAGGCGCTGTTGGTCCCCGCGAGCGGGGACGAGCTGATCTTCGCTCGGGAGTTCGCGGAGTCCGAGGACGGCCGGGTCGAGATGCAGCGGGGGAAGCGGGAGACGAGCCTGCTCGTCGTGGCCGAAGCCCTGCCGTCCGCGCTGCGGATGGCCGACCTGATGCGCGGTTGTCGCGTCTACCACTTCCACGACACGAGCCGGAACGCGCCGGTCAAGCAATTGGTGCCCACCGCCGACAACGTGTCGCTGCGCAACGACGCGGGCAACCTCGCGGCCGTGCTGCTGGCGCTCTTCGACAGCGAGGACAAGGCCGACCACGCGGCGTACCGCCGGATCGTCGGCGTGATTCGACAGGTGGCGCCGTTCTTCCGGGATTTCGTGCTGCGTCCCGAGAAGGGCGATCGACTGCGCCTGCGGTGGCGCCAGCACGATTCGGACGCGATCTTCTCGGCTGACCAGATGTCCGACGGCACGCTGCGGTTCGTCTGCCTCGCGGCTCTCCTGCTGCACCCGAGGCTGCCCGCGCTGGTCGTCCTGGACGAACCGGAACTGGGTCTGCACCCCTATGCCGTGGTCCAGTTGGCCGGGCTGTTGCGGCAGGCGTCCACGCGCAGCCAGGTGGTCGTCGCCACGCAGTCGGTGACCCTCATGAACCAGTTCGAGCTCGACGACCTGATCGTGGTCGAGCGGGTCGACGGGGCCTCGGAGTTCGTCCGGCCGGATCGGGAGCGGCTCGGCGCGTGGCTCGAGGAGTACTCGCCGGGCGAGCTGTGGGAGAAGAACCTGATCGGGGGCAGGCCGGGCGGGCAGACGTGACCGTTGCCTTCCGGCGGGTCCACCTGCTGGTCGAGGGGCAGACCGAGGAGGTCGTGGCCGACGCGATCATCCGCCCTCACCTCGAAGCGATCGGATGGGTCGTCACCACGTCGCTCGTGGCGACGAAACGGCCCGCAGGGGGACCGGCGCACAAGGGCGGCCTCACCGGTTGGCGGCAGGTCCAGCGGGACATCAGGCTGCTGCTGAACGACACCAGCCTCCACGTGCTCACCACGCTGTTCGACTACTACGCGTTCCCCTCGGACTGCCCCGGTATGGGTGATCGACCGTCCGGTGACGTCTACGCGCGGGTCGAGCACGTCGAGCGCTGTCCGGCCACCGCGGTCGGGGACCGGCGGTTCCGGCCGAACCTGGTGGTCCACGAGCTGGAGGCGTGGGTGTTCGCCGCTGCCGACGAGCTGGGGCAGTTCCTCGGGCCCGAACTCGCCGAACGGCTCCGGCGGGACGTCTCGGTCGCGGGTGGTCCGGAGTCGGTCAACGACGGACCTGCCACCGCACCCTCGAAGCGGCTCCTCGACTACTGCCCCGGCTACGTCAAGACGGTCGACGGGCCGCTCGCGATCCAGGACCTGGGCCTGGCACGCCTGCGCGCGCAGTGCCCGCACCTCGACGGCCGGCTGCGCACGTTCGAAGAGTGACCGGGCGCGCACGGGCTGGTGACCCCGCCGGTGAGCATTCACACACGTCAGGCCCTGGATTGGCGATCACGGGGTGGGGCCTGTGCATGGTGGTGGGCGTGTCCAGACATCGCACCCCGCGCCGGCGGCTGTTCCAGCGCCGCCGCGACGACCTGATCGAGCGCAGCTTCCGGCCCTGTCCCGCCTGCTCGCACGACGTCCACGTGTTCGCCGACGTGTGCCGCCACTGCGGTGGCGAGCTGGAGCTGCGCGCCTCCTGAGGGGTCAGCGCGGGGTCGGCAGGTTCGCCGCCTCCCGGTACAGCCACACCACCAGCACGACCCACAGCACGATCGCCAGCAGCCACAGCACCGTCAGCACCGCGCCGACGATGAGGCCCGCGGTCGCCATGCCCCAGCCCTCCTCGCCGGTGCGCCGGATCTGCTTGCGCGCCACGATGCCGAGCACGATGCCCGCCGGGGAGAACAGGAACGCCGTGATCAGCGCGGCGATCGCCATCCCGTTGGTCGGCCGGGGCTGCGGCGGCGGGTAGTAGCCCGGGTGCTGGTAGGGCGGCGGTTGCGACATCGGTGGTCCCCCTGCTGGTCGTGCGGGCGCACAGGCTAACCCGCTGTTTCGGTTCAGCGCGTGGCGATGAGCACTCTGGTGGCGCGAACGCGCGTTAACCGGTCCATACTCGCCGGTAACCCGAGAGCTACGAAGGGAAACGCGATGGCGCGCCTGGCCCGGACCGCAGGACTGACCGACGTCCAGGAGGAGATCCTGTCGACGGTTCGCACCTTCGTGGACAAGGAGATCATCCCGCACGCCCAGGCGCTGGAGCACGGCGACACGTACCCGGCCGACATCGTCGAGGGCATGAAGGAGATGGGCCTGTTCGGGCTCACCATCCCCGAGGAGTTCGGCGGGCTCGGCGAGTCGCTGCTGACCTACGCCCTGGTGGTCGAGCAGATCGCCCGCGGCTGGATGTCCGTGTCCGGCGTCATCAACACCCACTTCATCGTGGCCCACATGCTCAAGCAGCACGGCACGCCCGAGCAGCAGCAGGAGTACCTGCCGCGGATGGCCACCGGCGAGGTGCGCGGCTCGTTCTCCATGTCCGAGCCGGAGCTGGGCTCCGACGTGGCCGCGATCCGCACGCGGGCCGTGCGCGAGGGCGACGACTTCGTGATCAACGGCCAGAAGATGTGGCTGACCAACGGCGGCACGTCCAACCTCACCGCCGTGCTGGTCAAGACCGACGAGGGCGCGGAGAAGGCGCACCAGAACCTGACCACGTTCCTGGTGGAGAAGCCCGAGGGCTACGGCGAGGTCGCGCCCGGCCTCACCATCCCCGGCAAGATCGACAAGATGGGCTACAAGGGCGTCGACACCACCGAGATGGTGTTCGACGGCTTCCGCATCCCGGCCGGGCAGGTGCTGGGCGGGCAGACCGGTCGCGGGTTCCGGCACATGATGGACGGCGTCGAGGTCGGCCGGGTGAACGTGGCGGCGCGGGCGTGCGGCATCGCGCTGCGGTCGTTCGAGCTGGCCATCGAGTACGCGCAGCAGCGCAGGACGTTCGGCAAGCCGATCGCCGAGCACCAGGCCATCGCGTTCAAGCTGGCCGAGATGGCGACCAAGGTCGAGGCCGCCCACCTGATGATGGTCAACGCGGCCCGGCTGAAGGACTCCGGCGCGCGCAACGACGTCGAGGCGGGCATGGCCAAGCTCATCGCGTCGGAGTACTGCGCCGAGGTGACGCAGGAGGCGTTCCGCATCCACGGCGGCTACGGCTACTCCAAGGAGTACGAGATCGAGCGCCTGATGCGCGAGGCCCCGTTCCTGCTCATCGGCGAGGGCACCAGCGAGATCCAGAAGACCATCATCAGCCGCGGCCTGCTGCGCGACTACCAGTCCCGCGGCTGACCTCGGGCCGCGTCCGCCGGGGTGGCGATCGCCGCCACCCCGGCCCGGGCCGTCTTCGGTCCTCGAATTGTCGGTCCCGGCCGGCAAAATAAGAACAGGGGTCCCTCTGCGGGGGACGCCCGCCGGGCGCTGCGGGGGCGCGGCAGGTCACGTTTCGCGTCCGTTCCCGCCGACCCGTTTCGCGCAGGTCGCCCGCTGTTGGCAGGATGGGGTGATCAGCACCGCGAAGAGGTGGTCACCGTGACGAGTTCCTTCTCCGGCCAGAACCGACCCGGGGTGCCTCCCCGCCTGCCCACCCCGCCCACCGGTTGGCCCATCGGCTCGTACAGCACCTACGAGGAAGCGCAGCGCGCGGTCGACTTCCTGGCCGACGACGACTTCCCCGTGCAGGAGGTCACGATCGTGGGTGTCGACCTCATGCTCGTCGAACGGGTGACCGGTCGGCTCACGTGGGGCCGCGTGCTCGGCACCGGCGCGGCGTCGGGGGCGTGGTTCGGCCTGTTCGTCGGCGTCCTGCTCAGCCTGTTCAACACCAGCCCCGGCACGAGCCTCGGGCCGATCGTCGCCGGTCTCGTGGTCGGTGTCGCGTTCGGACTGATCTTCGCCGCGGTCGGGTACGGCTCGGCGCGCGGCAAGCGGGACTTCCAGAGCGCGAGCCAGCTCGTCGCCGGCCGCTACGACGTGCTCTGCCAGCCCCGTTCCGCCGAACGGGGCCGCGACCTGCTCGCCAAGCTCGCCATGCGCCCCTCCGACGCGGGCAAAGCCGGCCAAGACTGAGGTTTGACCCACCACCGGATCGGGTAACGCCGTTCCGGGCTCCGGTGGTTGCGGCACCTGATCACCGGGCCTACGTTCGTTCCACCGGTCGGCCCAGTCGGCCGGTGGGCACGACGAGGTGCCGGGCGTCGCGGTCTGGCTCCTCCGTTGTCGGGAAGGAGGCAGGACCGATGAGGGGCAAGGGTCATCGGTTGGCCGCCGCGGGGAGCGCCGCGCTGATCGCGTCGTCCGTGCTGGCGGGCTGTGGTTCGGGTGACGGCGGGATCACCATCAACGTCTACAAGTACCCGCAGCAGAACTTCCAGAAGATCGTCGACGGCTGCAACGAGCGCGCCGACGGCTACGAGATCGTCTACCACAAGCTGCCGCGCGAGGCCGACGGCCAGCGCGAGCAGCTCGTCCGCAGGCTCGCCGCCGAGGACGACGGCATGGACGTGATGGCCCTCGACGTCACGTGGACCGCCGAGCTGGCCAAGGCCGGCTGGATCAAGGAGTTCACCGGGCAGGCCAGGTCCGAGGTCGAGGACGGCACGCTGGAGACGCCGCTGGACACCGCCCGCTACGAGGGCAAGCTGTACGGCGCGCCGGACAACACGAACGTCCAGCTCCTCTGGTACCGCGAAGACCTCCTGAAGGGCTTGGGGGTGCAGCCGCCGAAGACGTGGGACGAGATGATCGACATCGGCTCCCGCCTCGAAGCCGACGGCAACGACGAGACGCCGGGCCTGGTGCAGGCCACCGGCAAGCAGTACGAGGGCCTGGTCGTGCTCTACAACACCCTGGTGAACACCGCGGGCGGCCACATCCTCGACGAGGACGGCACCAAGGCCGTGGTCGACGACGGCGCGGTCAAGGCGCTGGAGGTCCTCAAGAAGTTCGCCACCTCCGACGTGGTCGACCCCTCCTTCTCCAACGCCGTCGAGGACGACGCGCGCCTGGCCATGGAGGGCGGCAAGGCCGCGTTCATGCTCAACTGGCCCTACGTCTACGCCGCCGCGCAGAAGGTCGAGTCGCTGGCCCCGAACCTCAAGTGGGCGCCCTACCCGTCGATCGACGGCGGCGACGCCAACGTCACCGTCGGCGGCATCAACTACGCGGTCAGCTCCTTCTCCCGGCACCCGGACGAGTCGTTCGACGCGGTGCTGTGCCTGCGCAGCGCGGAGAACCAGAAGTTCGCCGCCATCAACGACGGCGTGCCGCCCACCATCGAGTCCGTCTACGACGACCCGGAGATGGCCAAGCCGTACCCGATGAAGGACGCGATCCTGGAAACGCTGAAGAACGCGAGCGTCCGGCCGCGGACCCCCGCCTACCAGAACGTCTCCACCGTCATCTCCACGATCCTGTCGCCGCCCGCGAGCATCGACCCGCAGCGCACCGCCGAACGGCTGCGCACCGAGCTCCAGGACGCGCTCGACTCCAAGGGGGTGCTGCCGTGAGCCACCCGCTGAACACCTCCGGCGAGACCGCCGAACCCGCGTTGTCGCCGAAGGCCAAGGCCGCGCTCAGCGAGGGCAAGAAGGCCGAACGGCGGCTCGGCCTGCTGCTGTGCGCGCCCGCGATCCTCATCATGGCCGCGGTCGCGGGCTGGCCGATCATCTACTCGCTGTGGCTGTCGTTGCAGCGCTACGACCTGAAGTTCCCGGACCGCACCGAGTTCGTCGGCCTGGACAACTACGTCACCGTGCTGACCAACCCCTACTGGTGGAACGCCATGTGGGTGACGGTGCTGATCACGGTGGTGTCCGTGGCGGTCGAGCTGGTGCTGGGCATGGCGCTCGCGCTGATCATGCACCGCACGCTGGTGGGCCGCGGCATCGTGCGCACGTCCACGCTCATCCCGTACGGCATCGTCACGGTCGTGGCCGCGTTCTCGTGGCGCTACGCCTGGACGCCCCGCACCGGCTACCTGGCCGAGACGATCGCGGGCGGCGAACCGGTGCTCACCGAGAAGATCCCGGCGATCATGGTGGTGACGCTGGCCGAGATCTGGAAGACCACGCCGTTCATGGCGCTGCTGCTGATGGCGGGCCTGGCGCTGGTGCCCGACGACCTGCTCAAGGCCGCCGCGATGGACGGCGCGAGCGCGTGGCAGCGGTTCACCAAGGTGATGGTGCCGGTGATGAAGCCCGCGATCCTGGTGGCGCTGCTGTTCCGCACGCTCGACGCGTTCCGCATCTTCGACAACCTGTTCGTGCTCACGGCGGGCTCGCAGGGCACGTCGTCGGTGTCGATGCTCACCTACAACAACCTGATCAAGGGCCTGAACCTGGGCATCGGCTCGACCATGTCGGTGCTCATCTTCATCGCGGTGGCGATCATCGCGTTCGTGTTCGTGAAGCTGTTCGGCACCGCCGCACCGGGCGGCGACGGCGGGGGGAGGCGCTGATGGCGGGCATCGGCGGGGCGGTGACCACGGGCCGCAAGGCGCGCTGGACCGTCCTCAACGTCCTGGTCGTGGCGTACGCGCTGGTCCCGGTGCTGTGGATCGTGTCGCTGTCGTTCAAGACCAAGGAGACCTTGGCCGACGGCAACTTCATCCCGCGCGCGTGGACGTTCGACAACTACAAGGCGATCTTCTCCACCACGGAGTTCGTGCGCGCCCTGGTGAACTCGATCGGCATCGCGCTGATCGCCACGGCCGTCGCGGTCGTGTTCGGCACGATGGCCGCCTACGCCATCGCCCGGCTCGACTTCCCCGGCAAGCGGCTGCTGGTCGGGGTGTCGCTGCTGATCGCGATGTTCCCGCAGATCTCGCTGGTCTCGCCGCTGTTCGAGATCGAGCGGACGCTCGGGCTGTTCGACACCTGGCCCGGCCTGATCCTGCCCTACATCACGTTCGCGCTGCCGCTGGCGATCTACACGCTGTCGGCGTTCTTCCGCGAGATCCCGTGGGAGCTGGAGAAGGCGGCGAAGATGGACGGCGCGACGCCCGGCCAGGCGTTCCGCCGGGTCATCGCGCCGCTGGCCGCGCCGGGCGTGTTCACCACCGCGATCCTGGTGTTCATCTTCTGCTGGAACGACTTCCTGTTCGCGATCTCGCTGACCTCCACCGAGCGGTCCCGCACGGTGCCGGTCGCGCTGTCGTTCTTCACCGGCGGCTCGCAGTTCGAGGACCCGACCGGGTCGATCGCCGCGGCCGCCGTGGTGATCACCGTCCCGATCATCCTGTTCGTGTTGTTCTTCCAGCGTCGGATCGTCGCCGGGTTGACCTCCGGCGCCGTCAAGGGGTGAAGCAATGGCCGAGATCGTCCTGGACAGCGTGACCAAGCAGTACCCCGACGGCGCGGTGGCCGTGCGGGACGTGGACATCGAGATCGCCGACGGCGAGTTCATCATCCTGGTCGGCCCGTCCGGCTGCGGGAAGTCCACGACCCTCAACATGATCGCGGGCCTGGAGGACATCACGTCCGGCGAGCTGCGCATCGGCGGCGAGCGGGTCAACGAGCGGGCGCCCAAGGACCGCGACATCGCCATGGTGTTCCAGTCCTACGCGCTGTACCCGCACATGACGGTGAAGGAGAACATGGCCTTCCCGCTGCGACTGGCCAAAGTGGACGACACCACGGTGGAGAAGAAGGTCCGCGAGGCCGCGCAGATCCTGGACCTGACCGGGCACCTGGACCGCAAGCCGTCCAACCTGTCCGGCGGGCAGCGGCAGCGGGTCGCGATGGGGCGGGCGATCGTGCGCAACCCCAAGGCGTTCCTGATGGACGAGCCGCTGTCGAACCTCGACGCGAAGCTGCGCGTGCAGATGCGCACCTCGGTGTCGCGGCTGCAGAAGCAGCTCGGCACCACCACCGTGTACGTCACCCACGACCAGACCGAGGCGATGACCCTCGGCGACCGGGTCGTGGTGATGCGCGGCGGCGCGGTGCAGCAGATCGGCGCGCCGCAGTTCCTCTACGACAACCCGGCCAACCTGTTCGTCGCCGGGTTCATCGGCTCGCCCGCGATGAACTTCGTGCCCGCCGCGCTGGAGAACGGCGTGCTGCGGTCCGGGCTCGGCGACGTGCCGCTCACCGACCGGGTGCGCGGCCTGCTGGAGGGCGCCGACGCGCCCCGCGAGGTGATCATGGGGCTGCGGCCGGAGCACTTCGAGGACGCCCGGCTGGTGGACGACGCGGTCCGGGCGAAGGGCGTCACGTTCACCGAGCACGTGGACGTGCTGGAGTCGATGGGCTCGGACAAGTTCGCCTACTTCAGCCTCCAGGGTGAGCAGGCGACGTCGGCGGAGCTGGCCGAGCTGGCCGCCGACGCGGGCGCCGCGGACGTGCCGGGTGGCGGCGTGTCGCTGGTCGCCCGGATCGCCGCCACGTCCACCGCGGTGGAGGGCGAGGCCGCCGACATCTGGTTCGACGCCGACAAGGTGCAGCTGTTCGACCCGGGCAGCGGCCGCAACCTCACCTACAGCGCCTGACCCCGACGCTCCGGGAGGCCGCCCCCGGACCACGGGGGCGGCCTTTCACACTTTCGGGTAAGGCCAAACGGAGGTTTTGCCCAGGTCACGCACAGTTGCTGACCAGTCCGGACCATCGGCAGGGGCGAACTCCATAGGCCATTCAGCGCAGCAAACACGCACCTCGTCGCATTTGTCGCGCCCGGGCTGCCGCCGATCCCCACCCTGGTCGAAGGCGGGGACGACTCCGGCCGTAAAGGGCCGGGGCAGGGGAGTCCGCCGAGCACAGAGAAGAGCGCGAGATGGGGATTCTTGACGGCAAAGCGGTCGTGATCACCGGGGCGGGTCGGGGGTTGGGCGAGGCTTACGCCATGCACGCGGCGCAGGCCGGCGCGGCGGTCGTGGTCAACGACGTCGACGCTGACCAGGCCGAACAGGTCGCGGAGCACATCCGTTCGTACGGCGGGCGCGCGGTGGCGAGCACGGCGACGGTGGCCGACCCGACCGAGGCCGAGAAGATCGTGGGAATGTGCGTGGCCGAGTTCGGCCGGATCGACGGCCTGGTGAACAACGCCGGGCTCAACTACGAGACGTTGCCGTGGGACGACGAGCCGGAATCCATCCGGCGGACCGTCGAGGTCAACCTCCTGGGTGTCATATACACCGGAATGGCGGCCATGCGCGTGATGCGCGAGCAGGGCCACGGCTCGATCGTGAACATTTCGTCAGGCGCGTTCCTGGGACAGCGCAAACTCGCCACGTACTCGGCCACGAAAGGCGCGGTGGCGTCGCTCAGCTCGTCGTGGGCCCTGGACCTGGAGGCGGACAACATCCGGGTCAACGCCGTCTGCCCGGTCGCGCACACCCGGATGGTGTGGAAGTCGGAGCGGTCCCTGCGGGCCATCCCCGCCGACCGCACTCCCGGCAAGGTCGCGCCGCTGGTGCTGTTCCTGCTCAGCGACGCGGCCGACGGCATCACCGGGCAGATCGTCCGGTGCAACGGCCGGCAGCTGCACCTGGTCGGCCACCCGTACTTCAAGCAGCCGATCCTGGAGAGCGACGCCTGGGACACCGCGTCGGTGAAGCGGGCGTTCGACGGCGTCCTGCAAGCGCACCTGGAACCGTTCGGCCTGGAGAAGCGCATGCCGCCGCGCCTGCGCGAGCTGGTCGAACCCGGCCGCACGGCCTGAGGTGCACGTGGACAAAAGTGTTGCAGGAAAGGTGTGGCCCTGTGACACTTTTGTCCATGCCTCGGTTGCACGACCTCCCGCCCACGTTCACCACCGGCACGGCGTTGCGCCTGGGCCTGCACCGGAGAGACCTCTACCGACTGCGGGACGACGGTGACCTGAACGAACTCTCGCGGGGTGTGTTCCGCAAGGCCGAGGCGCCCGAGCCCGACTTCCCGGACCTGCTCACCGTCGCATTCCGCGCACCGGGCGCGATCGTCTGCTGCGTCTCGTCCGCCGCGGTGCACGACCTGACCGATGAAATACCGATCGCGGTACAGGTCGCCGTTCCCCGCCACCAGCGGCCACCACGCATCGCGTACCCGCCGACGCAGGTGTTCCGCTTCGCCGCAGACACGTTCGAACTCGGGCTGACGACCGTGGAGGCGGCACCGGGCGAGACCGTGCGCATCTACAGCGAGGAGAGGACCGTCGTGGACCTGATGAGGTTGCGGCACCAGCTGGGGGAGGCCGTCGCGTTCGTCGTCCTCCGCCGTTACCTCAGGCGGCCTTCGGCCCGGCCGGGGCAACTGCTGGAGTCGGCGCGCCGCTTGGGGGTGTCAGGGCCGATGAGGACCGCGGTCGACGTGGTGATATCCGAATGAGCCGGCCCCACCCGGAAGAGTGCCGGCGGGCGGGCCTACCTGGACCTGCAGAACCGGGCGCGCAGAGAAGGGCGGCCCACCGAGGAACTGCTCGTGCTCTACGTCCTCGAACGGTGGCTCGCCCGGCTCGCCGCCTCACCTCACGCGGTGAAGTTCGTGCTGAAGGGCGGCATGTTGTTGGCGGCGCTCGGAGCTCGCCGACCGACCTCGGACGCCGATCTGCTCGCCCGGCACCTCGCCAATGACGAGGCGACCGTTGTCGGCCTCGTCACCGAGGTGGCAGGACGGCCGGTGCACCCGGACGACGGGGTGGAACTCCTGGTGGGCACGGTCGCGTCGCAGTCGATCCGGGATGACGCGCTGTACGCCGGAGTCCGGGTCACGATGGACTGCCGGGTCGGCAGGGCGCGGGTGAAGCTGCGACTGGACGTGAACTTCGGCGACCCGATCACCCCGCCACCCCGCCCTGTCGCGCTGCCTTCCCAGCGTCCGGGTGAGCCGGACGTCGTCGTGCTGGGATACCCGGTGGAAACGGTGCTCGCCGAGAAGCTGAGCACGGCGATGGTGCTGGGCGAGGCGAACACCCGCGTGCGGGACTTCGTGGACGTCTACGCGCTGGTCGGTGGCGGCGAGGTGGACCGCACCGCGGTACGGGCGGCGTTGCGGGCGACGACCGCGCACCGGAACGTGGAGATCCGGCGACTCTCCGAGGTGATCGGCGGGTTGGCGGAGCAGCGCGAAAAGGCGTATCGGGCGTTCAAGCACCGACTGGGTGGTGACGGCCACCGGCTGCCGCCGACATTCGCCGAAGTGGTGTCCGTCGTCGTCGAGTTCGCGGACACGCTGGTGGCCGAGCCGTGACGGTCACCGCACAGCCGGAACGGGTGGTGGAGCAGGGGAAGCGCCTTCCGAGCCGGCGCTTCCCCGCTCTGCCGCCAGGTTCACCTGTTTGCCCGGCCCTCAACCGCCCCCGCCGCGGTGATCACACCTTCGGGTGATCGCCTGATCGGTGGGTCTTCCTGCGACGATGCTGGACGTGGGCACGCGCGCTCCCCGGATCACGGACTGGCGGCTGGTGGTGCAGTCGCGGTTGGACCGCGTGCGCGCCGACCTCGCCGCGCTCGGCCCGCCGGACCCGCTCGACCCGGAGAGCGACCAGTGGCGCGCGGTGGCCGAGCAGGAGGCCGCCACGGTCGAGGACATGATCACGCGCGCCGAGTCGCGGTGGCGCACGGTCGCGTCGTGGTGGTCGGGCTGGCACATCGAGCGCGCCTGGCGGTCGCTGCACGAGGCCGAGATCGCGGTCGTGGCCGCCGGCAACGGGTTCCTCGGCCGGCTGCCGGGGCTCAGGGCCCGGGTCGCGGAGAACCTGGACGAGGACGACCCGCGCCGCGTCGCGCTGGAGGAGCTGCGGCCCGGCGAGTTCCCCCTCGCCATCGAGCGGGAGATCGTGGTCGACGCGCTGCGGGCCGCGTTCGACGCCTCCGACTTCGCCCACGCCGGGTCGCGGGCGCTGCGCAACAAGCTGATCGCCACGTCCGTGGTGCTGTTCGTGGTCAACACCGCGCTCGGCGTCATCGGGCTGCTCAAGCCGGGCCTGATCCCGATGTGCGTGAGCGCGGAGAAGCTGCCGACGGTGTGCCCGTCGGGCAAGTCGGCGACCGGTGCGGACGTGTGGCTGTCCCAGGTGTTCGGCGCGTTCGGCGCGGTCCTCTCGGCCGTCGTGCTGCTCCTGCGCCGCCGGCCCAGCCTCTCGCCGTACGTGATGGTCGGCTACCAGGCGCTGATCAAGGTGCTGCTCGGCGCGGCGCTCGCGGTGGTCGGCATCCTCGGCCTGGGCGCGGGCGTGACGACCGGCCTCATCGGCGTGGCGTCCCAGGCCGCCCTGCTGCTGTGGGCCGTGATCCTCGGCTACGGCCAGCAGGTCGCGACCCGCCTGCTCGACACCTACACCGACCGGGTGATGGACCAGGCCCGGCCGCTGCCCCGGCTGGAGCGGCAGCGCTAGCTGAGCTAGCGGCGCGACCGCAGCGCCGAGAACACGTCGGCGTCCCACCGGTGCGTGCGGATCAGCCGGTACCGCTCGGCCGCCACCCACACGTACGCCTCCGTCTCGGTGCGGTCGCCGACCAGGTCCGCCTGCCGCAGCAGGTCCACCACCGGCTGGTACTCCTCGGCGTACCAGCGGCGGGCGACCGTGACGCGGTCCAGGAACCCGCCCTCGTCCTGCATCAGCCGGAAGCCCCACGCCTCCACGTGCTCGCCCAGCTCGGCGTAGTCCCACGGGTCCGACAGCACGACGGCCGCCTGCGCCTCACCGCCCAGCGGCACCCGTTCCAGGAACAGCCGCCGGTAGTCCTTCACGATCAGGTCGCCGCGGTGCCGGATGCCGTGCGCCGGGATGCGCGTCACGACCTCCGTCACGTACGCGTCGATCACCTCCAGCCCCAGCGCGTGCGCGACCGACACCCGGTGGTGCCCGTCCTGGACGAAGTGCAGGTCGCCCACCCGGTACACCTCGATCGGCGGCACCGGCTCGCCCCGCCGCTGCGCCAGCGCCAGCCGCTGCCACCGCTCCCGCACCCGCGCCGACGTCGGCCGGAACCGCCGGTCGAAGTCCCGGGTCCGGTCCACGCTGCCGACGATCGAGTCCAGCCGGACGGTCCGCAACCCCAGCCGCCGCTCGCTGAGCATCCCCAGCGCCTCCACCACCTCGTGGAACGGCAGCATGATGTTCACGTCGTCGGGCTCGCGGCGCAGCCGCGCCGCCAACCGCGACATCACCTGACGACGGCGGGCGCGCAGGAAGTCGTTCTCCGCGTCGGCCCGCGGGAAACCCGTGTCACGGGGCACCGCGCACTCCTCCTCGGGACGCAGGGATGTCCAACACCCGGTAACCGACCACGTTCACCACCCGCGTGGCACCCAGCACCCGGTCGGGCTTGACCGAGCCGTGCGGGTGGATGTGCCCGTGCAGCATGACCGGGGGCCGCAGCCGCCGCACCGCCTCGTGCAGGCAGTCGAACCCGCGGTGCGGCGGGTCCGGCTCGTCGCCGCAGCCCAGCGGCGGCGAGTGGGTCAGCAGCACGTCCACGCCGCGCCCGTCCCGCCACCGCCGCCACCGGGCCGCCCGCAGCACCCGGCGCAGCCGCCGCGCCTGCTGCCGCTCGGTCCACTGGTTCGGCCCGCCGCTGTACCGGACGGACCCGCCCAGCCCGGCGATCCGCAGCCCGGCGACGTCCACCACCCGCTCGTCGGCGTTCACCCCGCCCACCGGGCCCGGCCAGCGCGCCGGGAGGCCCGCCCTGGTCCACAGGCCCCGCACGGAGGTGTACCCGGTCAGGTCCGGGTCGTGGTTGCCCGGCACGAACACGCACGGCCGGTCCAGCGCGGTCGCCAGGAACTCCAGGTAGTCGAACGGCAGGTCACCGGCCGCGAGGACCAGGTCGACGCCGTGCCGGCGCACCCGGTCGGTCCAGCACGACTCGACCACCTCGTCCGCCACCGCGAGCACCCTCGGCACCCGTCGAGCCTAAGCGTTGCGGCCATCGGCGACACCTCGCTGGTGAAAGGGTGAACCACGCGGTCGTCCCCCTGCCGCACAAGGGAAACCGGGTTAACGTCACAGGGTGCTCGCCGAGCTGTTCCTCGACGCGTCCCGCGCCTGCGAAGTCCACAGCCCGCTCACCCGCACCCTGCTGGTGGCCGCGGCGGACGACCTGGCCCGCGGCGGCGTCACCGCGCGGGTGATGGCGGGCGCCGAGTGCGACCGCCACGGCACCGTGCCCGGCCTGCGGTTCGCGGGCGCGCTGCACCGGCTCGTGCTGGAGGGCCGCGCGCCGACCCTGGCCAAGCACTACCCGACCGCGGGCGGCCGGCCCGACCTGGACACCCTGTGGGACGACGCGCTCACCGTGCTGCACGAGCACACCGAGAAGCTGCGCGCCCTGGTCACGACCACCGTCGTGCAGACCAACGAGCCGGGCCGCAGCGCGCCCCTGTTCGGCGGCCTGCACACCGCCACCCACCTGGCCGCCGCCGAGGCCGACCGCCGGACCGCGTTCCCGATCCGGCTGCTGGAGGTCGGCGCGTCCGGTGGGCTGAACCTGCGCCCGCACCGCATCGCCTACCGCGTCGACGGCGAGGTGCTGGGCGACCCGGGCAGCCCGTTCGCCCTCGACCCCCGGTGGACCGGCCGGCCGCCGGTCGACCTGCGCCACAACCTGCGCCTGGTGCGCCGCGCGGGCTGCGACCTCAACCCGGTGGACGTGTCCACAGAGGACGGGCGGCTGCACCTGTCGTCGTTCGTGTGGGCCGACCAGCTCGACCGCTTCGACCGCCTCCAGGCCGCCGTGGAGCTGGCCCGGCTCGACCCCGTCCCGGTGCGGCAGGCGACCGGCCCGGAGTGGCTGGCCGAGCAGCTGGCCCGCCCGGAGCGCGACGTGCTGACCGTCGTCTGGCACTCGGTCGTCTGGCAGTACGCGTCACCGGCCGACCGCGCCATGGGCCGCGCGATCCTCGCCGACGCCGCCTCGCGGGCGACCCCGATGGCGCCGCTGGCGCTGCTGGTCTACGAGCCGCGGCGCACCCACACCGCGGGCGCGTACGAGTTCCGGCTGCTGCTGAAGCTGTGGCCGGCCGGCGTCTCGCTGCGCCTGGGCACGGGTGTGGGGCACGGCGTCCCGTTCACGTGGGACACCGCACCCTGGAACTGAGGTCGGGCGGCGGCGCTCAGGCGCCGTTCGCGATCAGCAGCGTCACCGTGGTGAGCCAGCCGATCAGGAACGTGAGCACCCAGAACCGCGGGTTGGTGAACATCCTGGTCATGTCGGAACATCCCGTCGCCGGAAGAAGGGCAGGTGGACGGACTCAGAGCCACTCGTTCCGGCGGAATATTCGGTACAGCGTCAGGCAGACCACGAGGATCACCGCGATCACCATGGGGTAGCCGTAGCGCCAGTGCAGCTCCGGCATGAAGTCGAAGTTCATGCCGTACACGCCGACCACCATGGTCGGCACGGAGATGATCGCCACCCACGCGGCGAGCTTGCGCATGTCCGAGTTCTGCTGGAGCGTGATCTTCGCCAGCACCGCGTTGACCAGCGTGGTCAGCAGCTCGTCGAAGTTCATCACGCGCTCGGACACCTCGGTGAGGTGGTCGTCGACGTCCCGGAAGTAGGAGCGCACCTGCTCGGGGATCAGCGGCGTGTAGCCCTCCGCCAGCCGCCGCAGCGGCACCGCCAGCGGCATCACCGCCCGGCGCAGCTCCAGCACCTCGCGCTTCATCAGGTAGATCTGGTCGGCGCTGACCCGGCTGCGCGGCTGGAAGACCAGCGCCTCCATCTGGTCGATGTCGTCCTCGATGTGGTCGGTCACGTCGAGGTAGTTGTCGACCACGTGGTCGGCGATCGAGTACAGCACCGCGGCGGGCCCCGAGCTCAGCCGGTCGGGCTCGGCCTCCAGCTCCCGGCGCACCGCGGCCAGCCCCGAGTGGTTGCCGTGCCGGACCGTCACCACGAAGTCGCGGCCCAGGAACACCATGATCTCGCCGCTCTCGACGATCTCGTTGGCCGTGTCGGGTGAGGAGTTCTGGATGTACCGGACCGTCTTGAGCACCATGAACAGCGTGTTGTCGTAGCGCTCGAGCTTGGGCCGCTGGTGCGCGTGCACGGCGTCCTCGACGGCCAGCTCGTGCAACCCGAACGTGTCCGCGACGCCCTGGATCTGCTCCTCGTCCGGCTCGTGCAGCCCGATCCAGACGAACCCGTCGCCGCGCCTGCGCACCTCCTCGACCGCGTCGACGTGCGACCAGCGGCCGGGCAGGCGGGTGCCGTCGACGTACACGCCGCAGTCCACGACGTAGGCCGACAGGGGCACGGGGATGGGCGGCGAGGGGCGCGGGTCCTGCCCGCGGCCTCTCAGGCCGCCGAGCGAGGGCAAGCTGGGCACGAGGTCCTCCAGTGGGGGCGTCGACATCGACGAACGACGACGGCACGTCCCCGACCGGTACCGCTGGGCCTACCCGTGGAAAGGGGGCTCCCCGATGAGGACGCGCGAGGTACTCGCAGGATGGGGGTCGTTACTCATCGGTAGTCCTCACCTCCTCGGGTCGATTGGCCGCGGCGGTGTAGTCGCTCACAGACCGGTTGCCGAGGGTACTCCCCCGGTGCTCACACTGTCGTCCCGGTCGGCGTGGTCCTCGATCACGCCGACCTCACACAGTCAGCCGGCCAACGGAGGCGTGCGGTGCAGTTCGGGCGTTACTACGAGGAGTTCGAGGTCGGCGCGGTCTACAAGCACTGGCCCGGGAAGACGGTCACCGAGTACGACGACCACCTGTTCTGCCTGCTGACCATGAACCACCACCCGCTGCACATGGACGCGCACTACGCGGCGGAGACGACCGACTTCGGCAAGAACGTCGTGGTCGGCAACTACGTCTACTCGCTGCTGCTGGGCATGTCGGTGCCCGACGTGTCGGGCAAGGCCATCGCCAACCTGGAGGTGGAGTCGCTGCGGCACATCAAGCCGACGTTCCACGGCGACACCATCTACGGTGAGACCGAGGTGCTGGACAAGACGCCGTCGAAGTCCAAGGACGACCGGGGCGTGGTCTACGTCGAGACCCGCGGGTACAAACAGGATGGAACGGTCGTCTGCGTGTTCCGCCGGAAGGTCATGGTGCCCAAGCGCTCCTACGGCGAGGCGCGCGGCGGCGAGCAGCCGGGCAGGCCCGAACCCAAGGAGTGACGTGACCTCGCTGGATCTGGTGCGGCAACGACTGGCCCGGTTCGCCCGCAGCGAGGCGCACGGCGTCTCGCCCCTGTACGAGCACCTGGCCGCGCACGCCGCCGACGATCCGGAGGTCGCCGGGCTGCTGACCGCCGCCCCGGAGCGGTTCGCGCACGCGACCCTGCTCCTGGCGGCGGCGCACCGGCTGGTGCAGGCCGAGCCGTTCCACGAGCTGTCCCACTACTACCCGTCCCTGGGCGGCACCTACGGCGCGGACGAGGGCACGTGGCGGCTGTTCCGCGAGTTCGTGCTCCAGCGGGCCGACCGGATGCGCGAGCTGATCGCCACCCGGACCGTGCAGACCAACGAGGTGCGGCGGGCCACGCTGCTCTACCCGGCGCTGGCGAAGGTCAAGGGACCGGTGGGGCTGCTGGAGGTCGGCTGCTCGGCCGGCCTGCTGCTCGGCCTGGACCAGTACGGCTACCGCTACCAGACCCAGCAGGCCGGGCAGCTGGTCGCCGGGCCCGCCAAGGCGGCGCTCGGGCTGCACTGCGCGCTGGAGCAGGCGCCCGGCGCGGAGCTGCCGAAGATCCCCAAAACGGTGAAGGTCGCGGCCAAGGTGGGGCTGGACCGGGCGCCCGCCGACTTGACCGACGAGGACACCTACGCGTGGCTGGAGGCGTGCGTCTGGGCCGACCAGCCGGAGCGGCTGCGGCTGTTCGGCGTGGCCGCGACCGTGCAGCGCAAGTCGCCGCCGGAGTTCGTGGTCGGCGACGCGGTGGCGGACCTGGGCAAGGCCGCCGACCGGGTGCCCGGCGAGCTGCCGCTGGTGGTGCTGACCAGCAACGTCCTGCCGTACCTGGCGGGGGAGGAGTTCGTGGCCGCGGTGCGCGACCTCGGCCGGCCGGTGTGGTGGCTGAGCCACGAGGAGTACCCGGCCGGGCTCGCGCACGTGCTGCCGGGCCGGGACGACCTGCGGCCGGGACCGGACGAGCCGGCGTTCGGCGTGGTGGGCCTGGTCCGGTTCGAGGGCGGCGAGGTGCGCTCGGCGCAGGCGTTGGCGAAGACCGCGCCGCACGGCCAACGGCTGGTGTGGCTCCCCTGACCGGGGGATGTCGATCACGAACGGGGGAGCTGCCCCCACTCGGCGAGGGTCTCGCGGAGCATCCCGGTGAGTGGGAGTGTGGCCAAGATCGCAGCGTCGGCCCACCGCGCGTCCACCGCGTCGTCGCCCGGTCGGAGGACGCCGGATCGCACCTGGCAGGCGTAGTCGTGGATCTCGTACACGCCGCGTGGCGCCGGACGGGTGACGCTGCCGATCAACGCCCCGACGGTCACGGAGAGTCCCGTTTCCTCGCGCAGTTCCCGCACAATTGCGGTCTCGTCGGATTCGCCCGGCTCGACTCGGCCACCTGGGAGCGACCACAGTCCCTCACCTGGGGGATTGCCCCGCCGAACGAGTAGCAGTCGCCCGTTCGGGTCGTGGGCGATGCCGCCGACACAGCGGATGCGGGGCTCACATTCGGCCGTCACGATCACCAAGCGTAGTCACACCGGGTTGGCGGTGCAGCCCGCTGACCCAAGTGCGGTACAAATCTCCCGACGTGTCGCGGAGTGCGGTACAACGGTTTTCACTGGCGCCAAACGGGTGCGGTAGCGAACGGGGTTGATCACCGTGAATCTGAAGAAGATTCTCACCTTCGCCGGGGTCGGCTTGCTCCTGTTCTTCCTCATCGCGGAGCCTCAGCAGGCGGCTCAGCTGGTGCAGAACATCCTGGGCACGCTGCGGGAAGCCGCTGAGGCGCTCATCACCTTCGTGAAACAATTGTTCTGAGTCGACCGGCTCCTCCCACCACGGCGAGAGGTCGAAGCATGTTCGCACCACGGGACCCCGACGAGTACCTGCTCCCCACGGAGCGTCGGGTCATCCGGGTCCGCAGGCACTGGAGCAGTCTGCTCTGGGATCTCCTCGAGGCCGGCGCGCTGCTGGCCGGCGCGATGATGATCTCGTACCTGCTGCCCGACAACGCGGGCATCATCCAGAACATCCTCTGGTACGCCTCGCTGTTCGTGCTGCTCAGGCTGGCCTACTTCGTCATGGAGTGGTGGGTGGAGCGGATCGTCGTCACCGACAAGAGGTTCATGATCTCGTCCGGGGTCTTCGAGACGAAGGTCGCGATGATGCCGATCAGCAAGGTCACCGACCTGACCTACGAGCGGTCGGTGCTCGGGCGCATGTTCGGCTTCGGGACGCTGGTGGTCGAGTCGGCGGGGCAGATCCAGGCCCTCAACCGGATCGAGTACCTGCCGAACCCCGAGGAGGTCTACGACGCCATCTCGGAGTTGACCTTCGGCGACAAGAAGGCCCAGGCGGAGCGCTTCTCGATGATCAAGGCGCAGCGGGCGGCGCGCGGCAAGAAGATGGTGCCGTAGGTCAGACCCGGCCGTGGTGGAGACTGGCAGGGTGCGCATCGACCTGCACACCCACTCGACCGAGTCCGACGGCACCGACACGCCCGCGGAGTTGGTGGCGGCTGCGGCCGCCACCGGCTTGACCGCGGTCGCGCTCACCGACCACGACACCGCTGCCGGCTGGGCGGAGGCGGCCAACGCGCTGCCACCCGGCTTGAAGCTGGTGCGCGGCGCCGAGCTGTCCTGTGCCTCCGACGACGGCCGGGGCCGGGTCATCACCGTCCACCTGCTCGCCTACCTGTACGACCACACCTCGCCCGCACTGGTCGAGGAGCAGCTCAGGCTGCGCCTGGAACGACGGCACCGACTGCGCCGGATGGCCGAGCGGATGGTCGACGACGGGTTCCCCATCGACCCCGACGAGCTGATGGCGGCCATGCCCGCCGACGCGCCGGCCGGACGTCCCCACCTGGCCATGGCGTTGATCCGGGCCGGTGTCGTGTCCACGGTCGACGAGGCTTTCGCCCGCTACCTCACCGGCGGGCGGTACTACGTGCCGCGCACCGACACGCCCGTGGCGCGGGCCATCCAGATGATCACCGAGGCGGGCGGCGTGACCGTCCTCGCCCACCCCTTCGCCACCTCCCGGGGCCCGATCGTGACCGACCAGGTGGTCGCCGACCTCGCCGACCTGGGACTGGCCGGCGTGGAGGTGGACCACCCCGACCACGACCCGGCGACGCGGGCGCGGCTGCGCGGCCTGGCGGGCGAGCTGGGCCTGCTGACCACGGGGTCCAGCGACTACCACGGCACCAACAAGACGGTGCGCCTCGGCGCCGAGACCACGTCGCCGGACGTGCTCGACGCCCTGGCCGATCGGGCAACCGGGTGCAAGGTGCTGGTCGGTTGAGGTAGCTCTCCGCGAACTGTCGGACCTTCTCGGTAGCGTGTGGGCGTGCAGGAACAGCTGGGGTTCGACTTCGGGGCGATGCCGAAGAAGCTCGTGCGGGTGACGCCGGCGAAGCTCGCCACGTGGGCCGACTGCCCGCGTCGATTCCGCATGGCCTACCTCGACCGGCCGTCGCCGCCGCGCGGTGGGGCGTGGGCGCACAACACCCTCGGCGCGGTCGTGCACAACGCGTTGAAGGCGCTGTTCGACCTGCCCGCCCCGCGCCGCACCCCCGAGCAGGCGGTGGCCCTGCTGCACCGGCAGTGGAAGAACGACGGCTTCCGGGACGCCGAACAGGCCGCCGTCTACCGGGACCGCGCGGTCGGGTGGGTGCGCGACTACGTCGAGGGGCTGGACACGTCGATCGAGCCGGTCGGCATCGAGCGCTGGGTGTCCACGCCCACGTCCAAGATCGTCGCCGAGGGCCGGGTCGACCGGATCGACCTGCGCGACGGCGAACTCGTGATCGTCGACTACAAGACCGGCCGGCACGCGCTGACCGTGGACGACGCGCGGGGCTCGCAGGCGCTGGCGCTGTACGCGCTGGCGGCCCGGCGCACGCTGCGCAAGCCGTGCCACCGGGTCGAGCTGCACCACCTGCCGACCCGCGCGGTGGCGGTGTGGGAGCACACCGAGGAGAGCCTGGGGCGGCACGTGTCGCGGGCCGAGGAGGCGGCGGACGAGCTGCGGCTGGCCACCGACACGCTGGAGGCGGGCGGCGACCCGGAGATCCTGTTCCCGCCGCGCACCGGGAACCAGTGCACGTGGTGCGACTTCCGCCGGTCCTGCCCCGAAGGTCAGCGGGCGGCGCCGGCGCTCGACCCGTGGGCGTTGCTCGCGCCGTAGAGTTGACCGCGTGACGATGGTGGACAGCGGACCCGAACCACGCCTGGCCAGGCTGTGGCGCGGCGTCAGCGGCGCGCTCGCCGTCGGCTTGGTGCTGCTGGCGCTGGCGATGATCGGCGTGCAGGTCTACGCGGGAGCGCACGACCTGCCCGGACCGGGGCTCGACGTGGTGATCGGGCACGTCCTGGCGGCCACCGCCGCGGTGGTGGCACAGGTCGTCGCCGACCGCCGCCGGGGCTGGGCGGTGGCGGTGTGCGGCCTGGTGGTCGTGCTGCTGGCGGTGGCGACCCTGTGGTTCTTCTGGTGGGCGTGACCGGGCTCAGGCCAGCCAGGCGCGCCAGGTCGGCAACAAGGTGGCCAGCAGCGCCTCCGGCGCCTCGGTGTTCGGGTTGTGCATGACGCCGGACAGCACGGCGAAGTCGGCGTCGAGCCGTTCGGCCATGTCCCGCTGGCTCGCGGCCGACCACGCGTCGTCCAGGTCGCCGCACACCACCAGGCACGGTATGCCGGCCGACCGCATGACCCGGGCCAGCTTGGCGACCAGGTCCGGCTCGGTGCGCAGCGCCTCGCCCATGCCGAGCAGCCCGGCGGGTGACGAGCGCACGAACCGCTCCCGGTAGAAGTCCTTGAGCTCCTGCGGGACGTGGCGCCAGTTCGGGTTGAGCGCCAAGCGGGTCTCGTTGACCTCCTGCGACGCCTCCACGCCCTGCTCGCGCAGCACGATCTCGCCGTAGTCCAGGGCGGTGCGGCGCGCACCCGGCGGCAGCTCGGACGGGCCGGACGCCATCAGCGTCAACCCCGAGACGGGAGCGCCCGCGAGCACCGCGCCACGCGCCACCAGTCCGCCGAACGAGTGACCGAGCAGCAGCACGCGCCGGCCCTCGGCGGCGAGCTTCGCGACCAGTTCGGCTACCACCGAGCCCAGCACCTCGGGCCGGTAGTCGGCTTCGAGCAGCGGGCCGGGTGACTCGTACTGGCCGGGCAGGTCGATCGCGACGGCCTCGACGCCCGCGTCGGCGATCGGGTCGAGCAGCGGCGCGAAGTCCTCCTTGGACCCCGTGTAGCCGGGCACGAGCAGCGCGGTGGCGCCGAGGTCGCGTCCGACGGCCGGGGCGTGCAGGGCCGCGATCGGGCCGTGCCTGCCGGGCAGGTCCACGCGTTGCGCCCGGTGCGGGCTGAACTGCGAGTGCACGTCTCGCAGTCTGCCGCACCGGCCGCGCGTGCGCGTGGCGCGTTACCGCAGTGCGACGAGCGTGCCGCCGCGCTGCTCCAGCACCACGGGCCCCTCGGTGGCCATCTCGACCGGGCCGGTGTGGTCGCCGCGGTCGACCGGGACCGACGCGACCTCCTCGCCGGTGACCTGGTCGAGCACCTTCAGGCCGTCGTCGACCGGCAGCAGCAGCCGGCCCGCGAGCGTGGTGCCCGCGCCGAGCGTGCCGTTCGCGGTCCACAGGGGGTTCAGGTCGGCCAGGGACAGCGCGACCGTCTTCGAACCGGTGAACCAGTAGATGTTCGCGGTGCTGGTGAACGTCGACGCCACCCGGCCGGGCGGGTCGCCCGCGAGCTCGTCGGCGGAGACGTCGACCGGGTAGGTGCCGACCGAGGAACCGGTCTCGGAGTCGAACACCACGATCCGGCCCGGCGCGGCCAGCGCGACCCGGTTCGCGGTCACGGCGATCACCCGCGCGCCGGTCTCGCCGGTCACGGTGCTGCTGATGACCTGCGGCTCGTCGGACTTCTCCGGGTTGGGCTTGAGGATGGTGAGGCGGTCGGACGGGTCCAGCGAGGGGCAGCGCTCGATCATCGCGATCTTGCCGCCGGTGACCGCGAACGAGTGGTAGGTGCAGCCGGTGCGGGGCTGCTTGCCCGGGTTGACGATGGCGCGCAGGGTGCCGTACTCCAGCGAGCGGACCAGGTCGTCGCGGCGGTAGACCTCGACGTACGTGCCGCCGGTGGTGAGCACGTGGGAGCCCTCGTTCAGCAGGCGGGTGCCGAGCTCGGCGTCGCCGTTGCGCTGCGGGCCGCGCTTGCCGGAGGCCGTTTCGAGGGTGGTGACCTCGGAGCAGTTGGTGTCCTTGCGGTGGACGGCGAACACGCGGCCCCAGGCCGTGGAGACGGTGCACAGGGGCAGGTCGCGGGCGTAGCGCCAGCGGACGTCGCCGGTGAACGCGTCCCGGCCGACGACCTCGCCGCCGTCGCCGGTGACGATGACCGAGTCGAGGTTCACCGGAACGGGGGTCGCCCCACTGGGTGCCCGCCAGATCTCGGACAGCGTCGGCGGCATCGCGGTGACCGGCTGCAACGGCGTGATCTCGGACGGGCCGGTCTGGCTGACGGTGTTGCGGGCGTCGCTGGTGAGCCACAGCACCAGGCTCGCCACCAGCACCGCGACCACGACCAGCGCGACGCCGATGAAGTCACCCCTGGTGCGCCACGACCGTGACGGCACCGGCTCGGCGATCACGTCGTCCCGCGGCGCGCCGGACTCGGCCAGGACGTCTTCCTCGTCCACCACGACCTGCCCGTTCGACTCCGCCTGCTCCGGCTGGCCCACTGCCCGGCTCCCGATGGTCGGTGATCTATCGCGTTCGGTCTGGCGTCATGCTGCCACCACCGGGAAGAGGTCGGTGTGAGGCGGCACCACCTTCGACCGCCCACCGCCTCCCACGCCCCCGCATCGTGCTCGTTTTGGGTGATTTGACGCTCTTCGGCCAACCCGGACGGCCGCTGGTGTGCCGCTCCCGCCGCGTGCCCCAGCGGCCTGCTCCGGCAGCGCTCACGCGGCTTGCCCGCGCGGCCCGCCCCGGCGGCGCTCACGCGGCCTGCCTCAGCGGCGTATTTCTGCGGTCCGCTCCGAGGGCGGCGCTGCGGCGGCGTGTTCCTGCGGCCTGCGCCTGCCCCTGCGGCCCGCGCCCGGGGCGGTGCTCCGGCGGCTTGCCCCAGCGGCTTTCGGCGCGGCCGGCTCCGGTCACCTGCCCGCTGCCCGCGGCCTGCTCCGGCGTGTCGCTCGGCGGGGTGCCGGGGGTGGTTCGGGGCGCCTCGTTCTAACCGAGGTGCGGTAACAGTGTTTCCGTACATTTTCGGGCCATGATCACCCGATCGTGTTCGGTGGTCGGGCCGGGCAGCGCACGTGGTCGCGCTGCCCACCACGATTGTTCCCTAGTCGGCCTGGGCCGGCTCGGACGACTCGCCGCCGCCCGTGCGACGACGCCGACGCCTGCGCGGGCGCTCGCCCTCGCCGGTGGCCGGTTCGGTCGGTGCGCCGGCGGTGACCTCGGACGACGCCTCGGACGCGGTGCCGTTCTCGCCCGCTGCCACGCCACCGCGGCTGCGACGGCGCTTGCGCGGCCGGGTGCCGCCCTCCTCGCCCGAGCCCGAACCGGTGGAACCGGTGCCGGTGGCGTTGCCCGAACCCGACTCGGCGGTCTCGGCCGCGTCACCCGAGCCCGAACGGCCGCTGCGACGGCGCTTGCGCGTCTTCTTCTCGCCCTTCAGGTTCTCCTCCGGCTCGGCACCGAGGCCGGCGCGCGTGCGCAGCCCCAGCGGCAGCCGGCCGGTCGACCCGGCGGGGATGTCCAGGTCCTTGAACAGGTGGTCGGACGTCGAGTACGTCTCCACCGGCTCCGGCTTGCCCAGGTTGAGCGCGTCGCTGATCATCTTCCACCGGGGCATCTCGTCCCAGTCGACCAGCGTCACGGCCACACCCGTGCGCCCCGCCCGACCCGTGCGGCCGATGCGGTGCACGTAGGTCTTCTCGTCCTCGGGGCACTGGTAGTTGATCACGTGCGTGACGCCCTCGACGTCGATGCCGCGCGCGGCCACGTCGGTGGCCACCAGCACGTCGATCTTGCCCGAGCGGAACGCCCGCAGCGCCTGCTCGCGCGCGCCCTGCCCCAGGTCGCCGTGCACGGCCGCGGCGGCGAAGCCGCGTTCGACCAGCTCGTCGGCGACCTTCTGGGCGGTGCGCTTGGTCCGGGTGAACACCATCGACAGGCCGCGCTCACGCGCCTGCAACGCCCGAGCCAGGAGCTCCGACTTGTCCAGGGCGTGCGCCCGGTAGACGAACTGCTCGGTGCGCTCGTGGATCGCGCCCGCGTCGTTCTCCTCGGCCCGCACGTGCGTGGGCTGGTTGAGGAACGTGCGGGCCAGCGTGATGATCGGGCCGGGCATGGTCGCCGAGAACAGCATGGTCTGCCGCTCGTCGGGCACCATGCGCAGGATGCGCTCGATGTCGGGCAGGAAGCCCAGGTCGAGCATCTCGTCGGCCTCGTCCAGCACCAGGCCGCGCACCTTGCCGAGCACCAGGTGGCGCTGCTCGGCCAGGTCGAGCAACCGGCCCGGCGTGCCGACGACCACGTCGACGCCCTTGCGCAGCGCCGCGATCTGCGGCTCGTACGGCCGGCCGCCGTAGATGGCCAGCACGCGCACGTTGAGGTGCTTCGCCGCGTCGGTCAGGTCGTGGGTGACCTGGAGGCACAGCTCGCGCGTCGGCACGACGACGAGCGCCTGAGGCGTGCCGTCGCCGGGCGTGACGATGCGCTGGAGCAGCGGGATGCCGAAGCCCAGCGTCTTGCCGGTGCCGGTGCGGGCCTGCCCGATGACGTCGTCACCGGCCAGCGCCAGCGGCAGGGTCAGCTCCTGGATGGCGAAGGTGCGGTGGATGCCCGCCTCGGCCAGGGAGCGCACGATCTCCTCGCGCACGCCGAGCTCGCCGAAGGTGGGCGAATCGGGTTTGACCGGGGCGTCGGCCACGAGCGGGTGCGAGGTGTCGTCCTCGGGGACACCCGCCTCGCTGTGCTCCAAGGCCACCGGGTCGACATGGGTCTCTTCGTTCGTCGCGGTCAGGGTGATCGCCTCTCTCGTACCAGCGCGCCACGGCCTGTACGGGCCGCTCGACCGCGTCACCGCCACTGGGGCCACCGCAAGGGGCCGGGCGGGTCGCGGGAGGGCCAGCGAGGTGTGTGCGCGCACCCTCTCCTGACGGCACGGTGCCGCCGCAGTTCAGCCGACGGCACCGCTGCGAGCCCCCACTGGGCCGCGCCGCGCCGGGCGTCATCTGTCGAGTCTACCCGCCGACTAGGCCGATCGGGCTGGTTCGCGGGGTCGAGTGCGGTTTCGCGTGCCCGAGGTGTTGCCGACGACACCCGACTAGGCTCCGTTCCATGAGCGACCCGGGAGTGGATGCAGCGGTGGGTCAGGCGGTTGCGGTGGGTGATGGTGACCAGGTGGCGGAGGGTGTCGTGGACCTCCTCGGCGCCCTCGCGTACGGCGAGCTGTCGGCGTTCGACCGGCTCGCCGAGGACGCCCGGACCGCGCCCACGCTGGCCGGGCGCGCCGCCCTGTCGCAGATGGCGGCGGCCGAGATCGGCCACTACGCGCTGCTGGAGCGGTACCTGGCCGAGCGCGGCCACTCGCTGGAGGAGGCCATGCGCCCCTTCGTCGCGGGCTTCGACGGCTTCCACGCCTCCACCGCGCCGCGCACGTGGTTGGAGTCGCTGGTGAAGGCTTACGTCGGGGACGCGCTGGCGGCCGACTTCTACCGCGAGGTCGCCGAGTGGCTGGACGAGCCGACCAAGGAGCTGGTGCTCGCGGTGCTGGCCGACACGGGCCACTCGGCGTTCGCCGAGCGCGAAGTCCGGGCCGCCTGCGACGACGACCCGACGTTGCGAGACCGGCTCACGTTGTGGGGGCGCCGGCTGCTCGGCGAAGCATTGACGCAGGCCCAGTACGTGGTGGCGGAGCGGGACGGGCTCGCGGAGCTGATCGTGCGCGGCTCGGGCGACCTGGCGGGCATCGCGGCGCTGTTCCGGCGGCTCCAGCAGAGCCACACGCGACGCATGACGGCGCTCGGGCTCGGCTAGGGTTGGTGGTCGAAAGCCATCAACGCCGCACGGAGGTCAGCGTGGAGGTCAGGGTCGGGATCGCGGACAGCCCGCGGGAGCTCGTGGTGTCCAGCGGGCTCACCCCCGAAGAGGTCGAGGCGCAGGTCGCGGACGCGCTGAAGGCGGGCACCGGGCAGCTCGTGCTGGTCGACCAGAAGGGCGCCCGCTACGTGGTGCCGGCGGCGCGCATCGCGTACGTGGAGATCGGTCCGAGCGACTCCCGCCGGGTCGGGTTCGTCGCCGGCGACTGAGCGTCCACGTCGCGTTCCGCCCGGGCGGCACGAGAGCGACTTCGGGTCCGGGGTGACCGGACACGAGAAGGGGCACCCGATCGGGTGCCCCTTCCGCGTTTCCCACCCCGGTCAGCCCACTGCGAACGGCGGTGTGGAGACGCCCGCCACGCGGTAGCGCCGCCAGGGGTCGGGGTCGGTCAGCGACCCGGTCGCCGAGCCGTCCGGCGTGCGCAGCAGCGCGGTCCGCGCACCGCCCTCGACCAGCTCGGTGACCTGCTCGTTCGCGCCGACCCGGCCGTACCAGTGGTACCGGCCGTCGATGGGCTGGAAGTAGCCGCGCAGCTCGACGCGCACGGGCACCTCCCGCTCGTCGAACACCAGCACGGCCTCGCCGGTGTAGCCCTCTTCGTCGTGCTCGTGCTCCTCGCTCATCACGCCTCCTCGACGTCGACGACCCGCAACCGGGGTCCTTCGTGCAGGTCCTCCACCACGGGCAGGTCGGTGCTCAGCGGCGCGTCCGGGTCGAGCTCGACGCCCGCGGAGCGCAGCAGGCCGTCGATGGCGTGCCAGATGATCGTGGTCAGGTAGTCGCTCAGGCTCGACCGCGTCATGGACTGCCGGTCCAGCCACCAGTCGCCCGCGTTCTGGACCATGCCGACCAGGGCGTGCGCCCACGGCTCGGCGCCGCCGGAGTCCATGTCGAACGCGCGCAGGTAGTCGCCGAGCAGCCGGGCCAGGGCCGCCGCGATCAGCTCCTTGTCCTCGGTGACCACGTCCTGCTCGACCGGGCGGTCGGTGAACGACTTGCGCACCACGAACCGGTACAGGTTGGGGTGCTCCTCGATCACCGACAGGTAGGCGTCGACGATGCCCTTGATGCGACGGCGGACCGGGCCGTCGTGCTCGATGGCGGGGCCCATCTTGTCCATCAGCATCTCGGTGCCGCGCCGGCCGACGGCCAGGTACAGGTCGGACTTGTCGGCGAAGTGCCGGTAGAGCACCGGCTTGCTGACACCCGCCTCGGCGGCGATCTCGTCCATGCCCACTTCCGGGCCGTGCTTGGCCACGGCGCGGATGGTGGCCTCCACGAATTCGGCGCGCCGCGCCTCGCGGTGCCCCTTCCACCGTTCCCGGCGGGCGTCCGTTCCGCCCTTGACAGTTCGAGCCATGTGACGCACGCTACCAGAAGTAACCGTTACCTCAAGTAACAGATAACCCCACCGGGGAGGGACGACCGATGACGAAGACCTTGAAGGTCGCGGATCGCGAGAAGACCGCCGAACGTCTGCTCAACTCCTCGGCCGACAAGTTCTACGACCCCGAGGTCGACATCGACTGGTCCGCGCCCCTCGTCGACGGCCTGCGGTTCACGCCGGAGCACCGCTGCTCGCTGTACGGCACCGAGCTGTGGGAGCGGATGAGCCCGGAGCAGCGCATCGACCTGTCCCGGCACGAGGTGGCGAGCGTGGCCAGCGTCGGGCTGTGGTTCGAGATCCTGCTGATGCAGATGCTGCTCAAGGAGGTCTACCGCTCGGACCCGACGACCAAGCACGCGCAGTACGCGCTGACCGAGGTCGCCGACGAGTGCCGGCACTCCACCATGTTCGCCCGCATGGTCGAGACGATCGGCTGCCCGCCCTACGGCCCCCGCCAGTACACCTACCAGCTGGGCAAGCTGCTGCCGGTGATCGGCTACGGGCCCGCGCTGTACGGGTCGATCCTGGTCGCCGAGGAGATCCTCGACCGGTTGCAGCGCGAGACGATGGCCGACGAGACGGTGCAGCCGCTGGTGCGCATGGTCAACCGGATCCACGTGCTCGAAGAGGCCCGGCACGTCCGGTTCGCGCGCGAGGAGGTCGTGCGCGGGATGGAGAAGCTGACCAAGAAGGAGCTGCCCTACCAGCGGTGGCTGATCGCGACCACGTCCATGTTCATCACCCGGTCGCTGATCAACCCGGACGTGTACGCGGCCGTGGGGCTGGACAAGGAGCAGGCCCACAAGGCGGCGCTGGCCAACCCGCACTGGCAGGAGAGCATCCGCTGGTCGGGCGAGCGGATCATGAAGTTCCTGGACGAGGTCGGCCTGGTCGGCAAGCCCGGCATGCGTGCCTGGCGCCGGTCGTTCCTGCTCGGATGAGGGCCCGGACGGCGGCGCCGTGGGAGGCCGACCAGCGGTTCGTGACCGCCGACGGCACCGCGCTGCACGTCGTGGACACCGGGCCGCGCGACGCCGACGTCACCACCGTGCTGCTGCACGGGTGGACGTTGGACCACACGTCGTGGGACGCGGTGGCGGCCGGGCTGCCGGGGCGCGTGCTGCGGTACGACCACCGCGGTCACGGCGGCTCGGCGCCCGCGCCGGCCGGGACGGCCACCATCGCGCGGTGCGCGGACGACCTGGCCGAGCTGCTGGCGGCGCGCGTGCCGACCGGGCGGCTCGTGCTGGCCGGGCACTCGATGGGCGGCATGACGATCATGGCGTTGGCCGAGCAGCACCCCTCGCTGCTCGACCGCGTCGCCGGCGTCGTCCTGGTCGCCACCTCTTCGGGTGAGCTGGCCGGGTCGACCCTGGGGCTGCCGGGGCCGGTCGGCCGGGCGTTCGTGGCGGGGGAGAAGGCGGTCAACCGGCGGATCGCCCGGCTGCGGCGGGCCGAGCTGCTCAAGCGCACCGAGGTGGCCCGGCCGGGGCTGCGGTGGCTGCTGTTCGGCAAGCGGCCGTCGTGGCGGCACGTCGCCCTGACCGCCGCGATGGTCGGCCGGTGCCACCCGGTGAGCATGGTCGGGTTCCGCGACTCGCTGGACGAGCACGACCGGCGCAAGGCGCTGGCCGGGCTGGCGACCATCCCGACGGTCGTGCTGGCGGGCGCGGAGGACCGGCTGACACCGCTGCGCCACGCCCGCGTGCTGGCCGACGAGCTGCCGCACGCCGAGCTGGTGATCCACCTGGGTGCCGGCCACATGCTGCCCCTGGAGCGGGCGGACGAGGTCACAGCACACATCACCGCGTTGCTGTGACCACGGGTTGAGGGCCGTCGTCGGGGACGGCCCTCAACCCGGGTCCTCAGTGCTGGAGCGGGAAGCCGCCGCCGATGCCGCGCCAGGCCAGGTTCGAGATCAGGGCGATCGCGTCCTCCTTGGCGAGCTTGCGGTCGTCCGCCAGCCACGAACGGGCCGTGACCTGGGACAACCCCACCAGGCCCACGGCCAGCAGCCGGGCCCGGTGCTCGTCGAGGCCCGCGTCGGCGGTGATCGTGTCGGTGATGGCCTCCACGCTGTCGGTCGTCGCCCGCTCCACGGCGCGCGCCACCGCGGGCTCGCCGCGCAGGTCCGACTCGAACACCATCCGGAACGCCTGGCCCTCGCCGTCCACGAAGTCGTAGAACGCGGCCACCGCGGCCTTCACCCGCTGCTTGTTGTCCGTCGTGGACGCCAGCGCGCCGCGCACGCGGTTCACCAGCTCGTCCACGTGGGACTCCAGCAGGGCCAGGTACAGCTCGAGCTTGCCGGGGAAGTGCTGGTAGAGGACCGGTTTGCTGACTCCCGCGCGCTCGGCGATCTCGTCCATCGCGGCGGCGTGGTAGCCGTTGGTCACGAACACGTCCTGCGCCGCGGCCAGCAACTGGGCACGCCGAGCGGTCCGCGGGAGCCGTACACCCCGCCCCGCCGCGCCGCCGTGGTGCCCGACCGCAGTCTGGGCCGTCTCCGTCATGGTGCCTCCAGCCAACCAATCACTTCGCGGAACCGGGAAAGGGGTTGCCCTTCCGGCTCGCCGGCAACCTTACTCGCTGGTAGCAGCGTTCCGGGAAAGCTTCTCGTTTCGTAGGACGCCAGGCCAGGCATCCTGGGGTGGTGACCGAGACGCTGGAGGCGCGCCGAACCGCCATCACGCACGTGCCCCTGTCCACCGCGCCGCTACCTCCGCTGGACACAACGATCGAGCCGTGGCCTGGTGACTACGTCGAGGTCGGCGGGCACCGCGTGCACGTCCGCCGCACCCCCGGACCGGCCGCCGAGAAGGCCGTCTACGTGCACGGACTGGGCGGCTCCTCGACCAACTGGACCGACCTGGCCGCCCAGCTGCGCGAGCGCGTCGAGGGCCACGCGCTGGACCTGCCCGGGTTCGGCCGCTCCGAGCCGATCGACGGCTACGACTTCCGGATGGCCACCCACGCGCGGGTCGTCACCGAGTACGTCGAATCGCTCGGCGCGGGCCCCGTGCACCTGTTCGGCAACTCCATGGGCGGCGCGATCACGTTGATGGTCGCCTCGACCCGGCCCGACCTGGTGCGCACGCTGACCCTGGTCTCGCCTGCCGTGCCGGACCTGCGGCTGAGCCTGCGCCGGGTGTCGGACCGGCGGCTGCCGCTGGCGTTCCTGCCGGTCGTCGGCCCGCGGGTCCGCGACCAGCTGGCGCTGGTGACGCCGCGTGAGCGCACCCACCAGATGCTGCGGCTGTGCTTCGCCGACCCGGGCACGGTGCCGGCGAACCGGATCGAGCAGAGCGAGCACGAGTACACCGAGCGGTCGGCGCAGGCGTGGGCGGGCAACGCGCTCAGCGCCAGCACCATCGACCTGATCCGGTCGTGGCTGGTGCCGCGGAAGAAGTCGATGTGGCTGCTGCCGCCGAAGATCAGCGCGCCGACGCTGGTCGTGTGGGGCACGGAGGACCGGCTGGTCAGCGTGCGCAAGGCGCCGCGGGTGGCCCGGCTGATCCCGCGCGGCCGGCTGCTCGCGCTGCCGCGCACCGGGCACGTCGCGCAGATGGAACGACCCGCGTCGGTGGCCCGTGCGGTGGTGGGCATGTGGGAGGCGGTCGAGCGACACGAGTGGTGACGCGCTCGTCACCTGGAATCCGCCATCCGGGTGCGGTTGTGGCACCCTGGTTGCCGTGAACCGGACGTCGCAGGGCGCGCGTGACACGCCGCCGTCCGCCGATGACCGGCCGTCGCTGTCCGAAGACCGCTACCGCCGCGGCGCGCGCCGCACCGGCGCCGAGCCGCTGGCCGCGTCCTGGGAACCGGCCGGTCGGCGGCGCCGCAAGCGCCGCGGGGGCGTGCAGGGGCTGGTCAAGGGCTACGGCTGGCGGATCTACGCCATTCCCGTGCTGCTCGTGCTCACGGCCCTGGTCGTGCTGGACACCGCCGCGCCGTCGACCGGTTCGGGCGGCGACGCGAACACCGCCCAGCCGGGTGGCGCGACGTCCGCGCCGGCGACGTCCGCCGGCCCGCCCGAGGCGACCGAGAAGCCGCCGGCCGACATCGACCTGAAGAACTTCCCGACCGCGCAGCTGCCGGACGGGCCGAAGTTCTCCGAGCAGGGCGCGGGCACGTTCGCCGTGATCCCGGGCACGACGCCGCAGGTCGGCAGCGGCGGGACGCTCTACCGGTACCAGATCGCCATCGAGGACGGCGTGGAGCCGGCGGACTACAACGGCGACCGGGAGGCGTTCGCCCGCACGGTGGACGGCATCCTCGCCGACCCGCGCAGCTGGATCGGCACCGGCCAGGCGTCCATGCAGCGCGTCGACGGCGAGCCGGTCGACTTCGTCGTGAGCTTGACCACCACCGGGACCACGCACGCGCTGTGCGGGTTCCAGATCCAGTTCGAGTCGTCGTGCTGGCACTCGGGCACCAAGCGGGTCGTCATCAACGCCGCCCGGTGGGTGCGCGGCGCGAAGGTCTACGGCAACGACATCAGCGCCTACCGGACCTACGCGATCAACCACGAGGTCGGCCACGTGCTGCGCAACCCGCACGAGGGCTGCAAGGCCGACGGCAAGGCGGCGCCGGTGATGATGCAGCAGTCGTTCGGCGTGGCCAACGACTACGTCGCCCAGCTGAACTCGGTCGACTCGTCCAACCGGTACGCGGTGGAGGCGAACGGCCTGGTGTGCACGGCCAACCCGTTCCCGGTGGCCCCGCAGTAACCGTCGTCCCGCGCCTTGGGACGACTTCCCATCGGGGAAGACGGACGGGCAGGCTGGTGTTGTCCGTCGGTACAGGACATGTTTCGTCGAGGAGGACTCAGATGGCGCTTCCGCCGCTCGTGGAGCCCGCAGCGGAGCTGACCAAGGAAGAAGTAGCGCGCTACAGCCGCCACCTGATCATCCCGGACGTCGGGGTCGACGGGCAGAAGCGGCTGAAGAACGCGAAGGTCCTGGTCGTCGGAGCCGGCGGGCTGGGCAGCCCGGCCCTGCTCTACCTGGCGGCGGCGGGCGTCGGCACGCTGGGCGTGATCGACTTCGACATCGTCGACGAGTCGAACCTCCAGCGGCAGGTCATCCACGGCCAGTCCGACATCGGCAAGCCGAAGGCGGAGTCGGCGCGGGACTCGGTGGCCGAGATCAACCCGTTCGTGAAGGTGGTGCTGCACCAGACCCACCTGAACTCGGAGAACGCGCTCGACATCTTCCGCGACTACGACCTGATCCTGGACGGCACGGACAACTTCGCCACCCGGTACCTGGTCAACGACGCGGCCGTGCTGCTGGGCAAGCCGTACGTGTGGGGCTCGATCTTCCGGTTCGAGGGCCAGGTCAGCGTCTTCTGGGAGGACGCGCCGAACGGCCAGGGCCTCAACTACCGCGACCTCTACCCCGAGCCGCCGCCGCCCGGCATGGTGCCGTCGTGCGCCGAGGGCGGGGTGCTGGGCGTGCTGTGCGCGTCGATCGGCTCGATCATGGTGACCGAGGCGATCAAGCTGCTGACCGGCATCGGCGACCCGCTGCTCGGCCGGCTCATGGTCTACGACGCCCTGGAGATGTCCTACCGGACCATCAAGATCCGCAAGGACCCGGAGAGCCCGAAGATCACGGAGCTGATCGACTACGAGGCGTTCTGCGGCGTGGTGTCCGACGACGCCCAGCAGGCCGCGGCGGGCAACACGATCACGCCGCTGGAGCTGAAGCAGAAGCAGGACAGCGGCGAGGACTTCCTGCTGGTGGACGTCCGCGAGTCGCACGAGTACGAGATCGTGAAGATCCCGGGCTCGGTGCTGATCCCGAAGGACCGGATCCTGTCGGGCGAGGCGTTCGCCGAGCTGCCGCAGGACAAGCAGGTCGTGCTGCACTGCAAGTCGGGCGCCCGGTCCGCCGAGGCGCTGGCCGTGCTGCACCAGGCCGGGTTCAAGGACGCCGTGCACGTGGGCGGCGGCGTGCTCGCCTGGGCCCGCGAGGTCGACCCGTCGCTGCCGACCTACTGACCCGCACCTGATCGACAACGCCACGCAGGGGTCCCCGCCCAGGGGACCCCTGTTTTTTGCACCTCACACGCCCTGTTCCAGCACGTCCGCGGACGCCCCGCCCGCGAGCAGCGCCGCCGGCGGCGTGGCGAGGTCGCGCGGCGAGGACAGGTCCGGCCCGCGGTAGCGGGCGATCTCCGGCAGCGACCACCACCGCCGGCCGCTGACGTTCTCGGCCGCCAGGTCCCGGTCGGTCATCGCCCCGCGCGGCGGCGCGAACGACCGGACGCGCACCAGGAAGTAGTCGTTCACCACGCCGTCGCAGCCCGCCGCGTACCCGGCCCGACCGCCTCCTGCCGCCACACCGGCCGCGGCTCGACGTCGAAGTCGACCGCGCGGACCGAGTGGCGCAGGTTCACCGACCGCACCCGGCCGACTCTATCGAGTGAACGTGGCGTCGGGTGATCATCGACGACCGCGCCCACCGGCGTGTTCCGCGTCACGTCCAGCGCGTTCCCGCTGAGACCGCAATAATGCGGTTAGGCCGAATGCGTGGACACCACGTGTTCGAACCCCTCACGTCCACCAACCGAAGGCCCGGTGCAGGTAGCGTGCCGGCCGTGACCACTCCGGAGCCGCCACCGTCGCACGTGCGCGCCGCGTTCGGCGCGCGCGACGCCGAGCCGGAGCTGATCGACGGTGGCCCGGTCTGGCGGTGCGGTGACGCGGCCATCCGGCCCGCGGGCAAGCCGGCCGAGGCCACCTGGGTCGCCAAGACCCTCGACGCGCTCGACGTCGAGCACCTGCGCGTCGCCCGGCCGCTGCGCTCCACCGACGGCCGGTACGTCGTCGGTGGGTGGGCGGCGACCAAGTACCTGTCCGGGCGGGCCGAGCCGCGGCACGACGAGGTCGTGGACGTCGCCGTCAAGCTTCACCGGGCGACCGCCGACCTGCCCCGGCCCCGCTTCCTGGACGCCCGCACCGACCTGTTCGCCACCGCCGACCGCTGCGCGTGGGACGAGGAGAAGGCCGACCTCGACCCCGACCTGGGCGGCCGGTTGTTCGAGCAGGCCGCGGCCTACCGCAAGCCCGTCCCGCTCAAGCCCCAGGTCGTGCACGGCGACCTGTTCGGCACCGTGCTGTTCGCGGGCGACGCGGCCCCGGCGATCATCGACTTCGTCGCCTACTGGCGGCCGGCGCCGTACGGCGCGGCGGTCGTCGTGGTGGACGCGCTGTCCTGGGGTGGCGCGGATCACGGCCTGCTCCAGCGCTGGGCGCACCTGGACGAGTGGCCGCAAATCCTCCTGCGAGCGACCCTGTTCCGGCTCGCGGTCCACGCCCTGCACCCCCGTTCGAGCAGACAATCTCTCGCCGGGCTGGAGCGGACGGCGGCGCTCGTCGCCGACCTGCTGTGAACTCACCCTCACCGCGCGATCCCTGAGCTGTGAAGTTCGCGTGGACGAAACATTCCACGTGCTGCCGTTAACAGCCGCTTCCTACCGTCGGGCTCGTGACCGCCTCCGCGAGCATCGACACGCACTGCCCGTACTGCGCGTTGCAGTGCGCGATGTCCATCGACAACGGCAAGGTGTCGCCGCGCGAGTTCCCCACCAACCGCGGCGGCCTGTGCCAGAAGGGCTGGACGTCGGCCGAGCTGCTGACCTCGCCCGCCCGGCTCACCACGCCGCTGGTCCGCCGCGACGGCGAGCTGCGCGAGGCCACCTGGGACGAGGCGCTCGACCTGGTCGCCGCCAAGCTGGCGGCCCTGCGGGAGGAGCACGGCCCCGACTCGGTCGGCGTGTTCGGCGGCGGCGGGCTGACCAACGAGAAGTCCTACCTGCTCGGCAAGTTCGCCCGGGTCGCCCTGGGCACCTCGCAGATCGACTACAACGGCCGGTTCTGCATGTCCAGCGCCGCCGCCGCGGGCCTGAAGGCGTTCGGGCTGGACCGGGGCATGCCGTTCCCGGTGACCGACCTCGACCGCGCGGACGCGATCCTGCTGGTCGGCGGCAACCCGGCGGAGACCATGCCGCCGTTCGTGCAGCACCTGAAGAACGCCGAGCTGATCGTCATCGACCCCCGGCGCACGCCCACCGCCGAGCTGGCCACCCTGCACCTGCAACCCGCGCCCGGCACGGACCTCGCGCTCGCCCTGGGCCTGCTGCACACCGCCGTGGCCGACGGCTACCTGGACGAGGAGTACCTGGACCGGCGCACCACCGGCTTCGACGACGCCTGGCGGATCGCCGCGACGTGGTGGCCGGAACGGGTGGAGCGGGTCACCGGCGTGCCGGTCGCCGACCAGCGGGCCGCGGTGCGCATCCTGGCCGAGGCGCACAACGCCTACGTGCTGACCGGGCGCGGCACCGAGCAGCACGCCAGCGGCGCGGACACCGTGTCGGCGTGGATCAACCTGGCGCTGGCGCTGGGCCTGCCCGGCACCAAGTACTCCGGCTACGGCTGCCTCACCGGCCAGGGCAACGGCCAGGGCGGGCGCGAGCACGGCCAGAAGGCCGACCAGCTCCCCGGCTACCGCAAGATCGACGACCCGGCGGCCCGCGCGCACATCATGGACGTCTGGGGCGTGGACGACCTGCCCGGACCCGGCCGCTCGGCCTACGAGCTGCTCGACGCGCTGGGGCAGCCCGGCGGCCCGAAGGCGCTGCTGGTGTTCGGCAGCAACGTCATCGTCTCCGCGCCGCGCTCGCAGCACGTCGCCGACCGGCTGGGGGCGCTGGACCTGCTGGTCGTGGCCGACCTGGTGCTGTCGGAGACGGCCGCGGTCGCCGACGTCGTGCTGCCGGTCACGCAGTGGGCCGAGGAGAGCGGCACGATGACCAACCTCGAAGGCCGCATCCTGCTGCGCCAGGTGGCCGTGACGCCGCCGGAGGGCGTGCGCAGCGACTTGGACGTGCTGCGCGGCCTCGCCACCCGGTTGGGCCAACCGGCCGAGCGCTTCCCAAGTGAACCCGAAGTGGTGTTCGAAGAGCTCCGAGTCGCCTCCAAGGGAGGTGCCGCAGACTACTCGGGCGTGACGTACGAGCGCCTCCGCCGAGGGGAAGCCCTGCACTGGCCCGTCGTGGAGGACAGCACGCCCCGCACGTTTTTGGACCGCTTCGCCCACCCCGACGGCCGGGCGAGGTTCGTGCCCGTCGAGCACCGGGGGCCCGTCGAGTCGCCCGACGCCGACTTCCCGTTGCAGGCCACCACCGGCCGGGTGCTCCAGCACTACCAGTCCGGCGCGCAGACCCGGCTGGTGGCCGAGCTGAACCGGGCCGAGCCCGAGGCGTACGTGGAGGTGCACCCCGACACCGCGACCCGCGCCGGGCTGGCCCACGGCGGGATGGCGGCCGTCGTCTCGCGGCGCGGCCGGACCGTGGCGCGGGTGCGCTGCGTGCCGTCGATGCGGATCGACGTGGTGTTCCTGCCCTTCCACTACGCGGGCGAGGGCCGGGCCAACCTGCTGACCAACCCGGCGCTCGACCCGACCAGCCGGATGCCCGAGTTCAAGGTGTGCGCGGTCCGATTGGAGTCGGTATGAGGAACGTTGTCATCGTGGGCTACGGCATGGCCGGCGCCCGGCTGGCCGACGAGATCCGCCGCCGCGACCCGAAGGCGGAACGGGTGTCGGTGACGGTGCTGGGCGACGAGCAGCACCACGCCTACAACCGGGTGCTGCTGTCCAGCGTGGTGGCGGGGTCGCTGACGCCCGAGGCGGTGCGGCTGCACGACGCCGACTGGGCCGCCAAGCACCACGTCGACCTGCGGCTGGGCGGCGGGGTCACCAAGATCGACCGGACCCGCCGGGTCGTGCACGTCGGCGACACCGAGGTGCCCTACGACTCGCTGGTGCTGGCCACGGGGGCGCGCTCGTGGGTGCCGCCGACGCCCGGCCTGCTCGACGGCAACGGCGAGCTGGCGCCCGGCGCGGTGGCGTTCCGCTCCCTGGACGACTGCGCCCGGATCGTGGCGAAGGCGTCGCCCGGCACGCCGGTCGCGGTGCTCGGCGGCGGGCTGCTCGGACTGGAGGCCGCGCGCGGCCTGGCCGGTCGGGGCTGCCTGGTCACCGTCGTGCACCCGGTCGGGCACCTGATGGAGCGGCAGCTCGACGCGGGCGCGGGCCGGGTGCTCGCGGCCACGTTGCAGGGGCTGGGCATCGAGTTCCGGCTCGGGGCGCTGGCCACGAAGTACACGCCCGGCGAGGGCCTGGAGCTGGACGACGGCACGCACGTCCCCGCCGACCTGGTCGTCGTCTCGGCGGGCGTGCGCGCGGAGACGAGCCTCGCCGGCGAAGCCGGGCTCGACGTCGACCGGGGTGTCCTCGTGGACGACGCGCTGCGCACCAGCGACCCGAGGGTGCACGCCATCGGCGACTGCGCCCAGCACGTCGGCACGGTGTCCGGCCTGGTGCAGCCCGCGTGGGAGCAGGCCGCCGTGCTCGCCGACCGGCTGACCGGCGTCGCGCCCGCCGCCCGCTACGCCGGCACCACCGTCGTGACCAGGCTCAAGGCCCGTGACGTGGACCTGGCCGCGCTGGGCGACGTGCACGTGGGCGTCGACTCGCCCGACGACGAGGTGCTGTGCTTCCAGGACCCGGCGCGCGGCCGGTACGCCAAGCTCGTGCTGCGCGACGACAAGGTCACCGGCGCGATCGTGCTCGGCGCGCCGGACGCGGCGGCGGCCATCACCCAGCTCTACGACCGCGGCCTGCCCGCGCCGACCGACCGGCTGGCGCTGCTGCTGGGCCGCGCGCTGCCCGCCGAGAACGTGGCCAGCCCCGCCGACCTGCCCGCGTCCGCGGTGGTGTGCCGGTGCAACACGGTCAGCAAGGGCCAGCTGGTCAGCGCCTGGCGGGCGGGCGCGACGACGCTGTCCTCGATCGCCGAGGTCACCCGCGCGAGCACCGGCTGCGGCGGCTGCAAGGACGCGGTGTGCGGCATCGTCGACTGGCTCGCCGCCTCACAGCCCCAGTCCGCTTGATGTGCGCGGGAGTTGCCGCCGACGACACCTGTCCGAACGTCGGGGTAACGGCCCGTTCTTACGGTTCCCGCAACGGGAAAACGGTGTTCGGGAGGGTCCGATGAGCACGGTTGTGGAGACCAAGAGCGTTGCGCCCCGGGCGAAACGCGGTGGTCGGTGGATCGAGCACTGGGAGCCGGAGGACCCGTCGTTCTGGGAGACGACCGGCAAGAGGATCGCCCGCAAGAACCTGTTCTTCTCCATCCTGGCGGAGAACCTGGGCTTCACCGTGTGGAGCCTGATGAGCATCGTCGTCGTGAGCCTGGGCTCCGTCGGCTTCAGCTTCAGCGTCGGCCAGACGTTCTGGCTGCTGATCGTGCCCAACCTGGTCGGCGCGGTGCTGCGCATCCCCTACACGTTCGCGGTGCCGAGGTTCGGCGGGCGGGCGTGGACCACGCTCAGCGCGGGCCTGCTGCTGATCCCCACCACCATGCTGGCTATCGCGGTGTCGAACCCGGGCACTCCGTACTGGTTCTTCCTGCTCACGTCGGCCGCGATGGGCTTCGGCGGCGGCAACTTCTCGTCCTCCATGGCCAACATCTCGTTCTTCTACCCGGAGGGCAAGAAGGGCCTGGCGCTCGGCCTGAACGCGGCGGGCGGCAACCTCGGCGTGGCCATGGTGCAGCTCGTCGTGCCGATCGTCATCTCCCTCGGCACGGGCGTCAACCTGGCCTACGCGGCGCTGATCTGGATGCCGTTCATCATCGTCGCCTCGGCGTGCGCGTGGTTCCTCATGGACAGCCTCGCCCAGGCCAAGCCGGACGGCTCGTCCTACAAGAAGGCGATGTCGAACAAGCACACGTGGGTGATGTCGTTCCTGTACATCGGCACGTTCGGCTCGTTCATCGGCTTCTCGTTCGCGTTCCCGTCGCTGATCAAGATCAGCTTCGTGGACTACAAGAGCTTCGTCGGGCTGGCCTTCCTCGGCGCCCTCATCGGCTCGGTGAGCAGGCCGTTCGGCGGGTGGCTGGCCGACCGGTTCGGCGGCGCGCGGATCTCCATGGCCGTGTTCCTCGGCCTGGCCGTCGGCACGATCAGCCTGCTGGTCAGCATCGAGGTCCGCAGCTTCGCGCTGTTCTTCGGCTCGTTCATCGCGCTGTTCGTGCTGGCCGGCGTGGGCAACGGCTCGACCTACCGGATGATCCCGGCCATCTTCGCCGCGCAGACCGCCGACCTCCGGTCGGCCAAGCGGCAGGCCGCCGCCGTGGTCGGCATCGCGGGCGCGATCGGCGCGTTCGGCGGCGTGCTGGTGAACCTGGTGTTCAAGTTCTCGCTCGAGGGCAGCAAGACCCTCGCGCCCGCGCTCACCGCGTTCCTGGTCTTCTACGGCCTCTGCATGGCCACCACCTGGTGGTTCTACATGCGGCGACGGGTGTTCGCGCGCGTGCCGAGCCTCGCCTACGCCGGCGTGTGACGCACACAACCCTCTGAAGTGCGGCGTGAGGCCGCTTTAACGCCTGCGCAACATTCGCGACCTAGGCACGACACGGTGCCCGGTGAGCATTGACCTGGGCAGAAGAAGGGATTGGTCCCATGACGCGAACGCTGGTGGTGGTCGGTCACGGCATGGTCGGTCACCGGCTCGTGGAGGCCCTCCGCGAGAAGGACGTCACCGGCCAGTGGCGGGTCGTGGTGTTCGCCGAGGAGAACCGCCCCGCCTACGACCGGGTCGCGCTCTCCTCCTACGTGGACAGCTGGGACGCCGAGTCGCTCAGCCTCGCGCCGCACGCGGACGACGCCGTCGAGCTGCACCTCAGCGAGAAGGTGGTGCACATCGACCGCGACCGCAAGGTCGTGCGCACCTCCAGCGGCCGGGCGCAGCCCTACGACGCGCTGGTGCTGGCCACCGGCTCGGTGCCGTTCGTGCCGCCCGTGCCGGGCCGCGACCTGCCCGGGTGCCACGTCTACCGCACCATCGACGACCTCGACGGCATCCGCACCACGGTCGAGTCGGCGCGCGCCGCGGGCCGGCACGCGGGCATGGTGCTCGGCGGCGGCCTGCTCGGCCTGGAAGCGGCGAACGCGCTGCGCGGCATGGGCATCTCGCCGCACGTGGTCGAGCTCGGCCCGCGGCTGATGCCGCTCCAGGTGGACGAGGGTGGCGGCGGCCTGCTCAAGCGCCTGGTGGAGAAGCTGGACCTGACCGTGCACACGGGCACGTCCGCGTCCTCCATCGAGCAGGACGGCGAGCGGCTCATCGCCAAGCTGTCCAACGGCGTCGAGCTGGACCTGGACGTCGTGGTGTTCTCCGCGGGCATCCGGCCGCGCGACGAGCTGGCCCGCGAGTTCGGCCTGGTGGTCGGCGAGCGCGGCGGCATCATCGTCGACAAGGCGTGCCGCACCTCCGACGAGCACGTCTACGCCATCGGCGAGTGCGCCAACCTCGACGGCATGGTCTACGGCCTGGTCGCGCCCGGCTACTCCATGGCCGAGGTGGTGGCCGACCGGCTGCTCGGCGGCTCGGCCGAGTTCCCCGGCGCCGACATGTCCACCAAGCTCAAGCTCCTCGGCGTGGACGTGGCCTCGTTCGGCGACGCGCACGCCAAGCAGGAGGGCGCGCTGGAGGTCGTCGTCAACGACGCCGTGGCCGGCACGTACGCCAAGGTCGTGGTGTCCGACGACGCGAAGACCCTGCTCGGCGGCATCCTGGTCGGCGACGCGTCCAAGTACATGTCGCTGCGGCCCCTGGTCGGCCGGCCCGTGCCCGGCGACCCGGTGGCGCTGATCGGGCCGGAGGGCGGCGGCGTCGAGCTGACCCTGCCGCACGACGCCCAGGTGTGCTCGTGCCACGCGGTCACCAAGCAGCACATCGTGGACGTGGTCAACTCCGGCGAGGCCGTCGACGTGCCCGGCATCAAAGCCTGCACGAAGGCGGGCACCGGCTGCGGCTCGTGCGTGCCGATGCTGAAGAAGCTGCTGTCCGAGTGCGGCATCGAGCAGTCCCGCGCGCTGTGCGAGCACTTCGACCACTCGCGCGCCGACCTGTTCGAGATCGTCCGCTCCACCGGCATCACCACGTTCTCCGAGCTGATCTCCCGGCACGGCCGCGGCTTCGGCTGCGACATCTGCAAGCCCGCCGTCGCCTCGATCCTCGCGTCCCTGGACAACGGGCACGTGCTGGAGGGCGAGCAGGCCACCCTCCAGGACACCAACGACCGCTTCCTGGCCAACATGCAGCGCAACGGCACCTACTCGGTCGTGCCGCGCATCCCCGGCGGCGAGATCACCCCGGAGAAGCTGATCGTCATCGGCGAGGTCGCCCGCGACTTCGGCCTCTACACCAAGATCACCGGCGGGCAGCGGATCGACCTGTTCGGCGCGACCGTCGACCAGCTCCCGCAGATCTGGAAGCGCCTGGTCGACGCCGGGTTCGAGTCCGGGCACGCCTACGGCAAGGCGCTGCGCACGGTGAAGTCGTGCGTCGGCACCACGTGGTGCCGCTACGGCGTGCAGGACTCGGTGTCGCTGGCCATCGAGCTCGAACTGCGCTACCGCGGCCTGCGGTCGCCGCACAAGCTCAAGTCCGCCGTGTCCGGCTGCGCGCGCGAGTGCGCCGAGGCCCGCGGCAAGGACTTCGGCATCATCGCGACCGAGAACGGCTGGAACCTCTACGTCGGCGGCAACGGCGGCTTCACCCCGCGCCACGCCGACCTCATCGCGTCCGACGTGGACACCGAGACCCTGATCAAGCTGATCGACCGGTTCCTCATGTTCTACATCCGCACCGCGGACCGGTTGCAGCGCACCTCGACCTGGATCGAGTCGCTGGAAGGCGGGCTGGACCACCTGCGCGACGTCATCGTCCACGACAGCCTCGGCATCTGCGCCGACCTGGAGGCGGCGATGGCCAAGCACGTGGACAACTACGCCGACGAGTGGCGCGGCGTGCTGGAGGACCCGGAGAAGCTGTCCCGCTTCACCTCGTTCGTCAACGCGCCCGGCACGCCCGACCCGACCATCTCGTTCCGGGAAGAGCGCGGCCAGAAGGTGCCGGTCCTGTTGGGTGTTCCCAGTGTCAGCCAGGCGGAGGTTTCCCGATGACACCCGTGTGCGAGTTGAGCGCCCTCCGCCCCGACCAGGGCGTCGCGGCGCTGCTGCCCGACGGTTCCCAGGTGGCGCTGTTCCTGACCTCGGCGGGGACGGTGCACGCGCTGGGCAACATCGACCCGTTCAGCGGCGCGGCAGTGCTGGCGCGCGGCATCGTCGGCGACCGCGGCGGCGTGCCCGTGGTCGTGTCGCCGGTCTACAAGCAGGCGTTCGAGCTCTCCACCGGCAAGTGCCTGGACGACCCCTCGACCGGGGTGCCGGTGCACCCGGTGGTCGTGACCGACGGTGTCATCCAGGTCGGGTCACCGTGAACGCCGCCCCGCTGGCCGGGTACACGGTCGGGGTGACCGCCGCCCGGCGGGCCGACGAGCTCTCGGCTCTGCTCGAGCGCAAGGGCGCGACCGTGCTGCACGGTCCCGCCATCAGGATCGTGCCGCTGCCCGACGACGCGGAGCTGCTGGCCGCGACCAGGGCGGTGGTGGAGGAACCGGTGGACTTCGCCGTGGCGACCACCGGCATCGGCTTCCGCGGCTGGGTCGAGGCCGCGGAGGGCTGGGGGCTGGGCGCGCGCCTGCTGTCCCGGTTGTCCGGGGGACGGGTGCTGGCCAGGGGGCCGAAGGCGCGGGGCGCGGTGCGTGCCGCCGGGTTGGTGGAGGCGTGGTCGCCGGAGGGGGAGAGCAACGCCGAGTTGCTGGACCACCTGCTGCGGTCCGGTGTGTCCGGCAAGCGCGTCGCGGTGCAGCTGCACGGCGACACGCTGCCGGAGTTCACGTCGACCTTGCGCGCGGCCGGTGCCACGGTCGTGGAGGTCCCCGTCTACCGCTGGACCGGCCCGGCCGACCCCGCGCCTCTGGAACGGCTGCTGGAGGCCGTCCTGGCCGGTCAGGTGGACGCGCTGACGTTCACCAGCGCGCCCGCCGCGGCGTCCGTGCTGCGGACCGCCGAGGCCATGGGCAAGCTGCCCGAGCTGACGTCGCTGCTGCGCCGGGACGTGCTCGTGGTGGGCGTCGGCTCGATCACCGCCGGCCCGCTGGTGTCCGCCGGCGTCCCGGTCGTGCAGCCCGCCCGCGCCCGGATCGGCGCGCTGGCCCGGGAGCTGACCCTCGAACTGCCCGCGCGGGCGACCCGGCTGCGCATCGCGGCCCGGGACGTCGAGCTGCGGGGCCAGGCCGTCGTCGTCGACGGTGAGCTGCGTCCCGTCCCCCCTGCCCCGATGGCCGTGCTCCGCGTGCTGGCCGCCGCCCGCGGCCGTGTGGTGTCCCGCCGCGACCTGCTGGCGGCGCTGCCCAGCGGTGGCGAGGAGCACGCCGTCGAAACCGCCGTCGGCCGGCTGCGCTCCGCGTTGGGCGAACCGCGCATGGTCGCCACCGTCGTCAAGCGCGGCTACCGCCTGGCCATGGACCCCGCCGGAGTCGCCGTATGACCCTCGTCCTCGTCGCGCACGGCACCCGTGACCCCGCCGGGGCCGTCGTCGTGGAAGAGATCGCGTCCCTCGTCCGCGCCCGCCTCGGCGGCGTGCCCGTCCGGGTCGCCTACGCCGACGTGCGCCAACCGGACGTGACGTCGGTGCTGTTGTCGGTGTCCGGTCCCGCGGTCGTCGTGCCCGCCTTCCTGGCCGCCGGCTACCACGTCCGGGTGGACATCCCGGCCCAGGTGGAGGCGTCCGGCCACCCCGACGCGGTGATCACGGACCCGATCGGACCGGCCCTGCTGCCCGCGCTGCTGGCCCGCCTGACCGAAGCGGGCTGGACCAGGGGCGACTCGGTCGTCCTGGCGGCGGCGGGCTCCTCGGACCCGCGCGCCCTGGCCGACGTGCGCGCCACCGCCACCGCCCTGTCGCGCCGGGTGGGCCCGGTGACCATCGGCTACGCCGCCACCGCCGAACCGCGCATTGCGGACGTGGTCGCCGCCGCGTCGGGCCGCGTGGCCGTCGCCTCGTGGCTGCTGGCCCCGGGCCTGTTCCACCGCGTGGTGGCCGAGTCGGGGGCGGCCGTCGTCGCCGCCCCGATCGGCGCGCACCTGCGCGTCGTGGAAGCCGTCCTGCTGCGCTACTACGAGGCCCGCTGCTTCCAGGACGTCGCCTGACCCGAGAGTCCTACGTCCAGGACCCGAGAGTCCTACGTTCGCGACCCCTGAGTTCAACGCTCAGGGGTCGTCGGCGGGTGCGACCCAGGAATAGTTGAGCCTTCAACCAGGTTGACCCGGACACGACCGCCGCACCAGGGCGGTCACCGTCCGAGGAGGCAGCCATGCCCGCCGTCACCGCCGACACCCTCACCCTGCCCCGCCTCCCGCGCCTGCCCGAGGCCGCCACCGCGTGGCGCGAGGTGCGCCGGGTCGTGCGGGCCCAGCGGTTCCTCGAAGGCGAGGGCTTCCAGGTCCGCCGCCCCTTCCCGGGCGTCGACCTGCCGGACGCCGACCCGTTCCTGCTCCTGGACCACATGGGCGCGGTCGAGTACGGGCCCGGCGAGGCCAAGGGCGCGCCCTGGCACCCGCACCGGGGCTTCGAGACCGTCACCTACATGATCGACGGCGTCTTCGAGCACCGGGACTCCACCGGCGGCGGCGGTGTCATCACCAACGGCGGCACGCAGTGGATGACCGCCGGTTCAGGAGTGCTCCACTCCGAGCTGCCGTCGCAGGAACTGGTGGCCAAGGGCGGTCTGTTCCACGGCGTGCAGCTGTGGGTCAACCTGCCGCGGTCGGCCAAGTGGACCCCGCCCCGCTACCAGGACATCACGCCGGCCGAGACCGTCCTGCTGTCCAGCGACGACGGCGGCGCGCTGGTCCGCGTGATCGCGGGCGACGTGGCGGGCCACCGCGGCCCCGGCATGACGCACACGCCGATCACCTACCTGCACGCCACCCTCAGCCCGCACGCCCGCCTGACCGTCCCCTGGCCGGAGGAGTTCACCGCGATGGTCTACGTGCTGTCCGGTCGCGGCACGGTCGGCGCCGACCACCGGCCGCTCGACGAAGGCCACCTGGCCACCCTGGAGCGCGGCGCCGCGCTCACCCTGCAAGCCGACACGACGTGGGACGTCCTCATCCTCGGCGGTCTGCCGCTGCGCGAGCCGGTCGCGCGCTACGGGCCGTTCGTGATGAACACCCGCGCCGAGATCAGGCAAGCCATCGAGGACTTCCAAGCCGGGCGACTGGGCGTCACGCACGTCCCGCACGTCACCTCGGCGGATGAGGAGCTGTCATGACCGACGTCAGGGAACTGCTGCGCAAGGGGCGGATGTTCCGCGCCTCCGGCGACCCGAGCGGCGCGGCGCGGTACCTGGCCGAAGCCGCCGAGCACGCGCCGCGGGACCGGACCGTGCTGACCGAGCTGGCGCTGGCGCACTTCCAGTCCGCCGCCCTGGGCAAGGCCGAACGGGTCCTGACCACGCTCGTGGACCTCGACCCGTCCGACGGCTACACCCGCCTGCTGCTGGGCCGCACGCTCAGCCGGCAGAGCAGGCACGCCGACGCCCTGCCGCACCTGCGGCTGGCCGCCGCGATCACCCGTGACCCCGAGGTCGCGGCCGAGGTGGACCGCGCGCGGGCGCGGGTCACCACAACCCGGGAGGCTCCTCCGCCTTCTCCTTGACCGCGTCCTCCCAGCGGTACGTGCGCAGGTCGACCTTCCCGTCGTCGGCCACCACGCCCTCCTCGCGGAGCAGCTGCAACTGCTCGTCGGCGATGTGGGGCGCGCACGTGCCGTTGGCGCGCAGCACCCGGTGCCACGGCAGGTCGTGCCCGTCCTGGTTGAGCACCTGCCCGACCAGGCGGGGCGACGGCGCGCGGGCGATGTCGGCGACGTCACCGTAGGTCGCGACCCGGCCGCGCGGGATCCTGCGCACGACTTCGCGGACCATCTCGTGCAACTCTTCGTCCACCCCCACAGCTTTCCACGGGGGAACATCGACTCCTCTCGCGCCTCGCGTCTCGCGCCTCGCGCCTCGCCGCGAGGTCGACCTCCCGGCGACCTCGCCCGCCGTCTGCGGAGCAGCGGCAATCCAACACTGTCGGTGGTCTGTGGTTCCATCTCCGCCGTGGCGGCGAACAGGGCACCCCTCCTGGTGCGCCGGGTGCGGCAGGACGAGCCCCGGCGCGAGTGGGACGCGCCCGCACGCGCCGTGTTCGACCACCCCGGCGGCCCGCTGCGCGTCCTCGGCGGCCCCGGCACGGGCAAGACGACGTTGCTCGCCGAAGTCGTGGCGGACCGCGTGCTGCACCACGGCGTGCACCCCGAGAACATCCTGGTCCTGACCCCGAACCGCCGTGCCGCCGAAGCCATGCGCGCCCACATCACCCGGCTGCTGACCGGCGCCCGGACCGACGGCGCCCTGCCGACCACCCAGGAACCGCTGGTCCGCACGGTCCACTCCTACGCCTTCGCGGTCCTGCGCGTGCAGGCCGTCCACCGGGGCGAACCGGCCCCGCGCCTGCTGTCGGGCCCCGAGCAGGACGCCGTGGTCCGCGAACTCCTCGCCGGCGACGTGAGCATGGGCGCGCCGAAGTGGCCGGAACGCCTGCGCCCCGCCCTCTCCCTCCCCGGCTTCGCCCACGAGCTGCGCGACCTGATGCTGCGCGCCACCGAGCGCGGCCTGGCCCCGGAGGACCTGACCGAGCTGGGCCGCAAGCACGCCCGCGAGGAGTGGGTCGCGGCCGGCCTGTTCGCCACCCAGTACGAGCAGGTCAACCTGCTCGCCAGCAGCGGGCAGGGGCACGCGCCGTCCTTCGACGCCGCCGAGCTGGTCGGCAGCGCGCTGCTCGCCTTCCAGACCGAACCGGACGTCCTGGCCGCCGAACGGCGACGCGTCCGGCACCTCCTCGTGGACGACGCCCAGCACCTCGACCCGCTCCAGCACGAGCTGATCCGCGTGCTGGGCGACGCCGCCCACGAGTTCGTCCTCTCCGGCGACCCCGACCAGGCCGTCTTCTCCTTCCGCGGCGCGGACCCGAGCCTCCTCGCCGAGTCCGACGCCCCGGCGGCGGTCCTCACCACGGGTCACCGGATGACGCCGGAGATCCGCGCCGCCGTGGGCCGGCTCGCCGCGCGCCTGCCCGGCACGTCACCCACCCGCGCCGTCACCCCGGTGGACGACACGGGCAACGTCCAGGTCCGCCTGTTCGCCTCCGCCGCCCAGGAGGCGAGCTGGGTCGCCGACCAGCTCCGCCGCGCCCACCTGATCGACGAGGTCCCGTGGTCGGAGATGGCCGTCGTGGCCCGCTCGGCCACGAGGTCGCTCCCGGTCCTGCACCGCGCCCTGCTCGCCGCCGGCGTCCCGGTCGCCGTGCCGCGCGACGAGCTGCCCCTGGCCCGCCAACCGGCCGTGGTGCCGTTCCTGGCGCTGCTGCGCTGCGCGGCCGTCCCCGGCAGCCTGGACGAGGACACCGCCGCCATGCTGCTGTCCTCGCCCCTGGGCGGCGCGGACCCGCTCGCCCTGCGCCGCCTGCGCCGCGGCCTGCGCCGCCTGGAACTGGCCGCGGGCCGCGACCGCCCGAGCGGCGAGCTGCTGGTCGAGGTGATCGAGTCCGACGACCGCCTGGCCGCCCTGGAGGACGCCGAGGCGCAGCCGGCCCGCCGCGTCGCGGGCCTGCTCCGCAAGGCGCGCAAGGGCATCGCCGACGGCCTGACCGTCGAGCAGGTGCTGTGGGAGCTGTGGCAGGCCACCGGCCTGGAGCTGCGCTGGGTGGCGCAGTCCGCGCGGCACGGCACCGTCGGCGTGCAGGCCGACCGGGACCTGGACTCGATCGTCGCGCTGTTCGAGGCCGCCGCGAAGTACGTCGACCGGCTCCCCGGCTCCGGCGCCGAGGGCTTCGCCGACTACCTGGCCGCGCAGGAGATCGTCGGCGACACCCTGGCCGCCGCCGCGCCCACCGGCGAAGCCGTGTCCGTGCTCACCGCCCACGCCGCCGCCGGTCGGGAGTGGACGGTCGTGGCCGTGCCGGGCGTGCAGGAGGGCAGCTGGCCCGACCTGCGGCTGCGCGGCTCGTTGCTGGGCGTGGAGCGCATGGTCGACGTGGTCGCGGGCATGTCGACCGAGACGGTGTCCGCGGTCGCGCCGATCCTCGCCGAGGAACGCCGCCTGCTGCTCGTCGCCGCGAGCCGCGCCCGGCGGACGTTGCTGGTCAGCGCGGTGCGCGGCGAGGACGAGCAGCCGTCCCGGTTCCTGGACGAGATCGAGGAGCTGTCCACCGACGAGCCGGAACGCCCGACGTTCACCCCGGAGCGCGGCCTGGTGCTGGCCGAGCTGGTCGGCGAGCTGCGCCGGGTCGTGTGCTCCGACGACGAACCGGCCGAGCGCCGCGAACGCGCGGCCACCCAACTGGCCCGCCTCGCCGCGAACGGCGTGCCGGGCGCGCACCCGGATTCCTGGTACGGCCTGGCCGACGTCACCACCGACGATCCACTGTGGACCGAGGAGCACACCGTCAGCGTGTCGCCGTCCACGGTGGAGACGCTGGCGAAGTGCCCGCTGCGCTGGGTCGTCGAACGGCACGGCGGCCAGGACCCGGCCGAGCTGGCGTCGATCACCGGCACCCTCGTGCACGCCCTGGCGCAGGCCGCCGCGACCGGGGCGGACGAGCAGCAGCTGCGGGCGAAGCTGGACGAGGCGTGGGCCGCGGTGGACGCGGGCGCGCCCTGGTTCTCCCGGCGCGAGCGCATCCGCGTGGAGCGGATGCTCGACACGTTCCTGGAGTGGCTCGCGTCCAGCCGTTCCCAGCTGACCCAGGTCGCGGTCGAGGAGGACATCTCGGTCGAGATCCCCCGGCAGGACGGCGGGCCGAAGCTGCGCGTGCGCGGCCGGGTCGACCGGCTGGAGACCGACCGGGACGGGCGGCCGGTCGTCGTGGACGTCAAGACCGGCAAGACCCCGGTGAGCAAGAACGACGCGCAGCAGCACCCCCAGCTCGCCGTCTACCAGCTCGCGTCCGCGCTGGGCGGCTTCACGCACCTGGGCCTGGCCACCGACCCGGGCGGCGCGCGGCTGCTGTACGTGGCCAAGGAGGACAAGAAGACCGGCGCCGTCGAACGCGAGCAGGCCCCGCTGGACGAGCAGGGCGTGCGGGTGTGGCTGGAGGCCGTGCAGCTGGCCGCCGGGTCGAGCGTCGGGCCGACCTACCAGGCCACCGAGAACGCGGACTGTGACCGCTGCCCGGCCCGCACCACCTGCCCGGTGCACTCGTCCGGTCGCCAGGTCAGCCAGTAGTGCCCCGCTGACCAGCCACTACCGTTCCGCCCTGCGGGTCGCCGAAGCCCGCGCGACCCGAGCACGGAGAATGCGGGACGTGGTCGTGCCGAGCGGGGTCGAACGGGTGGCGGGTGAGCCGGTGGCTCTCGCCAGCCCGTACGAGGTCGCCGAAGCGCTCGGCCTGCCCAAACCCACCCCCGAGCAGGCCGCGGTCGTCGCCGCCCCCGCCGCGCCCGCGCTGGTCGTGGCGGGCGCGGGCGCGGGCAAGACCGAGACCATGGCCGCCCGCGTGGTCTACCTGGTCGCGAACGGCTTCGTCACGCCCGACCGGGTCCTCGGCCTGACGTTCACCCGCAAGGCGGCGCGCCAGCTGTCGGACCGGGTGCGGCTGCGGCTGCGCCGGCTCGCCGGGTCGTCCCTGCTCGACCGGCTCGACCCGAGCGGCGAGCGGCGGGCCGCGGTGCTGACCACCGAGCCGGTGATCCTCACCTACCACGCGTACGCGGGCCGGCTCGTCGGCGAGCACGGCCTGCGGCTGCCCGTGGAGCCGGGCGTGCGGCTGCTCACCGAGACCGCCGCGTGGCAGCTCGCGCACCGCGTCGTGTCGACGTGGAACGACGACCTCGACACCGACAAGGTGCCCGCCACCGTCACCGGCTACCTGCTCGCGCTCGCCGGTGAGCTGGGGGAGCACCTGGTCGAACCGGTCGCGCTGTGGCGGCACGCCGAGCGGCTGTGCGCGATCATCGAGAACGCGCCCAAGACCGCGCGGCAGCGCGACGGCCTGCCCGAGTCGCTCAAGGCCGTGGTGAACGCCCAGCGGCTGCGCGTCAACCTGCTGCCGCTGCTGGAGGCTTACCAGGCGCGCAAGCGGCGTGAGGCGGCGATGGACTTCGCCGACCAGATGTCCCTGGCCGCCCGGCTCGCGTCCGAGCACCCGGAGGTCGTGCGCGGCGAGCGCGAGCGCTACGGGGCCGTGCTGCTGGACGAGTACCAGGACACCGGTCACGCGCAACGCGTGCTGCTGCGGTCGTTGTTCGGGCGGGGCGAGCCGATGCCGGTGACGTCGGTGGGCGACCCGGCGCAGGCGATCTACGGCTGGCGCGGCGCGTCGGCGGCGAACCTGCCCCGGTTCGTGCACGACTTCCCGCCCGCGAAGAAGTACGGCCTGCTCACCAGCTTCCGCAACCCGCCGGAGGTGCTGGCCCTGGCCAACGCCGTCTCCGCGCCGCTGCGCGCGATGGGGCTGGACGTGGACGAGCTGCGCGCCCGTGACGGCGCCGGGCCCGGTGACGTGCGGGTGGCGTTGTTCGACGACGTGCGCCAAGAGCTGGAGTGGGTGGCCGACACGGTCGCCGCGCAGTGGGAGCAGCACCTGGACACCAGCGACGAGCCGCCCACCGCGGCCGTGCTGGTGCGCCGCCGTTCCGACATGGCGAACATCGCTGCGGCGCTGCGGGAACGCGGCCTGCCGGTCGAGGTCGTCGGCCTGGGCGGGCTGCTCGACGAGCCGGAGGTGCGCGACCTGACCAGCGCGTTGCGGGTGCTGGTCGACCCGTTGGCGGGCACCGCCGCCGCCCGCCTGCTCACCGGCTCGCGCTGGCGCGTCGCCGCCTACGACCTGGCCGCGCTGTGGGCCCGGGCGCGTGACCTGGCGGGCGCGCCGAGCAGGCAGGCCGTGGCGAGCGACCCGCTGGCCGTGATCGCCGACGCGCTGCCCGGCGAGCACGCCGAGCAGGCCGGGCTCGCCGACGCGCTGGACGACCCGGGTGACCCGACCGCGTACTCCGCCGAGGGGTACCGGCGGATCCGGCGGCTGGGCGCGGAGCTGTCGTCGTTGCGCCGCCGGCTCGACCAGCCGCTGCCCGAGCTGGTCGCCGACGTCGAGCGCACGTTGTTGCTGGACATCGAGGCCATGGCCCGGCCGGGCGGGGTGGGGCGGGCGCACCTGGACGCGTTCGCCGACGTGGTCAACGACTTCGCCGCGGCCAGCCCGTCGGCCACCCTGCCCGCGCTGCTGGACTACCTCTACACCGCCGAGCAGGCCGAGGACGGCCTGGAGCCCGGCGAGGTGGAGGTGGCCGAGAACCGGGTGCAGGTGCTGACCATGCACTCGGCGAAGGGCCTGGAGTGGCACATCGTCGCCGTGCCGCACGTGGTGAAGGACGTGTTCCCGGGCCGGAAGAAGTCGTCGAGCTGGCTGCGGTCGGTGGCCGAGCTGCCCGCCGACCTGCGCGGTGACGCCGAGGACCTGCCGAAGCTGCGCATCGCGCCCGACGCCAACCGCAAGGACGTCGAGGAGGCGCTGGTCCGGCACGAGGACGACTTCGACGCGCGGCGGCTGGTGGAGGAGCGGCGGCTGCTGTACGTGGCGCTGACCAGGTCCGAGCACAGCCTGCTGGTGTCGGGGCACTGGTGGGGCGAGACGGGCGACAAGCCGAAGGGCCCGTCGGCGTTCCTCACCGAGATCCGCGAGTCGGTGCTCGCCGCCGACCACCCGCCCGCCGACATCGCGCACTGGGCGCCACGCCCGGCCGAGGACGAGCCCAACCCCCTGGCGTCGCAGACGAAGACGGCCCAGTGGCCGACCGACCCGCTGGGCAAGCGCCGCGCCGCCGTGGTCGAGGGCGCCACCCTGGTCCTCTCCGCCCTCGACCAACTGGGTGAGTCGAACCCCCAGGCCCCGAGTGTCGAACCTCCAGGACCCCCGAGTTCAACGCTCGAGGTCCCCCGAACGGAGGACGACGATCCGGAGGGCTGGGCGCGCGACGTCGAAGTGCTCCTCGCCGAACGCGCCGCCGCGGCCGACCGCCGGGAACGCGTCGTCCTGCCCGACAACCTGTCGGTCAGCCAACTCGTCGAGCTCGCCGCCGACCCGGACCTGTTGGCCCGCCGGTTGCGCCGCCCCCTGCCGTTCCCGCCCAACCCGCTGGCCCGCCGCGGCACGGCGTTCCACACGTGGCTGGAACAGCGGTTCGGCGCGAGCCGCCTGTTCGACCTCGACGACCTGCCCGGCGCGGCCGACGAGGGCGCGGCCCCCGACTCCGACCTCACCCGCCTGCAGGAGGCGTTCCTGGCCGGCGCCTGGGCCGATCGCGTGCCGCACGACGTCGAGGTGCCGTTCGAGGCCGAGATCGACGGCCTGTCGGTGCGCGGCCGGATGGACGCCGTGTTCGCCGACGACGACGGCGGCTGGACCGTGGTCGACTGGAAGACCGGCGCCGTGCCCGACGAGGACCGCTTGCCCGCGCTGTCGGTGCAGCTCGCCGCCTACCGGCTGGCGTGGGCGGCGTTGACCGGGAGCCCGGTCGAGAAGGTGCGGGCGGCGTTCCACTACGTGCGCCAGGACCACACGCTGCGCCCCGCGGACCTGCTGGACGCCGACGGCCTGCGCGCGCTGATCCGCTCGATCCCGGACTAGCCGTTCACCCGCGCGTTCGCGGGCACGTCCTTCAGCACCCGGTCGTAGAGCACTTCCAGCAGCCACCGCCCGAACAGCGACGGCCCGAACTCCGTCGACCGGTCCTCCGGCGGCACCAGCAGCTCGGCCGCGCCCGCGGCGTCCACCGCGACCACGCCGATGCCGTAGTAGTCCAGCTCGATCAACGGCCACGACTGCGCGCCCTGCGGCGCGGGCAGCACCACCGAGCACGGCGCGAGGGTCATCAACGTCCCGCACGACTGCAACGCCCGGTCGACCGTCGACTCACCCACCAGCACGCCGACCAGCTCCACCGCCGGCACCGGCAACCGGTCGTGCGCGGCCGGCTCGAACCACGAGCGGAACCACGACGGGTCGGCCTGGGGCGGCCAGCCGTTCGCGCTGCGCCACTCGTGCACATCGGCACGAACCCGCACGACGGCCGACACCTGGTGACCCAGCACGGCGACGTCGGGGACGACGATGCCGCGCCAACCCAACGCCGACGCGGCAGGGTGGAGGAGCGGTTGCACTCGGGCATCCTAGGACTGGTTGCGGTTTCAATGACAGACCCTCGGCCGCGCTGGGTGTTCGACCCAGTGCCGAGAGTGATCAGGGAGTTGAGCGCCCCACGCGCAAGGCCCACAGGACCAGCGGCACCTGCAACGGCAAGCGGCCGTAGGCGATGGCCTTCGCCTTCGGCGACTTCGCGCGGTAGTCGTAGGCCATCTTGACGTTGGCCGGGAACACCGTCGCGAAGAACCCGGCCGCGAGCTTCCCGCCGACACCGCGCGTGCGCGGCACGGCCACCGCCGCCGCCAACGCGACCTCCGCGGCACCGGACAGGTACGTCCAGGTCCGGGGCTTGCCCGGCAGCGCGCGCGGCACGATCGCGTCGTACGGCTTCGGCTTGGCGAAGTGCGTGACACCCGCGGCGCCGAGCAGCCCGGCCAGCGCGAGCGCCGACCAGGAACGGGAACGAGTGGGTTCCATGGGACCACCCTGTCACGTCACCCGCCGCACGGCGTCCGCAGGGTTCTCCCGGCGCTCTCCGGCGGTCGCGCGGGGATATCCTCCCGCACCGTGACCGGTGATCCCGAAGAACCCGAGCATCCCGAGCGGGCGGCCGTGACCGCGTTCGCCGACGACTTCCTGATCGGCCTGCGCGAGTGGCTGGCCATCCCGTCGATCAGCGCCGACCCGGCCCACCACGGCGACGTGGCCGCGTCCGCGCACTGGCTGGCCGACGCGCTGCGCCGGGACGGATGGCCCGACGTGCGGGTCTGGGACGAGGGTCCGGCGCTGCCCGCCGTGTACGCCTGTTGGCCCGCCGCCGACCCCGGTGCGCCGACCGTGCTGGTCTACGGCCACCACGACGTGCAGCCGGTCGACCCGGTCGAGCAGTGGCAGCACCCGCCGTTCGAGGCGACGCTGATCGGCGAGGAGCTGTTCGGGCGGGGTGCCAGCGACGACAAGGGCCAGGTCGCGATGCACCTGCTCGGCATGCGGGCGCACCTCGCCGCGACGGGCGCGGCCCAGCCCGCGGTGACGGTGAAGCTGCTCGTGGAGGGTGAGGAGGAGTCCGGCTCGCCGCACCTGACCCGGCTGCTGGACGACCACCGCGCCGACCTCGCGTGCGACCTGGTGGTGTTCACCGACACACCGCTGTACGGGCGGGACGCGCCGACCGTGTGCACGGGTCAGCGCGGGGTGTACGGGGCGGAGGTCGTGTTCACCGGCGGCACGTCCGACGTGCACTCCGGGCGGGCCGGTGGCAGCGTGCCGAACCCGGCGACGGCGATCGCGCGGCTCGTCGCGGCGCTGCACGACGACTCCGGGCGCGTCCGGCTCCGGGACTTCTACGCCGATGTGATCGAACCCACGGAGGCCGAGCGCGCCGACTACGCCGCGTTGCCGTTCGACCAGGCGGTGTGGCTGGCGAACGCGGGCGGTGCGCAGGGCGTGGCCGGTGAGCCCGGCTGGTCGACCCTCGAACGGGTGTGGGTGCGGCCGACCGCCGAGGTCAACGGCATCCACGGCGGCTACACCGGGCCCGGGTTGAAGACGATCGTGCCGGCGCGGGCGTCGGTGAAGCTGTCGTTCCGGCTCGTGCCCGACCAGCGGCCCGAACGGGTGGCCGACGCGCTGCGCGAGTTCGTCGCGCACCACACCCCCGCCGGGCTGCACGCCGAGGTGATCGCGAGCGGTGACGGCGCGCCGCCCTATGCGGTGGACGTGTCCCACCCGGCCGTGGGCGCGGTGCGTGACGCGGTGCAGGCCGCGTTCGACCAGCCCGTCAGGTTCAGTCGGACGGGTGGCTCCGGCCCGGCGGCGTTGCTGCACGGGTGGCTCGGCGTGCCGGTCGTGTACCTGGGCGCGACGTTGCCGGATGATCGGATCCACGCGCCGAACGAGCGCGTCGTCGTGCCGCTGCTGCTCCGCGGCGCCGAGGCCGCCGCCCGGCTGTGGCGGCTACTCCCGGAGAGGTTGTCATGATCCGCCGCACCAACCCGGGGGAACCGCTGGCCGAGCGGCCCGGTCACTCGCTCGTCGGCGTGATCAGGATGCCGGACACGGTGCAGAGCCCGGTCCAGGCCATCCTCAAACGGGTGATCGGCGCGCTGACCGCGCTGATGGCCGCCGTGCTGATCGTCTACCTCGACCGCGACGGCTACCGTGACGTCAACGAGGACGGCCTGTCCTTCCTGGACGCGGTGTACTACGCGACGGTGTCGCTCTCGACCACCGGATACGGTGACATCACCCCCGCCAGCTCGTCGGCGCGGCTGGTCAACGTCCTGGTGATCACCCCCCTGCGCGTGCTGTTCCTGATCGTCCTGGTCGGCACGACCCTCGAAGTGCTGACCGAGCGTTCGCGGCAGGCGCTGCGCATCCAGAAGTGGAGGACGAAGGTGCGGGACCACGTGGTCGTCATCGGGTACGGCACGAAGGGCCGGTCCGCCGTCAGCGCCCTCATGGGCGACGGGGCGGAGCCGGGCTCGATCGTCGTGGTCGACACCACGCAGGAAGCCCTGGACGCCGCGTCCGCGATCGGTCTGGTCACCGTGCACGGTTCGGGCACCAGCAACGACGTGCTGCGCGTCGCGGGCGTGCCCCGGGCGCGGGCGGTGGTCGTGGCCGCGAACCGCGACGACACCGCCGTCCTGGTCACCCTCACGGCCCGTGAACTGGCCCCGAAGGCCCAGATCGTCGCCTCGGTCCGCGAACGCGAGAACGAGCACCTGCTGCGCCAGTCCGGCGCGGACTCGGTCGTGGTCTCCAGCGAGACCGCCGGCCGGCTGCTCGGCATGGCCACCGCCACCCCGTCCGTGGTCGACATGGTGGAGGACCTGCTGACCCCGGACGCCGGCCTGGCCATCGCCGAACGCGACGTCGAACCGTCCGAGATCGGCGGCTCACCGCGCCACCTGCCGGACATCGTGCTGGGCGTGGTCCGCGACGGCACCCTCTACCGGGTGGACGCCCCGGAAGCCGACGCCGTCGAAGCCGGCGACCGCCTCCTCTACGTCAAGAAGGTCACCCCGCCGAAGGAAGCCTGACCGCGGTCCGTCGGCGGATCACTCCGCCAGCGGAATCCGCACCTCGAACACCGCCCCGACCACCTCCGGCGCGCCTTCCCCGCCGGAACCGACCTGCGCGACCGCTTCGGGCCGCTCGATGCCCTCGGCTCGGTGATCGGCTCGGTGATCGGCTTCGTCGGCGACGGCGCTCGGCCGGTCGGGGCCGCTACCCGGGTCGGTGATCGCGTCCTGGTGCGCGGTGGCGGCACTCGGCACGTCGGTGGGCGTGACCGCGATGCCGCCCGAGGTGCACGAGAGCTCGCCGCCGTGCGCGCGCACGACACCGCGGGCGATCGGCAGGCCGAGGCCCGAGCCGCCCGAGCGTTGGTCCCTCGCCTCGTCCAGCCGCACCAGCCGGTCGAAGATGCGTTCCCGGTCCTCCGGCGGCACCCCCGGACCGTTGTCCGACACGACCAGCCGCGCGAAGCTGCCCGCCTTCGACACGCGCAGCCGCACCCGACCCGACGGCCCGGTGGCCTGCCGGGCGTTGTCGGCCAGGTTCGCCAACACCTGCGCCAACCGCTGCGGGTCGCCGGAGACGAACGCCGGCTCGCCCTCGGCGGCGATGTCGAAGTCCGGCGCGAGCAGCTGCGTCCGCCCCACCTCCGCCTCGGCCAGCGCCAGCAGGTCGACCCGTTCCCGGTGCAGTTCCAGACCGGCCTCGATGCGCGCCAACGCGAGGAGGTCGTCCACCAGCCGCCCGGCCCGCCGCGACTCCCGCACCAGCAGCAGGTTCAACCGCTCCCGCTCCTCGGCACCGGCCGTCTGCATCAGGGCTTCCGCCACGGCCTGCACGCCCGCGATGGGTGTCCTCAGCTCGTGCGCCGCGTCGGCCACGAACCGCTTCGTCCGCTCCTCCGATCCCTCCAACGAGTCCAACATGTCGTCGAACGCCGCCGCCGTCCGGCCGAGTTCGTTGTCCGCCCGCGACGGGTTGAGCCGGTAGCCCCGGTTGCCGCGCGCGATCGACCGGGCCAGCGTGGTCATCGCGTCCAACGGCGCCAACGCCCTCCGGACCACCAGCACCATCGCCCCGACCGTCACCGCCAGCGCGCCGACCCCGGTCAGCAGCAACAACCGCCGCAACCTCGCCTGCGCCGCCGTGATCACCGACGCCTCGGCGTACACGGTGATGGTCGACCCGTCGATCAACTGCCTGCTGACTTCTTTCGCCACCTCCTCGTTCGGCGCGTCCCCGAACACCGTTCCGTCCGGCATGACCAGCCGGACCTCGACACCCCGGCCTTCCAGCCGGTCCACCAGCTCCGCCCCGCGCACCCGCTGCTTGACCAGCTGCTGCGCCACCCGCACCTTCTCCAGCAACGCGGTGTCGACGTCCCGCCTGGACTGCGCCGCGAACAGCGCGTCCACCAGCAGCACGACCCCGACCAGCACGACGCCGAGCACGCCGATCGCGGACAGCGTGACCCGTCGTCGCAGCGAGACGGTCCGCAAGCTCACGTCTCGTCCGCCCTGAGCACGTACCCGAGCCCGCGCACGGTGTGCAGCAACCGCGGCCCGTGCTCCTCCAACTTCCGGCGCAGAGCGCTGACGTGCACCTCCACCAGGTTCGGGTCGTAGTCCTCGTAACCCCACACCGCCGTGAGGATCTGCGTCTTGCCCACGACCCGCCCCCGCTGCGCCGCCAGGTACCGCAGCAGCCGCAGCTCGGTGGCCGTCAACTCGATCGACACGTCACCGCGCAGCACCACCGCCGAGTCGGCGTCCACCACCAGGTCGCCGATCTGCACGGTGGACGGCGTCCGCCCCAACCGCCGCAGCACCGCGCTCACCCGGGCGACCAGCTCGGCCAGCACGAACGGCTTCACCACGTAGTCGTCCGCACCCCGATCAAGTCCCCGCAGCCGATCGGACACCCCGTCCCGGGCGGTCAACATCACCACCCCGGCCCCACAGGTCCGCCGGATGACCTCCAGGAGCGTGAAGCCGTCCCGACCGGGCAGCATCACGTCGAGGACCACCAGGTCCGGCCGGAACCGGACCAGCTCGCCTTCCAGGTCACGACCGTCCGGCCGGACCAGCACCTGGTAACCCGCATCGCGCAAGGCGGAGCTCACCGCAGCCCCGATCGCCTCGGCGTCCTCGATCACCAGCACCCTGGCAGCAGTCGACACCTCCATATTCTGCGTCGCCTCGCCTGTCGCAGCCCCCAGGCCGCGATGAGCCATGACGAATGACCGTTACTCGACGGCTCAGCTGGGGCGGCCTGCCTGCTCGCTCCCGTGTGGAACGACTCCCTCCTTTCTGTTCGGTGGTGCGTTCTCGTGTTGCTGGGCGGGCGGTATGTGGTGATCGGGCACGAGCGGTGCCGACGTGCCGCTGCCCGTGATCCGGCGTGTCGCCGGATGTGACGGCGGGCGGCAGCTGCGCGCGGGTAGATGACGAGCGTTCGTCCCCGGAAGCTCCCGAGCGGTGGAACCTGGCTGGTCGCCGGTCGGAGGGCGTGTCCCTCAGGGGTCGGGTGGGGATGTTGGTAGGGACGTGATGGTGGATGGCGGCTAAGCGGTGATCGGTGCGGGTTGATGGAGAGCGCTCGCCCAGGGAGCTCTCGACCGCCGCAGAAGCCTGCTCGTCGCCGGCCACGAGACCGCACCGGTTCACCGCCGCCGGGTTCCGGCGGCACCGGCGCCCGGCGTTGTCGGGCGGTCGGCGGGCGGTCTGCCGGAGGAGGGGCCGGTCTCCCTCGACGTGGGCGCGGACGGGAGAGACCGGCCGTCTGGAGGCCCCGGCCGCGGCCCGGCGGTGAGGGGCGTGGGCGCGGGGAGTTCGTGACGCGGGCACGAGTGGGTGGAGAAGCCGGCGCGGGCGGGCGTTCGGCTTGTCCAAAAGAAAAGTCAGATTCGGGCCGGTGGTGCCCGATCGGGACGGCCCGGTCGCGGGTCGGACCGTCTCAGGCGCGACCGACAGCTCCAAGGGCGGAGATCTCGTCGTGGGGCCCGGTGCGGCATCCGGCGACGGGCTCGGGGGCGAAGGGGGTCAGTCGGTTTCGGGGTGAGAGGCATGGGTCGAGTATCGAACAGGAGTTCGAGAGTGGGCAAGATCACGATTGGGTGATGTTTGCCGGGCCTCGGGACGCCTCGGCCCCCACGACAACCCGGCACCCCGTCTGCGACCATCCACGCTGTGGCGGTTCCGCGAAGCCCGGTCAGGTGGGCGCTGGTGCTGCTGGTCGCGGGTCTGCTGGCCGTCGCGGCAGCGGTCGCGTTGTGGTGGCCGCGCACGTCCACCGAGGTCCGGCGGACCACCGCCACCGTCGTCGAACCGGCCTCCTGCGGCGCGGCGGACGCCTACGACCGGGTCGAACTCACGGTCGGTGACCGCAAGCACACCGCCAAGCTCGACGGCTGCGGCCACCAGCGGGACGAGGTCGTGGAAGTCGTCGTCCCCGCCGACACCGACGGCGAGTTCACCGTCCAGGCCGCCGCGAGCACCCCCGTCGGCATGCCGTTCGACGTCCGGCTGACCACCTTGCTGATGTGCCTGAGCGGTCTCGCCGGCGGCCTCTACGCCTACCTGCTGACCAGGCGCTCTCAGCCCACGGCCTCCGCCGAAGCCGCGTAGGTGTTGCACGACGACGTCACGCCCGCGGTGAACCCCGTCGACGCCCACTCGGACTGGTTGTCCGGGCTGCCGTGCGCGTTCTTCTCGGGCGGCTCCTCGACGGCGTACTGGAAGTCGTCCGCCGCCTCCCGCGCCAACCCGGTCCCGATCGAGTCGGACACCGCCACCAGGAACATCCCGGCGAAGCAGTTGGCCTGCAGCTCGATCCGCCGCGACATCTCCAACCCGGCCGGCGTCTCCTCGCCCGCCGTGACGATCTTGCTGTCCGCCGCGCGCAGCATCCCGCTCAACGCCTGCACGTGGTGCCCGTACTCGTGCGCCAACGTCGCCAGGTGCGACCCCGCGCGCTCACCGCCGCCGTTGTCGCGCAGCCGCCGCGTGGGCATGTAGATGGTCCTGTTGCGACCGCAGTAGTACGCGACCGCCTCGCTCTCCGCGGGCGCCGAGCCGCACGGCCCCTCGGCCAGGTCCGGCGACGTGTCCAGCGCGGGCGGGTTGAACGGCAGGTTCGCCTGCTCCAGCACCGGCCGCCACGCCTGGTCCAGGCACAGCACCCCGGCCTTGTAGTACGCCGACAGCTCCGAGTCCGACACCCCGAACCCCGGCAACGCGCAGGCCACCACGGGCAACCGAACGGGCGCGGTGAGCAGCGGGTGGTCGGCCAGCCGGTGCACGGCCCGCGGTCGCGGCGCCTCCGTCCCGGCCGTCTGGGTGCCGGCCACGCCGGGCGCGGCCACCGGGCGGCCGTTGATCCGCCGGGACGTCTCCAACTGCGTGATGCCGCCGAGGCCCAGCACGCACAACACGATCAACGAGAACACGCCGATGAGGACGATCGGGTTGTTCCTGGGCTCCTCGGGCGTGTGCACGGTCCTCCAGTCGGGTCAGCTGACGTCCGCCGCGCTCGCCACCCAAGTGTTGCACGCGCTCGTCTCGTTGTTTTTGAACCCGTGGTTGACCCACGCGGCGTTCCGCTCGGGCGCGCCGTGGTCCCGGTTGGGGTAGATCGGGTAGTCGCCGCGGTTGCCCGCGTCGGTCAGGGCCACCGAGATCACGTCGGACGGCACCGCGCCGTGCGACAGCGGCGCCAGCGTCATCCCGCCGAAGCAGGTGGCCTGCAGCTCCTTGCGGCGGTTCAGGTCGAGGCCCTCGGGGGTGTCCCAGCCGCCCTTCTCGTACTGCGCCTGGCTGGAGGCCCGCAGGATGCCGGACAGCCACTGGACGTGGTGGCCGTACTCGTGCGCGAGCTGGCCCAGGTACTTGCCCGGGTGGTTGGGGTTCGCCGAGCCCTGCTCGTTGGCGTAGTGGTTCGGCGTCCAGTAGATCGTGCCGTCGCAGTACATGGCGGTGCGGTCCGGGCCCATGTTGCCGCACGTGTTGGTGATCTGGGACGTCACCATGACCAGCTCCACCGGCTGGTAGGGCAGGTTCGCGCGCTCGAACGACGGCTTCCACATCGCCTCGATGCACGGCAGCGCGGCGCGGAGGAACCGGTCCTGGCCCGCGGGCGAGTAGTCCATCGCGGGCAGGGGGCAGCCGTTGATGTTGAACGCGCCCAGGCCGGCGGCGTGGATCGGGTTGTCGCCCAGCGTGATGCTGGCCTTGGGGCCCGCCTTCGGCGTGCTGGTCGACGTGGACCGCCTGCTGCTGCTCTCCGTGGTGGTCGTCGCCGCGGTGGTCGTGGTGGTGGTGGGTTCGGGCGTGTACGTGTAGCTCGCGTACCCGGCGTTGCCCGAGTCGCTGGCCTCCTTCGCGCCGTTGGACGCGGCGAGGATGCCGATCGTGGCGACGCCCAGCACGAGGAAGCCGACGACCAGCACGGCCACCAGCGGGCCCTTGTTCTTCTGGCGCGGCAGCGGCGGGTAGGGCATCGGCGCCGGACCCCAGCCCTGGGGCGGTCCGGGCGGCGGCCCCCAGTTCACGGGTGGCGGCTGCGGCGCGGCCATCGGCGGCGGCATGACGGGCGGTCGGGCGGGCCAGGGCGGCGGCTGCTGGTGCGGTGCCTGCTGGTGAGGGGCCTGCTGGTGCGGCTGCTGGACGTGCGGTGCGGGCTGCTGGGGCTGGGGTCCGGTCTGGGGCTGCTGGGGCGTGGGCCACGGGCGGGTCGGCTGGGGCTGCTGGGGGTGCAGCGGGGCGGGCATCGGCGGTGGCCCAACCGGTCGTGGCGGCGGCCAGCCACCCGGCGGCGGTGGTTGCGTCATCGCTGGTCGTCCCCCATATCGCGGATGCCCGAATCAGCACAAGAGCTTAGGGGAACTCCGCTATTCTCCGCGGCCGTGTTGAAAAACTGGGGAGCGGCGGCCCTCTGCGCGGTCGCGCTGTGCACGGGCGTCGGCACAGCGTCGGCGCAACCGGGCAGCACGGCCGGACTGCCCGGGACGGTCGGCGCGGACGTGCGGCTCAAGCTGGAGCGCGACGGCAGGCTGACCGTGACCGAGGCGGTCACCGTTCCCGAGGGTCGGACCGCCACGCGGGTCGTGCCGCTGCGCGTCCCCGTGTCCGCCGAGCGCGACCGCGTGTTCCAGGTCGCGGACGTGTCGGTGGAGGGCAAGGGCACCGCCACAGCATCCGACGACGAGCTCACGATCGCACTCCAGGCGGGCACGTCGACCGTCAGGTACTCCGTGGTCGGCACGGTGGCGCAGATCGGCGACACGCTGGAGCTGCGCTGGCAGCCGGCGAGCGGCTGGGACGCCGACCTGGACTCGGTGAAGGTCTCGGTGATCACGCCGGACGCCCCGCGGTCGGTGAACTGCCTGGCCGGCGAGCCGGGCACGTCGAAGCCGTGCACGAGCGCGGACCTGGGCGACGGGCGTGGCGTGCGGGCGAACGAGATCGGCCTGGCCGCCGGTGAGCGGGTCGACGTGGCCGTGGGGCTCCAGGAGGGCACGGCGCCCGCCAACGCGCGGGTCGAGGAGACGTCGGGGTTGGCGGCGGCGTTCGCGCTGACCCCGCTGACCGGCGCGGGGCTCGGCGGACTGGTCGTGCTGCTGCTGTGCGGCGGGTTGCTGTTGTGGTACCTCCGCGGCCGGGACGCGCGGGCGTTGGCCGGTGACGTCGGGCCGGTGAACGTGCTGGTCGCGGACGGCTCCGGGCGGGTGGCGTTCGCGTCGCCGGACGGCGTGCTGCCGGGCCAGGTGGGAACCGTGGTGGACGAGCACGTGGACGTGGTCGACGTGACCGCGACGATCGTGGACCTCGCGGTGCGCAACTACGTGTGGATCGAGGAGGTCGACGGGCACGACTGGCGTTTCGTGCGGCGCAACCCGGCCGACCGGTCGTTGTCCGGGTACGAACGGGCGGTGTACGAGGCCCTGCTGCCCGACGGGGTGGACGCGGTGGCGCTGTCCGAGCTGCGGGGCAGGCGGATCGACCTCTCCCGGGTGCGGGACGAGCTGTACGCCGACGTGGTGGCGAAGAACTGGTTCGCGCGGCGGCCGGACGCGGAGCGCAACCTCTGGTGGTGGGCCGGGGTCGGGGTCGGCGTGCTGGGCGCGGCGTTGACGGTGGTGCTGGCGCTGGTCGGCGGGGCGGCGCTGTTCGGGCTGGTGGTCGTGGTCGCCGGGGTGGCGCTGGCGGTGGGCGCGCGGACCATGCCCGCTCGGACCAAGCGCGGGAGCGTCCTGCTGGAGCACGTGCGGGGGTTGCGCGGGTACCTGCACACCGCCACGCCGCAGGACATCCCGGAGTCGGACCGGGAGATGGTGTTCTCGCGGTCGCTGCCCTACGCGGTGGTGCTGGGGGAGACGGAGCGGTGGTTGGCGACGTTCGCGGGCACGCGGCCGGGGCTGTACTGGTTCGGCGAGGCGGAGCGGGGCGGTGACCTGCGGCGGTTCGCGCAGCGGTTCCCGGTGTTCCTGGGCGCGGTGGACGGCGTGCTGGCGCAGGCGGGGCACCTGCGGTCGCTGCGCGGCTGAGTTCACCCGAAAGTGATCTTGCGCGTCTCGAACAGAAGTTCGATGATGGACCCATCCCAGAACACCGGCCCGTGGGCGGCGAGCGGTGGTCCGAGGGGTTCAGGGCCGAGTCGATCCGGTGTCCACGCGCGCCGGCTCCACCGGGTGGCCGGCCTGATGAGACAGGCGGTGGTCCGGACCGGTGCAGGCGTGCGCCCGGTCCCGGATCGGCCGTCGAGCCGCTGGTCGGCCGGTCGGGAACCGGTCGGTTCGCGCTGGGCGTAGCGGGGCGCTCCGGTGGGTGGGCGACCATCGCGCCCGGTAGTGGTGTGAACCCGTAGGCTGCGTTCATGGCGCTACCCGAACTGCACAGGTTCACGCTTCCCAACGGTCTGCGGGTGGTGCTCGCACCCGACCGCAGCGCCCCGGTCGTCGGGGTGAGCGTGCACTACGACGTGGGCTTCCGCTCCGAGCCCGAGGGGCGGACGGGCTTCGCCCACCTCTTCGAGCACCTCATGTTCCAGGGCAGTGAGAGCCTGGAGAAGCTGGCCCACTTCCGGCACGTGCAGTCCTCGGGCGGCACGTTCAACGGGTCGACCCACCCCGACTACACCGACTACTACGAAGTGCTGCCGTCGGCGGCACTGGAGCGGGCGCTGTTCCTCGAGGCCGACCGCATGCGGGCGCCGAAGCTCACCGAGGAGAACCTGCGCAACCAGATCGACGTGGTGAAGGAGGAGATCAGGCTCAACGTGCTCAACCGACCGTACGGGGGGTTCCCGTGGATCCTCCTGCCACCGGTCCTGTTCCAGACCTTCCCCAACGCGCACAACGGCTACGGCGACTTCACCGACCTGGAGAACGCCACCGTGGACGACTGCGCCGCGTTCTTCGACACCTACTACGCGCCGGGCAACGCCGTGCTGACGGTGGCGGGCGACTTCGACACCGAAGGGGCGAAGGCGCTCGTCGAGAAGCACTTCGGTGACGTGCCCGCCCGTCCGGTGCCGCCCCGGCCGTCGTTCGCCGAGGCGCCGCCGAAGGGCGAGCTGCGGGCCGAGCACACCGACAAGCACGCGCCGATGCCCGCCATCGCCGTGGGCTACCGCATCCCGGACCCGGTGACCGAGGTCGAGGGCTACCTCGCCTACCTGGTCCTGGCCGGTGTGCTCACCGACGGCGACGGGTCGCGGTTGCAGCAGCGGCTGGTGCACCGGGACGCGATCGTGGTGGACGTCGGCGCGGGGTGCGGGCTGTTCGGGCCGTTGGAGGCGCGCGACCCGGACACGTTCAGCATCACCGCGATCCACCCGCCGGAGGTGACCTCCGAGCAGGTGCTCGCGGCCGTGGACGAGGAGCTGCTGCGGTTGGCCGAGGAAGGGCCGACGGAGCAGGAGCTGGCGAAGGTCACCGCCCGCTGGGTGTCGACCATGCACCGCGAGCACGACCGGCTCACCAGCCGGACGCTGGGCCTCGGGTCGGCCGAGCTGCTGTTCGGGCGGGCCGAGCTGCTGTACGAGCTGCCGGACAAGCTGGCCGGCATCACCACCGACGAGGTCGCCGCGGCGGCCAAGGCGCTGCGGCCGGACTCGCGCGCCGTCCTGACCCTCAAGCCCGCCAGTGGAGGTAACGAGTGAGCGCCCCGACCAAGCACCGCAGCGCCGAGGAGATCGGCCGTACGGAGCTAGGGCCTCGCCCGTTCCCGGAGCTGGGCGAGCAGCGGGCGGCGGCGGACCTGGACACGATCGACACGACGCTGGCCAACGGCCTGCGGGTGCTGGCCGTGCGCCGGTCGTCGGTGCCGCTGGTGGAGGTGCGGCTGCGGATCCCGTTCGGCGACCCGGCGGCGAGCAGCGTCGGCTCGACGCACGCGGCCCGCGCCGAGGTGCTGGCGAACACGATCCTCACCGGCACCGCCACCCGCAGCCGGGTGGACGTGGACACCGAGCTGGCGCTCGTCGGCGGCGAGCTGGACGCGGTGGTCGACCCGGAGCGGCTGGCGTTGTCCGGCAACGCGCTGGTGTCCGGGTTCGAGACCGTGCTGGACGTGCTGCGCGACGTGCTGACCGGCGCGACCTACCCGGCCGACGAGGTCGAGCGGGAGCGCGCGCGGCTGGTGGAGCGGATCCGGTTGGCGCGGTCGCAGCCGAACGTGATCGCGCGGGAGGCGTTGCAGCGCCACCTGTACGGCGACCACCCGTTCGCCAAGGAGATGCCCGAGGCGGAGGAGGTCGCGGCCGTCACGCGCGACGAGGTGCTGGCGCTGCACTCGTCGGCCGTGCTGCCGCGCGGGTCGGTGCTCGTCGTGGTGGGCGACGTGGCGCCGGACGCGGCGGTGCGCGCTGTCGAGGGCGCGTTGGGCGGCTGGACCGGCGAGGGCACCGCGGTGGCGTTGTCGCCGCTGACCCCCGTGCGCGGTGGTGACGTGCTGTTCGTGCACCGCCCCGGCGCGGTGCAGTCCCAGATCCGGCTCGCCGGGCGCGGGCTGGAGCGCACGGACGAGCGGTACCCGGCGTTGCAGCTGGCGAACCTGGTGTTCGGCGGGTTCTTCTCGTCGCGGCTGGTGGAGAACATCCGCGAGGACAAGGGCTACACCTACAGCGCGCGCTCGCACCCGGAGTTCACGCCGGGCGGGGCGACGCTGCTGGTGGACGCCGACACGGCCAGCGAGGTGACCGCGGCGGCGCTGCTTGAGACCCGGTACGAGCTGGGCAGGCTGGGTCTCGTGCCGCCGACGGAGTCCGAGGTGGACACCGCGCGCCGGTACGCGATCGGGTCGCTGCTGACCGCGACGTCGTCGCAGGGCGGGCTGGCGTCGTTCCTGATGAACCTCGCCGGGCTCGGCCTGGGCGTGGAGTGGTTCACCGGGCACCCGGGCCGGCTCGCGGACGTCACCGTGGAGCAGGTCACCGAGGTGGCGTTGGAGTTCTTCGCGCCGACGGCGTTCACCGGCGTGCTGGTGGGTGACGCGGAGCTGCTGACGCCGCAGCTGCGCGCGCTGGGTGGTGTGACCCTGCCGTGAGCTTCGAGTTGGTGGAGCTGCCCGCGCTGTCGAGGTTCACGGTGGACCGGCGGGAGCCGCTGCGCGGTGACGCGGAGCGGATCGCGCAGTTGTGGCCGAAGGCGCGGGTCCTCACCGTGGACGCGCGCGGTCGCACGTTGGTGGCCGACCGGGCGTCGCGCCTGGTCGACCGCCCCGCCACCGACTTCGGTGACGGCCCGCCGGACACGGCGGTGCTGCTCGGCGAGCAGGACGGCGTGGCGTACTGGGCGGTTCCGCTGACCGAGGACGAGACGGACGTCGAGGCTCCGGCCGGCCGGGCGTGGAGCCGGCCGGAGCTGACCGACGAGCCGCAGTGGCTCGACCTGCGGGCGTGCGGCGCGTTGTTGGACGACACCGGCGCGGGCTTGTTCACGTCCGCGGTGGCGTTGTTCCACTGGCACCGGTCGGCGAAGTTCTGCGCGATGTGCGGCGGGCGGACCGAGGCGATCAAGTCCGGCTGGGCGCGGGTGTGCGAGCAGTGCGGGCACGAGGAGTACCCGCGCACGGACGCCGCGGTGATCTGCCTGGTGCACGACGGCGCGGACCACGTGCTGCTCGCCCGCGGCGCGGGGTGGCCCGAGGGGCGGTACTCGGTGCTGGCCGGGTTCGTCGAGGCGGGCGAGTCGCTGGAGGCGTGCGTGGCGCGGGAGATCGAGGAGGAGGTCGGCGTCGTGGTCGGCGACATCCGCTACCTCGGCAGCCAGCCCTGGCCGTTCCCGCGGTCGTTGATGGTGGGGTTCCAGGCGGTCGCCGACCCGGCCGAGCCCCTGGTGCTCGCCGACGGCGAGATCGCGCAGGCCAAGTGGGTCAGCCGGGCCGAGGTGCGGCAGGCGCTCGCCGAGCCGGGCAGCGTGCCGGACCTGCTGCTCGCGCCGGGCGCCTCCATCGCCTACCGGATGATCCAGTCGTGGGCGGCGGCGGGCTGACCCGGCGCGGGCCGTCGGTCAGGCGGCGCGGAGCAGGTCCGGCCAGGGCAGGGTGCGCACGAAGTCCGCGTACCGGGTCCAGGTGATCTCGGGCAGCTCGGCGTGCAGCCGGCGCAGGTCGATGTCGGTGCCGACGTCGGTGAAGTAGGCGAACATGGCGGCCAGGTCCGCCGAGTGCCGCGCCACCACGTGCAGCGGTGGGCGGTGGTGCCGGATCGGGTGGCCGATGGCCGCGGTCAACGCCGCGGCCATGCCCGCCGGGGTGAGGGACTCGCCCGCCAGGTCCAGCCGCCTGCCCGCGAACCGGTCGGGTTGCTCGAAGGCGAGCACGGCGACGTCCGCGATGTCCCGCACGGCGATGAGGTGCAGCTCGCGGTCCGGCGGCAGCGGCAGGTGGAGAGTGCCCTCGCGCAGGCCCTGCAACGTCCACTCGCCGAACTTGTCGTCGACGAACGCCGCCGGCCCGAGGATCGTCCACCGCGGTCCGGCGGTGACCAGGTGTTCCTCGATGCGCTGCTTGCTGTCGAAGTGAGGGACGCCGGTGCCCCGGTCGGCGTTGGACGCCGAGGTGAACACGATGTGCTCCACGTCCCGTGCGGCGTCGACCAGCGCGATGCCGTGGCGGGTCTCGGTGTCGGTGTCGCTGCCGAACGGCGTCGTCACGGCGAACACGGCCCGGACGCCGCGCAGGGCCGTGCGCAGGGACGCGGGGTCGTCGAAGTCGCCGGGCGCCACGTCAACGCCGAGGCGGCGGAGTTCTTGTGCCGCAACGCCGTGCGGTGCGCGGGTGAGTGCTCGGACGCGGTGGCCGCGGGCCAGGAGCGCGCGGGTGACGGCTCCGCCTTGGGCGCCGGTCGCCCCGGTGACCAGGATAGGTTCCATGAGCAAAGGTTGACGCTGAAAGTGTTCTGCGGTCAAGCGAGATATTGGTAGGGTGGCCGCCATGCACAAGCCGAGCGACGCGCTGCTGGCGTGGCTGTACGCCCAGCAAGGCGTGGACGCGGTGCGGGTCGCGATGGAACGCCGGATCGAGGCGGTGGCCGGGTGCTCGCTGCTGGAGCACGAGGCGCTGTACCGGATCGACATGAACGGCCGCCTGCTGATGTCCGAGTTGTCCGACCTGCTCGCGGTCAGCCCCAGCGGCGTCACCCGACTGGTCGAACGGCTGGTGCGCCGCGGCTGGGTCGCCCGCGAGCAGCCGCCGGACAACCGCCGCGTCGTCCACGCCGTGCTGACCGACGCCGGGCGGCAGGTGCTGGCCGACACGAGCGCCCCCGCGTACCGCGACTCGGTGGCCGAGGAGTTCGCCACTGCGCTGAGTGATCGCGACATCGCGGATCTGAAGCGCATCGGGCGAAAACTGCTGGAAGCGCACGGCAAATGGGACGCCAAGCGGTTCGCCACCGACTAACGTCGGAACTTCGACACGCCCGTTCGGCGGCCGTGGTCCGAACTCGCCCGATGGGAGGTCGCCGTGCACCGCCGATTGACCGTGCGCGACCTGCGTGCCGGTAACCGCGCGCGGGTGCTGCGCGCGCTCTACTTCGACCAGCCCCGCAGCCGGCAGGAACTCGCGGGCGTCACCGGGCTCAGCCAGGCGTCGGTGAGCAACGTCGTCGCCGAGCTCATCGCGGACGGCGTCGTGGTCGAAGCCGGTCAGGTCGACTCCGACGGCGGACGGCCGCGCGTGCTGCTGAGGGTCAACCCCGCGCACGCCGCCGTGGTCGGTGTCGACGTCGGCGAGACGCACGTGCTCGTGGAGGCGTTCGACCTGACGCTGCACCGGCTGGCCGAGGCGACGTTCCCGATGGAACCGGACGTCCACTCCGTCGACGCCGTGGCGCGGCGGGTCCTCGAAGGGGTCGAGCGGTGCCTCGCCGAGAGCGGGGTGGGCGACGTGCTCGGCGTCGGCATCGGCGTGCCGGGGCAGGTCGAGCACGGCCTGGTGTACGCGCAGACCGTCGGCTGGCGCGGCGTCGCGCTGGAACGGCTGCTGCGCACCGGCACCGACCTGCCGCTGTTCCTGGACAACGGCGCGAACACGTTGGGGCAGGCCGAGGTGTGGTTCGGCGCGGGCCGCGGCACGGGTGACGCGGTGGTCGCGCTGATCGGGTCGGGCGTCGGCGCGAGCGTCATCGCGGGCGGCGTGCTCTACCGCGGGTCGTCAGGCGGTGCGGGGGAGTGGGGCCACACGACGGTCGCGCTGGACGGCCGCCCGTGCCGGTGCGGCGCGCACGGCTGCCTGGAGGCTTACATCGGAGCGTCGGCCGTCGTCGACCGGTACCGCGCGGTGAAGGCAGACGTGCCGGCCGAGCAGGAGGCGGCGCTGGCCGCGCTGGTCGCGGACGGCTCACGGGCCGCGCGGGACGTCCTCGCCGAAACCGCCCGGTACGCGGGCCTGGGCATCGCGAACCTGATCAACCTGTTCAACCCGTCCCAGGTGATCGTCGGCGGCTGGGCCGGGCTGCTGCTCGGCGCGCGCATCCTGGACGACGTGCGCACCCAAGCCTCCCGCCACGCCCTGCACCGACCGTTCGAGCAGGCGTCGATCACCCTGTGCGAGCTGGGCCCCGAGTCCGTCGCCCTGGGCGCGGCCACCCTGCCGGTCGCCGAGTTCCTCGCCGCGGGCGGCGTGCGCCACCGCACCCCCAGCCGCGTGCTGTAGCGGCGCACGCCGTGCCGCCGGTCAGGCGCTGTGCTGGAACGCCGAGTACGTGAGGTAGCCGTTGTCCCCGCCCTGGTAGTACGTGCTCGGGTCGGCGGGGGCGATCGGCAGGCCGGTGCGGAGGCGTTCCACCAGGTCCGGGTTGGCGATGAACGCGCGGCCGAAGCTGATCAGGTCCGCGCCCAGGGCCAGCCAGTGGTCGGCGGCGGAGCGGTCGGTCTGCTTCGGGCCCATCGGGACCACCGGGTTCACCACCAGGGTGCCCGGCCACGCGCGGCGCAGGCCGATCAGCACGTCCTCGTCGGCGGTCGCCTCCAGGTGCACGTAGGCGAGGTCGAAGCGGGCGAGTTCGGCCAGCAGGGCCGCGTACAGCTCGGGCACCTCGGTCTCCTCGACGCCCCAGAACGTGCCGCCGGGCGACAGCCTGATGCCGGTGCGGGCCCCGCCGACGGCGTCCACCGTCGCCGCGACGGCCTCGACGGCGAAGCGGATGCGATTGGCGATCGGGCCGCCGTAGACGTCGGTGCGCAGGTTGGCGTTGGACGACAGGAACTGCGAGATCAGGTAGCCGTTGGCGCCGTGCAGCTCCACCCCGTCGAACCCGGCGTCGACCGCGCGCCGGGCCGCCTCGCCGTACGAACGGGCGTGCTCGGGCACCTCCGCGGTGTCCAGGGCGCGGGGCACCGGCGCGGGCCGCGGGCCGTTCGGCGTGAACACGTCGCCCACGGCGGCGACGGCGGACGGTCCGACCGGCTGGAGACCGGTCGTGTCGGGGTGTGACACCCGACCGCCGTGCATGACCTGGGCGAAGATGCGACCGCCGTTGGCGTGCACGGCGTCGGTCACCGGCCGCCACGAGGCCACCTGCTCGTCGGTGTGCAGGCCCGGCGTGCCGGGGTTGGACTGCCCGATCAGGCTGGGCTGCACGCCCTCGGAGACGATCAACCCGGCCGTGGCGCGCTGGGCGTAGTAGGCCGCCATGGACGGGGTCGCGAGGCCGCCCGCCGCGGCCCGGACCCGGGTCATCGGCGCCATCACGACGCGGTTGGGCAGGTCCAGCCCACCGAGGCGGTAGCGGTCGAACAGCGTGGTCATGCCGAACTCCTCCGTACTGGTCGCGGCCCGTCGGGGGCCTGACGGGTACGCTAAAACCTCACATCAATGTGAGAGGCAAGTTCCTGCGGCCGGGGTCACAGTCGGGAGGTCGGGATGCGGATCGGCGAACTCGCCGCACGCGCCGGGGTCAGCGTCCGTTCGCTGCGGTACTACGAGGAGCAGGGGTTGCTCACCAGCACCCGCAGCGCCGGCGGGCAGCGGCACTACGCGGAGGGCGACGTCGAGCGGGTCGCGTTCGTCCAGCGCCTGTACGCGGCCGGGCTGTCCAGCCGCACCATCACCGAGCTGCTGCCGTGCGTCGACTCGCCCAGCGACGAGAACTCCGACGCCGCGATGGAGCGCATGGCCGACGAACGCGACCGGCTGTCCGCGCACATCGACGAGCTGCTGCGCACCCGTGACGCGCTCGACGCCCTGATGGCCGCGGCCCGGACCTACCGCGACGCCCGCCGGGTCTCCGCCTGACGTCCTAGGGGTCGACGCGGTCGAGCGCCGCGCCGTCCCACGTGGTCTGCGTGCACGCCACGCCGCGGCCGTTCTTCGGGCGCAGCACGTCGTAGATGTGCATGCGGGGAATCTTGTCGGACACGCCCCAGCCGCTCGGCCAGGTGATCACCCAGTCCATGTCGAGGTCCACCAGCAGGCCCAGCATGCGCGCGATCGTCGGGTCGTCCAGCCGTTCGAACGCCTCGTCGAGCAGCACGAGCCGCAGCGGCTCGAACTCGCCGCTGACCGCGTCGTAGAACGACGCCGCCGCCGCGAACAGCGTCACGTACGAGATGAGCCGCGTCTCGCCGGACGACAGCTGGCGCAACCGGCGTTCGCGCGGGTTGCCGTCCGGGCCCGTGTCGGCGACCGTGACCGTGAACTGGTGCCACGTCCGGTAGTCCAAGGCGCGGGACAGGATCTCGGCGTAGTTGCCGGTGTGCGCGTCGCGTTCGGCTTCGATGCGCTCGGTGAACACGCGGCGCAGCGTGGCGTCCTGCTCGGGGTCGCGCTCGGCGTAGGGCAGGCGGACCAGCGCCAGCGCGTCGCGCGTCTCCTCCTCCAGCGCCGCCGACGGCTTCCACGCCAGCTTCACGTGCACGCCCTGGCTGGACCGGGCCTTGCCGAGCACGTCGTTCATCCGCTTGCACAGGTCCTCTGCGACGGCGATCTGGCCGCGCAGCCACTCGGCCAGGTCGCGGATCAGGTAGTCGGCGAAGATGTTCTGGTACTGCTCGTCGAGGAAACCGCGCTGCTCGGCAAGCTTCGCGGTGACCTGCCGGGCGGCGACGGCGACCGGACGCGCGCCCTCCTCGCCGGTCACGGTGACGGTGAGCAGGCCGACGTGCTGCTCGGCGGCGATGTCGTGGCTGCCCGCCAACGACGTCTGCAACGCCTGGAGCTTGGTGATCACCGTGGCCTCGCCCGCGCCGCGCCGGTCGGACGCCATCAGGGCGGCGCGCACGGACGTGACGTCCTCGGGGACGTCGGGCAGGGCGGCGACGAGGATGCCGGGCGCCCGGACGGTGGCCTTGAAGTGCTCGGTCGCGCGGGTGAGGGCGTCCCTGGCCGCGGCGAGCTGCTCGGCCGAGGTCTCCAGCTGGGCGTTCAGCTTCGCGGCCTGCTCGCGCGCCGAGGCGACCTGCTCGCGCACGCCCTTGAGCTCGTCGCGCATCCCGCGCCGTGAACGCTCCAAAGTGGACAATTGGTCCGCGATCTCCCGCGCCTCGCCGCCGATCGCGTCGGTCAGCTCGGCCAACGTCGACGCCTGCGACGCGTAGTCCACGCACCGCGCCTCCGCGTCCGCCTCGGCCGCGACCCGGTCCTCCACCGCCGCGTGGTACCGGTGGGACGCGTCGGTCAGGTCGGCCACCGTGCTGCGGCACTGGCGGCGCAGCACGTCACCGAGCCGATCGGCCGTGCGCTGTGCCTCCGCGGCCGCCTGCTGGGCCTGCTGGAGGCCGTCCGTGGTCGCGGGCAGGCCCGCGTCGCCCGCTTGGCGCACGACTTCGGCCGCGGCGGCTTCACCGCGGGCCTGGGCGGTGGCGAGTTCGTCGCGCAGCTCCTCGGCGCGGCGGGCGGCCCGGTCGGCGGATTCCTGCGCGGCCTGGAGGCGACCGTGCCGGGCGACCAGCTCGCGGTCGGCCGGGAACCGGTCGAGGTGGTCTTCCCAGCGCTCGACCAGGCCGCGCGCGGCGGCCAGGTCGGCTTCGGCGGCGCCCAGGTCGGCGCGCAGGCCGGCCAGCTCGTCCTCCAGCTCCGCGATCCGGCGGCGGCGCGCGGCTTCGCGGGCTCCCGCGCCGATGAACTCCGCCGCGTCCTTGTGCCACGCGCCGGTGAGCACGCCCGCCTGCCAGCGGCCGTCCGGGGACACCGCGAAGGCGACGGGGTCCGCCGGGGTGAGGGAGTGCAGCGAGATCGAGGCGAGCAGGTCCGCCACGACCGCGGCCGGGACGGGGGAGTGGGGTTCGACGGCCGGGGTCAGGACGGTGGCCAGGGACGGGCCGGTGGTCGGGGGGCCCGGGATGGCCAGGACGTCGTGGGTGGGCGGGAGGGATGCGGAGGCGGTGGGGGGTGCGGCGGCGGTGGGGGTGGTGAGGGGTGCCGGGGTGGTTTCGGCGGGGCCGCTCGTTTTCAACCGAGTGGCGGTAACGGTGTTTCCGTACATGTTCGGGGCATGTTCACCCGATTGTGCGACCCAGGCGTCCAGGAGACCGGAGGCTTCCAGGGCCGCCTCGATGCCGGCACGGGCCTGGTCGTCGACGGTGGGGTGGAAGTCGACCAGGCGGTAGAACGGGGCACCGGTGGCCGGGTCGCGGTCGGGGGAGGTGAAGCGGCCCTGGTCCGGGGTGCGGGAGGTGCCCGAGCGCAGGCCGGACAGTTCCGCGTCCCGCGCGTTGATGGCCGTGATCAGGTCCGACCGGCGTCGGGCGACCGCGTGCGCCTCGTCCCGGGCGGCCGTCACCAAGGGGCTCACCCACTCCCGGGCGGCAGTGGTGAGGGAGCGGGCGGTGGTCGGGTCGACGGAGGTCGGCAGGGCGAGGGGGTTGTCCGGCCAGGCGTCGGCCAGGGGACCGGAGGCGCGCCACGTGTCGACGTCGGTTAGCCAGGTCTCGGCGACCTCGGCCAGTTCCTGCGCCTCCTGGTTGCGCAGCGCCGCCGCCTCGGTCGCCGCGTGCTGCGCGTCCCGCGCCGTCTGCCGCAACGCGTCCACCTGCCGCTGCGCCGCGTCCAGCTCGGCGGCCCGCGCGGCCAGTGCCAGGGCCAGCGCCCCGCGCTGCCGCGCCTCCGACGCGATCTCCGACGTCCGCGCCGCCACCGCTTCCAACGCCGCCTCGTCCACCGGAACGGCCGGTGGCACCCGGCGTTCGATCGGCAGCGGCTCGGCTTCGGGATCCGGCTTGGCCCGCACGGACTCCGTGCGCACCACAGCGTCCAAAGTAGACACGGCGGGCACGTCGGGGACGGTCGCGGGGGAGAGGCCGGCCACGCGCAGGTGGTGGCGCAGCGGCTCGGACAACTCCTGAGCCGACCCCAGGTCCTCGGCCAACCGCCGCAGCAGCCGCAGCACGCCGTCGACCGCGCCGTCCTCCTGCGACCGCTGCTTGTTCGCCATGTCCAACGCCGCCACGGCCGACGAGCGCTTCTCCGCCACCAGCTTCTCGCGCGTCTGCAAGTCCTGGAGGTCGCGGAACGCCGGCAGCTCCTTCAACGCGCCGATGGTCTCCTCGGCCTGCTGCTCCCCGGCCTCCAGCGACGCCAGCGAGTGCTCCGCCGACGCACGCGCCGCGAGCGTCTCCTCCAACGACGCCGACAGCCGCGCCGACGCCCGCTCCAGCTTGCGCACCCCGTCCTCGGCCGCGCCCAGCTTCTCCGCCGCCGCCCGCAACCCGCCGAACGCGTAGTCGGAGTACGTCTTCAGGAACGTCCCCAGCGCCGCGTCGGCCGACGACAGCCGCGTGATGTTCTCCCGGATCGACTCCAGGTCGTCGAACGACGTCGCCAACTGCTCGACCATCGCCTGGTCCAACGGCGGCAGCGCGTCGGACAGGATCTGCTCCAGCTGCCCTTCCAGCACCTTCAACCCCACGTCGGGGTTGCGCAGCGTCCGCTGGAGGTGCAGCAGGTCGCCGTACCGGGGCGCGGGCACGCCGTACACGGTCTCCGCGACGCGCGCCCGGAACGCCGCCTCCTCCAGCACGCAGTCCGCGCCGATCAGGTCGCGCAGCTGCGCCGGGCCCAGCGGCGTGCGGTCCGCGCCCACCAGCGCCAACGAGCGACCCACCCGCAGGGGCGTGATGAACCGCCACGAGTCGGTGATCGCCTGCGAGGTCTTGGACGCCTTCACGCCCAACCCGCAGGTCAGGTACTCGTCGTCACCGCGGGTCAGCTCCACCCACGCGTACCCGATCCGGTTGGGGCCGCCGTCGTAGTCGTCCAGCATGAGCCGCCGCAGCGACACCGTGTCGAAGCCCTTGGAACCGACCTGGCGCAGGTCGCCGTCCAGGCACAGCGGCAGCAGCAGCTCCAGCGTGCGCGACTTGCCGGACCCGTTGGTGCCCTGGAAGATCGCGCGCCCACCGGAGAAGTCGAACGTCTGCTCGGTGTACTGCCAGATGTTGACGATGCCGCCCCTGTGCAGCCGCCACCTGTTCACGCGGTCTCCTCATCGAACAACGACCAGCTGGGCACGTCCGGCACGACCACCGGCTCCACGTCACGTTCCGGGTCGCCGTCCGGCGCCGGCAACCACCGGTGCGCGGCGGCGTTGAGCAGCCACCCGTCCTCCGCCGCGACCGCCAACCCCATGCGCCGCAACAGCTCCAGCACCTCGTCCACCAACCGGTCCAGGTCCTCGGTGAACTGCTTGGACCACGCGGTCGGGTAGTCCTCGACCAGCCGCGAGCACACCTCGCGCAGCCGCGCGGGGTCCACGGCGTGCCGCCCGTCGGGCCGGGGGTCGGACTCCAGCAGCTCCGGCAGCGCCAGCAACGCGATCCGCGCCACCGTGGACGTGCCGGGGAAGTACAGGTCGGTCAGGTAGTCCTCGGGGTCGGCGGCCAGCACGCCCTCGACCCGGCACTCGGTGCGCAGGCCGAAGCACGTCTCCAGCAGCGCCGTCTCCTTGCGCTGGTTGCGCCGCAGCCACTCGGCCTGCTCGGGCGGCAGGTCCGCGTACAGCACGACGGGGTTCTCCACCAGCTTGCGCCGCACCGCGTGCTCGACCCCGCGCGGACCCGGCCGCGCGGCCAGCTCCACCAGCCGCGACGGCGAGTCGGCCTCCGCCACCGGACCGGTCAGCAACTGGCCGAGCAGGTCGGTGTCGATGGTGATCAACGCCTCGGTCTGCACGTCCACCGTGCCCTCGGTCTCGTGCAGCACGCCCAGCGACACCAGGTGCCGCAGCGCCGCCGTCAACGCCCGCCGGTCGGCCACGTCGTCCACGACGGTCAACCCGGCCTCCACCGCCGCCGCGCGGATGTCCGCGACCAGCCGCGACAGCAACGCCTGCCGCCCGACCCCGGTCAGCACCGCCATGGTCAGCGCCACGTACGCGTACCCGCGCGGTGACATGGCGAGCACACCGCGCGAGTCGTCCGCGCCCGGCCCGGCCTTGTAGAGCCGCGCGAACCGCCGTTCCACCACCAGCCGGTACCCCAGCAGCCGGGCGAACAGGTCCTGCAACGCCGCCCGGTGCCGGTAGACCAGCGTCAGCAGCTCGCCGTCGGGCCCGTCGGCGCGCAGCAGGGGCCGCCGCAGCAGGGTGCGGGCGCAGCGCACCACGTTCGCCGCGTCGATCTCGGAGAGGTCGTCGAACATCAGTCGAGCACCAACGTCGAGTCGTGCAGCGTCAACGTGCCCGCCGCCGAGCGGATGCGCGTCGAACGCCCCGCCGCGTGCTCCACCGTCACCCGCAGCCCGCGCACCGGGTCGGTCGCCGAACCGGAGTCGGCCGCCGTGTCGCGCTGCGCCATCGCCAGCGTCAGCAGCTCGCACAGCACCCCGAGCGCTTCACCGGACAACGTCGTCTCGGCCAGCCGGGGCGCGGCCGCCGCCAGCTCCGCCACCGACGCCGCCCGCCGTTCGTCGGCCTCGCGCGCCTCGGCCAGCAGCGACTGCTCGGTCATCGGGTCGTCCAGGATGCGCGACGTGCGCCCCCGCGCGCCGCGATCACCCCGGCTGCGCACGCTCACCTGCACGTCGACCACCGGCCCGTCCCGCCACGGCGTGCGCTCGTTGTCGCTGTCGTGCTCGGGCGCGGGCGACACGTGCCGGGCCGGGTGCAGCCCGAACGCCGCCGCGTACAGCTCGTGCGCCTGCTCCCGCGTGCCCGAGTCGAACCACGCGGCCAGCTTCAGCAGCTCGGCGCGGCGGCTCGGCAGCAGCCCGCCGCCGGACGTCGCCCGCTTCACGCTCGCCAGCAGCGACCCGATCGCCCGCGCGGTCGCCTCGCGCAGCGCCGTCACCTGGCTCGGCCGGCCGGGCCGGTCCACGAACCAGTCGGTCAGCTCCTGCCAGTCCTCCGGCGACCGGCCGCGCGCCCGTTCCACCTGCTCGCCCAGGTCGGCCCGGCCCAGCTGCCGCAGCAGCTCCGAGCGGGCGGAGGTGACCCGGGCCAGGGCGTCGGCGATGGCCGGGGTGTGCCGCAGCACGTCCTCCACGACCATCTGGATGTACTCGACCAGCAGGTTGCGGAACCCGGAGATCTCCTCCGGTGCCAGGTGGTGCCGCGTCACGACCTGGCCCAGGTAGGCGTAGAAGTCGCGCACGGTCGCGGCCAGCTCGGCGTGCTGGAGGAACAGCGTGGTGACCTGCTCGGCCAGCACCTCGCGGCTGCGGGGCGCGCCGCTGATCAACGCCTCCGACAGCGACCGGCCCAGCCGGTCCAGGCCGCGCTCCACGGCGGGCAGCAGCTCCCGCGACACCTCCCGCGCGCCCTCGGGCACGCGCAGCAGCTCGTCCACGTCCCGCTGCACCCGGACGGCGAGCTTGCTGACCTGGTAGCGCACGCTGCCGTGCTGGAACTCGGCGATGCTGGTGGCCACCACCTCGCGCCGGCCCTGCACCAGGTTGCCCCACTCGACCAGCTGCCGCAGCCGGTTGATCACGTTCTCGATGCGGGACTCGCCCGGCTCGACCCGGCCCTCCCGCTCGGCGCCCGCCAGCGCGCCCGCGACCTCGCCCGCGGACAGGTCGGCCAGCAGCGTGGACGTGAACAACCGCATGATCGCCAGGTACGTGCGCTGGTGATCACGGGCGTCCAGGTACGCGTAGAGCTTGAGGCGGCCGGCTGGTTCCACGGTGCGCCACCCTAATGCGGCGGTCCGACACGTGCGGGCTACCGTGCCCGTGTGAGTCTGGGGCGCGCGGTGGGGTTGGTGCTGGGCGTGGCCGCTGACGCGGTGTTCGGCGACCCCAAGAGGTATCACCCGGTAGCGGGATTCGGACGTGCGGCGGCGGCGCTGGAGCGCAAGCTGTACCACGACCACCAGGTGGGCGGCGTGGCCCACACGGCCGTCCTCGTCGGCGGCACGGTCCTGGCCGGCGTCGCGGTGGAGCGGCTCGGCAGGCGCAGCCCGGTCGTGCAGGCCCTGACCACCGCCGCGGCCACGTGGGTCGTGCTCGGCGGGTCGTCGCTGGCCGACGAGGGCACGGCGATGGGCCGGGAGCTCGACGGCGGCGACCTCGAAGCGGCGCGCAATCGTTTGCCCCACCTCTGCGGGCGGGAACCGCGCAAGCTCGACACGATGGGCCTGGCGAAGGCGACCGTCGAGTCCGTGGCGGAGAACACGTCCGACGCCGTGGTGGCCCCGTTGTTCTGGGGCGCGGTCGCGGGCGTGCCGGGCCTGCTCGGCTACCGCGCGGCGAACACCCTGGACGCCATGGTCGGCCACCGCAACGAGCGGTACCGCCGGTTCGGCTGGGCCGCGGCACGGCTGGACGACGTGGCGAACCTGGTGCCCTCGCGGCTGGCCGCGCTGCTCACGGCGGCGGGCGCGCCGGTTGTCGGCGGCTCGGCGGGCGAGGCGTGGCGGACGTGGCGGCGGGACGCGGCGGCGCACCCGAGCCCCAACGCGGGCCAGGTCGAGGCGGCGTTCGCGGGTGCCCTGGAGGTGCGGCTGGGCGGTCGCACGGTGTACGCGCACGGCGCGGAGGACCGGCCGGTCCTGGGGCACGGCCGCAACCCCGACGCCGGGCACGTGACGCGGGCGGTGGAGCTGTCGCGGGTGGTCGGCGCGTCGGCGGCGGCCGTGACCGCGGTCATCGCGCTGGCGCGGCCTCGTCTTCGGCGAGCTGTTCGGCGACGGACTTCCGCCTGACCTTCGGCGCGCCCGTGCCCGCGTCCTCGCGCAGCGCGCCGCCGGGCCGGATCTCGCGGACGGTGAAGTACAGCCAGCCGCCCAGCGCCATCGCGCCGAACGCGATCCACTGCAACGCGTAGGAGAAGAACGGTCCCGCGTCGAGCTTGGGCAGCGGCAGGGCCTCGGTCACGCCCGGCTGGCCCTCGGTGAGCTGGAAGTAGCCCGGTCGCAGGTCGAGCCCGGCGGCCCGGCCGACCACGGCCGAGTTCACCGCGTACACCTGCCGGTGCTCGTCCTCCTGGAACGCGTCCCGGTCGTCGGACTCGTTCCGGCGGACCAGTGCGACCAGCGTCACGTCCCCGGTCGGCACGGGGTCGAGGTCGGGCACCTTGATGCCGTTGACCGGCCGCACGTAACCCCGGTCCACCAGCACGACCGGCCCGTCGGCCAGCCGGAACGGCGTCAGCACCTCGAACGCGGCTTCACCCTGCACGGTCCGCAGCCGCGCCACCGCCTGCCCCTCGGGCAGGTAGCGGCCGGTGAGCGTGACGCGCCGCCACTCGACCTCGGCGTTCGGCCGGTCGAGCAGCGCGGTGACGGGCACCGGGTCGGTGCGCAGGGACGAGGTGACGGCGTTGTTCTGCGCGTCGCGCTCGGCGTCGCGGTCGAACTGCCACGGGGCGAGCAGCGTGAAGCACGCGCCCGCGAACACCCAGACGGCCAGCGTCAACGCCAGCCAGCCGGGCTGCAACAGGAACCTCAACCGCACGTGACCACGGTAAGCCCTAGGCCGTTGTGACCTGCACCCGGTCGAAGCGGGCGGTGAAACCGGGGCCCGTGGGGGCGGCTGCCATCACGCCCGCCAGCACCCGGACCTCGGGCGGGAAGTACGCCAGGCGCAGCAGGGTCGTCGGCTCGTCCTCGCCCACGCCGTACCGGACGGTCACCGCGTCGCCCTCGCGCACGGCCGCGATCGTGACCCGGCCGACGCGCCCGGCGGGCACCACGGACCAGTCCGAGAAGTCCCGCGTCACGACCGTGCTGACCTGGAACTCGTCGTCGACCAGCTCGACGCCCGCCTTGATCCAGTTCCGCTCGTCGAGCCACAGCGCGACGCCGGCCTGGTCGTACTGGGCGGCGTAGTCCGCGGTGAACGACGCGGCGACGGTGAAGTCACCGGTCAGCGGCACCCCGAGCACGTGGCCGCTGCCGCGGTCGTAGCCGTAGTGGGTGGTGCGCCAGAAGTCGGTCTCCGGGTCGCTGGTGACGGTCAGCCCGTCCCCGGTGCTCCACGAGCGCGGCTCGTTGAGCCACTGCCAGTCGTCGCGGTCGAACGCCGTGATCCCCATGTGGTCATCATCGCAGCGATCGGGCCGCGGACAACGCCCGTCGGGCGTAGCCGCGGCCGAACAGCGCGGCGTGCACGAGCAGCGGGAACAGCTGGTGCAGCGGCACCCGGTCGCGCCAGCCGGCGGCCAGCGGCGCGGCCTCGTCGTAGGCGGCGAGCACGCGGTCCAGGTGGGGGCAGCCGAACAGGGCGAGCATGGCCAGGTCGCTCTCCCGGTGGCCGCCGTGGGCGGCGGGGTCGATCAGCCACGCGCGGCCGTCGGCGGCCCAGTGCACGTTCCCGCTCCACAGGTCGCCGTGCAGGCGGGCGGGCGGCTCGTCGGGCGCCTCCACCCGCAGGTCCTCGAACGTCCGCGCCTCGGCGGCGGTCATCGCGCCCGCGTCCACCGCGAGGCGGGCGTAGTGGCCGATGCGGTGCTCGGCGAACCACTCCGCCCAGTTGTCGGATGCGACGTTGCGCATCGGCGCCAGGCCGATCGACGCGTCGACGGGACCGCCGGGTGGTGGCGCGCCGAACGCGGGCGCGCCGGCCGCGTGCAGCGCGGCGAGCCGTCGCCCGAACTCCTCGGCGGCCCGCGGCGAGGGACGGCCCGGCTCGACCGGGTCGATGGCCAGCCACTGCCCGTCCTGCCCGCGCACCCCCGGCGTCGGAGGGCCCCCGGGCACGGCCAACCACCGCAGCGACGCGGCCTCGGCTCGTGCCGCGCCCGGCTCGTCGTGCCGCTTCACGACCACGCGGTCACCGCCGGCGAGCCCGACCTCCCACACCGCGCCGCCGAGCGGCCGGACCGCGACCGCCGCCGCCCCGGTCAACTCCCGCGCCGCCTCCTCCGGTGTCACAGCCGTTCGCGCACCCACGCCAGCAGACCGGGCACGGCGGCCTCCACCATCTCCACCACGCGGTCGAAGCCCGCCTCGTCGCCGTAGTAAGGGTCGGGCACGTCCACGCCGTCCGCGTCCGGGTCGAACGAGCGCAGCAGCCGGACCCGCTCCGGGTCGCCGACCATCCGCCGCAGCGACCGCGCGTGCCCGGAGTCCAGCGCCACCAGCAGGTCCGCGTCCAGGTGGTTCTCGCCGACCTGCGCGGCGACGTGCTCGGTCGGATAACCGTTGTCGGCCAACGACTTCGCCGCGCGCGGGTCGGCCGGGTCGCCGACGTGCCAGCCCCCGGTGCCCGCGCTGGTCACCGCGACGAGGTCACCCAGCCCGGCCCGGCGCAGGTGCTCGCGGAATATGATCGCGGCCACGGGGGAACGGCAGATGTTGCCGGTGCAGATGAACGAGACGGTCAGCGCCACGGCGGGTCAGTCTGCCAGGTCGAGCGCTCCCACGACCGGCTCGTGTTGGGGGATCAGGGATGTCCGGGGTCGTCGTCGGGGTCGTCGTGCTGCTCGCCGCGGTGGCGGCCGTCGCGGTGGTGGTCGCGGTGCGCCGCCGGTCGTGGCCCGAGACGCCCGCGTTCGCCCGGCCGCGACCCGTGACGTCGCCCGGCGGGCTGGCGCCCGACCCCAACGCCGGATTCTTCACCCACCGCCGTTTCGTGTTCCGGAAAAGGCATTTCTTCGTCGGCACGGGGTGTCCGCCGGTGCTGGTCGCCGATTTTCCGTCACTGGACGTGTTGCGGCGGGAACAGCCCGTGCGCATTGCCCGGCACGGCATTCGGGTGTGGTGGTGGTTCGAGGACGAGTTCTACCGCGAGGCGGTCGGTCTGGGTGCCGACGACGTGCGAGCATGGGTGCGTGAGCGGGAGCGGAAGCGGCTGGCCCGGCAGGACCGGGCCCGGCTGCTCTCGGCGGCGGAAGAGAGTCTGCGAAAGCGTGATAACGGGTAACGATCCAGCCCGCAATTCCGACCACAAAGGTGTGGGGAATGTTTCGGGAAGGAACGTGAATGACGCGCACATGTCCGGTGCGTCGGCTTCACCGAGAGGTCGGCGACGCGTGGTGACCGAACCGTCGCTCTGCCGTGCCGGGAGGTATGAAACTCCCTCGCCCGCGCACCTGGTGCTGAGCCTCGCGCTGCTGTTCTTCGCGGTCGCCGCCTCGATGCTCTAGGCCGTCTCAGCGGCCTCTCAGGTGGGTCGCGGGACGATCACCCCGTGTCCACAGTGCAGTCGAACGAGCCGCAGTCGACCATGCCGACCATGCCGGCGCTCGCCCTCGCGCTGCCGAGGGTGGAGGACGAGATCCAGGCTTTGGCGACGTCGTCGTCGCTGCCGATCGTGAACGCCCACTCCGGCCGCATCACCGCGGCCGGGGGCAAGCGGCTGCGGTCGGTGCTGGTGCTGGCGGGCTCGCTGGCCGTGTCCGGTCGGATCACCGACAAGGCGGTCACCGCCGCCGCCTGCGTCGAGCTGCTGCACGCCGGCTCGCTCGTGCACGACGACCTGATGGACGACGCCGAGGAACGGCGCGGCGTGCGCACGGTCAACGCCGACTGGGGCACCGGCCCCGCCGTGCTGGTCGGCGACTTCATGCTGGCCCGCGCGAGCCAGGCCGCGCTGGACCGGATCTCGCCGTTCGCCGCGAGCAGGCTCGCCCAAGCCGTGACCGACCTGGTCGAGGGCCAGGTGCTGGAGGTCGTCGACCTCTACGACGCGCACCGCAGCCCGGAGAACGCGCTGCGGTCCATCGAGCTGAAGACGGGTGCGCTGTTCGAGGTCGGCTGCGTGCTGGCCGCGCACTGCGCCGACGCCGACGAGGCGACCACCGCCGCCATGGCCCGCTTCGGCGCGCTGTTCGGGCTGATGTTCCAGGTCCTGGACGACCTGCTGGACCTCGCGTCCACCTCCCAGCGGTTGGGCAAGCCGGTCGGCAACGACATCCGCCAGGGCGTCTACACGTTCCCGCTGCTGCGGGCGTTGACCGACGACCAGCGCGAACTGCTGGCCCGGCGCGGACGTGAGCTGACCGACGCCGAGCTGGCCGGGCTGCTGGCCGAGCTGCGCCGGACCAGCCTGGTCGCCGACACGATCGAGCACTGCACGGCGCTGGCGGCGCAGGCCGTGCGCGCGCTGCCGGACCTGCCCGAGTCGGAAGCGCTGGGCATCCTGCGGGAGCTGCCCGGCGCGTACCTGGACTGGGCTTGCTCCCAGATGGGGTAGAGCGCGGGCCGGCCGGCGCAGATCGCCTAGACTCGCGGCGATGACCAGCCAGGATTCCGGCCGGGCGCTGCTGCGCCACCACGGGGACGTCGACGCCGCGCCCGGACTCGTGGACTTCGCGGTGAACGTGCGGGTGCCCGCGCCGCCCGCGTGGCTGCGCGACCGGCTGGCCGCCGCCCTCGACGACCTCGGCTCCTACCCGGCCGCCGCCGCCGACGAACGCGCCCGCGCCGCCGTCGCCGCGCGGCACGGCCGCCACCCCGACGAGGTGCTGGTCCTCAACGGCGCCGCGGAGGGCTTCGCGCTGCTGCCGAACCTGCACCCGTGCCTGGCGGCGGTCGTGCACCCGTCGTTCACCGAGCCCGAGGTGGCGTTGCGGGACGCGGGCGTGCCCGTGCAGCGGGTGCAGCTGTGGCCCGAGGACGGCTACGGGCTGCGGCCCGACCTGGTGCCCGACGAGGCCGACCTGGTGGTGCTGGGCAACCCGACCAACCCGACGTCCGTGCTGCACCCCGCCGACGTCGTGGCGTCGCTGAGCCGGCCGGGCCGGGTGCTGGTGGTGGACGAGGCGTTCGCCGACACCGTGCCGGGCGAGCCGGAGTCGCTGGCGGGCCGCGCCGACCTGCCCGGCCTGCTGGTGCTGCGCAGCCTGACCAAGACGTGGGGCCTGGCCGGCCTGCGCGCGGGCTACCTGCTCGGCGCGCCGGAGCTGCTGGCGAAGCTCGCGCTGCCCCGGCCGCAGTGGCCGGTGGGCAGCCTGGTGCTGGAGGCCGTCACGGCGTGCTGCGAGCCGTCGGCCGTGGCGGAGGCCGAGGCGTTGGCGCGCGAGGCGCGGGAGCACACCGCGCACGCCGTCGAGCTGCTGGGCGACCTGGTGGTGGTGCCGCCGGACGCCCCGTTCGCGCTGCTGCGCGTGCCGGACGGCCCGCGGGTGCGGGAAGCGTTGCGGGGCAAGGGGATCGCGGTGCGGCGCGGTGACACCTTCCCCGGGCTGACCCCCGACCACCTGCGGGTCGCGGTCCGCGCGCCGGAGGAGTTCGCCCTGCTGGTGGACGCGCTGCGAGTCGTGCTGGAGGAGCTGTGACCACGCTCGGGGACGTGCTGGCCGCCCTGGAGGCCGCCTACCCGCCCGCCACCGCCGAGTCCTGGGACGCCGTCGGCCTGGTCTGCGGCGACCGCGCCGAACCGGTGTCGAGGGCGCTGTTCTGCGTCGACCCGGTCGAGTCCACAGTGGACGAGGCGCTGGAGGTGGGCGCGCAGCTGCTGGTGGCGCACCACCCGCTGATGCTGCGCGGCGTCACGGGCGTGCCCGCCGACGACCCGAAGGGCGGGCTGGTGCACCGGCTCATCCGCGCCGGCGTCGCCCTCTACACCGCCCACACCAACGCCGACGCGGCCAACCCCGGCGTCTCGGACGCCCTCGCCGAGGCCGTCGGCCTGCGCGTGACCGGCCCGCTGGTGCCCGCCGACCACGACCCCGCCACCGGCATCGGCCGGATCGGCGAGCTGGACCGCCCCGAACCGCTGCGCGACTTCGCCCGGCGCGTCGCCGACGCCCTGCCCGCCACGGCGTGGGGCGTGCGCGCGGCGGGCGACCCGGACCGGCCCGTCCGGCGGGTCGCGGTGTGCGGCGGCGCGGGCGACAGCTACCTGGCCGTCGCGGCGCGCGCGGGCGTGGACGCCTACGTCACCGCGGACCTGCGCCACCACCCGGCGGGCGAGCACCTGGCCGCCGGCGGACCGGCGCTGGTGGACGTGGCGCACTGGGCCAGTGAGTGGCCGTGGTGCGAGCAGGCGGCGCACGTCGTGCGCACCGCCCTCGGCGGTACCGTCGAAGTCCTCGTCTCGACCCGCCGGACCGACCCGTGGACCGTCGGCGTGACGAGCCGAACAGGAGCACCCCAGATGAGAGGCCCACAGTGAAAGCCGATCCCGCCGTGCAGCGCAGGCTGCTCGACCTCGCCCAGGTCGACGCCGAACTGTCGCGCGTCACCCATCGGCGCCGCACGCTGCCCGAGATCGCGGAGATCGCCGAGGCCGAGAAGCAGCTCCGCGCCAAGCAGGACGCGCTGACCACGATCGAGACGACCCTGGGCGACCTCAACCGCGAGGTCAAGCGGCAGGAGACCGAGATCGACCAGGTCCGCGCCCGCGAGGAGCGCGACCGCAAGCTGCTCCAGGGCGGCTCCGTGGGCGCCAAGCAGCTCACCGACCTGGAGCACGAGCTGGCCACCCTCGGCCGCCGCCGCGGCGCGCTGGAGGACGACCTGCTGGAGCTGATGGAACGCCGCGAGGCCGTCGAGGCCGACATCCAGCACGCCCGGGTCGCGCTGGACAAGGCGCAGGAGGCGCTGTCCGACGCGGCACGCCGCCGCGACAGCGCGCTGGCCGACCTGGAGTCGACCGAGTCCAAGCGCACCGCCGACCGCGAGCGGATGACCGGCCAGTTCCCCGCGCCGCTGCTCGCGCTCTACGACCGGGTGCGGGCGCACAAGGGCATCGGCGCGGCGCTGTTGCAGTCGCGGCGCTGCGGCGCGTGCCGCATCGAGCTGGACCGCAACGCGTTCGCGAACGTCAAGGATTCCGCGGCGGACGAGGTCGTGCAGTGCGAGGAGTGCGGCGCGATCATGGTGCGCACCGGGGAATCGGGGCTGTGAGGGTCGTCGTCGAGGCCGACGGCGGCTCGCGCGGCAACCCCGGGCCCGCCGGGTACGGCGCGGTCGTGCTCGACGGGTCGGGGGAGGTGCTGGCCGAGCGGTCGGCCGGCATCGGCGTGGCCACCAACAACGTCGCCGAGTACCAGGGGCTGATCGCCGGGCTGCGGGCGGCGGCGGAGCTCGGCGCGTCCGTCGTGGACGTGCGGATGGACTCCAAGCTCGTGGTCGAGCAGATGTCCGGCCGGTGGAAGGTCAAGCACCCGTCCATGCAGCCGCTGGTGGCGCAGGCGCGGGAGGTCGCGGCGGCGTTCGACCGGGTGGGCTACGAGTGGATCCCGCGCGAGCGCAACCAGCGCGCCGACCGGCTGGCGAACCGGGCGATGGACGAGCAGGCGGGCGTGTCGCGGGCGGGGCAGGCTCGGGCGGACAAGGCGCAGGCGGAGAAGGCCGAGCCCGCCCGGCCCGAGCCGCAGCAGGCGGACGCGGCGACCCAGTCACCGGTCTCGTGGACCGGCGCGACCGGCGAGCCGACCCGGCTGTACCTGCTGCGCCACGGCCAGACCGAGCTGTCGGTGGCCCGCCGCTACTCCGGGCGCGGCAACCCTCCGCTCACCGACGTCGGCCGCGGCCAGGCCGAGGCCGCCGCCCGCCGGCTGGCCAAGGTCGACGGCCTGACCGCCGTCGTGTCCTCGCCGCTGGGCCGCGCGCGGGAGACCGCGCGGGCCGTCGCGACCGCCACCGGGGCCGAGCTGTCGTGGGACGACGACCTGATCGAGACCGACTTCGGTGCGTGGGAGGGCCTCACGTTCACCGAGGCCGCCGAGCGCGACTCCGACGTGCACCGGCGCTGGCTCGGCGACCCGTCCGTGCCCGCGCCCGGCGGTGAGAGCTTCGACCAGGTGCACCACCGGGTGCGACGAGCCCGCAACGCGATCGTGTCCCGCTTCGGCGGCGCGAACGTCGTCGTGGTCAGCCACGTCACGCCGATCAAGTGCCTGCTGCGGATGGCCCTGGACGTCGGCCCGTCGCTGCTGTTCCGGCTGCACCTGGACCTCGCGTCGCTGTCGGTGGTCGAGTTCTACCCCGACGGCCACGCGTCCGTGCGGCTGGTCAACGACACCTCGCACCTGGGCTAGCCGGCGGGGCGCAGCCGGGTGCGCTCCCGCCGGAACCGGGCGTCCTCCAGCGCCAGCGCGAACCGGTCCACCGCGCCGCGCACCGCCTCGGCGGCTTTCGGCGCGATGGTCCCGCCCTCGATGTCCGGGTCCAGCACGAATTCGCCGCGCAGCACCGAGTCCGCGCCTTTCCCGGCGAGCAGCGGGTTCAACGCGTAGTCCATCGCGACCAGGAAACCCTGGCTGCCGCCGGTCGCCAGCGGCAGGATCACCCGGCCGCGCAACGCCTTCTTCGGCAACAGGTCGACGAGCGCCTTCACCAGCCCGCTGTAGGCCGCCCGGTAGACCGGGCTGGCCACCACGATCCCGTCCGCGCGCAGCACGGCGGCGACCGCGTCACCGATCTCGGGGTCCCGCAGGTCCTCGGTGAGCAGCGGCAACGTCGGGAGCTGCCGCACGTGCAGGGTGCGCACCTCGTACCCGGCGTCGACCAGCAGGCCCTCGACGTGCGAGACGAGGACGCCGGTGCGGGACGTCGGGGACGGGCCGCCGGAAATCACCAGAATGGACGACATGGGTCGCTGACACCTTTCACGAAAAGGCTCGGAGTGCGAGGTAAAAACTGTCAGCGACAACAGATCGCGGCGGCGGTGCGGCCGAAGTCGACGTGCCGGCGGCGGGTGAGCACCGCGATTCCTGGCATGCTTTCGAGTAGAGCAGCACGCCCACATCGCGACAAGGTTCCGCCGCCCTGGTTCCACTGCCTGGGAAGCGCGCCGGTAGGCTGGTGGTGCGGATGAGTCGGCAGGGCGGCCGCGTCGGCGGTGCGAGAGCGCCGTCGCCGAGGAAAGTCCGGACTCCACAGGGCAGGGTGGTTGTCAACGGCAACCAGGGGCGACCCTCGGGACAGTGCCACAGAGAACAGACCGCCCCGGCGCGAGCCGGGGTAAGGGTGAAACGGTGGTGTAAGAGACCACCAGCGTCCCCGGTGACGGGGACGGCTAGGTAAACCCCACCCGGAGCAAGGCCAAGAGGGTGCCCCAGGGCACCTGCGCAGGCGATCGAGGGCGGCCCGTCCGATGCCTGCGGGTAGGCCGCAAGAGCCTGTCGGCAACGGCAGGCCGAGATGGATGGCCGCCGAACGGGACCGCCGCGAGGCGCCCGGGAACAGAATCCGGCTTACATGCCGGCTCATCCGCCCCTTTTCGGCCCATTCGGGCGCACCCATTGGTCCTCGACGGCCCGTGAGGCGCATGCGCCCGCCTATACATCCCTTGCCTGCCACGGGTGTTACACGAATGAGGCCGTTCGAGTGGTTGTCGGTATCAACGCCGGCCGGCGCGCTTCCTCCCCGCAGACCACGGGCCCTGCCCCGCGGTCACCACGAGGAGGGAAACCACATGTCCACCACCACGAGGCGAGCCGGCACCTGGCTCGCCCTGACCGGTCTGCTGGGGGCGGCGGCGATCACGGGGAGCGCCGCCACCGCCACGGCCGCCGCCGCCGCCGAACTGCCGGTGTACGGGGTCCGGTCCACCGGGCTCACCCAGGACCAGGCCGCCGCCCTGCAACGCGCGTTCGGCCTGAAGGACGTCCAGCTCGCCGAGGACGGCTCGGTGGCGTTCGCCGACGAGTCGACCTACCTGCGCGTGCCCGGTCTCGACCTGGGCGCGGGCAAGCCGGACGAGGAAGGCGGCGAGACCACCCAGACGGCGCTCGACGTCGAGTCCCTGAGACGCCTGCGCGCCATCCCCGCCGAGGACGCCACCAAGCGCGCCCTCGAATCCCTGCGCGGGGCGGGTCTGCTGCCCGCCAACGCCACCCCGACGGCCGGCCAGACGACGTTCGAGGTCGTCGACGCCAACCAGAAGGCCGTCGCCACCGCGCCGCTGGACACCGCGGTGTCGTTCGCCTTCACCCTCGACGGCGTGCCGCTGGAGGGTCCGGGTGCGAAGCTGCGGATCGCGTTCGACGGCCAGGGCGCCGTCGCGGGCCTCACCCACGCCACCCGTGAGGTGGTCAAGGTCGGCAGCGTGCCCGTGCTGACGCTGGACGAGGGCCGCGAGCGGTGCGCCAAGGTGTTCGGCCAGAGCGTGCGGCCGACCGGCGTGGCCTACGTGTACGAGGCGCCGCCGCTGGCCGAGAAGGTCGAGAAGCTGGAGCCCGGGTTGCGCTGCGACGGCGTGAACTCCGACGGCGCGGCCGTGCAGTCGGTGATCGTCGGCGCGGCCGTGGACGCGCGGCTGCCGGAGCCCGGCCCGGTGGACCCGCCGCGCGAGGAGGGCGCGTTCACCCCGCAGTGGACGTGGCGGGTCGACGTCGGCAGCGAGGGCACCGGCCCGTGCTCCGGCCTGCCGTGGACGGCGAACAACCTGAGCACGTTCAACAACCGGTTCACCGCCGCGGGCGTGCCGGTGCAGTTCAGCTGGGTCAACCACAACGCCTGGGAGCGGGACTTCAAGGACCCGGTGTTCCCCGGCGGCCAGGACCACCTCTACGCCGACGACGTCGACATGACCTACTGGCAGGGTCACGGCTCGCCGAACGGCTTCTCCTTCGCCGGGTGCAGCAGCAACACCGACACGTTCCTGTCCAAGGACGAGGCGCGCTGGGGCAACAAGGACGTCGAGTGGATGAGCCTGTTCACCTGCTCGATCCTCCAGGGCACGTCGGGCGGGCAGAGCTGGGCGGCGCGCTGGGGCCAGGCGTTCCGGGGGCTGCACCAGATCAACAGCTTCGACACCGTCTCATACCACAGCGCCGTGCACGGCGGGAAGTTCGCGAACTACCTGGTGCGGACGCCGTTCCTGTGGTGGAACAAGCCGATGAAGGTCCGCGACGCGTGGGCCCAGGCGTCGATCGACACCCAGCCCGCGTCGGTGCGGTGGGCGACCATGGGCGCGATCGGCGGCGGCGGCCTGGCCAACTTCAACGACTACTTCTGGAACAAGGGCGCGGTCGGCCCGGACACGCTGCCGACCCACGGCTGGTGGCGGATCTCGGGCATGAGCTGACCCGACCCGCGTGAGCACGGGGTCCCTTCCGCACCTGGGGGTGGGAAGGGGCCCCGCGGCGCGCTTCAGGCGCGGCGGGACGGGCGGCCCGGGGGCATCCGGAACACCGGCCGGAACGCCGCGCCGCCGTTGTAGCGGCGCTCCAGCTCGGCCACGTACGCCTCGACCGCCGGGTTGACGATGTCGGCCAGGCTGCGCACGCCGGCGTCCGCCTCGTAGGCCGCCAGGTAGGTCGCCGCGGCCCGCGCCCGCTCCAGCACGTCCTGGTCGAAGTTCACCGTCCGCTGCACCCGCCGCCCGGTTTGCCGGTCCTCACCGGTAACCTGATCACTGCCCGAGACGGTCACGGAGACGGTGATTTCGTTCACCCCTCCGGATGGTTCGGGCACGGCCTCGGGCGGCTTGGTCATCAGCGAGCCTCCTCGGCGTCGTCACTCCGGCGTGCGGACCGTTCGGGTGCCCGTCGCTCGGCCGGACGGGGGAGTCGGCGCGACCGGTGTGGAGAGGGCTGGAGGTCGTGCACACAGTGCGTGACCAGGGGGTTCGCAGTCGGGTGAACTATCTCAGCAATCGGGAGAATCCGGGGACGTCGGTTCTCCACCGGCTCGCCCCCAACCATGATGTCTGTGGTCAGATTAGACGTAATCGACTGCCAGGGGAACGGTTCTTGATCTACCGACCGCTAGCCGACCGATACACCTCGTGACGAAGACGTGTTCTACTCGATAGCGCACCAACCGGACGGGCACCCCTCGGCCCGCCCGGCGAAGTCCTGCGTACTCAGGAGTACGAGATGACCGCCATGACCCTGGTAACACTCGCCCAGCAGCCGCCCGCTTTGGGCACAGGCGGGGTGCGCCAGTGGATCCTCGACAACCTGGTTCCCCTCCTCTTGCTCACCGTCGCGCTGCTGCTGCTCTGGCTCGGCGGAGGCAAGGGCGACAACGCCGGGGTCATGCGCCGCCTGGGCGGCGTCATCATCGCGTTGGCGATCATCGGTCTGGCCGTCACCACGAACGCGGGCGCCAACATCGGCCAGTGGATCGCCGGCCTGTTCACCGGCGGGTGACCCTTGCGGGTACGCACTGACGACGAGGTCTACCGGGTCGACGCCGTCTGGCTCGGCCCGCCCAAAGCAACCTTCCCCTGGCGGGCGCGGTACGTCGCCTGGGGTGTCGGCATCGTGGTCTTCCTGCTGGTCACCGCCGTCCAGCGGCAGGTCGGCTTCGGCTTCGACGTGATCAACACCGGCTGGGGCTTCGTGATCACGATCGCCCTGACCAGGTTCATCTGCTCGCGGATCAGCCACGAGCGCCCGCTGTCGTCGGTCCTGGCGATGTGGGTGCGCGAGCTGACCGCGCCGCGGGAGACCACCACGGGCCGGGGCGGCGCGGCCAGCGCCGCGCGGATCCGGGTGTCCTCCCAACGTCCCCGCAAGCGTCACAAAAAGGGGGCGAAACGCGCGAGCGCCGCCACCCGATCCCAGCACCGCAGGCAGCAAGACCGCCGTCAGAAGGAGGTGCGCGGTGTTCGGACGCCGGCGTGACCGTGACCGACGATCCGCTGCGCACGTGGCCCAGCACGCGGCTGCGGCGCGCGACGACCGCAAGGTCTACAGCAAGCGCGGCCGCCGCCTGCCGGGCGAGCAGTCCGTGCCGAGCTACACACCGTCGATCGCCGCCCGCAGCATCGACGGCCACCTGCTGCGCACCGGCCAGGAGGTCTACGCCTGGTACCGGCTCGCGCCGCAGCGCTGGTCGTTCCGGTCGGACTCGCAGCGCCAGGACCTGATCGCGGCGATCGCGGGCCAGTACGCCGAGCTGCAGGGCCGCTGGATGCACCTGCGCGTGACGAACCGGCCGTACCCGATCCGGATGTGGGCCGAGGCGCACGTGCACAACGCCGTGCGCCGGCTCCCGGACACCCCCGGCACGCTGAGCTTCGACGACTACATGGTCGGCGAGCAGCAGCAGCTGATGGGCCGGTCGATGGCCGAGAAGGAGGTCTACCTCGGCGTCCAGGTGCAGACCCGCAACATGATGGACCGCGCGGTCGAGCGCGCCGCCCCGGTGCTGCGCAGGGTCTTCCCGGACGCGGTGGACGCCGAGCTGGTCGCGATCGAGTCCGAGATCGACCACCTCGACCAGGTGATCGGCTCCGCCGGCCTCGAAGGGCGCCCGGCCACGGCCGAGGAGATGTCCTGGCTGATGCACCGGTCGTGCTCGCTGGGCCTGCCCGCGCCGCGCAACCTGCCCGCCGTGCCCGGCGCGCCGTGGGAGCCCGAGGACCTGGCGTCGTTCACCGACGCGGCCGACTTCCACCAGGAGCCCTACTCGCCGACGGTCACCGTGCGCGGTCGCACCGGGTCGAACGCGGGCATCAAGCGGCACGTCGCCGTGCTCACCGTCGGCCTGATGCACGGCTTGCAGATCCCCGAGCAGGACGACCCGTGGGTGCAGCGCTCGGACCGGCTGCCGGCCGCCGTGGAGTGGTCGGCGCGGATCTACGTCCGGCGTCCCGAAGAGGTGTCCGGCGAGCTCCAGCGGCAGATGAGCAAGGTCCGCTCGCAGGTGCGCCACTACACCGACGAGCACGAGCTGGAGCCGCCGCAGTCGTTGGCCCGGCAGGCGTCCCGGGTGCTGGAGATCGACGACGAGATGACGTCGGGCTTCACCGCGCTGGGCACGCGGGTTCGCAGCTGGTGGCGGCTCGCGGTGTCCGGGCCGACCGAGCGCGAGGCGCTGCGGCTGGCCCAGGGCCTGCTCGACCTCTACAAGCCGAAGGTGGCGATCGAGCACCCGGAGGCGCAGTACGCGATCGCGCGGGAGTTCATCCCGGGCGAGCCGCTGTCGTCGTCGGCCTACCTGCGGCGCGGCTCGGTGCTGTGGGCGGCGTCCGCCGTCCCGACCGCCACCGCCGAGGTGGGCGACCGGCGCGGCATCCTGCTGGGCGAGACGGTGACCGCGACCCGCCGGCCGGTGGCGTGGGACCCGTGGATGGCGCAGGAGCTGCGCGACTCGTCCGGCCTGACCGCGATGGTCGCCGGGCTGGGCGCGGGCAAGTCGTTCCTCGGCGGCGGCATCGTCTACAAGACGTTGCGGGCGGGCGCGCACTGGACGCTGCTCGACCCGTCCGGGCCGCTGGCGGCGCTGTGCGAGCTGCCCGAGCTCAAGCCGTACGCCCGGCCGATCAACCTGCTCAACGCGCAGGCGGGCATCCTCAACCCGTACCGGGTGGTGGCCGAGCCGCAGCTGGACCACTTCATGGACGAGGAGGACGCGGAGCGGGCGTGGCGGCGGGAACGCGCGCTGGCCGCGGCGACCCGGCGTCGGCTGGTGCTGGACGTGCTGTCCGGCCTGCTGCCCTACGAGGTGTCCCGGTTGCCGCAGACCCGGATCGTGCTGCTGCGCGCGGTCCGCACGGTCGGCGGCCGGCCCGACGCGCACCCCGGCATGGTGTTCGAGGCGTTGCGGCGCGACGCGTCGGAGCACCACGAGCACGCCGTCGTCGTCGCGGACTTCCTCGACGAGATGCGGGAGCGGATGTCGCTGCTCATCCCCGAGCAGGACCTGGACCCGTACGACGAGGCGCGGGACGACCGGCTGACCGTGCTGACCATGGCGGGGTTGAACCTGCCGAAGGACGGCGTCGGCCGCGAGCACTGGACGGACGCGGAAGCGCTCGGCGTGGAGATGCTGAACCTGGCCGCGTGGTTGACCCAGCGCTCGATCTACGAGCGGCCGAAGGACCTGCGCAAGGGCGTCTGGATCGACGAGGCGTTCTTCCTGTCCGAGGTGCCGACGGGTCGCGTGCTGATGAACCGCTTCGCCCGCGACTCCCGCAAGTGGAACGTCCGCGTGCTGCTGTCGTCGCAGATCCCGGCGGACTTCCTCAAGATCCAGGGCTTCGTGACGCTGCTCGACTCGGTGTTCGTCGGCCGGTTGGACGACGACCAGGCCCAGGCCGACGCGTTGCGGCTGCTGAAGGTCCCGGTCGGGGCGGGCTACGAGCAGGTCGTGGCCTCGCTGGGCCGCCGTCCGGGCGGCGTGCGCACCAACGTCGAACGCGACCGCGCACCGCGCCAGTTCATCTTCGGCGACGGCGCGGGCGGCGTCGAGCGGATCCGCATCGACTTCTCCGGGCCGCACCTGGAACACCTGCGCAACGCCCTCGACACCACCCCGGACGCGCTGCGCGACGGCGGCGAGTCCACCGAGGTGGAGGTCTCCTCACCCCCGCAGGACCCGTTCTCGCACGCCGAGCAGTACACCGACGAGTACGACGACGAGCTGGCCGCCGACCTGGAAGTCGGCCTGACCGACGAGCTGGTCGACTCGGCGCACGGCGAGGGAGGAAACCGCCGACCGGGCCGGGAAGGCAGCGCATGAGCGGGCTCGCGAACCACTCGCGCACCGCGTTCGGCGCTCGCCGCGCCGAGCGCCGGCCGGGCGCGCGGTCACACCTCGCGGTGCCCGGCGCGCACGCCGGTCCGCTCGCCGACGACCCGACGTTCTCCGCTCGTGCCACGCCGAGCGCCCGTGAGGTGTCCGCATGAGCACTCTCCTCCTGGTGGCGCTGGTCGCCGTCGCGCTCTACGCGCGACGGCGGTTCAGACACGCGCAAGAGCACGCCGAGGCGCACGGCCGTCCGGCGCGCGCCCGGTGGCGTGCGATGGCCGTGGTGGTGGCGATCATGGGTCTGCAGATCGTCATCGGCGCCACGCCCGCCAGCGCCGCGCCCTGCGGTGAGGCGCCCAACCCGGAGCGGCCCGGTTCGGGCATGGTCGGCGCGATCGACCCGCCGATCGGCAACGGCCTGCCGAACACGCCGTACCTCAACCACGGGTACGCGGGCATGGTCTGGCACACCTACCAGGAGAAGTGCCTGGTGCCCAACGCCACCCCGGTGCTGGACACCTGGATGGGCAACGAGCTGTTCAACGTCGGCAAGAACATCGTCGGCGCGACGAACGCCCTGCACTACACGGTCGTCGGCCAGGGCCTGCTGCAACCGCTGGACGAGGCGGTGAAGACCGGCGTCCAGAAGGTCTACGACAACGTCTACCTGCGCTGGTTCGGCCTGGTCGCGCTGATCCTGGCGGTGCTGATGTTCCGCCAGATCTGGCAGGGCGACCTGGCCTCGATCAGCAAGCGCGGGTTGTGGGCGCTGGCCGCGATGTGGCTGGCGACCTCGACCCTGGCGCTGCCGCAGTTCTACAACTTCCTCGACACCACCCTGGTCACCAAGACCTCGGAGATCCAGGCCGGGTTCATCGACGTGGACGCCGGCCAGGACACGCTGGACAAGCTGCCCTCGCAGCTGCACCACACCGTGGTCTACCAGAGCTGGCTGCGCGGCGAGTTCGGCTCGCCCGAGGCGCCGCAGGCGAACGACTTCGGGCCGCGGTTGCTGGCCGCGCAGGCGTGGACGGTGCAGGAGCTGGCCGAGCACAAGGACGGCGACCAGGCCGCGCTCGACGCCAAGAAGGCCGAGTACAAGAACATCTACGCGCAGCTGGGCCCGACCAAGGGCTACTTCAGCGGCGAGGACGGCGGTCGCACCGGCGCCGGGTTCCTGTCGCTGCTGCAAGCGGTCGCGTTCTCGTTGTTCCAGCTCTTCGCCAAGGCGGCGGTGCTGCTGGCGCAGTTGCTGCTGCGGGTGCTCACGCTGGCCGGCCCGCTGATCGGCCTGGTCGCGCTGCTGCACCACGACCTGCTGCGCAAGGTCGCCCGCGCGGCGGCCGTGACCGTGTTCAACGTGCTGGTGCTGGCCGTCCTCGCGGGCACGCACGCGCTGCTGCTCCAGGCGATCTTCAACGCCACGGGCCTGACGCTGCTCACCAAGGCGCTGCTGGGCCTGATGCTCACGCTGGTGTGCTTCATGGTCGGCAAGCCGATGCGCCGGATGTGGCAGATGGTCGAGATGTCCATCGGTTCGGCGAGCAACGCGCTGCCCATGCGCGGCGGGATCCTGTCCAGGTTGCGGAAGAAGAAGGAAGGGCCCTCGCCGCAGGACGAGTTCTGGGACACCGTGCGCGACACCGATCCGGACGGGGTCGAGGTGCCGCAGCGGGATCGGCGCAGGGTGCGGCCCGAGGCGGCCAACCCGGTGGCGGCCGCGGCGCAGCGGTTGGACCGGGCCGGGAACAGCGTCGGCGAGCTGGGCAGCGGGGTCGGTGCGGGGCGGGCGGCGTTGCCCGTCGGTGGGGCCGGTGCGCCGGCGGCGTTGCCGTCCGGGCGGTCCCGGGTGGTCGACGCGCCGCCCATCGCCGATCGGAACTACGACCGGGTGGACGACGCGGTGCTCGTGCCGTCACGGGTCAACGGGCGGGTGGTCGACGCGCCGACCTCGGTTCCGGGGCCGCGGCGCGCCGAGACGGAGGTCGTGGCGGGACGGCAGGTCCACGTGATCTACCGGCCGTCACGCGGGCTTGAGGTCAGGGACAGCTGATGCCGATCCGAACCAACCGCGGCCGGGCGGCCGTGTACCGACGCCTGTGGGGCTGGCCGTTGCGCTCGCCCCGGCACCTGGTGACGACGATCGTCGGGGTGGTCGTCGTGGTCACCACGATCAGCGTGGTCATCCCGAACGCGATCAAGCCGCGGCCGGGCGGCGGCACGGCGGGCACCACGTCCACCGCCACGACCGGCAGCGGCGGCGGCAACCAGGTCGGGGTGCTGCCCACGGTCACCTCCACCCCGCTGCCGACGAAGGCGCCGAGCCCCACGGCCGCGCCCAGCTCCGCGCCGGTCAACGCGAACGCGCAGCTGGTGGCCGACATGTGGGTCGACGCGTTCGGCGCGTTCCAACCCGGCAAGACCACGAAGGAGAAGTGGCTGTCCGGGCTCAAGCCGCACACGTCCGACGAGCTGTTCCCCCGGTTGGAGTCGGTGGAGCCCGCGAACGTGCCGGTGGTGATCGACCAGCCGGTCAAGCCGATCAAGTCGTTCACCGATTCGGCGGAGTTCGAGGCCCAGCTGGAGGACGGCAAGCTCGTCGTGACCGTGGTGAAGCTTCCCGAGGGCTGGCGCGTGCACGAGTTCGACAAGGTGGGGTGACATGCTGAAGATCGGGCTCGTGGTCGTCGCGGTGGTGGCCGTGGTCGCGGTGACCGTCACCAACGGCGTGTCGACCGTGCTCAACGAGAACACCCCGACCGAGGAAGCCGCCGGCATCCGCATGGCGAGCTGCAACGCCTCGATCGGCCCGTGGGAGGGCGGCGGCGAGGCCAAGGGCCGCGGTGACGCCGACCGCCTCAGCGACGAGCAGCGCACCACCGTCGCGAACATCATCTCGATCGGCCGCAAGCGCGAGCTGCCGCCGCTGGCGTGGCAGATCGCGATCCAGGCGGGCATGACCGAGTCGGGGCTGCGCAGCCTGGACTACGGCGACCGCGACTCGCTGGGCATCTTCCAGATGCGCCCGTCGATGGGCTGGGGCACGCCGCAGCAGGTCACCGACCCCGAGTACGCGATCAACAAGTTCTACGACGTGCTGCTGAAGCTGCCGGACTGGCAGGAGCAGCGGCCCGGCGACTCGGCGCAGGACGTGGAGCGGTCGGCGTTCCCCGACCGGTACCACAAGTGGGAGGCGATGGCGGCGTTCCTGATCGGGCAGGAGGGCGACGTCAGCGACCCGGCCGGGTGCGGCGAGAGCGTCGGCGACTACCTGCTCGCGTCCAACGCCGCGGGCACCGCGATCGAGTTCACGAAGCAGCAGCTCGGCGAGCCGTACCTGTGGGGCGGCAACGGGCCCGACGCGTGGGACTGCTCCGGCATCCTGGTCAAGGCGTTCGCGGCGGCCGGGGTGAAGATCCCGCGCGTGGCGAACGACCAGTACATGGCCGGTGGCGCGTACCTGCCGGTGCGCGAGGCCAAGGCCGGTGACCTGATCTTCTGGGCGACGAACCCGGCCAACCCGGTCACCGTCCACCACGTGGCCATGTACCTGGGCAACGACGAGTACATCCACGCGCCGCAGACCGGTGACGTGGTGAAGATCAGCAAGATCAACTGGGATTACCACGAGTTGATGCCGCTGGCCGTCCGGCCGGGCGTGTAGGGAGGCGCGACGGTGTTCAACCACGAACCCATCCAGCGGCACGCGGGTCCGCCCGCGTCGAGCACGCCGACGCGGGACTACCTCAACACCCGACCGCCGGGCACGGACCAGTCGTACGCGGTGCTGCCGCGGTCGCTGGTCGAGGCGATGCCGCTGCCGTGGCAGCAGCAGATGGCGCACCTGCTGGCCGACTTCCACCGCGCGTACGCGCACCTGAACTGGCCGGTGTACCGGGTCGTGCCGTCGCGGGTGGAGCGGCTGGTCGACCTGGACGAGGACCAGCTCGCCGAGGTCGGCGCGATCGTGGAGATCGACGTGGACGGCGAGCTGGTCTACCGGGACCGCAGCGGCGCGGTGATCACCGACCCGGAGCACCGGACGGTGCTGGTGTCGGTGCTCGACCCGATCCCGGGCGAGTTCGCCAACGCCAACCAGAACACGCCGCCGCGCGGTTTCCCCCAGCCGCCGGTGGTGCCGCAGCCCAGCTACCCGCAGTCGGGCCCGCTCCCCGTGCAGCCGCCCCCGCGGTGAACATGACATGCGCTGCGGCGCATGGAAACCTGGGTGCATGGCTTCTGACCCGAACGCTTGGTACTACTGCCTGACCCACCGGACGGTCGAGCGCGGTGTGGGCTGCCGGGGCGGGGACCGCATGGGCCCCTACCCGGACGAGGCCACGGCGCAGCGCGCGCTGGAGCTGGCGCGCGAGCGGACGAAAGCCGAGGACAAGGCCGATAAGGAGTGGGGCAAGGGCTGAGGCCGGCTTAGGGTGCACCCCATGGTGATCCGCACCGACCGAGCGGACCTGGACTTCGGCGGCATCCGGACCGAGTTCGGCCTGCCCGACGAGTTCCCGGCCGCCGCGCTGGCCGAGGCGCAGGCGGCGGTGTCGCGCGACGTGGGCCTGGCGGGCCGCGAGGACGCGACGGACCTGCCGTTCGTCACGATCGACCCGCCCGGCGCGAAGGACCTGGACCAGGCGCTGCTGGTGCAGCGGGTCGGGTCGGGGTTCCGGGTGCACTACGCGATCGCCGACCTGGGCGCGTTCGTGGTGCCCGGCGGCGCGCTGGACGCCGAGGTGCGCAAGCGCGGCCAGACGCTGTACCTGCCCGACGGCAACGTGCCGCTGCACCCGCCGGTGCTGTCGGAGGGCGCGGCGAGCCTGCTGCCGGGGCAGACGCGGCCGTCGGTGCTGTGGACGTTCGAGTGCGGGCCGGACGGCGAGCCGACCGAGGTCCGGGTGCGGCGGGCCGTGGTGCGCTCGACCGCGCAGTTCGACTACGAGACCGTGCAGGCGCAGTTCGACGCGGGCACGCCGCACCCGTCGATCGAGGCGCTGCCCGACTTCGGCCGGTTGCGGCGGGAGCGCGCGGTCGAGCGCGGCGCGGTCGAGCTCCAGCTGCCGGAGCAGGAGATCGTGCCCAACGGTGACGGCGACTGGAAGCTCGCGGTCCGGCCGCGGGCCGACGTCGACGCCTGGAACGCGGAGATCTCCCTGCTCACCGGCATGTCGGCGGCCAAGCTCATGCTGGCGGCGAAGGTCGGTGTGCTGCGCACGCTGCCCGACGCGGACGACGGCGCGGTGGACGCGTTGCGGCGGTCCGCGCACGCGCTGGGCGTGCCGTGGCCGGCGGGCGTGACGCCGTCGCGGCTGCTCGCGGGCCTGGACCCGAGCCGCCCGGAGGCGTTGGCGCTGTTCGTCGACGCGACCCGGCTGCTGCGCGGCGCGGGCTACACCGCGTTCAACGGCGAGGTGCCCGCGGTGTCCACGCACGCCGGCCTGGCCTCGCCCTACACGCACGTGACCGCGCCGCTGCGCCGGCTGGTGGACCGCTTCGCCACCGAGGTGTGCCTGGCCGTGACGGCGGGGCAGGACGTGCCGGCGTGGCTGACCGAGGCGTTGCCGCTGCTGCCGGGCCTGATGGGCGGGTCGGACGCCCTGGCGGGCAAGGTCGACCGGGCGTGCCTGGACCAGGTCGAGGCGTGGGTGCTGGCCGACCGGGTCGGGCAGGAGTTCGAGGCGGTCGTGCTGCGGGCCGACGCCAACGGCGCGGACGTCTTCGTCACCCAGCCGCCCGTGATGGGCCGCTGCACGGGGGAGGGCCTGCCGGAGGGCGAGCGGATCGCGGTGCGCCTGGTGCAGGCCGATCCCGAGCGGCGCAAGGTCGTCTTCGAACGGCTGTGACGCCGGGGTCGCCTCACGCGTCCAGCGTGATCGCGTGCTTGGCCCGCTCGACCGACTCCTCGGCGGGCGGACCGGCCGGGTTCTCGGTGGCGAGCGCCTGGTTGAGCGCGACGAACGGCCGCAGCCGGCGCTCGTAGGTCTCGAACGCCGCGGCGTGGTCGTCACCTGCCCGGCCCAGCTCGTCCGCCAGCACGTACGCGCCGACCAGCGCGAGGCTGGTGCCCTGGCCGGACAGGGCCGAGGCGCAGTAGCCCGCGTCCCCGACCAGCGCGACCCGGCCGGTCGTCCAGCGGTCCATGTGGATCTGCGCCATCGAGTCGAAGTAGAAGTCGGGCGCGTCGGCCATCTCCCGCAACAGGGTGGGCACCTGCCAACCCACGCCCGCCAGGCGTTCGGCCGTCATCCGCTTCTGCTGCGCGACGTCGCGGTGGTCGTAGGCCACCGGCTCGGACGTGAAGCCGAGGGTGACGCGCAGCTCGGCGTTGTCGCGCACCGGGTAGACCGCGCCTCCCGCGCCGGAGGCCGCGTCCTGGAACCACACCTGCCAGTTGTCGAGGTCGAGGAAGTTCGGCGTCGGGAAGATCGCCAGGTACTGGCCGAGGTGCGTGGCGAACCGCTCCTCCGGCCCGAACGCGAGCCGCCGCACGGTCGAGTGCGCGCCGTCCGCGCCGATCACGAAGTCGAACGTGCGGAAGCCGCCGCGCGCCAGCTCCACCTCGACGCCGTGCTCCTCCTGCCGCAGCGCGGTGATCCGGTCGTCGAAGACGTGCTCGACCCGGCCGGCGGTGACGTCGTGCAGCATCGCGACCAGGTCCTCGCGCAGCAGCTCGACGTCCTCGCCGTCCAACCGGCCGCTGCTCAGCACGCGCTCCTCGGACCGGAACAGCTCGTTGCCCTCGCCGTCCAGCACGGACATCCCGCGCATCCGGGTGCGCGCGGCCCGCACCCGCTCGCCGAGCCCCATCCGGTCCACGACGTCGAGCGCGACGCCGCGGATGTCGACGGCCTGGCCGCCCTCGCGCGGGCCGGGCGCGCGTTCCACCACCGTCACCGAGAAGCCGTGGTGCCGCAGCCAGTGGGCCAGGGCCGAGCCGGCGACGCCGGCGCCCGAGATCAGCACGTTCCGCATGGTGTTCTCCCTCTGAAGACGCTGTACGTGTACGTTGACCACAGTGCAGCAGTACAGGGAAAACAGCCAAAACTGACCTGGTACAGATGCGGATCTGTACCAGCACAGGAGGTGGGTGTGCCGACCGGACCGCGCTACCTGGGCATCGTCGACGACCTGCGGCGGCGCATCGAGCGGGGCGAGCTGCCACCGGGTGCGAAGGTGCCCTCCACCCGCCGGATCGCCGCCGAGTGGGGCGTCGCGATGGCCACCGCGGCCAAGGCGCTCGCCACCCTGGCCCAGGAGGGCCTGGTCCGCGCCGAACCGCGCTCGGGCACGGTGGTCGCCGACCGCCGCACGCCCCGCCCGGCGCACGTCACCCGGCCGTCCCGTCCCGTCCGGCAGCCCGAGCTGACCCGGGAACGGGTGGTGCGCGCGGCCATCGCCATCGCGGACGCCGAAGGGCTCGGCGCGCTGTCCATGCGCGGCGTCGCGGCCCGGCTCGGGGTCGCGCCGATGTCGCCCTACCGGCACGTGGCGGGCAAGGACGAGCTGGTCGTGCTGATGGCCGACACGGCGTTCGGCGAGCGCGGGTACCCGGCGCGCCCGCCGGAGGGCTGGCGCGCCCGGTGGGAGCTGTGCGCCCGCACGCTGTGGTCGCTGTACCGGCGGCACCCGTGGCTGGCCCAGCTCAGCCCGATCACCCGGCCGCTCCCGCTGCCGAACCTGGCCGTGCACGCGGAGTGGGCGCTGGCCGCGCTGGACGGCTTCGGGTTGAGCGCCGCCGAGCTGTGCGACCTGCACGTGATGTTCTTCAGCTACGTGCACGGCATCGCCGTCCACCTGGAACGCGAGCAGCAGGCGCTGGGCGCGTCCGGGCTGTCGGAGGACGAGTGGATGGACACCCAGGCGTCGGCGATGGGCGCGATCACCGGTTCGGGGCGTTATCCCACGTTCGCGCGGATGCTGGGCGAGCTGTCCGAGGAGGGCTACGACCTGGACCTGGACGAGCTGTTCGAGCTGGGGTTGCGCTCGTTGCTGGACGGGCTCGCGCTGCGGCTCGACCGGCGGCCGGATGTGATGTGATGGCGGGGTGACTGATATTCGTGAGCTCACCGTCGGGGTCCTGGGTGGTACCGGTGCGCAGGGCAAGGGCCTGGCGCTGCGGTGGGCCAAGGCGGGCTTGAAGGTCGTCATCGGCTCCCGCAACGCCGAACGCGCCGAGGCCGCGGCCGAGGAGGTCCGCGCCCAGACCGGGGTCGGGCACGTCAGCGGCGCGGACAACGAGGGCTGCGCCGAGCAGGCGGACGTGGTGCTGATCGCCGTGCCGTGGGACGGGCACGCCGACACCGTGGCGTCGCTGCGCGAGCCGCTGCGCGGCAAGGTCGTGATCGACTGCGTGAACCCGCTCGGCTTCGACAAGCAGGGCCCGTTCGCGCTGCCCGTGCCGGAGGGCAGCGCCGCCCAGCAGGCCGCCGCGCTCCTGCCGGACTCCCGCGTCACGGCCGCGTTCCACCACGTGTCCGCGGTGAGCCTGGCCGACCTGTCGATCGAGGCGGTCGAGAACGACGTGCTGGTGCTCGGTGACGACCGCGAGGCCACCGACCTGGTGCGGGCGCTGGCCGAGGCGATCCCGGGCTTCCGCGGCGTCTACGGCGGCCGGCTGCGCAACGCGCACCAGGTGGAGGCGTTCACCGCGAACCTGATCGCGATCAACCGCCGGTACAAGGCGCACGCCGGCCTGAAGATCACCGACATCTGATGCTGCCGGTCGACGACCTCGGCGAGCCGGTCCCGCTGCCCGGCCCGCCCAGGCGCGTGGTCAGCCTGGTGCCGTCGCTCACCGAAGCCCTGGTCACCGAGGCCGTCGACCCGGCCGTGCTGATCGGCGCCACGGACTACTGCACGCACCCGCCGGACCTGGACGTGACCCGGGTGGGTGGTTCCAAGTACCCGGACGTGGACCGCGTGCTGGCGCTGCGACCGGACCTCGTGCTGGCCAACAGCGAGGAGAACCGCCCGGAGGACGTCGAACGCCTGCGCGCCGACGGCATCCCGGTGTGGGTCACCGCCGCACCCGCCACCGTGCCCGCCGCCCTGGGTTCGCTGCGCCGCCTGCTCGGCACGGCGTGGGACGTGGAACCGGGCTGGCTGGTCGAGGCCGAACGGCTGTGGCGCGACGTGACGCCACCGTGGACCCGGGCGGTGATCCCGGTGTGGCGCAAGCCGTGGGTGGTCCTGGGCCGCGACACGTTCGCGGGCGACGTCCTGCTGCGCCTGGGCGTGGTGAACGCCTTCGCCACCCACCCGGACCGCTACCCCCGCCCCGAGCTGCCCGCCCTGCAGGACGCCGACCTGGTCGTCCTGCCGGACGAGCCGTACCTGTTCACCCCGGACGACGGCCCCCAGTTCTTCCCGACCCTGCGCCCGGTCCACGTCTCCGGCCGCCACCTGACCTGGTACGGCCCCTCCCTGGTCCAAGCCCGCACCGCCCTGCGAGCCGCGCTCAACCCGTGAGGAACCGCTCGGCCACCACCTGACCGCGGAACGCCTGCCCGGTCGGCGTGAAGCCGCAGCGCAGGTAGAACCCCTCCGGCCCGCCGACCCCCGGCACCCACAGCACGGTCACGCGGTCCCAGCCCCGCCCGGCTGCCTCGGCGCAGAACGCCTCGACGGCGAACCGCCCGTAACCGCGGCCCTGCCTGCCTGCTGCGACGGCCAGCCGCCAGATACCGCACCGGAAGTAGTCGACCGGGTTGGCCGGGTCGAACGCGCCCATGATGAACCCGACCAGGTGGTCACCGTCGAGCACCAGGCGTGGCCACGCGATGTCCGGTCGGGCGTGGGCTTCCGCCAGGGACGCCGCCACGGGCGCGACGAAGTCCTCCTGCCCCGGCTCCACCTCCAGCGCGCACGCGTCACGGACGTTGTCCGGCGTCACCTTCGTCAGTCGCATTCACAGGAGTCTGGTCATGGCGGGCCCGGCGCGTCCAAGCGCCGGTGGGCCGGATCACCTGAACCGGTCGGTGGCGGCCAGCAGGGCGCGCAGGACGCCCGGTTCGTCGAACGCGTGACCGCCGTCCGGCACGATCACCAGCTCCGACCCCGGCCACGCCCGGTGCAGGTCCCAGGCGGTCGTGGCCGGGGTGGCCAGGTCGTAGCGGCCCTGGACGATCACGCCCGGGATGCCCGCCAGCTTGCCCGCGTCACGCAGCAGCTGACCCTCCTCGAGCCACCCGGCGTGGCGGAAGTAGTGGTTCTCGATCCGGGCGAACGCCAGCGCGTACCGGGGTTGCGCGAACGCCTCCACCAGCTCCGGCCGCGGCAGGAGGGTGACGGTCGAGCCCTCCCACACGCTCCACGCCACGGCGGCCGGTTCGTGCACCGCCGGGTCCGGGTCGTTCAGCAGCCGGTGGTAGGTCTCGATCACGTCCGCACCCGCGGGCACGCGCGAGGCCACGCGCTCCCACAGCTCCGGGAACAACATCCCCGCGCCGCCGCCGTAGTACCAGTCGAGTTCCTTGCGCCGCAACGTGAAGATGCCCCGCAGCACGAGCTCGGTGACGCGTTCCGGGTGCGTCTCGGCGTAGGCCAGCGCCAACGTCGACCCCCACGACCCGCCGAACACCTGCCACCGGTCCACGCCCAGGTGGTCGCGCACCTTCTCCAGGTCCGCCACGAGGTGCCAGGTGGTGTTGGCGGACAGGTCCGCGCCCGGCTCGGACGCGTGCGGGACGGACCGCCCGCAGCCCCGCTGGTCGACCAGCACGATCCGGTACGCGGCCGGGTCGAACAGCCTGCGGTGCACGGGCGCGCAGCCGCCGCCGGGGCCGCCGTGCAGGAACACCACGGGCTTGCCGTAGGGGTTGCCGCACACCTCCCAGTAGACGCGGTTGCCGTCGCCGACGTCGAGCAGGCCCTGGTCGTACGGTTCGATCTCGGGGTACATGCGGACCACTCTGCCCGACGACCGGGACGAGTGGATCAACGGCGGGTGCGGTGGTCCCGCCCGCGTCGACCGGGCAGCACGGGCACCCCGTCGGTGACGAGCATGAAGCGCTCCAACCCCGGCACGCACACGTTGAGCACGGCCAGGTGCTCGGTGACGTGCCGCGGCCGGCAGTAGGCCCGGTACCCGGCCCGGTCCAGGTGGCGCAGCAGGGTGTCGAGGTGGTCCGACGGGGTGGCGGGCGCGTCGGTGTCGGCGAACGCGACGGGCCGGACCGCGCCGGCGGCGGTCAGGTCGGCCAGGTAGCAGCGGTGCAGCGCCGGGTAGTCGGTGGTGCGCGGGACGCGCCCGGCGCGCGGGTCGGTCTCGTGGGTGGCGATGCTGTGGATCTGGATCAGCTCGGTCAACGCGCGTTCGGCCGCGTACCGGGCCGACAGCGACGCCCCGCACCCGCGCACGCGCGCGGGTCGGCCCGCCGGCGCGGGGGTGTGCGCCCAGTAGGCGGGCACGCCGAGGTCGGTGGTCATGTCCACCAGGTGCACGGGCCGGCCGAGCAGGTCCGCGGCACGCCGGTGCAGCGCGGCGAGGTCGTCGGGCAGGGTCGCGGGGCGGACGACGCGCAGCGGCGCGGGCCGGCGGGCCAGGAACCGCGAGATCAGCAGCAGCGACATCGCGTCGCGCTCGATGATCTCGTTGATCGCGTGGACGGCGGCCTCGACGGGCGTGGTACCCGCGGCCCAGCCGCTGTTGAGCGAGTAGCGGCGGGCGGCCGCGTAGTCGTAGGTGTCGCCGAGGGCGGCCCGCGCGTCGGCGTGGTCGTTCGCGACGTGGTCGGGCGAGGACAGGAACACCGGCAGCGGGCGTTCGGCGTCGTCGAGCAGGTCCCGGTAGGTCAGGCAGGCCAGCGGCCGGTCGGGTCCGGCGGCGAGCAGCGCGAGCGCGGCGTCGTCGGCCAGGCCGGCGGCGGCCTCGTGCGCGCCGACCACGTGGACGTGGTGCGGGGGCAGGGTCCGGCTGAGGTGGTGCTCCAGCGCCTCGAACACCGCGCCGACCCGCGCCGCCTCGGTGGGGCCCTTGCCGGAGCCGTCACCGCCGAGGACGGGCCGGTCGTCGCGCCGCAGGACGCACCGCCACGCGCCGGGGTCGTCGGCGGGCACGGGCGTCAGGTGGGCGGTCAGCCCGAGTTCGGCGACCGCGGCGCACCCGTGCGACCAGGCCCGGCCCAGGTCCACCGCCCGTTCACCGGACTGCGCGTGCCCGGCCCCGGTGCCGAACAGGACTTGCGACATGGCTGTTCCTCCGACGACGAGGGCGACGACAGCGGCAGTGGCAGCGGCCGGTGCGCGGGTGGGGGGCACCTCACCAAGACCCCCACCCGCCGGCCGGGTGGGGACTACCGCGGGACCTGCGGCGTCTCGTCCTCGAACTCGGCCAGCTCCTGCTGCTCCTCGTTCGTCAGGGACACCCGGTCCTCGTCGTCATCGCTGAACACATCGGTGAAACCCATGGCGGATCTCCGTTCGTGGTGGCCTGGGGAGCACGGGCCGCTCCCACCCCGCGCAGGGCTACCCGTGAACCGCCCGGACCGACGACTTCGACCCCATCGGGCGACAACCGCCCCCCCGTGCTTCACCGGAACGAGAACGCCGCGCCGACCCGAGTGGGCCGGCGCGGCGCCGCACGATCGATTCGGTCAGTGGAAGGTGTGCTCCGGGCCGGGGAACTGGTGGCCCTTCACCTCGGCCGCGAACTTCTCCGCCGCCGACTTCATCACGCCCGCCACGTCGGCGTACCGCTTCACGAACCGCGGCGCGCGCCCGCGGCGCAGGCCCATCATGTCCTGCCAGACCAGCACCTGCGCGTCGGTGTCCGGACCGGCGCCGATGCCGACGGTCGGGATCGCCAGGTCGTGCGTGATCTGCTTGGCGACCTCGCTGGTCACCATCTCCAGCACCACGGCGAACGCGCCCGCGGCCTCGACGGCGTGCGCGTCCTCGACCACCGAGTCGAAGGCGTCGTTGCGCCCCTGCACCCGGTAGCCGCCGAGCTGGTGCTCGCTCTGCGGGGTGAACCCGATGTGCGCCATGACCGGGATGCCCGCCCGCACGATGGCCTCGATGTGCGGTGCGAAGTGCTTCCCGCCTTCGAGCTTCACCGCGTGCGCGCGGCCTTCCTTCATGAACCGCACGGCCGTCGCCACGGCCTGCTCGACCGACACCTGGTAGGAGCCGAACGGCAGGTCGGCCACGACCAGCGACCGCTTCACCGACCGCGTCACGCCCCGGACCAGCGGGATCAGCTCGTCCACGGTCACCGGCAGCGACGTGTCGTAGCCGTAGACGTTGTTGGACGCGGAGTCGCCGACCAGCAGCACCGGGATGCCGGCCTCGTCGAACAGCTCGGCGGTGTACATGTCGTAGGCGGTGAGCATGGGCCACGGCTCGCCGCGTTCCTTCATCTCCCGCAGGTGGTGGATGCGCACCTTCTTGCCGGTGGGGGCGCTGCCCGCCCCGTTCCCGTAGGGCGCGGTTACCTCTGACGAGGTCATCGTCGACCGTCCTTCCCTCGGGGCCTGCTCCGTCGCGGGTCCCCGGGCCTTGTTGCACGGTTACCCGCCCAGCGTGACACCGACCCGGGGGTAGTGGCGCGGAGTGCGAGTAGCTTCACACGGCATGGCTTGCCGCATCACGGAACTGGTCCTGGACTGCACCGATCCGGAAGAGCTCGCGCGGTTCTGGTGCGAGGTGCTCGGCTTCCGGGTGCTGAGCCGCGACGACGACGGCGGCGTCGAGATCGGCCGCGAGGGCGAGTTCCCCACGATCGTGCTGAACGCCGCCGCCGAGCCGAAGGCGCAGGAGCTGCGGCTGCACGTCGACGTCAACGCGACCGACCGCGACCAGGAGGCCGAGCTGGCCCGCCTGCTCGCCCTCGGCGCGCGGCACGCCGACGTCGGCCAGGGCGACGACGTGAGCTGGTACGTCCTGCAAGATCCGGAGGGCAACGAGTTCTGCCTGCTCAGGAGCCGCGTAGCGCCGTGAGCACGGCCAGCGCCACGGCGTCGGGGCGGTCCACCGGCACCATGTGGCGGCTGCCCGGCACCAGCACGGTGCGCCCGGTCGGGCTCATCGCGGCCAGCGCCCGGTGCGCGGCGCTCTCCCGCCGGCCGGGCGTGAGCACGGTCAGCGGCACGTCGGGCAGCGGCCGGAACGCCCGCAGCCGCTCCACCGCGCCCACCTGCGCCGGGTACGACGCCAGCTCGTCCAGCACGGCCCGCGTCACCGACGGCCGCCCGTACACCGACCGCAGCGCCGCCGGTGACGCCGGGTCGCGCCGCCCGAGCGTCGACCCGCGCACGGCCCACCGGCGCAGCCGCAGCCCCTGAGCGGCCACGACGGGGTCCAGCCCGGTCCGCAGCACCCACCGCGCCGCGGCCGCGGCCAGGTCGGACGGCCGGCCCGCGCCGGGCACCTCCGGGTCCGGGTCGACCAGCACCAGCCCGCGCACCCGCTCCGGCCGCAGCCGGGCCCACGCCTCGACGTGCAGCGACGCCATCGAGTGCCCCACCAGCACCGCCGCCGGCCGCCCGGCCAGCACCGCGTCCAGCACGGCGACCTCGCGGGCCAGCGTCGCGGGCGCCGTCGCGGGCTCGGACCACCCGGTGCCCGGCCGGTCGAACACCAGCACGTGCGCGTCGGGCAGCAACGCCACCACCGCGTCCCAGTCGAACCACGCGCCGCCCAGCGCCGAGCTGAGCACCACCGCGGGTCCGTCGACACGCCCGGACGCGCGCACGTGCACCCGACCGGCGAGTGAGGCGATCATGGTGGGCAACCCGAGTCCCCTTGGAGCGTGTCGTGGCGGTGGCCAGGTGGAAGTGGCGGACGGCGGGGGTGGTCGCCACGGTGGTCCAGGCGGCGGCCGTGGCGTCGCTGCTGTTGTTCCTGATCGACGAGGGGTCCGACCTCGCCGAGGGCATTTTCGCGGTCTCCTACCTCCTCGGCCTACCCGTCGAGGCGAACCTGTTCATCGCCCTGGTGCTGGTCGTGCTCGGCGCGGCGCTGCGCAGGCGCAAGCGGTCGGCCCTGTGGACGTTGCTGCTGTTCGAGGTGCTCAACCTGGCGTCGGTGCTGCTCTACCTGGTCCTGTACTGGGTCGACCCGGCGCCGTTCCTGGGCAGCGACGAGCTCGCCGACCCGGTCGGGGTGGCGGTCGAGGTGAGCGGGTTCGTCATCGTCTCGGCCGCCCTCATCGCTCTGCTGCTGGTGATCCGGGACGCGTTCCCGGCGAAGCTGGCGCCGGGCGCGTGGCGGCAGGCGCTGGTGGTCTTCGGCACCGGGATCGTGGCGTTGTGCCTGGTGGGCTGGGGTCTGGCCGAGGTGTTCCCGGGCCACCTGCACGGCACGTGGCCGAAGCTGGTGTGGGCGGCGAACCAGGTCACCGGCGAGGTGCTGCCCCAGCGGCGGGGTGGCCAGGGCCCGGAGTGGCTGAGCGTGCTGCTCGGGTTCGGCGGCATGCTGGTCGTGATCGGCGCGCTGTACGTGTTCTTCCGCGGCGAGCGCTCCAGCCGGGTGCTGGACGACGCCGACGAGCTGGCCGTGCGGCGGCTGCTGGCCGCGCACGGCGAGCCGGACTCGCTGGGCTACTTCGCCACCCGCCGCGACAAGAGCGTGGTGTTCGCCCCGAACGGCCGGGCCGCGCTCACCTACCGGGTGCTCGCCGGCACGGCGCTGGCCAGCGGCGACCCCATCGGTGACGAGGAGGCGTGGCCGCAGGCGGTGCAGGCGTGGCTGGCCGAGGCTCGGCGGTACGGCTGGCTGCCGGGCGTGCTGGGCGCGAGCGAGCGCGGCGCGCACGTGTACGCGGCGGCGGGGCTGAAGGCGCTGGAGATCGGCGACGAGGCCGTGCTGGACGTGCGCGAGTTCACCCTGACCGGCCCGGAGCGCAAGGCCGTGCGGCAGGCGGTGAGCCGGGTGGAGCGCGCCGGGTACACCGCCCGCGTGCGGCGGCACGCCGAGATCCCGGCCGACGAGCTGGCCTCGATCCTCGACCTGGCGCAGCGGTGGCGGGGCGCGGCGACCGAGCGCGGCTTCTCGATGGCGCTGGGCAGGCTGGGCGACCCGACCGACGGCCGGTGCGTGATGGTCGAGGTCTACGACGAGCACGGCGAGCTGCGCGGCCTGCTGTCGTTCGTGCCGTGGGGCAGGCGCGGGCTGTCGCTGGACCTGATGCGCCGCGACCGCGCCGCGGAGAACGGCCTGAACGAGTTCATGGTGGCCGAGTTGGTGGCCGCCGCCGCGCGGCTGGGCGTGCAGCGGGTGTCGTTGAACTTCGCCATGTTCCGGGCGGTGTTCGAGGAGGGCGCGCGGATCGGCGCGGGCCCGGTGCTGCGCACGTGGCGGGCGGTGCTCGGGTTCGTGTCCCGGTTCCTCCAGCTGGAGTCGCTGTACCGGTCCAACGCCAAGTACGGCCCGGAGTGGCTGCCCCGCTACCTGTGCTTCACCCGGACCCGCCACCTGCCCCGGGTGAGCGTCGCGGCCGGTGTCGCCGAGGGGTTCGTGCCGAGCCTGCGGTCGCTGTTCAAGCGCGGTTCGTCGCGTGCGCTGCGCTACGAGACGGCCGGCACGAGCTTCGCCGCCGCCGTGGCCGAGATCGACGCGATCAAGGTCGAACCCCGACGGCTCCGCCGCCCGGAGCAGGTGCGGGTGCGCATCGCCAAGCTGGACCGGCTGCGCGCCGACGGCATCGACCCGTACCCGGTGAACTACCCGCGCGACCACACGCTGGCGCAGGCCCGGGAGCGGTTCGGGGAGACCGTGTCGGTCACCGGCCGGGTCGTGGCGCTGCGCGAGCTCGGCGGCCTGTGCTTCGCCCGGGTCCGCGACTTCACCGGCGAGCTCCAGCTCATGCTGGACGCCGCGCGGGTGGACCTGACCGCGTGGAAGGCGGGCGTGGACCTCGGCGACCACGTGGGCGTGCGCGGCGAGGTGGTCCGGTCCAGGCGGGGCGAGCTGTCGGTGCTCGCCGACTCGTGGACGGTGACCGCGAAGTGCCTGCACCCGCTGCCGGACCGGCGCAAGGGCATGTCCGACCCGGAGGCCCGGGTCCGCCGGCGGTACCTGGACCTGGTGGTGAACGACGACTCGGCGCGGATGCTGCGGCTGCGCAGCGACGTGGTGCGCGGCATCCGCGACTTCCTGCACGACCGCGGCTTCCTCGAAGTCGAGACGCCGATGCTCCAGGCCGTGCACGGCGGCGCGAACGCCCGGCCGTTCGTCACCCACATCAACGCCTACGACATGCGCATGTACCTGCGCATCGCGCCCGAGCTGTACCTGAAGCGGCTGTGCGTGGCGGGCGTCGACCGGGTGTTCGAGCTGAACCGCAACTTCCGCAACGAGGGCGCGGACGCTTCCCACAACCCCGAGTTCACCATGCTGGAGGTCTACCAGTCCTACGCCGACTACACGACGATGCTGCACCTCGTGCGGGAACTCGTGCAGCACGCCGCCGTGGCCGCGCACGGCCGCCCGGTCGCCGTCCGCGACGGCCTGGAGGTCGACATCTCGGGGGAGTGGCCGGTCGTCCCGGTGCACACGGCCGTGTCCGCCGCGCTGGGCGCGACCGTGACCCCCGACACGCCGCCGGCGGAGCTGCGGTCGTTGCTGGCGGGGCACGGCATCGAGCTGAACGACGACGCCGACCACGGCGCGCTGGTGCAGGAGGCTTACGACGAGCTGGTGGAGCCGAACACCGTCGAACCCACCTTCTACACCGACTTCCCGACCTCGGTGTCACCGCTGACCCGGCAGCACCGCGCCGATCCCCGCCTGGCCGAGCGCTGGGACCTGGTGGCGTTCGGGGCGGAGATCGGCACGGCCTACTCGGAGCTGACCGACCCGCTGGAGCAGCGCCGCCGGCTGGAGGCGCAGTCGTTGCAGGCGGCCAGCGGCGACGTCGAGGCGATGGAGCTGGACGAGGACTTCCTCGACGCCTTGGAGCACGGCATGCCGCCCACCGGCGGGCTCGGCGTGGGCGTGGACCGGGTGCTGATGATGCTCACCGGCACGTCGATCCGGCAGACCGTGCTGTTCCCGTTCGTCAGGCCCGTGTCGTGAGCAGGCCGGCCCGCGCCCGGACGGCGGCGGTGGCGGCGTCGAACCCGGCCGGGTCGGAGATGGTGGTGTTGCCCTCGTACGTGACGCCGTCCGGCACGGCGTCGCTGCCGACCGGGTCGGCGTCGAAGAAGTTGCCGCGGTAGGCGACGTGCCGCAGCGGCGGGTGGACGAGCAGGACGGCGGTGTTGTCGGCGCGGGTGACCACGTTCCCCTCGACCTCCACCCAGGTGGCCCCGTAGTCGGTGTAGAGGCCGAAGTTGTACGGCGTGCGCGTGTCCTCGATGACGTTCCCGCTGATCACGGCCCCGTTGGCGGGTGAGTCGCCCTGCGGGCCGGACAGGTAGACGCCGCCGCCGTCGGCCAGCACGCCCATGGTCGCGGTGACCAGGTTGTGCGTGATGCGGGTGCCGCCGCGCGACGGTCCGGCGACGATCCCGTTGTGCGGCACGTCGTGCACGTGGTTGTGCGTGATCACGCCGTCCTCGGTGTCCAGGAACGCGATGCCGGCCGAGCCGGAGTGGTCCAGCCCGACGTGCCCGACGAGGTTGTCCTCGACCAGCGCCTTGCTCGTGCCGGTGACGGCGATGGCGGACGCGGCGAGGGTGTCGAAGTCGCAGCCGCGCACGACGAGGTCCGCGCCACCGGTCGCGCCGAGCGCGGTGGCGCCCAGCCGGGTGAACCGGCAGCCCTCGAACCGCACGCCGGTCGTCCCGTCCAGCCGCACGGCGGCGGGGATCTGCGCCGGCTCCTCGGGCACGGTCAGCCACGCGCCCTCGGCCACGTCGACCCGCCCGATCGCGCCGCCGTCGTGGTAGCCGTTGGCGTGGTAGTGCAGGAACCCCCGGTCGCTGACGGGGCGCAGCCACGTGGTGTCGGCGAACGTCAGGCCCCGGAACGCCACGTCCCGGGTGCCGGTGGCCCGCACCAGCACCTCCAGCACGGGGGCGACGACGTGCGGTTCGCCCTCGTCCGGGCGGGGGAGGTAGTGCAGGACGTGCCGCTCCCGGTCCAGGGCGAACGTGCCGGGGGTCAGGAACGCCGGGTCGTTCTCGACCCGGGTCGGCGCGGGCAGGCCGGTCGAGCGGTGGCCGTCCCACTCGGAGTCGTAGACCTCACGGGCCCAGTCGAACGCGGGCTGCGCCATCGTGATCACGCCGTCCGGGCCGGCGGACGCGACGGCCGTGCGCGCTTCGCTCCACGGGTAGACGCCCCGGTGCACGAACTCGACGCCCGCCGGGCTCCGCCAGTCCAGCGCGGTGTCCGTGGCGTAACCGGTCTCGGTGCGGCGCACGGTGCCGGGCAGGCCGGCCACGCCGGCGCGTTCGACCCGCCGCCCGTTCACCACGAGGTGCCGCGTGACGAGGTCGCCGACTTCGGCCCGCCACCCGCCGTCCGGGTCCCGCTGCCCGGTGATTTCCCGGCCGCCGCTGATCACGGCTTCCTCCCGGGCGTCGGTGCCGAAGCCGAACGCCTGGTAGACGACGTGGGAATCGTCCTCGGTCAGCTCGAACGGCTCGGTGAGGACGTGCGTGCCCGCCCGGAGGTGCACGGTGACGTGGCCGGCCGCCGCACGGGCCGCGCGTCGGGCGTGCTCCAGTGTGCGGAACGGGCGGTCGGCGGTGCCCGCGGCGGAGTCGTCCCCGGCCGGGGAGACGTGGAAGTCGGTCATGAACAGCCCCCAAGGTGTTTATGGCGTAAACCACAACAGGTATACCATGGAGGCGTGATGGGGAAAGCGGGCGATCCCGACCGCTCGGTCGAGCTGCTGTGGGACGGGCGGCCGGGGCTGAGCCTGGAGGCGGTCGTGGGTGCCGCGGTCGAGGTGGCCGACGCCGAGAGTCTGGCCGGGCTGTCGATGCGCAAGGTCGCCGAACGGCTCGGCTTCACCACCATGTCCCTGTACCGGCACGTGCCCGGCCGGGAGCACCTGGTCGACCTGATGCGCGACGCCGTGCTCGGCGACCCGCCGCCGTTGACGGGCGGTGGGTGGCGCGCGGAGCTGGAGGCGTTCGCCCGGTACGCCTGGGAGCTGCGGAAACGTCACCCGTGGCTGGCCGAGGCGCGGGGTCGGCACGTGCCGGGACCCAACGCGCTGGCCCACTACGAGCACGCGCTGGGCATCGTCGCGGGCACCGGCCTCCCGCCGGCCGAGGTGGTCGCGGCGGTGGCGCTGCTCGGCCGGTTCGTGGACGCCGAGGCGTCCGCGCTGGTCGAGGCGGCACGGGTGGAGCGCGGCACCGGCGTGAGCGACGAGCAGTGGTGGGGCGAGCGGGGCGCGCTGTTCGCCCGCTTCGACCGCTACCCGGTGCTGACCCGGCTCTGGGAGGCGGGCGGCTTCGACCAGCCGGTCGACCCGTTCGAGTTCGGCCTGTCGCGGCTGCTGGACAGCATCGACCTGCTCATCCAGAAGCGTGATGTAAAGCGTGATGAAACATGCAAGGTGTGTGGCACTCCGGTGGTGCAACCCGCCTCCGGCCGGCCTCGCGCGTACTGCTCGCGGGCGTGCCAGCAACGCGCCTACCGCACCCGCCGGTCGACGTGAGCCGCCCACCCGGGCGGGGTGGGCGGCTCACCTCCGTCACACCTGCACGGTCGGCAGCACCACGAGCTGCCGCAGGTTCACGTTCTTCGGCCGGCTGGTGGCGAACCCGACCACGTCACCGATGTCCGCCGGGTTCAGGGGCGGCATCTCCTCCCGCCACTGCGCCAGGTGCGCCGACACGTCCGGGTTGTCGATGTGGCTCGCCAGCTCGCTGTGCACGAGACCGGGCTCGACGTTCGTCACCCGCACGCCCTGCGGCCCCAGCTCCGTGCGCAGGTTCGCCGACAGGTGCGTGACGGCGGCCTTGGTCGCGGTGTAGACCGCGTAGTTCGGGAACGTCAGGTGCGCGCCGATGGACGAGATGTTCACCAGGTCGGCGGTGCCGGTCGCGCCCGCCTCGACCAGGTCGGCGGTGAACGCCTTGGTCACGTTCAGCAGGCCCTTGAGGTTGGTGTCGATCATCCGGTGCCACTCGTCGTCCCGGCCGTCGGTGATCGGGTTGGCGAGCATCACGCCCGCGTTGTTCACCACCAGGTCGACCCGCCCGAAGGCGGTGTGGACGGTCTCCACCGCCTCGGTGAGGTCGCCGGTCACGTCGGCGGCGACGGCGAGCGCCTGCCCGCCCTCGGCGGCGATCTTCTCGGCCAGCTCGGTGAGCCGGTCCGCGCGGCGGGCCAGCAGCGCGACCTTCGCCCCGGACCGGGCGAGGACGAGCGCGATCTCGGCCCCGATGCCGCTCGCGGCACCGGTGACAACGGCAGTGCGGTTGTTCAGGTCGTAGGTCATGGCAACAACACTGACCCCGGTCGGGGCGCGGACATGAGGTGCTGCTCCACCTGTGGGACGGCGCACCCTAGGTCTGGCAGTACCCAGGCTCAGCGGGTGCGGCGCGGCCATACTGGGTGGGTGAACCACGACCTCGGCGAATTCCTCCGCAGCCGCCGGGCTCGCGTGCGCCCGGACGACGTCGGCCTGCCCGGTGGAGGTCGGCGCCGCGTCCCGGGCCTGCGCCGCGAGGAGCTGGCGATGCTGGCGGGCGTCAGCGTGGACTACTACATGCGACTGGAGCAGGGCCGCACGCCCGCCGTCTCGGACGCGGTGCTCGACGCCGTGGCCCGCGTGCTGCGCCTGGACGAGACCGAACGCGCCCACCTGCGCAACCTCGTCCGCCCCGCGCCGGTCAAGCGCCCCGCGCCGCAACGCGTCCGACCGGGTCTGCTCCGGTTGCTGGACATGATGGACGACGTGCCCGCCTTCGCGATGGGCCGGCGCGCCGACATCCTGGCCTACAACCCGCTCGCCGACGCCCTGTACGGCTTCGGCGAGCTGCCGCCGGAGGAGCGCAACTGCGCCAGGCAGACGTTCCTGTGGCCCGAGGCCCGCACCTTCTACCGCGACTGGCCCTCCGTCGCCGCCGACATGGTGGCGTTCCTCAGGCTCGACGCGGGCCGGTACCCGGACGACGCGCGACTGGCCGCGCTGGTGGGGGAGCTGTCGGTGAAGGACGAGACGTTCCGCAAGCTGTGGGCGCAGCACAAGGTGCTGGAGAAGACCCACGGCATCAAGCTCATCCACCACCAGGTGGTCGGCGACCTGGACCTCGACTACGAGACCCTGCGACCGTCCGGCGACCCGGACGTGGTGCTGGCCGTCTACACCGCTCGCGTGGGCTCACCCACCGAGGAACGCCTCAAGCTCCTCGCGAGCTGGTCCGCAGTGCCTTCAGGAACGCCTTCAGAGCAGCAGGCTTGACCTCCAGCACTGGCCCCTCGGCGTTCTTCGAGTCCCGCACGGCGTCCAAGCTCGCTCGCACCTCGACGCACTCACCGCCGCTGTTGCCGCTGTAGCTGCTCTTCCGCCAAGTCATGCCTCAACGCTATCAAGCATGTCCGTCACCGAAACCGCCTCCAGTTCCTGGAAAACGGCTTCGTAGTGGGAAATCCGACTCTCCTCGTCCACCAGCAGTCCGTCGGTCAACGTCTCCACGTACACGGTCTTGAGCCGGTCGCCGCTCGGCGTTAGGATCGAGAACGGGAAGTAGAGCGCGCTCGTCAGGCCGACTTCGTCCGGGATGACCCGGATCGTCACGTGCGGCAACGCCGACAGCTCCTTGAGCCGCCTCAACTGCTCGAACCGGATTTCCGGCGACCCGACCGGCGCGCGCAACACGGCTTGCGTGATCACCATGGTGAACTCCGGCGGGTTCGGGCCGGTCATCCGAGCCTGTCGGGCCATCCGGGCCTGGACCAGCCGGTCGACCTCGTCGGGACGCAGCGCCGAGTTGGTCCGGATCACCGCCCGCGCGTAGGACTCGGTCTGCACCAACCCGTGCAGCAGGTCCGGTCGGTAGGACTCGATCTTCCGCGCGGTCTCCTCGGTGTTGAAGAACTTCCGCAGCCGATCCGGGATCGCCGCGCCCCACGGCGTCTTCGGCCTGCGCCGCCGAGCTTCCTCGCCCAGGTGCAGGAGGTCGGCCCGCTCCTCACCCTCGACCCCGAACAGGTCGAGCAGGGCGGCCAGTTCCAGCGGCGGCACCGATGTGTCACCGCGCAGGATCGTGCCCACCTTCGACACCGAGCAGCCCAAGGTCCGCATGATGTCCGCCCGGTCCCTGCCGCTGCGCCGCATGAGTTCCTTCAGGCGTTCGGCGAGCCGTGCGCGGTAGTCGATCGGGCTCTGACCGCTGGTGGTCATGGGTCTCCTCGCTTGATCACCGCCAGTCTGCCCGAGCCCGCGCGGCCTTTACGTCACCCGGTCAGGCGACTATCCAACCTAACCGCTCAGGTTTAACGTCTCGCTTATGACTGGTGAAGAGCGTGAGTTGGTGGCGGAGGAGGCTCCGCGCCTGTTCGCCGTGGTGGAGCGGGTTCCGGAGCTGCACGTGGCGGCGTGGGGGCTGGAGTTCGAGGACGGCGCGCAGGTCGTGTCGGAGGACGGCAGCCTGCGGATGAGCCTGCAAGGTCCGGAGAGCTGCCTGCACCTGTTCAAGGGCTCGGAGCTGCTCTGGATCTGACCCGACAATAAAACTTGTCAAGACAGAACAAGTTGTCATAGGCTGGTCGCACACCGACGAACGGGAGCCGGCCATGTCCTTCCAGGCGTACCTCGACACCATCGAGCGCAAGACCGGCAAGACGCCGGCCGAGCTGCTGACCGAAGCGGGCGCGCGGGGGTACGACGCGACCACCAAGGCGGGAGTCGTCCTCCAGTGGCTGAAGGACGACTACGGCCTGGGTCGAGGTCACGGCATGGCGCTCTACCACGTGCTCAAGAACGGCACCGCGATCAGCGACAAGCACCTCGGCACCACCGGCGCGCACCGGGACGACTCCACGACCCTGCGCGTGGACGGCCTCGCCAACCGCTGACCCGACCCCGATCAACGAGGAAGGCCCGCGTTGCGACTCAATCCCGGCGAGGTCCAGGCCACGGGGTGGCGCGTCGAAGCGCTGTCCGACGTCGCCCGACGACTGCGCGAGGCGGCGGGCGACGTCACCGGACGCCCCGTCATCGTCGCGATCGACGGACGCGGCGGTGCCGGCAAGTCCACCCTCGTCGAACGGCTGCGGAAGGCCGTCCCCGGTTCCGGGGTCGTGCACACCGACGACATCGCCTGGCACCACGCGTTCTTCGACTGGGTGGACCTCGTGGTCGACAACGTCCTGCGGCCCCTGCACCGGGGCGAGGCGGTGGAGTTCCGACCGCCGGCCTGGGTCGAGCGCGGCAGGCCCGGCGCGATCCGCGTCGCCGCCGGGGTCGGCGTCGTGTGGGTCGAGGGCACCGGCATCCTCCGCGAGGAGCTGTCCCCGTGGATCGACGCCTCGATGTGGGTGCAGGGCGACCTGGACGAGCAGGAACGCCGCATGACGGCCCGCGACGGCGATTCCCCCGCCCGCAGGCAGCTCCTCGCCGACTGGCTGGCCGAGGAGGTGCCGCTGCTGCTCCGCGAACAGCCGTGGCGGAGGGCGACGGTGGTCGTGGCCGGCACGACCGTGCTCGACCACGACCCGGACGCCGAGATCGTCACCGCCGCGCCGGTGGCACCCTGAGCCCCGCGACCCGGGGCTAGGAGCAGCGCGTGCCCTCCGGCGGCAGCTTCAGCTCGACCAGGTAGGTGTGCCCGGCCTCGTCCACGCACTCGTTGCCGTGGAAGTAGACGGTGTGCTGGTTGCCCTCGAACGTCAGCAGCCCGCCACCGAGCTCCTTGGCCAGGCTGACCCCGGCCTCGTACGGCGTGGCCGGGTCGCCGGTGGTCGAGATGACCAGCACCGGGGGCAGGCCGGACACCGGCTTGTGCTCCTGCACGCTCGGCGGCACGGGCCAGAACGCGCACGCGTCCAGCGCCGCGCCCGGCGGCTGGCCGTCGTCCAGGAACGGCGCGGCCGCCTTGTACCGCCGCGCCACGTCGTTCAGCACGTTCTTGTCCGTCACGCGCGGCTCGTCCACGCACTTCACCGCCACGAACGCGTCGGTGATCGTGGAGTACCGGCCCTCCTTGTCCCGGTCGAAGTAGTTGTCGGCCAGCAGCATCAGCACGTCACCGCGGTTGTTCTTCAGCTCGGTCAACCCGGTGTTGAGCGGTGCCCACAGCTCCTCCGAGTACATGGCCTGGATGGCGCCGGTGATCGCGTCGTTGTACGACAGCTTCCGCTCGCCGACCGCCACCGGCCGCTGCACCAGCGGCAGCGTCAGGTCGCGGAACGCCTGGTTCGCCTTCGCCGGGTCGGTGCCCAGCGCGCAGTCCTGGCGCTTGGCGCACCACGCGGCGAACGCGTCGAACGCCTTCTGGAACCCCGCGCCCTGCGCGATCAGCGACTCGACCTGGTTCTGCGTCGGGTCCACCGCGCCGTCGAGCACGAGCGCCCGCACGTTGCCCGGGAACGCCTGCGCGTAGGCCGCGCCGATGTGCGTGCCGTACGAGTAGCCCAGGTAGGTCAACTTCTCGTCGCCGAGCGCGGACCGCATGACGTCCAGGTCGCGCACGACGTCCCGGGTGCCCACGTTGGCCAGCACGTCGACCCCGGTCGCCGAGGCGCACTTGTCGGCGTACGCCTTGTTCTCCGCCTCGGTCTGCGCCAGGCCCGCCGGGGACGTGTCGATGTCGTTGTCCAGCCGGTCGGCGTCCCGCTCGGCGTCGGTCAGGCACTTGACCTGCGGTTCGCTCGCCCCGATGCCGCGCGGGTCGAACCCGATCAGGTCGAACCGCTCACCCACCGGTGTCGACTTGACCTGCGTGCCCATGCCCGCCGCCGCGGCCATGCCGGACGCGCCCGGACCACCCGGGTTGATGATGAGCGACCCGATCCGGTCGCCGCTCGCGGCCTGCCTGAGCAGCCCGATCCTGATGGTCCGACCGTCGGGCCGGCTGTAGTCGAGGGGCACTTCGAGCCGGGCGCACTCGATCGACTTCTTGTTCTTGAACAGCGTCGTCGTGGTCCCGGTCGTGGCGTAGGGCGCGCAGTCCTCCCAGCCGAGCTGCTGGCCGTAGAACCGCTCCAGCCCGGCGGGCACCGCCCCGGCCGGCCCTCTCCGCTCCAGCGCCGTCCCGGCGGTGGGCGACCCGGACAGCACGCTCGTGCACGAGGCGAGGATCGGCAGGACGAGGAACAGCATCATCGGACGGCGCACGTCCTCGATCGTAGGTGTGACTCGTGGGACACAACGGCCGCCAAGGTCGCTCCGGGTGAGCGAGAATGCCCCCATGCCACAGCTCCGACTCGCCCTCGCCCAGGTCAACGCCTGTGTCGGCGACCTGGCGGGCAACACCGAACTCGTCGTCGAGTGGTCCCGCAAGGCCGTGGAGGCGGGCGCCCACCTCGCGGTCTTCCCCGAGATGGCGCTGACCGGCTACCCGGTCGAGGACCTGGCGCTGCGCGTGTCGTTCGCGGAGGCGTCCAAGGAGGCGCTGACCGCGCTGGCGTCCCGCCTGGACGACGAGGGCTGCGGTGAGCTGGCCGTGTTCGTCGGCTACCTCGACCGCGACGAACGCGGCATGCGCAACGCCGCCGCCGTGCTCTTCCGGGGCCGGGTCGTCGCCCGCCAGCACAAGCACCACCTGCCGAACTACGGCGTGTTCGACGAGCGCCGCTACTTCACCCCCGGCGACGCGCTGGACGTCGTGCGCGTGCACGGCGTCGAGGTCGGCATGGTGATCTGCGAGGACCTGTGGCAGGACGGCGGGCCGATCGCCGCGCTCGGCGAGGCGGGCGTGGACCTGGTGGTCTCGCCGAACGCGTCGCCGTACGAGCGCAAGAAGGACGACGCCCGGCTGCCGCTGGTCGCGCGGCGCGCGGTCGAGGCGGGCGCGCCGCTGGCGTACGTGAACCTGATCGGCGGCCAGGACGAGCTGGTGTTCGACGGCGACACGATGGTGGTCGGCGCGGACGGGTCGCTGATCACGCGCGCGCCGCAGTTCGTGGAGCACCTGGTCGTGCTGGACCTCGACCTGCCCGGCGGCGCGCCGCGCACCGAGGGCGCGTACGGCGGGTTCACCGTCAACCGCCGCACCCTGACCCACGACCCGCTGCCGGCCTACGAGCCGCTGCCCGTGCCGCAGTCCGCCGAGCCGCTGTCCGACGAGGCGGAGGTGTGGCACGCGCTCGTCACCGGCCTGCGCGACTACGTGCACAAGAACGGCTTCCGGTCGGTCGTGCTCGGGTTGTCGGGCGGCATCGACTCGGCGGTGGTGGCCGCGCTGTCGGTGGACGCCCTGGGCCCGGACCACGTCTACGGCGTGTCGATGCCGTCGGTGTACTCGTCGGACCACTCCAAGTCCGACGCCTACGACCTGGCCCAGCGCACCGGCTGCCACTACTCGGAGCAGCCGATCGCGGACATGGTCCGCGTGTTCGTCGACCAGCTCGGGCTGACCGGGCTCGCCGAGGAGAACGTCCAGGCGCGCTGCCGCGGCGTCACGCTGATGGGGCTGTCGAACCAGCACGGCCACCTGGTGTTGGCCACCGGCAACAAGACCGAGCTGGCCGTGGGCTACTCGACCATCTACGGCGACGCGGTCGGCGGGTTCGCGCCGATCAAGGACGTGCTCAAGACGCTGGTGTGGGACCTGGCGCGGTGGCGCAACGCCGAGGCCGAGAAGCTGGGCGAGCTGCCGCCGATCCCGGAGAACTCGATCACCAAGCCGCCGTCGGCCGAGCTGCGCCCCGGCCAGGTCGACACCGACTCGCTGCCCGACTACGAGCTGCTGGACTCGGTGCTGGACGACTACGTGGAGGGCGACAAGGGCTACCGCGACCTGATCGCGATGGGCTTCACGCACGAGCTGGTCGACAAGGTGCTGCGCATGGTCGACAAGGCCGAGTACAAGCGCCGCCAGTACCCGCCCGGCACCAAGATCACGTTCAAGGCTTTCGGCCGCGACCGCAGGCTGCCCATCACCAGCGGCTGGCGCGAGGGCTGAGCACGCTCGTCAGGCGGTGGCCGTCGTCCCGGTGGGCGCGGCCGCCGTCCGGGTGCGCGGCTTGCGGTTCGCGCCGACCCCGCCCGCGACGGCCATCGCCCCGAACACGATCAGCACCACGGCGAGCAGCCAGACCAGCGCGATCAGGCTCGCCACCGGCCAGACCAGCACCACGACCCCGCCGAGCGCGGTGATCGCGCCGGAGAACACGGCCCACCCGCTCCTGCCGAACCCGTGGAACACCTCGGCCACCCCGCCGACAACCCAGGTCACGCCGAGCAGCAGCGCCAGCACCGCGATCGTCTGGAACGGCGCGCGCAGGCACAGGATGCCCGCGACGAGCGCCAGCAGCCCGGCCACCGCCATCAGCCAGCGCTGCCGCCCCGGCTCGCCCCCGGTGAACGAGCCGACCAGCCAGAAGACGCCGGTGATCAGCATCTCCAGGCCGAACAGCACGGCCGCCGTCACCAGCGTGAGCCCCGGCCACAGCAGCACGGCCACGCCGATCGCCAGGGTGATCACCCCGAACGTGATCCACAACGTTCGCCCGCGGCCGGCCTCCGCGTCGCCGCGCCCGGCCTGACCAGCGGTGTTCGCATCGGGATGTGTCATGCGGCCATGGTCCGTCGGCCCACCCGCCCGCGCAGGGCCGGTTCACTCGTCCGAGTGGTTCTCGCCGGGGTCAGGCCGCCGGCCCGGAACCGGCGCGCGGCAGCAGCAGCGACACCACCGCGCCGATGCCGCAGATCACCGCCGTGATCCAGAAGATCTCGTGGTACTCGGTCAGCAACGCCGCCGTCAGCGCCTCCCGGTAGGCCGCCGCCTTCTCGGCGAACTCCTCCGGCGACACGCCGAACGGCAGCGGCGTGTCCAGGTCCGCCGTCAGCTCCCGGAACCGGTGCAGCCCCCAGGCCGACAACCCGGCCACCCCGACCAGCATCCCGGTCATCCGCGCCACCACCACCGCGGCCGACGCGACACCGTGCTGGTCGGCCGGCACGACCCGCAGCACCGCCGCCGACACCGGCGCGATCACCAGGCCCAACCCGAACCCGGCCACCGCCAGGTCCCGCCCCACCACGAACGACGTCACCGAAGCGGGCCACTGCGCGATCAGCGCGTAGGCCGCGCCCGCGATCACCAGCCCCGCGAACGACACCCACCGGTCACCCGACCGGGTGCGCGCCGCCACCCAGCCGCCGACGAGCGCGCCCACCGGCAACGCGATCAGGAACCGCGCCAGCATCGCCGCCGCGGCGCCCGAGTCGCGCCCCAGCACGGTCTGCGCGAACAGCTCCACGTCCACCAACGTCACCATCAGCGCCGCACCGGTCGCCAACGACACGCCCAGCGACGCCAGGAACGGCCCCATCGCCACCCCGGCCGGGTCGAGCAGCCGCACCGGCGACCGCCGCTCCCACAGCACGAACCCGGCGAACACCACCACCGACGCGCCCAGCGCCGGCCACCCCCACGACGGCAGCACCGACCGCGACGGATCGGGGTTGTAGAGAGCCACCACCAGCAACGACAGCGCCAGCGCCAGCAGCCCGCCGCCGACGAAGTCGATCCGCACCGACGACCGGGCCGACCGCGGCACGGTCAGCTGCACGACCACCATCGCCACCGCCGCCAGCGGCAGGTTCACCCAGAACACCCACCGCCAGCTCTGCGGCTCCACCGACTCGAAGAACGACCAGGCGTTGAACAACGACGCCAGCCCGACGCCGTACAGCGTGCCCAGCACGCTGCCCAACTCCTGCGCCGCGCCCACCACGCCCAACGCCGACGCGCGCCGTTCCGCCGCCCACAGGTCCGCGACCAGCGCCATCGTCACCGGCAGCAGCGCGCCACCGGCCAGGCCCTGCACCACCCGCCCGGCCACCAGCAGCGGCAGGTCGCCCGCCAGCGCGGTCACCGCCGAGCCCACCGCGAACCCGACCAGGCACAGGTGCAGCACCAGCCGCCGCCCGAACCGGTCCGACAGCTGCCCCAGCAGCGGCATCCCGGCCACGTAGCCGAGCAGGTACCCGGTCACCACGGGCGTGGCGCGTTCCAGGTGGTTCACCGGGATGCCCAGGTCGCGCACCATGTCCACGAGCACGCCGACGACCACGTACGCGTCCAGCGCGCCCAGCAGCACCGCCGCCGCGCCCGCCCCGATCGCCAGCCGCCGCGCCTTGACCCCGCTCATCGCCGAACCGTCCACGGCAGCGCTCACGCGGGCGGCGAAACGGTGACGGGCTTGTTGAAGTCGGACAGCTCGATCGTCACCTTCGCCCCGCTCGGCAGGGTGAACAGCGCCTTCTGCAGCCGCTCGTCCTTCAGCGAGAACTGCGAGGCCACGTCGGCGTCGATGCCCGGCACCAGCCCGGCGACCACGTCCCGCGGCACGGTCGCCTCGACCACCGCGACACCGCCGTCGTCCGACACGGTCTTGGCGTCCCGCGCGTCGGCCAGCACCCTGGCCACGCCCTTGTCCGGGTCCAGGATCGCGGTCGGGTCGTACACCTGGCCCGCCAGCGCCGCGGGCAGCTTGGTGAACCCGCCGGTCGGGCCCTTGAAGTACAGGTCCTGCTCGACCAGCACGTACTCGACCTCGATGAGCTGGCCGAACTGCTCGACCTTCGCCCGGCCCTGCGACTGGCCCTCGGCGTTCAGGTCGCCCTCGGCGTCCTTCACCGTCACGCCCGGCAGCTCGCCGTCCACCTTGATGGTGAAGTGCGTGCTGGTCACCGACTTCATCCCGGCGGACGCCTTGGCCAGCAGGCCCGGCCCGTCGGGCAGCGAACCGCCGCCACCGCCGGACGACGTGCAGCCCGCCACGAGTGCGAGCACGAGCGACCCGATCAGGGCGCGACGAGAGAGCATGGGGTGCATCGTAGATCCAGTCACCCGACAGCACGGCCGAACGCCACGGCAAGCCCGTGACCTGGGCGTTGTCCTCGGCGAGGCGAACGGCCCAGCACGTTCCGCCGAGTCGGCAACGCGCCGCCGGCCGCCCTTACCTAGGCTTCGTGTCATGAACCGCCAGCAGGAGTTCGTGCTCCGCACCCTCGAGGAACGCGACATCCGGTTCGTCCGGCTCTGGTTCACCGACGTCCTGGGATTCCTCAAGTCGGTGGCGATCGCACCCGCGGAGCTCGAAGGCGCCTTCAGCGAGGGCATCGGCTTCGACGGCTCGGCCATCGAGGGCTTCGCCCGCGTGTACGAGTCGGACATGGTGGCCAAGCCGGACCCGTCGACGTTCCAGGTGCTGCCGTGGCAGACGCCGGACAAGAGCCACTACTCGGCGCGGATGTTCTGCGACATCGCCATGCCGGACGGTTCGCCGTCGTGGGCCGACCCGAGGCACGTGCTGCGCCGCGCCCTGGCCAAGGCCAGCGAAGCGGGCTTCACCTGCTACGTGCACCCCGAGATGGAGTTCTTCCTGCTCAAGGGCCTGCCGGACGACGGGAGCGAGCCCGTCCCGGCCGACAACGGCGGTTTCTTCGACCAGACCAGCCACGAGACCGCGACCCACTTCCGCCGCCACGCCATCGAGGCGCTGGAGGCGATGGGCATCTCGGTCGAGTTCAGCCACCACGAGGGCGCGCCCGGCCAGCAGGAGATCGACCTGCGCTACGCCGACGCGCTGACCATGGCCGACAACGTGATGACGTTCCGGTACGTGATCAAGGAGGTCGCGATCACGCAGGGCGTGCGCGCCTCGTTCATGCCGAAGCCGTTCACCGACCAGCCCGGCAGCGGCATGCACACGCACGTCAGCCTGTTCGAGGGCGACCGCAACGCGTTCTACGACGCCGAGGACCCGTACCAGCTGTCCGACACCGGCAAGATGTTCGTCGCCGGCCTGTTGAAGCACGCCCGTGAGATCTCCGGTGTGACCAACCAGTGGGTGAACTCCTACAAGCGCCTGATCGTGGGCGGCGAAGCGCCGACGGCGGTGTGCTGGGGCCACGCGAACCGGTCCGCGCTGGTGCGCGTGCCGATGTACTCGCCGGGCAAGTCGTCGTCGCGCCGGGTGGAGATCCGCTCGCTCGACTCCGCCTGCAACCCGTACCTGGCGTACGCGGTGATCCTGGCAGCCGGGCTCAAGGGCATCGAGAAGGGCTACGAGCTGCCGCCGCCCGCCGAGGACGACGTGTGGTCGTTGACCGACCGCGAGCGGCGCGCCGCCGGCTACGACAACCTGCCGCAGAACCTCGGCGAGGCGTTGACCGAGATGGAGAACTCCGAACTGCTGCCCGAAGCGCTGGGCGAGCACGTGTACGACTTCTTCCTGCGCAACAAGCGGGCCGAGTGGGACGGGTACCGCCGCAGCGTGACGCCGTACGAGCTGCGCAACCTGTTGCCCGTCCTGTGAGGGAGACGCCCGTGCGGGTGGTGCACACCGGGCACTCGGAGAAGCTAGGTTTGCAGACCGTGACCGAGGTGCCCGCGCGTTCGGAATCCCGTCCCACGTTCATCGCCTGCACGGTGGCGACCGCCGCCGAACTGCCCGCGGTGAAGGTGCTGTCCAGCTCGTTCCTGGCCAACCACCCGCAGGCCAGGTTCCTGGCGCTGGTGGTCGACGCCCTGCCGGAGCACTCCGGCCCGGGCCTGGTCACCCCCGCCGACCTGGGCATGAGCCGGGAGGAGCTGGCGGAGCTGGCGACCGGCTGCACCGCCGCGCAGCTGTGCGGCGCGCTGCGGCCCAAGCTGCTGGAGCAGCTGCTGGGCCAGGGCGTGCCGGTGCTGTACCTGGACCCGTGGGTGCAGGTGCTGACCCCGCTGACCGACGTGGTCGAGTCCGCCGTCCGCCGCGGTCCGCTCGTGCTGCTGCCCAGGGCGCTGCGCCCGCTGCCGGACGACGGCCTGCGCCCCACGCCCACCGAGCTGCTCGAAACAGGCGTGTTCGACCCGGGTTTCCTGCTGGTCGCACCGGGCGCCGAGCCGTTCCTGCGCTCGCTGGCCGACCAGCTGCGCCGCACCCCGGACGCCACCAAGGCCGTCCTCGACATGGCGCCGGCCCTGGTCAACCTGCACGTGCTGCGTGACGCCACGGTCGGCCTGTCGGTGTGGAACGCCGCCCAGCGCGACCTGCACCGCCGCCCCGACGGCACGCTGACCACGCTCGGCGAACCGATCCGCACGGTCCACTTCGCGGGCTTCGACCCCCACCGCCCGTGGCTGCTGTCCGCCGACTTCACCGACCGTCCCCGCGTCCTGCTCTCCGAACACCCGCTGCTGGCCGAACTGTGCACGACCTACCGGGCGGAACTGGTCCGCAAGGGCCACTCACCCCAACGGGTCCGCTACGGCTTCGGTCAACTCCCCGACGGCACCCAGATCCCGGACGCGCTCCGCACGGCCTACCGCGACGCCGCCCGCTCCCACCCGGGCTCCGCCTTCAGCCCCGAAGGCTGGACCCCCACACCGGCCACCGAACCCGACGCCGCCCCGGAACCGGCCGCGGACCCGTCCCAACCGACACCCGCGCCGGGACAGGCCAAGCCGAGCACCACCGACACCCCCAGCGCCGACTCCACCCGCGCCACCACCCCCCGGATCAACGGCTCTCGTGTCCCCAGCACCGAGACCGCCGAGCCCGCCGCCCTCCCCGAGCAGTCCAGCGCCGAGCCGTCCTCCGCCGAGCCGTCCCCGGTCGAGCAGCCCAGCGTCGAGCCCGGCCCTTCACCCGCGCCAATCCCCGCCGCGTCCGGCCAGACTGAGCCGGCCTCCGGTGCCGCCGCCACTGCCGAGCCGACCTCCGCCGCGACTGGCCTCGGTACCACCGAGCCCGCCGCCACCGGGCCCGATTCCGCCACTGCCGAGCCGGCCTCCGCTCCCGCGGTGCCCGCCACCGCCGAGACCGGCCTCGATACCACCGAGTCCGATTCCGCCGCGCCCCACCAGGCCGAGCCGACCTCCGGTGCTGCCGCGACCGCCGAGCCGGCCGCCGTCTCCGCGGTGCCCGCCACCGCCGCGACTGCGCCCGGTACCGCCGCGCCCGCCGTCACCGCCGGGCCCACGGCCACCGGGCCCTCGCCCGCCGCGACCGAGTCCGATTCCGCCGCGCCCACCCCAGCCCCGGCCGTACCCTCTCCCGCGTCAGCGCAGGCCCAGCCGGTAGGCGCGCAGCCCGCGCCCCCCGCGCCCGCCCGCCCCGCCGCGTCCCCGGCCCGCACCACCCCACCCCCCGCCTTCGGCCCCGACGGCGGAGCGGGGTTCGTGGCCTGGGCCAGCGAACCGGCACCCGACCTCCCCGGCAGCACGCGCTGGGCCGCCGCCCTCTGGCGCTCCGACCCCGCCCTCCGCACCCAGTTCCCCGACCCGTTCGGCGCGGACGCCCCGGCGTTCCGCGACTGGTGCGCGAGCGTCGGCGTCGCGGCGGGCCGGTTGCCGGTCGAGGCCGTGCCCCGCCCCCGCGCCGAAGCCACCGTCCTGCACGACCAGCTCGGCGTCTCCGTCCTCGGCACCGGCCCGATCGCCGACCTCGTCCACGCCGCCGCACGCGCGTCCGGCCTCCCCACCTCCACCACCGCCGGCTACCCGGTCGTCATCCGCGTCGGAGGCACCACCGAACGGGTCCCCGACAGCCGCTTCGTGGTCGACTACCTCCTCGACGACGAGCAGCCGACCGACGCCGCCGAGCTGTGGGTCCCCTCCGAGACGACCCGCGCCACCCTCGAACGCCAGGGCGGCCCGACCGTCCGCGTCCTCCCGCTGCCCGTCCCCCGAGCCGAAGACCAGCCCCGCGAGTCACACGAAAGCGTGATCTTCGGTGCCCTCGCCGACCACGCCGTCGACCGCGCGGGCAACGTGCTGGGCGCGGTCTCCGCGTTCCTCTCCGCCTTCCCCGACCGCAACGACGTGACGCTGCGCATCGAGGTCACCCACGCCGACGCGCACCCCGAGGCCGCCGAGCGCCTGCGCCTGGCCACCGCCGCCGACCCGCGCATCGAGCTGGTCGACACCCTCGGCCCCGTCGACTGCCTCGTCCACCTGCACCGCGGCGGCGCGTGCGACCGGATCGCGCACACCCTCGCCGGGCACGCCGCCCGCGCCACACCGATCCTGACCTCCGACCACGGCGCGGTCGCCGAGCTGTTCGACAAGGCCGCAGCGATCTTCGTGCCGTGCCGCCAGGGCGTCGAACCCGACGTCCAAGCCGCCGCCAAGCTCATGCGCGCCCTCGCCGACGACCTGCCCACGGCCGTCGCGATCGGCATCAAGGGTCGCGACCACCTCCGCGCCACCCGCGACGTCGCCAAGATCGGCGAAGTCCTCCGCGAACGCGTCGAGCACGCCTACCGCGGCTGGCGCGCCCGCCGCGCCAAGCCCGCGCCGACCGTCGACCCGCTCAAGGCGCTGCACTCGGCCAAGCACGCCCTGCTGCGCCAACCCGACGTCGGCACGGCCAGCCGCACGCCCATGGCACCGCAACTGCGCAAGGTCGTCCTGCGCGTCCTCGACCACTACGACAACCACATGCGCGACGTGCTCACGTCCCTGGTCGACGGGGTCGAGCGCACGGTCTCCGAGCTGGTCCGCCGCCAGGACGACATCTCCACCGGCGTCGGCCTCGGCGAGCTGGAGGTGCTGCGCGCCGAGCTGGAGCAGCACGCCGAGCACCAAGGCCACCTCGCCGACCAGCTCGTCGGCATCGACGACGGCGTCGTCCGGGTCCGCGCCGACATGGCCGGCCAGGGACGACGGCTGCGCGAGATCGAGGACGCCGTCGTCGGCGAAGCCGCCAAGCGCGCCAAGCAGGGTGACGCCCTGGCCCAGCGCATCGACAAGCTCGCCGTCGCCCTCGAACGCACCCTCGACCGGATCGACTCGCTCGAGGCCAAGGTCGTGGACGCGTTCCGCGAGCGCGACGCCAGGCTCGACGCCGGGCTGCGCGCCGCCAACCAGTCCCAGCAGACCGCCGACGCCCTGCGCCGCGTCGTGGTGCGCGAGCACGAGCGGCACAGCGAGGTCGTGCCGCGCAGTTCCCTCGTGCTGACCGACGTGGGCCTGCTGCGCCTGCCGTCGGACGACGCGCTCATGCTCCCGATGCTGTCGAGCAACGGGGTGTGGGAGACCGACCTGTCGGAGCTGATCGACTCGGTGGTCGAGCCGGACGGCATCTTCCTCGACGTCGGCGCCTACGTCGGGTACCAGACCGTGCGGATGCTCAGCCGGTTCGGCACGGGCGGCGCGGTGGTCGCGGTCGAGCCGTGCCCGTCCGCGCGGGCGCTGCTGCGGCACAACGTCGACGTGAACCTGCCCGAACGGGTGGCGCAGCAGCTCGTCCTGGTCGACGCCGCCGCGTGGGAGAGCACCGGCGAGCTGGCCACCCAACCGTCGTTGACCGGCGGGGTGTCGGTCGCACCGCTGCCGGAGGGCGCGGGGGAGGACGTGCCCCGCGTGCGTGCCGCCAGGCTCGACAAGGAGCTGGAGGCCGTGCCGTCGTTGCAGGGCCGGAAGCTGTCCGTCGTCCGGGTGGACGCCCCCGGCCGCGGTCACCGCGCGTTGGCCGGACTCGTGCGCCTGCTCCGCCGGGATCGCCCGCACGTGTTCCTGGAGTTCTCCGCCTCGGCGACGGAGGGTTTCGGCGACGATCCGGTCACGGTCCTGAAGGAGTTCCGCATCTGGGGCTACGACCTGGTGCCGGTGGCGACCCGCGAGCCCGCCACGCCGGAGCAGATCGTGACCGCGATGGAGGGCATGCGGACCATCTCCCTGTGGCTGTGCCCGCGTCCCGTCGCGCCCAAGGGCCCCGGCCCGCAGGTCGCCGTACCACGTCGGCAGGCCGCTGACCAGGCGATTTGACACCGGCGAAGGTCATGAGTAACTTTTACCGAGTCGCCAGCAAGAACCTCGGAACGAGCGGTTGACACCGCGAATCGGGCCGAGTAGACTACTGCGGCGTCAAGCTCCCAGAAACGAATAAGCAGCACAGCGTGCTGCCTCCGCTCTGGAAACTGATACAAATTGAATGCGAAGCGAGTTTGTCGCGGAGCCGAGAAGCCGAAACCGGCCGATTTGACACCGCGAAAACGAACGAGCTAAGCTTCAGCCAGAACGAAACACAAAGCCCCGGAATGAACCGCGGTAAGACGCGGGACAAGATGGTGAGCGCGTGTTCTTTGAGAACTCAACAGCGTGCCGAATAGCCAGTAAATTTATGAACCTCGTCAAGAGGTTTCCTTTGAGATTGTTACTGGACAACTGACA